>NZ_FNBR01000002.1:286129-1374145 GCF_900102405.1 Dyella sp. 333MFSha | reverse complement strand
TAACGCGTTAGCTTCGACACTGATCTCCGAGTTGAGACCAACATCCAGTTCGCATCGTTTAGGGCGTGGACTACCAGGGTATCTAATCCTGTTTGCTCCCCACGCTTTCGTGCCTCAGCGTCAGTGTTGTCCCAGATGGCCGCCTTCGCCACTGATGTTCCTCCCGATCTCTACGCATTTCACCGCTACACCGGGAATTCCACCATCCTCTGACACACTCTAGCTCGCCAGTATCCATTGCCATTCCCAGGTTGAGCCCGGGGCTTTCACAACAGACTTAACGAACCGCCTACGCACGCTTTACGCCCAGTAATTCCGATTAACGCTTGCACCCTCCGTATTACCGCGGCTGCTGGCACGGAGTTAGCCGGTGCTTATTCCTCAGGTACCGTCAGACTGCAAAGGTATTAACCTTGCAGATTTCGCTCCTGATAAAAGTGCTTTACAACCCGAGGGCCTTCTTCACACACGCGGCATTGCTGGATCAGGCTTGCGCCCATTGTCCAATATTCCCCACTGCTGCCTCCCGTAGGAGTCTGGGCCGTGTCTCAGTCCCAGTGTGGCTGATCATCCTCTCAGACCAGCTAGCGATCGTCGCCTTGGTAAGCCGTTACCTTACCAACTAGCTAATCGCACATCGGTCCATCCAACCGCGCGAGGTCTTGCGATCCCCCGCTTTCTCCCGTAGGACGTATGCGGTATTAGCGTAAGTTTCCCTACGTTATCCCCCACGTCTGGGTAGGTCCCGATGCATTACTCACCCGTCCGCCACTCGCCACCCACAGAGCAAGCTCTGCTGTGCTGCCGTTCGACTTGCATGTGTTAAGCATGCCGCCAGCGTTCAATCTGAGCCAGGATCAAACTCTTCACTTAAGTTTTCGACCATCCGAGGATGATCTATCTTTCTGAAGTGCTTAACCCCAACAAGAAATAAACTCATTGCTGACTTTGTTTCTAGTGGGACACTTGCATTTGGTTGAC
The DNA here is from genome assembly GCF_900102405.1 of Dyella sp. 333MFSha. Classification (NCBI taxonomy): domain Bacteria; kingdom Pseudomonadati; phylum Pseudomonadota; class Gammaproteobacteria; order Lysobacterales; family Rhodanobacteraceae; genus Dyella; species Dyella sp. 333MFSha. The sequence goes on along the minus strand of NZ_FNBR01000002.1, from coordinate 1,373,164 downwards.
TACTTCAGTCCACCGCAAGGCGTCCACACAATTCACCTGCGCACACTGTCAAAGATCTTTCCGCTTACCGCCGAAGCATTTCGCTTTCTGCGTCAGGACGTTTCGTCCTAGTGAGCCGCCCATTCTATATCGTTTTTCGTTTCCGTCAACACCCTCGTGAAACTTTTTTTCGAGGTTGTCGCCGAGGCGATACAGCTGCCGTAGCGTTCGTCTTTCGACGTGGGCCGCTGCGGGGAGGCGAATAATACGGTTTTCAGAAAGGTCTGCAACCCCCTTTCGTGAATTATTTTTGAAATACGCGTTAAATCAGGCGGATACGGGCGAAATTTCTTTTGCCAACCTGGAGCACGCCTTCGAATCCGGCCGTGAATACGCGGGAAGCGTCCTCCACGACGTCGCCATCGATGCGGACCGCACGTTCCTTGATCTTCCGGTTTGCCTCGGAATTGCTCGGCGTGACGCCCGCGGCGGTCAGAAGAGCGGCCAGCCGGAAGCCTTCGACCGGAGCTTCGATGTCCGACAACGGAAGCAGACTGGTATCGCCCTGCCCGGTCACCACCGCGTTCCAGCCGGCGATCGCCTGCTCGGCCGCCGCCGCATCGTGGAAACGTGTCGCCAGTTCCCGAGCCAGGCGAAGCTTGGCCTCGCGCGGATTGAGCGCGCCCGAGGCGACATCCGCCTTCATGACGGTCAGCTCGTCCAGCGACACCTCGAAACTCAGCAGCTCGAACCAGCGCCACATGAGCTCGTCGCCGATCTTCATAGTCTTGGTGACGATGTCGATGGCTGGCTCATTGATACCGATGTAGTTGCCCAGGGACTTGGACATCTTGTTGACGCCGTCCAGGCCTTCCAGCAGCGGCATGGTCAGAACGATCTGCGGCGCCTGGCCGTGGTGCTCCTGCAGGGCACGGCCCATCAGCAGGTTGAACTTCTGGTCGGTACCGCCCAGTTCGACATCGGCCTCCAGCGCCACCGAGTCGTAGCCCTGGGTCAGGGGATACAGGAACTCATGGATGGCGATGGGCTGTTCGGACTTGTAGCGCTTCTGGAAGTCATCGCGCTCGAGCATGCGTGCGACCGTATGAGTGGCGGCCAGCCGGATCATGTCAGCCGCGCCCATCTTGCCGAACCACTCGGAGTTGAAGCGCAGTTCGGTCTTCTCCCGGTCCAGCACCTTATAGACCTGCTCGGCGTAGGTCTCCGCGTTGGCCAGGACATCCTCACGGGTGAGGGCCTTGCGGGTCACGTTCTTGCCGGTAGGGTCGCCGATCATTCCGGTGAAGTCGCCGATCAGGAAAATGACCTGATGCCCCAGGTCCTGAAACTGGCGCATCTTGTTGAGCAGCACCGTGTGGCCGATATGAAGATCGGGCGCGGTTGGATCGAAGCCAGCCTTGATGCGCAGCGGGCGCCCCGTCTTGAGGCGTGCCTCGAGGTCGTCCTTCTTGATGATCTCGTCCGCGCCTCGCGCGATCAGCGCCAGGGCCTGCTCCAGCTCGTTCATGCTCACTCTCTATAGGTATGTAGGTCTGCGACCTTCACATTTGTGTGTGAAGACGCCGTAGCGGTTAATTGTGCGTTAACCCTACGATGCGTTGCAAAGCCTTGATGGAAAAGGCGTTGACGGCCTTTACACGAGGCCGTTATGGTACGCGACAACTCGGGGCGAGCGGATATTACAAAGACAATGGCTGATCTGAACCGCGGAGCGCACAGCGCTCGCAAGCAGGCAATCCGGCGCAAGGCACAGCGCCGTCACGCGCACTTCTACGATACGCGTGCCCATTGGTCGTTCAGCCGCAACGCCTCGGCCGAGCCGCTCAGCTGGAGCCGCGAGCGCTGGATCCTCGCCGGTACCGCTTTCCTGCTGGTCATTCTGTCCGCTCTCGTGATCCCCGCCTGGGCCGGCGCTATGAAGAAGGAGACGGCGATCGTCGCCACCGCCGTCACCGTGCCCGCCGCGGCCCCTGGAACACCGACCGCCAATTCACTCGCGCATGCCGTCGTCCCGCTTGCCCTGCCCAAGATCGATCCCGCGTCGATCAAGCCGATCGCCCCGATCGAGGAATGGCAGACGGTGCAGGTCAAGGCCGGCCAGACCCTTGCCGACATCTTCCTCGCCCAGGGCCTGTCGATGACCGACCTGCAGCACGTCATCGACGGCGCGGGCGGTGCGAAGGTGTTCCACCAGATCAAGCCGGGCCAGGAGTTCCAGTTCCTGGTCGGTGCCGACCACACACTCAAGGGCGTGCGTTTCGATCAGGACGAGGCCAACATCGCCACCCTGCGTATCGACGGCGACAAACCGCAGCTCACCACCCAGACGCGTGACGTACAGCGTCGCGAGCACATCGCGCACGGCGTCATCGACAGCTCGCTGTTCGGCGCGGCCTCGCAGGCCGGCATGAGCAACGCGATGGTGCTGAAGCTCGCCGAGGTGTTCAAGTTCGATATCGACTTCGTGCAGGACCTGCGCGTCGGCGACAACTTCACCGTCGTCTACGATGACGTGTACAGCGATGGCGCGTTCCTGCGGGAAGGCGACATCGTCGCCGCCGAGTTCGTCAATCAGGGCAAGCGTTACACCGCCTACCGGTACAAGAACGGCGACGGCAAATACAGCTACTTCAGCGAGGAGGGTCGCCCGCTCACCGGTTCCTTCCTGCGCATCCCGGTCGACTTCACCCGCATCTCCTCGCAGTTCAGCGCCGGCCGCATGCATCCGATCCTCGGCAAGATGCGCGCTCACAAGGGCGTGGACTACGCCGCGCCCACCGGCACGCCGATCCACGCCGCCGGCGATGGCGTCGTCAAGTTCCGTGGCTGGATGAACGGCTACGGCAACTTCGTGGTCATTCAGCACAACGCCACGATCAGCACTGCCTACGGCCATATGTCCAGGTTCGCCAACCTGCGCGTCGGCCAGCGTGTCAGCCAGGGCAGCACCATCGGTTTTGTCGGCATGACCGGCCTCGCCACCGGCCCGCATCTGCACTACGAATTCCGCGTCAACAACGTGCAGCGCGATCCGCAGACGGTGACCCTGCCCAAGCCCGAGCCGCTTCCGGCCGCGCAGCTGGCCAGGTTCAAGAAGGAAGTGGTCGGTCCGCAGCTCGCCCGCCTGAAGCAGGTCGACAACAGCACCAGGCTTGCACGCGCCGACAACGGCACGAAAAGCACCGACTGATTCGTGGCCAACGCTGACGGCCTCTACATCGGCCTCATTTCCGGGACCAGCGCCGACGGCATCGACGCCGCGCTGGTCCGCTTCGAGAACGAGTCGCCGGCGCTTGTCGCCGGACTGACGCATCCCTGGAACGATGATCTGCGCCGGCTGATCCTCGCCGTAGCGCAGGACGAGGAGCGACTCGACCTCGACCGCTATGGGCGGCTCGATGTCGCCGTAGGCCTGGCCTTCGCGGAGGCGGCGCACGCCGTACTCGGCATGGCGGGCGTACGCGCCGATGAGGTCGTCGCCATCGGTTCGCACGGGCAGACGATTCGTCATCGCCCGGGTGGAGACCACCCGTTCACCCTGCAGATCGGCGACGCCTCCGTGATCGCGGAGCGTACGCGCATCGATACCGTGGCCGACTTCCGCCGCGCCGACGTGGCCGCCGGCGGCCAGGGCGCGCCGCTGGTGCCGGCGTTCCACGCGACGGTACTGCGTCCCTCGGCCGGTTCGCGCGTCGTACTCAATCTGGGCGGCATCGCCAACGTGACACGGCTGGGCGCGGACGGTGGCGTCACCGGCTTCGATACCGGTCCCGCGAACGGATTGATGGACGCGTGGTGTCTTCGTCATCGCGGCGAAGCGTTCGACAGGGACGGCCGCTTCGCGGCATCGGGCCGGATCGACGAACGCCTGCTTGCCCGGTTGCTGGACGACGCCTACTTCGCCCTGCCACCGCCCAAGAGCACCGGTCGCGAACATTTCCACCTCGCGTGGCTGGACATGCATCCGCGCGTGGCCGAACTGCCTCCTGAAGACGTGCAGGCGACACTGCTCGCCCTGAGCGCGGTGAGTATCGCCGACGCGATCGGGCGGCATGCGCCGGATGCCGTCGACGTCATCGCCTGCGGTGGTGGCGTGCATAACGCCGCGCTGATGGGCGCGATCGCCGCCCGCCTCGAAGGGCGCCCGCTGCTGCGGAGCACGCAGTTCGGGATCGATCCCGACATGATGGAGGCAATGGCGTTCGCGTGGCTTGCTTATCGCCGACTGCGCGGCGAGCCGGGAAACCTGGCGGCGGTGACAGGGGCGACTGGCCCCCGGCTGCTGGGTGCCCTCTACGCGGCACCGCTGAGCTGAATCCATCGAGCGACGGCTAGAACGTCTCGGACGGCTGTGACGCCTGCCGGGTCGCGGCGTCGGCGAGCGACGACGGCGAGGCTTGCGCCAGCGCCGCGAGTGCCTCCTGGAACGCCGCCTGCTCTTCGGCATCCCACGCACCGGTGAGGTGGGCGATGTCACCGGGTTCGAGCAACAGCTCGCTGAACACGTCGCCCGGACTCAGACCCAGCCCGTAACGCAACGCGTGGAGAATGACTTCATTGATCGACCAGCGGCGTTCCCGGGCGAGCGCTTTGATCCGCTCAGCCATTTGCTCGTCGATATGTCTTACAACAATATCTGGCACGTGCGTTACCTCCTCGCGCATGCCCCCTGTGCCGGAAATCTTACACAGTTTTGGCACGTTGCAAAGACAGGCCGTTCGGCCTAATCCGTGTTGACGGCCCCGGGACGCGGCATCTTACGCCACAGCAGACCCAGCAGAACGAGCGTCGGCACGATGGAAACCGTACTTACGATGAAGAGCGCCGCGTAACCGGAATCCTTGACCAGAAAGCCGGAAAGACCGCCCATCAGCTTGCCGGGCAGGTTCGCCAGCGCACTGAGCAAGGCGTACTGCGTGGCGGTGAACTGTCGGTTGACCAGCCCCGACATGAAGGCCACCAGCACGGGGCCCGCGAAACCTTGCGCGAAGTTGTCCCCCGACAACGTCGCCACGAAAGCCCACGTCTGCCCCGGATTCATCGCCATCAGCAGATAGAGCAGGTTCGACAACGCGACACCGACAGCGGCCACGGCGAGCAGGCGCCGCATCTCGAAGCGGGTCACGGCCCAGCCGCCCAGCAAGGCGCCGGCGATGCCGATGATGACGCCATACACCTTGGAGACCTCGGCGATCTGCGTCTTACTGAAGCCCGCATCCAGATAGAACGGATACGCCATGACGCCGAGCATCTGATCCGGTAGGCGGAACAAGGCCACGAAAAGCAGCAGCGCCAGTGCCAGGCCAAGGCCGTAACGGGACAGGAAATCGCGGAACGGACCGACGAAGCCCTCCTGAATGGCGACGCTCAGCGGCACGCGCTCGCGCACGCGGTGCTCCGGCTCGCGCGCCACCAGCACCGCCACGATGGGAACGACGAGCAGCGCGCATATCGCGACGTAGCCGCGCTGCCAGCCGAGCGCATCGGCCACGATCAGGATGCCTGCGCCGCCCGCAATGAGGCCGAGGCGGTAGCCGAGCGTGTACGTGGCCGCGAGGGCACCCTGCGCTTCCGGCGGAGCGATCTCGACTCGGTACGCATCCACCACGATGTCGATGGTCGCGCCGGCGAAGGCGGCCACCAGCGTCACGCCCATGAAACGCGCCAGCGAAAGGGTCGGCGGGAAGCTCGCCATGCCGAGCAGACCGATACCGAGCAGGATCAGGGCGAACAGCAACCAGCCGCGACGCAGTCCCAGTCGTCCGAATAAAGGCAGGCGCCACTTGTCGACCAGGGGCGCCCAGAGAAACTTGAAGTTGTAGGCAAACGTGACGTAACTGGCGACGCCGATGGCGCCGTAGTCGACGCCCGACTCCTTCAGCCACGCGGACAGCGTATTGCCGACCAGCAGGAATGGCAGGCCGGACGCCAGGCCGAAGAACAGCATGATGACCGCGCCCGGCTGGGCGAACGCGGCGCTGACGCCACGCAGGCCCTTGTAGCGGGACGCGCCTGGCGCCTGGCTCACTCGGCGTAATCCACGATGAAGGGGGCGTGGTCCGAGAAACGCTCGTCACGGTAGATCGAGCAGTCGCGCAGGCGGTCGCGCAGACCCGGCGTCACGATCTGGTAATCGATACGCCAACCCACGTTGTTGGCGCGGGCCTGGCCGCGGTTGGACCACCAGGTGTACTCGACGGCGTCGGGCTTCAGCGCACGGAAGCTGTCCACCCAGCCGATCTCCTTGAAGAGCAGGTCGAGCCAGGCACGTTCTTCGGGCAGACAGCCCGAGTTCTTCTGGTTCGACGTCCAGTTCTTGATGTCGTTTTTCGTATGGACGATGTTCCAGTCGCCACAGAGCACGTATTCGCGTCCGCTGGCCGCCCACTCACGGAAAATCGGGGTCAGCCATTCCATGATCCGGAACTTGTACTGCTGACGCTCGTCACCGGATGAGCCCGACGGGATGTAGAACGAGACTACGCTGAGGTTGCCGTAGCGCGCCTCGATATACCGCCCTTCGCAATCGAAGTCCTCGCGGCCCAGCGACACGCGTACTTCGTCCGGCTCGCGCTTCGAGTAGATCGCCACGCCGCTGTAGCCCTTCTTGCTGCGCGCGTCGTGATAGAAGCAGTGATGGCCGTCCGGACGGAACATCGGATCGGTGAGCTGCGACTCCTGGGCCTTGGTTTCCTGCAGGCAGACGACGTCCGCATCCTGTGCGCGAAGCCAGTCGAAGACACCCTTCGTGGCGGCGGAGCGGATACCGTTGGCGTTCAGAGAAATGATGCGCATGGGACCTTGATCGGGTATTCGACGATCCCGCCATCATACCTGCGCCTACAATGAGCGCATGAGCCAGCCCGTCCGCGTCACGCCTGTCACCGCCGAACTCCGCCACGCCGTCCTCGATGTCGCGGTGCACCCGGCCCAGCTGCCCTTTGTCGGACGCACGGTCGATTCGATGGCCGATGCCGCCGTCTGCCCGGGCAGCGAGGCCCTGGCCCTGCTGGTCGAGGATGATGTCGTCGGTTACGTGCGCATCGACCGTCATGCGGTGGCCCTGGGCGACCATCCCCTGGTGGACGGCGCGGTCGCGCTGCGCAGCTTCATGATCGATGCCCGCTGGCAGGGGAAAGGCCTGGGGCGTCGCGCCCTGGATGGCATCCAGGCTTATGTCGAAGGCCGGCACCCGGACAAGGAGCGCATCCTGCTGATGGTGAACGTACGCAACGAGGCGGCGGTCCACGTCTACCGCAGCGCCGGGTACCTCGAACACGACGAGCTGTACCATGGCGGCCCGATCGGCCCGCAGTACGTGATGTGGCGCCTGTTGCATCCCTGGAAACCCTGAGAGAGACCGACGTGCACGACTACCAGCGCGAATTCATTGAACTGACCCTTGCCCGTGACGTGCTGCGCTTCGGCGAGTTCACGTTGAAGTCGGGTCGCAGCAGCCCCTACTTTTTCAACATGGGCCGGATCGACTCCGGTGCCGCCCTCGCCCGGCTCGGCCGTTCGTACGCCGCCGCCGCGACGCGCTCCGGCGTCCCTTTCGACATGCTGTTCGGCCCGGCTTACAAGGGGATCGCCCTGGCCGCCGCGACCGCGATCGCTCTGGCCGACACCCAGGACCGGGACGTGCCGTGGGCCTACAACCGCAAGGAGGCCAAGGAGCACGGTGAAGGCGGCACGCTCGTCGGCGCACCGCTCAAGGGCCGCGTGCTGATCGTCGACGACGTGATGACCGCCGGCACCGCCGTGCGCGAATCGCTCGAACTGATCAGGTCGCAGGGCGCCGAGCCTGCCGGCGTGCTTATCGCGCTCGACCGCCAGGAACGCGGCCAGGGCGAGCTGTCGGCGGCACAGGAAGTGGCGGCACAGTTCGGTATCCCGGTCGTCGCCATCGCCACCCTCGCCGATGTGCTCACCTACGCGGGGGAGCGCCCTGAACTGGCCAGCGAACACGGTCGCCTGCTGGCTTATCGCGAACGATACGGTGTCAGCGCCTGACCGAAAACGGCGACTGCGTCACGCGTAAAAGGCCGCTTGCGTCCGGCAAGCTGGCCTCTCCCCGTGCGCTGGCTATACTCAGCCGACAGGAGGGGGACATCATGCAGGCAGTTCGTTACATCCTCGCGGGGGCGGCACTGTGCCTTGGCACGACCGCGTTCGCCGCGGGTCAGGACAATACGAGAAACAACAGCGCGTTCCGTTACAAGTGGAAGGATGCGAGCGGCCAGTCGTTTTTCAGCGACAGCCTGACGTCCGATGCGATGAAAGCCGGCTACGACGTCGTCAACTCGCAAGGCGTCGTGATCAAACACGTCGACCGTCAGCTGACCACGGACGAACGCGCCGCCGCGAAGAAGCTGGCCGATCAGCAGGCAGCCGCCCAGGCCGCCGCCGATCAGCAAAGGCGCGACGACGCGCAGCTGCTCAACGCGTATCCCAATGAAGCCGCCTTCGCCACGGCGAAGCAAGCCGAACTGGACAACGTCGAACAGGCGGCGCGCACCACGCGGCTGAACCTGCAGGGACAGGAGAAGGCACTGGCTGACCTGCTCAACCGCGCAGGCGACCTCGAACGCGGCAAGCAGCCCGTACCGCCGTATCTGAGTTCCCGTATCACCGATCAGCGCAACACGGTGGCCGCCCTGCGCGCCACGTTGCAGCGCCAGATGTCCGCGAAGGACGCGGCCCAGGTGAACATGGACGCACAGCTGAAGCACTACCGCGAACTGAAGGCCGCCGCCGGCCGCTGAGGCCGGCGGATCACCGCTCAGAACGGCAGGGGCAGGTTCCGGTCGACCGCCAGCAGGCGCTGGCGGAAGGCCTGCTTGATACGCTCGAGCGACTTCGCGTTGTCGGCATCGAAACGGAAGATCAGGGCCGGCGACGTATTGGATGCACGCACCAGCCCCCAACCATCCGGCCAGTCGACACGGATACCGTCGATCGTCGTGACCCGGGCGTCTTCGAAGCTGGATACGGCGCTGAAGCTTTCCATAAAGCGGAACGCCGCGCCTTCCTCCGCGACCGGCATTTTCAGCTCCGGGGTGGACACGCTCCTGGGCAGCGCATCGAACAATTCCGCCACGCTGCGTTCCTCGAGATCGCCGGCAACGATCTCGAGCAGGCGGGCGGCGGCGTAGATGCCGTCGTCGAAGCCATACCAGCGATTGTTGTCCGCGAAGAAGAAGTGGCCGCTCATCTCACCGGCCAGCGCGGCCCCGGTGTCGCGCATCTTGCTCTTGATCAGCGAATGTCCGGTGCGCCACATCAGCGGAACGCCGGCGGCATCCTGGATGACCTTGCGAAGATGGCCCGTGCACTTGACGTCGTAGATGACGGTCGCACCCGGATTGCGGGACAGCACGTCCTGAGCGAACAGCATCAGCAGCCGGTCGGCGAAGATGATCTCCCCGCTGGCCGTGACCACGCCGAGCCGGTCGCCATCGCCGTCGAACGCGATGCCCAGATCGGCACCGATGGTATGCACCGCCGCGATCAGGTCGCCCAGATTACGCGGGTCGGACGGATCGGGGTGATGGTTCGGGAAACGACCGTCGACCTCGCAGTACAGCGGAATGACTTCGCAGCCGATGTCCTCGAGGACACGGGGCGCGACGACACCGGCTGCGCCATTGCCCGCATCGACCACCACTTTCAGGCGGCGCTCCGCGGAGACGTCACCGACGATGCGGGCCACATACGGCTCGATGATCGACTGCTCACGCCAGGTGCCGACGCCGTCTTCCCGCAGCCGGCCGTCTACGATCCGGCGGTACAGATCGGTGATGGCGGCATCGGCCAGCGTCTCGGCGCCGACCACGATCTTGAAACCGTTGTGGTCCGCCGCGTTATGACTGCCAGTGACGGCCACACCGCAGCCGGTACCCAGATGGTAGGCGGCGAAATACACCAACGGCGTGGGAACCAGGCCGATATCGATCACGTCGATGCCGGCGGCACGCAGGCCGTCCGACAATCCCGCGGTCAGCGCTTCACCCGACAGACGGCCGTCCCGGCCGACCACGATCTCGTGCAGACCGCGTTCGGTCATCAGACCGCCGATGGCCTGACCGATACGGCGTGCCACGTCGGCTGTGAGCGACGTGCCGACCACGCCGCGGATGTCGTAGGCGCGGAAGATCGACGGATCGATCGCCGCCGGAGCGGTTGCCGGCGCACGCACCGTCTCGCGGACCACGTTGCCGCCTGCCTGTGGCGTCGGCGGGAGGCGCGGCCTCCGCGGCACGTCGGCGACGAGGATCTCGGGCTCGGGCTCGGCTTCGACGACCGTCGGCTGACGACGGCTGGACCAGAGCAGGAAGGCACCGCCGCCCAGCCCGATGAGGGTGAGCAACACGGCCAGGAGTTCGGAATGCGGGATGACGATGAAGGCCTCGGGCATCGCCGCCTTTACATACAAGGAGGTACCGGCGATGACGATCTCCTGCCCGTCCACCCCGACGGAACGCGAACCTTTGGCAAGCAGCGTCGTGCCGGTGTCGCCATCGCCTTGCCTCAGGGCCAGGCGACCGCCGCCCGGCGAGGATGCTTCGAAACGCGCCGCCATGTCGTCGAACGGATACTCGAGCCACGCCCAGGCGCGCACCGTACCGCCGACCGAAATCGGTTCGGCGACCGAGAGATTGCGCTCGCTGCCATGCAGGGTCGTCGCCGCGACCGGCGGCTCGGACGAGCCGAGGGCCGCCATCAGCTGCGCCGCCTTGGCATAGCCGAATTCGCGGAAGTTGGCCCGGACCACTTCGTCCAGCCCGGCGCTGTACACCTCGACGACCTTCGCCGCCGGCAACAGGGCATGTAACCGCGCGGCCGCCGCGGCGTGATCGTCGATCGCCGCTTCCACGGATGGGTCGGCCGCCGCGCGAAGGAACTGCTGGCGTTTCGCGCCGTAAAGGCTGGCAAGCTCGCTCACGGTCTGCCGCTGCGCAGCACGCGTACGCTCGGCCGCGGCGCTTTCGTCCGCGATCAGCCAGGCCTGCCACGCACAGAACGCACCCGCCACGATAAGCAGCGTCGCGCCGGCCAGCGGCAGCAAACGTCGCAGATCGGTCCGGGACCCCCGCCCTTCCCCACCCTCTTTCCCAGCCATGGTGCCCCTTGTATCCCTCGGCGAATCAGCCAATACCGGTCGAACCGAACCCGCCTTCGCCCCGCTGCGAAGGTGCGAATCCTTCCACTACGCGCAACCGCGCTCGTCCCACCGGAACTAGCAATAATTGCGCAACCCGGTCACCCGGCGCGATGGTCACATGTGCGTTTCCACGATTCCAGCACGAAATCATCAGCGGCCCCTGGTAGTCGGCATCGATGACGCCCACCAGATTGCCCATGACCAGACCCTGTTTATGCCCCAGGCCCGAGCGCGGCACGATCAGAGCACACCAGGCCGGGTCGCCGATGTGAATGGCCAGACCCGTCGGTACCAGGAGGCTCTCACCGGGGGCCAGCGTCACGGGGGCATCCACCGCCGCCCGCAGATCCATGCCGGCACTGCCGCCGGTGGCCTGCTCAGGCAAGGGAATGGTGTCGCCGAGCCGCGGGTCGAGGATCTTCAGTTCGATGTCGATCAAGAGGTGTGTCCGTGTGCAGCCAGGAAATGATGGGCGACATGCTGGATCAGCTGGCGCGCCAGTTCGGTCTTCGGCATCTCGGGTAGCGCGATGTCGCCATCGGGCCAGTAGAGATGCAGTGCGTTGTCCGCCACCTCGAAGCCCTTGCCCACCCCCACTTCGTTGGCGGCGATCATGTCCAGGCCCTTGCGACGCAGCTTGTCCTGGGCGTAACCGGACACCTCCCGCGTTTCGGCGGCGAAGCCGACGAGGTACGGATGCACCGGTTGCGCGGCGAGCGTCCCGATGATGTCCGGGTTCTCGGCCAGTTCGAGGCGTAACGGCGCACCGTCGGCCTTCTTTAGCTTGTGACCGGCGACATCGGCGGGACGGTAGTCGCCGACCGCGGCGGCGCCGATGTAGATAGCCGCGCCGTCGGATGCGGACAGCACGGCGTCGTGCATCTGACGGGCGCTGCGCACATCCACGCGTCGTACGCCGTGGGGTGTCGGCAGCGATACCGGGCCGGCAACGAGGGTGACGTCCGCGCCGGCATCGCGTGCGGCGGCAGCCACCGCGAAGCCCATGCGGCCCGAGCTGCGGTTGCCGATAAAGCGTACGGGATCGATGTCCTCGTACGTAGGGCCGGCGCTGACCACGACGCGACGGCCGCGCAGCGACTGATCGCCGAACGAGGCGACGAGGATGTCGCGGAGTTCATGCGGCTCGAGCATGCGACCCGAGCCGATGTCGCCACAGGCCTGATCGCCGTCGGCGGGACCGAGGACGCCGACACCTCTGACCCGGAGCGTGCCGACATTCGCCTGTACGGCGAGGTTGGCCCACATCTGCTGGTTCATCGCCGGAGCGACGTAAACAGGCGCGGCGGTGGCGAGCACCACGGTGGTCAGCAGGTCGTCGGCATGGCCGTGCGCGAGCCGCGCGAGGGTGTCGGCACTCGCCGGGGCGATCAGGACGCGCTCCGCCCAGCGAGCCAGTTCGATGTGACCCATCGCGGCCTCGCCCTGCTCGTCCCACAGGCTGACCCGCACCGGCTGCCCCGAAAGCGCCTGGAAGGTGGTCGGTGTGACGAAATGCGTGGCGCCTTCCGTCATCACCACGCGCACCTCGGCCTCGAGGTCGCGCAGGCGGCGGACGAGTTCGCAGATCTTGTAGGCGGCGATACCACCGGTAACGCCAATGAGGATGCGACGCTGGCGAAGACTCATGGCAAAACGGCGCGGTGACGAGGGGTCATCAAGCTTAGCGGACCGGCTCATGCCTCGCACCCATATTGCCCCGCATTTTCAGAATCGTTCTATCGCCATTCGTCCGCGACGATCCTAAGTTGGGGATCTCTCCGGCCGCGGGCTGGTCATCAGGAAGAACGACTCATGAAGCGGGGGCACCTCCATCGTTCGGCCGTGCGCGACAACGCACCGGCATTCAACGCGACGACCGCCGGCGCGCCCGGCGTACGCGGTCTGACCATCCGGGAGTGGCCGGTCGGCGACCGCCCTCGCGAACGCCTGCTGGCTCACGGCGCGAGCGCGCTGTCCGACGCGGAGCTGCTCGCCGTCGTCCTCGGTAACGGTGTCGCCGGACGGGATGCCGTCGCCACCGGCCGGGCACTGCTCGCCCAGGCGGGCAGCCTGGGCCGTCTGCTCTCGGATCCCGACCAGCTGCCCAGACTCAGCGGCGTCGGGCCCGCCAAGCGGGCACGGCTGGTCGCGACCATCGAACTGGCCCGCCGGTCGTTGAAAGAAGAACTCACCGACCTGCCGGCCATCGGTTCCTCGGAAGATAGCGCCGCCTACCTCAAGGCCCGGCTGCGGCACCTTCCTTACGAGGTGTTCGCCTGCCTGTTCCTGGATACCCGGCACCGGGTGCTCGGGTATGAAGAACTGTTCCGCGGCACGCTCGACGGTGCCAGCGTCTATCCGCGCGAGGTCGTCCGGGCCTGCCTGCGCCACCACGCGGGGGCGGTGATCCTCGCCCACAACCACCCGTCCGGCGTAGCCGAACCGAGCCGGGCGGACCGCGAGATCACCCGCGTGCTGGTCGACGCCCTCAAACTCATGGATATCCGGGTTCTCGATCATCTGGTGATCGGGCAGGGCGAGCCGGTGTCCATGGCGGACCGGGGACTTATCTGAGACCGGATTTCAGGCAAAAAAAACGGCGCGAGTGCCGCTCGCGCCGTTGGGGTCACCATTTCGAGGGAGGGGCGTGGTGAGCCCTTTGTGCCGTTGGGCCGGGGAGACACCGGGCACACGATGAATTGTGACGATGGGCGATGACAGCCCCGTGACGCGGCGGCGCATCGCGTGTGACGCGTGCGGTGGAACGCTCCGGGAACGACGCCGCGGCACTTGCAGGATTCGAGTTATGCACATTGCGCCGATTTGCCACTTGGACGTCACAGCTTGTGTCTCGGCGCAAGTCAGTCTCGCAAGTCACTGTTTGAAATAGGCTTTAGTTGTTACGCGACGATGTCAACGAGGCGCGATGTGGCGCGGGGTCGCAGCGCGTCGTTATTGCCCACAGAGTTATCCACAGGCTGTGGAAAACGGGCCGTTGCCTTGGGCGACCGGCCGGCGCGGCCCTTCTGATAGGATTGCCGGTTCCATATCCGCGTCGCCCATCCCGTGAAAGCACAGTTGAAACAACTCGTCCTGCAGGCCATCGGGGCTATGCGGGAGTCCGGCAAACTGCCGTCCGATTTCGTCGCGCCCACGTTCGTGATCGAGCGCACGCGCAGCCGCGAGCACGGCGACTTCGCCACCAACGTGGCCATGATGATGGCCAAGGCCGCCGGCCGTAAGCCACGCGATCTCGCCACGGACCTGGTCGAAGCGCTTCCCGCTTCCTCCCTGGTCGGCAAGGTCGAGATCGCCGGCCCGGGCTTCATCAACTTCTTCCTGGCGCCGGCCGCCTTTCACGCCGAGATCGATCGCGCGCTGGCCGAAGGCGACCGCTACGGGCACAACCGGGACGGCGGTGGCCGTACGGCGGGCGTCGAGTTCGTCTCGGCCAACCCGACCGGCCCGCTGCATGTCGGCCATGGCCGCGCGGCGGCGATCGGCGACAGCCTGAGTCGCCTGCTGGCCGCCAGCGGCTGGAAAGTGTTCCGCGAGTTCTATTACAACGACGCGGGCGTGCAGATCGCAAACCTGGCCCTGTCCACGCAGGCGCGCGCCAGGGGCATCGCCCCGGACGAAGCGGGCTGGCCGGAATCCGGCTACCGCGGCGACTACATTGCCGAAGTGGCCCGCGCCTTTCTGGCGAAGGAATCGGTCGAAGCCGACGGCGAGACCGTTGTCGGTACCGGCGACGCCGACAACCTGGACGATATCCGTCGCTTCGCCGTGGCCTACCTGCGCAACGAGCAGGACCTGGACCTCAAGGCGTTCGGTGTCGGTTTCGACGTGTATTACCTCGAGTCGTCGCTCTACAGCGAGGGCCGGGTCGACGAGACCGTAAAGGAACTCGTGGCCCACGGACATACCTACGAGGAAGGCGGCGCGCTGTGGCTCCGCTCGACGGATTTCGGTGACGACAAGGACCGCGTCATGCGCAAGTCCGATGGTACGTTCACCTATTTTCTCCCGGACGTGGCCTACCACCGTACCAAGTGGCAGCGCGGCTACGAGCGCGCCATCACCGAGCTGGGTTCGGATCATCACGGGTCGCTGGCCCGCGTGAAAGCCGGCCTGCAGGCGCTGGATACCGGCATTCCGAAGAACTGGCCGGAATACGTGCTGCACCAGATGGTGACGGTGATGCGCGGCGGCGAAGAGGTGAAGATCTCCAAGCGCGCCGGTTCCTACGTCACCCTGCGCGACCTCATCGACGAAGCGGGCCGTGACGCCACGCGTTACTTCCTGATCGCCCGCAAGGCGGATTCGCAGCTGGTCTTCGACATCGACCTGGCCCGCTCGCAGAGCAACGACAACCCGGTCTATTACATCCAGTACGCGCATGCACGCGCCAGCCGCGTCTTCCGCGAACTGGCCGACCGCGGCCTGTCCACGGATCGGGGCAACGGTCTCGCGAAGCTCGACCTGCTCGCCACCGAGCACGAGTCGGCGCTGATGGTCGAGCTGTCGCGTTACCCCGAAATGGTCGAGTCGGCAGCCGCCAATCTGGAACCGCACCTGATCGCGCAGTATCTGCGCGAACTCGCGGGCGCGCTCCACAGTTACTATCACGAGCATAAGTGGATCGTGGACGACGCCGATCTGCGTGACGCCCGCCTCGCGCTTGTGGCGGCCACGCAGCAGGTGCTTCGCAACGGTCTGGATCTGCTGGGCATTTCGGCCCCGGAGAGCATGTAAATGGCAACACGCAAGAAGGCGACGAAAGGCCGTCAGGCCGTCCGCAACGGTTCGAGCGGCGGCATGCCCGGCTGGGGCTGGGCACTGATCGGCATCCTCGCCGGCGCCCTGCTCATGGCCTTCGCCATGCGCGGCACGCTGATTCCCATGATGCAGAAGCAGCAGGGCCCGGCGCCAAACCCGGAAGCCACCGCGCAGAAGGGCAGCGACCCGGGCGTCGTCGAGCAGACCGCACCCGAGAAACCGAAGAAGCCGTCGTACGATTTCTACTCGGTGCTCTCGGAGAAGGAAGTCCGCATTCCGGACGCCGAGATCCGCGCCCAGGCCAGTGCCGAAGCCCAGCAGCAGAAACAGCAGCAACTGGCCGCGCAACAGACCCAGCAGGCGCAGGCTCAGCAGGCTGCCGCCGCCCAGCAGCAGGCTCAGGTGCAGCAGGCCGCGGCGAATCTGCCGAAGGCCGCGACGCAGACGGTCACCGCCGCTCCGTCACAGCCCGCCGCCCCCGCTGCCGCGACGGGCAGCCCGGGTTACCTGTTGCAGGTTGGCGCGTTCCCGAGCGCCGCCGATGCGGAGGCATTGAAGGCCAAGCTCGCGTTGCAGGGCTTCGTTGCCAACGTCCAGTCGGTGAAGGTCGGCTCGCAGACCTACAACCGCGTGCGTCTCGGCCCGTTCAAGTCCGCGACCGATCTGGAAGGCACCAAGCAGCGCCTGCAGTCGGCGGGCATCAGCGCGATTGCCCTGAAGGAAGGCGGCTGAGGTCACTCCCCCGCCGCCGCCAAAAAAATCCCGCCGAACGGCGGGATTTTTTTTGAAGCGATGTACCCGCCTGTCAGTCAGCGCGTTTCAGGCGAATGAGTGCCGAAATGTCGTCATCGCCGTAGCCCTGCGACATCAGTTCGGCGAAGTCGGCCAGCGACTGTTCGATGATGGTGCGGTTGGTACCCGCGTCCTTCGCGATACCGCGCACGATGCCGAGGTCCTTGTGCAGCAGCGCCAGCTTGAAGCCCACCGAAAACTCGTTGCGCAGCATCGTCGCGCCACGCTTGTCGAGGAACCAGTTGCCCGCCGCGCCCGCCGCCAGCGTCGGAATGAGGCGATCCGCTTGCAGACCGAGCGCTTCACCCAGCGCGAGCCCTTCCGTCACCGCGTGGGCAATGCCCGCGACCAGCACCTGATTGACCGCCTTGGTTGCCTGGCCGCTGCCGACCGCGCCCATGTGCGTGATACGCGCCCCATAGGCTTCCAGCACCGGACGTGCTCGCTCGAGCACCTCCGCGTCGCCGCCGACCATCACGGACAACGTGCCGTTCTTCGCGCCTTCGACGCCGCCGGACACCGGCGCATCCAGGAACAGCGCACCCACATCGGCGAGCAGGCTGGCGGCCTTCTTCGCCGTGGCGGGAGCGACGGTCGAGTGATCGACGACGATCGCTCCCCTCTTCAATGACGGAGCCAACGCTTCCACCACGCCGATGACGTCCGCATCCGCACTGACGCACAGGGCGATCACGTCACATGACGAGGCAATGCCCGCGAGATCGGGCGCGTCGACACCAAGCTCCTTCGCCAGCGCATCGGCCTTCGCCTGTGAGCGATTACCGACCGCGGCCAGCAGGCCCTTCGCATGAAGATGTCCCGCCATGGGGGCGCCCATCGCGCCGAGTCCGATGAATGCTGCCTTGAGGGTCATCCCGAAAACCTTTGTCGATGTCTGAAAAGAGACGCGGCGCCCTGAGGCGCCGCGGTTGGAATCAACGCCCTGCGGTTTCCGCCAGGTACGTGTAGCCGGTGAGGCCCTTGTCCAGCGAGGCGGACAACATCTCCGCCTCGGCGCCGGTAATGCCTGCCGCGGCCAGCCGGTCGGTGTAGGACTGGCGCAGCTGCCTGAGGTCGTAACCCACGTAGTCGAGCATCAGGTCCGTCGTGTCGCCATGACGCACGTGCGCGAACTCGTAACCGTCGGCCGTCGCGCGGACATTCACCGCGTCGGTGTCGCCGAACAGGTTGTGGATGTCGCCCAGGGTTTCCTGGTACGCGCCGACCATGAAGATACCGAGGCGGTACGACTGGTCGTCACGCAGGGCGTGCAGCGGCAGGCTGACGTCCACGCCTTCGGCATCCACGTAATGATCGATACGGCCGTCCGAGTCGCAGGTGAGGTCGGCGATCACGCCCCGGCGCGTGGGTTCCTCGTCCAGACGTGAGATCGGCACGATCGGGAAGATCTGATCGATCGCCCAGATATCCGGCACCGACTCGAACACGGAGAAGTTCACGAAGTACTTGTCGACCAGCTTCTCGTCCAGGTCGTCCAGCGCCTGACGATGCGCGCGCTCCGCCGGCAGCAGGCGCGGACGCACCGCGTTGGCGATCGCGTAGAACAGGTCGTCGAGCTTCGCGCGGTCGCGCAGGTCGAGCTGACCCAGCGCGTAGAGCGCCTGGCCCTCGGCGAAGTGATGCTGCGCTTCGTGGAACAGCTCCAGCGGCGGGCGGCTGTCGAGCTCGGCGTGCGTCTCGCGAAGGTGACGCAGCACCGTCGGCTCGTCCGCGCGCGGCGCGGGCACCGAACCCTCGGGTACCTCTTCCACCTCGGTGACGTTGACCACCATCACCGCGTGGTGCGCGGTCATCGCGCGACCGGACTCGGTGAAGATGACCGGCGCCTTCATGCCGTGCTCGGCGACGGCCTCGGCCAGCGGCTGCACGATGCTGGCGGCGTACTGGCCCAGGCTGTAGTTGATCGAGTTATAGCTGCGCGAGCGGGTGCCTTCGTAATCCACGCCCAGACCGCCGCCCACGTCGACGACGTCGATGGGCACGCCCAGCCGGTGCAGTTCGACGAAGTAGCGCACGGCTTCGCGCATGCCGGCGGCAATATCGCGCACGTTGGAGATCTGCGAGCCCATGTGGAAGTGCTGCAGCCTCAGCGTGTGCTTGAGGCCCGCGGCGTCGAGGCGTTCGATCAGCTCCAGCACCTGACCGGGGCTGAGACCGAACTTGCCCTTGTCGCCACCGGTGTTCTGCCACTTGCCGGCACCGATCGAGGCCAGGCGCACGCGCACGCCGAGCAGCGGTTCGACATCCAGCGCCTTCGCCTCGGCGAACACGTGGTCGAGCTCGGAGAGCTTCTCGATGACGATGTGGACGCGCAGACCGAGCTTGCGCCCGATCAGGGCGAGACGGACGTACTCGCGGTCCTTATAACCGTTGCAGACCACCATGCTGCCGGGGCGGGCATAGGCGAGCACGGCCATCAGTTCCGGCTTGGAACCGGCCTCGAGGCCGAAACCCTCTTCGCCCGCGGCGACCAGTTCGCTGACGACGCCGCGCTGCTGGTTGACCTTGATCGGATAGATAGCCGTGTAGGAACCGGCGTACTTGGCGTCATCGATCGCCTTGGCGAACGCCTGCTGCAGGCGCGCCAGACGGTCGGCGAGGATATCCGGGAAGCGGACGAGCAACGGCAGGCGCAGGCCCTGGGCCGTGGCCTGATCGACAATGGCCGGCAGGTCGAGGGCCGGGCCCTCGTCGCCGCGCGGGCGCATCTGCAGGTGACCGTTGCCGGCCACATCCACGTAGCCGTTGCTCCAGTGTGGGATCGCGTAAGTCAGCTTCGCGCGTTCGGTGGTCCAGTTCGTCATGGTGGCGACGATCTCCCTCGTGATTGTGTCGTGTCCCCGTGGGGGGCGCGGAACAGTCGCAGCGGCGAACTTTGACCTGAAGCGAGTCTGGCGACCGGGAGCCTCGCACGCCGCGGGGCCGACCAGACAGGGTCTGCGCCGTCCGGGGAGACGGGGCAGACCGCGTATTGTAGCGGCGACGGATGACATCCGTGTATCGCCCCGCCCGGGGCAACATCGCCATCAGGGACGACCTACATTTGTGCCAGGGCAAGGACTTGGCCGATTCCGGACCCGGAGCCGGTACAATCCCGTGTTTGGTCCCTTACCTCTTTTCAGGATCCGAGTCATGTCGCAACAGCAGCTCAGCTGGTTTACCGAAGCCCACCAGGCCTCCGGCTCATCCATCGGTTTCCGTGTCGAGCGCCTGCTGCACGCCGAGAAGACCGAATTCCAGACCATCGAGATCTACCAGACCACCGACTGGGGCAATCTCATGGTGATCGACGGCTGCGTCATGCTGACCAGCCGCGACAACTTCCTGTACCACGAGATGATGACCCATCCGGCGCTGTTCACCCACGCCCGGGCCAAGCGTGTCGTCATCATCGGTGGCGGCGACTGCGGCACCCTGCGCGAAGTGCTCAAGCACGAGGAAGTCGAGAAGGCCACCCAGGTGGAGATCGACGAGCGCGTCACCCGGCTTGCCGAGCAGTACTTCCCGGAACTGTGCGACGCCAACAACGACCCGCGCGCCGAGCTGCTCTTCATCGACGGCATCAAGTACATGGCCGAGGCGGATCCGGAGTCCATCGACCTGATCATCGTCGACTCGACCGACCCGGTGGGTCCGGCCGAAGGCCTGTTCAACGCCGCCTTCTACGCCAGCTGCTACAAGGCCCTGCGCCACGGCGGCATCCTCGTGCAGCAGTCGGAATCCCCGCTGGCCCACATCGAGCTGATCAAGGCCATGCGTTCGGCCATGCGCACCTCGGGCTTCAAGGCCGTGCGTACCCTGCCCTTCCCGCAGCCGTGCTACCCCACCGGCTGGTGGAGCTGCACCATGGCCCGCAAGGACGGCGACCTGTCCGGTTTCCGCGAGCGCGGCGCCATCAGCAAGGGCTTCCCGACGAAGTACTACAACGCTGAAATCCACAAGGGTGCGCTGGCGCAGCCGGAGTTCATGCGGACCGAACTGGGCGACTGACTGAATCTGTAGGAGCGCGCCCTGCGCGCGATGTAAGGAATTCGCGCGCAGGGCGCGCTCCTACAGGCGGTTCAATAAAAAACGGGCGCCCATGGGCGCCCGTTTTTTTTGGCTCAATTCAGGCCGGCCTACTGCTCGACCTTAGCCGGCTCCCATCCCGCCGGGGCTTCCGCCGGCATGCCGTAGGCACGCAGCGAAGCCAGCACCACGCTCATCTCGGTGCCGCCGCTGCGCGCCAGCGACAGCAGCTTCTGCGCCGTCACCTTGTCGCCCTGGGCCTGGACGTTGAGCTGCGCGAAGCGCTGCATCTGCCAGACCAGGTTCATGCGAGCGGTCTTCGCGGACTGCTGCTCGGCGGTGTCGGTGGACAGCGTTTCACGCAGATGCAGGCCCAGCGAACGACCGAGCGGGCTGCTGCCCCACTCCAGAACCTTCGCGAGTTTCAGGCAGTCGCCCACCACGCCGGCATCGCTCTTGTTGTCTTCGCAGTACTTCGCCGTGACCTGGAACCCAGGCATCGGCTGCGCGCTGGCCAGACCGAAAACGATGACCATCTGCACGCCGGCCGCGCCCGCGCCCTGCAGCGGATTGAAGGTGTCCGGCGGTGGCGGCAGCTGGCTGACCGAGTTGGCCAGCGCCTTGAGGCTGGAGCCGAGATAATCGTCGTAAATCCTGGCGTTGGCGGCACGGGCGAGATCGCTGCGCGTATCCTTGCCGGCACCGTTATGGTCGTCGACGCCCAGCTTGAGCAACCAGACGGCCGCGTTGTCCGGCGCCTGCTTCTGCAGCGTGGCCAGGGCGTCCGCGTTCGGGCAGGCGCCCGCCTTGGCGTCACAGTCGGCCAGCGAGGCCCAGGTGACCGCCGGGCCCGCGTCGGCATTGCGCGACGCGCGCTCGAGAAGGGCGTGGTAGCTCAGCACCTCGGGCGGATTGGCCAGCGGGCGCGCCAGCAGCGCGGCGCCCAGCAGCGGCTCGGCTTCGGTGCGCAGCGCCAGGACACTGGCCAGATCTTTCTGGAACTGCAGCAGGGCCTTGGTCTGGTCCTTCTGCGCTACCGGCGCCTTGAGCGGCCCCTTTGCCGGACCCTGGGCACCGGCCCAGGGCGTGGCGGCAAAGGCCGGCATCGAGAGCAGACCCGCAAGGGCCAGGGTCAGCACGCGATATCCGCGCATCAGCCATCTCCGTGAAATAAAGCGACAAGAATACGGTTCGACCATGAACGCAGGCTGCGCCGTTTCGGGGTCATCGGCGGCGGACATTGTTACCATCGACATCCAATGTGGGGATCGCCGACTCGACATCGAGCATGGCAGCGACACAATCCTGCGACAGAACAGGAGTTTACGATGGATCAATTCGCACTTTTTAACGACGCGCGCACCGGCTTCTTCGTAGGCTGGGGCACGCTGTCGCTGATCAACGCAGGGCTGGCCCAGGGCAAGAACCGCGGCGGCCTGCTCTGGTGGTTCCTCTCGCTGTTTCTCGGCCCTGTCGCCACCCTCATTCTCGTGGTCATGCCGAAGGTTCGTACCAAACTGTTCTGATAGGCTAGAACCACTCCTATGGCAGGTGCTCGCGGATGCTTACGACGCTCGTGGCAAGCAGCAAGGGTGGTTGCGGAAAGACGACGCTGGTCACCCAGCTCGCGACCCACTGGGTCCAGTCCGGCAAGCAGACGGCGATCATCGACGCGGATCGCCAGCATTCCAGCCTGCGCTGGGCAGGCCGTCGTCCCGAGAACGTTCCCGCCGTCACCGCCATCGAGGGCAGTCGCAAGGCCTTCGACCGCCTGCCGGGCGACGTTCAGCGGGTGATCGTCGACACACCCGCGGGCGTCGATGAAAAAGACCTCGAGCCCTACCTGGAGAAGGCGGACGTCATCCTCGTGCCGGTACTTCCCTCGCACTTCGATCTCGACGCCACGCTCGATTTTCTTACCGTGCTGCGCGGCATCCCGCGCGTGAAGCGCGGAAAGCTGCCGGTCGGCCTGGTCGGCAACCGGCTCAAGCCGTGGACCAACGCCAGCCAGGCCGCCATTGCCGAACTCGGCGAGCGCGCGCCCTTTCCCGTCGTCGCGGAACTTCGCGACTCACAAGCGTACGTCTTGCTCACGGCGCTCGGTAAGGGCATCTTCGATTACCACTCGGAAAACGTACGCGGACACCAGGACGACTGGGGAAAACTGCTTCGCTGGATCAAACGAAGCACCTGAGCCGACGTGGGACGCGTCATGACCCGCCACGATACGTGGCCTAGCGGAGGACGGTACCCATGCACGAACTCATCCTGTTGCGCCATGCCGAGGCAGAGCCCGGCCATGACGGCAAAGACGACCGCGAGCGAAAACTCACCGAACACGGCCGCAACGAAGCCCGCGCCGCCGGCGAATGGCTGTCCAGCCATGGCGTGAAATACGACCGCATCCTGTGTTCCCCCGCGGAGCGCACCAAAGAGACCGCCGCGCTGGCCCTCGGCCAGGTCGAGCCCACTTACGTACAGGAAATCTACGACGCCACGCCCGGCGATCTGTTCGACGTGCTCGACACGCAGTCGGACGCGGAACGCGTGGTGCTGGTAGGACACAACCCCGGTATTGAACAACTGGTCGCGTTCCTTGTCGAAGGACGGTCCGAGGACTACCGCGGCATGCCACCAGGTGGCATGGCTCGACTCGTCTTCACCGGCAAGCTGGAGCCGGGCAAGGCCAAACTCGAGACATTCTGGTCACCTCCCAACTGAGTCCCCGTTGATGCGTCACCTGCTGTGGGCGATCGCCTTGCTTCTGTCGGCGGCTTCGGCTTCGGCCGCCGACCTGCGGATCGACCCGACCCGTTCGCGGGCCGAGTTCGCCGTTCGCCTGCTGTGGGTGAGTACCGTCTCCGGTAGCTTCGAGGGCATCCGGGGCGACCTGTCCATCGACCGCGAAGCGCGCACGGCCGTCGTGCGCGCCGTGCTCGACACCGAAAGCATCCGCATGGAATCGGCCCGCCTGCGCCGCTGGGTGCTGGCGCCGGAATTCTTCGACTCGGTGCACTACCCGCAGATCCTGTTCACGTCCGACCCGCTGCCCCTGGAACTCATCAGCCGCGGCGGCGAGATCAAAGGCAAGCTGACCATGCGCGGGGTCACCCGGGACGAAACCTTCCACCTGCAGGCCACCCGCTGCCCGGCCGACGCGCTGGCCGGTTGCGTGCTTCAGCTGCAGGGCACGATCGACCGTACCGATTTCGAGATGCGGGGCCGCCGTGGGGCCCTTTCGGACCGCGTGAACCTCGGCATGGCCATCGTCCTCGACCATCCCTGACGAAAACTCACGTGACGTTGGCGTGGGTCGCCTATGATCCCCGCCATGCGCCACCTCCGATTGTTCTTACTCCTTGCCGCCATCCTGGCTGCCACCGGCTGTTCGCTGTCCACACAGCGCATCCGGAAGGCCGATGCCGTGGTCACGCTGACCGTGGACCGGCAGAGCAATTGCGCGCGGGCGGACCACTGCGCCCAGCCCTCGGCGCTGCTCGACGCCGCCGTCGAAGCCGACGCCGCCTCGACCGACGCGCGCCCCGTGCACGTGGCCACGCTGCTGGAAGACGGCGAAACCGCCATGGCGGCGCGGATCAATCTGATTCGCGCCGCGAAGCGGACGATCGACGTGCAGACGTATATCTGGGAGCAGGACGACGCGGGCAAGCTGGTCCTCGACGAGCTGGTCCAGGCCGCGCGCCGCGGTGTGCGCGTGCGGATCCTCGCCGACCAGCTGTTCTCTTTTCGCGATGCCGGCCTGCTGGCGGGGCTGGCGCGCGCCAGCGATCACATGGAGATCCGCCTCTACAATCCGACCTTCCACAGCGCGCGTACGCCGCCGCTGGAGTTCGCGGCGGGCATCATCTGCTGCTTCTTCAAGTTCAACCAGCGGATGCACAACAAGCTGATCGTGGTGGACGACCTGATCGGCATCACGGGCGGCCGCAATTACGAAGACCGCTACTTCGACTGGGACGGCACCTTCGACTACGTCGACCGCGACGTGATGATCGGCGGCCCGGCCGCGAAGGCCATGGGCGCCAGCTTCGAGCAGTTCTGGAACCACAAGCGCGCCGTGCGCCTGACCCACCTGCGCGACGTGAACAGGGAGCTGGTTCGCGACACCGACGACCCACGCCACTGGACGACGCCTCAGTACGAAAACCCCGAACGTGTCGCCACCATGGTGGCGGACGCCGAGAATCCGGGCTGGATCGCCGACAGGATCCAGCGCGACACCCTGCGTTTGAACCGGGTGGAATATCTGTCGGACCTGCCAGGCAAGACCGACGAGCCCAAACGTCGTGAAGCCCGCGCGCTCACCCGGCACATCATGGGCCTGGTGCGTAACGCGAGAAGCGAAGTGATCCTGCAGACGCCCTATCTGGTGATGAGCAAGCCGGCGAAGAAGATCTTCAGCGGGCTGCATCGGAAGCCGGTCCCGCCGCGCGTCGTCGTGTCGACCAACTCGCTGGCCTCGACGGACGCCTTCGCGGTGTATGCGATGTCCTATAAGCACCGCAAACGCTACCTCACCGACTACGGCTTCGAGATCTACGAGATGAAGCCGCGCCCGGCAAACGGGGATCCCGACGCCCTCGAAGGCCAGAGCAATGACGTGGTCACGCCGCCGCTGCTCACCGGCTCGGGGAGCGGCAGCGGCGCCAGCAAGACCGGACGTCGTGCCGGCAACCGGCTGGTGCCGGCGGGCCCACCGTCGGAATCCACCGGATTCATGGCCCTTGGCGGCCGCCGCGTACGTCAGGGACCGCGCACTCGTCCGGCACCCCTGCTCACGCAGGGCGTGCGCTTCGGCCTGCATGCCAAGTCGATCGTGGTGGACGACACGTTCGCCATGGTCGGCACGCACAACTTCGATCCACGCTCCGACCACTACAACACCGAGTCCGGCGTCATCGTGTACGACAAGCGCTTTTCGGATCGCCTGCGTGACTCGATCATGCAGGACACCCGCCCGGAAAACGCCTGGGTCATCGGGCCGAGGGAGAAGAAAATCCCCGTGCTGTCGTCGGTCAACGAGTTCATCGGCGACGTCTCGGAACGGCTGCCGTTCTTCGACCTGTGGCCGTTCCGCTATGCCACGAGCTATGAGCTCAAGCCCGGCTGCATTCCGATGCGCTGGACCGACCCGAAGTTCTTCGAATGCTACGAGCCGGTCGGCGACTTCCCGGAAGTGGACGTGTCGCTCAAGCTGATCTACACGCGCATGATCACCGCCTTCGGCTCATCCGCCTCGGGCATTCTCTGACGCTCAGTAAGGGCGGGTGAGCTCGAAGCGGACCGGGAGGTCGGCGGTGTAGCGCGGGGCACGATTCTCCGCACTGGCGAAGCGCCAGTTGCGCACGGCTTCTTCGGCCGCATGGTCCAGATCCATGTCGCCGCTGGAACGCCCCACGGAGACCTCGGCGACATCGCCCTCGGGCGTGACGGTCACACTGAGGATGACCTGGCCTTCGCGATTGGCGCGCAGCGCTGACATCGGATAACGCGGCGACGGCGTATAGACCGGCACCAGCGCTTCGGGCACATGGCGTGGCGTGGCGGCGACGCGTGGCGGCATCGGCGCCGGGCGGCTCACCGCCGCGACGGATTCTGGCCGCGCGCGGGGCCTGGCGACCGGCCTGGACGACAGGTGCATGGCTTCGGGCATCACCACTTCGGCGAACGGTCGTGTGGCGGGCGCGCGCTCGTATGTGAGCGCGGTGAGCCAGCTCGTACCGGCGATGCCGAGCACGAGCCCAAGGGCACTGAGGGAAGTACTGGTGCGAAGTGCGAACATGCGGACTCTGGAGCAGGATCAGGGGCGTTCGAGGATCGCCGTCACACCCATGCCGCCCGCGGTGCAGATCGAGATCAGGCCACGGCCCGAGCCCTTCTGCTCCAGCATTTTCGCCAGCGTGGCGACGATGCGCGCACCCGTGGCCGCGAACGGGTGACCGGACGCGAGACTGGAACCGTTGACGTTGAGTTTTGCGGGGTCGATCGATCCCAGCGGACCATCGAGGCCCAGCCGGTTACGGCAATAGTCGTCGTTTTCCCATGCACGCAATGTGCACAACACCTGGGCGGCGAACGCCTCGTGGATTTCGTAGAAGTCGAAATCCTGCAAGGTCAGGCCCGCACGCCTGAGCATGCGCGGCACGGCCACCGTCGGCGCCATCAGCAGGCCTTCGCCGTGGACGAAATCCACGGCCGAGACCTCGGAGTGAGTGAAATACGCCTGGATGCTGAGGCCACGCGACGCGGCCCACTCGTCGCTGGCCAGCAGCACGGCGGCGGCGCCGTCGGACAGGCCGGTGGAGTTGCCGGCGGTCAACGTGCCCTGACCCGACGTCCGGTCGAAGGCGGGCTTCAGCGAGCCGAGCTTTTCCAGCGTGGAGTCCGGACGCAGAAAGCCGTCGCGCTTCAGACCACGGAAGGGCACGACCAGATCGTCGAGCAGGCCGGCGTCGTAAGCGGCGCCCAGCTTCTGGTGGCTGGCCAGGGCCAGCTGATCCTGCTCGAGGCGGCCGACCTTCCATTCCTTCGCCATCAGCTCGCAGTGGTCGCCCATGGACTTGCCGGTGCGCGGCTCGGCCACGCCGGGGAAAGACGGCTTGAGCTCCCTGAGCTTGAAGCCGCGCGTGGCGACCTGCAGCTTTTCTTTCAGGGTCCTGGCGCGGTTGAGCGCCAGCAGGCGCTTGCGCAGCTTCTGCCCGTAGACGATGGGCACGTCGCTCGTGGTGTCCGAGCCCCCGGCGATGCCCGCTTCGATCTGGCCCGTGGCGATCTTGTTGGCGATCAGGATGGCGTTGTCCAGCGAGGTACCGCAGGCGCGGGCCGAGGTGATACCCGGGGTGGTCGGCGCCAGGCCGGACGAGAGCAGCGCTTCACGCGCCAGGTTCCAGTCCGAGGAGTGCCGGATGACCGCACCCATCGCGACTTCACCCAGCTCCACGCCGTGCAGGCCGAACTTCTCGACGAGCGCGCCGAGCACCTTCACCGACATCCCGAAATTGCCGACATCCGCATAGGCGGTGTTATTACGACAGAACGGAATTCGGACGCCGCCGACCACACCCACACGCTTTTGCGTCTTTTCCATGCTTTTGAGGGACTGTCCAGATCGAAGTGGGAGCCCGACCGGCGGGCCGGATCGAAGGCGAAGGGATCGCGGACGCCGACGATCGCCGACGAACGCGTATCGGCAAGGCTAACCCGCATCCCGTCCCGGCGAAAGCCCGCCGGGTCGCAATGATAGAATCGCGTTCCTTTGCCGTTCGGAAAACGCCGCCGTGAACGAGTCGCTGATCGCCTGCCCCGCTGTCCTGGCCCTCGAACTGGCCGGGGGCGAGATGCCCGATCGCCTCGAGCTAACGCGCGACGAAGCGCAGACCCTCGCCGCACTGGTGGCCGACGACCTGCGCGCCCTGCTGCCCGGCGTCGAGTCCTCGCGCTTCGCGCTGGCCGGCGCCCTGTTCGACGGCGTCGAGCTGCTTCGCCCCGGCTTCCCGGTGCTGGCAACGCTGGAAGAACTGGCCCGTCGGGTGCCGCGCGTCGTCACCGCCGGGGGCGTGGTCGCCTTCGGCACGCACGAAGGCCATATGCCGGCCCAGCCGCTGGTGCCGGACCCGCACTTCGCCGGCGGTCCGATGCGACTGATTCCGTGGATGCTGCTGGTGCCCGCCGACCAGGTGGAAGACCTGTCCCAGGCCATGGAGCGCGAACTGGCCGCCAAGGGCGAGGCCGGTACCGCGACGTCGGATTTCCTGATGCGCACGCTGGGCATGCGCCTCGAGCACGCCCGCTACCTCACCCGCGACGACCTGCTGGCGCTGACCTGCGTGCAGTACGAGCACGTCAATCTGGCGCCGCTCTGGACGATGCTCGAAGCCGCGCTGCTCACGCCTTACAAGGACGAGACGGCCCTCGGCTCCCGCGGGCTGCCGCTGCGCTACGCCGAAGGACGCGTCGAGATCCCGGGTCTGGCCGCTTGGTTCGCGCGCGACGCGAACAAGGGTAGCAACGCCGCTCACGAGCTGGCTGGCACGCTGTTCGAACTGCGCCAGTACGCCGCGCTGCTCGCCGCCCATCACGTGCACCTGGTGATGCAGGACATGCCGGCGACCGAGGGTTTCCTGATCGAAACGATGGCCGACCCGGACCCGTCCGCAGCCGCGCCGCGTATCTATGCGCACGAAGCGGCCGGTCTCGGCATGGCGGCGATCACGATCGCCCAGCCGGTTCCCGGCAAGGCCCGCGTTCTGGCGAACGGCTTCCCGCTGGCGCCGGACGCGCTCACTCCGCTGCTGGAGGCGCTGGCCGAGCGGTACGGTACCGACAGCGAAGTGCACACGCTGGGCCGGATCATGCTGGACGCCGACGGCGCACTTACGGCACCGGCTCCGGCGCTGCATTGAAGGCGGCGGCAAGGCTTCACATTTAAGCCGAGTCCGAATATACGCGGGCAGTTCGACCCATTAGAGTGGGCGAACGTGAATACCCATACCACCGACTGGCCCGCGTACCTCCTCGACCGTGCACCGGCGATGATCGCTTACGTCGGTACGGATGGCTGCTTTCGTTACGCGAGCCCCGCGTTCCTCGCCTGGATGAACGTGACGTCCGATGGAATCACGGGGCAGCGTGCGGAAGATCGCCTGCCGGCCCCCATGAACGGGGCGATCGCGGACGGCATCCGTGCGGTGTTGACCGGCGAGCCGATGGTCGGCGACCTGGGCATCGCCCACGCGATCCCGGGCCGCTACGCACAGGCGACGTTCTCACCCGATCGCGACGAGTCCGGGCAACTGCTCGGCGTGTCCATCGTGCTCGCCGATATCTCCGGGCGTCGCGCGCTCGAGACACGAATGCGTGAGAGCGAACGACGATTCGCGCTGGCATTCCGTTACGCGTCGATCGGTGTCGCGCTCGTCCTCCCGGACGGTCGCTGGCTGCAGGTCAACGAAGCGCTGTGTTCGATGCTCGGATACACCGAAGACGAGTTGCTCGCTTCCGCATTCCAGGCCGTGACCCACCCCGATGACCTCGCCGCCGATCTGGCCCTCGTCAGGATGGTGCTGGCCGGCGAACACCCGTCCTACACGATGGAAAAGCGCTACGTGCACCGTGACGGCCACACCGTGCACGGCATGCTCAGCGTATCGCTCGTGCGTGACGAACACGGCGAGCCGCTCTACTTCATCTCGCAGGTGCAGGACATCAGCGAGCGCAAGGCCTTCGAAGACGCGCTGTTCCGCGAGCGCGAACTGGCCGAAGTCACGCTGAAGTCCATCGGCGATGCGGTCATCACGACGGATCCCGACATGATCGTGACCTCGCTCAACCCCATCGCCGAAGCGATGACGGGATGGACGAGCCACGAAGCGGTCGGGCGCCCGATGGACGAGATCTTCCAGTTGCGCGAGACGCTGTCGGGCCTGCCCATTCCCAATCCGCTGATCGCCGCCGTCCAGAAAAACGCCATCGTCGGCCTGACCACCGATGCGACCCTCATTCATCGCAACGGCTTCGAAAGCCCGATCGAGGATTCCGCGGCGCCGATCCATGACCACACCGGTAACGTCGTCGGCGGTGTCGTCGTGTTTCACGACGTGAGCGAGACGCGCGCGCTGGCGCTGAAGATGGCGCACCTGGCGCATCACGACACGCTGACGGGTCTGCCCAACCGTGCGCTGCTGCAGTCGCGCATGGAGTTCGCGGCGACGGTGGCGTCACGTCGCAACCAGCGCGCCGCGCTGCTCTTCGTCGACATCGATCACTTCAAGCAGATCAACGACACCATGGGCCACGCCGCCGGCGATGCGCTGCTGCAGGAAGTGGCGCGGCGCATCCGTGCGGCCGTGCGCTCCGATGACACGGTCAGTCGCCTCGGCGGTGACGAGTTCGTCGTGCTGCTCCCGCTGATCGACGGACCGTCGGATGCGAGCCTCGTGGCGGAGAAAGTACTCGCCGCCTGCAGCCAGGCGGTGAGCGTCGACGCCTCCGCGCTGACGATCAGTTTCAGCATCGGTATCAGCGTGTATCCGGACGACGCACCGGATGCCGAGTCCCTGCTGCGCAATGCCGACACGGCGATGTACGAAGCGAAGATGCAGGGGCGCAACGGATACCGGTTCTTCAATCCCAGCATGAACGAGCGAAACACCGCACGTGTGCGTATCGAAGTGGAACTGCGCAAGGCGCTCGCCCGCGGTGAGCTGAGCCTGCATTACCAGCCCAAGGTCGACGTGGACCTGGGTAGCATCGTCGGCGCCGAAGCGCTGCTGCGCTGGCAGGTCAACGGCGAGGATGTGTATACGCCAGAGCAGTTCATCCCGGTGGCCGAGGATTGCGGGCTCATCGTTCCGATCGGCGAATGGGCGTTACGCGAAGCCTGCCGCCAGGCGGAGATCTGGACGCGCCGCTACCGGCCGCTGTCGGTGTCCGTCAATGTCTCGGCGTTGCAGTTCCAGCACACTCGCTTCTTCGAATCGCTCAGCGGAATCATTGCCGACAGCGGCATCCATCCGACGCTGCTCGAGCTGGAACTCACCGAGCGCACCGTCATGGAAGGCGGCGACCACATCGCGGCGCTGCTGCATCGGATCAAGTCGCTGGGCGTATTGCTGAGCCTCGACGATTTCGGTACGGGCTATTGCAGCCTGTCGTACCTCAAGCACTTCCCCATCGACACGCTGAAGATCGATCGTGCCTTTGTCCGCGATGTCGCCGTCGACAACGACAGTGCCGCCATCGTCAGCGCCATCATCGCGATGGGCAGGGGGATGAACAAGCAGGTGCTTGCGGAGGGCGTGGAGAGCAACGAGCAGGCGCGCTTCCTCAGCCATGCCGGCTGCCCGTTGATGCAGGGCTTCCTCTTCGGGAAGGGGGTATCCGCGAAAGAATTCGAGGCGCGGATCGCGGCGGTGGATACCGGGGATTTGCGGGTCACCGGCACCTGAAGCGGCTTTTGCACGAGCCAGCCTGCTGGCGGTATCAGCCCGTCACCGCCCCAACGCCGCCTCATACATGAAGTAATGACACCGCTCCATTCCCAGTCCCGCGTAGGTCCGCTGCGCGCGCTCGTTCTCCAGCTCCACGTAAAGCCTGAGACCCACCGCACCCGCGCCTTCGGCCATCGCCTTCACGTGCCGGTATAACCCGGCAAACACCCCGTTCCGGCGAGCCTCGGCGATCACGTAAACGCTCTGCACCCACCAGAAATCGCCGCAGCGCCAGTCGCTCCACTCGTACGTGACGAGCAGGCAGCCCACGGCCACGCCGTTCAGTTCGGCAACAAGATAGAAGCCCCGCCGCGGCTCATCGAACACCGCGCGCACGCCTCGTCCGATCACCTCCGGGTCGAGCCGCTTTTCCTCCGTCTCCCACGCCATGGCGATATTCCAGCCGGCGATCGCGTCGGCGTCTTCGGGACCCGCGCGGCGAATGTCCAGGCTCATGTGTCTTATCCGTTGGAGGGCCGTCGCTTGCGCGACGCACCGAGTTTGCGTGTGAGGGTATTGCGGCCGACACCGAGCGCCGCCGCGGCATGCTGCCGGTGTCCGTCGTTGGCGACCAGCGCCACCTGTAACAGCGTTTTGTCCAGGGCGTCGCGGGCACGCGCGTGGACGTCCACCTCGCCTTGCGCGAGCGCGTCCTGCGCCCAGAGGCGCAGCGCGTCCGTCCATTCCGCGCTGCGCGTTTCGCGTGCCGGCAGGTTGCCGAGATCGCCCGCGAGGATTTCCAGCCCGGGCGCCACGACCGCCAGTCGGCGGCACAGGTTTTCCAGCTCGCGGACGTTGCCGGGATAGTCGCGCTGCTCCACGAGTTTCATGGCCCCGCGCGAAAAGCGCTTCGGCGGCACGCCGAGTTCGGCCGCCGCCCTGGCGAGAAAGTGGCGCGCGAGCAGCGGTATATCGCCGCGACGCTGACGCAAGGAAGGCAGTTCGATACGAACCACGTCGAGGCGATGTTTCAGATCCGCGCGGAACAGGCCCTGCGTCACCCGCGCATCCAGATCCTGATGCGTCGCCGCCACGATGCGCACATTGCTGCGAATGGACTCACGCCCGCCCACGCGGTAGAACTCACCGCCCGCCAGTACACGCAGCAACCGCGTCTGCAGACCGATCGGCATGTCGCCGATTTCGTCGAGGAAGAGCGTGCCGCCTTCCGCCTGCTCGAAGCGTCCGGCGTGGCGGCGCGTGGCACCGGTAAAGGCACCCGCTTCGTGGCCGAACATCTCGCTTTCCAGCAGTTCCGAAGGAATGGCCGCGGTGTTCAGCGCGACATAGGGCTTGCCGTTACGCGCACTCTCTTCATGCAGCGCACGGGCTACCAGTTCCTTGCCCGTGCCGGTCTCGCCGGTGATCAACACATTGAGGTCGCTGGCCGCGACACGACCGATCAGGCGAAACACCTCGCGCATCGCCATGCTCTCGCCAAGCAAGGCGTGCTCGTCGGTGCGCGGCGGCGGTGGCACGACTTCTTCGTGCGCGGCCGCGAGCGTGCGCTCAACCGCTTCCACCGCCTGATCGAGATCGAACGGCTTGGCAAGATAGTCGGCCGCTCCGGCGCGATACGCCGCCGCCGTCGTCGCCACGTCGGTATACGCACTCATGACGATCACGGGACCGATGTTCCGGCGCGTGAGGTCTTCGAGCAGGCGCAAGCCGTTCTCGCCCGGCATGCGCACATCGGTCACCAGTAAGGCGGGGCGACTCTCGTGCAGCGCCGCGCGTACCGCCTCGCCCGCGCTGAACTCGCGCACCGTATGACCCGCGTCGCGCAGGGCCTCCGCCAGGACGAAACGCACGCCGCGATCGTCGTCGGCGATCCAGATCTCAGTCATGGTGCCGCTCCATCGGGAGGTACAGGGAGAACACGGTCTCGCCGGGTCGGCTCGTGTAGCGTAAATCGCCGCCGTGTTCGAGCGCGATTTCGCGCGATAGCGCCAGGCCGAGGCCCGTGCCGTCGGCGCGTCCGGAGACCAGTGGCTGGAACAGGGAGTCGCGTAATTCGTCGGCCACGCCGGGGCCATCGTCGATCACGTCCACCCGCAGCGCCGCGCGCACCGTGCGCTCGCCCAGACGCGCACCGTGCTCGACACGCGTGCGTAGGATGACCGTCGACGCGCCCGCTTCGCTGGCGTTGCGGGTGAGATTCAGCAGAACCTGGAGCAGACGATCCGGGTCGCCGACGCTGTCCGGCAGGCTGGGATCGAAATCGTGGCGGACGCGCGGGGCATCGACCTCCGCCACGACGAGGCCTTCCAGCCGTTCGAGCAGTTCGTGGACGTTGACCGGGCCGAGGCGCGCGGCACCACCGTGCCGGAGCAGGCCGTCGGCCAGTGCGGCGAGACGATCGGCCTCGGAGATCACCATCTGCGCCAGCTGACGGAGGTCGCTGTCGACGACGCGGCGTTCGAGAAGCTGGGCGGCGCCACGCAATCCGGCGAGCGGGTTCTTCACCTCGTGGGCGAAGCCGCGCAGGGTGGCCGAGAGCGGCGTGCCGGTGTTAGTCGACAGGTCGGGCGCCAGCGGGTGAACTTCGATCAGGACGCGACCGTCGTCGAGGGGCTGGAGGATCAGATCGGCGGTGACTTCGCGGCCCCGGGCCACACCAAAGGTGACGGCGCGGAGGTTGTAGGCACGCCGTTCCAGGGCGGCGCGGTCGATCTGGCCGGCCAGCGCGGGCTCGCGCATCAGGGCGGTCAGATGCTGGCCGATGGCGGTCCGGGGGCCGACTTCGAGGAATTCGCCGAGCGCGGGGTTGATCCATGCCACGCGGCCGTCGATGGAAACGACCGCCAGGCCGGTGCCCAGGAGGGTTAAGAGGTCTGCCTGATCGGGTGCATGCATTGCACCAATGTAGGGAGAGGCAGGGGTTGGTGCAATGGGATAAATTCTGGGGGGCCGACGGAACCCGCAAGGCCAATCCCCAATGAACATGTCGCTCAACGACGAACAACTCCTGCGACGCATCGACGAAGTTCTGCACTACCGCTGGGACCCACTCGGCGTCTCGGATAGTCCCGAGGCCAGAGACGAATACGAAAGCTACGTCCCCCGGACCTTCCAGCTACTCAAAGCCACCACCGATGGCAGCGATGTTGCCGACTACCTGCACTGGTTGAATACCGAACAGATGGGCGTAGGCGCCAACCGAAAACACGATGCGGAAATCGTCGACTTGCTTATGCGTTGGCGCGACCAGCTGTCGGACTAGCGTTACACCGGTGGCAGCGACGCAAGCCCGTGCCGTCGCCGCTGCCACCGCTTCCTCTCCGACGCTTTACTTCGACGGCAGCTGCTTTGCCATCTCGAGGTGATGCTGGAGCGTCGGGAGGGTCTTCGTCGCGAAGGATCGGATCGCCCCGACCTGCCCAGTTGAAGGTGCCGCGGAACTCGTCGGCAGCATCCGAGCGGGTGTTGAACTCGACCATCACCCCGCCCGGCGCGCAGGAAGGAGCGCGATCCGCGATCGTTGTGTACATGGTGGGGACGATGACTTGTATAGATGGCGCCACGACAGCCGCGCTCAGTCGCAACAGTCATTAGACCGAAATCAGGAGACGGCCTCACCGAAGCACGGTTTCAGCGAGGCCTCTTACTACTGAACCGTGCTATCCGTCGGCATGGGCACAGGCGGTGCCGACACCCAGAAACATAATCCTGACCCGGTACTATCGTGGTGTGGCGTCGTGACTCACACCTCCGGAAGGCGTCTTCATCCCAAAGGCGAGGCGCAGCCATGCGAACCTTCGCACGCAACCTTCGTACAGGACGAAGGATGCGCCCATGCTTAAGGCCACGATGGCGACGTACTTTGTCCAGGGCATCCACTCGTACTGAACGACGTAATACCCAACGCCGACGATGACCGTCTGATGCAGGATGTAAAGAGGATAACTGGCCTCCCTCGCCCAGATGAGCAGCGGATTGGCAAAAGAAAGGTAACGATAGCCATAGCCAAGGAAAACCATGACCCATAACCACGTAAAGATATTAGCTCCGAGGTGATCGGCGATCGAATCATGGCTGATGACTCCGGTATTGAAGCCGGAGATAAGCAGGACGAACACCGCCATCCCCATAACTAGTGACCACCGCCGAAACTGACATAGCCACTTCCACATATCCGGCGTCGAGGCCATCAAGTATCCGTAGGTAGTCAGTAGCAGGTAGTGATTGAAGATGTACCAGTCACCGACTAGGTTATGTGTTTCCGGAAACAGTGGTTTCAGGAGGTGCTCGTTGATGCCGAGGGGCACCCCCAGGAGGAAAAGCCACGTTCCTGGTGCTATATGTCGCGCCGTCCGCTTCCACCAGAGCATCAACGGAAGCAGCAACAGGATGTAGACGTAGAGATAAAGGATGAACCAGAGGTGGTGCCAGCTCAGATTCCACTGTCCCTGAAGCCGCCATTCGTAGTAGACCTGCGGCGGCAAGACAAGGGACGCGCCCGCTATGAGGGGCAGGACCAGCTTCTTTGTCCGCTCCCGCAGGAATTGCTCCGTGGTGCGTCGTCTGAGTGCAAACCACATGCCGGCGCCGGCGATGACGAACAGAAGTGGCATGCGCAGCCGGTGAGTGATGTCCATAGGCCATTGCAGGGAGGGAATAGTCTCGTCGTTGACGATGTGCCAGCCCCAGCCGACAAAAATCATTCCCGCATGAAAGAAGAACAGCACGGAGATGGCGATGACACGCAGCCAGTCCAGGAAGTCGTATCGGTCGTGCAAATCGTCGGTAGCAACCATGGCTTGCGTCTCCTGTCTCGATGATGAGCAGGAGCCTGACCGACGGATCGTTGGCTGGCAGCAGATGAGGGGCGGATAGCGACGTTGGCGGGGTGAGGTGGGGTTACCGGCCCATGAGTGCGAAGAAGGCGTCGCGATATCGCCGGCTGAGCCGGAGAGCACGACCGTTGCGAAGATGAATCTCGTAGTCACCCTTGAAGAGCGGCGAGAGCGATCCGATGGCCCCAAGATTCACCGCTGTCGACCTGTGGATGCGCACGAATCGCGTTTCGCCCAATTGCGATAACAGGTCCTGCAGCGTCCTGCGCAGCAGGTAGGTGCGCGTCGTGGTGTGTACACGGACGTAGTTATCGTCGGCCTCGAGCCATTCGACGGATGTAGCATCGACCAGCTGAAGTCGTTCACCATCCGGCACAAGGAGACGCTCGCACGGGGCCCGTGCCCGTCCGATCGCCACGGCTGTTGAGCCGGATTCGCGGGAGTGCAGTCGCTCGCGGACACGCTGCACGGTGCGCGCCAGGCGGTCCCTGTCGTAAGGCTTGAGCAGGTAGTCGATGGCGTTAAGATCATAGGCCCTCACGGCATGCTCGTCGAAGGCCGTGACAAAGACGATCAGCGGCGCGCTCGCGGGCTCGAGATGCGCGGCCACTTCGAGCCCCGACAGCGTCGGCATCTGAACATCCAGAAACGCCACATCGGGGCGGAGCTGCTCGATACACCGCGCCGCAGATAGCCCATCCTCCGCCGATCCGACAACGGTCATGTCCGGTTGCTCCGCCAGCCAGCGCTCGAGCTTCTCGCGGGCGGGTGCTTCGTCATCGGCGACCAAGGCGCGAATCACGGCATGACCCCCGCCAGCGGTATCGCGATGCGCGCGGCAACGCAATCGCCCTCGTTGCGGATAACCAGGGACGCAGCAGCGCCATATATGATGCTCAGCCGCTCCCGGCAGTTGCG
The DNA here is from genome assembly GCF_900102405.1 of Dyella sp. 333MFSha. Classification (NCBI taxonomy): domain Bacteria; kingdom Pseudomonadati; phylum Pseudomonadota; class Gammaproteobacteria; order Lysobacterales; family Rhodanobacteraceae; genus Dyella; species Dyella sp. 333MFSha. The sequence goes on along the minus strand of NZ_FNBR01000002.1, from coordinate 1,335,677 downwards.
CAGTCCCACTCCGTCCTGCTGATCCTCCGCGAGGAGGGTGCCCGAGTTGCTTACGACGATTTGCAGCAGGCTGCCTGCGCGCCGGGCACCAACTTCGATATGAACGGGCGTCGTCGTGCGCTCGACGCCGTGCTTGAAAGCGTTCTCAAGCAGAGGTTGGAGCAACAGTGCGGGCACGGCGACACTTAGAATCGTATCGTCGGTCTGCCAGCTGAGTGTCACGCGGTGACGGAACCGCTCGCGCATGATCTCCGCGTAAAGCGCTAGCGTGCGGAGCTCCTCGGTGAGCAGCGTCATCTCATTCCCGTGAGTCCTCAGACTTATGCGAAGCAGGTCGCCGAGCGTCGTGACCAGCCGGTCCGCCCTTGCCACGTCGGTGTGCATCAGCGCGGAGACAGTGTTGAGTGCGTTGAACAGGAAGTGCGGTCGCAGCTGGCCTTGAAGTTGTGCGAGCTGTGCTTCGGCCAGCGCCCTCTGAGTTTGCAGCAAGCGGTGCCGTTGGACCCGCCATTGCGCATAGGAGTCGACGCCAAAGAGCACGCCTAACCAAAGACCCGTGAAGATCGTCAGCTTGACGCTTTCATACACCACAACGAAGCCCCACCCGGGATGCTGGTAGCTAAGACCCATCATGGCGTAGACGCCCGTTCGTATCGCGTAAGCCATCGCGATCCACGTGACGACAACCACTGGGAGCCATCGCAGGTAAGCACCAAACCATCGGAGGGGCTTCGCTAAATACGGGGCATAGCGCCCGCGCACGCGAATCGCGAGCAACATCCAGTTCGTCGCGATCAGCGCCGAGCTCCCCTCCCAAAGGACGGGTTCCCACCAGTGGGTCACTGGATTCCGGAGCGCATCCTGGAGCGAGGCGCTGATCATGAGCAGCCAGAAGGCCGCCCAGAACGCGGCGAAGGTTTTCACGGGGAATGTCGTGCCGTTCGTCATGGGTGCGAGTGTAGCCATCCCCGGGGTGCGGGGTGTCGACTATGGGGTGAGCGGGACGTCGCCTGCACGGCACGGGACACGATGCCCTCTCCGCTACCGTTGGAACCCACCCGGCGTCCCGTCCATGCCGTCCTGCCATCTTCCGGGCAGATCACAGGAACTTGGCCGCCATGCCCGAGGCAGCCAGCGGCTCGACCGTTTGTCTGCATAGCGGCTGCAACGCCGTGATGGATCGCGCACATCGCCGCTGCTACTGCTGTCTCTCCCGATTCGGAGACATCATGGACATCGCCGCCCACCTTATGAGCCCGGAGCCGCTTGGCTGGCTCGCCTCCCTGATACTGCTCGGGACGATCGGGCGACAAATCTGGCGACAAGCGCACGCGCCCACCGTCGAGGGCGTTTCGAAATGGCTTTTCATCGGGCAGATGGCGGCTTCGCTGCTGTATCTCGTCTACAGCGTTCTCGTGAAGAACCCGGTGTTCATCGCGAGTAACGCTGCCCTGCTGATCGCCGGCATCACCGGTCAGATCATTTACCTGAAACGAAAGCACAGGGACGAAGCCGCCAGGGAGTAACTGAGCTTTACTTCGACGGCAGCTGCTTTGCCATCTCGAGGTGATGCTGGAGCGTTGGGAGGGTCTTCGTCGCGAAGGCCTTCAGTTCGGGGTCTTTGCCGGTGCTGGACTCCGTCGTGAACAGCTTGATGACCTTTTCGTGGTCCGCGACCATTTTCGTCTTGAACGCCGTATCGAAAGCCGCGCCGTCCTTCTTACCGATCGATGCGGCCGCGGTAGCGTCCGCAGGCATTGGCGCGGTCGATACAGGTATGGACTTGGCCGCGGCGATGGTCTTGAGTTCGTCGCCCGCCTTTGTATGGTCGTCCACCATCGTCTGGCCGAACGTCTTGACGTCGCTGGACGCGCCCTTTTCCGCCCCGAGCTTTCCGAGCGTGACTTCAGCAAGCCCTGCCGCGCTTGCCTTTTTCACGAAGGCCGCATCCGGCGCTGTCGACGCTGCCATGTCGGCAGGGGGGTGGGCGAACGCGGCGGCGCCGAAAGACATTGAAACAGCGGCAGCAAGAATGAGGACGCGCGAACGGGACTGGCTCATGATGAAACTCCGTCGGAAGGTGCATACGGTTTGGCACCTATGGCATGAAGCACCTGTGCACGAACGGTCGTGGCCTGTCACGCAGACGCTCGGCGCATAGCCACTCACACAAAGTGAGCCGGCGCAACCGTACCTTTACCTGGCGTATTTCATCCATGTCCATGGCGCCGTCACGCGCGTCGCCCCGGTTGAACACACGGCATGTCGGACACTCGGTGCTCAGTCAGCCAGCACACAGGTGCAAGCCAATGTTCAGTCACAACAAGCGACTTCAGTACACCGTTCGCGTTTCGGAATCCAATCCTGCCCTTGCAAATCTGCTTCTCGAGCAGTTCGGCGGACCGCAGGGTGAGTTAGCCGCCGCTATGCGGTACTTCACGCAGGCTCTGGCTGAAGAAGATATGGGCCGGAAAGACATGTTGCTCGACATCGCCACAGAGGAACTGAGCCATCTCGAGGTGATCGGCTCGCTCGTCGCGATGCTCAACCGCGGCGCGAAGGGCAGGCTCGCGGAAGCGGTCGAGTCGGAGGCCGAGCTTTTCCGCTCGCTCCAAGGTGCTGGCAATGACAGCCACGTTACGCAGGTGTTGTTCGGTGGCGGTCCCGCACTGATCAACTCCGCCGGCGTGCCGTTCTCGGGTGCCTATGTCGACTCCATCGGTGAGCCGACAGCCGACCTGCGATCGAACATCGCTGCGGAAGCGAGGGCCAAGATCGTCTATGAGCGCCTGATCAATGTGACCGAAGACGTCGGCGTCAAGGATGCACTGACTTTTCTCATGACCCGCGAAATCGCGCATCAGAAATCGTTCGAAAAGGCCCTCTACTCCATGGACAAGAGCTTCCCGCCGGGTAAGTTGCCGGGCGATCCGCGCTTCACCAGCCTCTATGTCAACACGTCCACCGGTGAAGGTGACGCGGCAGGCCCCTGGAACCGCGGTGAGCAGTGGGAAGTGATGACGCCGAACGACCAGAACATCCCTGTCGATGGCGGTGACGGGCAGGCGTCGGTTCAACTGTCGAGTGATGAAGAAGCGGTGGTCGGTCTCTTCGCCACCCGCGGAGCGTCGGATTCGTCGCGGGATCCAGTGACGGGTGCCGATCTTGGCGTCCTTCAGCAGGAACCGAAAAAGTAAGCGCGCGCTACTAACGTCCGGTTTAAGCGACAGCGATAAAAAAGGTGCCTGCGATAACGCGGGCACCTTTTTTTAGATAATCCGTCCGATAACGACCGGTGTGCCCTCACTCGATGACGTAGTGGATCGGCTTGAACCGGAAGTTATTCGACATACCTGCCGAGCACGCGGTCAGTCCGATGACGAGATCCATGTGCGCCCTGAAGCGCGTCTTGTCGCCCGGTTTACTCAACGGCGGCTCGACAGTAAGCGTGCCTGTCTCGCCGTTGACAGGAACATTCATGAAGACGTTGAAGGCCGTCGGGATCTGATCCCCGGTAATACCGTGCGGCTCGAGTGCGGCGCGCAGATTGCCGAAGCAGCCACGATGCGGCTCCGTATGTCCATACAGCTTACGGAACATCTCCGCCGAGCATGGCGCGAGAAGAAAGTCGTGTCGTCCTACATCGTCCTCGGTGATTTCCAGCATCACCGAGCTGCGGTTGGAATAGAGAAGATCGCCGGTGGACAGGTAGATCTTGCTTGCATAATCGAGCGTCCGACCCGATGACAGGACCTCGGCTTTATCCGCCAGGGCAAAGGCGATGAGGTCCGCCACCTGCTCACCCTCGGGATCGATGACGGTCAGCGTCTGCCCGGCCCTCAACACGAAGGCGACACCGCTCTGAGGTTCGATCACCGTCGTCATTGCTTGCTTCCCACTGGCTTAAACGGGCACTCCCATGACCCCTCGATGTGGCGGCCGCTGTATTGCAGGGCCTCGGAGCTCTCGCCATGGACAGCGAGCATGGGGTTTGCGGAGCCATTGAGTTCCACGTCTCGCTCGATGATCGCTTCTCGAAGCCTGTCGTAGCGTCCCTGCTGGCGTAGGAATTCAAATTGAGCGTGCAGATTGAACACCATGGCCGGATGCGCCAGGCGTCGCGCCGCACGACTGGCGCCCGGGTGAAGACCGATCACGTAGAAACTCTTGCCGCCGACGCTCATGGAAAACTTCTCGGAGGTGGGATCGGCACTGACCGTCTCGTCCCACGCGAAGCGCTTGCTGTCGACCTCGTGAATACCCTGAAGACGCGCGAACAGGTGCGTCTCGAAGGCTTCTTCGTCGAGCGACGGCGTCCGGGGGAAATGCACCACCAGGCTATGAAACACGTGCTCGGGCTTGCGACGCGTGGCAAAGTCCTCGATCGCGGCGGCGATGGCCGCATCGTCTTTGCCGCAGCGCAGGTCGGTCGCCTCGAAGTGAGTGACCTGATCGCGGGCATGTGCCGTTTTTGCGGCAAGACACGGGAACTGCTGGCTGGAAAGGTGCGCTGCGAATACTGAAGTGACTGATGAGACCGACATGAGTGCGCCCGCTTATACAAGGCTCTCATGGTGGAATGGCGCCCGTGAAATGGCGGGCGGCTCGTCGTGAGCGCCTCGCGATCAATGTGGTCGCACGCTTTCATGAGCGGCACGCGCCGTTCACATGGGCCGAGGCTCGAGCCGCGCCCGCGTTGCCTTCTCGCGCCCCGGGCAGCATGCACTTCTCCGCCTGTCACGGCCACGGCTGAACAAGCAACCTAGTCTTCTTCCGCCGCCTCACGTCCCTGCTGGCGGATCAGCGCCTCTTCCCGGGCGTCATTGATCGACTGCCGGATACTGTCGAGATCGACTTCGCTTTCATCCGGTTCGAAATGGCCCGTCAGCTCGGTATCGGGGCGGAGTTCGCCAGCCTGGAACAAAGCCCACATCTCCTCGCCGTACCACGTCTCCAGCAACTCCGGCGCCGAACGCCCAAGGTAGGCCGTGAGATTGTTGACGTCACGCAGGAGCATCGTGCGCGCCGCATTGTTGCCCGCCGCACTGACGACCTGCGGAAAATCGATGACCACCGGGCCATCCGGCCCGACAAGCACGTTGTACGCGGAGAGATCACCGTGGATCAGTCCGGAGCACAGCATCAGCACGACCTGTCTGACCAGAATCCGGTGATATTCCAGGGCATCCGCGGCGCTGAGATCGACCTCGCCCAGACGGGGCGCTGACAGGCCATCGGCATCGGTAACCAGCTCCATCACCAGCACGCCGTGGAAATACCCAAACGGTTCGGGGACGCGAACGCCTGCGTCGCGCAACTGGTAGAGCGCGTCGACCTCGGCGTTCTTCCAGGCGACTTCCTGCTGCTTGCGGCCGTACTTGCTGCCTTTGCCGATAGCGCGCGCCTCGCGGCTGCTGCTTACCTTGCGGCCTTCCTGATACTGGACACGCTGCTGAAAGCTGCGGTGCGCCATGTCCTTATAGACCTTGGCGCAGCGCACGTCGTCGCCACTACGGACGACGTACACCGCCGCCTCCTTGCCACTTTTGAGGGGCCGGAGCACGTCGTCGATGATGCCGTCGTCGATCAACGGCTGCAGGCCTTGGGGGATCTTCAATTTATTTACGGGTCGGTGGCATGGCGGAGACTGCCATTAACCCTTAATTCTCACATTTTCCTGAACTTAGCGCCAATTCCGCGAATTAACGGACCACGACAACCTTGCCGATCATGCTTCCGGCTTCGACGAGGGCATGCGCCTTGATCAGACCCGCGGCATCGAAACCGTCGATGCGCTGCGTGAGCGTGTGCACCAGGTCACCGCGATCGACGAGTTCGGCGACACGGCGAAGCAACGCATGCTGTCGCGCGATGGTTCGGGTAGTGAAGATCGGCCGGGTATACATGAGTTCCCAATGGATCGAGATGGACTTGTTCTTGAACGGCCCGATATCCAGGGCCTTAGGATCGTCGATCAGCGCGAACTTGCCCTCCGGCCGTATGACGGCGGCAATCTGCGGGACGTAGACGGCGCTGGCATTCAGACCGGCGACGTAGTCGACGCTCTCGATACCCAGCGCTTTGAGCTGGTCTTCCCACGGCTGGCTGTGATCGATGACGTGATGCGCGCCATGCTGCAGAACCCAATCGCGTGTTTCAGCGCGGGACGCCGTACCGATCACCGTCACACCGGTCAGCCGACGCGCAAGCTGGGTCAGGATCGAACCGACACCACCGGCGGCTCCGGTCACCAGCAGCACCTGATTCTCGGTGGGGTCGGCCTCGTGGATACGCAGGCGGTCGAACAGCAATTCCCATGCGGTGATCGCGGTCAGCGGGAGCGACGCCGCCTCGGCGAAGTCCAATGACGTCGGCATCGGGCCGACGACCCGCTCGTCGACGGCCTGCAACTCGCTGTTGCTCCCCGGACGCGTGATATCACCCGCGTACCAGACCCGGTCGCCCGGCTTGAAGCGCGTGGCCAACGGTCCGGTCGCACGAACGATGCCTGCCGCGTCCCAGCCGATGATGCGCGCGCCGTCCGAGGGGACGTCGCCATGCTTGCGAACTTTGGTATCGACCGGATTGACAGATACGGCCCGCACCTCGACAAGGATGTCGTGGTCACGCGGCGTCGGCTCGGGGACCTCGATGTCCTGAAACGCCTGCGGATGGTCGATCGTCTGATTGCTGTAGAAGCCGATGGCTTTCATGGGTGCACCCTTCTGTTAGCGAGGAGCACATTGTGTCTTTACGTGGATTCAGGAAAAATCCCCAATCATCGTTAACACTTTCTGCGAAATCACGATAATGATCCGGCTCGATGATGTGCAGATATTCGTTCAGACCGTGGACGCGGGCACCTTCTCCGAGGCCGCCCGGCAGCTCAATATCGCGCCGGGTCTGGCGAGCGTTGCGGTACAGCGGCTGGAAAAGGCCGTTGAGGCCCGGCTCTTCACCCGCTCGACCCGCAGCATGCAGCTCTCCGAAGACGGCGAACGCTATCTCCCGCATGCCCGGGCGATGCTCGAAGCCCAGCTTCAGGGCAAGCAGGCCCTGGCGCATGCGCAGGAGGCGCTGTCGGGAACGCTGCGTCTGTCCGTCTCATCCGACCTGGGCCGCAATCTGCTGCTGGGCTGGCTGGATACGTTTCAGCACCGGCACCCCGGCCTGTCGTTGCATGTGCGCCTGAGCGACCGACTCGCCGACCTCGTGAAGCATCCCGTCGACGCCGCAGTGCGCTACGGCCCGTTATCGGACTCGTCGCTGGTAGCCATGCCGCTGATCGAGAACAATCGGCGCGCGCTCTGCGCTTCGCCCGCTTACCTGGAACGTCACGGCACACCCTCGGGCGTGGACGACCTGCGCAGGCACAACTGCCTGCGTTTCGTCTGGAGCGAGCAGGTCCACGAGCGCTGGCGGTTCACCCTGCCTGGCGGCGATAAGACGGTGACCGTAACGGGCAACCGCGTCAGCGATGACGCGGATGCCGTACGACGCTGGGCCGTGGCGGCTGAAGGCCTGATCTATAAGTCGCGACTGGACTTGATCAATGACATTGCCTCCGGTCGTCTGCGCGAGATATTTCCGCATGCCCACTGCGAGCCGTCACCGCTCAATCTCGTATGTGCGCACCGGTCGCGACTGACCCCGGCGATCACGCAGTTGAGGGATTTTCTGCGTGATCGATGTGAGGAGCTGGCGGCTAGCCTTCCGGCCGCCGTCTAACCATTTAGCAGCTTGCAGCTCTGACCGATGAGCCGTGAAGTCGAGGCCAGTGCGTTCGGCACCAGACTAACGCCTCCGAGATAAGAAGCTTCTATCGCTGAAGATTCATGGCGGGAGCTTGATGAGGCTGGCCATCCAGAACATCCTGACGAATCTGCTGCTGTTGCTGTTGCTGCTGCGCCCGATCTTGGTGTTGCTGAAATTGCAGCATGGCCGCGGGCCAAGCGGCGGAACTGAGTTCCACGGGTGTATTTACAGCACTGACTGTGTCCACGCTCGCGTGCTGCATAGTGTGACCACTTAACTGTCCCCCCAGCCCCTGCCCGGCCCATAAACGACTTGCGTCTTCGTTAAATGCCAAGCTATCTATACGCGAGAGACCCTGGGCCCTCGCCTCGACGGTCAGGGCGCATGCCAAGTTATCGCTACGTTGATCGGGAACGCGGCCGCAATCTCGATCAAGGCGATGGACTTGGTCACGCGTTCGTAAATAGAAGCCGTTATCAGGATGCGCAGGCGAATCTAGCCGTTGCGACTCCGAAGATCGAGCTTGATAAGTCGTTGCTCTGCCGCGCGCAACGATCTGATCATTCACGGCGACCAAATCTTGAGGGCTGGCCGCACCAGTTACCGGACGCCCTGCCGCGCGCTGGAACGATTCCAAAGCCTCTTTAGTCGCCCGTCCAAAATGTCCGTCGGGCACGATCGCTCGACCATCGTTTGTAAGATAGCCAAGCTCCGCGAGCTTGGTTTGGAGGTCATTTACCCGGTCGCCACTTCCCCCCACCTTCAGAGGTCGCGCTTCGCGCTCTAATTGTCCGATTTCCGCCTGAGTTGCCGGCACACCAGTTGAATCGAACTTAACAAGGGCTTCCTTCTCTGCCTGCATTCGAAACTCGAGGTTTTGCTGAATGCGCCCCGATGACCGATGAAAATCCTGATTCACATGGCGCAGCTTTGTATCGTGAGTGGCCTCAATAAGATCTTTATCTGAAACTTGCCCCAAGTCGTATCCGTCTCCGAAGCGCTCGCGCAGCCCGCGGTCGATTATCCCTGTCGTATTGCCGCGATACTGGACGGACATGCTCCAAACCATATCCTGCACGGCGGGACCGCGAGAACTCAAATCAAGGCCTGCATTAGCGAGCCGCGTCATCTGCGGGTCGTAATGGGTAGTTTTGATAAAGTCATGCTGACTGGTGCCGAAGGCCGGTTCATCGCGCGCCAGCCGAGACCACACTTCATCAAATGCCTCAGTCGCAGGAACTCGGCCTTCAAACTGCGACTTGTAAGCGGACCAGTTGACGTACTCGGTCGCGGTCCCCACAGCGCTGGACAACTGATATGTTCCGTAAGAAACCCCGCCGTGATCGCCCGCTCCACCTGATATGGTACCCGGTCCGGCCACGCCACTTTCGAAGTACGACGACGTTTGACCCAACGTCCATGCTGATTGATTACTCACGTAATTCTCCTTGTAAGTCAGTTCATTTGATGCGCGACTCTAAATCGGTAGCTCGCTTAGCTGTCTCGCCTACAAGACAGTCTGCGGATGCCACCTCCTGCCCCTGGCCCGAATCAGGTTCCGGCGCGCAATAGCGCTCCTTATGTTCGATCCATTGGCGTTCCTCATCTCGCAAGGCGTTTCGCTGCGGCTGGGCCAGCGTCTTCATGAGATTCTTGTACGACACGTTGAGACGCTTATCCTGGAAGTCGTATTCCAGCCGACTACACCTAAGCATCGTAGGCGTTACGCTGCCACTTTCGTTAAGACAACGTTGATATGACGGTCTAATTTTGATGGCGGCACTCTCGGCAACGACATCATCACCGGCGGAATCAGCAACTTTCGCAGCGTTACCCACGAGAGGCACTAGCGCGAACGCTAGGCATGAAAACATTCGTCCCGGCATCTCGCGAATCCTTACGGTGATAGGCATGACGAATCATAGCTCGACGAACGCCTTTACCCAAAGCACCAAACCGGCAACACCGCATGCCCTACAGACAACCCCAAGTTGTTTGATACGGCCACCACGTTGCCTGCGTCGATGCTCTTCACAGCCTCGCGGGCAGCCATGCGCAATGAGGTGAAAGTCGCGAGCCAGTGGTGCTAAGAACATCCCTGACCCGCTAACCACTACCAACTCAGGAACAGTCGATATGGCTACCACCGATCATACGGCACCCGCTCGCCCGTCGGAGCCCCCGGCGACAAACCCATCGGTCTCCAGACCGTCTGCGTATCCCGCTTACACGGTTGAAGATCCGCGGCGCCAGCTCGTTTTCTGAGTATTTTCTGGCTGCCGTCGCCACATACTTCGTCAATCACCAAGTCCGGCGCCCGGTCATGGGCAGCTGATCAAACCGCGAATCCGTTTGATCCGCGGCACGCCGTGCCATGTCCGGCGTGCCGCACCTCGATAGTGGTCGGCTTAGGCAAGGAGAACGTTATGGAGCATCGCGTCACCTACCACACGGATCCGGAGACGAACCCGCATGACCTCATGAACGAAGCGGCGTAGTGGCTTCAGTACGCGCGGGGTCTTGCTGGGCTTCTGGCCGATCTGATCCACGAGGCGGAATCCGTCGACTGCCAACGGATGGCACTGGGGCGGTAAGCGCCCTTCGCACATGGGCATTCAGTGCATGGCCCAGGCACACGTCCGCATGTGCTGGGAGCAATCGACGTCGCACACGCCGGGTCAGGCTTTTGCCTGCGCAGCATTCGCCTGTCGCAGCGCCGGCAGCATGTCCTGCGGGTCAGGACGACGCGTGTAATCCGGATTGACTTCGGCATACAGGATCGTTCCGTCGCGATCGATGACGTAACGTGCCGGCATGGGCAGCGTCCAGCTCGGATCGCCATTGAACGCGGGCAGGTCATTCTTCAGACCCCGGTACAACTCGATCAGATAGTCCGGCATCTGGAAACGCAGGCCGAACGCATCTGCCACATCGTTATGGCCGTCCGACAGAATCGGAAAACTTAGCTCGTTCTGCCGCGACGATTTCCGGCTGCTGGCAGGAAGCTGTGGCGAGATGGCGACCAGTTTCGCGCCCAACGCCGCGAACTCCGGCAGCGCGGCCTGCAGCGCCTGCAATTCCATATTGCAGTACGGGCACCACACGCCCCGGTAAAAGCTGATCACCAGCGACCCGGTGCGAAGGAGGTCGTCCGAGGACACCGGCCTGCCATCGGGATCGGGAAGGGTAAAGGCCGGTGCTTTGTCGCCCGCCTTCAGGGCGCGGGTGGCCGCGCCGGATGCGATCAGCTCGGCGGTGGCGCGATGCATGGTTTCAATGACCGTATAGGGGACGCTGTACGGCGGCTTGCCGGCTTCGAAGTCGGCCTTGAAGGCGTCGAGTCGTTCTTGCAGGGACATGGCGTTGTTCTCCTTAAGCCTGAGTCATCGAACGGGCGACTTCCGCCGCGCTGATACCTTCCAGTGCCAGGCCGTAGCCCGCACCTTCATCGACGATGCGGCGCAGTTTCTGGGTCAGCGCGATGCGGGTATAACGCGCGGTCAGTGGCGGCAGCGCGGCCAGCGACTCGGCGATTTCACGTGCACGCGGCAGAAGGTCGGCGGCGGGGACCACCTCGTTCACCGCACCCCATTCCTTCGCGGTCTTCGCGTCGAGCACCTGGCGGGTGAGCACGAAGTAGCGGCCGCGCACGCTGCCGATCACTTCGGGCCAGAGCAGGTTCACGCCGTCGCCCGGGACGATGCCGAAATCGAAATGCGGTTTGTCCTGGAAAACGGTCTCGGGCGTTGCCAGTACGATGTCGGCGAGCAGCGCGTATTCGGAGTGCAACAACACCGGACCATTGAGTGCGGCGATCAGCGGCACCTCGATGTCGAGGATGTTCATCAGGACCTTTTTTCCCTCACGGAAAATCTTGTCGTACCCGAGCGGACTGAAGAAGTCGAAACCCTCCGGGCTGATCGCATCCATGAAGGCATCGCCACTGCCGGTGAGAATGACCACGCGGTTCTCCGGATCGGAACCGATGTCGTGGAAGAGATCGACGAACTGCTCATGGGTGTGACCGTTGAACACCAGTTTGTCGCCATCGGTGTGCAATGCGACTTCGAGGACGCCGGTGTCGGAGCGGGTCAGGCGAGCATTGGCGTAGCGGTTGCGGTACGAATCGAAGCGGGACATGTCACGTTTCCTGTGGTGTGCGAGTCGGGAGAGTTCAGGCGGAAGGCACGAGCGCGTTGATCTTCGCGATGGCGCGCTGAGTAGCGGGTCGGCTTGCAACGGCGTCGTACCAGCGGGCTACGTGTGGCGTGGTGTCGAATGAGACACCGGCGAATTCGCGGCGCCAGAGCCAGCCGAAGTGCGCGATGTCGGCAATGGAGTAGTCGTCACCGGCGACGAAGGGGCGCAGCGCGAGCACGCTGTCGAGCATGCCCAGCGTGCGCTGCGCTTCTTTGCTGAAGCGCTCGATAGCGAGGGGCTGCGGCTCGGCCGCCTGGCGCTGGAAGAAACCACTCTGACCGAAGGCCGGGCCGAGACCGGATGCGTGGAAGAACAGCTGCTCGAAGACGCGGGCTCGTGCTTCGCCCGTTGCCGGGAGAAGCTTGCCCTCACGTTCGGCGAGGTAAACCAGGATGGCGGCAGACTCGGTCAGCACCAGCGTCTCTCCGGCCCTGGCGTCGATCAGCACCGGCACCTTGCCGTTCGGATTGAGGGCGAGGAAGGTGGGAGCGCGCTGCTCGCCCTGTTTGACGTTGACGCCATGCAGTTCGTAGTCGAGCCCGAGTTCCTCAAGGGCGACAGGCACCTTGATGCTGTTGGGGGTGGCGAAGGCGTGGACGTGAAACATGCGATGGGCTCCTCGGAGGGTTCTGAGCAGCATCTGTTTGCCGCCGGATGAGCACATGGTGGCCCTGCGCCCATCGACACGGCAGATGGCGCGAAGCGATAATGCTCATTCCTTTGAGGAATACCCATGGATCGCTTTCAGGCCATGACCGCCTTCGTCCGGGTAGTCGACACCGGCTCGTTTTCCGCCGCGGCGCGCCTGCTGCACGTCGGCCAGCCCGCTGTGTCCAAGACGGTGGCGCAGCTGGAAGACCGGCTCGGCGTCCGCCTGTTGAACCGCTCGACCCACGGCCTCAGCCCGACCGAGGCGGGACTTCGCTTTTACGAACGGGCTACCGCCTCGCTGCAGGAGGCTGACGAGGCGGAACTGGCGGCGCGCGACGCGAGCCTCGGGCTGTCGGGCCGGTTGCGCGTTTCGGCGGCGACGACGTTCGCCCGTCTGCATGTCGTGCCTCACCTGCCCCGTTTCCTCGCGGACCATCCGGAACTGCAGGTCGACATGATTCTCGACGACCGCGTCATTGACCTCGTGGCGGAGGGCGTGGATCTGTCGCTGCGCATGGGTACGCTGAACGACTCCGGCGCCGTCGCACAGAAGCTGGCGACGGGTGGACGCTCGCTCCTCGCGACACCGGCTTACCTCAAACGTGCGGGCGAGCCGAAGCGACCGGCCGACCTGGCGGACTATCAGGTCATCGCTGGCAGCCAGTTCGTCGGGGCATGGGCATTCACGCGTGACGGTACCGAAGTTTCCGTGCAAGTCAGCGGTCGCGCGCGCTTCAGCGCCGCCGAAGGTATCCGCGCTGCCGTGCTCGCGGGCATGGGGCTGACCGTCGCCTCGGACTGGATGTTTGCCGACGAGATCGCCAGCGGCACGGTCAAGCGCGTGCTGACCGACTGGACGCTGCCATCCATCGATCTGTGGGCCGTCTATCCGTCGGGCCGGCTGGCCAGCGCGAAAGCCAGGCAGTTCGCTTCGTTCGTGCAGGGAGCACTGGCTGGCCATTAACGAAAGCCCGTGCGATCCTTCGCCCACGAAGACCGCGAAAAACGGCTGCCACGTCCCGATCGGGGCAGCCGAATACACGTCACCCCGCTTTCGCGTGGTCGGCCAGCGTTCCCACCGATATCCGTCGGCCTCAGGAGCGCGCCATGACTATCCAGCACACCTCACGCATCGCCATTGTCGGCGCCGGCCTCGGCGGTCTCACCCTCGCACGCGTGCTGCACATCAACGGCATTGCTTCGACCATCGTCGAAGCCGAAACATCGGCGACGGCGAGAGCTCAGGGCCGCTTGCTCGACATCCACGCGTACAACGGTCAGATCGGCCTGAAGGCGGCCGGTCTCTACGAGGCGTTTCTCGCGCTCGCCCTCCCGGGAGAGGATGCGAAGCGCATCGTCGACAGGAACGGCGAGGTTCTGCTCGATAAACCGGGGTCGCCCGACACGGCGCGGCCCGAGGTCGATCGTGGCGCGCTGCGCCAGCTGCTGATCGATTCCTTGCCGGACGACACCATCCAGTGGGGCCGCAAGCTGACGCGGGCGAGCCGCCTTGGCGATGGCCAGCACGAGCTCGTCTTCGCGGACGGTTCGACCATGACCACTGACCTGTTGGTCGGTGCCGATGGCGCCTGGTCGAAGGTCCGGCCACTGCTGTCTTCCGCCAGGCCCGCGTACGTCGGCACCACCTTCGTCGAGTTACGCCTGTTCGCTGGGGATACGACACACAGAGTCAGCGCCGGGGCCATCGGCAACGGTACGCTGATGGCGGTTCAACCAGGCGAGGGCATCCTCGCGCACCGATATGCCGACGGAACGCTGCATACCTATGTCGCGTTGAACCGGCCGGAAACATGGATCGACGCTCTCGACTTCACCGAGCCAAAGGAAGCGCTCCGCCGTGTGGCGGAAGCCTTCGAAGGTTGGGCGCCGTCGCTGAGAGCTCTGGTCACCGACAGCGACACGCTTCCCATCGTGCGCGCGATCCACGCATTGCCGATCGATCACCGCTGGGCGCGCCTCGAAGGCGTGACCTTGCTGGGCGATGCCGCCCACCTGATGTCGCCCTTCGCGGGCGAAGGCGCGAACCTCGCCATCCTCGACGGCGCCGAGCTGGCTCTGGCGCTACGCGAGCATCGGGGTGACATCGAGGCCGCGCTCACCGCCTATGAAGCAGCGCTCTTCCCTCGCAGTGCGCACTTCGCCGCGCTGACGGCACACAACCATCGGCGCTTCTTCGGCGACGACGCACCACACAGCGTCGTCGAGCTGTTCAGCGCACACTGACCGCCTCAGAACGCGAGCGCCAGCGACGCCTGCGCCACGTTGTCGTTCAGCCCCTTACCCGAGTGTTCGTGGCGCACGTCGAGCCGAAGATGCAATCCGTTGAGGAACCGGGCCTCCGCGCCCACGGTATAGCGGCTGACGTTGCGCATCGCGCGCGTCGACAGACTCGTGTCGTCCATGGCGATCCGCGGCGAGTGGTTGTTGTGGATACGGTCGTAACCCGCATACGGCATCCAGTGCGTATCGCCGATCTGTCGCAGGTCGCCCGCCACCTGCAGGCCCGCAAGCACCTGCGTGTTCGGACGGCTGTCGAACCGGACGCGCGTAGCGCCCGCCTCGACGTGCTGCTCGCGCTGCAGCCGGCTTTGGGCGGCGGCCATATGCGGACGGAACACGATCGCCTTGTCGCCGCCCATCGGCCAGCGACTGTCATAGGCACCCTCGACCGTGAGATCGGCGGAGGTGAGCCGGTAGCTCTCGGACGGCAGACCTTGTCCGTGCACTTCGTTGCGGTAACGTGCGCCCGAAAGTTCCGCCGTCGCCGAGAAGCCGGACAGGCCCTGCGGATTCTGTCGGTAATCCGCGTAGACGCCCAGCTGCGTCCCCCTGGTTCGACCTGTGGCGTGGAAGCCGGTCAGCGGCGAGCGCGTCGACGTATGGGTATCGCCGAAACCGACGCGAGCGCCGATCGCCAGATGGTCACCGACCATCGCACCCGCGCCCGCCTGGACGACATTGTCCTGTGCCGCGATCGTGCCGCCGTCGGCACTGGCCTCGTAACGACGGTCGCTATGCTGGTTTGTCATCCACACGGAGCCACGCATATCCCAGTCTTCCGGCATGGCACCGACCAGACGGTTGCCCAGCCAGCGACCCTCCTGAAACATCGATCGTGCGGCGACGGACTGGGCCAGGTAAATGTTGCCTTCGGGGCGGATCGCGTTGATCTCCGGAGGCTGCGGGGCATCCGTCGGCGATACGGGGGGCGTAGCCGGTGTGACGACAACCGGGGGCGGCGTCGCCGTGTCGCCGGGCGGCGTGGGCACTGCCGGTACATCCGGAGTCGAACCGGCACCGGGATCGGGCGTCGCAGGCGGCGTGACCGGCGTCGTGGGCACCGGCGTCAGCGTGCTGCTCAGGTACCAGTTCTTGCTGGCGGCCACACCATGGGTGGTACCGCGCCGCACGAAGTAATCGTATGCGCCCGCGACGACGCGGCCTTCCTGCACGAACTCGCCGCCGGACGTACCGTCGACCTGCGCCAGCAGGTGGCCGTCCTGACTCGAAGGCGTACCCGCGATCAGTCCGCCCGGACCGCCCGCGTTCGCGATGGCGACGATGGACGTGCCCGTGGTGTTGCCGTGGACGTGCAGCACCGGCGTCCGGGTCGTCGTGTCGTCGCCCAGATAGGTGTTGATCAGCAGCAGGCTCAGATCGTGGCCGGTGTAATCGCCCATGACGTCGAACGTCGTGCCCACGTGCCGCAGTGCGAGCGTGCCCGCATTGTCCAGCGACCCGACCGACATGCCGGCGGTGTTGTCGCCGGACTGGAGGATGGCGCTCTTGCTCACCGCGAAGGCCGCGTTGTCGTTGCGCCCATTGACGACGACCATGCCGCCCAGCACGTTGCCCTTGCCGTGATAGGTGTTGTCGCCGTTGAGCACGAGCGTGCCGTCGCCGGACTTGTCGAAGCCGCCCGCGAGCGTCGTGCTGACGTTACCCAGCGTGGCGGCATCGTTGTTGTAGATGCCGGTGGTGACCGCGTCGGCGCGTTCGTCGCCGATATCGTTGTCGAAGTACGCCACCTGTCCCGCGGGAATGGCCAGCTTGCTCTGGCCCCAGGCGAACTGTTTGTAGCCGCCGATGGCGGCGTCACGATTGACCTCGCCCCAGCCGGTGTTCTCGTCGATATTGTCGGTACCCCGGGGATCGGCCGTCCCGAGGATCACTTCCGTGAGGTTGCGCGCCGTCATCCACGGATAGCGCTGCACGACTTCGGCGGTGACGCCGTTCGCGTTGGGGGCGGACCAGGACGTGCCGGCACCGTTGCTGTAGAGATACCGTCCGTTGGCGGAGCGGATGGGGTTACCGTCCGCGTCGCGTTGCAAGGTGCCCTGAGGGGCCGCCACGCAGTAGTACTTCGTGCCGTGGCACGAGGTGAGGTTGGTCGAGAAATCACCCGTGTACTGATTGGTCCCGGTGACCGGGATGACGTGCCCGAAGTATTTGGTGTCATAGCTCGGCGACATGCCGACAGGAACCGTGCTCGCCCACGATGGGTCGTTGCCGGCGGCAAGCAGCAGCAGGCCGTCGTTGGCCACGACCTTGTCGAGCGCGGCGATTTCCGACGGCTGGAGCGAGCCATACCAGACGAGTTCCGACGCGCTCATCACCCTTGCGTGATACCCGTTGGGATCGCTGGCGACGGCGAAGGTCTGCGCCCAGTTGCTGGTCCAGCCTGTCAGCAATGTCACACCCGGCGCCTGCTGGAGCAGGGTGTAGTTCATCCACGGGCCGTGATTGTTCTTCCTGGCGAGCGCGCCGTAGCCAATACCGCCGGGATCGCTGGCGCTGTCGTAAAGCCCGACGTAATTTCCGTCGACCTTGTAGACATTGTTCTTATAGCCGGACATGTCCGGGTAGTCGCCCTGCGAATCGACGACACCCGGCCCATTGAACGACAGCGGATTGATACCGCCGTCGTAATGAAACACGCGCACGCCGCTGCCATCGATATGCGAGCGCTCGGCATCGGAAGCCTGCTGGTAGATCGACGTCGTCGTCGCGCTCCAGGCGCTGGTCGGCACGGTCGTGGCGACCGCCGCCGTGACGACCAGGCACGCGCCGAGATTGACGGGGCGTCGTGGCGCCTCGGGCTCCTCGGGTGGCTCGCCCGGTACGTATTCGGTGATGACTTCCATGCGCCGCGTTTCGCGGTTCCACTCGATCCGACTGCTGATGTACATGTCGCCCCTGTCCCCTGCCCCTGACGCCAGCCACCTTCACGCCGGACAACAGCGGCGGGGACTTTGCGCATTTTCGGCAAAGTTAGCAAAAACTTGCCAACCGGTACGTGACGGACTGGGCGAAATCGCAACCTGCCCGGACGGCTATGCCAACAGGGAGACATCGGTGTCGGACATCAGGGTCTGCCGCTGACGCAGCCCAGGGAACCAGTGCATCCACAGCGCCGTGACCAGCAGGGTACCCACGCCGCCGACGATCACCGCGGGCACGGCACCCACCCACGCAGCGAGCATGCCCGACTCGAATGCGCCCAGCTGGTTCGATGTATTCACGAAGATCGAATTGATCGCGCCGACACGGCCGCGCATTGCGTCGGGGGTTTCGACCTGAACCAGTGCACTGCGAATCACCATGCTGACCATGTCGAAGCCGCCGAGCAGCACCAGCGCCAGTAAGGACGTCCACAGTTGCGTGGACAAGGCAAACCCGATGGTGGACAGACCGAACCCTGCGACGCAGCCGAACATGAGGTGACCGACGCGCTTGTCGAGCGGATAACGCGCCAGCCACAGACCCACCGCTACCGCTCCGATGGATGGCGCCATGCGCAACATGCCCAGACCTAACGGACCGGTATGCAGGACGTCCTTCGCGAACACCGGCAGCAGCGCCGTCGCGCCACCGAGCAGCACCGCGAACAGATCCAGCGAAATGACACCGACGATGTCGGGACGAGCGCGGATGAAGTGCACGCCGGCGAAAAGGTCCTTGCGTGTGACCGGTATGCGTGGCGCCAGCGCCTGCTGGTAGGGAAGCCGTGTGACCAGCGCCCCCGACACGATCGTCAACAGCGCGGCGATCGCGTAGACCGTCGCCGGCCCGGCGAGGTACAGCAGCCCGCCGAAGACGGGCCCCGCGATCGACGCGAACTCATCCACCGCCGCGCTTGCCGCACTGGCACGGGCCAGTCCGCTTGCGGGCACCAGGCCAGGCACCATGCTCTGAAACGCCGGGCCGCGGATCGCGGCGGCGATGCCACTGATATTGACCAGCGCGAGAACGTCGAGGCGGCTGACCGCACCCGTCGCCGAGCATGCCCACAACCCGGCCAACGCAAGGCAGGCGATCGCCTGTGCCGTCCCCACCAGCAGACGCCGGTCGTAACGGTCGGCCATATGCCCGGCGGGCAACACGAAAATCAGCGACGGAAGAAACCGCGCAAGGCCGATCAGCCCCAGGTCGGACGCACGGCCGGTGGTGGCGTAAAGCTGCCAGGCCACCGCGGTCGCGGCCATCTCGATGGCCACGCCCGAACAACAGAAGGCGATCAGGAAGGCGATCAGCCCTTGGCGGGCAGCCTGCGGAGGAAGGTCTCGGATCATCGGATCGACTCAATGGCGCGCTATCGACGCATCGTGAGGCGTGATGTTAGGGTGCCCTTTTCCAGCCTTCGCGCGGCAAATGGGCACTACCTATCGCAAAAAGGACATGGTCCAGTGCCAGCGGCAGCACTACCCCGCAGGGACGGTGATTCCGGAGCATCGCCACGACTACCACCAGTTGCTATACGCAAAGGACGGCCTGCTGGTGGTGCATTCGCCCGTGGGCCGCTGGGTCGTTCCACCTACCCGCGCCATCTGGATGCCTGCGGGCACCACGCACTCCTCGCGCTGTGTGGGCGACGTCCAGCAACGTAACGTGTCGGTCGAGCTCGAGGCCGGATTCGAGCTGCCCTCCACGCCCTGCGCCGTCGAAGTGGGACCGCTGCTCCGGCAGCTGATGCAGGCGGCGGAGACGGTCACCTACCCTTATGACGAGGACTCCCGGGACGGCCGTGTCATGCGGCTGATCGTGGACGAACTGCAGACGCTGGCCGTACTTCCGCTGCACCTGCCCCACCCTGCGGACGAGCGCCTCGCAGCGATCTGCGCGCACATCACGGCGCACCCGGATGACACCGCGACACTCGAGCAGTGGGCCACGCATACGGCCCTGCATGTAAAAACGATTCAGCGCCTTTTTACCCGCGAGCTCGGTATGACCTTCGGGCAATGGCGGCAGCGATCCCGCCTGCTCGCCGGACTGGAACGTCTGGCGCAGGGCCTGCCGGTGATCGACGTGGCGCTGAGCCTGGGCTATGACAGCCCGAGCGCGTTTTCAGCCATGTTCCGCAAGCACTTCGGGTTGTCGCCTGGTGCGTTTTTCAAACCGACCGGACGGCTTCGTTAGGCAACGGCCCTAGGCCGCGACAGGCGCCTCTACGCTGGCGGCGCGCTCGCCCCACTGGGTTTTCACCGCATGGGTACCCATAGAACGCTGATGCCACGTAGCCAGTCGTGGCCCCCAACCCAGCGGAGCACCATAGCCATGAGTGACACCACACCGTACGTACCGCCCAAGGTCTGGACCGTGCCGGACACCGGCGGCGGCGCGTTCGCCAACATCAACCGGCCGGTGGCCGGGGCCACGCATGAAGCGCCTCTGCCGGTCGGTGAGCATCCGTTGCAGCTCTACTCTCTGGCTACGCCCAACGGGCAGAAGGTCAGCATCATGCTCGAGGAGCTGCTGGCCCTGGGTCATGCCGGGGCCGAATACGATGCATGGCTGATCCGCATCAACGAGGGCAACCAGTTCGGTTCCGGTTTCGTCGAGGTCAATCCCAACTCCAAGATCCCGGCACTGGTCGACCGCAGCACGCCCACGCCGACGCGCGTGTTCGAATCCGGCGCGATCCTGGTGTATCTGGCCGAGAAGTTCGGCGCGTTGCTGCCGACCGAACCGTCGGCCCGTGCCGAAACCATGAGCTGGTTGTTCTGGCAGATGGGGTCGGCACCGTTCGTCGGCGGCGGTTTCGGTCACTTCTATGCGTATGCGCCGGAAAAGCTGGAATACCCGATCAACCGTTATGCGATGGAGACCAAGCGCCAGCTCGACGTGCTCGATCGCCAGCTGGCGACGCATCGCTACGTGGCGGGCGACGACTACTCGATAGCGGATATCGCCATCTGGCCGTGGTACGGCGGCCTCGTGCTGGGGCAGTTGTATGGCGCCGCGGAGTTCCTCGATGTCGGCACGTACACCCATCTCCAGCGCTGGGCCAGGGAGGTGGCGTCGCGCCGCGCGGTGATCCGCGGCCGGAAAGTGAACCGCGTGATGGGCGATCCCGCCGGCCAGGTGCCCGAGCGGCACCAGGCCAGCGATCTGGACTGACGCTGCGGATGCTGACCCTTGGCCGATAAGCGGGGCACCTTCACATAGTTTTCACCCATGTCAAAGTGGCACGTTCGATGTGGGAATACCGCACTCTTTCGGGCAACATAAAGCGCTTAGCCGTTGACGCTGCATCAGCTGATTAAGGCCATCGCGGCGGGTGCCGCGCGGTCGGTGTTCTCCACGCGCAGGGCGTGAAGACGATCAGTGGCTGGAGTTTTTATGCAATCGCAAATCGCGACCGCACCGGCGCTGGACTTGTCCAACTGTGCTGACGAACCGATTCGCACCCCCGGCGCCGTGCAGCCGTACGGCGTCGTGTTGGTCGTCGACCCCGAAACGCTGACGGTCAGTGAGTCTGCCGTCGCTGACGCCCGCATCGTCGAGGCGTTCGGCGAGCCGCTGGGCGCGGCGCTGGACAGCGTGTTGGGTGGCCACCTTTCCGGGTGGTCGGAGTCGATCACCGCACTGGAGGTCGGCACGTCGAGCTATCTGGGCATGGTGACCCTGGGCAGCCACGGACAGCATCACGCTCTCGCGCATCGCACCGATGCCGATCTGCTGATCGTCGAACTCGAGCAGTCAGTGCCGGGCGAGTCCGGCTCGCTCGAGGCGCTGTATCCCGTGATCCGCCGTTTCATGAGTGAGATCGAGCAGGCCTCCAGCGTCGGTAAGCTTTGCGAACTGGGTGCGCAATACGTGCGCCAGCTGACGCATTTCGATCGCACGCTCGTTTACCGCTTCGACGAGGAATGGAACGGGTCGGTCATCGCCGAGGACCGCAACGACGTACTGCCGTCCTATATGGACCTGCGCTTCCCGGAATCGGATATCCCGGCACAGGCCCGGGAGCTTTACCGGCGCAACCGCGTCCGCCTGATCCCGGACAACAACTACCGGAGCATCCCGCTCGTTCGCGCGCCACCGTATCGGGCGGCGCCACCCACGGACCTCAGCCCGTGCGTGCTCCGCAGTGTTTCTCCCATGCACCTGGAATACATGCGCAACATGGGCACGGGTGCCTCCATGTCCATATCGCTGCTGCACGACAGCCACCTGTGGGGCCTGATCTCCTGCCACAACGAGGCCACGAAGCGTGTTCCGTACCACGTCCGTACCGCTTGCGAGCTGATCGGGCAGATCCTTTCGCTCCAGATCGCCGAGAAGGAACGCGTCGGCAACGTCGAGGAGCGCGCCACGCGTCGCGCCGCACAGATGCATCTGTTGGGTCGCATGTCGGGCGAACAGGACTTCATCCTTGCGCTCAAGCGCGACCAGACGAGTTTCCTCGCCATGACCGGCGCGTCCGGCGCCGCCATCGTGCAGAACGACGAATGCATCCTCATGGGCGAATGCCCCACCGACGAGGAAGTACGCGCCCTGATTCCCTGGCTCACCGAGCGCAGGGGCAACGACGATGTCTTCAGCACGGACCGTCTGCCTGCCGAATGGCCGGCGGCCGAAGCGTATGCCGAGCGCGCCAGCGGCGTGCTGGCGATTACCATCTCGCAGTTGCACGACAGTTATCTGATCTGGTTCCGGCCGGAGGTCATCCGGACGGTACGCTGGGGCGGCGAGCCACGCAAAGTCATTTCTGGCGAGAAGATTTCGCCGCGACTGTCGTTTGAAGCATGGAAAGAGACGGTACGACTTCGTTCGCTGCCGTGGACCGATGTCGATCGCGACGCGGCCATGGATCTGCGCGTCGCCATCGTCGACATCGTGCTGCGCAAAGCCGAGGAAATGGCGCTCCTCAACGAGAAGCTCACACGCAGCAACAAAGAGCTGGAAGCCTTCTCGTATTCGGTGAGCCACGATCTGCGGGCACCCTTCCGTCATATCGTCGGGTACTCGGAGTTGCTGGCCTCGGCCGCGAACGACCGGCTCGACGACACGGAGCGACGCTTCCTCGACACCATCGTGGATTCCGCCAAATCGGCGGGCCGGCTGGTTGACGATCTGCTGAGCTTCTCGCAGCTGGGCCGTTCGACCATGGGCACCATGACGATCAACATGGGCACTCTGGTCGAGGACGTCCGGCAGCGTCTTGAGATGGAGGCGCTCGGCCGCAACATCCGATGGACCATCGCGACGCTGCCATCGGTCAAGGCCGACCCGGCCATGCTGCGACTGGTATGGCAGAACCTCATCTCCAATGCCCTTAAGTTCACTCGGGACAGTCCCGAGCCAGCCATCGAAGTGGGCCACGAGCGTGGCGACGAGGAATCGATCTTTTTCGTCCGCGACAATGGTTGCGGATTCGACATGCGCTACGTCGACAAACTTTTCGGCGTCTTTCAGCGTCTGCACCACGTAGAAGAGTACGAAGGAACAGGCATCGGTCTGGCGCACGTGCGCCGGATCGTCAGCCGCCATGGAGGCAGGACCTGGGCGGAGAGCATTCTCGGCCAGGGAGCGACCATTTATTTTTCCATTCCCGACTCAGTAAGAGGCCATTCGTGAGGGATCTCAGACCCATTCTTCTCGTTGAAGACAGCCCCAAGGACGCGGAGCTCACCCTGGCCGCCTTGTCCCGCTGCCAGCTGCTCAACGAAGTCACTCATGTGCGCGACGGTGTCGAAGCGCTCGAATACCTCCGCAGCGAAGGCAAGTATGTGGACGCCGCCCACGGCGGTCCCGTCGTCGTTCTTCTCGATCTGAAGCTGCCCAAGCTCACCGGCCTGGAAGTCCTCGAGGAGGTGCGTCGCGATCCCAAGCTGAGCAGCACGCCGATCGTGATGCTTACCTCGTCGCGCGAGGAACAGGACCTGGTGGCCAGCTACAAGCTGGGCGTAAACGCTTTCGTCGTAAAGCCGGTGGACTTCAAGGAATTCTTCGAGGCCATTCAGGGACTCGGCATGTTCTGGGGCATCACCAACCAGCCGCCGCCGCCCATCCGTCCCATTCTCCCCTCGAGCCGCGACGCATGATCGAAGCGGTACCCGGCACGCCGATACGTATCCTGCTGCTGGAAGACAGCGCGCTCGATGCGGAACTGATCACGGCCCAGCTGCGCCTCGCCAGGCTCAGCGTCGCCATCCACAGGGTGTGGACGCGCGACACGTTCCTTGCGGCGCTGTTCGAACGTCGCTTCGATGTCATCCTGTCGGATCACCTGTTGCCCGGCTTCGATGGAGACAGCGCGCTCGTGCTGGCGCGTGAACACGCGCCCGAGCTGCCCTTCATCTTTGTGTCCGGCACCCTGACCGAGGAACTCGCAGTTCAGGCACTGAAGCGCGGCGCCCGCGACTACGTGGTGAAGCAACGGCTCCAGCGATTGCCCGATGCCATCCTGCGCGGGCTTCGCGAAAACGAAGAGCTGAACAAGCTTCGCCTCGCGGAGGAAAACCTGCGACTGAGCCAGGAGCGCCTGCAGTCGATCGCCGATGCGCTTCCCGCCCTGATCGGACACCTCGATGCCGGACATCGCTACTTGTTCGCCAATGATGCGCACAGGCACTGGGTAGGCCTCGCGCCTGACCGGCTGGTCGGCATGCATGCCGGCGACGTCTTCGGAAGAGACTGGTTCGCCGGCGCCGAGCCGTTCCTCGTA
The DNA here is from genome assembly GCF_900102405.1 of Dyella sp. 333MFSha. Classification (NCBI taxonomy): domain Bacteria; kingdom Pseudomonadati; phylum Pseudomonadota; class Gammaproteobacteria; order Lysobacterales; family Rhodanobacteraceae; genus Dyella; species Dyella sp. 333MFSha. The sequence goes on along the minus strand of NZ_FNBR01000002.1, from coordinate 1,311,097 downwards.
CGCGCCATCGCAGGCGAACGCACCACCTTCGAGATCGAGCTGCCCGGACACGCCGGTGACGCGGCCCGGCACGCCCAGATCGACTGCGTGGCCGAAATCGCATCCGACGGCACGATTGCCGGCTATTACATGCTCGCGCGCGATATCAGTGAGCTCAAGCGTGCCGAGCTCGCGCTCAAGGAAACCAACGGCTCGCTCGAGCGCCAGGTGATCGATCACTCCGTGGCCTTGCAGGGCAGTGAGAGCCGGCTGGAGGCCATCTTCGAGTCCAGCTTTCAGCTGCAGATCCTGCTTGCGCCCGACGGCACGATCATCGATGCGAATGTCGCCTCGCTCGCCGCGGTACTGCTGGAAAAGCGCGAAGTGCGCGGCCAGCGGCTGAGCGAGTCCGCCTGGTTCGCGTCGACACCCGGGTCGGCAAGCGTCGTGGAGACGGCCATTGCCGGCGCCGCGGACGGCAGATCGTCGCGTCAGGAGTTCGAGCTGCAACTGGCGACCGGCTTGCGCAGTTTCGAGTTCTCCTTCCGTCCACTACGCGACCCCGCGGGCGCGATTACCGCCATGGTGGCCGAGGCTGTGGAAACCACCGCGCGCCGCGAGGCCGAGCGCGCACTGCAGCAGGCTCAGAAGATCGAGGCCATCGGCCAGCTCACCGGTGGCATTGCTCACGACTTCAACAACATCCTGACGATCATCACGGGCAACATCGAAGTCGTGAAGATGCTCCTGGACCGGCCGGACTCGGCGGAGAAATCCGGGCGGGCGCTGGATAATGCGCTGAAGGGCGTATCCAACGCGGCAAGCCTCACACAGAGGCTGCTGGCCTTCGCTCGCAGGCAACCGCTGATCGCTCAGCCCGTCGACTGCCGGGCCCAGGTGCTCGGCATGGGCGACATGCTGCGGCGTGCGCTCGGCGAACTGGTCCAGCTGAAGATCGTTGCGCCGGAGGTGTGGTCCGTGGAACTCGACCCGGCCCAGTTCGAGGCGTCACTGCTGAATCTCGCCGTCAACGCCAGGGATGCGATGCCGTCGGGCGGCGCGCTTACCATCGAACTCGGCAACGCGCATCTGGGCGAAGGCGATACGGCCCGTCTTCCCGGTCTCGATCCGGGCCAATACGTCATGTTGCGCGTCAAGGACACGGGCGAAGGCATGTCCGCCGAGACCATGGCCCGCGTGTTCGAGCCGTTCTTCACCACCAAGGAAGTCGGCAAGGGGACGGGGCTGGGCTTGTCGATGGTGTACGGCTTCGTCCAGCAGTCGGGCGGGCAGGTGCTCCTCGAATCGACGGTCGGCGTCGGCACCGTGATCACGCTGATCTTCCCGCGTTCGATGAGCGCACTGCCGGTCTCGCACGATAGCGGCACCGGCAGCGACGAACACGAGAAGCGGGAGGCGACCATCCTGGTGTCCGAAGACAACGACGATGTCCGTGCCTATGTCGTCGAGGTGCTGAGGGACATCGGGTATCGCGTGCTCGAAGCGCACGACGGCGAGTCGGCGATCAGGCTCCTCGAACGCCCCGACGTCGCCGTGGACCTGCTGCTCTCCGACGTCGTCATGCCCGGGATGTCGGGATGGGAACTGGCGCAGCGGGCCCGGCGCATCAAGAGCGGACTGAAGGTGCTCTTCATGTCGGGCTACCCGCGAAACCTCGCCGCGAACGAAGACACGGTCAGGGACGCGGGTATTCTCGCCAAACCGTTCACGCGTTCCGATCTGGCGCATGCGGTAGGTCTCGCTGTCGACGGTGCGCAGGAAAAGGATTCACGGCGATCCCAGCAGAGGGACGCGCGCTGACGAGCGCGCGCCCTGCGCCTTATGCGACGGTGACCGGCCGTGGCGATTTCCTGAACGTCAGCCACAGCGCCGACAGCAGGAAGTAAAAACCGCCGAAGGCGGCGTACGGAGCGATCTGCGCCACGGACGGCGCGTTGTCGAAGGCCTTGAACACGAAGTGCACGCCCGCGAGTGCCGACTGGGCGCCGCTGATCATCATGAAGGCCTGGCCGCCCAGCTTGCGGCGACGGATACCCACGGCCAGCTGAAACAGGCCGGCAAGCAGTGCCCACATGCCAAAGACCAGCACGCCACCTTCGTTGCCGCGCAACGTGAAGGCAACGGCCATGGCGACCGCCGTAATGATGCTGGTCAGCGCATTGAAGCGCTGGCCCGGATTGGCCGCGAGCCCGCCACTGCGGCGCGCGTCGATGACATTCGCGATCGCGTCCCACGCCGGATAGATGACCAGCAGAGTGCCGGCGACCAGGGGAGGCGCCTTGGCGGCGGCAAAAACGATGGCGACCCAGGCAAAAGCCACGATGGCGCGGAGATAGTAAAAATTGCGAAGCGTATTCACGGGGAAGTCCATGGCGGGAGAGTCGCCACCCTACTAGTAGGATGGCTGGCCGTCAATGTGCCATGCCTGGACCAGCGCGCGCTACCTACCAGCTGGTAGACTTACCCGATGACTACGCAGCAGAAACTCGTCGATTCCGCGCGCCAGCTGATCCAGATGCGGGGCTACAACGGCTTCAGCTACGCGGACGTGGCCGAACAGGTGCAGGTGAAGAAGGCCAGCATCCACCACCATTTCCCGTCCAAGTCCGATCTGGCGAAAGCCGTGGTCGAGCGGTCGCGCGGCATCATCGCCGAGCAGACCCGGTCGCTCGCCGCCGGGGCGTTCGATCCGGAAGAACAACTGGCGATGTACACCGGTTACTGGGAGAAGTGCATCGCCGATGCATCGGCGCCCTTCTGCGTGGCGGGCATGCTCGCCACCGAGCTGCCGACGCTGCCGGGCGATCTCGCCGACGCCGTACGCGCGCACTTCCGCGACCTGTCGAACTGGCTCGAGACGCTGTTGACCCGCGGCGCGCAGATGGGGCGCTTCACGCTCCAGGGATCGGCTCGCCTGGAGGCCGAGTCGTTCATGTCGCTCGTCTACGGAGCGATGCTCACGGCCCGCGCGTACGGCGAGCCGAAGGTGTTCGCGGATATCGTCGACAACGGTCTCAGAAAGCTGCTGTTGCCCGAGGCGGGGCGATAGCTCTACCCGAACGGCGTTCCCGCCATGGCCGCCTTGACACCGAGCGTGCCCTGATCGATCAGCGCGAGAAAGGTGGCTGCCGCCCTCGCCGCATCCTGATCGCGACGGTACCGGCGGTGTGACTGGATGAGTGCGACGGACCACGTCGCCAGCAGCATGTCCGCCGCCAGGTGCGCGTCGGCGTCGTCCGCTTCCCGTCCGGCTCCCTCGGCCATGACCACCGCGATGAGCTGAGCGACCTCGTCGCGCAGGGCACGCACGCGAGCCTTCAGCGTTTCGCTGGCTTCGATCGTCTCCACCGAACGCTGGCCGCCGGGCGTAAAACGGATATACGGACTGCCTTCGGCGACCAGGTGATGAGCGAGCCTCCGCAACGCCTCGCCCGGGCTGACGCCAGGAGCGCGCTCGCGGAGAATGGTGCGAAGGAGTTCACGGGCCTGTTCGTCGTGATCGAAAAACATGTCCTCCTTGCGTGGGAAGTGATTGAACACCGTCATGCGGCCGACTTCGGCACCGGCGGCGATCTCTTCCACCGTGACGTGGTCGAAGCCCCGCTCGAGAAAGAGGCGGTTGGCAACGCGGGAAATGGTGTTCCGGATGACGAGCCGTCGGCGAGCACGGAGGTCCATGGTCGCGGAATCATTGGACGTAGACATAAGATATGGATATCACAAAATATGTACTAAGTACATAATGTTACGAAACCTTTCAGCGCGCCTTCCGGCGAGCGGCGCGGCCGGCGGCTAAAACAACTCGCTCTGCTGCGACACCAGCACGTCGAACCGGCCACCTACCTGCGGAAGGATCGCGTCGGCGATCGGCCTCAGCTGATGCTCGAGGTAGTGCTCGTAGTCGATGGAAGAGCGCCTCAATTCTACCGGCTCGGGACCGTTGAGCGTCATGACGTAACGGATCCAGCCACCGTTCTGGTATTGCTGCTGGCGACCTGTCCGCGCGTTGTACTCGTCGGCCATACGTGCCGCACGAACCTGCGGGGGCGTCGTGCGATCGTACGAATCGAGTTTTCCGCGAAGCCGCTTGCGGTAGATGAGTTGACCGTCTAGCCGTCCTTCCCGCATGTCGCGAACGTAAGACTTGATGAAATCGTCGTACGGCTCGCCGCGGAAGATCCTGCCGAACAGATCCTGCTGAAAACGCTTCGCCAGCGGGGTCCAGTCGCTGCGAACGGTTTCAAGACCGCGGAAGACGAGCTCCTCCCTTCCGTCGTCATCGACGACCAGCCCGGCGTACCGCTTCTTGCTGCCCATCTCGCTGTTGCGGATGGTCGGCATGAAAAACCGCTGGTAGTGCGTGTCGAACTCGATCTCGAGGAACGAGTCGATGTCGACATCCGCTTTCAGCTTCGCGGCCCACGCGGCATTGATGCGTGACACCAGCCCATCGGCGATGGCTTGTGCCTCTGCTTCACCGTATCGGCGCCCCAGCCAGATGAAGATGGAATCGGTGTCACCATAGATCGCCTCGTAACCCTCGGCTTCGACCCATGCGCGCGTCTGCCGCATGATTTCGTGCCCACGCAGTGTGATCGCGGATATCAGCCGGGGATCGAAGAAGCGTGCGTCCGGCGAACCCAGCACGCCGGTGAACGCATTCATCAGCAGCTTGAATGCCTGGGATAACGGCGTGTTGCCATCCCGCTTCGCCTTGTCCCTACCCGTCCACAACTGAGCGATCAAGCCCGGCAAGCAATGCGTCGTCCGCGAAAAGCGGGTATCGAGCGGACCGGGAATCGAGGCCGCCGGGTCGGTCGTCAACATGCCCTCGACGAGGCCGATAGGATCGACCAGGAACGTCCGGATGATCGACGGATAGAGACTTTTATAGTCCAGCACCAGGATCGAATCGTAGATGCCGGGACGGCTGTCCATCACGAAACCACCCGGATAGGACTCACCGGTGGGCCTGCCCATCCGCGGCGCCACGTAACCCTCGCGGTGCATGCGCGGCAGGTACAGGTACGTGAAGGCGGCGATCGAGCCACCCGAACGATCCACCTGCAGGCCAGTGACGTTGGCGCGCTCGAGAAGGAAGTCCATCAGGCGGGTCTTTTCGAAAATGCGCGTGACGAGTTCGCAGTCGTGCAGGTTGTAGCGGGCCAGTGCCACTTTGTCCTCATGGAACCTGCGCTCGATCTCCGCCATGCGACTGTACGGATCGTCGATGTCCTTGCCCTCGCCGAGCAGCTCCTGCGACACGGCCTCCAGGCTGAATGACGCAAAGCTCCATGAGCCCGACCGCAAGGCTTCGATGCCATCGATGGGAACACGTCCGGGAATGGATGCGAAGACGTAGTTGTCGCGCCTGCGATGGTCACGCCAGTCGATCGGGGTGCCACCCCTGCCGAGCGTCAGCACGAGTCCGGAGCGGTCAGCACATGCCTGCAGCAGGCGCAGGTCGAACTGGATCAGGTTCCATCCGATGATGACGTCGGGGTCGTAGTGCCGGAACCAGTTGTTCAGTGCGGTGATGAGCTGCGACCGGTCATCGACATACACCAGGTCGAAATCATCGGGCGCGGCATCGCCGTCCTGCGGACGGCCGAGCATGTAGACCTGCCGCTGGCCGCAGCCTTCCAGCGCGATGGAATAGACCTCGCCTTCGGCGCTGGTCTCGATATCCAGCGACACCCATTTCAACGTGGGACGGTATGTGTCGCCGGGGCGAAGACGCGGATTGACGAGCGTCGCCGCCTCGCCGTCTTCCGCCTCGATCGTCACCGCCGCGGTGATGAAGCGCTCCATCAGGTAGCGATCGTCCGGACGGATATCCGCTTCGTGCAGCGCGATGCCCCGCTCGGCGAGCTGCTTCTCCAGCGCGAGCATCGTCCGGTAGCCTCGGACGTAGACGCCGAGTACGGGATCCTGGCCGAAGGTTTTCAGCGGGAGGGGTGTCAGTTCCACCGATGCATCATTGCGCGCGACCGCTTCGATAGCGTCACGGGCTGACGCCGCCACGAAAGCGACGCTGCGTTGTCCGGTGATGACGATGCGACGCGCACCGGCCTCGGTGGCGACCCACAGTTCGATCTCGCTGCCGTCCTTGGTGTCACGCCAGTTGCGGGTGAGGATGTAGCCGTTCTGGAGGGGCGTGGTCACCGGAATAGTGTAGCGGTAGCATTTGCGGTTTCGGAAACGGAGTTGGTGCATGACCGACGGCGTAAAACTCCCGGAGCGGGTGGTGCCTTTCCCCCGGTCGATCAGCGAAGAGGCCCAGGCGGCGCTGCGGCGGCTGGTCGATGCACAGGGCGTGCCGGTGAATTCGCTGCACGTGATGCCAGCGCCTGAGGATCGCGATGCCTGGATGCAGGTCAAGGCGGCCGTCGACCGGCAATATGCGGCGGGTATGAAAGGTCTCGCCGGCACGCTCAAGGCCAGCGTCGAGACCCGTATCGTCGGCGATGCCACCGTACACGTAGCCACACCGGAAGACATGGCTTCCGCCGAGCGTGCCTATATCGACCTGCACGGCGGCGCCCTGGTATTCGGTGGCGGAGAGGCGTGCCGCGTCGGCGCGCAGATGCAGGCCGTCTTGCACCGTGTGCGCTGCTACGGAGTGGACTACCGCATGCCTCCGGAGCATCCCTATCCTGCCGCGCTGGACGACTGCATGGCGATCTATCGCCATGTGCTGGAGGAATACGCGCCCGACAACATCGTTATCGGTGGCCGCTCGGCGGGCGGCAATCTTGCCGCCGCCATGGTGCTCCGGGCGCGAGACGAAGGATTGCCGCTGCCGGCTGGCGTCGTGCTGCTGTCGCCCGAGCTGGACCTCACCGAGTCGGGTGACAGCTTCGAGGTCAATCGCCTTGTCGACGTGGTACTGGCGGGGTCGCTGATGCCGAACAACCTGCTGTATGCCGGTGGCGCCGATCTGAGTCACCCTTACCTGTCGCCACTGTTCGGTGATTTCAGCCAGGGATTTCCTCCGGTATTTCTGCAGAGCGGGACGCGCGATCTGTTCCTGTCGACCGCGGTGCGTATGCATCGACTGTTGCGCCGTGCCAACGTGCCTGTGGAGTTGCATGTGTTCGAGGCTATGCCCCATGGGGGATTCATGGGGGCGCCGGAGGACCGGGAGCTGGCTGGGGAGGTTGCGCGGTTTGTTCGCGAACGCTGGCTCTCGCCCCAGAGTCGGCCAGCATCTGGCGGCATCCACCTGTCGCCCAAGGGAGCTCCACTTAAGTAAATGATTCGAAATGGACTTCTTTTCTGACCCGGAAGGTTCCTGCGAAAGGTACGGGACCGAAACCGAGTAAAGCCGCTGGATCGAGCGTTGCGCCGAGATCGAGGTTCGTCAAATTGCGCGATTTCACATCACGCCTCCTGCCGAAATTTCGCCTACTATCACGCCATGAACACATCCCTGACGACACCGACCGAAAAGCGCCGCGGCAGCATCGCCTGCGTCGGCATGGGTATCACGCTGGGCTCGCATCTGACGCCGCTGTCGCGGAGTCATATCGAGCAGGCGGACGTGGTGTTTGCGGCCCTCGCCGACAACGTGACGGAGCTCTGGCTGCAACGTATGCATCCGGATGTGCGCAGCCTTCAGAAGTACTATTCCGCCGGCAAATCGCGCATGAAGACCTACCGGGAGTGGGTCGAACTCATGATCGCCGAAGTTCGGGCCGGCAAGCGCGTCTGCGCCGTCTTCTATGGTCACCCTGGCATCTTCGCCTGGTCCCCTCATAAGGTCATCCAGCTCGCACGCGCCGAAGGTTACGAAGCCCACATGGAGGCCGGGGTGTCAGCGGAAGACTGTCTCTATGCGGACCTGGGGATCGATCCCGGAAGCCTGGGATGCCAGCATATAGAGGCCAGCCAGATGCTGTTCTACGAACGAACGCTGGACACCACCGGCCACGTGATTCTCTGGCAGCTTGGCGTGCTGGGAGACCGGTCGCTGGGGCGTTTCACCACACCGCGCCCTTACCGCGAACTCCTCGTCGAACGCCTGCTGCGTGACTACCCTGCCGACCACCAGGTCATCGTCTATCGTGCGGCGACACTTCCGGTCGAGGCGACGCGTATCGAGAGGGTTTCCCTGGTCGACTTTCCGAATGTCGAACTGACGGGGCAGGAAACACTGGTACTACCGCCGACAGGACCGCTGAAGAGGAATGTCGCCATGCGGGCTCGCCTGGATGCCCTCGATGCCGTGCACGCCGCGGATCTGGAAATAGCTGCGTCGGTGTAGTGCGCTAAAGAAAGCGCCAGAGCCGCCGATATCGCGCCTGGCATTGGAAAGAAAGCGTCACCGGCGCGCCTGCTCAGGTCGCCGCGGAGTTGAAGACAGGGGGAAAATATGCACGATACGATCGATTTGCTCGAGGCCATCGGCAGCAATGCCGCGCTCCGGCATGCCTCACCGGAGGAGCTGGCATCACTGCTCGAAGAGAACGATGCTTCGCAGGGCTTGCGCGACTTCAGTGTGTCAGGCGATGACACCGCCCTGACGAAAGAGCTGGGCCTGACCAAGATGCACGGCGAGCACCACAGTCAGACGGGCGCTCACGAAGGCGACGACGACGACGACGATCACGATCACGATCACGATCATCACGATGACGAAGATGATGACGATGGTGATGAAGGTGACAGCGACGATTCACCCGATCAGCCGAACGATCCCGACAAACCGCGCTGAACCGTCGCCGGCATGGCAACCACGTGCTCACAGCGCCTGCTTTCCTGGCTACTCTCGGCAGGATTCATACTGTGCGTGCTGGCCATGCCGGCGGCTTCCATGCCGGTCGTCGCTGACGAAACCGGCATCGACCAGCTTGAGCGGGTGGATGCCATACGGACGTCGGATCACGCCAGCTTCGTCGAGGCGCTGGCACGCCTGCACAGGAACGAGGCTCGCCTGAGTTCCCGCGACAAGTGGTATCTGCGTTTTCTGGACGGGTGGGAGATCAACTTCGCAGGACGCTACCCGGAGGCCGAGTTGGTTCTTCGAGATGTCATCGAGCACTCTGCCGACGAGACGCTGGAAACACGCGCCACCGCGTTACTGATGAACAACCTCAGTCAGCAAGGTAAGTACGCCGAAAGCTACGCCCTGGCAACGCGTGCCGCCGAGACCCTTCCGCAGGTGCGAGATCCGCTCGCTCGCTTCGTTCTCCTTGCAAACCTGTCCGAGATGCTCACGTTTGCAGGTCAGCCGGAACTCGGCCTGAAGTACGCCGACATGATGGTGAGCGAAGTGCCGCCCGGCAATACGCCGTGCCAGGCTCTGGTCGAACGCGTTGCCGCGCTGGAAGGCAGCCGGTCGCTCAATTCCCGCAGTCCCGAGCTTCTGAAAACCATAGATATCTGCACGGCCGCGGGTCAACCCGTGTATGCGGATACGGTGTCTCTCATCCTGATCGACCGCCTTGTCGATGAGGGAAAGTTTCCGGAGGCGATGGCTGCCGTGGATCGCCTCACACCGACCATCAAGGCGACGCAATACTTCCCTCATGTCATGAGCGTGGCAACCCAGCGCGCCAGGATCTACTTCCAGCTAGGCAATTTCTCAGAAGCAGGAAAAGCTGCACTGGAAGCCGTGAACATGGGCCATCCCGGCGACGTCGATGACGCACTGAGGGGCGCGTACCGCGTTTTGTACCTGATCGAAAAGTCGAAGGGCCATTTCGCTGACGCATTGCGGTACTACGAACACTACGTATCTCAGGATCAGGGTTACCTTCGGGACGCGAGAGTGCGGAACGTCGCCTATGAGGCGGCACGCCAGCACTTCCTCACCGAAAAGCTCGAAACCGAAGGCCTCAGCAAGGAGAACCGCATCCTGCGTCTGCAACAGGACCTCGACGGTAAGGCGGTGGAGACCAGCCGTCTCTACATCGCCATGCTGGTGCTGGCGTTGCTTTCCATCGTCTTCTGGATGGTCCGCATCAAACGCTCTCAGCTGCGTTTCAAATGGCTGTCCGCCTGCGATGGCCTTACCGGCATCTTCCACCACCAGCACTTCATGACCGAGGCGGAGCGTGCACTGCGTACGCTGGAGAAGCGCCGGGGCCACGGCTGCCTTGTCTCGTTCGACCTCGACCACTTCAAGCAAGTCAACGACACTCACGGCCACGCCGTGGGCGATGCCGTACTTAAACATGCCGTGGCGATCACCAAGTCGCATCTCCGTCGCGCCGACATCTTCGGTCGTCTCGGCGGCGAAGAGTTCGGCATCCTGCTGGTGGATGCGCCTTGCCTGCAGGGCATGGTCATCGCCGAGCAGCTTCGCGCGGCGTTCGAGGTATCACCGCTGATCATCGACGATCTGGTGGTTCCGTTCTCGGCCAGCCTGGGCCTCGCCAGTACCGAGAGGATCGGCTACGACCTCTCGCCGCTGTGTCGCGCTTCCGATGCGGCGCTTTACCAGGCCAAGCGTGCCGGTCGCAATCGCCTTGTGATCCACGGCGATACGGGTGATGCAGGCACCCTTCCGCTGCCTCTTCCCTTCGGGCTGCCTGCTCGCCGCGGCACCGCATGACCGGTCGTTTGTGCTTTGTGCTGGTCGTTCTGCTGGCCTGTTCCGGCGTGGCTGTGGCCGCCGCCTCACCAGGTGACATCGACACGCGCATGATGCAGGCGGAGAAGCTTCGACTGAAGGATCACGCCCGCTTCGTGACGCTGCTGGAGAAGCTCCACCAAGATCTTCCGCAGATGGACCCGAAGCAGACGTGGCGACTGCGCTACAACGATGCTTGGGAAAGCATGTTCGAGGGGCACTATCCGGCCTCCGAAGCCGATTTCCGCGAGATCATCGCGCACTCGGGTGATGCCGCGCTTGTCGCCAAGTCGACGGCGTTGCTGATGGACAATCTCGCACTTCAGGCGCGTTATGCCGATGCCTATGTCGAGGCGAATCGTGCGACCGACATGCTCCCTCGCGTCACGGATCCGCAGGCACGCTTCACCCTGTTGTCGCATCTTTCGCAGACGCTCAATTTCGCCGGACAGCAGGACCTCGCGCTGAAATACGCCGAGATGATGGTACCCGCGACACCGCCCGGCGAATCGCCCTGCCCGGCCCTGTACATGAAGACCGCCGCGCTGGAGGGCCTCAAACGACTGACGTCGACGAGTCCCGAGCTCGCGGAAGCCATCGCCAGCTGTACGGCGAATGGTGAGCCGGTGATCGGAAACGCGGCCTCCCTCATCCTTGTCGACATGTACATCGCCGAGCGCGCGCCGACGGAGGCGATGGCCGTGCTCGACCGGATCGAACCGTCCATTCGGGCGAGCGGTTACTTTCCCGCGCTGGTGGCGATGACCAAGCATCGTGGCCAGGCGTACCAGCAGATGGGTAACCTCGCGGAGGCGCGAAGGTGGGCACTGCAAGCCGTCACCATGAGTCACCCTGGCGACTTCAACGAGTGGCTCAGGGATGCGTATCAGGTTCTCTACGAAGTGGAGAAGGCGTCCGGAAATGCCGCTGCGGCACTCCGGTACCACGAGCAATACGTCAGGCAGGAACAGAGCTTTCGCCACGATGTCAACGCACGGGCCATGGCCTATCAGGCGGCACGCCAGCGCGTGCTCGCACAGCGCATGCAGGCGGCGCAACTGATCGAGGAGAACGACATCCTGCGGCTGCAGGGCGAGCTGGACGAAAAGGCGCTGGAGATGAGCCGGCTGCATATCGGCCTGATGGTCATTGCGCTGTTGGCGCTCGGACTCTGGATGGTCAGGCTGAGGCGGTCGCAGCTTCGGTTCAAACGTCTGTCCGCCCATGATGGCCTGACAGGAATTTTCATCCAGCAGCACTTCATCGGCGAGATGGCGCGCATGCTCGGTAAGCTGAAGCGGCGACAGGCGACCGCCTGTTACGTCACGCTCGACCTCGATCACTTCAAGGTCGTCAACGATACCTACGGCCACACCGTGGGCGACGCGGCCCTGAAGCACGCCGTCGAGGTGTGCAAGGCGCAGCTTCGGCCGGCCGACCTGTTCGGGCGACTGGGCGGCGAGGAGTTTGGCATGGTGCTTCCCGCCACGTCACGCGAGCAGGGCCGAGCCGTCGCCGAGCGCATGCGATCCGCCGTCCACGGCAACCCTATGCCGACCGAGGACGGTTCGGTCGCGCTGGCCGCGAGCATCGGTGTCGCGTGTACCGATACCATCGGCTACGACGTGCAGCGCCTCTGCCGTGCGGCGGACACCGCGCTCTATCGTGCCAAGGGTGAGGGCAGAAACCGTGTCGTCGTCGACGGCGATTCCGAGCCAGACGACGGGTCGCCCTGAACGTATCGTGCCCTCAGACGAGGTCCGCGGCGAAGTATCCGAGATAGTCGAGCCCGGCGACCGCCATGCCGGCGGGTGACGCGTGCGATGCGCCAATTTCGACGAGCGCGTCATAGGTGGGCTGGCGATTCGTCACCAGCTGCCACGACCTGTCGTCGCCCGGAAAGCGATCGCCATCGGCACCGAGCGTCGCGTTGAGCGCAGCGAGCAGCGCCTCGCGCGACGGCGAATGAATCACCATGCCCTCATTGGACAAGGCCGCCGTCGCGCAACCGAGCATCGCGCACAGCTGCGGCTTGAGTGCCGCATCGTAGGCATCCGCATCGCGCGAACACACGATCGTCGATGCAAGGTCCGCATTGGCCCAGCGCCCGTCGTCCGCGATGATCGGCGTCTCGCCTTCCCAGGCCTCCGGTGGGCAGAGCTTGGCTCGAGGATCCAGCGCGATGAACGGATTCACCTCGGCGGGATAGATACGGCACGTCGCCGGCCGGCGGTCGTAGATACCGCAGCGCTTGTCCGGCAGCAGGTTGGGGCACGGCCCGTCGAACGACGCCATCAGCGTCACGATGACCCGGATCGGCAGGGAGCCGCTCATCGCCTCGAACGAACGTCGCCGTTTGTGCATGGCGGGCAGGTTGTCGTCGGACGGTTCCGACGGCCAGGGAATGGCTTCGCAAAAGAGCTGCACCTCGTGACCGTCGCGCAGCCAGCCGACGGCCTCCGCCAGGCTCAGTGGCAGGCGGAGGCCGTGGCAGCAGCGGCCACACATCGTGCAGTCGAACCGGACCATTGCTCAGTCAGGACATCGCAGGGAGACGGTCGAGGAGTTTATCCAGCGTGACGGGGTATTCACGAGTGCGTACGCCGGTGGCGTTGTGAACGGCGTTGGCGATCGCCGCCGCGACACCGCACAGACCCAGCTCGCCCACGCCCTTGGCCTTCATCGGTGACGAGATCGGATCGGCCTCGTCGAGGAAGACGACTTCCTGGTGCGGGATATCGGCATGCACCGGAACCTCGTAGCCCGCCAGATCGTGGTTGACGAAGAAGCCGAGGCGCTTGTCGACGACCAGCTCTTCCATCAACGCCGCGCCCACGCCCATGGTCATCGCACCGATCACCTGGCTGCGCGCGGATTTGGGGTTGAGGATGCGCCCGGCCGCGCAGACGGCGAGCATGCGCCGCATACGGATCTCACCCGTCGCGGCGTCGACACCCACCTCGACGAAGTGCGAGCCGAAGGTCGACTGCTGGTACTTCTTGGCGAGGTCGCCGTATTCCATGGTGTCTTCCGCGACCAGTTCGCCGTCGCGCGTGGCTTGTGCCAGCGGCAGCGTGCGTCCGCCGGACGCGACGTGGCCGTCTTCGAAGACGGCGGTGGCGGGGTCGAGACCCAGCTTTGCCGCGATAGCCTCACGGAGTTTGACGCAGGCCGCATACACGCCGGCCGTCGAGCTGTTCGCGCCCCACTGTCCGCCGGAACCGGACGATACGGGCAACGACGAGTCGCCAAGAACAACGTTCACGGCCTCCAGCGGAAGACCGAGCATCTCGGCCGCGGTCGCCGCGATGATCGTGTACGAGCCCGTGCCGATATCGGTCATGTCGGTTTCGACGGTGGCCCGGCCGTCCTTGCCCAGACGAACGCGCGCGCCGGACTTCATCACCAGATTGTTGCGGATGGCGGCGGCGACGCCCATGCCCACGATCCAGCGGCCGTCACGTACGCTGCCCGGGGTCTGGCTCCGTTTGCTCCAGCCGAACCGTTGGGCACCGTCGCGCAGGCACTTGACCAGCTGCCGCTGGGAGAACGGGCGCTCCGGATGCTCGGGGTCGACCTGGGTATCGTTGAGGATGCGGAACTCGACCGGATCCATCTTCAGCTTCTCGGCCATCTCGTCCATGGCGATCTCGAGGGCCATCAGCCCGGACGCCTCGCCCGGCGCGCGCATGGCGTTGCCCTCGGGAAGGTCGAGCACGGCAAGACGTGTCGCCGTCATGCGGTTGGCACCCGCGTAGAGGAGGCGCGTCTGCTGGACGGCCGTTTCGGGGCCACCACCGGGCAGGTCGCCCGACCAGCCTTCATGGGCGATGGCCTGGATCTTCCCCGCCGTGTCCGTGCCGATGCGAATACGCTGAATCGTCGCCGGGCGATGCGTGGTGTTGTTGAACATGACCGGACGCGGCAACGTGACCGCGACGGCACGCCGGGCCGCTCGCGCGCCCAGCGCGGCGAGCAGGGCGTCGGAACGGACGAACAGCTTGCCGCCGAAGCCACCGCCGATGTACGGGGAGATCAGACGCACGTTTTCCTTGGGGATGCCGAGCGTAAGCGCGACATCGCCCTTACCCCAGTTGATCATCTGGTTGGATGTCCACAGGGTGAGCTTATCGCCGTCCCACTTCGCGATGGAGGCATGGGGCTCCATCATCGCGTGCGCATGGTCGGGCGTGCGATAGGTCGCATCGAGCTTGACCGGCGACGCGGCGAACGCCCCGTCGAGATCGCCCCGCGAGGTGTCGGCGTCGGGATCGTCCGGTTTGATGGCACCGTCTTTCATCGCGGCCAGATCGAACTGTCCCGGCGTGCGCGCGTAATCGACATGCACTAGCGACGCGGCGGCGCGCGCCTGTTCGAAGGTCTCCGCGACCACGACGGCGATCGCCTGGTGGTAGTGCTGGATCTCCGGGCCACCCAGCAAGGTGGCCGTGTTGTATTTGCCCTTGCCAAGTTTTCCCGCGTCGGCCGCGGTGACGATGGCGAGCACGCCTGGCGCCCGTCGCGCGACGCTGGTGTCGATGTTGACGATGCGGCCGTGGGCGATCGCGGCGGGCACGATGTAACCGTAGGCGTGGTCCGGCGTGGCGGCATGCTGCTCGTAGGCGTAGGGTGCCGTGCCGGTCGTTTTCAACGGTCCGTCGATCCGGTCATGCGGCTGGCCGACGACCTTCATGCGATCGATCGGATTGGTCGTGGCGGGTTTATCGAATTTCATGGCTCAGCCCCTCGCCTCGGCCAGTACCGCGCTTAGTGTGCGCTCCACCAGCGGAACCTTGAACGCGTTCTCCCCGGTCGGTTGCGCGCCGGCAAGCAGCGTTGCAGTGACCGCCTTCGCGCCCTGCGGCATCGCCGCCTCGGCCGCCTCCACGCGCCATGGCTTGTGCGCCACACCGCCCAGCGCCACACGGCCGCTGCCATCCTTCTGCACCACGGCGGCGACGGAAATCAGCGCGAATGCATACGACGCGCGATCGCGCACCTTGTGATAGATATGCGTGCCGCCTGGCGGCTTCGGCAGCGTCACCGCGGTGATCAGCTCACCGGGCGCCAGCACGTTCTCGATGTGGGGTGTCGCACCGGGGAGCGTATGAAAGTCCGCGATGGGGATACGTCGTGTCTTGCCGTCCGGCTGAACGGTTTCGACGGTGGCATCGAGCGCCCGCATGGCGACCGCCATGTCGCTCGGATGGGTCGCTATGCAGGAGGTGCTGACACCGACGATGCCATGCGACCGGCTGAAGCCACCGATGGCGGCACAACCGCTGCCCGGCAGGCGCTTGTTGCATGCCTGATTGGTGTCGTAGAAATACGGGCAACGCGTCCGCTGCAGCAGATTGCCGGCCGTCGTAGCCTTGTTACGCAGCTGGCCCGACGCACCCGCGACGAGTGCTCGCGTCAGCAGACCATAGGCACGCCGCACGCGTGCATCGGCGGCAAGATCCGTATTGCGTACCAGTGCCCCGATGCGCAGACCACCGTCTTCGGTCGCCGCGATCGTATCCAGATCGAGACCGTTGACGTCGATGAGATGCTCGGGCTGCTCGATCTCGAGCTTCATCAGGTCGAGCAGGTTGGTGCCACCGGCGATGAATTTCGTATTGCGCTGACGAGCCGCGGCGGCGGCGGCGGCGGCGGGACTGGTGGCACGCTCGTACGTGAAGGGCTTCATGCCTTGCTCCCCGCTACTTCGGTGATCGCTTCCACGATGTTGGAGTACGCGCCGCAACGGCAGATGTTGCCGCTCATGCGTTCGCGGATTTCTGTCGCACTGACCGTGGCCCGTGTGGTGAGGCTGCCGCTCACGTGACTGGGAATGTCATCGTGAATTTCGTCGAGTACGGCGACCGCGCTGCAGATCTGTCCGGGCGTGCAATAGCCGCACTGATAGCCGTCGTGTTTCACGAAGGCGGCCTGCATCGGGTGAAGCTTTTGCGGCGTACCGAGGCCTTCGATGGTCGTGACCTGTGCGCCCTCGTGCATCACCGCCAGGCTCAGGCAGCTGTTGATGCGACGTCCGTCCACGATGACCGTGCATGCGCCACACTGACCATGGTCGCAGCCCTTCTTGGTGCCGGTGAGGTGCAGATGCTCGCGCAAGGCGTCGAGCAGAGTGGTGCGCGTATCCAGCGTCAGCGATTGTGGCTTGCCGTTGACGTGCATCGACAGTGTTGCCGTGACCGGCTGCCGGGGCGGTGCCGGCGTCGCGGCCCTGGCGACGAGAGGAGGTACGGCGGTTGCGCTGGCGGTGGCCGCACCCAACTTGAGGAAGGTGCGGCGGGAAAGTTTTGGTGCGTTCACTGTGTCCACTTGGGTGGGCCTCTGTCAGTGTCGATGCGATCGACCGGGATGGCCTGCCTTACTCGCCCGATGTTAAGGCGTAAAATGTCCTGTGATTGATAGCAAATTTCGAATGACGCGATGTATGGGTTTCATGAAAGCGGTGGCGCTTCTCGCGTGCCTGACGCTATGTAGCGCGTCATATAGCGCAAGAGCGACCGACGCCACGCGCACGCTCGCGCAGTTGCAGCACACGGCGTTACGCGGCGAGGACGGCGCGCCTGCCGGCGCGACCGCGATGGCGCAGACCGAGGATGGCTGGCTGTGGCTGAGCACGCCCGCCGGCCTGTACCGCTACGACGGCTTCTCGTTCGAGAAAGTGCCGTTGCTGCCACCGATGTCCAACGAGACCAACGCGACGTGGAGCCTGTTCGCCGCGCCCGGCGGCGACCTCTGGGTCGGACTCGCCAATGGCGGCGTCGCGCGCCTCCGGCACGGCGCCGTCACGCTGTACGACCAGGCGGATGGATTGCCGCACGGCGTCGTCGTGCTCGGTATGCGTTCGGCGAGTGACGGCGCGATATGGGGTGTGACCGAAGTCGGCCTGTTCCGCTTCGACGGCGTGCGCTGGAAGCACGTCGATGCCAGCTGGGGTGTGCCCGACAGGCCTAAGCAGCTGTTCGACGACGGTCGCGGCGGACTGTGGATCGGCGCGCCGGCGGGCTTCTACCGGTTGGCACCGCATGCGCGGCACTTCGAACGTATCGAGCTTTCGCCTCACGGCGGCGGCATGTTGTTGCGCGGACCGCAGGGCCGGATCGTGGTCATCGACCATGGCGGCGGTCAGGTACGTCTCGCGGAAGGCGACTGGGGCAAGCCCCATGCCGTCGACCAGGAGCGGCGCGCGAACAGCGATACGGTGACTTTCGACCGCGACGGCAACCTCTGGACCGTGGCCTGCGCCGCCGACCTCTGCCGTGGCAGCTGGCAGGACGTGCAGCGCGAGGGCATGCACGGATTCGACGCCTCGGTGCCGCAGACGTTCGGCGAATCGGCGGGCCTGAGCTCCGAGGCCACGATGACACTGATGGAAGACCGCGACGGGGACGTCTGGGTCAGCACGAAGATGGGCGTCGACCGCTTCCGCGACAGCTGGCTCGCGCGTGTGCGGTTCCCCAGCACGGAGTCTTACTTCGCACTGGTCGAGGATGGCGACGGCCGCGTGTTCACGGGGACATCGGCGCGTAGCGTGCACATGGACCGCCTCTGGGCACTGACGCCCGATCCGGTGGCGCTGTCCGGCTTCGGTGGCGCGGTGGTCAGTGCGTTTCGCGATACCGACGGCACGGTATGGCTAGGTGGCACCGGTCAGCTGTGGCGCATGCGCGACGGGCGACCCGTGGCCGTCGACCTGCCACGCGGTGCCGCGGCGCGCGATGCCATCGTACAGGCGATCGCGCGGGACGGCGCCGGTCGCCTGTGGATCTCCATGCGCCTGATGGGTGTCTTCGCGCTGGACGACGACGGCTGGGTGCCGGCGGCGCAGATCGCCGCGTTCCCCGAACTGGCCCCCGCACTCATCCACGTGGACCGCCAGGGGCGACCGTGGTTCGGTTACCTGGACGGGTCGGTCGCCCTGCTGGACGGCACGAAGCTGACGCGGTACGGCGCCGACCAGGGCCTTGGACTGGGTCCGGTGACGGCGATCGCCAGTGTGGACGGCCATCTGGTGGTCGCAGCCGAGCACGCGCTTACCTTCCTGGACGGCGACCGGTTCGTGCGCGTCGTGCCCGACCGGGCGGGCGCGCTGGATTCCGCCACCGGCATCGTTGAGAGCAAGGACGGCGGCATCTGGATCTACGGCACGGCCGGTGTCACACACTTCACGCGCGGCGAGTGGCGGGCGGTGCTCGCTCATCCGGAGCGTCCCGCGCATGTCGATCCGCTCACGATGGAAGATGGTCTGGGCGGCCCCGCGCAACTCGTGCGTCCGCTGCCGACCGCCCTTGCGGCACGCGACGGACGCCTCTGGTTCGCCGGCGCGCAAGGCCTGGCCTGGCTCGATCCCACGCGGCAGCCAGCGCCGCGGCCGCCGCCGCCCACGGTCATCCGTCGCATCGTCTCCGGCGGCAAGAGCTTCGATCCCGATGCCGTCGTCGTCATGAAACGGAGCCGCGACCTGGACGTGTCCTATACCGCCATCGCTCCGGGCTATCCCAACGGCGTGACGTTCCGCTACCGGCTGGACGGCGAAGACGCGGGCTGGCACGACGCCGGATCGCGTCGCGAGGCGTCTTACGGACAATTACGACCGGGACGCTATACGTTCATCGTCGAGGCCTCGTACGACCGCGTGCGCTGGAATCGCGCGGAGACGGTCGACATCGAAGTGCTGCCGCGTTTCATCGAATCCGTGTGGTTCAAGCTGCTGTGCGTGCTCGTGCTCGGCGCTCTGATCTGGTCGGTCCATCGCTGGCGTGTCGGTGCGCTGACCAGCCAGCTGCGGCTGCGCCTCAACGAACGCCACAACGAACGGGAGCGCATCGCCCGCGAGCTGCACGACACGCTGCTGCAAGGCGCGCAAGGGCTGGTCCTTCGCTTCCAGGCGCTGGTCGACCGCCTGTCCGACGACGACGCATCGCGTGCGGCGCTGGAGCGGGCCATCGACCGCGCCGAGCATCTGCTGGTCGAGGGTCGCGATCGCGTACAGGGCCTGCGTTCGGGACGCACGTCGGGTGGCGAGCTCGCGGACCGTCTGGCCATGCTCGCCCGCGACATGGACGAGACCATCGTCGTGCATGTCTCAGGCAAGCCCCGCAACGTCAACGGCCTGGTGCAGGACGAGATCTACAGCATCGTGCGGGAAGCACTGGGTAATGCGATCCAGCACAGCCACGCGCGGATCATCGCGGTGTCGCTGCAGTTCTCGCGACGGGTCCTGCAGGTCGCGGTGCACGACGATGGCGTGGGATTCCTGGAAAGCGTTGTCGTACCGCACGAGGACAAGCGCTTCGGTGTCATCGGGATGCGCGAACGCGCGGCGCACATCGGTGCCCGATTCACCCTGCGCACGGCGCCGCTTCGCGGCACCGAGATACGCCTCGCCGTGCCTGCACGGTTCGCGTACCTGCACGGGACTGCCGGCATCCTGCCGCGATGGCGGTCGTCGTGGCGGGCACGACGGGCACGGCGGCATCCGGATCGTTGAGCCTCACCCGCTTCGTTCTACCCGGACAAAATAGGTTCGTGAGCCGAATAAGCCGTCCATTCGGCTCATTTCGTGAGCCGAATAGACCCTATAATCGGCTCATGACATCGTACTCGCCCCGCTGGATCTGGCAGCAACCCGGATGGCCCACTTTCCACTGGGACGAACAGGCGCTGTCCACACCGCTGCGCGAATGCCATCTGCTGCAGGGCAAACTGCTCGGACTTGCAGGCACGGTGGCTGACGATGTCGAAGCCTCTGAAGAACTCGACAGCCTGCTCCGCAACGTCATCACCTCATCGGCCATCGAGGGTGAGACGCTCAACGCGGCGTCGGTCCGCTCGTCACTCGCGCGACGGCTCGGCGTGGTCACCGATGCCAGGGGCGCGACGCCACGTAGTGAGGGCCTCGCCTCATTGATGGTGGACGCAACGCACGGGTACGACTCCCCACTCGATATGGCTCGCTTGCTTCGCTGGCATGTCTGGCTCTTTCCGACAGGCGATTCGGTGCTTCCGTCGCGTATTCATGTGGGTGAGCTGCGCGGCAAGGAGCCGATGCAGGTGGTCTCGGGCCGGATCGATCGCCCCATCGTTCACTTCGAGGCGCCGCCCCGCGATGGCCTCGAAGAGCAGCTCACCGCCTTTCTCGCCTGGTTCGATGCCAGCCGCGAGGACCGCACGCTGGATCCGCTGCTGCGTGCCGGCCTCGCGCATTTCTGGTTCGTCACCCTGCATCCGTTTGACGATGGCAACGGCCGCCTGACCCGCGCGCTCACCGATCTGGCACTCGCACAAGCCGGCCATGAGGCGATTCGTTTTCATGCCATGTCGGTGAGCATCCTGGCCGACAGGCAGGGCTATTACGATGTCCTCGAAGCGAGCCAGAAGGGCGGCCTGGACATCACCCCATGGCTGCTCTGGTTTCTGACCACGCTGAAGGACAGCCTGGAGCGTGCCCTCGCGCAGATCGACCGCGTGCTGGCGAAGGCCCGTTTCTGGAACCGGCATCGGGCCGACCATCTCTCAGCGGAGCAGGTCAAGGTGCTCAACCGCCTGCTCGATGGCGGTGAGCGCGGATTCGCGCACGGCATCAGCGCGTCGCAGTACGGCGCGGTCGCCGGGGTTTCCAAAGCCACCGCCACGCGTCACCTTGCCGAACTGCTCGATAAAGGTTGCCTCGTCCGTCTTCCGGGCGGTGGCCGCAGTACGCGCTACGCCATCCCCTGACTCGGGTATAAGCAGAGCCATGAACATCACCCTCGACGAAATCCAGAACTTCATCGCAGTCGTCGATACCGGGTCGATCACCAGCGCCGCGCAGCAACTCGACCAGACCGTGTCCGCGGCGAGCCGCACACTCGCACGGCTGGAGCAGAAGCTGAAGACCACGCTGTTGCGCCGGACCACACGGCGGCTGGAACTCACCGATGAGGGCGAGGCGTTTCTCGAACGTGCCCGCGAGATCGTCGCCGCCGTCGAAAACGCGGAAGAGCAGATGGCGACGCGACAGAGCCGACCGGCGGGCCGGCTGCGCGTCGATGCCGCCACGCCGTTCATGTTGCACGTGGTGGTGCCGCTGATCGCGGGATATCGCGAGCGGTTTCCCGACGTCGAGCTCGAACTGCTCAGCAGCGAAGGCTTTATCGACCTGCTCGAGCGACGCACCGACGTGGCCTTGCGCATCGGTCGCCTGAAGGACTCCACCCTGCACGCGCGACCGATCGGAACGAGTCAGATACGTTGTCTCGCCAGTCCGGCCTATCTCGCTCGCCATGGCGAGCCAGGCACGCCCGCGGATCTACCGAAGCACTCATTGCTCGGCTTCACCGAGCCCGAGTCGCTCAACGAGTGGCCGCTGCTCGACGAGAAGCACTTACCCGTACGCATCAAGCCGACCATCCGTGCCGCGAGTGGCGAGACCCTTCGTCAGCTGGCGATCGAAGGCAACGGCATCGTCTGCCTCTCCGACTTCATGACGCACGCGGATCGCGCCGCGGGCCGGCTGGTCGAAGTACTGCCGCAACACCGTACCGAGTTTCGCCAGCCGATCAACGCCGTGTACTACCGCAATACCGCGATTTCGGCACGCATCGCGTCTTTCGTGACCTATCTCAGCGAAGCGATCGGCGAGAACGGATTCTGCGAATGACCACCCGAAGTGGGACGCGCATCCCACTTTCAGCACACGGGTGTCCCACGCACGTCATCTGACGTGGCAAGAATGACACCGCTCGCGAACAGGGGAAATCTCCAATCGCCTGGGGAATCAACATGCTCGATCGCTTCGCACGCGTACTCTGCGCCGTCGTCGTCTTCACCGTCGCCGGTGTGGTCCACGCTTCCGACACCGCTTGCCCACAGTTTTTTCAGGGGGAACAGGCGCCCGACCTCATCGACACGTCGCTCGCCGAACGCACCACCGTCGTCTGCAACGATGCCTATGCCTTGATCGCATCGGGCGTGACCAAGGGGCCGCTCTGGTCCGCCGAACACCTCACCGCCGCTCAGATCGCCGATGCGCAGAACACGCCGCGAAAGGACGCGTTCCACGCGGAAACCGCCATTCCCGAGGAGGATCGCTCCCAGCTGGCCGACTACAAGGGCAGTGGCTACGACCGCGGCCACATGACACCGTCAGGCGATGAGCCCAACGCCGCGGCGCAGAAGCAGAGCTTCTCGCTCGCGAACATGGTGCCGCAGAACCACACGCTCAACACGGGCAAGTGGGAGCGCATCGAAACCAGCCTGCGCACGCTGGTGACGGAAGACGGTGAGGCCTGGGTCGTCACGGGCCCCGCCTTCGATGGCCCCACGCCCGATACGATCGGCGCGGATGCCGTCATCGTGCCCAACTACACCTGGAAGGCGGTTTACATTCCGGCCGAAGGCGGCGCCGCCGTATGGCGCTGCTCCAACGTCGACGCCCCGGTCTGCGCGGTCGTGTCGGTCGACACGATCATCGACGAAACCGGCATCGATCCGTTCCCGACGCTGAGCGCCACGGTGAAGAGCAAGGCGATCTCGCTGCCGCTGCCCAACTGAAGCGCTTCGCGTCAGACGCCCGGCGGGTTCGAGTCGATCACCTCGACCTTCCCGCCCGTGCTCGCCGGCGACATGCTTTCGTCGGTCGCAAGCAACACGGAGCCGGGCGTCAACAGCGGCAGCAGCTTTTCCATGAATTCGCGCGGCACCGCGACGCGGTCGGCGAGGGCGTCATCCACGACCTTGCCCGCTTCGTCGCCGTGCCCGGGGATGCCGATGGTGATCCAGTTGGGCATCCGCAGGCCCGCGCGGTTCGGCGTATCGGCCATATAGCCCTGCCCGACGATGAAGGCATGCGTACCGGTCAACGGGTCGTTGACTTCCACGCGGCTGCGACCGATCTCGATGCCATTGCGGAAGACCACGACACGGCCGTCCGGCACGCTGAGCACCATCGAGATGGGCCCCGTGGGCGAGGCATCGGGATTCCAGCGGTATGGCTCGCCCTCGGCCAGCGGTGGCAGATCGAGGTCCGCGCCGTTGCGCGGATCGATCGGGATCACCGCACTCGGGTGGACGACGGTCACGGGCGCGGTGCCTTCCTTCGCGACCACCACGGTCATGCCCATGTTGGTCGACTCGAACAGCAACCGCGCGAACTCCGTCGGCAGATGCACACAGCCGTGCGACTCGGGATAACCCGGCAATCCGCCCGCGTGCAGGGCGACGCCGTCCCAGGTAAGGCGCTCCTGGTACGGCATCGGTGCGTTGTCGTACTTCTTGGAGTGGTGGTCCTTGTCCTTCTGCAGGATCGTGAACACGCCGGTGGGCGTCTCGTAGCCTTTTTTTCCAGTGCTCACGGTACTGACACCGATGAGGATGCCGTTGCGATACGCGTACGCGCGCTGCTCGGTCAGGCTCACGATCACTGCCATGGGCCCGGGTGAGGCACCTCGCCCACCCCATATCCATTCGCCCGGTTTCAGCTGCGACGGCGGCACATCGGCCGCGCTGGATTGCTTCGCACCCCACACCGGCACGGCCGCCGTAGCCGTCGAAGCGAGCGACAAGGACAACGCCATGGTCAGCAGCACACGTTTCATGCGAATTTCCGGTTTCCCGCGCCCCAGTGGCGGAATATATATCTAGCCCGAATGTAATGGCGACGGTTTGGTCCCGCTTGTAGCGGGTGACCGCCGCCGATGCCCCGCTTCGCCGGTGAGGATGCTGAGCATGGGCCGGCGAGCGCCGGGGGCCTTGCCCAGCGGACCGAAGCAGAGGTCGCGCCACCACGCGAGCACCGTGTAATCGGACTGGAACAGCGGGGTCAGCCAGCGGCTCATGCGCTGATATATGCGGACATGCGCGTGGCGCTGGCGGCGGTACGCCTCGAGCGCTTGCCCGACATCGGCTTGCTCATCCAGGCACTCGGCGAGGGCCGCCGCGTCCAGCAGCGCCATGTTGACGCCCTGCCCGAGTTGCGGACTCATGGCATGCGCCGCATCGCCGATGACGACGAGGCGGCCGCGATGGGGCTGACGCAGCACCACGTCGCGATAGCGGGCACGATTGAGTTGTTCCGCCCGGTCCAGATGCGCGATGTGCGGTGTGAGCTCGGGCCACAGCGTGGCGACCTGCGCCTTCAGCCCATCGATGGCACCATCGTCGAACCGTTCGACCGCGTCTCCGGGAAGGCTGTAGTAGAACGTGACCCAGCGCCCCTCGTGCCCTGGCCGTTCACCCACGGGGAGCATGCCGATCATGCATTTCGTGCCCGCGTAGCGCTGCAGCAGGTGTGTGGGCGCATGCCAGTCGTCGATACGCAGGAGGCACCACACAGCGCCCCATGGATACATGCGTTCGCGGCGAACGTTGCCTTCGCAGTGTGTTCGCAAGGCGGAATGCGCGCCATCCGCTGCGATCACCAGGTCATATGGGCCGCGTACCGTGCCGGCCTCGTCGCGAATCGTCCCCGCCGTCGGGTCGTACGCGACGATACGATGTCCCGTACGTACCTGGGCTGCGCCGGCATGCGCCTCGCGCAGCAACTCGAAGAGGGCGCCGCGCGTCATACCCAGGCCGAAGCATTCCGCACGACGATCGGCATAGCGCATGGCCATGACCGCCCGCCCGCGTGGCGTGGCACCGTGGAGTTCGTCGATACGCTGACCCAGTGCGAGCGCGCGTGGAAGCAGGCCCATCCGTTCCAGTACGGCGAGGCCCGTCGGCTGCAACAGAAATCCCGCGCCCACGGGACCCAGTAACGGACTCTTTTCGAAAACGGTCACGTCGTGCCCGCGCTCCGACAAGAGGATGGCGCTGGCCTGTCCGGCCGTTCCGTAGCCCACGATGCCGATCTTCATGCGTCCCTTCCTTCCGATGACGTGAGGATACACGACGAAATGTCCACACTGGACTCGATGTATTGCCACGGGCGATGATCCGCGCATGTACGATTTTCTTGCCGCCTTCGTCCCCGTCGCCGATGCGATCGCCACCGTGCTGCGTCCGCATGCCGAGGTCGTGATCCACGATCTCGGCACGGGAACCATTCGTCACATCGCCAACCGTCTGTCGCCGCGTCATCCGGGCGATGGCTCGCTGACGGAACTGGACGATATCGAATCGCTGGACGAAGCGGTGATCGGCCCGTATTCCAAGACGAACTGGGACGGACGCCGACTGAAGTCGATCACCGCCGTGCTTCGCGACGGGCGCCGACGCGCCGTGGGACTGCTGTGCATCAACGTCGACGTCAGCATGTTCGAGTCGATGCAGGCCATGGCGAAGGACTTCCTGCGCTTCGGTGAAACCGAGGCAAAGCCCTCCGCGCTCTTTCGCAACGACTGGCGCGAGGAGGTCAACGATCTCGTCGGGCAGTTCCTCACGGATCACGGCACGACGCTGGCGGTGATGGCGATCGAGCAGCGCGAGGCCCTCGTGCGACTGCTCGAGAGCCGCGGCCTGTTCGACGTGCGTAACGCCGCTTCCTATGTTGCGCCCCTGCTAGGGCTGTCGCGCGCGACGTTGTACAAGACCCTGAAAGCGGTCCGCGAGACCGTCTGACGGACCCCCGGTTGACGTCGGGACCAGGATGCGCTTAGATACTTAGCAACTTTGCTAATTAGCGAAATACATGGCCATCGACAAAGTCTTCGAAGCGCTCGCTTCCCGGCCTCGCCGCGAGATCCTGGCGTACCTGTCCGCCGCGGAGCTGAGCGCGGGCGAGATCGCCAGCCGTTTCGACATGAGCGCACCCTCCATTTCGCGCCACTTGTCGGTGCTGGAAGGCGCCGGTCTGGTGACCAGCGAGAAGCGCGGCCAGTTCGTCGTTTATCAGCTCAACCGGGACAGCCTGGTCAACACGCTGACCGGCTTCGCCTTCGAGATCTGCCCGGTGGGCAAGCCGCTCAAGCGGGAATCGCGCAAGTTGTCCACGAAGAAAACCGCGGGCTGATCGCCACCGTCACGGGATACAGGGGAGTTTCCATGTCGCATCGTTCGCACGCCGTCGCATCGTTTCCCAGCGTCACCCTGCCCTCGCCGGCGGGTGGCGTACCGGTCGAGATCTCATTGATCGCACAGCTGGGACACGGTGCGGGGAGCCAGCTGGTAGCCGCGTCCTCCGCGCGTCAACGGGCGCATGCCGCGTTCGTCGACGAACTCGACGAACCCTCGGCCAGGCTGGGCGGCACGCATTTCGAACACGGCGACCCGACTTCCCTTTATACCTTCGCCGTGGGCGCGGACGGCCACCCCTTCCACCGGCACGCGGGCCACCGCGTTTTCACGGCGATATCGGGAAGCAGCGGTGCACTGCTGCGCTTCTGCACGGCGACGCCCGCCCAGCTCGAGGCCGACCCGGCGCATTTTCTGCGTGCTCTGCGTCATGTGGAGATCCCGCCGGACTCGATGTTCACCGTGCGCTTCGGCGGTGGTACCTGGCATCAGTTTCTGCCGCTGCGGGCGGGTTCCGGTCACCCGGCCTTCTTCGCGCTGTCGTGCCATACCAACGAGCTCGGTGGCGACCTCACCGAGGAGGCGCGTCGCCGGGTGCTGGCCGATGACGCGACCATCCCCTCACTGACCGAACTGCTTCCGGATGCCGTGCTGGCCCTGCTCGAGCGGACGCCGGCGGCGAGCATGCACGTTCCCACGGCATCGCTGTCACTCGAAGCGCCGCCCGGCTCGCTACAGGTCACCCTGTGTGGATTCGCCCGCCGCGTCGTGGGCGCGGCGCGCGCCGCGATCGCCCGCTGGACTCGCCCGGGCGGCTTTCTCGCCAGGACCGACGGTTGGCATACCGTCATCGAACTCGCCGAGCCGGAGGCGGACTCGCTGCTGCGCGACCAGTTCGTCGGACGTATGGACCACCAGGACAGCTTTCGCCTTGCGCTGGCCGACGTGCAGCCCCTCCACGCCAGGGCGTCGGTGCTACTCGCCGATCTGCTCGAAGCCTTCGTGCAACATCCACCGGCGGGCGTCTCGCGGCTGATGGCGCTCCGCAACCTGCTGGTCCGGCCGCTGGGACTGCGCCGCTCGCCGCTGGCATGTCCGGTCTCGTCGCTACTCGCGCCGGCGGACAAGCATGTCTTCGCCGGGCGCTTTCCGGTACTCGACCAGCGCGTCGACGCGGGCGATACGTTCGCCCAGGTGGTTCTGGGCGCCGATGACAAGCATCTCGCCTTCCGCTCCTGCGTATCGCTGCGCGTCATCGATGGGCGCGTCGACATCACGCTCGGCACCCGCGTGCGCTGCCGCAACGCCTTCGGCCGTGCGTATCTGCGACTGATCGATGGTGTGCACCGGCGCTACGTCAGCCCGGTCGTGTTGCGCAGCGCCGTGCAGTATGCGTTCGCAACGGCCGGCAGGCAGGAGCCGGCCGCGCGTCGGGCGTCCATGCCCGCGGGATGGTGAGCGAGCGTTACGCCGCCTCGCTTTCCAGCACGAAGTAGGCGACCTCGCGGCGAAGGATTTCCGCGCTCTCGCGCATCGCGTGACTGGCCGAGGCCGCCTGCTGCACGAGCGCCGCGTTCTCGCGTGTCGTCTCATCGATGCCACGAATGGCCCCACCGATGCGTGCGATGCCTTCGCTCTGTTCACGGGTGGCGTCCATCACCGAGGCGACGAGACCGCTGAGGGTCACCACGCGGTCCGCGATGCTGTGCAGCACCTGGCCCGCGCGATCCACCGACACGACGCCGGCTTGCACCGCCTCATCGCTGGCCGCGACCAGGGCACGAATGTCCCTGGCGGTTGCGCCGCAGCGTTGCGCCAGTGCGCGGACCTCGGAAGCGACCACAGCGAAGCCACGGCCATGTTCGCCCGCCCGCGCCGCCTCGACCGCCGCATTCAGCGCGAGCAGGTTGGTCTGGAAGGCGATCTGCTCCACCAGATCCAGCATCTCGCTCATCTGCTCGCTGGTGCGCTGGATCTCGCGCATGTTGCCGACCGCATCCTGAGCCACACGGTGGCCCTCGTCCGTCATCTCACGGGTGTCGATGACGGCACGGCTGGCGGCAGTCGCATGGCCCAGGCCGTCCGAGACCGCGCCAGCCATCTCGCTCATCGAGGCCGTGGTGAGGTCGACGTGCGCGGACTGCGTGCGCGTGCGCTCGTTCAACGCCTCGTTACCCCGGGCGATGCCGGTGGCCGCGTGAGCGACGTGGTCGGCGCGGTCGCGCACCTGGGTCACCACGTTGCCGAGCTGGGCATCCATCGCCGCCAGCGACGACAGCAGCTTGCCGATCTCATCGTCGCGACCGATCTCGACGCGTGTGCCCAGGGTACCACCGGCGATGGAGGCTGCCACGTCCGCCGCCTGGCGCAGGCGCCGGCCAAGCGAGCGGATGATCGCGACATCCATGACGCTGGCGATCAGCAACGCGATACCGAGCAATACGGCGGAGAAAACGCCACCCTTCGCAATGTCGGCGCGCTGTGCCGCGGCTTCGGCCTTGCCGTTGTCGAGCGCCAGCGCGAAGAGGTTGGAGAAGTCGCTCTTCAGGGGGCCGACGGCCGACTGGACGTCGTTTGAAAGCTGCAGCTGCGCCAGATCGAACTGCTCCGTCTTGAGCAGCTCGATGACGTCGTCGACCGCCTTATCGGCCGCCTTGCGGTGTTCGGCAGCCAGGGTGACCAGCCTGGCCTGCGCCTTGCCCAGGCCGCTGGCCGTGAGCGACTTCCACTGTTTGTCGATGTCATGGCGGTTGCTGCCGATCGCGGTGACCGCGTCGTCGACGGCGGAGGGCAACCGCATCAGCGTCGCATGCACCAGCGCATCGAGCAGGTCGTTGTAATCGTTCTGGATGTGACCGACATCGGCGACGGGCGCCAGCGTGTCTGTCACCACGGACTGCAGGCGGTCGTCGGCGGTGCAAAGCTGCACCCCGCCGACGATCCAGAGCGCCAGCAGCAAAAAGATCGTGCCGGCGAGACGAAGCGAAAGACGTGCACGCAGGGTGAGCGTCGGCAGGGCGAAGCGAGGAAAGGGCATGACACACTCGGGGAGAGCGGGGGTGCCTCCCTATCGGCTCCGCGTGCCGGGACTTTAGCGAAAATCCGAATATTATGGTTTTATTTCAATGACTTGAAGATGTCATGACAGCGCCCGGGGGATGGCTCGTCGTGGCAGTCGCCACGTTCACGCCGTTACGTCGTCGTCGGCGTCGTATGCGCCACGTTTCTGCGTGCGAAGTTCCTCGAGGCGCGCGCTGAGTCCGGCCTCGACGTGGTCGTAGGCGTCGCCGCCCAGCACCAGCCGGCGTGGTGGATTGTCCAGGTCCACGGTTTCGATCATCGCGCGCGCCATCTTTTCGGGATTGCCGCGGATGACGAAGGCGCCTGACACGATGCCGCGCCGAAGCTCGCCCACCGGGGTGTCGTCGTAGACCGCCATCGGCTCAGGCGTCACCAGGCCCTTGCCGAAGTCGGTCTTCGACGGACCCGGTTCGACGATGAGGAAATCGATGCCGAACGATGCGACCTCCTGCAGCACCGATTCAACGAAGCCTTCGATGCCCCACTTCGAGGCGTGGTACAGGCTAAAGTTGGGATAGGCGATCTGGCCGCCTTCGGACGACACCTGCACGATACGGCCACCACCCCGCTCACGCAGCCGGGGGATGGCGGCACGGATGACCTGGATGGATCCGATGAGATTGGTATCGATGATGCGCTGGATCTGCTCGTCGGTGACTTCTTCCGCCGCACCGAAGAGCCCGTAGCCCGCGTTGTTGACGACGATATCGACGCGACCTCCGTCGAAGGCTTTCTGGACGCCTTCGCGGATCGACGCGGTGTCCGTCAGGTCCATGATGACGACATCGAGCGCGTCGCCATACCGCGTCTTGAGATCGTCGAGAGCGCCGGGTTGGCGCAGCGTGCCGACGACACGG
Organism: Dyella sp. 333MFSha; assembly: GCF_900102405.1. Taxonomy (NCBI): domain Bacteria; kingdom Pseudomonadati; phylum Pseudomonadota; class Gammaproteobacteria; order Lysobacterales; family Rhodanobacteraceae; genus Dyella; species Dyella sp. 333MFSha. The sequence goes on along the minus strand of NZ_FNBR01000002.1, from coordinate 1,280,635 downwards.
TCACCGCGCGCCAGCAGCATTTCGGTCAGAAGGCGGCCGAAGCCGGAGGACGTGCCGGTAATGAACCAGGTCTTGCTCATGGTGCCCACCTCGGAGTGTGTCGTCGCGATGCGCGACGGGTCGACTACCAAGCTAGGGGCGGAAGCGAATGAAGACTATCCGACGAGATGCGGATGAGACGATGCAGGATCCGGGACAATCAGGCCGTCGCGACCTCGGCCGGACTGATGTTCCACCGGTCGACGATGAATCCGTCGGAGTTCACCCCCAGCGGCGTGTATCCGCAATTGCCATGCCGGTAACTCGCGTACTCGCCACCGTTCAGAAGCGCACCCAGCGTCGCCGTCATGCAATGCCCGTGCGTCACCACCGCCACGCGCCGGTAAGGCAACGCACGGATATCCGCCAGCGCGGCAAGCACACGTGACGCCACCTCATGCAACGACTCGCCGCCCACGGCGGCGACGGCGGGATCGTGGCCACGCAGCACCGCGACCATCGCCGGATCTTCCTCGAACACGTCCGCGACCGAACGACCCTCCAGCACGCCGAAGGCCCGCTCGACCAGACGCGCGTCCACGGTGGTGGTGCAACCGACGATACCCGCGGCGACTTCACCCGTGTGCATGGCCCGCCCCAGCGTGGATGTCACGATGTGCTCCACGCCCCGCGCGGCGAGCACGCGTCCCAGCGACCGTGCCTGTTCGATGCCCGCCGCGGTAAGCGGGCTGTCCGCGCGGCCTTGTGCGCGTCCGGCCACATTCCATTCGGTTTCGCCGTGACGGGCGAGGATCAGGTGTTCGAGCATGCGGATGTCTGCCGGTACTGCGGGGGAGCCCGCGATTGTACCGGTCCAATTCAACGCAGCTGACTGTCCTTGCTGCCGCGGCGGTTGTAGCCGCTGAAGCTGGCTTCCTCGCGATCGGCCTCTTCCTGACATGCCACGCACAGGCGTACGCCAGGCACCGCTTTCCGGCGCGCGTCCGGGATCGGTTTGTCGCACGCTTCGCAGTGCTCGAGACCCGGGCCGCTGGGCATATGGCTGCGCGCCCGTTTTACGGCGTCTTCGATGGTCGCGTCGATCTGGTCCTGTACGGCGGTATCACCCGCCCATCCGGTTGCCATGACTCACCTCCACGGCTGGCGCTCAGCCTTCTTAAATGGTGGCAAGTGACTGGTTTTAAAGGTGTGAAGAGTATCGCTCGTGCGGCCGGACTCGGTCAGCGCGGCTCGTCGTACAGACCCAGCTCCGTCACCCCGGGCTGCCTGCCGAACACCGTCAGTCGCACCCGTTTCGCCGTGACCCGCCCGATCTCGTGAAACTGGTAAGGGGCCGGGGTACCGCCGGAGGCGATCTCCACCCAGCCACCGTCACGCTCCATCTCCACCTTGTAACGGGTGATCCTGGACGTATCGCCATAGCCATCGACATGTATCGGCTCGACGATCGATATCGTATTGAACGACACCGGCTGTTCGGATCGAATCTCGATCCAGCCGTCGGTCTTCCCCTTGTCCGCCAGCCAGTACGAGCGGTAATCATCGTCGAACGCGAGATCGGGACCCACCGCCTCGTCACTGGCGCTGGCCCAGGCGGGCTTGCCGGCGGCCAGATCGGGTGTGGTGATGAGCACCGCGCGCCCCACCTTCGGTGCCGGACCCGTGTTCTTCCACAGTGAACCGATCTCGGCGAGCCGCGCCACCGCGTTGTCGTCGAACCGGCCGTGGCGGTTGGGCGCCACGTTGAGGATCAGGTTGCAATGGTTTTCGTTGAACGGCACCAGCCACTCGTCGACGATGGTCTTCGCCGAGGCGAGTTCGGAGGTGGGGTAGGCCTTCTTCCAGAACCAGTCGCTTTGCAACGTCGTACCTGACTGCGACGGCACCGGACTGTCCGCGGGAATCTTCTGGCCCGCGTGCTGCTCGTACTGTTTGATATCCGTGTAGAAGAGCGCCGTGCCCGGATAGCTTCCCGCGTTATGGTCCGTCACCAGGCAGTCCGGCTGCAGGGACTTCACCAGGTCGTAGATCTCGCGATACGGTAACTCAGCATAAGAAATGCGCGACCACGATGCGTTCCATCCATCGAGAATCAACGCGGTGAGCGGCCCGTAGCCCGTGAGCAGCTCGGTGAGCTGCGCCTTGATCAGCGCGATTTTTTCAGGTGTGACGGTGCGCGCGCGGATGTCCTGACGCAGGTCGAGGATCGAGAAATACAGGCAGACCTTCAGCCCGGCCTTTCGGAACGAGTCGACGTAGCGGCGCACCACATCGTGCGGATACGACGACTGCATGACGTTCGCGCTGCCGGTTTTCGTCGGCCACAGGCAGAAGCCGTCGTGGTGTTTCGTGGTCAGGCACGCGTAGCCCATGTTCGCGGATGTCGCCGCGCGCGCCCACTGGTCGGTGTCGAGGTGCTTCGGATCGAACAGCTCCGGCGAAAGCAGCGGATCGCCCCATTCGCGCTCTTCGAAGGTCGCCATATTCAGATGGATGAACATGCCGAAGCGAAGGTCGAGGAAGGACTGCTGCAACTGCTGCATGTGGACCGGATCGACGATGACGCCCGTTCGCGTGCCGATCAGCGGAGCCCCTGTCGACCTGGCAACCGGCCAGAGGCCGCTCCCGATGGTACCGGCGAAGGCAAGCGCCTTCGCGAAGTCACGACGATTCAAGGGCGCGCTCCCCGCATTGGATGACGATCGACTTTCGTCGGTACGGCGACACGTGTCAACGCGCCGGGGTCTCAGAGATCGTCGAAGTGCGACGGCGACGCATCCCTGAACTGCTCGACCAGCATGCCGATGAAGGCGGAGACTTTACGGGAGACATGCCGCTGCGGCGGGTACAACGCCCAGACCTCCAGACCGCGCCCGTCGATACGCCCCCATTCGACGAGCCTGCCTTCCTCGAGGTCCTTCCGGATGAGCGACGCGGGGAGGATCGCCGCGCCGATTCCCTCCAGCGCGGCGTCGTAAATCATCGCCATCGACGACAGACGAAGCACCTCGCGCGGCGTCAGCGTGGACACGCCATCGGTCACCCTCACGCGCCAGGGCTCGGCGCCCTGCGCCGCGCGCAGGACGATGGCCGGGAACTCGCCGCCGTCGGCCGGGCGCCTAAGCGACGGCACCGCGGCGACCGTCGGCCGGTCGCGAAGGAAGCAGCGGCCGGCCAGATCCGTGCTGGGCTCAGGGTTGGCCCGAATGACCAGGTCGAAGCCATCCTTCAGCGGGTCGACGAAGCGATCGTCGATCACGACGTCCAGCTGCACGCCGGGGTACCGTTGTGCGAAGCGCGCCGCCAGCCGGCCCAGCCCGCGATGGGCGAACAGGACCGGCGCGCTCACCCGGAGCTTTCCGCGAGGCGCGCCGGACGCCGATGCGAGGTCCGCCGCCACGTCGTCGATCCGGTCCAGCATGGCGCGCGTCTCGGCATGCAGGGTCGCCCCCTCGTCGGTCAGGCGGAAAGGCCTTGCGCCGCGGTCGATGAGCCGGGCTCCCAGTACATCCTCCAGTTCGCGTACCCGTCGCGACAAGGTTGCCTTGGGTCGCCCCGTGGCCCGGCTGGCCGCACCGAAGCCACCATGCAGCGCGACGGCGTTGAAGTCCGAGAGGGCATGCAGATCCATGGTGTTCCGCTGACGAGACAGGATGTCCCGATCTTGCGCCTTTCGTCTCATATGCGAAACACCGAGATTAGTGGTCATCCCAACCACCGAGGCATCGATCATGAGCATTCTCGTCACTGGCGCCACCGGCAGCATCGGCTCCGCCGTCATCGAACGGCTGGCCGCCGAAGGCGCGCCGGTCCGCGCACTCACCCGTGCACCCGGGAACTACAAGGCACCCGCCGGCGTCCAGTCCGTCGCCGGCGATATGACCGACATCCCATCCATGCGCGCCGCGCTGCAGGGCGTCGACACCCTGTTCCTGTTGAATGCCGTGGTCCCCGATGAACTCACCCAGGCCCTCGCTACCCTCGGTCTGGCGCGCGAGGCGGGCATCCAGCGCATCGTCTACCTGTCGGTGCTCAACGGCGACCGCTTCACCGACGTCCCGCACTTCACCGTGAAGTACGCCGTGGAGCGCGCGATCGAGCAGTTCGACCTGCCCGCGACCGTGCTGCGACCGTCGTATTTCATGCAGAACGACGCCAACATCAAGGACGTCATCGCCCAGCATGGGGTTTACCCGATGGCGCTGGGCAAGGTGGGCGTTTCGATGGTGGATACCCGCGATATCGCCGACGTCGCCGCCGCGTCGTTGCTTCGCCGTAGCCGCGCGTCGGGCGCCCTGCCCCGTGAAGTCATCGAGCTGGTCGGTCCCGACGCGATCACAGGCGAAGGCGCCGCGGCGATCTGGAGCGAGGCGCTGGGACGTCCCGTCGCCTACGGTGGCGACGACCTGGATGCCGCCGAAGCCAACATCGCCCGCCAGCAACCGTCGTGGGCGGCGTACGATCTGCGCCTGATGCTTGCGCGGTTCCACGCCGACGGCATGCTGGCCAAGCCGGCGGCGAACGGCATCATGACCTCGGTGCTCGGCCGCGCACCGCGCAGCTATCGCGACTTCGTCCGTGAAACGGTGGCGTCCATGACAACGACCTGACGACGGAGCTTGTCCAGGCGGCGGGCCGGGAGCGCATCGACATGTCTTCCGGCAGGTGCCTTTCCCGTCCGCCTCCCCCTAGGATGCTCCGGGAAAGGGAGAACGACGATGACGACGGAAGAATGGCTGAAGCACGGCATAAGCCTGGCCTGGTGGGTACTGCTGGCGTGGTGGATCTGGAGCGCCTGGGGTAACAAGACCGCGACCCGGGGCGAGCCATGGCTCACACGGCTGACGCTCTACTGGCTGCCTCTGGTGGTCGCTTTCGGCCTGCTCGGTCCGGGCGAGTGGTTCGGCCATACCTGGCTGCGTGAGGCGATTCTGCCGCACACCGTGCCCGTCTTCGCCGTCGCCTTCGCATTTGCCGTCTCGGGCGTGGCGCTGGCGATCTGGTCTCGCGTCATTCTGGGACGCAACTGGAGCAGCGTGGTGCAGATCAAACACGACCACGAGCTGATCGAAACCGGACCGTATCGCTACATCCGTCATCCCATCTATACCGGCATCCTGATGGCCTTCATCGGCTCGTCGATCCAGGCCGGAGACGTGCGCGTCATCCTCGCCGTAGCGATCCTGTTCGCTTCGTTCTGGCGGAAGCTGCGCATGGAGGAACGGATGCTCGGTGAGACGTTCGGCGACAGCTATGTCGCCTACAAGCGGCGCACGAAGGCCCTCATCCCCGGGCTGCTCTGATCCACGGTGGCGCGCCGCAGGACGCGCTACCCTTCGCACATGAGCCCGACCGACCATCCCTCCGGAGACGAGGTCGACGCCGTCCCCTGCTCCGCGGCGGCGCGACGCTGGACCCTGGTCGCCGCTATCGTCGGTTCGGGCATGGCCTTCGTCGACGGCACCATCGTCAACGTGGCGCTCCCTGCGATTCAGCGTGCCATGCAGGCGACCACCGCGGATGCACAGTGGGTCATGGAAGCCTATGCGCTGCTGTTGTCGGCACTCCTGCTGGTGGGCGGCGTACTGGGCGATCGCTTCGGTCGACGCCGCGTGTTCGCGCTCGGCGCCATCGTATTCACCATCGCCTCCGCGGCCTGCGCGGCCTCGCCGGGCATCGGCTGGCTGGTCGGGGCCCGGGCGGTGCAAGGCCTGGGCGCGGCGTTGCTGGTGCCCGGCAGCCTCTCCCTGATCACCTCGGCCTACCCGAAAAATCTGCGCGGTGCGGCGATCGGCACATGGTCGGCCTTCAGTGGCGTCACCGCCGCCATCGGTCCCGTGCTCGGCGGCTTTCTCGTCGAACACGTGTCGTGGCACTGGGCGTTTCTGATCAACCTTCCGCTGGGTATCGCGCTGGTGGCGATCTGTCACGCCCATGTGCCGGAAAGCCGTGGCGCGACGACGGGCCGGGTCGACATCGCGGGAGCGTGCCTGGCGACAGTCGGTCTCGCGGGTATCGTTTATGCGTTGATCGAAGCACAGATAGAAGGGTGGACGGCCGTCGATGTCGTGCTGGCGGCACTCACCGGCATCGCGGCGCTGATCGCCTTTGTCATCGTCGAGCGACGCGTCACCGCGCCAATGTTGCCACTCGGCCTCTTTCGCGACCGGCGGTTCGCGGGTGCCAATATCCTGACCCTTCTGCTGTATGCCGCGCTGGGTGGCAGCATGTTCTTCGTTCCGCTGAACCTGATTCAGGTGCAGGGCTACGGGGCCACCGCCGCCGGTGCCTCCTTGCTGCCCTTCGTCGCCATCATGTTCTTGCTGTCGCGCTGGAGCGGGCGCCTGGTGGACGTGGTCGGCGCGCGCCTGCCGCTGATCGTCGGTCCGACCGTGGCTGCCGCCGGCTTCGCGCTTTACACGGTTCCCGGTGTGGGCGGCTCGTACTGGACGACCTTCTTTCCGGCGGCCGTCGTGCTCGGCCTCGGCATGAGCATCACCATCGCGCCACTGACCACCACCGTGATGAACGCGCTTGCTCCCTCGCTGGCCGGCACGGCGTCCGGCATCAACAACGCCGTGTCGCGCGTAGCGGGGCTGCTCGCCATCGCCCTGTTCGGTGTCGTGCTGACGCATGGGTTCGACATGGCGCTGGAGTCGGCACGCATGCATACGCGCCTGCCCAGCGAGCTCGTCGAAACGATCTTCGCGCAGAAGGCGAAACTCGCCGGCATCGAGCTGCCGCCCGGTTCGGCCGCGGCCCGCCGTATGGTGGGCGAGGCCTTCGTCGCCGGCTTTCGCCACGTCATGTGGCTGTCGGCGGCACTCGCCGTGATGGCGGCGGTCGCGGCCGCCATCACGATCCGCGACACGCCGGACGAGCGTCAGAAGCCCTTCTGAATCTGTACCCAGGCGCGGACGTCGTGCGTCTCGCCGACGATCGCGGGACGAGCGCCGATCGGGTGGGCGACGTCGGCGCTGACCGACCACTGGTTCTCGCCCTGCCAGCGCAGGCCCAGACCGGCGTCCTGCGTGTGGACGCTGTTGGTACCCGGCGCGAACGTGTCCTTGTAGATGGATACGCGACCGCCGTCGACGAAGGCCATCGCGATCCACGTACCCGGCATGCCGGGATGCAGCGTACGGCGATACTCCAGGTTGAGCATCTGACCCTGCGTGCCGGCCAGTGCGCCGGTGTCGTAGCCGCGCACGTTGTTGGCGCCACCGAGATAGAACTGCTCGGCGGTGTCGACGTTCTTGTTCGCCCACTGGCCCTGGAAGCCGACGTAGATCGCGTTATTCTCCGACAGCTGCTGCAGCCGTGCGATGGACAGCGAGTACTTCAGGTAGTGGCCCCTGGTCTGCGCGCTGATCGCGTCGACGAACTCGGCGAACGCGTCGTCGAAGCCCAGCCGGCCGTAGGTCGCGGCCAGGCTGAAGTTGGTCACGCCGTGCATGTCGCGCTGGTCGCCGGCGAGCGTGGCCGTCCAGCCGTTCGTGTGACGCCGCGTACGCACGTCGACGATGTCGATCATGTCGTTGAGGCGGCGGCGGTCGTAGCCGAGCTGACCGTACAGGTTGCCTTCCGTGGAACGGATGATGGGCTGGCTGACGAACACGCTGGCCACCTGGGCCGTGCCGTGTGCGTCGAGCACGCGCAGATCGCCCTTGAGCTTGTAGTCGAGCGAGGAGACCGCCGCGCCGACCACGGTGCCCTGGCCATTGAGCAGGTAGCGGTAGCCCAGGCGCCCGTAGTTCATGTTGGAGCCGGCGCTGAGCGCCGTGGCATCGAGCACGTCGCCCTGGTGCAGCAGGCTGTTGACGCTGAACGTACCGGTCGCCCGCGCGCGGCCGGTGTATCGGTTGCCGTAGTCGTCAAGTGCGACCAGACCCGTGTAGCGCGGACGGTCATCCGCACGTACGGCCAGGTCGGAGGTGCCGGGCTCGTCGCCCGGGCGCAGCACCGAGCTCTCCGTCACACCCGGAATGTCACCGAACAACAGCAGGCTGCGATCGAAACCGTGCGAGGAGATCGGCATACCGCTGCTCAGCGGATCGAGTGTCGCCTGCAACGGACCGTCGTGCGTGGTGCTGTGATTCTCCAGCGTGACCTTGCCCAGCCGTGCTTCCTGCACGGCGATGCGCACCGTGCCGCCCGACAGCGTCTGCGCCGGCACATACGCGATCGTCAGCGGGTAACCCTTGTCGCGATAGGCGGCGGTGATCTTCGCCGCCAGTTCGTTGAGCTGGGACAGCGTCAGATCGCGGCCCTCGCCCGGCGCGACCAGGGCGTGCACATCGGCCGCCGGAAGCAACGTGGCACCGGTCACCTCGATCGTCGTGACGTGGAACGGTGCGCTGTCGCTGGTGGCTTCGGCGACGACCGGGGCGACTTTCAGGCCGGTGTCGTCGCTACGCGTCGGCTGCGGCGGCGCCGGCAGCTGACGCAGCAGGTCGCCGGTCTGAGGCGCGCGCGTCTGTGCCTGCGCGCCGCCGGCCAGAGCAAGGAGGATGCACGCACCGAGAACATGCGCGGTGCCGCGGGGGAACGAGACTGTCTTCATCGATAAGCCGTTACAAAAGGAAAAGGGAGGTCGGAGGCGGCGGAGCGACGCATCAATGCATCGCATCCGCCGGCGCGCGTACGCCGCCCTCGACCACCTGCAGGGAGAGGCCCGGCACGAAGTCCGCGCGCTGCGCGTTCTTCTCCACCGGCTGGCGCGTCTTCTTGTGGTTGCCGCTGTACTGACCCACGGTGACGTTGGAGGCGACACCGTAAGGCGTAGCGATCGCGTCCGGATTGAGCACCGCATCGATCTGCGTCAGCGCGGTAGCCGAGGCACCCTGCGACGAGTTCTGGTTGATGTTCGCCACCGTGTCGGCCGTCGTGTTGAACGCGTAGTTGCCCGCATCCACGCCGGTCGCGCCGATATCGCTGACCGACACCGGCTTGCGCAGACCGACCGCCGGATCGGCGAAGAGCGCGCTTCCCGCGATGAAGTTCACCACGTCACCCGGCAGGATGCCGCTGGTACCGAGCAACGCGCGGTCGGTGCTGTTGCCATCGAAGTACTTGTCGGTACCGACCGCGGTGACGACGACGGAACGCTTCGTGATGCTGGCCGTGGTCTGCGGGTTGAAGGTCAGCGCGTAGTTCGATGCGTCGTCGCCGGCGATACCGCCGGTCACGTTCACCGTCTTGCCGTTGCCCGCGTTCTTGTCGACGAAGCTCCCCGAGGTCGAGAGGCCGACCTGGTCACCGGCCAGCACGCCGGTGAGCGTCCCATGCGTCACCGCGCCGGTGCCGCCGTCATAGACCTTGTCGTCGGCAGCGATGCCGGCGGTGATGCCCAGCGGCGTGACCGTCGCCACATCGCGGCCACCGGCCAGCGTGTAGTTGTCGGCGAGCGTCGTGCCGTTGCCCGTCAAGGCGAGCGTGCCCAGCCCGGACAGTGCACGCTGGGTCGCGACGTTTTTGCTGGCCAGCACGCCGGCGCCGGAGAGCGTCAGCGACTCGCCCGCGATACCGGCGATCACGCCCTGGTTGCCGAACATCGCGGCGCCGGCGATGGCCGTCGCGTCGTAGACGCGGGTACCGGTCAGATCGAGCACGACCTTGCCGATGTCGGCGGTGGTCGTGGCGTTGCTGCTCAGCGTGTAGTTGCCCGCATCGGCACCCGTGAGGGTACCGGCGACGTTCACCGTCCTGGCCGTGCCCGCGTTCTTGTCGACGAAGTCGCCGCGGGAGGCGATACCGAGGTCGTCGCCGGCGAGTACACCGGTCAGCGCGCCCTGCGTCTGCGCCGTGGTGGTCCCGTCGTAGGTCTTGTCGTGAGCCCCGATCGTGCCGAGCACGATCAAGGGCGTAATGTCGCCGGTGGTCAGCGCCGTCGCGTTATACGTGTAGTTGGCGGCATCGGTACCGGAGGCCGAGATGCCGGTGACGGTAACCGTCTTGCCGGTGCCGACGTTCTTCGTGTCATAGAGCGCGCCGGTGCCGTTGAAGACCACCTGATCGCCACCGATGACGCCCGTGGACGACAGCGCGGCGGTGGCCAGCGTATTCGCGTCGTAGACCTTCGTGGCGCCCTGCGCGTCGACGGTGATCTGCTTCGGCGTGATGGTCGCCCAGTGCGAACCACCGACCAGCGTGTAGTTGGTCGACAGCGCGCTGCCGTTGCCCTGCAGGCCGAGCGTACCCAGCGACACGAGGCCCTTCCCGGTCCCGACATTTTTGTCGGCGACCGAACCCGCGCCCGAGAGCGTAAGGGTGTCGCCGTTGATGCCGTCCACCTGGAAGTCGCCGGCGAACGCGCTGGCGGCGATGGCGGTCGAGCCGTCGTAGACACGCTCGCCGTGCAGATCGATGACATACGGCGTGACCGTCGCGAGCGTCGTCGAGCTCGTATTCCAGATGTAGTTGCCCGCGTCGGCGCCGCCGGCGGCGATACCGCTGGTGGTCACGGTCTTGCCGGTACGCGCGTTGGCGTCGTCGAAGCTGGCCCCACTGCTGGAGAAGGTGACGACGTCGCTGCCGAGCACGCCACTGGCGGAGAGTGCGCTCGAGGCGCCCGTGTTGCCGTCGTAAACCTTGTCGCTCGCGACCGTGCTTACGATGACGCTGGCCCTGGCGATCGATGCCGTCGTCGTACTGTTGGCGGTGACGACATAGTTGTTCAGATCGTTGCCGGCCAGTACGCCCGATACGGTCACCGTCTTGTCAGCGCCAGCGTTCTTGTCCGCAAAGCTGCCGGTGGTCGAGCTGTACGACAGGCTGTCGCCGGAAATGACGCCGGTGAGCGTACCGTGCGTGGTCGCGTTCGTCGTGGTGTCGTAGGTGCGGCTGTCGGCGACGATGCTGCCCGTGATGTTCTTCGGGCTGATCCTGGCGATGGCGGATGCCGTGGTGTTCACGGTGTAGTTGCCTGCATCGGCTCCCGACGCACCGATCCCCGTCACGGCGATCGACTTGTTCGCGCCGCCGTTCTTGTCGCTGAACAGCGCACCCGTGTAACCGAGGCTCAGATCGTCGCCGCTGAAGATGTGATCCCCCGCCAGTGACACCGACGCGGTGCGCGAGGCATCGTAGACCTTGTCGACGCCCGTTGCCGTCACGGTCAGCGCATACGGCGTGATGACGAAGCGATCCACACCACCGGCGAGCGAGTAGTTGCCCGCGCTCGCCGTATCGATGCCCGTCAGCGCGAGGCTGCCCAGCCCCAGATTACCCGTGCCGTCGGCCGCCCGGTTGTAGGTGCCGACGTTCTTCGAGCTGGTCGTGCCGGCGCCGCTGAGGCTCAGCTTCTCGCCGTTCACACCGTTGACCACGCCATTGGTACCGAAGAGACTCGCCGCCACCGACGCCGTCTGGTCGTAGGCACGCGTGCCCGTCAGGCTGATGATGTAAGGCGTGACGTTCGCATGCGTCGTGGCCGCCGTATTGCTGAGCGTGTAGTTGGCAGCGTCGGCGCCGCTTGCGGTGATGCCGGTGAGTGACACCAGCTTGCCGTCGCCCACGTCCCTGGTATCGAAGGTGTTGGTCGACGCGCTGAACGTCACCTTGTCGCCCGGTGCCAGGCCAGCGCTGCCGAGCGTGGCGCCCGACGCCGTGGTGCCGTCATAGACCTTGTTCACGCCGGTGGCGGCCACCGCGATCGCCTTGGCCGTGATGTCGGCGCGGACATCCGTGGGCTGGACGATCGTATAATTGCCCTTGTCGGCGCCGTCGATGCCGATGGCCGTGGTCACGACCTTGTTGGTGCCGACGTTCTTCGTATCGAACGTACCGACCGCCGTGTTGGTCATCGTGACGACATCGGCACCCAGTACGCCTTCCAGGACGGAGCCGTGCAGCGCCGCATCTCGGGTGCCGTCATAGGTCCTGCTGTCCGCGAACGTACCGGTAACTCTCAGTGTCGCCTTGTTGACGATGTAGTTATACGTGCCGCCGGTCAGCGTGTAGTTCGATGCCAGGTAGGCGCCATTGTTGCCGAGCGTGAGGCCACTCGCATCGAAGCCGGCGCCGTTCTTGTAGGTGCCCACGTTCTTGCTGCTCAGAGTACCTGCGCCACCCAACACCAGCGATTCGCCGGAGACGAGGTTGCCGAGGCTCAGCGTACCGGCTGACGCGGCCGTCGTGGTGTCATAGGTCCGCGAACCGGACAGGTTCAGCACGCGCGGAGTGATGTTGGCCGTGGCCGTCGCGCTGCTGTTGCTCAGCGTGTAGTTGCCGGCGTCTCCGCCGCCCTTGGTGATGCCGTTGACCGTGACGGTACGGCCGTCCTGGACATCCTTGCCGTCGAAGTTGCTCGAGGTGCTGGCGAACGTGACCGTGTCACCCACGACCACCCCGGCGGACGCCAGCGCCGTGGTCGCTGCCGTCGTACCGTCGTACTGCTTGTTCTGCGCGGTGGCCGTGGCGGTGATGGCCTTCGCCGAGATCGTCGCCGAGATATCCGTCGGCTGAATCACGACGTAGTTGGTCGCGTCGTTGCCGGTCACCTGCATCGACGTCGTGACGCCACGCGTGCCGACATTCTTGCTGGCGAACGTACCGGTGGCCGTGGTCGCCCCATCGAGTGTCACGGCATCGCTGCCGAGCACACCCTGGAGCGTCGCACCGCTCAACTGCGCGACGGTGTTGCCGTCGTAGACCTTGTCCGCGGCCGTCGTGTTGATCACGGTAAGCGACGCGGGCGTAATGGTCACCCAGTCGATACCGCCGGCGAGCGTGTAATTGCCGACCGTGCTGCCGCCGCTGGCACCCAGGGTCAGTGTGCCGAAGTCCGCGAAGGCACGCTTCGAGCCGACATTCTTGGTCACCAGGTTACCGGAGCCGGTCAGCGTCAGCTTCTCGCCGTTGACACCGGCGACCGTGCCGCCGGAGGTGAACAGGGAAGCGTCCGCGCCGACGGTCGCGTCGTAGACCCGCGTGCTCATCAGGTTGATGATGAACGGCGTGATGGTGCCGAGCGTGCCGGTGGCCGCGGTCGGCAGCGAGTAGTTTGCGAGATTGGTACCGCTGTCGGCGACGAAGTCGGAAACCGACAACGTGGATTTCAGACCGATGTGGCTGCCAGCGTTCACCGTGACGTAATTCGCGGTGGATGACTGCGGGATGGTGGCGCCCTGGCCGGTGACGAAGCCGTCGAGCGTGTAATCGCTCGCCAGCAGGGTCACGGAGTCCGATCCATCGTACGGCTTGGTCGGATTGCCGGTGATGGACGCCGTCACGGCGCGCCTGGCGATATCGGCGGTGAGACCGGCGAACTGGTCGATACGGTAGTTCGACGCACGACTGCCGCTCAGGCCGAGGCCCGTCACGGTCACCGCCTGACCGGTGATCGCGTTCGCGGAGCGAACGGTGCCGGTGGCAACGGTGGCGTCGAGCGCGACATTGCCCTGATCGCTGGAGAACACGCCGCCGAGGACGGCGCCGCTCGAGTTCAGGCCGATCGTGGTGTTGCCGTCGTAGGTCTTGTTGATCGCCGTGATGCCGGTGAGCGTCAGGGTGTACGGATTGATCGTTGCGGTCAGGCCCGTGAGGGGCTGCAGCGCGTAGTTACCGGCGTCGCTGCCCGAGATCGAGAAGCCGAGCGGCGTCACGGCCTTGCCGGTACCCGCGTCCGCGGTGGCGAAGGTGCCGGTCGTTCCGCGAGTCAGCGTGACCGTACCGTTCCTCGCGTCGTCGGCGACCAGGCCGACAAGCGATGCGCCGGCGCTGTTGAGCGTGGCGGCGGTCGTCGTGTCGTAGGTCTTGTTCACCGCCGACACCCCGAGGATGTACAGCGGCGCCGCCGTGATCGAACCCGGACCGGTAGCGGTCAGATCGAGCGTGTAGTTGGACAGGTCGGTGCCGCTGTTGGCCAGGTACGACGTGGTCGCCATCTGGGCCGTGATGGTCTTGCCGGTGCCGACGTTGCGGTTGTCGAAGTCGACGAACTTCGAAGGAACGATCTGCGCGCCCTCACCGTTGGCGAAACCGGAGATCGCGTAGTCGTCCGCCGTGAGCGAGATATACGTGGTGCCGTTGTACACCTTCGTCGGCGTATTGACGATCGCGGCGGTAAGCAATGCCGGCGTGATCTCGCCCGTGCCGTAGGCGGCGGTGGGCAGCGGCGTGTAGTTGGAAAGGTCGGTGCCACCGTAGGGCGTGTAGTCGGAGTCGGTGAGCGAGACGCTGACCGGCTGCCTGCCGACGTTCTTGCTCGCGTATGTGCCCGTGGTCTTGGTGATGTAGACACCCTCGCCCGGCACGAATGCCTTGGCAGGGTCATTGACGGTGATCGTGTAGTCGCCGCCGCTGGTCGGGCTGCCCGCGATGAGCGTCGCCAGCAGGCTGCCGTCGTAGGCACGGGTCGGGTTGCCGCTGATCACCACCGACAGCGCGCCGAGGTCGCGCTGGGTGATCGTGCCGTAGCCACTGATGCTGGTGGGCAGGACGTAGTTGGAGAGCAGCGTGCTCCCGGTCGCCACGAAGTTGTTCGTGCCGACGGCCGCGGTGACGTCACGCGTGCCCACGTCCTTGTCGCTATACGTACCGACGGTCTGATTGACCGTGGCGCCCTCGCCGGCGATGAAACCGTACACCTGATAGTTGCTGGCGTTGAGCGTGGCGGCGGTCGTACCGTCGTACTGACGCGACGGGTTGCCGACGATGGTCCAGGTGAGCGGCGCCTTGGCGATCGTGCCCGCACCCACGATGTCGCTGGTGAAGCTGTAGTTCGACAGTGACGCGCCGTTGCCCAGCGTGAAGTCGGAACCTTCCAGGTGCGCCGTGACGGTACGCGAGCCCGCGTTGGCACTGTCGTAGGAAGCGGACGAAGCCTGCTTCACCGTCGCCGTTTCGCCGCCCTGCAGGCCGACGATCTGCACGTTGCCTTCCACCAGATTCGCCGTCGTGGTGCCGTTGTAGAGGCGTGTCGGGTTGCCGATGATGCTCAGGTCGAGGTGGCGCTGGGCGATATTGGCGGAAAGACCGGTCGGCTGGGTCAGTGTGTAGTTGCCCAGACCGTTGCCCGCCAGCGAAAAGCCGCTCGCCGACACAGCGATGCCCGTGCCGACATTCTTGCTGGCGAAGGTACCCGTGCCGCCCGTGGTCACCAGCGAGACCGTGGCCGCGTCGGAACCGACGACGCCGACCAGCTGGGGATTCTGCAACAGCAGAGCCGCCGCCGTGGTGGCGTCGTAGTCCTTGCTCACGGCGGACACGCCGTTGATGGTCAACGCCCTGGGCGTGATCGACGCGGTGATGTCCGACTGCAGTACCAGGTCGTAATTGGACGCCTTGCTGCCGACCAGCTGGAAGCCGGTCGCGGTGACCGACTTGCCGTTGCCGGCATTGGCGTTCGCGAACAGGCCGGCGCCGGCGCTCGTGTCGAGCGTCGCGTCCGCCGTGTCGCCCGAGATCACGCCGAAGATGGAGGCGCGCGACTTATCCAGTGTGTCGACCGCGCTGCCGTCGTAGATCTTGTCGGTACCGATCAGGCCCGAGAGCTGAACCTTGGCCTTGTTGATGGTGCCCATGCCCGTGGCGACCGTGGGCAACGCGTAGTTGGCCAGGTTGGTACCGTTGGCGGCGACGAAGTTCGATGCCACGAAGTTGGCGGTGATGTTGACCGCACCCGCACTGGCCGAATCGTATAGCACGCTGTTCGGCTGGCTGAACGTGATGCTCTCACCCGACACCAGGCCACTGGTCAGGTAGTTGGACGACGTCAGCGTCGCCGTCTGCGTCCCGTTGTACGTCTTGGTCGGGTTGTTGACGATCGCGATGCCGAGCTGCTTCGGATCGATCAGGCCGATGCTGGCCGTCTGGCCTGTCCCGGTGACGGTATAGCCGTAGACGGGGATCGCGCCGGTCGCGTCGGCGAACGTATAGGCCGACGTCGCGGAGGGGGCGGTGACGACAATGCCGCTCGCCGCGTCCTTACTCGCATACGTACCGGCCACAGCGCGCATCGTGTTGCCGTCGACGAGGCCGGTCCGGGTGAAGTTGGCGTCGGTCAGACTGGCGGCCGTGGTGCCGTCGTACGCTTTCTCAACCGTACCGGTCAGCGCCGTGATCGCGACCGTCGGCGCGAGCTGGTAGAGGAAACCGTTGCCGGTGCCCTGGGGCGTCGCGCCCGCCCCGGCGTTGTACTGGATGAACTGCGGGGTGAGGCCGCCGCGCGTGTCGCTCGTCGGGCTCGCCGAATACACCAGCCACTTGCCGGAAGCGGACGACAACGCACTGGCACCCGCGTTGTTGATGAACTGGTTCGCCGCGGTCAGCGTGACGCCGGTGCCGCCTGCGATCGTGCCCGCCGTGCCCAGCGTGATGTTGCCGTTGCCACCGTTGCCGTTGGCCTTGATCACGACGCCACCCGCGCCGGTGATCGCGCTGTTGACATTGACCGCCCGGTAGGCGTCGAGGGTAAGCGTGGCGCTGGCGTTGGTCCAGGCGATCGGCGCGTTGACGGTGATGTCGCCCGAGCCGGAGGCGTTCGTCACGCCCTGGCCGCTGGCGCCGGTGGCTGTCGTCTGCTCGGTGACGCTGGTGCCGCCGTTGAGCGTGGTGGAGATCGTATTCGCGGCGGTCGCGTCGATGGTCAGGTCATAGGGATCGACCAGCCACGTGCCCGACTTGCCCTTCGGCGCACTGGCGGTGATGGCCGCCGCACCGATGTGCGCGTAAGCGCCGGAGGTCTCGATCGTACCGCCATCGCCACCGTTCGGCGCGCTGGCGTCGAGCGCGCCTTCCACGTTGACGTGGCCGGCTTTCATGCCACCCAGCAGAACGATCTGACCGTTGTGGTTTTCGACGGTCTGCGCGCGCACGACGCCCGTGTTGTTCACGGTGCTGGCCAGCAGCGAGTCCGCCGCGCCCGCCGTCATGAAGACGCGACCGCCGTCGGCCTGCACCAGCTGACGGTTCTCGACCAGGTTGTCGAGCGTGCTGCGATCCACCTGCAGATGCATCAGGCGGCTGCCGTCGAAGGTCAGCGTGATGGCGCTGCCGCCGCCCATCGCCACCGTACCCAGCTGAGCCGAGACCGTGCCCTGGTTGGATACGCTGTTGCCGAGCAGCGCGATGTAACCACCGCTGGCGGCGCGCAGGCTGCCCTTGTTGACGACGCTGCCCTTACCGTTGCCGCTGAAGGTGCGGGTGCCGGACGTGAGCGCGTCATCGGAGGTGTCCAGCGTGGACGCCACCAGGCCACCCACGTTGACCTGCGCACCTTCACCGAACAACACGCCGTTCGGATTGATGAGCCAGACCTGTCCGTTGGCGTTGAGGTGACCGTAGATATCCGACGCCTTGTTACCGAGGATCCGGTTCACGGCGATGGCGTCGCTGCCCGGCTGGACGAAGTTGACCGTTTCGTTGGCGCCGATATCGAAGGTCTGCCAGTTCAGCGACAGGCGCTGGGTGGTCTGGTTGATCGTCGTGGTCGTGCCGTCCTGATGAATCGTGCCGATGCCGGCCGACACCTGTCCGCCCGTCTGCCCCGCCTGCGCGGCGCCGGTGGCGCTCAGTGCGAGCGACACCGCCACGGCGATGGTCGCGAGGCGCGGTGCGCGCGAAAGGCTGCCGCCTGCGACGGCGGGGCGGCTGTTGCGGGCGAGTTCGCTGGCGGCGACCCACTGGCAGGTGGCGACGTTCCAGCACAGACGATAGATACGGTTCATTCGGGCGGTCTTCCTTAGAGCGCATGCAAACGCAGGGGCGCACCCGGCATCGGAACCGAGTGGAAAAGACAGCTATCGGGAAGCCCCCCTGAGGACTTAGCGCGGCGACGACGTACGTGGCCTGCGCTTTTTCGGCATATTAAACGAGGCGATGCCGCCTTGTCTCGGGCGGGTTGTGAAATGCCGATTTAGTGCTCGTTTCGTCCGGGTAGAATATCGTTATTCGTGACGAGGGACACACAAAAGTCCACGAATGCCCTGACCTTTGGCGGTGCGTGTCGGCGCGAGGGGTAGAAGGCATAAAGAGGGAAGGTTTCGCCGTTCCACTCGGGAAACAGTTCGACGAGCCGGCCGTCGGCCAGGGCGCTCTGGACACTGGCGGCGAGTACCTGCGCCACACCCGCGCCGGCCAGGCACACGGCGTACATCGTTCCCGAGTCGTTGACCAGCAAAGGGCCGGTCGTCTGCACGGGCACCACCTTGCCGCGCCGATGAAACTCCCACTCGAACGGGCGCCGGGTGACCGGATCTCGGAACTGGATGCAGCGGTGTGCCGCAAGCTCGGACGGGTTCGACGGCCGACCGTGCTTTTTGAGGTAGGACGGCGCGGCAACGGTCAGCACACGGGTATCGAGCAGTTTGCGCGCTACGAGTGAAGACGAGGGTGGTTCGCAGAAGCGTACGGAGACGTCGATGCCCTCGCCAATCAGGTCGCCAAGGTCGTCGCGCGTCACGATCTCAACCTCGAGACCGGGGTAGCGCGAAAGGAAGGCCTCCAGTCGCGGTGCCACGATCTGCCAGGAAAACATCGGATCGAGACTGACCCGAAGGCGTCCACGTACGGCCTGTGCATCGCCGGCGGCCGACCATGCCGCGTCCTCGATCCCCGACAGCAGGGGGCTTACGCGGTCGTAGAGACGCTCGCCTTCGTCGGTCAGGCTCACCGAGCGTGTCGTCCGGTGCAGGAGGCGCACGCCCAGGCGCGTCTCGAGCCGGCCGATGGCGCGGCTGACGCCCGAAGGCGACAGCCCGAGCGCCTCGGCGGCGCGGGCGAAATTGCCGGTCTCCACGACCGAGACCAGCACGGAAAGGTTGCCGAGAAATCGGCCATCGGTGGACATGGGGGAGCACCTTGCGGGTGAAACGCACGGTCGGAGGATGCCACGTTCACTCATGACATAACCTCATGAAAGAACTGCATACAGGTCGCTTCAGTCACGACTGGCCGCTCACTAATCTTCTCCCGGTCCCCCACGCCCCAGGAAAAAGCTCATGTACGCCATCACCGGAATCACGGGCCAGGTCGGCAGCGCGCTGGCCGATGCCTTGTTCGCCGCAGGAAGGCCGGTCCGCGCCGTCGTGCGCGATGCGAGCAAGGCGAAGCCCTTCGTCGCGCGCGGCGCGGAAGTCGCGGTCGCCGAGCTTCATGACACGGCCGCGTTGACGCGCGCCTTCAGCGGTGCCGAAGCCGTGTTCATCCTGCTCCCGCCGGTCTTCGATCCCGCGCCCGATTTCCTGACGGCCGAGGATCCGGCCATCGCGTCCATCCACGACGCGCTGCTGGCCGCCCGGCCGAAACAGGTGGTCGCACTGTCGACCATCGGTGCCGACGCGACGCAGGAGAACCTGCTGTCGCGGCTCACCCGCATGGAACGGGTGCTCGGCGGCCTGCCCGTTCCCGTCACCTTCCTGCGGGCGGGGTGGTTTCTCGAGAACGCGCGGTGGGATGTGGCCTCGGCCCGCGATGACGGCGTCATCGACAGTTTCCTGGCACCCCTGGACCGGAAGATCGCGATGGTTGCTACCAGGGATGTGGGCCAGCTGGCGGCGTCCCTGCTCGACGAACGTGGCGAAGGCCATCGCGTGGTTGAGCTGGAGGGAGCCGGGCGTGTCAGCCCGAACGACATCGCCGCGGCATTCTCCAGGGCGCTCGGACGTGACGTGCGTGCGCGTCTGGTGCCACGCGCCACGTGGGCCGCGCGATTCACCGCCGACGGCATGAGCAACCCAACGCCGCGGATGCGGATGATCGACGGGTTCAACGAGGGCTGGATCGATTTCGGCGCCGACGCTATCAAGGGGACCACCAGCCTCGACGTCGTCATGGCCGGATTGTTGTCGAAGCCGGCCGGCTGAGTGCCTAGAACCAGAGACGAACGCCGGCCACCCAGCGGCGGTCGGTGATGCGTTGACCGCGGCCCGAGGCCAGATCCGCCGTGCCGCCGGTCAGGTGCTCCCAGGCGACACCCACATACGGGGCGACGGACCGGCGGATTTCATAGCGCAGACGCAGGCCGCCGTCGACTCTGGATATGCCGGATCGAATGCCACGGGCGATGTCGTTCTTGCCGTAAGCGTTGAGCTCGATTTCCGGCTGGAGGATCAATCGCTGCGTAAGCAGCAGTTCGTACTCCACGCGAACCCGTGCAGCCGTACGACCGCCCTGGCCCGCGTACGCGGTGGCCTCGACCTCGAACCAGTACGGCGCGAGGCCCTGCATGCCGAACGCCGCCCAGTTCCGTTTCGGGCCGGCGCCGAGGTCACGCCGCACGCCAAGCTGCGTATCCCAGAACGTCGCCACGGCGTGGCTCCAGAGCACTTCCACATCACCGTCCTGCGAACGGCCGTCGCTTCGATCGCCCTCGCTCCGAACCCAGAGCTTGTCGCGATCATTGCCGTACCAGCCCTCCGCCTCCCACGATTGCCCATGACCACCCTGCCCCGCATAAGCCTCGAGGTTGTCGATCAGCAACATACCCGTGGATGACGTGTCGTCCATGTCCATCATGTGCATGTCGTGCGCCGACATCGGGGCCACGCCGTCGGACCAGTCGCCACTGCGCGCATCGGCCGGCGCCTTGCCGCCCTGCATGGGGCCCATTTCCATCCCCCCGTTAGTGCTCGTGTGGCCCATGCCCGCCATGCCGCTCATGTCGTGACCGGCGTGGTCCGGCGAGTCATGCGGGTCCGCAGGCGATGCCGCGGGTGCGGACGCGGCCGGCGGCGGATCGTCATGCATCGTCGAATGATCCATGCCCTGCATGTCTTGCATGTCCTTCATGGACTGGGCCGCGACGATACCCGGCATCATCGCCAGCGCGACCAGCGCGGCACGCCACGTCATGACACCACCACTTCGCGGAACATGCCCGCTTCCATGTGATAGAGCATGTGACAGTGAAACGCCCAGCGTCCGGGATTGTCCGCCGTCACCGCATAGCTCACCTGTTGCGCGGGCTGGATGTTGACGGTGTGTTTGCGTACCTGAAACGCGCCGTCGGGAGATTCGATCTCGCTCCACATGCCGTGCAGATGAATGGGGTGATTCATCATGGTGTCGTTGACCAGCGTCACGCGAAGACGCTCGCCCGAGCGGAAGTGCACCGGCTTCGCCTCGGAATATTTCAGGCCATCGAACGACCACATGAAGCGTTCCATGTTGCCGGTAAGGTGAAGTTCGATCGTACGCGAGGGCTCGCGCGTATCGAGCGCGCCGCCGAGGGTATGCAGGTCCGCATAGGTCAGGACGCGATGCGCACGATCGCGCAGGCCGACGCCCGGGTCGTCCAGGTTGGTGCGCGGCATGTCCACACGCATATCCACACCGGCTCCATACTCGGAACGCGCGTGGTGAGCCATGACCATGCCGCTGTCATCGGCGGCATCATCCCCCATCGAACCCATCATGTCACGCATGGCCAGCCGTGGGCGCGGATCGAGCGGCGGTACGGCGGCCGCCATACCTTCTCGCGGCGCAAGCGTGGCGCGCGCGTAGCCTGAGCGATCGATGGACTGAGCGAAGATCGTGTAGGCGCGATCGTCGCCCGGCTCCACGATAACGTCATAGGTCTCGGCCGCCGAGAGTCGCAGTTCATCCACGAGCACGGGCTCGACGTCCTGACCATCGGCTGCGATCACACGCAGGCGCAGCCCGGGAATACGCAGGTCGAAAATCGAATTGGACGAACCGTTGATGAGCCGGAGGCGCACGCGCTCGCCGGGCCGGAACAGACCCGTCCAGTTGGCCGCCGGAGTCGCTCCATTCACCAGGTACGTGTAGGTTGCGCCGGATACGTCGGCAAGGTCGCTCATATTCATGCGCATGCGATTCCACATGCTGCGCATCGACGCGGCCTCGCCCAGGCCTTTGGCGCGTGCATCCCGGAGGAAATCGGATAGCGTCGGCTGTCCGTAGTTGTAGACGTCGCTCCGGGTCCGCAGCTTCGCATAGACGCGTTCGGGATCTTCGTCGGTCCAGTCGCTGATCAGGAGAACATAGTCCCGATCGGCGACGTGACGCTCACCCTCTTGCGGCTCGATGACGATCGCGCCATACAGGCCGCTTTGTTCCTGAAATCGACTGTGCGCGTGGTACCAGTACGTACCCGACTGCCGGATCGGAAAGCGATAGGTGAAGCTGGATCCTGCCGGGACGCCGTCGAAACTGATGCCAGGCACGCCGTCCTGATCGGCGGGCACGATCAGGCCGTGCCAGTGGATCGACGACGTCGTGTCGAGATGGTTTTTCACGTGCAGGCTGACGGTCTCGCCCTCCTTCCAGCGCAAAGTCGGACCCGGAACGCCGCCGTTGACCGTTACCGCACGGCGCGCCCGGCCCGTGAAGTCCACGGAAGCTTCGCGAATCTCCAGGTCCATGGCGTTGCCGGCCAATAACGACGCCGGCGACATCGGATCCGTGGCCCAGGCTGGCCGGATCAATCCCAACCCGAGACCGACGCCCGCCGTGGTCAGCCCCTGCACGAACCGGCGGCGCGGCAGAAGGATCGAAGGGACGTCGGAACGGCGCATGTCGGTGGGCTTTTTGGCGGTCGAAACCGCAGCCTAGCGATGGCACGACCTGATCGACAACTCTGGACGTGGCTCCGGGCGGTTTCGGCCTCAGCGATAAGCCACATTGATGGTGATGTGAGCATTGGCGACACCGGGAGCGATGTCCGCGCCCGTCGTCCGGTATCGCGCCCGAAACCCCAGCTGCTGCCCTTCCGTGCGCGCAGGCAGGACCATCGGCGTCGGGTTATTGGGGAGCGCCTGGGCGTCGGGGTCGTCGCTGCGTAGCTCGATGGCGACGCCTGTCGCCGCCCCCGGGCCGCTCAGCTTGAACAGCGACGCCTCGTCGGCGTCGGGCGTGCCGGTAAAACTCATCAGCATCTGCGTGGCGTTCGTGCATCCTGTGACGACCAGCGACTGTGTCGCCCAGTGACTACTGCCTGCCAGCCTGAGATCGCGTGCGTCGACGTTACCGAGTGCGAAGACGAGGTGCCTGGAGGCGAAGGCGCAGGTCGGTCGTTGTGGCTCGATACGCGCGTCCATCAGGTCGACCCAGACCTGAGACTGGTCGTCGTACCCAGCACGTGCCAGCGTCCCGGTCGACAGGTTACCGCCCGTGGTGACCTCGCCCGTCTTGATCAGCTGAACGCGGAAGTGAGCGTTCGACAGCTGACCCTTGAAGGTCCAGGGGATGAATTCGCGCTCCGGAAGGACGCGCTCACCGTAGCTGCTGTTGAAGAAATAGACCCGGATGCCGACACCGGGCACGTTGGTTTCATAGATGTTGTCGCCCAGGGCACTGGGTGAGCCGAACAAGGCCAGGCTGCCCGTACGCGTCGGCTTGATGCATTTGAACTGGGGTGCGTTCCACGCGGCTGTGCTCTTCTCCGCGAGCACCGTACCGCGCGCGGTCCCGGCCGGCACGGATACCGTCCCGAAGGAAAGGGCCTGACCGACACCCTGCGATGGATGCGTTATGCAACGTGCCGATGCCATCCCCGGTATGACGGACGCGGCGACGGCCATGACGACGGCGAGAAAGGAGGCGCGGCAGGGGCAGGAGCACATGATCGGACTCGCTCGGAAAGGGGCCCGGCCACTCTGCCTGTCAGTAGGACGCGACCCCATACGGCGATTCTGAAAATGGGATGTCGGCGCCCTGCCCGCTCCACGGCGCATTCACCGCACGTCATCAATGATCGCGGGATGAGCCTGCACGAGTACAAGCGCAAGCGAAACTTCGGACGTACGCGCGAGCCGGCCCCCGAAGGCTCCGCTCGCGCCGGACGCGCCATCTTCGTCGTCCAGCTGCACCATGCCTCACGTCGTCACTTCGATTTTCGTCTGCAGGTAGGCGATACGCTACGCAGCTGGGCCGTGCCCAAGGGCCCAAGTTACGACCCGAAGGTGAAGCGACTCGCCGTGGAGGTGGAGGACCACCCGGTGTCGTACGCGGACTTCGAAGGCGATATCGCCGAAGGCTACGGCAAGGGTCACGTCGATCTTTTCGACCGCGGCGTATGGGCAACCCGTGGCGATGCCGAGGCGCAGCTGCACAAGGGACATCTGGTCTTCGAGTTGTTCGGCGAACGGCTCAAGGGAACCTGGCACCTGGTACGCAGCGGCAGAAAAGAACGCCAGCCCGCATGGTTCCTCATCAAGGCCGACGACGCGTATGCCGGCGATGTCGAAGCGGACGACCTGCTCGATGCGACGATGCGCGAAAGCACGCGTCGTGCCGCGAAGACCCCGGCGAAGCGCAGCGCGGCCGCCAGGGCCACGGCTCGCGACAAGGTCGTCCCGAAGGTCCGCAAGGTGTCCACGGCCGTGCTGACGAAGGCGGCGGTGGCGCTCGACGGCTCGCACAAGGCAAAGGCGTCCGGCGACTTCTTCGCTCCTCAGCTTGCGCGTCTGCGCGAGGTGCCACCGCAGGGCGACGCATGGCTGCACGAGGTCAAATGGGACGGCTATCGCATCGTCGCGACACTGCTCAAGGGAAAGGCAAGGCTGTGGTCGCGTAACGGGTTGCCATGGAACGAGCGTCTGCCCGAGATCGTGCAGGCGCTGGAAGCGCTCGGCCTGGACAGCGCACGTCTGGATGGCGAACTCATCGCGCTGGACGGCGAAGGGCGCAGCAACTTCAACGCGCTGCAGCGCACGCTGTCCGGCGAGGCACAGGCGCCGCTGGTCTACATGCTGTTCGACCTCCCCTTCATCCAGGGACACGACCTGAGTCGCGTACCGCTGATCGAGCGCAAGGCACTCCTTCAGCGCCTGCTCGCACATGCACCCGCCCACCTTGGTTTCAGCTCGCATACCGTGGGGCATGGCGACGATGTCTTCGCCATGGCGATGGAGCAGAAGCTCGAAGGCATCATCGCCAAACGTGTCGACGGCGGTTACCACGGCGGGCGCGGCGACGACTGGCAGAAGATCAAACGGCTGGAGAGCGACGAGTTCGCCGTCGTCGGATACACGCCGGCCAAGGGCTCGCGACTTGCGTTCGGATCGTTGCTTCTCGCGCGACCGAACGGAAAAGGAAGCTGGACCTACGTAGGTCGCGTGGGCACGGGTTTTACCGATGCGATGCTGCGCGACCTCGGCGACACGCTGGCCAGAGGCGGCACGAAAAAACCCGGGGTACGCATCGAGAACATCGACCCGATGCTGCGTGGCGCGTTATGGGTCCAGCCCACTGTCGTCGCCGAAGTCTATTTCCGCGGCATCGGCAACAAGACACTTCTGCGTCAGCCGAGCCTCAAGGCCCTGCGCGTCGACAAGTCCATCGGGGATCTTGGCGACAGCGATCGCACGCCAGCGAAAACCCGCACTGCCGGCAAGACGGCGAAGCGAACCGGGGCGAAGGCGCCAGCGAAAAAAATCGACTCCGACGACACGATCATCATCACCCATCCGGACCGTCTCGTCTTTCCCGCTGACAAGATCAGCAAGCAGGACGTCGTCGACTACTACAAACAGGTCATGCCATGGCTGCTGCCCGGCATCCATGACCGCCCGACCTCGACCATCCGATGTCCCGGCGGCATCGATTCGCCGTGCTTCTTTCAGAAACACATGGTGGCGGGCCTCGAGCACACGGGTCAGGCGAAGCTCAAGGAGGAGACGGGTGCGCAGGCGGTCTATCTGTATCCACGTGACGAGACGGGCGTCATGGAACTGCTGCAGTTCGGCGCCGTGGAGTTTCACCCCTGGGGCTCGCACGTCGACAGTCCCGATGTGGCGGATCGCGTCGTGTTCGACCTTGACCCGGGTGACGACGTCGCGTGGTCGCGCGTCGTGGCCGCGGCGCGGATGACGCGCGGTTTCCTTGCCGACCTCGGACTGGTGTCGTTCGTTCGCACCACAGGAGGCAAGGGCCTTCACGTCGTCGTCCCGCTGAATCCCGGCGCGGCGTGGAAAGAAGTGAAGGCTTTCGCGCGCGGGTTTGCCGAAGCGCTCGCCGCGGCGCACCCGCTGGAGTTCGTCGCGACCGCGACCAAGCGATTCCGGCAAGGCAGGATCTATGTCGATTATCTGCGCAACGGACGCGGCGCCACCGCCGTGGCGTCCTACTCGCTACGGTCGCGGGTCGGCGCTCCCGTGGCGGTTCCGCTGCGCTGGGAGGAGCTTGGCAAGGTGCGCTCAGGCGCGGCGTTCGACATCCGGTCCACGCCTAAGCGGCTGGCCCGACTGAAGAAAGACCCCTGGGAGGGAATCGATAGCGTGAAACAGAGCCTGGATTCGGTCACCCGCAAGCTGGCGGGTCAATGAGCGCGCCGACCCTGTAAACTGCGCCATCTCCACCAAGCCGGCCCTTCATGCTCGCCTCGCTTCCCGCCTTCCTGCGCATACCCCTCGCCTGCGTGCTGCTGCTCGCCAACACGGTGCTGCATGTGACGCCGTTGTTCCTGCTGACGCTGGTGCGCCTGATCCTGCCCTTGCAGGTGCTGCGCCGGGGCGTCTCGAGAATACTGGTGTGGATCGCCGAGAGCTGGCTTGGCTTCAATGGCTGGATGTTCGGTGTTTTCACTCGCACGCGCTGGCTGGTCGAGGGCGACCAGGACCTCAGTCCACGTGAGAATTATCTGGTCGTGTGCAATCACCAGAGCTGGGTCGATATTCCGGCGCTGCAGAAAGTGTTCAACCGCCGTATTCCGTTCATGCGTTTCTTCCTAAAGAGCCAGCTGATCTGGGTGCCGCTGCTCGGACCCGCCTGGTGGGCGCTCGATTTCCCGTTCATGAAGCGTCATTCACGCCAGGAGCTCGAGGCCAGGCCGGAGCTGCGCGGCAAGGATCGCGAGGCGACGCGTCGCGCGTGCGAAAAGTTCCGTCACCTGCCGGTCGCGATCATGAACTTCACCGAAGGCACGCGATTCACGCCGGCGAAGCACGACGCGCAGGGTTCGCCGTACGAGCATCTGCTGCGTCCCAAGGCGGGTGGCGTCGCGTTCGTCATCGACGCGATGGGCGATGCGATACGGCAGATTCTCGATGTGACCATCGTTTACCCCGATGGTCCGACCTCGATGATGGACATGATCGCGGGACGCATCCGCGAGATTCGCATCCACATCCGTCGCATCCCCATCCCGTCCGCCATGCGCGGCGATTACGAAGGCGATGCCGTGTTCCGCGAGCGCTTTCAGACATGGGTCAACGAGCTCTGGGCGGAGAAAGACGCGCGCATCGCATCGATGCTGACGCGGCAGGTGTAACGGCCCTGCGGCAAGTGGCGACGGAGATGCAGCGTCAGTGAGCCGTCTCTTTCGCCAGGCGCTCTTCCAGTTTCCGCCTGCCTGCATCGGCGTAGGTGGCGCAGGTCTTGCCTTCGGCCTGTTCCGGGTGCGGCGCGAGCAGCACATCGCACGGTTGTAACGCCCCGAGGCGCTGGATGGCTTGCCGGTAAGCCGTGACATACGCGGGATGATCCGCAAAGCGATAGCCGTCCGCGGCGAAGGCGCCGAGACTATCCGCGAACACGATCTGCTTGCAGGCCGCGCCCTCGCACGATTGCCATGTCCACGCCGTGCCTCCCGGCGTGTGTCCCGGCGTGAGGTGCGCCGTCAGCGTGAGTGAGCCAACGCGGACGACGCTGCCTTCCACGATGTCTCCCTTTGCTTCTACCGCGGGATACAACGGTGCTTCCCCATGCTGCGGATCGTCCACGTCGTTGCCGCCAAGAGCAAGTTCCTTCGCGGCCGCCGCCGTGGCTCGCACCGGTGCGCCGGTATCGCGCGCCAGCCTGGCGATACCGCCCGCGTGATCGGCATGCGCGTGCGAGTTGAGGATCAGCTTGATGTCCTCGATGCGAAAGCCGAGCTTGCGGATATTGGCTTCAACCAGCGTCGCATTCTCCGGCAGCGTCGCATCGATCAGCACATGACCCTGCGGTGAGGTGATCAGGATCGAGGACAGTCCCCTGGTGCCGACGAAGTACGTGTTGCCATAGATGACATGCGGCGCGACCGGCTCGGTCCACGCCGGGTTCATGGCCGCGGAGGCGGGCAGGGCGATACAGGCGGCGAGGGCGGACAGGGTGCGGCGCATGGTGTGATTCCCTGGGACTGGAGATCCGCAGGATAGGGCGCCGCGCGGGACCGTGGAGGGGCGGGATTCTGTCGCGGCGATGGCACGGAATGCGCGGTGCCGCGGCTTACCGGTCCCTGGCTTTAGGCCTTCGCTGACGCGCCCGCCAGAACAGAAACCCCGTCACCAGCAGAAACATCGGCAGCAGGCCGGTGAAACAGGCAACGACGCGCCAGAGCCAGCCACCCACGGCGGCGGAATGGATCGGGAACAACGCGTTGGCCAGGCGGCCGCCTGGCCCCAGCTTCGTCGCATCGTCACCGCCCAGCACGGTCGCCGTGGCAGGGTCGATCCACAGCGAACTGCGGCCGGCGCGATTCCATTCCCCGGGACGGCGGATACGGGCCACCACGGTACCGCTTTCCTTCGACGGCAGGATCAGGCGGGTGATCACGGCATCCGGCGCGGCGGCCTGCGCCGCCACGAGCACGCGGGCCCAGTCGATGCTTACGGAGGCCGGGGCGACCTTCGGCGGTTTCGGGCGCGCCGGCTCGCTGAAGGCCGCGGCGAGACCGTTACGCACGGCGCCGCGATAAGCCATCGTAGTGCCGGTACCGATCATCACGATGAGCAGGGGCAGGGCGACGATGCCCACCGCACGGTGGAAGCTTGCCCAGCGAAGGGTGGGCGGATTCGTGTGCGGCTTCAGATGCCTGATCGCGCGCTGGCGGCCCGGCCAGTACAGCCACACGCCGGAGAAAAGCATGAAAAGGCCCGTGAAGGCGACCACGCCCAGCACGGTTTCACCGACCTCGCCCGTGAGCAGGTGCGTGTGCCAGTCGAGCAGCATCAGCAGGGGATCGCCATCCAGCTTGCGCTTCAGCAGCAGCTCGCCCGTGCCTGCGTCGTAGTACGCGCGATTGCCGCCGCGTTCCTGGGCTTCCCACACGGGAAATTCGGCGTCGGGCAGCGAGACACCGCGCATGCCCTTGCCCGCGGGTGAAGCGAGGATGGCCGAAAGCCCACGCCCCTGAATGGCCAGGTCGGGCAGGGGCCGGTGGGCGAGCGCGGGGTGGCTGCCGACGAACAGCGGCTCCTCGAAGAGCAGCACGCTGCCGGACAGGGTCACCAGCGCCAGCAACAGGCCCAGCGTGAGCCCGAGCCAGAGGTGCAGCGTTTTCAGCCAGGCACGAAAGCGGCGCGGGCGAACGGTCATAACGAGAGGGCCACCGGGCGTGCGGAAAGGCGGCCATCGTAAGTGCGAATGATTCTCAGATCAAATTCATCGGAGGATAGTCCCCGGGCTGACGCCTCAGAGTTCGATGATGCCGCGCCGAAGCGCGATAGCGACGGCATGGGTGCGGTCGTTGGCCTGCAGCTTCGCCAGGATGCTCTTCATGTGCGCCTTGACCGTTTCCTCGGCGATGCCGAGTGAGGCGGCCACGTCGCGGTTGGCCTCGCCGCGGGCCACGTGAGTAATGACCTGGGTTTCGCGCGGCGTGAGTTCGTCGTCCCCGGCATGACCGGCCATTTCCTGGGCGATCTCTTCCGGCACGCGTCGCTTGCCGTCCATGATCTGATGGATGGTGGTCAGCATCTCTTTGCGCAGCTCGCTCTTCAGCAGGTAACCCTGCGCACCCGCGCGAAACGCACGCAGTGCCTGCACGTCGCCGCGGTAGGTCGTCAGTACCAGGATGCGGGCGTCGGGGAACTCGGCGCGGATCGCCTCGATCGCCGCGATGCCGCCGATACCGGGCATCTGCAGGTCCATGAGGGTAAGGTCCGGGCGATACGCCCGGTAGCGTTCGATGGCTTCTTCACCACTACCCGCCTCGGCCACCAGGGTGAGCCCGTGCTGGCCTTCGATCACGGCCGCGATCCCCTCACGGAGGAGCGGATGATCGTCGACGGTCATGATTCGGATGGGTGTCATCGTCCCAGTATCGCCGAAGCGTATGCGCCGGCGCATGTAAAGACGTGCTCTCCACCATGGCCTTGCGAGCATCGCCCGATGGCGACGAAACGTTCCAGACCGACGAAAAAGGCCCCGGGCCGCCTGTATACGGGCATGGGCGGTTGGACGTTCGCGCCCTGGCGCGGGCCGTTCTATCCGGAGGGGCTGGTCCAGAAACGGGAGCTCGAATACGCCAGCAGGCAGGTGTCTGCCATCGAGATCAACGGTACCTACTACCGATCTCCCGATATCGACACGTATCGTCGCTGGGCTGCGGAAACGCCGGAGGATTTCGTGTTTTCGGTGAAGGCGCCGCGGCATATCGTGCAGAGTCGCGCCCTCGCCTCGACGGGCGAGCGGATCGGGCGGTTTCTCGATGGCGCCATCGGCCTGGGTGACCGGCTGGGAGCCGTGCTCTGGCAGTTCCTGCCCACGCGCAAGTTCGATCCCGACGATATCGCCGGCTTCCTCGACCTGCTGCCGGATCGTCATGAGGGCGTGGCATTACGCCACGCTGTCGAGGTGCGCCACGAGAGCTTCATGGACGAGCGCTGGCTGACGCTGGCCCGGGACCGTGGCGTCTCCACTGTGTTCACCGATTCTCCCGATCACCCCTCATTCGCGGATCTGACCGGCCCCTTCGTCTACGCGCGGCTCATGCGCAGCCGGGCCAGGGAGAAGCACGGCTATCCCGCGAAGGAACTGAAGGCATGGGCTGCCCACGCGGCGGCGTGGACGGCAGGCGACGACCCGGCTGACCTGCCGCATGTCGTCGAGCCGCAGGCGTCCGGCCAGCCGCGCGATGCCTTCGTCTTCTTCATTTCCGCCGCCAAGGAACGCAATCCGGCAGCCGCTGTCGCGCTCGGCAAGCTCGCCGACGACGCATAATTATCCCATTCCCCGAACGGACGAACCATGGACCGTCTTATCCAGAACCACCTGATCGACCTTTTCGCCGAACACGAGGTAGGCCTTGAGCCGGACGAAGACTGGCTGCTGACCGAAGGCGACGACTTTCCCGCCCTGCGCGGCATCTGGCACGAAGGCAAGGATGGCGGCATGGGCCGCCTGGACATCGACATCGTCCTGGACGAAGAGCGCACGATCGAAGAGAGCTTCGGTGGCATCGGCACGGGCAAAGCGGGTTGCCGCGATGCGCTGGACAGCTTCGCGCGTAACGATTTCTACGTCGTGCTGGCCGCGTGCTGGCACCTGGTCGACAAGCGTAAGCTGGCCGTGCATGAGCTGACCGCCGGCGCGCATCGGTTTACCGTTTACGTCGGCGATTTCACGCTGCGTGGTGAGCAGGATGCGCCAGTGGAGATTCCGGAGGACGGGTTGTCGGCTCTCGAGGCGGCGATCGCCACCGCGCCGCTGACGAACGACGTGCACTGGATTCGCGTGTTTTACGGCAACGTGGGCGACGGTAAGTCGCAGGTCGAGGTGTTGCTCGACAACGAGCCATGGGCGGCGGGGCACAAGGCGATCGCGTCCGTGGAATGGCCGAGGCATGAGGCTTATTACAGTTTGCGGAATTTTATTGCTTTGGTGCCTGTGGACTGAGGTATACGGGCTTTCGCGCGCGGGGCGCGCTCCTACGGGGTGCGTTGCCAGTCTTCGGGCTTCAGGATCTGGAACCAGCCTTCGCGCGCGGTACGCTTGCCGAGCTTCAACACCTCGGCGTCGCGGGAGAACAGCACCGCGGCGCCGGATGCCATCGCCAGTTCGAGAAACTTCTGGTCGTCCGGGTCGCGGCAGCGCGGCGGAGTCACGGCGGGCGTTTCCGCAGGCAACACCGCGACCAGGCGGTCGAAGAGCATCTCGGCCGCCATCCGACGTGACTGCTGCAGCTTCAACGCCGGATAGTCCAGTACCGCCAGCCATTCGTTGCGGCAGTCCGCGCGCGTCACCGCCTCGACGTCGCCTGACTCGATCGCCGCAAGCAGCGTCGCGGCACGCGGATCGCCGAAGACGAACGCGTCGAGGCAGACGTTGGTGTCCAGGACGACGCGCACGTGAGCCTCAGGCCGCGGCGCGAGCGGCCAGCACCGCGTGCTGCGCGGACACGATGCTGTACGAGCGCTTGCGTGCTTCGTGATCGAAGATCTGCGCGGTGATGATCAGCTCGTCGGCACCGGTGCGCGCGATGAACGCCTCGAGCCCGTCGCGGACGCTGCCGGGTGAACCGACCACGGCACACGACAGCGCATGGTCCACCTGCGCCTTCTCCATCGGCGTCCACACGCCCTCCATCGAATTCACCGGCGGCGGCAACAGACCCGGTGCGCCACGACGCAGATTCCAGAACGCCTGCTGTTGCGAGGTGAACAGCTTGCGTGCTTCTTCATCGGTGTCGGCCGCGACCACGTTGATGCCGAGCATCGCGTAGGGCTTATCGAGCACGGCGGACGGACGGAACATGTGCCGGTAGACCTCGAGCGCCTTCATCATCATGTCGGGCGCGAAATGCGAGGCGAAGGCAAAGGGCAGGCCGAGGTGCGCGGCGAGCTGCGCGCTGAACAGGCTGGAACCCAGCAACCAGATCGGGACGTTGGTATCCATGCCCGGCACGGCACGCACCGTCTGACCGGGCAGCTGCGGGCCGAGGAACATCTGCAGTTCCTGCACGTCGTCCGGGAAACGGTCGTCGCTGGGCCCCATGGAGCGACGCAAGGCACGGGCCGTGCCCTGATCGGTGCCCGGTGCGCGACCCAGACCGAGGTCGATACGACCCGGGTATAGCGAGGCCAGCGTACCGAACTGCTCGGCGATCACCAGCGGCGCATGGTTGGGCAGCATGACGCCGCCCGAGCCTACGCGAATCGTGCTCGTCCCTTCCGCGATATAGCCGATCACGACCGAGGTGGCCGCGCTGGCGATGCCGGTCATGTTGTGATGCTCGGCCAGCCAGTATCGGTGGAAACCCAGTGACTCCGCGTGGCGGGCGAGATCGCGCGAGTTGCGCAGCGATTCGCCCGGGTTGGAGCCACGGGCAACGGGGGACAGGTCGAGCACCGAAAACGGAATCATCCGCGAACACCTCAGAAAGTGGGGAGGCGGACGGACCGCCCATGCGTTCCAGATGGGCCGCGGGGACCCGGATTGCAACCCTCAAGAGGTCGTCCGGGAAACGATCCGTTCCGGTGAACGATGCGCCGCAACGCGTGCGGAAGAGGAAAATACACCCATTCACTCATCCAGTCCGGTAATCCCGGGGGAGCACGACATGATCGACGTCCGCAGCTTCGCCAGCCTCGGCGGCGCCAACCACGGTTGGCTCGACGCGAAGCACCACTTCTCGTTTGCGTCGTACCACGATCAGAAACGTATGGGCTGGGGCGCGCTCCGCGTCTGGAACGACGACACCATCGCCGCGGGTACCGGCTTCCCGGCGCACCCGCATTCGGACATGGAGATCATCACCTATGTGCGCGAAGGCGCGATCACCCATGAAGACAGCCTGGGCAACAAGGGCCGTACCGAAGCGGGCGACGTGCAGGTCATGAGCGCCGGCACAGGCATCCGCCACGCCGAGTACAACGCCGAGCCGGACGCCACCCGGATCTTCCAGATCTGGATCATCCCGGACGGCGAGCGCAAGGCGCCCTCGTGGGGTACCCGTCCGTTCCCGAAGGGCGAGCGCTCGGGTCAGTTCGTCGCCCTGGCCAGCGGCATGGCCGGCGACGGCGACGCCTTGCCGATCCGGACCGACGCCCGCGTGCTCGGCGCCAGCGTGAAGGCCGGCGAGACGGTGGAATACGTGCTGGGCGAAGGTCGCTATGCCTACATGGTGCCGGCGGCTGGTAGCGTTCAGATCAACGGCCAGACGCTGAACAAGGGCGATGGCGCCGCGATCCGCGACGAGACCCGCCTGAGCATCACCGCGACGACCGACGC
Source organism: Dyella sp. 333MFSha (assembly GCF_900102405.1). Lineage (NCBI taxonomy): Bacteria > Pseudomonadati > Pseudomonadota > Gammaproteobacteria > Lysobacterales > Rhodanobacteraceae > Dyella > Dyella sp. 333MFSha. The sequence continues at coordinate 1,246,801 of NZ_FNBR01000002.1, read as the reverse complement.
GGAACTGGTCCTGGTCGATACCGCGGCCTGAGCCACACCGGAGGTATGCTGTGGGTCATGACGACCCACAGCACCGCCTACCTCGACAACCCCGTTCTCGATACGGACAGCTACAAGGCCAGTCACTGGCTGCAATACCCGCCCGGAACCGACGCGACGTTCTTCTACGTGGAATCGCGCGGTGGCACGTACGAGAGCACGGTGTTTTTCGGCCTGCAGGCCATCCTCAAGTCACAGCTGGGGCGCATCGTCACCCACGCCCATGTCGACGAGGCGCGCGACTTCTTCGCCGCCCATGGCGAACCTTTCAATGAAGACGGCTGGCGCCGCATCGTGGATGTCCACGGCGGTCGCCTGCCTGTACGCATACGCGCCGTTCCGGAAGGCCATGTCGTGCCGACGCACCAGGCGCTCGTCACGATCGAATCCACGGACCCCGAAGCCTACTGGCTGCCGTCGTACCTCGAGACCCTGCTGCTGCGCCTCTGGTATCCGGTGACGGTTTCGACCATCAGCTGGCAGGCACGCCGGACCATCCTGCACTACCTGGAGAAAACCTCGGACGATACCGCCGGGCAGATTCCTTTCAAGCTGCACGACTTCGGCGCGCGCGGCGTCTCCAGCGCGGAATCCGCCGGCCTCGGCGGCATGGCGCATCTGGTCAACTTCATGGGCACGGATACGGTGTCGGGCGTGCTCGCCGCACGTGCGTTCTATGGCGAGCCCATGGCGGGTTATTCGATACCCGCCGCCGAGCACAGCACGATCACCAGCTGGGGTCGCGAACACGAAGTGGACGCCTACCGGAACATGCTAAGGCGCTTCGCGAAACCCGGGTCGCTCGTCGCCGTCGTGTCGGACAGTTACGACATCTATCACGCGATCGGCGAGCACTGGGGCAAGACACTGCGCGACGACGTCATCGCCTCCGGTGCCACCGTCGTCATACGTCCCGACTCCGGCGATCCGGTCGAGGTGGTCCATCGCTGCGTCAGCCTGCTCAACGACGCCTTCGGCAGCACGGTCAACGCGAAGGGTTACCGCGTGCTCAACCACGTCCGCGTGATTCAGGGCGACGGCGTCAACCCCGGCAGCATCCGGGCGATCCTCGAACGACTCAGCGCGGCCGGGTATTCGGCGGACAACCTGGCCTTCGGCATGGGTGGCGCGTTGTTGCAGAAGCTCACCCGCGACACGCAGAAGTTCGCCCTGAAATGTTCCGCCGCGCGCATCGACGGCGAGTGGCGCGATGTCTGGAAAGACCCCGTCACCGATCAGGGCAAGATGTCCAAGCGCGGCCGCATGACGCTGGTGCGGCACCGTGAGTACGGCAGCTACCGCACCGTGGCGCTGCCGGACGGTGCGGTCTCGCTACCCGCCGATCAGCTGGAACACGGCTGGGAGGAAGCGATGGTCACCGTCTGGGAAAACGGTGAACTGCTGAGCGACTGGAGCTTCGCCGACGTACGCCAGCGCGCCGCATCGGGCCGCTGACGCGACCCATCGGTCGCGACACGGGGCTTGCGGGCACGCTGGTGTCGCGACCAGGGTCGCTCCTACAAGGAGCCGGGTGTGGTTGTCGCGGCCGTCTGGTGGGGCGCCCCGTGCTTCATCAGGCCGTTGGTAAACAGATACGCCGCCGACTGGTAGTACGTGATCGCCGCATCCGCGTCCGCCTGATCGAAGGTCTTCACGGGCGTGGCATCGCCCGTCGCCCGCTGCGGCAGCATTTCCTTTACCGGCTGACGCGGCACCAGCGAGGTCACGGTCTCACCGTGCAGGTAACCCAGCTCCTGATAGGTGCTGATGAAGGCGCGCTCGCGGCCCGGCTCCAGCTTGAACAGGTCATAGCCGTAGAAGCGCGACGCGTAGCTGAAATGCAGCAGGCCGAGGATCGTCGGCGGGATATCTATCTGGCTCATGAGCCGGTCCACGCGGCCCGGTGCGATGTGTGCCGGCGAGTAGATGTACAGCGGGATGTGGTAACGATCGACCGGCAGGCTCGTCTTGCCCGCGCTGGTGGCGCAATGGTCCGCGGTGATGACGAAGATCGTGTCCCTGAACCAGGGTTTCGTCGCGGCGCGCCTGAGGAAGTCACCCAGCGCCCAGTCCGTGTACGCCACCGCCGCGGTGCGACGGCCCTGGGGCAGGTTGACGCGCCCCTCGGGGAAGGTAAACGGGCGATGATTGGACGTCGTCATGACGTGGCCGAAATACGGCTTGCCTTTGGCATACGCGTCGTCCATACGCTTGATCACCAGCGTGAACAGGTCCTCGTCGGCCACACCCCAGACGTTCTCCGTGTGGATGTCCTTGCTGTCGATGGCATTGCGATCCACCGCGGTATAGCCATTGCTGGCGAAGAAGTGGTTCATGTTGTCGAAGTAGCCATAGCCGCCGTAGAGGAACTCGGAGGCGTAGCCCTTCGCGTTGAACACGTCCGCGAGCGACCAGAGGTTTTCGTTGTCCGGCCGCTTGACGATGGATTCGCCCGGGGTCGGCGGCACGGACAGCGCCAGCGCTTCGAGCCCGCGCACCGTACGCGTACCGTTGGCATAGAGCTGGCTGAAGAACAGGCTCTTCGAGGCCAGCGCATCCAGGTTGGGCATCAGGTGCTTGTGCTTGCTGACATCGAGGCCTTCGACGTAGTCGCCGGACAGGCTTTCGACGCTGATCAGCACGACATTGAGCTTCTGCTCGGGGCCGTCACCGGCGATGGTGCGCGTGATATCCATCGGATCGTCGCTGGTGAACGTCGCGTCCGGCGTCTTCAGCTGCGCGCGGAGGTTGGCGAACATCGCCTTGTCCGGCAATGTCGGGTAGTACTTGGCATAGTCGAGTTCGTTTTCGCGAAACGCGGCGAAGAACTGGTAAGGCCCGTTACCGGCCAGTTCGTTGACGTAGTTGTTGTCCGAGCGGTCCTTCATGGAGCCATCGACGGCGAAGCTGACGACGACGGTCAGTACCAGCCAGACGCCGACCACCGCGCTGCGGGCGCCGAAGCGCGAACCATCGTCTCGCGCCGCCAGCGCGTGGCGGCTGAAGAAGATCAGGGCGATGGTGGCGGCCAGCAGCATGAGCGACCAGGTGACGATCGGGTACGACTCGCGGATGTTGCCGACGACCTCGTGGGTGTAGACCAGATAGTCCACCGCGATGAAGTTGAATCGCGCGCTGAACTCACCCCAGAACACCAGCTCGGCCGCCGCCAGGTAAAGCACGAAGAAGGCGAGCACGAAACAGAAGCCGAGGAAGATCCGCTGGCCCCAGCGCGAGACGTAGGCGCGCCGCGGCAGGAGCCAGAGGACCAGCAGCATGGGCCAGGCGAAATAGACGAACTCGACCACGTCGTAGCCGAAGCCGACCAGGAACAGGTACACCCACTTGGCCGGGCTGGCCGGAACCTCGTGTCCCGTCTTGATCAGGAGGACCAGGCGGACGAGGAAGGCGACGCCGACGAACAGGATGCCGAACCACAGCAACGGCCGGAAGGGCTGGCGAAGGGCGCCTGGCGCGGAGGAAACAGGGGTCATGACGCCTCGCAAGAAAAAGCCGGCCGGTGCACGGCCAGGATCGGCCATGAGCGTATGCACGCGGGCTTACGTCTGGCTTTCCCGGAGCTTAGTTCCAGCTTCGCAGAATAAAGATGCGATTCCGGCCTCGCAGGAAAAGCCGATCTGCCGCGAGAACGCGCCTTGTGGCAACCTACGCAGTCTTAGGATCGATACGACTGGGAGCCACGGCACCGTGGGAGAAGAAACAAGGGCGGAGCTCCCGACGACCGATCAACCCCTGGCCACCAAGCCTGCGCTGTACGCGACGCTGATCCGTCGTGCCGGCGGCCCGTTGCTGTCCGTCGTTCTGCTCTGCCTCGCCCTGTGGGCGCTCAAGTCGATGGCCAGCGAAGTGACCTACCGCCAGATCGGCGGCTATGTCCACGCGCTGCCCAACAGCGATATCGCCCTGGCCGTGCTGCTGACCGGCGCCGGTTTCGCCGTGATGACGCTTTACGACTGGTTCGGTCTGGCCAGCGTCGGTAAACGGCTGCCGCCCAAGCGCGTAGGGCTGATCTCGTTCATCAGCTATGCCTTCTCCAACGCGCTGGGCATGTCGCTGCTCGTTTCCGGCTCGATCCGCTACCGCTTCTACGTGCAGGCGGGCCTGACGCCGGGTGAGATCGCCCGCGTGGTGCTCTATACGACCCTGAGCTTCTGGCTCGGCCTGTGCGCGCTGACGGGCGTCACCCTGCTGCTTGTGCCCATTCCGCCGGACGTGCCGCTGTCGGGCCTGCGCATCCCCCTGGCTATCGTCCTGTCTCTGGTGCCGCTGGCCTGGTTCGTCGCCTCGCTCACCGTGCGCCGCCCCATCCGCATCTGGCGCTGGGCGATTAACACGCCGACGCCGGCCATGGCGGCACGGCAGATTCTGATCGGCGCGCTCGACTGGGGTCTGGCGGCCGGTGTGCTCTACGTGCTGATGCCGCAGGAGATCTCGGCGGGTTTCGGTCACTTTCTGGCGATCTTCGTGCTGGCCCAGATGGCCGGCCTGATCAGCCATGTGCCCGGCGGGCTGGGTGTGTTCGAAGCGGTGATGCTGGCCGGCTTCGGCGCGACGGGTAACCACGGGCTCGAGGCTCCGATCCTCGGCTCGCTGACGGTCTTCCGCGCCGTCTATTACCTGTTGCCGCTGTGCGCGGCGACCGTGCTGGTGGTCTGGAGGGAGATCCGCGCGCTGCGCCACGCCGCCCTCATCACGCCGTGGTTCAGCGGCCTGTTGCCGCCGTTCTTCGCCGGGCTGACCCTGGTCGCCGGCGCGGTCCTCCTGTTCTCGGGTGCCACCCTGGCGATCCCCGGGCGCATGGAAATCCTGCGCGGCTTCGTCCCGCTGCCACTGGTGGAGGTCTCGCACTTCCTTTCCAGCGTCGTCGGCATGATGCTGCTGATCCTCGCGCGCGGTCTGCAGCGCCGCCTGGACGCGGCCTACGTCCTGACGCTGGTGCTGCTGGTACTCGGCGCCGTCCTCTCGATGCTCAAGGGCATCGACTACGAGGAAGCCACGCTGCTGTCGTTGCTCGCCCTGGCGCTGGCACCGGCCCACCGCCATTTCTACCGCCGTGCGTCATTGTTCCGCGCCAGCTTCTCGCCCGGCTGGGTGCTGGCCATCGGCGCCGTACTGGCGTGCTCGACCTGGCTGGTCTTCTTCAGCTTCAAGCACGTCGAATACAGCAACAACCTGTGGTGGGAGTTCAGTTTCCGCCACGGCGGTGCGCCGCGGGCACTTCGCGCGCTGGTCGGCGCCATGGCCGCGCTGCTGTTGTTCGGTCTGGCCAATCTGATCCGCCCGGCGCGTACCCGACGCACCCGTCCCGGCGAGGCGGAGATCGCGCGCGCCTTGCCGCTGGTGAAGTCGTTCGACTCCGCCCAGGCCCATCTGGCGCTGGTCGGCGACAAGATGCTGCGGTTCGCACCGGACGACCGCGCCTTCATCATGTACGACGTGGAAGGACGCAGCTGGGTCGCCATGGGCGACCCCGTCGGCACCGACGAGGACGCGCGCCGTGAACTGGTGTGGAGCTTCCGCGAGGAATGCGAGCGCGCCGGCGGCTGGCCCCTGTTCTACCAGGTGCGCCCGGAAGATCTGGACCTGTATCTCGACGTGGGCATGAGCCTGCTGAAGATCGGCGAGGAAGCACGGGTACGGCTGGAAACGTTCAACCTCGACGGCAAGTCGAAGAAGACGCTGCGCGGCACCGTGAACAAGCTGCAGCGCGACGGCCTGCGCATGGAGATCGTTCCCGCCGAGGGCGTACCCGCGTTGCTGCCGCGCCTCAAGGCGATTTCCGACGCCTGGATGCACGACAAGAAGGTCCGCGAGAAGCGTTTTTCCCTCGGTCTGTTCGACGAGCGTTATCTTTGTCGCACACCGATGGCCGTCGTCTGGCAGGGCGACGAGCCGGTCGCGTTCGCCAACATGTTCCTCACCGAGTCGATGGAAGAAGCCTCCGTGGACCTCATGCGCCACCTTCCCGACGGTCCTTCCGGCATCATGGATTTCCTGTTCATCGAGCTGATGGTCTGGTCGAAGGCTCAGGGCTATCGCTGGTTCAATCTCGGCATGGCGCCGTTGTCCGGCTTGCAGAACCGCCGTACCGCGCCGCTCTGGAGCCGTTTCGGCGCCATGGTGTTCGGCCGCGGTGAGCGCTTCTACAATTTCCGTGGCCTGCATCGCTACAAAGACAAGTTCGACCCCGAATGGGAACCGCGCTATATCGCGGTGCCCGGCGGTATCGCGCTGCCGCTGGCCCTGGCCAACGTCGCCAGCCTCATTTCCGGTGGCATCGGCGGCGTAGTCCGCCGGTGAGGAAGATCGTGAAAAAAACCCTGCGTTATGTGCTGTCCGCCATCGGCGTCCTCCTCGTGCTCGGCGTGCTGGCATGGCATCCGTGGACGCGTGCGTCCATGGAGAAGTCCACGGTCGAACTTCCCGCCCTGACGGCACCGCCCAGGGGCCAGGAGGATCTCCTCGTCGTCATCTACTCCGGTGACGGCGGCTGGTGGGATCTCGATCAGCGCCTGGGTGCCGTGTTCACCGGCCGGGGGCTGCCCGTGGCGGGAGTGAGCACGTTCACCTACTTCTGGCGTTATCGCTCGCCGGATGAGTCCGCCCATGACCTCGACGGGCTGCTGGACCGTTACACCAAGCTCTGGAACAAGCAGCGCGTGCTGCTGATCGGGTACTCGTTCGGGGCGGACGTGCTGCCGACCATCGTCGGTAAGCTGAGGCCGGACAACCGCGTCAGGCTGACGCAGCTGGTTCTGCTTTCAGCCAGCCGTGACGTCAACTTCGAGATCGAACTCGAGGGCTACATGCAGCAGGGCTGGTGGACGACGCACACTCACAATCTCATGCAGTGGATTCATCCCGTCGTACACACGGATGCGTTCCCCCCCATGGCCGCGCTGGGTGGCCACCCACCCATGGCATGCTACTACGGGACGGAGGACGCGGACGACAGCGGTTGCACCGATCCCAGGCTGCCGTCGTTCGTCACCGTGTACAAGAAGCCCGGTTCGCACCACTTCGATGAGAATTACGACGTCCTGGCGACGGAACTGATCGAACGGATGCCAGCGAAGGCGTCGACGTCGCCTTAACCTCGTTTCCGGCCGATGGCTCGCGAAACGCTGTCACGAAACGTTCACCGCCCTGCCACCGAAAGTTGCCTCCGGACCGCTCAACCTGCCGACTCGGGTGGGAAGTACGGCAGGAGACGATCGATGCAACGCACACCAGGTCAACGGAACTATGGATCCTCCGACGCCGCTCGCCTGCGCAGTCTGGCCAGCCGCGGTGTCGCTCTGTCGCCGCCGCAACCAAGGCCGGCGACGAGCAAGCGTAAGGAGCGCTCGGACGGCAGCCGGTCGGGTTCGGCGTCGGTGAATCCGTTGCCTCGCGGTCACTCGCCCGCCTGACGCGTGCGCGGGCAGCACCCGGCCGTGTAAGGCAATCCGGTGCTAATTTTAAGAATTCTCCTATATCCCTCGTCGGATCAGGTGCGGAAGATAGCGTCATGTCCCACCGGCCCCGTGCCGTGACGGACTAACGAATCGCCGATGACCGATCCGACGGCAGGATGCCGTCTGTCCCTAGAATCAGGATCGATCCCCCCCTTCATCGGCGGTGGTGCTGCGCCGGCTTCGTCGGGCCGCATCCAGGTGGTTTACCACCCGACCCAGGGACGGTCGTCATGGCCCTCCGCGTGAGCGCGAGGGCCATGTTTTTTTGTAGGCTTGCCTGATGGGCTGCCTACCGATTCCTCTCTTCGCGCTGCTGGGCTTCGGCCTCGGCTATCTCGTCGACAACCGTCCGGGCTCGCTGTGGGGCGGCGGAGTCGGGCTGCTGATCGGTCTGGTCGGAACGGCGCTGGTGATACGCGCCATGCGGCGGGCCAATCGATCGCCTTAGGCCTTCTTGCCGAAGAAGACGGAAATCCCCAGGCCACCGATGAAGGAAGGACCGTGGCCGCCGATGCGATGCAGGGCATACGCATCCAGTTGCGCATGGTCGCCGATGGAGTAGGCCACACCGCCGCCGGCCTGCAGCTCATTGCCGTCGTCGGCGTCGTGAATGGCGTCGGCTTCGAGGTAGGCCATCCAGTTTTCACCGAACTTGCGGCCGAACGTCGGTGCCAGCGTCCAGCTGTTCCTGCCCTTGAGGCGGTCGACATTGGCGTAAAGCGTGTTCTGGTGGTTGTCGTCCGGCTGCCACTGGCCGGTCGCGCCCAGGCTGTACTGCTTCGCGCCGTTGCCGAAATCCTCGTCGCCGTTGGCGAAGGTGACGTTGGCCAGCGCGGCCCAGCTGAAGCCGTTGCCGCTATCGGACGAGCCACCCGGTGCGATCTTCACACCGACGTTGGTGTCGCCGTGGCCGACGGCATGGCGACGCGAGCCCATGCCGCGTTCTTCCAGACGGTTCCAGGCGGAGCCACCGACCTGAAGTTCAGCCGGGCCACCGAGCCCGATGCGGATGAGGCTGTCGGCGGTGTACGTGCGATCGAGATACCCGTCCTGACGCTGGCGTTCGTAGGTCGGCAGGCCTTGTTCGAGCGCCAGCGTGCCGGCGGGGAGGACGCTGGTGGCGAAGCCGGCGCCGGGACGGTCGAAGTCCGGCGGATCGGCGAACGCCGGACCGGCGAGAGACAGGAGTAAAGCGGCGGTGAGGACGGGGCGCAGGTTCATGCGTGCATTTTGGCGATCGGGTGTCGCGACGCCGTGCAGGCCGTCGCGACCGGGCTCGCCGGCAGCGCCGGCTCCCACCAGCGCCTCGCCCCTACCCCGACCTCAGGGTGCCTTGACGACCGGAAAGCTCTCACCGATCGTCACGGCCTTCTCGCCGGCGACATCCGTCGCCGAGCGGGCGAGCCGCACGGTGTAACTACCGGGCGCCACGCGCCAGCGCTTGCCGGCGTTGTCGTAGCGCGCCAGCGCCAGCGGCTCGAGCGGGATGTCGACGCGACGGCTCGCACCCGGTTCGAGCGCGACCTTGCTCCACCCGGCCAGACGGCGCGTGGCCGCATCGGGCGCGGTGACGTAGATCTGTGGCACATCGGCGGCGGCGACCTTGCCGGTGTTCTTCACCGTCACATGCGCCACCGGGTTGCCCTTCGGGTCTTTATCGACCGCGAAGTCGCTGTAGGCGAAGCTCGAGTAGGTCAGGCCGTAGCCGAAAGCGAACAGCGGCTCGCGCTTCGTCTTCTCGAACCAGCGGTAGCCGACATCGGCCCCTTCGATGTTGTAGTCGATGCTGTCCGCCGGCGCGTCCTTGTTACCCAGGCCAGCCGCCTGAATCGCCGGGCGTGGCAGCTGCGATTCGTCCTTCGGCCAGCTGACCGGCAGACGACCCGAGGGCGAGACCTCGCCGTAAAGCAGGCGCGCGATCGCATCGCCGCCGCCCGAACCCGGGTACCAGGCCTGCAGCACACCGCCCACGCTGTCGAGCCACGGCATCTTCACCGCGCCGTTGGTTTCCAGCACGACGACGGTCTTCGGATTGGCTTTCGCCACGGCGGCGACCAGGGCGTTATCGGCCGCGGAAAGCCCCATGTCGGGCGCGTCGTACGATTCGGCAGCCCACTTGCTGACGAAGACCACCGCCACGTCCGCGGATGCGGCGGCCTTCGCGGCGGCCGCGGCATCGGTCCCGGCGTCGAAGCTGACCTTCTCGCCCAGCTGCTTCATGAAAGTCAGCGGCGCGGAGGCGTGATAGCGCACGGGACCCGGCCAGCCCGTGGGCTCCAGGCCCGGCACCGGATCGCCGCCTTCATCGGTGACGGTCGACGAACCACCGCCCGCGAGCACGCCCTTGTCGGCGTGGGCACCGATCACCACGACCGACTGGCCCTTGCGCGACAGCGGCAGCAGGCCACCCTCGTTGCGCAGCAGGACCGCGCCGGCTTCCAGGCCGTCACGTGCGATGCGACGGTCGGCCACGTACGGGACCGGCTTCGTCGCCCTGGTGGGGATCGGGTCGTCGATGACGCCGTGGGCGAACAGGCTGCGCATGATCCGCTTCGCCATGTCGTCCAGCCGCGCCTTCGGCACCTCGCCCGAGGCGACGGCCTTCCGCAGCGGCTGATCGAAGAACACTTCCTTGTCGAACACCTCGCCCGCCGATTCCTGATCCAGACCGGCCAGCGCGGCCTTGGCGCCGCTGTGAACGCCGCCCCAGTCGGACATGACGAAGCCCTTGAAGCCCCATTCCTGCTTCAGCACCTGGTTGAGCAGCCAGTCGTGCTCGCCCGCGAAGGTGCCATTGATGCGGTTGTACGAAGACATCACCGAGGCGGGATCGCCGTGGGCGATGGCGATCTGGAAGGCCAGCAGGTCGGACTCGCGCAGGGCGACCGGGTCGATCTCGGCGCTGTGCGTGTTGCGGCCGGTCTCGAGGTCGTTGATGGCGAAGTGCTTCACCGTCGCGACGATCTTCGCCTCCTGCACACCCTTCACGGTGGCACCGACGATGGTGCCGGCGAGCACCGGGTCTTCACCCGCGTATTCGAAGTTGCGGCCGTTGCGCGGATCGCGCACGAGGTTCACGCCGCCGGAGAGAAGCACGCCGTAGCCCTTGCCGCGCGCTTCGCCACCGATCATCCGACCGCCGGCATGGGCGATGGCGGTATCGAAACTGGCCGCGGTGGCAAGGCCGGCCGGCAGCGAGATCGCGCCCTTACCGTCGATGCCGGGCTTGTTCACGCCGAGGCCGGCGTCCGTTTCGTTGATGGCGGGCAGACCGAGGCGGGGCAGGGCCGGGACGTAGCCGGCACCGCCGACCGCACCCTCGGGCACGCCATGCTTGTCGCTGGCCAGGCCGAAGTCCGAACGGATGATGCGGAATTTCTCATCGTCGGTCATAGCCGAGACCAGCAGCTCGGCACGGCGGTCCGGCGACAGCGAGCGGTCCATCCAGGGCCGTCCGGGCGGCGTGGCGGCGCTGACAGAGGCGGAGAGGCCCGCGGCGACGGCGAAGGCGAGGGCGGAGCGGCGCGCGATATCGGACATGGTTTTCCATTCGATCCGGGGGAAACGAGCAACCATCGCCAAGTAACGTTTTCATCGCAACCGGCGAGACGGGTGAGGGTTAGTCTAGAGGCTTGTCCGGCAAGCTGTCGGCCCCCACTTAAGTGGTTCAATGAATTCACAAAAGTCGACGCCGCTCGCCGCTTTTCATCCCGCCGTCGCGGCCTGGTTCGCGAACACGTTTCCGGCGCCCACGGAGGCGCAGGTCGCCGCGTGGCCGGCGATCCGCTCGGGGCGCCCGACGCTGGTCGCCGCGCCCACGGGTTCGGGCAAGACACTGACCGCCTTCCTTTCCGCCATCGACGCGCTGGTGCGCGAAGGCGTGCGTGACGGCGGTCTGCGCGACCGCACCACCATCCTGTACGTCTCGCCGCTCAAGGCCCTGTCGAACGACATCCGGATCAACCTCGAGGCGCCCCTGGCCGGCATTCGCGAGCAGTTGCGCCAGCAAGGCCTGCCCGACCTCGAGATCCGCACCGCGGTACGCACCGGCGACACCCCGTCGTCGGACCGCGAGCGCATGAAGCGCCGGCCGCCGCACATCCTGGTGACCACGCCGGAATCGCTCTACGTACTGCTGGGCTCCGACTCGGGCCGGACGATGCTGCGCGACGTGCGCGAGGTCATCGTGGACGAGATCCACGCGGTGGCCGCGAGCAAGCGCGGCAGTCATATGGCGGTATCGCTGGAGCGGCTGGAAGCGCTCGCGCAGCGTCGCATTACGCGTATCGGCCTGTCCGCCACGCAGAAGCCGATCGAGAAGGTCGCCGCCTTCCTGACCGGGGGCGCGTACGACGACTGCGCCATCATCGACATCGGGCATGCGCGCAAGCGCGACCTCGCCCTCGAAGTACCGCCCGTACCGCTCGAAGCGGTGATGTCCAACGACATGTGGGAGCTGGTCTACAACCGGCTGGCCAACCTGATCGAGCAGCACCGCACCACCCTGATTTTCGTCAATACGCGGCGCATGGCCGAACGTCTCTCGCGCCATCTCTCCGAGCGGCTGGGCCGCGACGCGGTGACGGCGCACCATGGCAGCCTGTCGCGCGATCAGCGTCTCGACGCCGAGCAACGCCTGAAGAAAGGTGAGTTACGCGCCCTGGTGGCGACCGCGTCGCTCGAGCTGGGTATCGATATCGGCGACATCGACCTGGTCTGCCAGATCGCGTCGCCGCGCTCGATCGCGGCGTTTCTGCAACGCGCGGGCCGTGCGAGCCACAACGTCGGCGGTACCCCGAAAGCCCGCCTGTTCCCCACGTCGCGTGACGACCTGATCGAGTGCACGGCGTTGCTGGATTGCGTACGCCGCGGCGAGCTCGACGCGCTGATCATGCCGCACGAGCCACTCGACGTTCTGGCCCAGCAGATCGTCGCCGAAGTGTCCTGCCAGGAGTGGGACGAAGATGCCCTGTACGATCTCATCCGTCGCGCGTACCCGTTCCGCGAACTGAGCCGGGCCACCTTCGACGAGACCGTGCGCATGCTGGCCGAAGGCTTCACCACGCGCGTGGGCCCACGGGGGTCTTACATTCATCGCGACGCGGTCAACAAACGCCTGCGTGAGCGTCGTGGTGCCCGGCTGACCGCCGTGACCTCGGGCGGTACGATCCCCGAGACGGGCGATTACAACGTCATGCTGGAACCGCAAGCGACCGTGGTCGGCACCGTCAACGAAGACTTCGCCGTGGAGAGCCTCGCGGGCGACGTCTTCCAGCTGGGCAACCGTTCCTACCGGATCATCCGCGTGGAGATGGGCCGCCTGCGCGTCGAGGATGCGCAAGGGCAGCCGCCGAACATTCCGTTCTGGCTGGGCGAGGCACCGGGCCGTACCGATGAGCTGTCCATCGGTGTGTCGCGCCTGCGGACCGACATCTCGGCGAAGTTCGACGAAGGCGGTCGCGAGGGCGCGCTCGACTGGCTGATGTCCGACCTCGGCCTGTCGAAAGCGGCCGCGGAACAGATCGTGGACTACCTGTTCCGTGCACGCGCGGCGCTGGGTGCGTTGCCTACGCGCGACACGCTGGTCATGGAGCGTTTCTTCGACGAATCCGGCGGCACGCAGCTGATCATTCACACGCCTTACGGCAGCCGGATCAACCGGGCGTGGGGCCTCGCCCTGCGCAAACGTTTCTGCCGCAAGTTCAACTTCGAACTGCAGGCGGCCGCCACCGAAGACGCCATCGTGCTCTCGTTGTCGACCAGCCACAGCTTCCCGCTCGATGAAGTCGCGCGTTACCTGCACTCGAATTCGGCGGAGCACGTGCTGATCCAGGCCTTGCTCGATGCGCCGCTGTTCGGTGTGCGCTGGCGCTGGAACGCGACCACCGCGCTGGCGTTGCCGCGCTTCACCGGCGGCAGGAAAGTCGCACCGCAATTGCAGCGGATGAAAAGCGAAGATCTGCTGGCGACGGTATTCCCCGATCAGGTCGCCTGCGCGGAAAATCTGGTCGGCGAGCGGGAAGTGCCCGACCATCCGCTGGTGAAGCAGACGCTGGAAGACTGCCTGCATGAAGCGATGGACAGCGAAGGATGGCTGACGATACTTCGCGGCCTCGAGTCGGGAGCGATCAGGATGGTGGCGCGCGACCTCGCCACACCGTCGCCCCTGGCCGCCGAGGTGCTCAGCGCCGCCCCCTACGCCTTCCTCGACGACGCGCCGCTGGAGGAGCGTCGTACGCAGGCCGTGCAGTCGCGGCGCTGGAACGATGCCGAGACCGCCGACGATCTCGGCCGGCTCGACGCGGACGCCATCGCGTCGGTGCGCGAGGAAGCATGGCCGGAGGCGCGCAGTGCCGATGAGATGCATGAGGCGCTGGTGCAGCTCGGCGCGGTGACCGAGGCGGAAGTGTCGCAAAACACGAGCTGGGCGAAGCTGCTCGCCGCACTGGCGAAAGATGCGCGCGCGACGGCCTTGTCGACCGGCACCACGACCCTGTGGGTCGCGGCGGAACGCCTGCCCGCGTGGCGCGCCATCCACCCGGACGCCAGACTGACACCCGCCATTGCCGCGCCGGCCGAGTTCGAGTCGCCGCTGTGGACGCCCGAATCGGCGCTGATCGATCTGGTACGCGGACGCCTCGGCGGTCTCGGCCCGGTCCCGGCGGGTGTGCTTGCTTCATCGCTCGGGGTCTCCACAAGCGACGTGGATCTCGCGCTGACCTCGCTGGAAACCGAGGGCTACGTCATGCGCGGGCCGTTCTCGCCCGGCGTGACGGACACCGAGTGGTGCGAGCGTCATCTGCTCGCACGTATCCATCGGTACACCATCGGGCGCCTGCGTCGCGAAATCGAACCGGTCGCACCGCGCGACTACCTGCGCTTCCTGCTCGACTGGCAGCACCTCACCCGGGCCACTCAGGTCGCCGGTCCGGACGCGCTGGCGGGCGTCATCGGCCAGCTCGAAGGGTTCGAGGCGGCCGCTGGCGCGTGGGAATCCGAACTGCTGCCCGCGCGCGTCGGTGATTACGGTATCGGCTGGCTGGACGACCTCTGCCGTGCGGGCCGGGTCGTATGGAGCCGTCTCCGTCTGGGCACGGGCAGTGGCGGCCCCGTGCGCGCGACACCCATCGTGCTGCTGCCGCGTCGCCAGCTGTCGGTGTGGTCCGCCGCCGCACCGCCACCCGATGTCGAGACCGTGCTGTCTTCACGTGCGGAGGCGGTAGCCGATGCGTTACGCGATGAGGGCGCGTTGTTCTTCGACGAGATCGCGACAACGACTCGTCTCCTGCGTACCGAACTGGAGGATGCACTGGGCGAACTGGTCGCGGCGGGCCGCGTCACGGCGGACAGCTTCGCCGGCCTACGTGCGTTGCTGCTGCCCGCGGCGAAGCGTAACGGGAGCCGTCACCGCCGCACCCGGCGGCACATGCTCAGCGGCATCGAAGACGCGGGCCGCTGGTCGCTCGCGCGCCGGCCCAGCGAACAACGCAACGACGCCGATGGCCTGGAGCACATCGCGCGCACGCTGCTGCGTCGCTACGGTGTGGTCAGCTGGAAGATTCTCGAGCGCGAGGCCGCGTGGCTGCCGTCATGGCGCGAACTGCGTCGTGTGTATCACCGGCTGGAAGCGCGCGGGGAGATTCGCGGCGGGCGCTTCGTCGACGGTCTGGTCGGCGAACAGTTCGCCTTGCCGGAGGCGTTGCCGGCGTTGCGGCAGATCCGTCATCGCGAGCACGACGGCGAGATCGTCTGCATCGCGGGGACGGACCCGGCGAATCTGGTCGGCAACGTCGTGGCTTCGGGGAAAGTGCCTTCGGTCATCGGCAACCGCATCGCCATCCGTGACGGGATTCCGCTGGCGGCGATGGTGGCGGGGAAGTTCGTCGCGCTCACGCCGCTCGAGGGTGATGACGAGCGGGAAGCGCGCGGCGCGTTGCAGCGCCACGCGACCTTCCCGACCGCGTTGTCGTTTTAATCAGCGCAGCTGGATATCGCCGATCACCCAGAGCTTCGGGCCGGGCTTGCCCGTGACCACGAAGCAGAGATCATGCGTACCCTCGCGCTTGGGCAGGATGCCCTGCAAGGTGGCGCGGCTGTCCTTCGCGGGCGCCAGCGGGATGGTGCTCAGCTTCGGGCCGTCGCAGGTGTCCTGATGTACTTCGATCTCACCAGCCGCCGAGCGCGCCTTGCGTGACACGATGCCCGCCGTGTCCTTCCACAGGGCGTAGTTGTACGGCAGGCGGTCGACCGTGACATCGACGCCATAGCGACCATCGAGCCTGACCCCCTTCCACACCCAGCACGTATTCATGATGTCCACCTTGTAGACCGGGCGGACGCCATCGACGGCGTTGGCGGCCTCGAGGCGCAGCACGAGCTTGTCGCCGCAGGTGTCGAGCTCATCGCTGGAGCGGTGCAGCAGCGACTTCGCATCGATCGCGCGATCGCGCGGGCCGGCAAGACCGAAGCCACCCGCGAAGGCATTCGCACGCACCGTCGTCGGCAACGCGACGTCGAAGGGCGCGCTGTACGCGGTGGACTGCGCGGTCGGTGCCGAACCGTCGGTGGTGTAGCGGATCGTGCCGTAGCCGCTCTGGGTCGAGAGCGTGACGCGCGCCTTGTCGTCCGCGGCGGCCTCCGTGGCGATCGCTACCGCATAGACGCTGTCCGCCGGGACGATACCCGCCGCGCGATAGCGCGACATCTGCGCCGGCAGCCTTGCGATGAAGCTGTTCCAGTCGGCCTTCGGCGACCAGGTGCGCTCGGCGACCGCGGCGATACGCGGGAAGATGGCGTGCTGAATGCGGTACCAGTTAGGCTGGTACTCGGTGAAGAGCGTGACCTGCTCACCAAGCACGTGGTCGGCCTTGTCGGGCGCGATATCCGACGGCACCGGTTCGAAATCGTAGAGGGTCTTCAGCGTCTGGCCGGACGGGCGGCCCGGCGGCTCGTCCGGCAGCGTGGACTGCAGCTGGTCGAGGTACAGCGTCGGCGACGGCGCCATGACCACATCGTGGCCGGCATTCGCCGCCTTGATCGCACCCCTGGTCCCGCGCCACGACATGACGGTGGCGGTGGCCGGCACCTTGCCGTCGAGGATCTCGTCCCAGCCGATCAGGCGGCGACCGTGCTTGTCCAGGTAGTCGCCGATGCGGGCGACGAACCAGCCCTGCATCTTCTCTTCATCCGTGATGCCCAGCGACTTCATCTTCGCCTGCACCGCCTTCGAATGTTCCCACTCGTCCTTGGCCGCCTCATCGCCACCGACGTGGATATACGTCGACGGGAAGATCGCCATGACCTCGTCGAGCACGTCCTGCATGACCACAAAGGTGGCGTCGTCGGTATTGAACAAGGCCGTGTTGACGCCCCAGTCGCCGGAGACCGCCAGTTTCTTGCCGTTGCCGAGCTTCGGATAGGACGCGACCGCCGCCTGCGCATGACCAGGCATTTCGATTTCCGGCACGACGGTGATGTGGCGCTCGGCGGCATAGGCGACGATCTGCTTCGCCTCGTCCTGCGTGTAGAAGCCGCAGTACGGCTTGTCTTCGCCACCGGTGAGGGCGACGTCCGGCCCGATCGCCTTGCGGCAGGCACCGGTTTCGGTGAGCTTCGGGTACTTGTCGATCTGCAGTCGCCAGCCCTGGTCGTCGGTGAGGTGCCAGTGGAAGGTGTTGAGCTTGTGCATGGCCATCTGGTCGAGCAGGTGCTCGATCTCGCTCACCGACTGGAAATGTCGGCTGGAGTCGAGCATCAGGCCGCGCCATTCGAAGCGGGGGGCATCGACGATATGCACGCCGGGCACACCGCCCTGGGCCGCCGGATCGGTCAGCAGCTGCCAGTAGGTCACCGCGCCGTAGAAGAGGCCCGTTTCATCGTTGGCGGCGATGCGAACGCCCTTGCCGTCGACGTCGAGCGTATAGGCCTCGCGGCCCTTGATCGCCGCACTGGTGGCCAGGCTGATGCCGCCCGACTTCGGCTTGCCCTCGCCGATGGCGAGAGTGATGCCGCGCGCCTGACGAACCCAGCTCTGCAGCTGAGCGGCGACGTGCTTCGCCGCGGTATCGCCGGGCGTCACCGTGATGGTCGCCGTGGCGTCGAGCCTGAAGCGGCCCGGCGTGCGCTGAAGCTGCGCAGGCTGCGGAATGAGGGAAAGCGGCATGTTATCGACGGGACCCGTCTCGCGTTTCGGCTGCTGATCGGCACAAGCGGTGAGGCCGACGGCCAGGGCGAGCAGGAGGGTACGGCGCATCGATGACTCCGGAGGTCTGACGTTCGGGCCACGATTGTGGCGAACCATCGTGACGGTGGGAAGCAAAAAAAAGCGGGCCCGATAAGGAGGATCGGGCCCGTGGGGAATGGAGCTTCAGAGGGGTTGGCGGCCATCCATGGCCGCCCGGACGTACCGCGTATCAGAGGTCGAAGTGCACCGAGGCCATGTAGCGGCGACCGGTGGTGTACTTGGCGACCGGCATCGAGGTGACGGTCAGGTACTGCTTGTACTTCTCGTTGGTCAGATTCATGCCTGCGAGCGTGAACGAGACCGCCTTGTTGAGTTTCCAGCCGAGCGTGGCACCCAGGTCGCCATAGTCGGCCGTGGTGGCCGGCGGCGCACCGGCGATGTAACCGCCGGCCAGATACTTGCTGCGCCAGTTGTACGTGACGCGGGCACTGAAGGGACCGTTCTCGTAGTACGGGCTGATCGAGTAGGCGTTCTGCGAGTTGTACGGCAGGGCGCCGCCGGAATCGAGCGTACCCTTGGCGTAGGTATAGCTCGCCGTCGTGCCGAAGCCGGTATCCCAGAACGCCTGCTGATAGCTGATGCTGCCGCCGCGAACCTTGCCCGAGCCGGTATTGCGCGGACGGCTGATCGAGTACGTGCAGAAGCCGTCGGCGGTGCACAGACCCTGCGCGACCTGACGTGCGAACGTCGTCGGATCGTTGACCAGGCCGGAGTTGAACTGCGTCTCGTTGGCCGAGTCGACGACCGTGTAGTTGTCGATCTGCTTCAGGAAGCCAGTGACGGCCAGGTAGGACTGCGGTGCGAAATACCATTCGGCGGAGACCGAGTAGTTCTTCGACTTATAGTCCTTCAGGTCCGGGTTGCCACCCGAGCCGGTCAGCACCGAATCGTTGAGGAACAGGTTGTTCACCTGCATGTTGTACGGCGGACGCGCGATCACCTTGGCGGCTGCGGCACGCAGCACGACTTCATCGGTCAGGTCGTACGCGACGTTGAGGCTGGGCAGCCAGTTTTTCGACGTGCGCGACGAGGTCTGCCACGAACCGGCCGGTGCCGGGAGCACCGGGGCGCCGCTGTAGTTGAAGCCCGAGCCGTCGGTCTTGGTGTCGACGTAGCGGATACCGAAGTTGCCGTGGAAACCGCCACCCGCGAAATTCGCCTGGGCGTAAGCGGCATTGGTCTTTTCGACCAGATTATACGTGCCGTTGAGGTACGTACCCGGGTCTTCGTTGCCACCGTTGGTGTTACGCACCCACGCGTACTGTGCTGCCTTGTCCGGCATCACGTGGCTCGCGGAACCGTCGAGGCCATCGAGAGCGTCCAGCGTGTGGGTGAAACCGCCGAAGCCGAGCGCGGCAAGGTTGGTCGGTGCGTTGCCACCATAGACATGCGCCTGCATGCCTTCTTCATGACGATTCCAGCGGTAGCCGACGGCCACTTCGTTGATGAAGGAATCGAAATACTTCGAGAAGTCGAGCTGGCCGTACGTATCGCGCGACGAGGCGGAATAGTTGCCGTAGTTGCCCGGCCAGCCGCCGAGGCCGGCGACGTCACCCATATGCCAGTTGGCCGGATCGCGTGCGGCGGCGGGGCTGTCGAAATTGAAGCCCTTGTTGATGTCCCAGGTGTAACCGCCGGCGTAGACCGGCTCCATCACCGCCTGAGAAATGCTGTTGTTTTCGGCCTTGCTATAACCGGCGGCGCCGGACACCTTCCAGCTGTCGCCACGGTACTCGGACTTCAGGTCGAAGGCCGACGTGCGCACGACCGACTTGCGAATGTTGCTGTCGAACGTGTCCTGCGCGATGGCCGGGCAGTTCGGCGAGTCGTTGCCGCAGACATGGCCGCCCGTGACGACGCCGTTCGGACCCTGGTTGAAGCTGGTCACGTTACCCGGCGTGGCGCCGGTGAACGGATACAGCGACTGGTTCCAGTTGTCGAAGTTCTCGCGGACGAACAGGCTGTTGATGTCGATGTCCCAGTTGTTTGTGGGACGAATCTGGAAACCGAGCGTCGCGGTGTCGCGCTTGCGCTTCTGCTGGAACCAGGCCGAGTTGATCTCGTCGGGCACCTTGGCATTCGGGTCGAGCGTGCCATTGGCGATGCCGGCGGCGACGGCCGGGCTGGCGGCCCACTTGGATACCGGGCTGTAACTGAAGATCTCGAAACCCTGGCGGTCGATCTTCTCTTCGTAATGCTGGATGGAACTGATGATGCCGAAGGTCTTGCTGTCGTTATGCCAGCTGTACAGCGCCGAGCCGTTCGGGCGCGAGCCCGCGGTGCCCTGGTCGTTGTAGTTCAGGCCGAACGAACCGCGAACGGTGTTGGCCGGCAGGTCGAGCGGCTGCAACGTGTGCAGGAGCACGGTACCGCCAAGGCTGCCTTCGGTCAGGCGTGCTTCGGGCGACTTGTAGACTTCCAGGCGACCGACGATTTCCGGTGCCAGCATGGTGAAATCGAAGCCGCGGTTCGGCTGCGCGCCGTACTGCCACGGCGTCTGCGACACGGGCTGGCCGTTCAGGAACGTCAGGTTGAGGCTCGGATCGGTGCCATCGATCGACACGCGATCGCCCTGGCCGAACTGACGGTCGATGGTGACGCCCGGGATCTGCGTCATCGCTTCGGCGACGTTGGTGTTGGGGAACTTGCCGATGTCTTCGGCCGTCACGGCCTCGACGATCGCGTCGGCATTGCGCTTGGTGTCCAGCGACTTCTCGAGACTGGCCCGGATGCCGGTAACGGTGACGCCCTCGAGCTGCGCGGCCTTGGCGGCGTCAGCTTTTTCCTGGGCGGTCTGCGTCTTCGCAGGTGTTGTCGACGCGTCCTGCGCGGCGGCCATACCCGTGAAACAACACAATCCGGCGATGATGCTCGCCGCGAGCAGGTTTCTACGATGCGACATGGTGTCCTCCCCTCAGAGGAAAAGCTTTCGTTGCTATCGAAGGGTCTTGCGACCCGGTGGCTTACTGAGCCTGCGTTCCTTTCCCGCTCTTCACTGAGCGGTCGAACCGTGCAGGTAGAGACCGGCGGCACCGATCACTCCCAACTGTCCGTGGTCCATCAGACGTACCGGCACTTGCTGGAGAAAGGCGCGCATGACGCCCTTGTTGAAGAACCTGTTGGCAAAGCTGCTGGCGAGCAGGTGATCGCGGACCTGAGGCAGGATGCCGCCAGCCAGGAACACACCACCGCGTGCGCCGTAGAGCATCGCGAGATCGCCGACGAAACTGCCGAGCACGCCGCAGAACACATCCAGCGCTTCCACGGCGGCGGGATCGCTTCCGCTGAGTGCGGCGCTGGTGACAGCGGCCGGTTCGGTCAGGGTCGCGGGCGTCCCGCGCAGCGTCGAAATGGCTTTGTAGAGGTTGACGAGGCCCGGGCCCGAGAGGGCGGTCTCGTACGACACGTAATCGCGGCCGCGGGCGAGTTCGCCGAGGATGGCGACCTCGCGCTCGTTACCCGGCGCGAAGGAAATCTGACCGGCCTCGGTCGGCAGCACGGTGGCGTGCGGCGAGCCCGGCAGGAGCACCGCCGAACCCAGACCCGTACCCGGCCCCATCACCAGGACGGGACCCACGGCCGGCTCGGCGCTGGTCTCGATGATGGCGGTGGTTTCGTGGCTGCGCAGAAACTGGCAGGCGTAGGCCACCGCTTCGAAATCGTTGACCACGGCCAGGCCGTGCAGTCCGAGGGTCTCACGGATGTCACCGATGGAGACCGGCCAGGGCAGGTTCTCGTTGACGATGGCATCGCCCAGTACGTAACCGGCGCTGGCCACGGCGCAGTGTTCGATCGCTTCATGGCCGTCGAGACGGCCGATGAAATCGCCGAGCACGGCGGTCAGGCTGGGCCAGTCGGCGCAGGCATACCGCTCGTATATCAGGACATCGATGGCATTCGAACCGGACGAACGACGGACCAGGCCGATGCGGGCATGCGTTCCGCCCACGTCGGCGGCGATGAACGCCCCGGACCGCGACGCACGCAGAAGATCCCGCTGTTTGGCCGATTCGCCCACGCCCTGCCCCTTGATGCCCCTGATTCGTTTTCAGTCTGTGATTGGAATGACAACGTTGTCAACAGGACAAATGGCTAGGACATTGCGCAATCGATCACGCACTGCAGCAGGAAACGGTTTCACATGACGTCGACGGCCTCCACGACCTTGCGTCGCACGGCCTTCCGGCGGGCATGCGGTTGGCGCGCAAGCGGTTTGACGCGCCGCGACATCGAAAGTCAGAAAAGCGTGCGGCGGATTTCGTGGTGCGTTCGTTCCGATTGACAACGTTGCGCACACGAGTCAATAAAGGGACAAATTAGGGGCATACCACGTGAGGGGAACATCCATGTCGTCCACTGCAGGTGCTGTCGAAGAGACACGCCATTCCAGCCTGGTACCGATGATCATCATCGGCGTCCTGTTCTTCATCTTCGGCTTCGTGACGTGGCTCAACGGGCCGTTGATCACGTTCGTCAAGCTGGCCTTCAACCTGGACGACGTCAACGCCTTCCTCGTACCGATGGCCTTCTATCTCTCGTACTTCTTCCTCGCCCTGCCCTCGTCCTTCATCCTGAAGAAGACCGGCATGAAGAAGGGCATGGGGCTCGGCCTGTTCGTCATGGCCATCGGCGCCGTGATGTTCGGCCAGTTCGTCACGATGCGTATCTATCCGGGCGCACTCACCGGTCTGTTCGTGATCGGTGCCGGCCTCTCGCTGCTGCAGACCGCGTCCAATCCGTATATCTCGATCCTCGGTCCGATCGACAGCGCGGCACAACGCATCGCGTTCATGGGCATCTGCAACAAGATCGCCGGCGCGCTCGCACCGTTCGTGTTCGGTGCCGTGGTCATGAGCAACATCGGTTCGTTCGACAAGCAGATCGCCGCCGCGGCGACACCTGGCGAAAAAGACGCGCTGCTGGCCGCGTTCGCGGCCAAGGTGCACATGCCCTACATGGTGATGGCGGCACTGCTGGTCGTGCTCGCGGTCTGGGTGGTGCGTTCGTCACTGCCTGAAATCAAGGCGTCGCACGACAATTCCGAGCGGGCCATCGGTCACGACAAGGGCAGCGTTTTCAGCTTCCCGCATCTGTGGCTGGGCGTGCTCTGCCTGTTCGTGTACGTAGGTGTGGAAGTGATGGCCGGCGATGCCATCGGCACGTACGGTCAGGGCTTCGGCATGACGCCCGAAGACACCAAGCACTTCACCTCGTATACCTTGTTCGCCATGCTGCTCGGCTACGTCGCGGGCCTGCTGCTGATTCCGAAATTCGTGTCGCAGCAGCGCTATCTTGCGATTTCGGCGATTCTCGGTGTGCTGTTCTCGATCGGCACGTACGTGACCACCGGTTACACCTCGGTCGCCTTCGTCGCCGCGCTGGGTTTCGCCAACGCCATGATGTGGCCGGCGATCTTCCCGCTGGCGATCAAGGGGCTCGGTCGCCTGACCGAATTCGGCTCGGCCTTCCTGATCATGGGCATCGCCGGTGGCGCGCTCATCCCGCAGATTTTCGCGCACCTCAAGCAGGTCTATGACTTCCAGGCCGTGTTCCTCTGCGTGATGGTCCCCTGCTACCTGTACATCCTCTACTACGGCGCGGCCGGCCACCGGGTCGGCCAGCACGGCGGCAGGTAAGCCGGCATCTTCGCTCCGTGACGGCCATCCAGTAGGATGGCCGTCCTGCTATCGAGGGTCGTAGATTGCGAAGCCCTACCATCAAGGACGTGGCCGAACGGGCCGGCGTGTCACTGAAGACCGTCTCCCGTGTCATCAACCACGAGCCGTCCGTCCACGCCCGCACCCGTGAAAAGGTGCAGCGCGCTATCGATGCGCTGGATTACCAGCCCGACCAGGCCGCCCGCAGCCTGCGCAGCCAGCGCACGTATGCGCTGGGCCTGGTGTATGACAATCCCAATGCGCACTACGTCATCGCCATGCAGAATGGCGTGCTCTCGGTCTGCCGCGAGCGCGGTTTCGGCCTGCAGATCCATCCCTGCGATTCGTCGCTGCCCAAGCTGGCCGATCAGCTGTGCGATCTGGTCCGGCGCAACCGGCTGGCCGGCCTCGTTCTTTGCCCGCCGATGTCCGAGCAGCCGAAGCTGCTCGCCGCGCTGACCGAGCAGAAGGTGCCGTTTGTCCGCATCATTTCCGCGCGGCAGGATCCCCAGGACGGCTGGCCGTGCGTTTTCGTCGACGACCGCGACGCGGCGTATGCCATTACCGAGCATCTGATCCAGCTGGGCCATCACCGCATCGGCTTCCTCTGGGGTGGCAAGGAGCACCGGTCGAGCCCGGAGCGCTATCAGGGTTATGAGGATGCGCTGCGCGAATATGGCCTGCCGGTCGACAAGAAGCTGGTGGTTGAGGGCGACTATTCGTTCGACGATGGTTTTCGTGGCGCGCGCAAGCTGCTTGCGCTGAAGGAGCCGCCTACCGCGATCTTTGGCTCCAACGACGAGATCGCAGCCGGTGTCCTTGCTGCCGCGCGTTCGGGCGGTGTCGACGTGCCGTGGGAGCTGTCGATCGCCGGTTTTGAGGACAGTCCGTTTTCGAAGCAATCGTGGCCTGCGCTGACCACCGCGCGGCAGAACACCGAGGAAATCGGCCGGCATGCGGCGCAGCGGTTGATCGCGGAGCTCGAACACGACGATCCGGCGCATGTGCTGGCCAACGAGGGCTTCAGTCCGGATCTGGTGGTGCGTGGATCGACGGCGCCGCGGCGGCTCTGAGGCGGTTCGGGTTCGGGTTCCGGCTCGGCTTCGCCATTGCGGCGGGATTTGCACTGAGGGCAGGGCGCCGTCGGGTGCCATTCTCGTCGCTAGGTCCTCCTACGGCCTTCGCCTTCGTGCGGAAGCGCTCCGAGAACGGCACCCGACGGCGCCTTCCATGCGGTGCGGTTTAGGGGCGGCGAGCGCAAAGCGGCGTCCCGGCTCAGAACCGCGCTTTGCTCGCGCCGAAATGCGATGCCACGTATGGAGGGGAGTCGTTGGCTGCCGTTCCTGGAGCGCTTCCGCACGAAGGCGAAGGCCGTAGGAGGACCTAGCGACAGGAACGGCAGCCAACGGCTCCCCCGCCGCCACACACCCCCATCTACAGCCTTTTAACACCTTTTTTCCTATACTTCCCGGGTTGTCCGCGCCGCGTCGTGCTTCGATGCATCTTGCCGGCAACCACCGAGTCCCTTTAGCGGACCGTTCGCGCGCCGCCGTCTGGCCTGGCGCATCCCTTTCGATGGGCGGTATGCACCGGCTGCGTATGCGTGTGCCCGCTCGCGTGACAGGATTTATCTCCATGCAGGACCGACACGGGCAAGAAGCCCATTTCGGCTGGTTTACCCGCCGCCGCAAACATCTCAAGCCCGATGATCTGACCATCGTCGACGAGTCCATGCTCAGGCGTGCCGTGGGTGCCGCCGCACTCGGCAACGCGATGGAATGGTTCGATTTCGGTGTCTACGGCTACCTCGCCGTGACGCTCGGCCATGTCTTCTTTCCAGGGAGCAGCCCGACCGCGCAGGTGATCGCGACCTTCGCGACGTTTACCGTCGCGTTTCTCGTGCGGCCGATCGGTGGACTGGTCTTCGGGCCACTCGGCGATCGCTTCGGGCGGCAGAAGGTGCTGGCGGCGACGATGATCATGATGGCGGCGGGGACGTTCGCCATCGGCCTGATTCCCAGCTACGCCACGATTGGTTTGTGGGCACCGGCGCTGCTGTTGCTCGCACGACTGCTGCAGGGTTTCTCGACCGGCGGTGAGTATGGCGGTGCGGCGACCTTCATCGCCGAATACTCGACCGATGCGCGACGCGGACAGATGGGCAGCTGGCTCGAGTTCGGAACGTTGGGCGGTTACATCGCGGGTGCCGGTGTGGTGACCGCGCTGACGACGCTGCTCACCACCGGGCAGATGCTGGACTGGGGTTGGCGCGTACCGTTCCTGGTGGCGGGTCCGCTGGGCCTGCTCGGGCTTTACATGCGCATGAAGCTCGAAGAGACCCCCGCATTCAAGGCGCATGCCGATGCGATGGAGGCGGCGGGCGACATGCCGCGCGTATCGTTGAAGGAGCTCGTCTCCGTGCATGGCCCGCAGCTGCTGAAATGCATCGGCCTCGTGCTGGTCTTCAACGTCACCGACTACATGTTGCTGACCTACATGCCGAGCTATCTCACGGTGACGATGGGATACAGCGAGGCCAAGGGCCTGTTGCTGATCCTCATCGTGATGCTGGTGATGATGCCGCTCAATGTGGTGGGCGGTTTCTTCAGCGATCGTCTTGGCCGTCGTCCGATGATCATCGGTGCGTGTACCGCGATGTTCGTGCTCGCCATCCCTTGCATGTGGCTGGTGGGCACGGGCAACGACTGGCTGATCTTCGCGGGCCTCATGGGACTCGGCATCGCGCTCGTCTGCTTTACCAGCACGATGCCCGCCACGTTGCCGGCGTTGTTCTATACGCCGGTGCGTTACAGCGCGCTGTCCATTGCGTTCAACATCTCGGTGTCGCTGTTCGGCGGCACGACGCCGCTGGTGACCGCATGGCTCGTCGAGCGCACGGGCGATCCGATGCTGCCGGCGTATTACCTGATGGGCGCGGCGGTGATTGGCATCGTCACGATGCTCTTCGTACGCGAGACGGCGGGGCTGCCGTTGCGTGGGTCGCCGCCGGCGGTGGCGGACCATGCGGCAGCGAAGGAACTACTCGCGGGGGATGCGCCGTTGACGGTGGATGAGACGTTGCCGGTGGCGGCGGTGTCCGAGGGTCATGCGGAGCCCGTTGCTCGCTGATGAGCGTCGCCAGCAGGGCTGGCTCCTACCCGGTCGCGACGGACGGGTGGGAGCTTACGCTGTTGGCGATCGGGATCAGGCCCCGGTCATGATCCCGATCGCCGCGATGGCGATGGCCAGGCCCGTCCAGTTCAGCCAGGTCAGTTTTTCGCGGAAGGCGATCGCGCCGACCAGCGCGCCGAGCACCATCACCCCCACGTTCATCGATGCGAACACCAGCGACGGATCGTTGGGCAGCGCGATATGTCCGCGGATGTAGAAAAGAATGTTGGCGAAGTTGGCGGCTCCCAGCAGCACGCCGAAGCCGATGCTGCGCGGCGAGAGGGGCGCCTTACGCGCGATCGCCCGTCCGATCACGACGATCCAGCAGAGCACCATGGCGATCAGGAACGAGGCGAGCATCGCACTGGGGAAGGGTGCACCGGCCTTGGCGAGCATCTTGAAGCAGATGTCGATCACGCCGAAGCCGACGAAGACGGCAAGCGGTGCGGTCCAGCCGGCCCGATCGGTCTGCCCGCGATCCCGGCGCCAGAGCACGCACAGGACGGCGACGAAGGCGAGGGCGATGCCCAGGCCCTTGCGCTCGGTCATGACGTCGCCGAGGAAAGCGAACGCGGCGATCAGCGAGAAGAACAGCGACAGGCGCTGGGCGACGTCGGTGCGAACGATGCCCGCACTGCGGACGGATCGCGCCAGCATCACGAAGATGGCGGGGAGAAAGACGCCTAGCAGGAGGAGGGGGACGTAGGTCTCCTTCGCCGCGACGGCGGCCTGCGGCGTGGCGCCGAGCAGCCCGTACGCCATGGCGGCGGCCACTATGTAGTTGGTGGCGACGGCCTGGAAGATGTCGACGTTCGCGCGGCGCGCGAGTTTGAGCAGCACGGACACGGCCACGCTGAAGGCGATGGCTAGGGCGATGTAGAGCATGGCTGGGAGGGCCGGTGAGGCTTGGGGTGCGAAGGATCGCATGTGGATGGGGCGGGTTACGAGCCAGACGCCGCTTTGTGGGATCGGACAGCTGGCTCGTTGCGGTGCAAAGCCTCATTCGCGATAGGGCGGGTGAGGGTTCGCGCGCGGGGCGCGCTCCTACGTACGCACGGCGTGGGCGTGGGGCGTGCTAATACGTCAGGCGCGGGGCGCGCTCCTACGTTAGCGGCGCAGTTGCGCCGCTTCGCGCGCGAGGGCTTCGATGGCGGGCCAGTCGGAGGTGGCGAGCAGGTTGGCGGGGGTCAGCCACGAACCGCCGACGCAGACGACGTTGGGCAGCGCGAGGAACTCGGGTGCGTTGGCGAGGCTGACGCCGCCGGTGGGGCAGAAGCGGATCTGCGGCAGCGGGCTGGCCCAAGCACCGATGAGCTTCGGGCCGCCGGCCGGAATGGCCGGGAAGAACTTCTGGAAGCGATAACCACGCTCCAGCAGTTCCATGGCCTCGCTGGACGTCGCCGCGCCGGGAAGCAGCGGCAGCTCGTGATCGTCGGCGGCATCGAGCAGACGCGGCGCGCTGCCCGGCGACACGGCGAACTTCGCGCCGGCCTTGTAAGCGTTCTCGAGGTCGCGAGCGGTCAGCACCGTTCCCACACCGACGAAGGCCCCTTCGACTTCCGCGGCGATCGCGCGGACGGCGTCGAGTGCGGCGGGCGTACGCAGGGTGACTTCGATGGCGGGGATGCCACCGGCGACCAGCGCGCGCGCCATGCCGACCGCCTTCGAGGCGTCCTCGATGATGACGACCGGCACCACCGGCGCCAGGCGCAGCGTGGACTCGACACTCTGTTGCTTCGCTTCGTTACTCATCAGGAACTGCTCCAAAGGATCAGAAAACGCCGGCACCGAGGTCGGCCGTGACGGCGGACTGACGGAACATGGCGAAGAGCTCGCGGCCCATGCCGGTGTGGTGCATGGCCAGATCGATGTTGTCGGGGATGCGGCTGTTCCACTCGTCCGCGTCGACCAGGACCTCAATGGTACCTGCCACGGCATCGAGACGAACCATGTCGCCCGTGCGCACGCGGGCGATGGGACCGCCGGCTTCCGCCTCGGGGGTCACGTGGATCGCGGCAGGCACGCGCCCCGACGCCCCGGACATGCGACCGTCGGTGAGCAGGGCGACGCGATGCCCGCGATCCTGCAGCAGGCTCAGCGTCGGCGTGAGCTTGTGCAACTCCGGCATGCCACGCGCGCGCGGCCCCTGAAAGCGCACCACGGCGATGAAATCGCGATTGAGCTCACCGCGATCGAACGCGGCTTTGACGTCGTCCTGCTCGTCGAAGACGATCGCCGGTGCCTCGACGATCATGCGATCTTCCGGCACGGACGAGATCTTGATCACGCCGCGACCGACATTGCCCTTGAGCATGCGCAAGCCACCGTCATGACGGAACGGCTCCGCGATAGTGCGCAGTACGCCGCGGTTGCCGCTTTCCTTCGAGACCGGCTTCCAGACCAATGCGTCGCCTTCGAGAACGGGCGTGGTGCGATAGGCATCCAGGCCGCGGCCCATGATCGTGTCGACGTCGCCGTGCAGCAGGCCGGCATCGAGCAGCTGATCCATCAGGAAGCCCATGCCGCCGGCTTCGTGGAAGTGGTTCACGTCGGCGTAGCCGTTCGGATAGACGCGTGCGAGCAACGGCACGACCGCGGACAGCGCATCGAAGTCGTCCCAGCGCAGTTCCACGCCGGCCGCGCGTGCGATGGCGACGAGATGCAGCAGATGGTTGGTCGAGCCGCCCGTCGCGTGCAGTCCGATCACGCCGTTCACGATGGAGCGCTCGTCGACGATACGGCCGATCGGCAGGTATTCATCGCCCAGCGCATCGATCGCCAGCACGCGCTCCACCGTGGCGCGCGTGAGGGCGTCACGCAGCGGCGTATCCGGCGCCTCGAAGCTCGCGCCCGGCAGATGCAGGCCCATGATCTCCATCAGCATCTGGTTGGAGTTCGCGGTGCCGTAGAACGTGCAGGTACCCGACCCGTGATACGAACGCGCTTCCGCGTCGAGCAGTTCCGCGCGTGTCGCCTTGCCGGCGGCGAAGGCCTGACGGACCTTCGATTTCTCTTCGTTCGGAATACCGGACGGCATCGGACCCGACGGCACGAACGCGCTGGCGAGATGGCCGAAGCTCAGCGCGCCGATCAGCATGCCCGGCACGATCTTGTCGCAGATGCCGAGATACAGCGCGCCTTCGTACATGTCGTGCGAGAGCGATACGGCGGTCGCCATGGCGATGAGGTCGCGCGAGAACAGCGACAGCTCCATGCCCGGACGACCCTGGGTGACGCCGTCGCACATGGCCGGCACGCCACCGGCGACCTGCGCGGTGGCGCCGAAGTCTCGTGCGATCCGACGGATCAGTTCCGGGTAGCGCTCGTACGGCTGATGCGCCGAGAGCATGTCGTTGTACGAGGTGACGATGGCGATATTCGACGCGTGGCCGTTGCGCAGCGCGTCCTTGTCGTTCTCACCGCACGCGGCGAAACCGTGCGCGAGATTGCCGCACGACAGGTGATGGCGTTTGGCGCCCGTCCCGCGGGCGGCGTCGATCCTGGCGAGGTACGCGGCGCGCGAGGTGCGACTGCGCTCGACGATACGCTGCGTCACCTCGGCAACGATGGGATGAAGGGTCATGGCGTGTTCCTGAGGCTTTGACCGGGCGGTCGGTGCCGCGCGCCTGACGCGCGGCGGTTGAACGATGGATCAGGCGGCCCAGTAGACGTCCACGGGCACGCGGTCCTGCTTGAGCACGGCGGCGATCGGGAAGTCTTCACCGGCCTGAGCCCTGGCGAGCACGTCTTTCTTGTCCGCACCTTCGATGTGCAGGTAGAGCGTGCGCGTATCGAGCACGCGCGGCAGGCTGAGCGTGATGCGCGGCTCACCCGCACCGCCGGCACGCATCGAGAGCACGCTCCGCGTACCGTTGAGGTCGAGCGCTTCGGCGAGGTGGTCGCCGCCGGGGAAAAACGACGCGGTGTGGCCGTCCGGACCCATGCCGAGCACGACGACATCGAACGGCTTGCCGAGCGCGTCGACCTTCTCGCCCACGCCCTGGAGCGCGGCATCGACGTCGTCGGCATGCGCCTTGTCGAACAGCGGCAGGAAGGCGGCGACGTGCGCTTCGTGCGCGATCAGGGTGTTCCTGACCATGCGCGCATTGGAACGCTCGTTGTCTTCGTCGACCCAGCGCTCGTCGACCAGCGTGATGGTGACCTTCGACCAGTCGATCTCCTGCTCGGCGAGCACGGCGAACATGACCTTGGGCGTGCCGCCGCCGGAAACGGCGATGCTGGCCTTGCCGCGCGCCTTGATCGCGGCGTCGAGCTTGCCGGCGATGTCGCGCGCCAGCGCATCGGCGAGAGTGAGCTTATCGGCGAAATCGTGCTGATGGATCTTGGCGTTCATGCTGCGTCCTCGGCCCAGGTACGGCCATCGCGTTCAATGAGCGCCACGGCGGCGCTCGGACCCCAGGTACCCGCGGTGTACGGCTTCGGCGTATCGCCGCTGCCCTCCCAGGCTTCGAGGATGGGACCGGCCCAGTTCCATGCGGCTTCGACTTCGTCGCGGCGCATGAACAGGGTCGGGTTACCACGCACGACGTCGAGGATCAGCCGCTCGTAGGCATCGGGCTGCTGCACGCCGAACGCCGCCGCGAAACTCATGTCGAGCGGCACGTGGCGCAGGCGCAGGCCACCCGGACCCGGATGCTTGATGGTCAGCCACAGCTTGACGCCCTCGTCCGGCTGCAGACGCAGCGTCAGGCGGTTGGGCAGCAGCGGACCGTTGGTGGGATCGAAGATGGAATGCGGCAAGGCGCGGAACGTCACCACGATCTCCGAGACCCGGCTAGGAAGGCGCTTGCCGGTGCGCAGGTAGAACGGCACACCCGCCCAGCGCCAGTTACCGATCTCCGCCTTGAGGGCGACGAAGGTTTCGGTCCTGGACTGGTCGCTGCCGAGTTCGTCGAGATAGCCCGGGACGCCCTGACCTTCGGCCGCGCCGGCGCGGTACTGCCCGCGCACGGTGAGGTTGCCGGCGTTGCTGGCGTTGATCGGGCGCAGCGAACGCAGCACTTTGAGTTTTTCGTCACGCACGGCATCGGGCGCCAGCGACGAAGGCGGCTCCATGGCGAGCATGCAGACCAGCTGCAGGATGTGGTTCTGGACCATGTCGCGCAGCGCGCCGGCACGATCGTAGTAGCCCGCGCGATGACCGACGCCGACCGTCTCGGCGACGGTGATCTGCACGTGGTCGATGTGCTGGGCATTCCACAGCGGCTCGAACAGGGCGTTGCCGAAGCGCAGCGCCAGCAGGTTCTGCACCGTTTCCTTGCCGAGGTAATGATCGATCCGGTAGGTCTGCGACTCGTTGAAGACCCGGGCCACCGCGTCGTTGATCGCGTTGGCGCTTTCCAGATCGCGACCGATCGGCTTCTCCAGCACCACGCGCGAGCGCTCGCCGTTGAGACCGAGCGACCCGAGGCGCTGGCAGATGTCGGTGAAGATGTCCGGCGCGGTCGACAGGTAGAACACGCGGATGTGCTGCGCCTGCTGCTGCATCAGCGCGGCGAATTCATCCCAGCCTTCTTCCTTGCGCGCGTCGAGCGAGCGGTAGGAAACCATCTGGATGAACGCGTCCAGCTGGGCCGGAGCCACGTGGGACACGCCTTTCTCGACCGAGGAGCGGACCAGGTCGCGGTAGCCCGCATCGTCGAGGGCCTCGCGGGCCACGCCGATGAGGCGGCTGCTGGGCTGGATCTGGCCGTCCACGAAGCGATGGAACAGCGCGGGAAGAAGCTTGCGGACGGCGAGGTCGCCGGTGCCGCCGAAGATGACCAGATCGAAAGGTTCGATCGGGAGGAGATGAGCGCTCACGACAGTGGCCTGCTGGGATCGATGGGTATGCCGACGGATCGTACCAGTGACATACCAGGTCATACCAGCCCCGTACCACTCAGCGCGGCGTTTCCCGTCGCGTTTCAAGGCGATCGCGCCGCAAAAACGTTTACGGTCCTGCTTTGTATCGTGCAAACGCTTGTTTGAATCCCCCACTGGTATTCGCCGGCCTGGACAGTCTTGCCGCAGTGGTCGTTGATTGGTATCTTCTCGACCATGGAAAGCGCCCTCGTCGCCGAATACCAACGCCTGCAGTACGACCCGGCCGCCCGGCAGCCGCTGGCGTACATGCGCCTGCGTCGCGCCATCCGCAACGTGATCGAAAACGGCGAGGTGCAGGTCGGCCATGCGCTGCCCAGCGAGCGCGACCTGGCCAGGGCCCTCACCCTGTCCCGGGTCACCGTGCGCAAGGCCATCGGCGGCCTGGTCGAGGATGGTCTGCTCACGCAGCGTCATGGCGCGGGCACCTTCGTGTCCGAGCGCATCGTCAAGCCGCTGTCGCGGATGACCAGTTTCACCGAGGATCTTCGCGCCCGCGGCCTCAATCCGCGCTCGGAGTTCTTCGAACGCGCCATCGGTGAGGTCACGCCGGAAGAAGCCATGGCGATGAATCTCTCACCCGGCACCCAGGTGGTCCGGCTGCACCGCCTGCGCTACGCGGGCGACGAGCCGCTGGCGATCGAGCGCAGCGCCGTGCCGCTCAACCTGCTGCCCGACCCCAGCCTGGTCGAGGATTCCCTCTACGAAGCGCTCGACACGCTGGGCAACCGCCCGCGACGCGCGTTGCAACGCCTGCGCGCGGTGGTGCTGGGCCCTGCCCAGACCCGGCTGCTCCGGCTCGGCGCCGGCAGTGCCGGCCTGAATATCGAGCGGCGCAGCTTCCTCGACGACGGCCGCATCGTCGAGTTCACGTGTTCCTGGTATCGCGGGGACATCTACGACTTCGTCGCCGAACTGCAGAGCGACTGACGGACCCTTCTTCATGACGATCCAGCCGCAAGACACCCTGATGTACCGCGAAGCGCACGAGACCGCCGAGGTCGTCGAGCGGCAGCTTGCCCTTAACGACGCCGTGATCGGCGCCCTTGCCGAACGCCTGCGCGCGAATCCGCCGCGCATGGTGATCACCTGCGCCCGTGGCAGCTCGGATCACGCGGCCATGTACGCGAAGTACGTATTCGAAACGCAGCTGGGCGTCGTCACCGCCTCGGCCTCGCCGTCGGTCACCTCGATTTACCACGCCGCGCAGCGCCTCGATGGCGCGCTTTACGTCGCCGTATCCCAGTCGGGCAAGAGCCCGGATCTGGTCCGCAACGCCGAGGCCGCGAAGAAGGCCGGTGCGTACGTCGTGGCGCTGGTCAACGTGATCGACTCGCCGCTGGCGGACGTCGCGGACGTGGTCGTCCCGCTGCACGCGGGTCCGGAAACCAGCGTCGCCGCGACCAAGAGCTATCTCGGCGCGCTGTTCGCGATTCTGCATATCGCCGCCCGCTGGAGTGGCAAGGCCGAGATCGCCGACGCCCTTGTCGCGTTGCCCGCGCAGCTGCGCCAGGGCTGGGATGCCGACTGGTCGTCGCTGACGGAAGGCCTCGTCGATGCGCACAACCTGTTCGTGGTCGGTCGTGGCTTCGGCTTCGCCGGTGCGCTGGAAGCGGCGCTCAAGTTCAAGGAAACCTGCGGCCTGCATGCCGAAGCCTTCAGCGCGGCCGAAGTGAAACACGGCCCGATGGCGCTGGTCGGCCCGGACTTCCCGGTGCTCTTCTTCGCGCAGAACGACGACACGCTCCCGGGCGTGCTCGATGTCGCCGCCGAGTTCCGCAAGCGTGGCGCCAATGTCTGGATCGCCGCGCCGGGTGCGACGGGTGAGGGTGTGCTGCCGCTGGTCGCCACCGCACCGATCGCCGCGCCGCTGATCACGGTGCAGAGCTTCTACCGCGCCACGGCGGCGCTCGCGCTGAAGCGCGGCTTCAATCCAGACGTGCCGCCGCACCTGAATAAAGTCACCGAGACCGTCTGACCGCCACCCTCAAGGAATCGCCATGACCCTCGCCCTCGTCAACGGCCGTGTGCTTACCGACAACGGATTCCAGAGCGGCTTTGCCGTGCTGGTCGACGATGGAAAGATCACCGGACTGGCGCTGCCGTCCGATCCGCGCGTGCGCGCGGCGGAGCGCCATGACCTCGGCGGTCGCACCTTGCTGCCCGGCTTCATCGACTGCCAGGTCAACGGCGGCGGCGGCGTGTTGTTCAACGATTCACCGACGGTCGACGCGATCCGCACGATCGGCGAGGCACACGCGAGATTCGGCACCACGGGTTTTCTGCCCACGCTGATCAGTGACGACGCGGACGTCATGGCGAAAGCCATCGATGCCGTGAACGACGCGGTCGCCCAGGGCGTGCCGGGCGTGCTCGGCATCCATCTGGAAGGCCCGTTCATCGCACCCGAGCGCAAGGGCGTGCACGACCCGGCCAAGTTTCGCATCGCCGATGCCGACGATGTCGCGATGGTCGCGCGGCGCCACGGCGGCGTGACCCTGCT
The DNA here is from genome assembly GCF_900102405.1 of Dyella sp. 333MFSha. Classification (NCBI taxonomy): domain Bacteria; kingdom Pseudomonadati; phylum Pseudomonadota; class Gammaproteobacteria; order Lysobacterales; family Rhodanobacteraceae; genus Dyella; species Dyella sp. 333MFSha. The sequence continues at coordinate 1,211,827 of NZ_FNBR01000002.1, read as the reverse complement.
GACGCTGGCTCCCGAGCGCGCTTCCGCGGAAGTACTCCAGCAGCTGGTCGCCAACGGCGTCATCGTGGCCGCGGGCCACACGGCCGCCGACTACGAGACCACGCGCCATGCACTGGCGACGGGCGTGCGCGGCTTCACCCATCTGTTCAACGCGATGACACCCTTCACCAGCCGCGAGCCTGGCGTCGTCGGTGCCGCGCTCGAAGACCAGGCCAGCTGGTGCGGTCTGATCGTCGACGGCCACCACGTGCACCCGACCTCGCTGCGTGTCGCCATCGCGGCGAAGGCGCCACGGAAGATGATGCTGGTCACCGACGCGATGCCGCCCGTGGGGTCGGACAATCCGAACTTCGTGCTCAAGGGCGAAACCATCACCGTGCGCGACGGCGTCTGCCAGACGGCGGACGGCACGCTGGCCGGCTCCGCGCTGGACATGGCCACGGCCGTGCGCAATACGGTCGACATGGTTGGCGTGGCCTACGACGAAGCCGCGCGCATGGCGTCGACGTATCCGGCCGCGTTCCTCGGCCTCGGCGCCACCCACGGTCATATCGCCGCCGGTTACCGCGCCGACTTCGTCGTGATGGACGAGACCCATACGGTGATCGAAACCTGGATCGGCGGCGAGCGCGTTTACGCCGCAGGCTGATCGGGCGGTCGTGACAGCGCCCCACCCTCCGGTTAAAGTCGCGGGGTTCGGGTGTCCCCGGGGCGTCGCGCCACGGGGATGAAACGGGAAGCCGGTGCGCCGCCTCTGCGGCAAGGCCGGCACTGCCCCCGCAACGGTAAGCGCCCGGGGTCGTCACGGCCCCTCGGACACGGCTTCAGCCACTGCGACAGCGGGAAGGCGCCGGTCCGACACCCCCTCGGGGACGGCGTGAGTCCGGAGACCGGCCCGACGACGCGCCCCGTGAGCCATCCCGGGGCGTCGTCCCGTTTCGGGCGATTCGCGGAGGGCGAATCCGGACAGTCATCCGGGTTCCGCCCGTGTGCCGTTCGCCGTATGTCCTCCTCGCGCGCCCTTTGAGCTACGCATTGCCGCGCTATGCGGCGGAGGAAGACCGTTCCATGAAGAAGACCCTGCTCGCGGCAGCCCTGCTGTCGTCGATCGCCGCTGCCCACGCGGCCGACGCCCCTGACGCCCTCGATCCCGTGATCGTCACCGCGACCCGCACGGCCACGCCGCTGGACGAGGTACTCGCCCCGGTGACCGTGATCACCCACGAAGACATCGAGCGTCTGCAGCCGCGTAACGTCCAGGACCTGCTCGCCGGCCTGCCCGGCGTGGTCATGGCCAACACCGGCGGTATCGGCCAGCAGACCTCGCTGTTCATGCGTGGCAGCAACTCCTCGCACACGCTGGTCCTCGTGGACGGTGTCCGTGTGGGTACCGTGGGCGCGGGTCTGCCGGCTTACGAGCAGCTGCCGGTCGAGCAGATCGACCACATCGAGGTCGTCCGCGGTCCGCGCTCGAGCCTTTACGGGTCCGACGCGATCGGCGGCGTCATCCAGATCTTCACCCGCCACGGCCAGGCCGGCGAAGCGCCCACCCCGAGCCTCTCGGTCACCGGCGGCAGCCACGGCTACACCGCCGGCCAGGTCGGCGTGTCGGGCGGCACGACCCACGGCTGGTACAACGCCAGCCTCGGCGGCCAGTACACCTCGGGCATCAACGCCTGCCGCATCGGCGCGGGCACGGCGTTCAAGGGCTGCTTCACCGACGAGCCGGACCATGACGCCTATCGCACGTACAACGGCGCACTGTCGGGCGGTTACCGCTGGGACGACGGCACCGAGCTCACCGGCAGCTGGCTGCGCAGCAAGGGCGATATCGAATACGACGGCGACTACCAGAACCTGACCCGACGCTCGCAGCAGGTCGCCGGCGCGAAGCTGGCTTTCGACGTGCTGTCCGCATGGCGCATGTCGGTCAGTCTGGGCCAGAACCAGGACCGCGCCGACAACTACCTCAACGGCGCCGACAAGGGCTATTACGACGCAGACTTCAACTACGTCACCGGTGCCGACAAGCTGCGCGTGGGATATCTGTACTCTAAGCGCAATCAGGGTTCCTGGCAGAACGACTTCACGCTGGCCCCGGGCCAGACGCTGAGCGCCGGCGTCGACTACCAGCAGGAAAAGCTGAGCAGCGACACGGAATACCTCAAGGACACCCGCAACAATACGGGCGTGTTCGCGCTGTACCAGGGCGTGTTCGGCCCGCATGAGATCCAGCTGTCGGCCCGCCACGACCACAACACCCAGTTCGGCAACCACACGACCGGCTCGGCCGCCTATGGCTTCCGTTTCGACAACGGCATGAAGGTCACGGCCTCTTATGGCACCGCCTTCCACGCGCCGACCTTCAACGACGAGTACTACCCGTATGGCGTGCCCACGGTGAACCTCAAGCCGGAGAAGTCGCGCACCGCCGAGATCGGCCTGTCGGGTCGTCCGGGCATCTGGAACTGGGCCGTCAATGCCTACCAGAGCCAGGTCGACGACCTGATCGGCTACGACGCGAACTTCCTGCCGGTCAACGTCAGCAAGGCCCGCCTGCGCGGCCTCGAAGGCCAGGTGGGCGCGGACGTCGATGGCTGGCACGTGCGCGGCTACCTGACGCTGCAGCAGCCGCTGGACCGGGACAGCGGGTTCGAGAAGGACAACATGCTGGCCCGCCGTCCGCGTCGCACCGGTCGCGTGGATCTGGACAAGGACCTGGGCGCGCTGACGCTGGGTGGCTCGGTCTACGCCTCGGGTTACAGCTACGACGATGCGGCCAATACGACGCGTCTGGGTGGCTACACGACCGCGGATCTGCGTGCCACCTGGCACCTGGACGATGCCTGGAGCGTGCAGGGCCGGGTCGCGAACGTGGCGGACAAGCGGTACGAGACGGCGGCGTATTACAACCAGCTGGGGCGGACCTACTATGTGACCGTGCGGTTCTCGCCCGTACGCTGAGGGAGCACCGTGTAGGAGCGCGCCTGCGCGCGATGTTTCACGGCATCGCGCGCAGGCGCGCTCCTCCCCCTTGCGCCGGGTTCTGGCAAACGCCGCACCCCTGCCTTCCGGCAGGGCCCCCACTAAAGGCACACGCCACGGACCGGCGCGGACGTCATAAAGTCCCCGGGCGCGGGTATGCTTCCCGCGATCACAGGAAGTGTCGTGAACGTTTTTGCACCTTTCATTCGCCGGCCGATCGGAACCTCGCTGCTTGCGGCGGGGCTCGTGCTGTGCGGCTCCATCGCCTACATGCTGCTCGGCGTGGCGGCCCTGCCGTCCATCGAAGTGCCCGCCGTCTTCATCCAGACGCAGATGCCCGGTGCGAACGCGCAGACGATGGCCTCGACCATCATCGCCCCCCTGGAGCGCCACCTCGGCCAGATCCCGGGCGTGGACCAGATGTATTCCAACAGCTCGGAAGGCAGCGGCTTCGTCCGTCTGCGTTTCAGCATGGACCGCTCCACCGATGCCGCCGCCCGCGACGTGCAGGCCGCGATCAACGCGTCCGCCGCCGACCTGCCGGCCGGCATGCCCAGCCCCCCGCAGTACTTCAAGTTCGACACCGGCCAGATTCCCGTCCTGCTGGTCTCGTTCACCTCGAAGTCGCTGCCGCCGGACAAGCTCTACGACGTTGTCGATACCCTGATCCGGCCCGCGGTGGCGCAGATCGATGGCGTGTCGCGCGTACAGGTCTTTGGCGGGACCCCGCACGCCGTGCGCGTGGAGCTGGATACCCGCGCGTTGTCGTCCAAGGGGCTCACCGCCAACGATGTGTCCAATGCGCTGCACGCCGCCAACGTGACCTCGCCGCAGGGCCTGCTGTCCGACGGCAAGGCACAGATGACGGTCGTCGCGAATGACAGCATTCGCGACGCGAAGGACTTCGGCGACATCCTCATCGCGATGCGCAACAACGTGCCGGTGCGCCTCTCGGACATCGCCCGCGTCTACAACGGCCAGCAGGACCAGTACCAGGCCGCATGGTTCCAGGGCGAGCGCTCGGTCACCATGCAGATGAGCAAGCGTCCGGAGGCGAACTCCATCGCCACCGCCGACGCGATCCGTGCCGCGCTGCCGCGCTTCCGTTCGCTGCTGCCGGCGGACGCGAAGGTCACCCCCATCTTCGACCTGACCCAGACCACGCAGTCCGCGCTGCACGAGGTCAAGGTCGCGCTGCTGATCAGTATCGTCATGGTCTTCCTGGTCATGATGGTGTTCCTGCGCCGTCTCGGTCCGACGCTGATCGCGACGCTGAGCGTGCCGTTGTCCCTGGCCGGCGCCTTCGTGGTGATGTGGACACTCGGCTATACGCTCAACACGATGTCGCTGATGGCGCTGGTGCTGTGCATCGGCTTCGTCGTCGATGACGCCATCGTGGTCATCGAGAACATCGTCCGGCACATGGAGAACGGCAGCAAACCGATGCCGGCGTCACTTGAAGGCGTGCGCGAGATCGGCTTCACCGTGATGTCGATCACGCTGTCGCTGGTGGCGGTGTTCGCGCCGCTGCTGTTCGGCAACAACATGATCACCAAGTTGCTGCGCGAGTTCTCGGTGACCCTGGCGGCGGCCGTGCTGATTTCGGCCATCGTGTCGCTGACGCTCACGCCGGCACTCTGCGCGCGCTATCTCAAGCACGACGAGCCCGACCGCCAGCCAGGCCGCGTCGAGCGCGCGCTGGAACGCTTCGACCGCGGGTTTCTGCGCCTGTATGAGCGCGGACTGGACTGGGCGATGCGCCATCGGCGGGTCATGCGCTGGCAGCCACTCATCCTGCTTTTCGCCACCTTCGCGCTGGGCTTCGCCGTGGTGAAGACCGCCGGCGGCAATTTCATGCCCGACGAGGACACGGGCATGCTGCAGGCCGAGGTCACCGCGGACGCCAACATTTCGCCGGACGAGATGTCGCGACGGCTCAAACGCGTCGGCGAAATGATGCAGAACGATCCGGCCGTCGCCGATGTCACCACACTGCTCGGCAGCGGTAACGATGGCGCGGCCGTCGGCAACAGCGGCACCATGTTCATCGATCTGAAGAAGAAGGGGAGCGGCCCGGATCTGCGCCATGAATCCATGAAGGAATTCATGGATCGCAAGGGCAAGGAGTACGACAAGCTCTCCGATGTCCAGGTCTTCATGAATCCCGTGCAGTTCCTCGGCGGGAGCGGGGGTAACAGCAACCGCGGGCAGTATTCGTTCCAGCTGATCAGTACCGGCGGCGAACCGTTGCAGCCCTGGACGCTGAAGCTGGTGCGTCAGATGCGCAGCATGAAGGAGTTCCGCGACGTCGGCAGCGACTTCGACATCGTCGGCAAGCAACAGATGCTGAAGGTGGACCGCGATGCGGCGGGCCGCCTGAACGTCGGCATGGGCGATGTCGATTCGGCGCTGTACAACTCGTTCGGCCAGCGCCAGGTGTCGATCATCTATTCGGACATCAACCAGTACTGGGTGGTGCTGACCTCGGCGGCCGCGCAGGAGCTCAGTCCCGGCGCGCTGCTCAACACGTACGTGAAGAATTCACTCGGCACGATGATTCCGCTCTCGGCGGTGGCGCACATCGAGCCCGTGGCGACGCCGAGTGCGGTCACCCACCAGAACCAGCTCGAATCGGCCGACATCACCTACAACCTCGCGCCGAAGATCACGCCCGATAAGGGCAACAGTCTGGCCGAGGAGGCCGTACGCCGGATCAATTTGCCGGAAGGCGTGCGCATGGACGTCACCGGCACCAATCAGCGCATGCGGGACGCGCAGTCCAACGGCATGGTGCTGCTGGTCGGCGCGATCCTCGCCGTCTACATCGTGCTCGGAATTCTCTACGAGAGTCTCGGCCATCCGTTGACGATCATCTCGACGTTGCCGGCGGCGGGTGCCGGTGCGTTCCTGGCGATGCTGGTCACGCAGACGCAGCTGACCCTGATGGCGATCATCTCGGTCTTGCTGTTGATCGGTATCGTGAAGAAGAACGCCATCCTGATGGTCGACTTCGCACTCGTGGCCCAGCGTGAACACGGCATGTCGCCGGTCGACGCGATTCGTCAGGCGGCCCTGGTCCGCTTCCGTCCGATCACCATGACCACCCTCGTCGCGATGGGTGCCGCACTGCCGCTGGCGATCGGGTTCGGTGTCGGCTCGGAAATGCGACGGCCGCTCGGCATCGCGATCGTCGGCGGCTTGCTGGTCTCGCAGCTGCTTACGCTGCTGAGTACGCCCGCGATCTACCTGTGGAATCACGACCGCAAGGAGCGCAAGGTGAAGCGCTTACACCGGCGCATGCTGAAGCGTCGGTATAAGCGCTGGATGAAGATCCGCAAGGCGCGCAAGACCCGATAGCCTTCCATGCATACCGGCTTTTCGCAGGAGCCAGCCCTGCTGGCGACAGGAGTTACGGCAAGCTCCCATCGCCAGCAGGGCTGGCTCCTACCGAAGCTGGCGTCGCCGGAAGCATATGCGCCTTCTTCCAGCTGCCGCGCCGGTAATACACCGTCGTAATCGCGATCGACACCAGCGACCCGACCGGAAAGCTCCACCAGATGGCATCCGCGCCCCACCTCGGTTCCAGCAGGGCGGCAAACGGATAGCGCACCAGCCACATCGATATCACCAGCACGATCAGTGGCAGCATGACCGCGCCCGTGGCCCGCACCACGCCGAACATGACGAACGTGACGCCGAACAGCAGGAACGACCACACGACGATGTGATTGAGATGCTGGGCGATGCCGATGGCCGAGCTGTCCTCCCCGAGGAACAGCGCCAGCGCGGCGCGGTTGAACAGGTAGATGATGAGCACGAGCGTGCCGGTCAGCGTGAAGTTGGTCAGCACGCCTGCGCGGCCGATGCCCGCGACGCGATCCCAGCGCTTCGCGCCCACGTTCTGCGCGACCATCGACGACACCGCCGAACCGATCGCCAGCGCGGGCATCTGGATGTACGTCCACAACTGGGCCGCCGCGCCATAAGCCGCCGTGGTCTGCGAGCCGTGGCGGTTGACCAGCGACATCATGATGATCGCCGAGGACGAGATGACGATCATCTGCGCGCCCATCGGCAGACCCTTCATCACCAGCTGCCTGAGCAGGACCGGTTCCGGAATCAGCAGACGCAGTTCGTGCCGGTGAATGCAGAGGAAGTGCTTGCGGTGATAAAGCCACGCGATCAGCGCCAGCAACGAAACGACCTGCGCGATCAGGGTGGCCACGGCGGAGCCCGCGATACCCATCGCGGGGACCGGTCCCAGGCCGAAGATGAAGAGCGGATTGAGCGCGACGTCGAGCACGACCGAAACCAGCATGAAGGCGAAGGGCGTGCGTGAGTCGCCCGCACCGCGCAGCGTCATCATCAGAAACGTGTACAGATACATCGCCGGCAGAGCGACGAAGATGATGCGCAGGTAGTCGGTCGCGAACGGCAGCGCATCGTGCGGCGTGCCCATGGCCCGCAGCATGAGCGGCGTCGCGATGAAACCGCCCAGCGCGACGAGCACCGACAGCACGACGAAGAAACCGAGACCGGTGCCCACCACACGCCGCGCCTCGGGCACGTCGTGCGCGCCGAGCGTCTGGCCGACCATGATGGTCGTCGCCATGCCGACGCCGAAGACGACTCCGAGCAGGAAGAACAGGATCAGGTTGGCATTGGAGGTGGCCGCGAACGCTGACTCGCCGAGAAAGTGTCCCACCCAGATCGCATTCACCGATGCGTTCAGCGACTGGAGGACGTTGGCGCCCAGGATAGGCAGCGAAAACAGCAGCAGGGTCCTGGCGATCGGCCCTTCCGTCAGCGCGCCACGCGGCGGCGTCATGTCTCGTCGCCGGCGCGCGACACCAGCAGGCGCACGTAGTGGCGTACATCGGCCGGCCATGCGTCGGTCAGCGCGGTGAAGCGAGCGGCGTCCTGACGGTGGAACGCGCGGGAGGCTTCTTCGTAGCCGGGAAGATCGCCGGCCAGCGCCAGCATGACGCGATCGACCGCCTCGCGCGCCGCACGGACGCGGTCGGCCGGTGCGCCCTCGCGGCTTGCCGCTTCCACCAGACGACGCAGCGCCACGGAGGCGCCGCCCGGCTGCGCCGCTAGCCACTCCCAGTGACGCGGAAGCAACGTGACCTCCCGGGCGACCACGCCAAGTTTTGGACGCCCCGGCCCGCGGCGGGCTGGCGGCTCGGCGACGGGGAGGCGCGCAAGCACATCTTGGACAGTGCCCCGGTAGTCGATGTCGACGACACGGCCGGTCGCATCGTCGTAGACGGTGGGTGTGACGTGCGGGTCGGCGTCGAGGCGGACCTTGCAGCGTTCCGCGACCGCCGCCAGCGATCCGTGGGCAATGCGCTCGGTAGCGATGAAGGCGGTGTAAGTCGACATGGAGGTGGCCGGGACAAGAGCGATGATCAATTTTTACCCGGATCAAACGTGTCGTCAATAGTCTCCGGGTAAAACCGATCCCGATTCTGCCGCGGCGATCCGCCTGGGCAGGGCTTCCGACAGCCAGTCGACGAATGCCCGAAGACGCGCGTTGTGTCGGCGGGCGGGTGGATAGACGAGATAGATCGGCAGAGCCGTGGGTCGCCAGTCGTCCAGCACCGACACGAGCGCGCCGCGAGCGATGTGCGGCGCCACGGTGAAGGCCAGCGCCTGCGCTATACCCAGACCGGCGAGCGCCGCAGCCGTGTGGGCATTGCTCTCGTTGACCTCGATAGCTGCCGGCACATGCACCTCGACGTCCCGGTTGTCGCGCCGGAAGCGCAGCGGGACAGGACGCCCCGTGCGGACCGCGGCATAGCCGATGACCTCGTGACCATCGCGCTCGATCGCCTCAGGTGTATCGGGCGTGCCGCGGCGCGCGAAGTAGCCGGGCGTTGCGCAGAGGGTGATCGAGGCATCCGCGATCTTCTTGGTCACGAGGTTCGGATCGTCGGCGGTGCTGCGGATCGCGCAGTCGATGCCTTCGCCGATGAGGTCCACCGTGCGATCGGTCACACCGACCTGCACACGAATGCCGGGATAGCGGGCACGGAAATCGGGCAGGTCCGGAAGGATCAGGCGGGCGGCGACGGAGCCGCCCGTGTCGATGCGCAGGTTGCCGACGGGACTGGCCTGACCACCGGCAAGCGTGGTCTCAAACGCGTCGAGCTCGCCCAGCAACTGCTGCGTGTGTTCGTAGTAGGCGGCGCCTTCGGTGGTGACCGTCACCCGCCGGGTCGTGCGCTCGAGAAGGCGGACGCCCAGTTCCGCCTCGAGGCCCTGGATCAGCTTGGTCACGGTGGACTTGGGCATGCGCAAGGCGTCCGCCGCCCGGCCGAAGCCGCCGGTCTCAACGAGACGCCCGAACACTCTGATAGCGAGGAAGTGATCCATCTTTGTTTCCGTGCGGGAATAATCAAATCGCGATTCGATTATTTATCCACGCAGCGCAAATAGCCAGAATGCTCTCCAACGGCCGCACCGCGGCCATCGGAGCGCTGTCATGAAAACCCTCGCCACCAGCAACATCCACACCACCCGTCACGCCGGCAAGATCGTCCTGGTCACCGGCGGCAGCTCGGGCCTCGGGCTTGCCACCGCGGAGCGCTTTGTCCGCGAGGGCGCCACCGTGTACATCACCGGCCGCCGCCAGGCCGAGCTGGACGAGGCCGCCGCGAAGCTGGGTGTCATCGCCATCCAGGGCGACATCGCGAAGGCCGCCGATCTCGATCGTATCTTCGCCACGATCCGCGAGAAGAGCGGTCGCCTCGACATCCTGTTCGCCAATGCGGGCGGCGGCGAGTTCACTTCGCTGGACCAGGTGACCGAAGCGCAGTTCGACAAGTACTTCGGGATCAACGTCAAGGGCACGCTGTTCACGGTGCAGAAGGCGCTGTCGCTCATGGGCCCGGGTAGTGCGATCGTGCTCAACGGTTCGGCGGTGTCGATCAAGGGCCCGGCCGCGTTCGGCGTATATGCCGCGACCAAGGCGGCCGTGCGCTCACTGGCGCGGACCTGGGCGAGCGATCTGAAGGGTCGCGACATCCGCATCAATGTGGTGGCGCCGGGCACCGTCGTGACGCCGGGCTACAAGACGGAGCTTGGCATGAACGACCAGCAGATCGCCGACTTCACGGCATATACCGCAAGCATCACGCCACTGGGTCGCACGGGTACGCCGGATGAGGTCGCCGCGGCGGTCTCGTTCCTCGCCTCGGACGACGCGAGCTACATCACCGGTGTCGAGTTGTTCGTGGATGGCGGGCAGACGCAGATCTGACCGGTGAACGTCGCCTGCAGGCTGGCTGCCAGCCCGCAGGCGATCCCGCGGCGGCGGGTGGCTTACAACGGCATCTGCACGGTGTCGGAAACGGCCATCTCCAGCGCCTCGATCGGCACCGGCCGGGAGAACAGGTATCCCTGCATGGACACGCAGCCCTCCGCGAGCAGCCAGCGACGCTGGCTCTCGGTCTCGACACCCTCGGCGACGACTTCGAGATTCAGGCTGCGCGCCAGAAAGACGATCGAACGACAGATGGACGCATTGCCCGCGTCGTCGAGCAGACTTACCGTGAAGTGACGGTCCACCTTGATCTTGTCCAGGGGCAACCGCGACAGGTAAGTGAGATTGGAATACCCGGTGCCGAAGTCATCCAGCGAGATGCTCACGCCCATCGCGCGCAACTCGTGCAACGTGCGAATGGCCCGCTCGGGTTCCTGCATGAAGGCGCTTTCGGTCAGTTCGAGCTCGAGCGACGACGCACTCGCCCCGGTCTCCGCCAGCGCGAGTTTGACCTCGGCCACCAGATCGCTGTGCACCAGCTGTTGCGCCGAGATATTCACCGCGATCCGGCAATCCGGACCCAGCCGTTCGGTGACCCGACGCTGTTGACGGCATGCCTCACGCAGCACCCATTGACCGATCTGCACGATGGCGCCGGTCTCTTCCAGGAGCGGCACGAGCTTGTCGTTACCGACGAGGTCCGCCGGCGCCGATGGCCAGCGCAGCAGCGCCTCGACACCGATCACGCGCCCGTCGTCACCGGCGTGCTGGGTCTGCCATGCCAGCGCCAGCTCATGGCCCAGGTTCGCACCGGACAACCGGGTAAGGACGGTCAGACGCGCCATCGCCGTGGCGTGCATATCCGCCGAATAGCGTCTCCAGGTGTGACGGCCCGACCGCTTCGCGTCGTACATGGCCGTATCCGCGTTACGGATGAGCGTGTCCGCGTCGCTGCCATCGCGCGTGGCGAAGGCGACACCGATGCTGCACTTCAGACGCTGCATCGAACCGCCGACGGTGAGCGGCTCTTCGATCGCTTGCTGGATCACCGGCAATACGGCAAGCACTTCGGCGGGCGGGCAGGTGAAGGGGAGCATCGCCACGAACTCGTCGCCACCGAATCGGCCGACCTGTCCCACACCGTCCAGCGCGTCGCCAAGCCGCAAGGTCACGTCGCGCAGCACCTGATCGCCAAGTGCATGGCCGAGCGCATCGTTGATCACCTTGAAATGGTCGAGGTCGATGAACAGGACCATCAGGCCCGAGCCGTCGCGGATGCAGTCCGCCACGAGCTCGTCGAGCCGCTCGCGCAGGGCGCGCCGGTTGGGCAGCCCCGTCAGTTCGTCGTGCATGGCCTGATGATTGAGGCGCTCTTCATAAAGACGCTGCTCGGTCACGTCGCGCATGATCACCAGGGCGCCGGTGCCTTTCGTGTCGCGGTAATTGGACAGTGCCAGTTCCGCTTCGAAGGGCATGCCGTGATCCGGGTTGAGCCAGGCCATGATGTTGGCGCCTTCGGGCGGCCGCGCACCCAGCGCTTCGAGCGCCTCCTCATCCATGAAGCTGGCCGCCAGACGACCGACCAGGCTGTGTCCCGCACTGCCCATCCGCTCTTCCGCCAGCGGGTTGGCGTAGTCGATACGCCCGTCGCGGACGATGGCGAGCGGCAACGGGACGCGCGCCAGCAGCTGACGGTAGGCCGTCGCGCTGGCGGCCAGATCGCGGTCCGTGCTTTCCAGGCGCTGACGGGTCTCGTGCAGCGCGGTGATTTCAGTGATCGTACCGGCCACGATCGCGTGGCCTTCTTCGTTGGTGATTCGTTCGGCGCGCAAATGGACCCGCACCTCTCGCCCGTCCTCACGACAAAGACGGTGCTCCAATTCAAACGGACCCTCTTCCGATCGGAAACGCTGAACCCACGCATCAATGCCGGGGCGGTCGTCGGGGTGGACGAGTTCCCGATAGGCGCCATGGAAGGAAATGTGCTCGTGAGGAGAGCCCGTGATCTCGTGGACATGCCCCGACCAGATGACGGATCCGGTATCGAGGTCGCTCTCCCACAGGCCGATGCGCCCGGTTCGCTGGACGTCACCCAGATGACGGGCCGAGCGCGACAGCGCATCGACGAGCCGTGACTGGCGGCGGTACACGCGATCGAAGGCGGCCGCGAAGACCTGGATCAGGACGATGAGAGCCAGCGCGGCCAGCAAGGTCTCCCGTGCCTGGCGCCACCAGTCGGCACGTAGGACTGCGCGGTCCAGGGAGGAACGGGCGACGAAGGGATAGGTGGTCGATACGGCCCACGCGCCCAGCCGACGGTCATCGTCCGCGGAGCCCGCGGCGCCCAGCGTCACCGCGCCTTGCGTCCATCCAGGCACGTCCCGGTCGACGTTGCTGGTGAACCGCTGTCCCGACACCGAGAACACCGCGATCTCGGCGCTGCTCCCGAGCATGGTCCGGCGCATGGCGTCACGCAGGCGCTCCGCGTCGATAACGGTACCGAACGCGGCCGGCTGCGCGACGCGTGCGTCCACGGTGACACGGACGCTGGAAGGCCGACCGGGCTCGCCTGCGACGACGGCCACCCGTACGCTCGCACCGAGTGCCCGCTGCCGCGGCGCATCGAGCACGTCGCGCCAGGCCGCCCAGGGCGCCGAGGTAAAGGCGACGACGTTACCTGCGCCATCCAGGGCGACAAAGGATGGCAATTCCGGGTGGCGCACCTGCACCTCCCCCAGGCGCATGTGCAGCGGGCCCGGGTCGGGACCGTCGACGGCGTTGCGAAGAGCGAGCAGCGGACCAAGGCTCCAATTGACCTGTTGGTCGAGCAGGCGCACCACGGCTCCCGCGGATGCCGCGAGCTGCCGCTTGTGCGTGGCCAGCATGCGGGAGTAGGCCTGCGATTGCAGAAGGGCGACCAGCGCGGCGATGCCCAGGGACAGGACGGCGGATACGGCCCAGATCGCCAGACGAATCCGGCGAGCGCGCACCCTCGTCGCTCCCTTTACCGTCGCGCCTCCCACCGTGCCTAGCCCCCTGATGTCGTGCGGGCGCCGCCCCCGGCCAGGCCCCGTCGCTCTGTAACGGCAACTCGGGGTGTGCCTTGAACGCCACGGTGAAAGAAACTGGCGGCACGGTCCGACAAGCCCGGGAAAGATACGGCGCGAATAATTGCAGGAGCGCCCCTTTTTTCACGCCGACTCAACACTATTTACCGAACCATCCGGTTCATAAAAATACGTCCCAGCATAAGGACCACCCCCCGCCATGCGCTCTTCCCGTTTCGCTCTCGGCGCCCTCGCCGCGCTCTCCCTCGCCGCCACGGCGCTCCCCGCGGCTGCCGAAACCCACCTGGAAGTGCAGGGGGGCCGCAGCTACATGGACGACTACGGCACCAACGCTTTCTTTGTGGAGTCCGTGTTCGACGCCCGTCAGATGGGCCAGAGCCGGTTCACCTGGTCCCCGGACGTCTCCATCGGCTACATCAAGGGCCGCGACATCGGCCGGTATGAGAACTCCCATCCCGGCGTGACCAACAACGTCTGGGTCGGCGCCGCCGGTGCCCGCCTCCACTACGGCAGCGAAGGCGACTGGTACCGCCCCTTCTTCTTCAGCTTCCAGGTCGCGGGCACCGCCGGCGGTCGCACGCAGGCGCTGTCGAGCGGTTACGAGTTCGTCAGCACGCTCGGCTGGCAGTACAAGAACGTCAGCTTCCAGGTCCGTCACATCTCCAACGGCAGCTTCCAGGAGCCGAACCGTGGCGAGACGATGGCGCTGGTGGGTATCGGCTTCGATATCTGAGCGCGTTGGTGGCAAAAAAAGAGCCGGCGCTGCAAAGCGCCGGCTCTTTTTTATTTCCCGATGGCCGGATCAGTGTCCCGAAGCGGCCGGTCCTGCCTTCGCCGCGAACGGCGGCTTCGCCAGCCATACGACGAAGATCAGGGCGACGAACACGAAACCGAGCAGGTAGAACACCTCGTTGAACGAGATCTGGTACGCCTGATTGGTGATCATCGCGTTGACCGACGACACCGCGTACTGCGGGTCGCCATGGCCGATCTGAGTCAGCGCAGCCTGCGTCGTCGGGTTGAAGGGTGTGAAGTTCTCCGCCAGCCGCTCATGGTGGACGATGGCACGGTGATCCCACAGGAACGTGGTCAGCGACGCCGCGAAGCTGCCGCCCAGCGTGCGCAGGAAGGTGGCCAGACCGGAGCCCGCCGCGATCTCACGCGGCTGCAGGTCCGACAGCAGGATGCTCAGCACCGGCATGAAGAACAACGCCACGCCCAGGCCCTGAATCAGCTGGACCATCGCGACACTGTAGAAGTTGATGTCGAGATAGAAGTCCGACCGCATGAAGCACGTCGCACCCATGACGATGAACGCACCCGAGGCCAGCACGCGCAGGTCGAACTTGTGCGCATAGCGTCCGACGAACGGCGTCAGGATCACCGGGATGATGCCGAGCGGCGCCGCCGCGAGACCCGCCCATGTCGACGTGTACCCGACGTTTCGCTGCAACCACTGCGGCACCAGCAGACCGATGGCGAAGAACGCCGCGTACGCCAGCACCAGACACAAGGTGCCCATCGCGAAATTGCGATGCCTGAAGAGCTTCAGGTTGACGATCGGATCCTTGTCGGTGAGCTCCCAGATCAGGAACACGGCCAGGCCGATGGCGGCGATGATCGCGGTGATCACGATGAAGGTGGACGAGAACCAGTCCTCGTCGTTGCCCTTGTCGAGCACCACCTGCAACGCGCCCACGCCGATGATCAGCGTGATGAGGCCCACGTAGTCGATCTTGGGCTTCTCGGTGACTTCCGGCCGGCCCTTCATCTGGTTCGCCACGACGAAGCTGGCGAAGATGCCGATCGGCACGTTGATGAAGAAGATCCACGGCCAGGTGTAGTTGTCGGTGATCCAGCCGCCGAGGATCGGACCCGCGATGGGCGCGACGACGGTGACCATCGCCAGCAACGCGAGCGCCATGCCTCGTTTGGCCGGTGGGTAGATCGAGATCAGGAGCGACTGCGTGATCGGGTACATCGGTCCCGCGACCGCGCCCTGGATGGCGCGGAACACGATCAGCATGGTCATGCTCTGGGCGATGCCGCACAGGAACGACGCGAGCGAGAACAAAAGCGTCGCCCATACGAACAGCTTGGTCTCACCGAAACGACGGGTGAGGAAGCCGGTCAGCGGCAGGGCGATCGCGTTGCTCACCGCGAACGAGGTGATCACCCAGGTGCTCTGGTTGGAGCTGACACCCAGGTTACCCGCGATGGTCGGCAACGACACGTTCGCGATCGTCGTGTCGAGCACCTGCATGAAGGTAGCGAGCGATAACCCGACCGTGGACAGCGCCAGATTGGGCGGTCGAAATTCGGTGCTCATGAATAAACCTTACCTGGGAGCCTGCTGCTGCTCGGCACCTTCACCGGCGGACGCGTTTTCATGGATCACGCGGGCGATGTCCTTGTCGGCATCGGCAAGCTGCTTGTCGTAGATCGGCGTCGAGAACTCGGGCTTCGTGGGCGACTGCTTCGCCAGCAACGCACCGCTCTGGTCATGCAGCGACACGGTCACCTTGGTCGACAGGCCCAGGCGCAGCGGCTTGTCTTCCAGCTGCTTCGGCTCGGTGAAGACGACGCGGACCGGCACGCGCTGCACGATCTTGATCCAGTTACCCGTGGCGTTCTGCGCCGGCAGGATGGAGAACGCGCTGCCGCTGCCGACACCCAGGCTGCGGATCTTCGCCTTGTACACCGTGTCGCCACCGTAGACGTCGGCGGTGACGTCGACCGGCTGGCCGATACGCATTTTGGTCAGCTGCGTTTCCTTGAAGTTGGCGTCGATCCAGACCTCATGCAGTGGCACGACGGCCATCAGGGCGGCGCCCGGCTGGACCCGCTGACCGACCTGTACGCTGCGCTTGGCGACATAGCCGTCGACCGGGGCGACCAGCGTCGAGCGGACGAAGTCGAGGTAGGCGGAGCGAAGCTTGGCGGCGGCGGCACGCACGTCCGGATGCGAGGACACCACGGTGTCGTCGACCAGCACCTTGTTGCTGCTGTACGACTGCCTGGCGGACGCGAGGCTGCTCTCGGCGGAGGTCAGCGTATCGGCGGCGTGCGACAGTTCTTCCGCGGAGATGGCACCCGACTTCGCGAGATCGCGACGGCGGTTGTAATCCTGGCGGGCGCGGTCGACGGCGGTCTGGCGCACCGCGACATCGGCCTGCGCCGAGGTCACGTTGTTGTAGAGGCCACGCACGCGACGCACGGTGTTGGCGAGGTTGGCGCGCGCGCTTTCCAGGTTCACTTCGGCGTCGCTGGGGTCGAGCTTGACCAGCACGTCGCCCTGGTGGACGAGGTCGCCGTCGTCGGCGCCGATCGAGGTGACCGTACCGGCGATCTGCGGGGTGATCTGCACGACGTTGCCGTTGACGTAGGCGTCGTCGGTATCTTCATACCAGCGGCCGTCGACGAAGTACCAGATCACCCAGCCGATGATGGCGAGGACGATGACGAGTACCAGCAGCTTGAGGAAGAAGCCGCGGCGGCTCTTCGGCGGCGGTGCGACGACGGCGCCGGCGGGGGCGGTGGTTTCTTGTGACATCGGAAGAGGCCTCGAGATGAATGCTTAGTGGGTTGCCGGCGCTGCGGTGACGACCGACGGGTCATCGGCCGCGGGGCGGAAGCCGCCACCAAGCGCCTGAATGAGTTGGACGGACGTGTCGACCTGCTGGGCCTTCAGCGATGCCATGCGCTGCTCGGCTTCGAGCAGCTGCTGGCGCACCACGAGCGATTCCAGGTAGCTGCCGACACCGGCCTTGTAGCGCTGCTGCGACAGGTCGTAGGCCTGCTGGGCCGCATCCTGCGCGCGCTGCTGCGCCTGAATCTGCGTGCCGATCGAGTCGAGCCCGGACAGGTCGTCCTGCACTTCGTTGAGCGCGCCGACCAGCGTCTTGTTGTACTGCGCGACCGCCAGATCGTAATCCGCATCCTTGCCGGCGAGATTCGCGCGAAGGCGACCGCCGTCGAAGATGGGCAGCGAGAACGCCGGCAGCACCTGCCAGAAGCGCGCCTGCGAGGCGAACAGGTTTTCCGTGCCCCCGGCGAGCTGCGCGGCGAGTACGCCGAGCGTCACGTTGGGCAGAAATGCCTTCTTCGCCGAGACGATGTCCTTCGAGGCCGCCTCGACGCGCCAGCGCGCGGCGACGAGGTCGGCACGGTGACCGAGCAGATCGGCCGGCAGGTTGGCCGGGATGGCGACGGCGGCCGGCGTGAGCGCGGCGGGGCGGGCGATGTCGAGGCCGCGATCCGGGCCCTTCCCGAGCAGCACGCTGAGCGACGTGCGCGAGCTGTCGATCGCACGCTGCGCCACCGCGATCTCACGTTCGGCCGAGGCCACTTCGCTGTCGGCCTGCTTCACCTGCATCTGGTTGTCGACACCGGCGGCTACGCGCTGCACGGTCAGCTTCTGTGATGCATGCGTCCGGTCGAGTTCGGCATTGGCGACGTCGAGCTGCGTGAACGCGTAGCCCAGCTGCGTGTAGGCACGGGCAACGTTGGTCGAGATTTCGATGCGTGCGGCGCGCGCATCGACCTCAGCCGCACGCTGCGAACCCACGGCCGCTTCGAACGCGGCACGCTTGCCGCCCCACAGGTCGAGGTCCCAGTTGAAACTACCGTAGCCGTACTTGGTCCACGAGAAATGGTTGCCCGGGGGATCCGGCAGCAACGAGCCCGGCAGATGCGCACCGGCGACACCGCCACCTACGTTGAACGTGGGATCGCGCGCTGCGTCAGCCGAACCGGACTGCGCCTGAGCCTGACGCACGCGGGCGTCGGCGGTGGCGAGGTCGGGGTTGTCTTTCAACGCCTCTTCGATCAGCGAGGAGAGCTGGCTGTCACCCAGTCCGGTCCACCAGTCGGCGGCCGGCCACCCCGCCGGAGACACGGGGACCTTCGCCAGGCTGCGCTCGGCGTGAAGGGAGGACGGGTCGGTCAGGGTGCCTTGCGGATCCAGGCCACGGCTGGTGACACAGCCGGAAAGGATCAACGCGGCCCCGACGGCCGCCACGAGAGTGTGCAGACGCATTGCGTATTGCCTCGGACGTTTAGTTCAGTCTTTTTCGCGAAGCGCGTTGAGCACGCGCCCCAGGTAGTCGTGCAGCTTCTCGCGCTCGTCCTCGGTCAGCCCCTTCTGGGCGCGCTCGAGGGTCGCGAGGTTGCTTTCGTGCAGGTGCTTCCACAGCGCCACGCCGGCCTCGGTAAGGTCGATGCGCAGCGCGCGGCGGTCCTGCTCATGCGGCTGGCGGCGGAGGTAACCCTTCGCTTCCAGCTGGTCCAGCTGCCGGGTCATGGCGCCGCCGTCGAGGTCGACCGAGCGGGCCAGTTCGGTGGCGGTCATCGCGCCGCAGGTCGCCAGGCGCTTGAGCACATGAAACTGGGTGAATTTGAGATCCGCGCCCTGCGCGGCAAGATCGAACTCGATAGCCCGGACGATCTCACTACGCACCATGCCGACGAGGGCACCCAGGCTGTCGGGGTTGTCGTAGACGGGGCAAGGATTGTTCATGGACGAGCATTCTATTGCCCGAATTATAGTTGTCAAGGCAAATATGCGTTCAGCATATATTGCCGTGTGTGAATCAGTTCATCCTTCGTCGGCCAGGAGGGCCGCGAGCGCAGGGTCGCGGACCGCGAAAAGGTCGAAGACGCCGAGCGCGCGGAGGGTCGGAAGCTGTGCCAGGAGCCTCGGCTCCAGCCGCCGGCGCTGTTCTTCCGGGGTGCCGGGATCGAGCATGGCGTGCGCGCAGGCGACGA
Source organism: Dyella sp. 333MFSha (assembly GCF_900102405.1). NCBI lineage: Bacteria > Pseudomonadati > Pseudomonadota > Gammaproteobacteria > Lysobacterales > Rhodanobacteraceae > Dyella > Dyella sp. 333MFSha. Next base: position 1,192,741 of record NZ_FNBR01000002.1, on the reverse strand, counting down.
AGGTCACCAGGGCATCGCCGGCTTCGCGGCCTTCAGTGGCGTCGTGGAAATCGTTCGTGACGAGACGGATCATGCGGGTCTCCTTCGTCGAAACGGGACAGATACTTGGGGAAGCAGATATTAGCCATGACGGGTATAGGCCTGATATCGTTAGTTGGCCAAGTTATGTCGAGGAACGGCCAAGATGGGTCATGATGCAGTCCACGCCCTGCTCGAAAGCGCCGAGGGTCCGCCGCTGGTGGCCTACGAGGTTCGCGGCCAGATCCCAAAAATGGAAAGCGACTGGCACAGCCACGTGCGAGGTCAGTTTTTTTATGTGGAAGAAGGCTTTGTCACCAACCAGACGGAGCACGGCTCCTACCTGCTGCCTCCTCATCGCGCCGGCTGGATGCCCCCGGGCACGCTGCATACCATCAGCATGACCGGACCGATGCACGCCTGGGGTGTCTTCATCGCGCCCTGCGCGGCGGGAGGTCTGCCCGATCGTCCCTGCGTGGTCGGGGTCAACGACCTGATCCGGTCGATCATCCGGCGCGCCGCGAGCTGGCCGGTGGACGTCGCCGAGCCCGACCCGGCTCGCGACCGCCTGCTGGCGGTGCTGCTCGATGAGTTGCACGGCGCTCCCGTCGAGCCCCTCCATCTGCCGATGCCCACGGACCGGCGCCTCCGTCGCGTGGCCGTCGCGATGTACGAGCACCCGGAGGACACGCGCGGCATCGAGGACTGGGCGAACTGGGCAGGCATGTCGACGCGTACCCTGACGCGGCTGTTCCGGCAGGAGACCCAGTGCAGCGTCGCGCAGTGGCGGCAGCAGGCAAGGCTGACTCGGGCGCTCGAGCGCCTGGCGACCGGCGAGCCGGTCTCGGTGGTATCCGACGCGCTGGGCTACGCGACGCCCAGCGCGTTCGTCGCGATGTTCCGCAAGGCGTTCGGCGATTCGCCAGGACGCTATCTGGCGAGACAGGCGGCTCTCACCTGACCCCGTTCTCCCAGAACGCCTCTTCCTCGACCGGCTTGCACATCCACAGCCCTTCGAACGTATAGCTGTCGCCGCCGTCCCGGGTCACGACATCGACGGCGACCCGGCCGTAACGCCAGGGCCCGCGCTGACCCGGGTCGCCTTCGTCATGACACGCGCGCGTCGCGGTGTAGGTGCCCGTCACCGGATCTGTCATCGCCGCTGCCTGCTCCCGGCACTTCGCCATGGCTTCGTCGTGGCTGGGCAAGGTGTGGTCGCCGGAAACGAAACGTTCTTCGCCGCATTCCACGGCGGCGGCGAAGACGGGAACGAAGACGAGCAGGGCGCCCACCAGGGTGAGGACGTGGGAAACGCGCCGGTTACAGAAACGGAGATACGAAGACTGCACGTGGATGCCTCAGGCGTGGGGGACGCCGAGGCTGCGCAAACGAGCGGGGTAAAAGAATCCGAAAATTCTGAAAAATCACGCCGCTTCCAGCCGGTGCGACGCGGATCACACGGAGGCGCCGGTCAGCCTGCCGGAAACCGGTATCCCACGCCGGGTTCCGTCCTCAGCCAGCGTGGCGTGGTCGGATCGTCGCCCAGTTTCTGACGCAGCTTGCCCATCACGATGCGCAGGTAGTGCGTGTCCTGCGTATGCGTCGGTCCCCAGACCTCACGCAGGATCTGCTGCTGGCTGACCACGCGACCCGGATGGCGGACCAGCAGCGACAGCACCGCGAACTCCTTGCGCGTGAGCGCCACCGGCGCACCGTCCAGCAGCACTTCCCGGCGGGCAAGGTCGATCGCGAGACGGCCATCGTCGTAACGCACCGCGGCCTCCGCGTCGCCGCCACGGGCGGCTTGCCGAAGCAGCACGCGCAGACGCGCCATCAACTCCTGAATGCCGAACGGCTTGGTCACGTAGTCGTTGGCGCCAGCGTCGAGCGCGCGGACCTTCTCCGCTTCGGTATCGCGCACCGAGAGCATCAGTACGGGTACCTGACTCCACTGACGGATCTCGCGAAGCACGTCGTGCCCTTCGAGGTCGGGCAGGCCGATGTCGAGGATGACCACGTCGGGCGACTGCGTCGCCGCGAGGCCGAGGCCTTCCTGACCTGTCGAGGCCAGCAGCACGTGATAACCCTCGGCGCGCAGACCGATGTCCAGGAAGCGGCGGATCTGAGCTTCGTCGTCGATGACCAGGACACGGGGGGCCGAGGCATTCATGGGGCTTCGTCAGGAGGCGGCGGCAAGGGCAGCGAGACGCGAATGGTCGTGCCTCCGCCGACGTGGGGCAAGGCCTCCACGCTGCCGCCGTGCGCGCCGATCATGCCCCGGCAGATCGCGAGGCCCAGCCCGGTGCCGTGGCCGCCCCGGTCGCCACGCGACACCGAATAGAACATGTCGAAGATCCGCGCCCGCTCGTCCTCGGGAATGCCGGGCCCACGGTCGGCCACATCGACCAGCAGGCGGCCCGCTTCGGTACGCACCGTCACGCGCATCGGCTCCCCGGGCGGCGTGAACCGGGCACCGTTCTCGAGGATGTTGAACAGCGCCTGCTCGACGAGCGCCGGGTGGACGTGCAGGAGGACGGTGTCATGTGGCAGGTGCATGTCGACGCGCACCTCCGGAAAGAGCTTGCGCATGCGTGATACGGCGGCGGCGACGATCTCGCCCGCGTCGACCCAGTCGCGATTGAGTTTCAGCGTACCGTGGCCCAGCCGCGTCATGTCGAGCAGGTTCTGGATGTAGCGGTCCAGGCGCTGGCCTTCACCGAGGATCGCCTGCAGCAGCTCCTGGCGCTCGCTGTCGGGCAGCTGCTTGTCGTAGCTGATCAGCGTACCGGCGGAACCGATCATGGAGGCGAGCGGAGACCGCAGGTCGTGCGAGACCGAGGAGAGCAGTGCGTTGCGCAGGCGCTCGGTCTCCCCCTGCACGCGCGCGCTTTCCAGTTCCGAGGCGAGGCGCGCGCGGTCGAGCGCCTGCCCGATGTCCTGCACCATCGCCAGCGCCAGGCCGCGGCGGTCGGCATCGGGTTCACGCATGCCCGGCGGAAAGCGCAGGGCGGCCACGCCGCCGCGCTGATGCTCGCTGCCCAGCGGCAGCATCCAGCAGGAAGCGCCGTTGAGGGTGTCGGTGTACCGACCGGCGGGCTCCGCGTGTCCGTCGGACCAGTCGGCGGCGGCGAGATCCTGGGCGGAGAGCAGGAAGGCCGAGGGTGCGGTGCTGGCGACCCCGAGTTCGCCACCGGCTTCCCGCGCGAGTATGGCGACGTCGATGTCCAGTGCCCTCGCCAGCGCCTGCGCACCGGCCGCTCTCACGCTTTCGGCATCCGCGCTCGTCGCCAGCTGTTGCCCGAGCGCGACGAGCGCGCGGGCGCGAACCTGGGCCGCACGCAACGACGTGACCTGTCCGGCGAGGCGGGTGGCCAGGCGGCTGCAGACCAGCGCGGCCACGAGAAACAGTGTCACCGCCAGTACGTCGTCCGCGTTGGCGATCGCCAGCGTGTAACGCGGCGGGGCGAAGAAGAAGTTGTAGCCCAGGAAGCTCAGCAGCGCCGCATACACCGCCACCGCCATGCGGGTGCGTACCGCGACCACCAGCACCGCCGTCAGGAAAATCAGCGAGAGGTTGGCCACCGAAAGAAACCGGTCGGCGACGAAGGACAGGGCCATCGCGATCGCGGTGGCGAGTGTGGCGAACCCGTAGTCACGCCGCGAACCGCCGTCTTCGATCCGCAGCCGCAGGCGCGACTGGGCGCGCTGCGTCGGGGTGGCGACGATGGTCAGTTCGAGGTGAGCGGCGCGCCTCAGCAGTTGCTGGGTCAGCGAGTAGCCGAGCCGGCGGGCGATGGGCCGCTCTCGCGTGCGACCGACGATGATCTGACCGGCGCCTTCGCGATCGGCCCAGGCGATCAGTTCCTCCGCGACCGCATGGCCGCGCAGGATCACCGCCTCACCGCCAAGACGGCGAGCAAGACGCATCGCGGCGTCCACACGTTCGCGACGGGCGCTGTCGGGACCGCCGCGGTCGACGAACAGCACGCTCCACGGGGCACCGCGACGCTCCGCGATACGCCGGGTGATGCGGACGAGATATTCGCTCTGGTCGTGACCGTCGATCGCGGCCATGACCCGTCGCCGTACGGGCATCGCGTCGCCGCGCGCGAGCATGTGCTCGCGCAGGTCGCTGTCGACGTGGGCGGCCACGGTTTCCACGGCAAGCTCGCGAAGCGCGGCGAGATTGGTCGGTGAGAAGAACGCGTCCAGCGCCACGGCCGCCGTTTCCGGCACGTAGACCTTGCCTTGCTTGAGCCGGCCGATCAGTTCGCGCGGCGGCAGGTCGACCAGGACGATATCGCGTGCGCGGTCGAGGAAGACGTCCGGCACCGTTTCGCGCACGGCGACGTTGGTGATCCTCCTCACCTGGTCGTTGAGGCTCTCGACGTGCTGCACGTTGAGCGCCGTGTAGACCTCGATGCCGGCATCGAGCAGTTCGGCGATGTCCTGCCAGCGGCGCGTGTGCCGACCGCCAGGCAGATTGGTATGCGCGAGTTCGTCGACGAGGATGACCGCCGGCTTGCGCGCAAGCGCCGCCTCGAGATCGAACTCCCTGAAGTCGCGGCCGGCATAGCGAACCGGACGGGTCGGGAGTATCTCGATCCCTTCGAGCAGGGCCGCGGTCTCGCTACGACCGTGGGTCTCGACCAGGCCCACCACGACATCGACGCCCTGCCGTTTCAGATCCCGCGCGGCGGACAGCATCGCGTACGTCTTGCCGACGCCGGGGGCGGCGCCGAGGAAGATCTTCAGGCGCTGGCCGTCCTCCTCCTTCACCGCGTTGAGCAGCGCGTCGGCGCGGGCGTCTCGGACATCGTTCATGGCGTGGGGCCGCAGGAGTTGAGGAAAGGGTAGCCGAAGTGCTGCCGGCTCCGGTGGGAGCCGGCCCTGGCGGCGACCCGGTGTTACCTCCCCGCCTGATCAAGCGCGAGGTTCAGCCGCAACACGTTGACCCGGGGCTCCCCAAGCACACCGAACTGACGCCCTTCGGTGTTCGCCGCGATCAGCTCCCGCACCTTCTCCGCGCGAATACCCCTCGCCCGGGCCACGCGCCCCGCCTGAAACTCCGCCGCCGCCGGAGTGATCTCCGGATCGAGGCCACTGGCCGAGGCCGTCACCAGATCCACCGGCACGGGCGCCCGGTTCTCCGGGTCCGCGGCGCGCAGTGCGGCGATACGCTGCTTCACCGCGTCCGTCAGGGCCGGATTGGTGGGACCGAGATTGGAGCCCGTGGATGCCGCCGCATTGTTCGGCCCGGGCGTGGTCGCCGACGGGCGCCCCCAGACATAACGCGGTGCGGTGAACGACTGTCCGATCAGTGCCGAACCGACCGGCTTACCGTCGCGCTCGATCAGGCTGCCAGCCGCCTGCTTCGGAAACAGCAGCATGGACAGTCCGCCAACCACGACGGGATAAGCGACGCCGGTGATCGCGGTCATCATAAGCAGCATCACGAAGGCGTTACGCAACAGGGTAGTCATGGCCATGATCCTCAGTAGTGCCAGATCGCATCGACGATCGCGCTGAGCTGGTAGCCCTTGCGGCCACCGTCGTAAGCGTCGACGTCATAGGATTTCTCGTAACGGATTTCGGGGCGGATCTCGACGTCCGGGCTGACCCAGTGGGTCATGCCGAGCGTGTGGGTCGTGTAGCGCGTGGCGTAGCCGGTACGCTGACCTTTCTGGTCGTTGTACCACTCGTTGCGGAACGAGATCATGTTGAGCGGACTGATCGCCACGTTGATGTAGTTGACGATGCCGTACTCGCCCGCCTTGCCCGCCACCGGCGAGGAACCGGCCACGCCGGGCTCGCCACCGGGGCCATAGCCCGCGATGTTGCGGCCGTACATGTAGTACGCCTCGGTGAGGATGTGGACGTCGTCGCTGAAGCGGTGGCCCCAGGTCGTGACGTACATCTGCACGTTGTTGTAGTTGTAGTCGTCGGTGTTGAAGCTGTTGACGCAGGGGTACAACATGTCGTTGTTGTCTTTCGACACCCAGCGCACGCAGGCCTGCAAGGTCGGACGCGACGAGTGGTTCCACACGGCGGTGTCGTTGCCGCCGTTGATACCCAGCTGCACGGTCCACTGCGCGTTGAGCCGTGTGGTCGTCATCACGCCCATCTGCGTATACGGATCCGCCGTGTAAAGCACCGAATGCGTGACGAGGTAGTTGTTGGGCGAAAACTGGGCCTCGATGTCCGGCAGCGACAGATAGCGTCCCACGCGCACGACCATGCCCTCGGCGATATGCGGCAGGTAGAGATCCGCATAGAACAGCATGGGATCGTAGCCGTAGGTCTTGCCCGTCTGCGGCTGATCGGCACGGGGGTTGTTCAGCAACTGATTGCTGAAGACGCCCTTCATGGTGGTGTAGTGATAGTCGTAGCCGTAAAGGTTGTCGAGGTGGAAGCCCCAGTCGATATGGTCGGTCTGCACCGTGTCGGGGATACGCTCGATGCGCAGCAAGGCCTGGTTGAACTCGGCGCGGTTGGGGCGCGTCGCGTACGACAGCGGGTAGTTGGTGTGGGACGAGCTGCTCGCATTGACCGACCCGTTCAGCCAGCCGTAGATCTCGATGCGGTTATCGGTCATCCATTTGCCGAAGCGGTTGCACGCCAGCGCCTTCTCCAGCGGATACCTCGAATTGAGGTTGGGCACGCCGATCGGATAGGCGACACCGCCGAGCTGCCATTCCGCCGAGGGGAACGGCGGTGACGGGAGCGGCGAGGCCATGGCACGGCGTGGCGCCGCCGGTGCATCGGGGTCGGCGGGCTGGGCGTCTTCGCGATAGGCGGCGGCGAAGCGCGAAGCGAAGCCCTGAGAGCAGTCGTCGCTGCCGGAAGCCATCGCACGGGTGACGGGGGCGATGGCGAGACAGGCGGCGAGAAGAGCATAACGAGTGGTGCGCATGGCGTTGTTTACCGATCCCTTCCGGGACCCCTTTTCGGTGAGTAGGAGAGTGGTGCTTTGAATCAGATACCGGCGTAGCCGCCGAGCGCGTAGTCGTCCTCGTCGCGCGTCACGGTCGTCACGACGACGCGCGGTCCGATGACCCTGGCCGGCACGCTGGCGACCGTCGCGGGGACGTCGGGGGCGACGACGCGAACTTCCATGTCGAGGTCGGCGCTGTCTTCGATGAGCACGGTGAGCTTCACGGAATGCATGGGATGACGCCTCTTTTCAGGCCAGTCCGATCAGGACCAGCAACATGTCGATCAGCTTGATGCCGATGAACGGCACGACGATGCCGCCCAGACCGTAGACCAGCAGGTTCCGGCGCAGCAGGGCGGCGGCACCCAGGGCGCGATACGCGACACCCTTCAACGCGAGCGGAATCAGAAAAATGATGATGAGCGCGTTGAAGATCACCGCCGACAGGATCGCGCTCTGCGGTGTGGCCAGGTGCATCACGTTGAGCGCATCGAGTGCGGGATACGTCGTGGCGAATGCCGCGGGGATGATCGCGAAATACTTGGCGATGTCGTTGGAGATCGAGAACGTGGTGAGCGCGCCGCGCGTGATGAGCATCTGCTTGCCGATACCGACCACTTCGATCAGCTTGGTCGGATTCGAATCCAGATCCACCATGTTGCCGGCTTCCTTCGCCGCCTGGGTGCCGCTGTTCATGGCCACGGCGACATCGGCCTGTGCAAGGGCGGGCGCATCGTTGGTGCCGTCGCCACACATCGCCACCAGGCGGTTCTCGGCCTGCATGTCACGGATCAGCTTGAGCTTCGCTTCCGGCGTCGCCTCGGCCAGGAAATCGTCCACGCCCGCTTCGGCGGCGATCGCCGCGGCGGTCAGGGGGTTGTCGCCGGTGACCATCACCGTACGGATGCCCATCTTGCGCATCTCGGCGAAGCGCTCCTTGATACCGTCCTTGACGATATCCTTCAGTTCGACGACGCCGAGCGTGAGCGAGCCGTCCACGACGATCAGCGGTGTGGCGCCGCGACGTGCGACATCCTCGGCCATACGACGCACCAGCGGTGGCATGTGGCTGTCCTGGGTGTCGAGATAGCGTTCCACGGCATCCATCGCACCCTTGCGGATATGCCGCGTGCCCACATCGACGCCGCTCATGCGGGTCTGCGCGGTAAAGGGTACGAAGACGGCGCCGCGATCGGTGGCCGGACGCCCGGCCATCGCGACGAAGCGTGCCGCGAGCGTCACGATGCTGCGGCCTTCCGGAGTCTCGTCCGCCCGCGAGGCGAGCTCGGCGGCTTCAGCCAGTTCGCGCTCCTCGATACCCGGTGCCGGATGGAAGGCGACGGCCTGGCGGTTGCCCAGCGTGATGGTGCCGGTCTTGTCGAGCAGCAGCACGTCGACGTCACCGGCCGCCTCGACGGCGCGACCCGACGTGGCGATGACGTTGGCGCGGATCATGCGGTCCATACCGGCGATACCGATCGCCGACAGCAGGGCACCGATCGTGGTCGGAATCAGGCAGACGAGCAGCGCGATGAGGACCGTGAGGGTGATCGGATGGCCGACACCCGCGGCCTGCACGCTGTAGATCGAGTACGGCAGCAGCGTGGCGCAGGCGAGCAGGAAGATCAGGGTGAACTTGGCCAGCAGGATCGTCAGCGCGATCTCGTTCGGCGTCTTGCGGCGCGATGCGCCTTCCACCATCGAGATCATGCGGTCCAGAAAGCTCTCGCCGGGGTTGCTGGTGATGCGGACCACCAGCCAGTCGGACAGCACCCGGGTGCCTCCGGTCACCGCGCTGCGGTCGCCACCGGATTCCCGGATGACCGGTGCCGATTCGCCGGTAATGGCGCTCTCGTCGACGCTGGCGGCGCCGACCACGACTTCGCCGTCGCCCGGGACGATGTCGCCCGCGTCGACCAGCACGAAGTGGCCGGTGCGCAGTTCGCTCGACGGCGTGAAGACGATGGCGGCATCACGGTCCGCCGAAGCCAGCTTCTTTGCCGCGACATCGCGGCGCGAACCTCGCAGGGCATCGGCCTGTGCCTTGCCGCGGCCTTCGGCCAGGGCTTCGGCGAAGTTCGCGAACAGCAGGGTGAACCACAGCCAGAGCGCGACCCAGAAGATGAAGGTCGTCGGCGCTTCACCGTGTCCTGTCAGCGCCTGGATCCAGAGAAGGCTGGTCAGCACGCTGCAGACGAAGACGACGAACATCACCGGGTTACGGAACTGCAGGCGCGGTGAGAGCTTGCGGAACGCGTCACCGAGGGCGCGTGTCACCAGCGCGCGGTCGAAACCGCGCGGGGCGTTATGGGCTTGGGTAGTCATGGATCAGTGGCCCGTGGCGGACATCAGTTGTTCGGCGATAGGCCCAAGGGCCAGTGCCGGAAGGAAGGTCAGTGCGCCCACGACGATGACGATGCAGGCAAGCAGCGTGATGAACAGCGGCGTGTGCGTGGGCAGTGTCCCGGCGCTCTCGGGGACGTGCTTCTTCGCCGCGAGCGAGCCGGCCATGGCCAGCATCGCGATCGCCAGCGGGAAGCGAGCGAGGAACATGCAGATGCCGAGCAGAACGTTCCAGAACGGCGTGTTCGCCGACAGACCACCGAACGCGCTGCCGTTGTTGTTCGCCGCCGAACTGACCGCGTAGAGCATCTCGCTGAAGCCATGAGCGCCGGGATTGGAGACGCCCGCGACGCCGGCCTTCGACATCACCGCGATGGCGGTGCCGATGACGACCAGCGCGCACGGCAGAAGCACCGCCAGGCTGGCCATCTTCATCTCGTGCGCCTCGATCTTCTTGCCGAGGTATTCCGGTGTGCGTCCCACCATCAGGCCGGCGATGAAGACCGCGACCACGGCGAAGGCAAGCATGCCGTACAGGCCCGAGCCGACACCGCCGAAGATCACCTCGCCCAGCTGCATGAGCCACATGGGTACGAGACCGCCCAGCGGTGTCAGCGAGTCGTGCATGGTATTCACCGCGCCGCAGGACGCGGCCGTGGTGATCGCGGCGAACAGGCCCGAGGCGGCGATACCGAAGCGGGTTTCCTTGCCTTCCATGTTGCCGCCCGCCTGCAGGCTGGAGGCCTGGGCATCGATGGCCAGACCGTGCAGCGCGGGGTTGCCCGCCTGCTCCGCGGCGACCAGACCGACGGTCAGCGGCACGAAAATGAGCAGCATGGTGGCGAGGATCGCCCAGCCCTGGCGGCGATCGCCGACCATGCTGCCGAAGGTGTAGCAAAGTGCCGCCGGAATCAGGAAGATCGAAAGCATCTCGACGAAGTTCGAGAACGGTGTCGGGTTCTCGAACGGGTGCGCGGAGTTGGCGTTGAAGAATCCGCCGCCATTCGTGCCGAGCATCTTGATCGCGATCTGCGAAGCGGCCGGGCCCATCGGCAGCGTCTGCGTGCCCTGCTGCACCGTGGCGACGTCGAGGTAGGGCGCCAGGTTCTGGACCACACCCTGCGATACGAGAAGCAACGCGATGACCAGCGAGAATGGCACCAGCACGTAGAGCGTGGCGCGGGTCATATCGACCCAGAAGTTTCCGACGGCGGACGCGCCCCGGCGACTGAAGCCGCGGATCACCGCGATCAGCACGGCGATACCGGTGGCGGCGGACAGGAAGTTCTGCACGGCCAGGCCGAGCGCCTGGGTGAGGTAACTCATCGTCGACTCACCCGCGTAACCCTGCCAGTTGGTGTTGGTGGCAAAGCTGATCGCGGTATTCATCGCCGAGTCCGGCGACACGGCGCCGAAGTGCTGCGGATTCAGCGGCAACCATGCCTGAGCACGCTGCAACAGATAGACCACGGCAAGACCCGCCACGTTGAACGCGAGCATGGCGATGGCATAGCGGGTCCAGCTCATGTCTTCGCCGGCGCGGATGCCCGAGACGCGATAGAGCGCGCGTTCGATACGACCGCCGAAACGGGTGACCTTGTTCGGTTCGTCGGCGAAGACCAGCGCCATGTACTGGCCGACCGGCTTCACCAGCACCAGCAGGATCGCCAGGAAGAGGCCGATCTGAAAGATGTCGTTAGCGCTCATTCGAACCACTCCGGCTTGAGGAGGGCCACGCAGAGGTAACCGGTCAGCGCCACCGCGATGGCGGTGGCCAGGATGTAAACGAGAGACATAGGGGTTTCCTCAGCGCCGGCCGAGCCGGTCGCAGATCATGAGGAAGCCGATCGTCATGGCCGTGAGCACGATGACGAGAAGGACGTACAGGAGTTCCACGGGTGTGTTCCGTCGAAGAGGACGGTGCGCATTGTTCGCTTTGCGCGATATTTACGGTGTATCGGCCAGCCCCCCGGGCGTAACGTTTGCGTAAAGAAACACACGAGTTGACAGTTGCCAGAGACGAGTTCAAGAATCCATGGGCGCTCCGAGCGCTGAACGGACCCTTGCACTCAGAGGAGCAGGATGCTCATGGACCCGGCATATATCGACACGGTGAAAGCGCTGTGCGGACGAATCTCGATGTCAGCCTTTGACACCGTGTTCCGGCTTCGCGTCGAGCGTGACGTCAAGGCGCCCAAGGACGGCCGTATCTTTCTTCAGGTGGAATACGACACGCCTTGCGCGAACACGGGCGAGCGCCGCGCGTTTCGGGGGCGGAAGTGGTACCTCTCGGACCACATGATCGACGACGAAGTGGTCAAGACCGCCCTGGCCGCCTTCGAGGCCACCATGCGCCACGAGTGCCTCGAGGGCTTCAAGGTCGACGGCGTGACGCTGGTCAATCCGCATGTTCATTTCGAGGAGCTTTTGCGGATTTCATCGAGAGAGGTCTCGCGACCCGATCCGGTCACCGTCGAAGATAGCTAGGTTACGTCGCGGCTTTCGCCGGGTTCGGCCGTATTCGTGCAGGCGGCGCCTACGACGGATGGCCGGTGCCGTGGTACCGAAGGCCAGCGTAGGGTGGATTGGGCGCAACGACGCCCACCGCAAAAGGACTTGCCGATGTCTGCCCCGACTCCCACCGCGACGCCCCGGGCCAATACGTTTTCCGCGGACTACCCGTCTCTGTTCGGAGACCTTTCGGTCGACCAGTGCCTTCCGGACGCGCTACAGAGCAAGCTCGGGCCCTTCGCCTATCTGAAAATGCTGTTCGACGTGGCGAGTTCTCTGGAGAAACGGTTCGACGACGCACCGAAAAGCCCGCTCGAAAGGCGTCGTCCGGACATCCCTGCGTTGCTTCTGGACGAGCCCGCGTTGAAGCGCCGCGTCCCCCGGCTCACGCTGGTCAACGACATCCTTGAAGCCTTGATCGTGGGTACCGCCAAGGCCGATCGAACGAACCGCGCAGCGTGCGCGGACATCCTGGCGGAGGCCAGCTGGCCTCCGACGCTGCCGTTCGACGGTGCCTGGGACAGGATCATGCAGGTCCATTGGTATAAGGATCTCCTGCGCTGGGACACCTTGAGGCAGGTCGATCGCGACTATCCCGGCTTTGCCTGCGGTGCGCCCGCCGCCGTCGGTATGCGCGAGGTGCTGCCGCTGTGCACCCACCTGTCGCCCGCCCAGATACGTAACCTGGTGGTTCCGGAGTCCACGTCGCTTGATGCCGCTCCCGGGGCCACCGATCCCTCTTCCGCCTCACTGCGGACGCGTCTCGGACTCCCGGCCGACGTGTCCGTCGACAGTCTCACGGCGAGCGCCTCATTCCTGAAGGTGACCGGCCTCAACCGCAAGCGGCTTCGGCAGCTCCTTGCGGTCAATGGTGTAGCCGGGGCAGGCGACACCGCCCAGGTGTCCTCCGTGCGGGTGAGTGACGCGGGAAAGCCAGGCGCATCGCCGGATAGCAGTGCGTTCGGTGCAAGCTACCTCAACGACGGCGCCACAGCGCCGCTGCGTCTCGTCCGCGCCGGCAGCGACAGCGGGTCGGCGGTGACGATCGAAGGGCTGACCGCCGCCCATCTCGACCGGGTCTGGCGAATCCTGCGCATTCAGGCAGGCATGGACCTGTCCTTTGCGCACATCGACCGCTTGCTCCAGGCGGCCTTCGGTGCGCAGCAGATCGAAAAAGGGCGGCGTATCGACCTCAACGTCCTTCGCGTGCTGGGTCTCTACGCACACTTGCGCGATAGCCGATCCGTGGATCTCGACGCCTACGCGGCGGTCGTACATGAGATCTCCCCTTATGCCACCGGGCGCGACACCTCGTATTTCGATCGGCTATTCGCGCCGGGACGTGCCCATGCGCCGCCGGTCATGGATGGTGCGCCCTTCGCGATCGAGGCGTCGTCCGCTGAAAGTTCTGCTGCCGCGCCACTGGTGGCAGATGCGACCGTGCGCGCGTTATGCCTGGGGCTGGGTCTTCGTGAAGAGACTGTGCTTCGCTACCTTGGCTGGATCCGGGATGCGCGAGGCGAGCGCGCACCCACCCGCACGCTGGATTTCATCTCCGCCTGCCATCGTCTCGCGTTACTGCCGCGGTGGCTGGGCATAGCCGATGAGAATGAAGCGTCCGCCCTGCTGGAACTCTTCCGGAGCACGCAAGGCACACTCTTTGCGCAGCTGGCTCAGCCGCGGCTGAACACCGAAAAAGGGACCGACGCTCCTGACATCGTCGATGCGATCGTCACGCTGATGAACATGCGGGACTGGTTGCGCGAGCACGAACTGCCTCCCGCACGCCTCTTCGCCGTGCTCGCACCGGGCGCCGCCCGGACCGCGACCATCGATTCCGCGGACCAGGTCGTCACATACCATCGGACCGGCGGAACCACGGGCCTGATTCACAAGACCGACCTGGCGCCCATCTTCGACCGCCTTGCTTTTGCCGTCGATGCGGACGACGAGGACACCGACCCCTTCGTGCTGCTTGCGTCGCTGATTCGACCGGACGGCAGGCTTCAAAAGGCCGCCTTCCTGATGACCGACATGGAGAGCATGCGCGCGACGGTCCACGACCTGCTGGTCGAGGCGCCCTTCCAGCTCACGCGGGAAGATGTGGCGACGGGAACGTACGCCGCCACCCTGGATAGCCTGTTTCCGGAACACTTGCTTGAAGAGGCAGACGCCGAGTCGCGGTTCGACGAAGCCGTCCGGAAAACAACCGACATCCTCTGGGCAGCGCGACGTACCCAGATGGATCGCGCAAGCGATATGCTCGCGGCCATCGTGCCCAGCATCAAGGATGCGAAGCTTCGGGAGTGCGTCGGGCGCTGGATCGCCGTGAGCCAGGAAGACCTGCTCGCGCTATACCTGGAACACGCTGGACGCACACAGATCGGCCGCCTGGCGGGCGCGTTTCGACAACCCGGCGAACTGGTCGCCCTGCTCGGCCTCACCACGGACGATGTGGATGCGGTCGCCGCGCTTCCACGGAAGTTCGGGCTCGATGAGCGAACGGAAGATGGATCCCCGGGCGTCATCGACCTTCGCACGGTCTACCGGCTGACGGAGTGGAACCTCGTCGTGAGCGAAGCGGCACGCCGGGCAGGCAACGCGCCATCCGATACAGCCTCACGGCTGATCGCATGGCTGCGCGGTGACCCGGTCACACTGGAGGCCACCCTCGGTGTACCCAAGGAATTATTGAAACTGGGCAACGCCGCCCCAGCCGACGTGCACGACCTGGCGTGGCTTCTCCGCGTTCTGGCGCTTGCCGATCGATCGGGTATCGCGCCGGGTGCGATCGTCGCCCTGTCGGCCTCGCATGCGGGCAGCAACCCCGCGTGGCTTTCGGCGGTCGCCAATCAACTCATGGCCAACTTCGGTGAAGCCGACCGGGCGACGATGATCGGTCGGCACGACGCATCCCGCCGCGATGCCATGCTTGCCTGGCTACACGTTCATGCGAGGGATGCCGATAACCAGCCATTTGCCGACCGGGATGCGTTAGCCGACTGGCTTTTGACGGACATCTCCGTGGGTCTCGAACCCCAGACGACACGTGTCGATGCGGCGGTAAGCAGCCTTCAGCTATACATCCATCGACTGCTGAGCGGGCTGGAGAGGCGCCTCGATACCGCCAAAGACATGAGGGCGGTTCGGGAAGCCTGGACGACGTACCAGGCGCGTTACGAGGACTGGCGCTCTCGCGAAGAGCGAGCGCTCTACCCCGAGAACTACATCGAGCCGGGCCGCCGGCAACACAAGACGCGTGCTTTCAGCGACCTCGAAACGCAGCTTGCCCAGGGGCAGGCACGTCCCGCCGATATCGAAACGAACCTGCTTTCGTATCTGACGACGTTCGAGCGCGTCAGCAACATTCAGGCCATATCCGGTTATCACGACGGCATAGATCCCGTCAGCAACAAGCTGCACATCATCGGGCAGAGCAACGCAGAACCGCCGGAGTACTTCTGGCGCACCGCGGATATGTCGGTCAAGGCACCGGGTGATCAGTTCTCCATGCTTGCATGGAGTGACTGGCGAGCGATCGATCTTCCACTGGTAGGCGAACTGGTCACGTGCAAATTGCCACCCAGGCCAGACAAGGCGCAACTCGATAAAGCGGCTGCCGACCTGGATGCGAAGCGCGAACGCAAAGGCGAAAGTCAGAAGGCCGAAGAAACTGCAACGAAGAAGGCACTCGCATCGCGAGCCGTCGCAGCCAGGCCTCAGCCCACCAAGGAGGAGATTGACCAGGCTACCGCCGACGAAGCGGCATCCTCTGTTGCCATCGAACAGGCGAATAAGGCAGCCGCGGATTTCTACCAGGCGGAATTCTCATTGAAGGCTGCGCATGCGAGAGCCAACGACCCCCGGGATGAAGTGCCGGTCATTCGTCCGCTGACCATCGACGGGCGCCCTTATGTCGTCTGGGTGGAGCGGGACGTTTCACCCATCGTCTTCGACGATCAGGACCGCGCGAGCGCCTACTACGTCATGAGAGTGTGCTTCTGCTATCAGGAATCGGACGGACACTGGAGCTCGGCAAACAAGCTGCTCGAACTGAACGGGCGGTCTGCCGACGGCAATCGACGAAAGCCCACAAGCGACGACCAGATTAACGGCATGTGCAAGCAACGTCTCAACCTCGTCACCCGTGAGTACCAACCGACGTTGGCCGTCATGGAGAACCGCAAGGGAAAGCGGCGTCGCCATGAGCCCTTGCTGGTGGCACTGCTGCTCGACAGCAAGATGGCGACTTCCGATGTGTTCCTCATCCGCGCCGTCGACGAAGGCGCGGCTTCCCTCGATATGTCGAACAAGGTCGAGCGAGAGCGCCGCACGCAACTGAAGTTAGCCCCGCCGGCAGCATACAGCCCTTATTTCATCGCCGTGCGTGATCTTCTGCTCGTCGACAAGCGACGGCTCGACGCGGATGCCTCGGACAAGCTCGAGCGGAAGCTCGTTTTAAACTGGCAAAAGCTTTTCAGCGACCCTCGCGTCGTACAGCATCCCTATCTTGGAACACGCTATCGCCTCACTTCAGGGAAAGATTCGGAAACCTCGGATGAGGACGTGAGGGAAGCGGTTGCAAAGAAAGCGATCATGCTGGACTCGCAGCCAGCGACGCTGACGGCTGTGCTTTCCGAAGATGGCGAGCGCATGAAAGTCACGGGGACCGTCGACAGCGTGTGGCGGAACCGCGAACGCGTCATCGTCGACGACAGGGATATTCACGGTCGTGAGGATGTCGCGGAAATCCTCGTCGACGAGAGCATGATCGTCACCATTGAGTCGGCGACTGGAAGATTTCCTCATCTCCAATGGGTTAAGGGCGCGCTCTTTCCTGACGGCGATTTCACCGCGATCGGCGCTCGTTCATCTCGCACCTTCGCTGTCCGTTTTACCGCAGACGCTAGACCCGATAGGGCGATTCCTGTCAGCTACCGACTCCTCA
Organism: Dyella sp. 333MFSha; assembly: GCF_900102405.1. Taxonomy (NCBI): domain Bacteria; kingdom Pseudomonadati; phylum Pseudomonadota; class Gammaproteobacteria; order Lysobacterales; family Rhodanobacteraceae; genus Dyella; species Dyella sp. 333MFSha. The sequence continues at coordinate 1,175,987 of NZ_FNBR01000002.1, read as the reverse complement.
CGGAGCACGCGACGCCCACAAGGAAGCGCAAGTTCTCGGTAATTCATTCCGGAGAAATTCACGTTCTCGCTGGCGATCTCAGACCTTTTCTTCAACCTTCACCGGCTGACGATCGTGTAAGAGAAGAAATTGACGCGATAGCGGTATATGTTGCCTTTCTCATAAGCAGATCGGCTTGGAAAACGAATGAACTGGGTCCCGGTGTCGGAGACTACGACGAGTTGATCGATTTTGAGCCAGTTCGACTCGATGTAGATTACGAAAACAAGAGGGTTAAGCTTGACACATCGGATTGGATCGGCACGGTGGTCTACGTGAATGTCGGCCACGACTGGGTCCGATATACCGTTAGAGGCATCAAACAGCTATCCAACCAATCCGTCGGTTCCGTTTTCGTTCCGAAAGCCCGCGCCGAGCAGGGAGAAGCGATCAAATACGTCCCTCTGCCGATCACCGCAAAGCTTCAGTCCGGCGCGGTGACGACCACCATATCCGACGACTCGAGTCTATTGGGCGACCTGCAGAATGTGCATCTGGATGCACTCCACGCTTGTGCCGAAGCAGATAAACAGGCGGCCAGAACATGGCTGCCGAAACTCGACCCTTTTACGTGGCGTGTCGACAACCGCTCCTACGATGAGGCGATGGGTCGTCCTGGAGCCGAGCAGGACACCAACGTCGCCGTCGCGCTGAAAGGTTCCGTACCATTCCTCCGGGCGGTTCAGTCGCTGAACCGCGAACAAAAAGAGGCATTGCGCGTAGCCTTCTCCGCATCCCTCTTTCAAACCGTATCGGACGCCGGAGGGGCTGAACTGGGCGCGCGAGCGGTCGAGAATATCGTCCGCTTCGCCATGAGTCATGCCGAGTCGTACGGCAACCTTTACGCTCGTCTGATCGCCGCCTTCGGTAGTGAAGGCACGAGGGGCAACGAGCCTTTCAAGAAAAAGCTGTACATGGAGAAAATGGGCCGAAAGAAGATCGAGGCATATTTCCCCGTCGATCCCGACACCAGAACCTATCCGATCACCCTGTCGCTCGAGGTTCCGGACGATCCCGCCAACGATCCGGAGGGCAAAGCGAGCACGTGGCTCACGCTGAAACGCACGTTTACCCTGGTCGACCGGGCCGAGGAAGCATCGTCGCCGGACGATCGCGTGCCGACCGTCTACATCTGGCACAACACATCGAATGCGCAATATCTGGACCTGGATGAGTCCGGTCGGCCGCCGGTGCGCCTGAACACCTTGTTCGGAAAACCGCTCGTCGGCCGGGCCGCTCGCTCGATGGACGCCGTTCTCTCCTTCGACACGCAGACGCTGCCGGAGCCTGCCCTTCGCAAGGGTGAAAGCGGCGGTTTCGTCGATTTTCGTGGAGCCAACGGACTTTATTTCTGGGAGTTGTTCTTCCATGTCCCCTGGCTGATCGCGTGGAACCTGCGCGAGAAGCGCGAGTACGCAGCGGCGTGGAACTGGTGCAGTCAGTATCTCTTCGACCCCTATCGCGGACAGACGACGAGCGCGACACCCCCTCGCCCGTTCTGGAACAGCATGCCACTCGTGTATCCGATGTCGGTAGCCTCCGATACGGGCGAGGCACCGGAGCTGGCAGGTTACGCGGACCACGTGCATTTCCAGAAAGCCCTACATGCTTTCGCGGTTGGCCTGTGGCTGATGCAGGGCGATGAGCTGTTTCGCAAGCTGACGCCGGAGAGCCTGCAGGAAGCATGGCTGTGCTACCAACGTGCCCTGCGGCTTATCGGTACGCTGGAAGAGCCAGGTGACGCCGCGCCCTGGAGGCCAGTCACGTTACGTTCGCTGGGTGACGCCTTTGTCGCGCCGGTCAACCTGCGTCTTCGGGAGACACGGGATCTCATTCTCAGTCGCTTGTCCAACCTTCGCCACGGCCGGGCGATCGATGGGACGTTGCTACCGTACATCGGCCGCGGTGTGGATGAATCGCTGACGTTTAGCGGTGGCCGGGGTGGCACCGGCGCCATGCAGGACCTCCTGCGAATGAACCAGATTCCTCATCACCGGTTCCGTGATGGGCTGGCTTTCGCGCAGGCCGCCGTGGAGCGGCTGACCGATCTGGGGCGCTACCTTTTCCACATCGCGGAACATGAAGCGGATAACGCGTACGAGGTCGAAAAGCAGACGACCCTGATGGCGGTTTCGGATTTCGATGTGTCACTGCGCAGGCAGGCGATCGTGACGGTCGAGCGCGAAGGTATGACCTTGAAGGCCAGCCGACGGAATGTGGAAAAGCGAGTCAGGCATTACACCGAGCAAATGGGTCGCAGTCCACTCGAAATTCTTGCTTCGACGACCGGGTACAGCGCCGTTGCGATGCTTTACGCGACGAGCGCTCCCCTTCTGGCAAAGGTTCCCCTTAAATCCCTGATGAATGTGCTTGGGATGTCGACGGGCGGTAATAAGTGGGACGCTGCCCCCGAAGCCATCGAAAAAAAGATGGAGACCTTTGCCGAAGCGACCCGCCTCCTGGCCGAGGATTTGCGTACGGAAGCTGCCTATAACCGGCGGGATGACGAATTCAGGCTCGAGATCGAACTGGCGCGAGGTGACCTCGAGATTTTGTCGGCTCAGGAGGCGGAGCAGGCGTCTCGCCTCGCCACGGCCAGAAAGGAACTCGACCAGGCCGTCGCACAGCAAAGTCGCCTACGCACCGAGTTCGCGACACTGACCAGCGGCTTCGCCATCGCCGACACCTATACCTGGATGCTCGGACGCCTCGGCGAACTCTACGCGTCCGCCTACCAGTCCGTATTGAGCCTGTGCCTTTCGGCGGAAGCCAGCTACATGTTCGAGACCGGCGATTTCGGCACGCGCCATGTACGGCTGGATGCGTGGCAGGGTGCGTGGCGGGGCATGTTCGCCGGCGAGGCGCTACAGAACGACCTGCAGGCGATGCAGAGCTCGTACCTGCGAGTACACGAACGACGCCCGCTGATTCACAAAGACATCTCCATCGCCACGCTCGCTGGCGGTGGGCCCAGGACGACACCGGGCAAGGATGCCGCGGGCAGGGATGTTTCGGTGAGGACGTTCGACAACAAACAGCTCGCCGAAGGACTCAGGAAGAACCGCCTGTGGATCCGTTTGAGCCAGAAGGTGTTCGACGAAGATTATCCCGGCCACTACCTGCGGCAGATCAGGCACGTGTCGGTGGAGTTCAAGCTGAAGCCGGACGCGAAGACGCTCACCGAAACGAGCGTCCTCCGTGCGGTTCTCACCCAGCGGGCCAACAACCTGCATGTCAGCCCCGACATGGAAGGCGCGAGATGGCTACGGGGGCCGGGTTCCGAGACCCCGTCCTCGATTCGGCGCAACCTGCGAGCCAACGAGTCCATCCTGATTTCATCCACAAAACCGCGCGTGCACGACGATCCGATGGCGACCGTCGTACTGCGGAATGAATTCATGGACGGCCGATATACGCCCTTCGAAGGTACGGGCGCGGTTTCCGACTGGACGCTGACGCTTCCCGGCGATGAGGCGATGAGGGCGGCCTACGCCGAGGACATAGAGGACATCGTCCTGCGGCTCGACTACTCGGCCGTATGGGGCGGGGGGACCTTCACCTTTCAGGTGAAAGAACTCATGCAGGAGAATACCAAGGCACCGCCGACGACAAGGGTGGTTTCTAGCCATGCGCCTGCCCAACCGGGTGCAGACGCCCGGAGCGAAGCGGGTGTCCGTCGTTTCATCGCGAACCTCGCTATCGCGTGGCGGGCGTTGAAGGCTTCAACTAAAGAGACGCGGGACGAAAAGCTGAAATTGCTTCAGACCTTCTACGTCCTGAGGGACGTCAAGGGCATCGACATAAGCATTGATAACGAGCAGCACAGGCTAGGTCGGACCGCATTGCAATCCGCGGATTGCGTCGTCAGCGACCCGGGAGAGTCGCCGACCGTCACCTATGAGCATCCGTACGATCTTGGCGGCATCAAGGAACAGCTCAAGCTGCGGTGGACACGCAACGGTTACCAGGTTGTCGAACATACCGTGGGAAATTCCCCGGCACAGCCGCCCGGCGAGCCCGGCAGCCCGGAAGCACCTGGCTCGCCACAGACGTCCGATGAGCCCGACGAGCCGCAGGCGCCCGATGTACCGGGGGTTCCGGACGTGCCGGATGTCCCGCCTGTCTCGCCTGTCCCGCCTGTCCCGCCTGTCCCGCCTGTCCCACCTGTCCCCCCTGTCCCGGATGTTCCGGATGTTCCCGATCAGCCCGCTGAGCCAGAGGATACCCAGCGCCCATCGGCCAACCTTTCGTGGCCCCAGCGCAGTGGCGAAGGTGGCGAAGCACCAGACTGGGATACTGCCGAAGAGATCAGTGCAAAAAAGATGATCGAGACGTTCTACGCAATCTGGCCTGGCACCTCCGATGACAAAGCTAAGGCCGAGATCAACGAGCTCTTCGCTCTACAAGACATCGACGACGTCGTATCGGCTTTTCACGACACATCCGTCCTGGCGATCGTCCGATACAGCGCGAGCATCTTCTACCCTGGCACGCCAGAGCGTGTGTTTGCCTTGAAGCTCTTCGTCGACGTCAAGGACGGCAACAGACGCTTCTACAAACGACGCGACCTCTTCCAATTCCAGGCGGGCAAACTCAACTTCGCAATGCGATATTGGGAGCCCAGTTAGCCTTCAGGGGCTGCGCTCCAGCCGCTCACGAAACAGCTCATCGATCCGCCGATACTCGTCGTACCAGGAGTCGGCATGGACGAACCCATGCCGCTCCATCGGATACAGCGACATCCAGAAATTTTTCTTGTGCAGTTCGATGAAGCGCTGGTACAGGCGGATCGAATCGCTCGCGAGCACGTTGTCGTCGATGAGACCGTGCTCGATCAGCAGCGGGTCGGCCAGCTTGTCGGCGTAGTTAATCGGCGAGCTGGTCGCATACGCCTCGGGATCGATCTGCGGATCGTTGAGGATGTTGGATGTGTACTCGTGGTTGTAGCTGGTCCAGTCGGATACCGGACGCAACGCGGCACCGGCAGCGAATTCGCCCGGCGCGCGCAGCAGGGCGATCAGCGTCATGAACCCGCCGTAGCTACCGCCGTAGATGCCCACGCGCTTGCTGTCCACGCCCTGGTTCTTCACCAGCCAGGCCTTGCCGTCGAGCAGGTCATCCAGTTCGGGATGGCCCATCTGGCGGTAGATGGCGGTGCGCCAGTCGCGGCCGTAACCCTTCGACGCGCGGTAATCCATGTCGAGCACGACGTAGCCCCGCTGGACGAGCAGGTTGTGGAACATCTGCTCGCGGAAGTACGCGGGATACGACAGGTGCACGTTCTGCAGGTAGCCCGCCCCGTGCACGAAGATCACGGCAGGGCGCGATGCGGCTGCCGCAGCGTCGGCCGGTCCGTAGAACTTGGCGTAGATGCTGCCCGCCCCGTGGCTCGAAGGCACTTCGACGATCTTCGGCGCGATCCACTCGCGTTCCTTGTAGCCCGGCTTGCGCGTATCGGTGAGTTCGCGCGGTGCGCCGCCGTCGACGCCAACGGTCGACAACTGCGAAGGCACGTACGGCGACGAGTGCAGCACCGCCAGCGAACGTCCGTCCGGCGACAGCGAGAAATCGTCGAGACTGCCGTACTGCGTGACACGGCGCAGTTCGCCACCCGTTGACGGCACACGGTAGATGTCGTAGCTGTACGGCGCGACCTTGTTGCTGCGCACGTAGAACGTACCGCCATCCGGGCTGAGCACCGGGTGGTCGACCTCGAAGCGGCCGGAGGTCAGCGCCGTGGCCTTGCCGCCCAGCGCACGCGTATAGAGCTGCGCAAAGCCGGATTCTTCGCTCAGGTACCAGAGCGTACGGCCATCGTTCAGCCAGCCGAAGTCGTTGCCGTCCCAGTTGATCCAGGCCTTGTCGGTCAGGCGGTGCTGGCTGACCAGCATGTGCCTGCCGAAGTCGACCGTGGCGATCCAGCGATCCTTGTTGTCGATCGCGCGAAGCTGCACGGCGACGTTGCGGCCATCGTCGCTCCAGACGATGCCCGGGCTGTATTCGCCATTGACGATGACCGGGCGCGTCTTCGGAGCGGCCAGCGCATCGGCTCGGTCGTTCTTGCCGCCCTTGCGCAGCGCGGCGACGGTTTTCGCACGCAGGTCGGCCAGCGGGTCGACGCCGATGCCGGGCAACGTCTTCGTGTCGAGGTCGTAGCTGGTGTGCGTGCTCAGGTCGAGCAGACGCAGCGACTGCGGCGCGGGGTCGCTGCGGCCGACGTACGCGCGCGTCGCTTCAGGCTCGGCGTAGCCCGAGTCGGTCACGTAGTGGGTGAGGTCGGCGATCTTGCCGGCGTCCGCATCCTTGGCCTGGGTGACGACGAGGAGCCAGTGGCCGTCGGGCGAGAGCGAGGTATCGGCGACGCTGACGTTCTTGCCCAGCCAGAAGGGCGCGGGCGCACGACCGGGGTCGGCGGCGGCGAGGGCGTCCTTCTCGGCCTTCATTGCCGCCTCGTCGGCGCGCAGACCGCGCAGGGTGGAGAACAGCTTTTGCTGATCGTCTTCGAGGTCGTCGGAGGTCTTTGCCCTGGGGTCGTCCTTTTCCTCGAGCACCGCCGCTTTGCCGGCAGGGCCACCGGCAACGGCATAGGCGAACCAGTCGTTGCCCGCGCGGAACGTCAGCAGGCGCCCATCGAGGGAAAAGCGCGGCTGACTTTCAGTCGCTTCCGTACGCGTGACCTGCACCGTGGTCCCCCTTCCAAGGTCGCGGAGAAAGACGTCACCGTGGCGGATGAAAGCGGCATGGCGATGGTCGCGGTCGAACACCAGCTTCGTACCGTCGGCATTCGCCGCCGCCTTCGGATCGAGGCGTTCCGGCGCCCCGCCGTTGGCGCCGACGCGGTAGAGGTCGCGCACGGGCGTGCCGTCATGTTTCAGCGAGTAATACACCTCGCGGCCATCGACGCCCCAGTACGCGTCTTCCACCGCCGGCCCGATCCAGTCCGGGTCCGCCATGATCGTCTCCATGTCGAGCGGAGGCAGCGGCGGCGCGGCCAGCGACGGCGCGGCGGCAAAGGCGGTGAGCAGGGCGGCGGCAAGTACACGCATCGGGCGGATCCCGGGAATGGCAAAGCGGACGAGCATAACCCGCCAGCCACCCCTTTCGGCACGGCAAGTCCCCCCGCCCGGTTTGCTACGCTCGACGCCTTCCCACCCTGGAGTCGATCCCATGCGCGCCTTTGTCCCCCGCCTGCTCGCCGTGAGCCTGTTCGTCGCCTGCGGTGCCCATGCCGCGACGAGCCAGGCCCCCGCCACGCCGAAGCGCATGGTCTCCGAAACCCTGGCCGGCCAGCCGGTCAACGACCCGTACCGCTGGCTCGAGAACCCCGAGGCCGCCGACGTCAAACAGTGGATCGATGCCCAGAACGCCTACACCGAAGCCACCATCGGCGCGATGCCGCTGGGCAAGGCGCTGAGCACCCGCGTCCGCGAACTGGCGATCACGTCGACCACGCGCAGTTCGCCGACGCTCGCCGGCGGCACCCTGTTCTACTTCGAAAACACCCCGCCGCAGGCACAACCGCTGCTGGTGGCGAAGGCGTGGCCCGATGGTCCGACGCGCACGCTGGTCGACCCGAACCAGGGTGACGGCGGTACCGCGATTACCGAATACTGGCCGTCGCCCAGCGGCAGGTACCTGGCCTATGGCACGGCGGAAGGCGGCAGCGAACTGACCACCATCCACATCCTCGACACCACGACCGGTAAGGCGTTGCCCGACCTGCTGCCCCTGGCCGGCGGCGGCACCACACCGCAGGCGCTCGCCTGGGATGCCGATGAGAAGGGCGTGACCTACGCGCGTTTCGAGACGCCCGCCGCGGGCCAGGCGCTGCGCGAGTTCGACGCGGTGCTCGCGCATCACACGATCGGCGAGGCCGCCACGAAGGACCGCACCGTTTTCGGCAAGGGCTACTCGCATGTCGCCGAGTACATCCTGCTCGAGGGCAAGGGAGGTGCGTCCACCGCGCTGCTCGCCAATGAAGGCGACGGCGGCCCGGCGGAGGTGTACCTGCGGCAGGGCAAGGGCGAGTTCAAGCGCGTGCTGGGCCGCGATGCGGACGTGCGCTCCGCCGCGTGGGTCGGCGACCGCCTGATCGTCGTCGCTTTCGCCGATGCGCCGCGTGGCAGACTCGTCGCCGTCGGCGCCGATGGCAAGCGCAGCGATGTGCTCGCCCAGGGTGACGGTGCGATTCAGCGTGTCTCCGCCATGGGCGACGGGTTTCTCGTCGTGCGCAGCGCCGGCCCCGACTGGTGGGCGGATCAGTACGACGCGAAGGCCACCCTGATCCGCCGCGTGCCGTTGCCGGCGACCGGCATCACGATCGGCGGCGTCGCTTCCGAAGCCGGACAGAACAAGGCCTTGCTGAGCTACGGCGGCTGGACCACCCCGACCCGCTGGGCGGAGTACGACGGCGCCAGCGGCACGTTGAAAACCGTGTTCGAGGTAAAGCCCGCCGCGGACTATTCGAAGGTGAAGGTGTCGCGCATCGACGGCGTCTCGAAGGACGGCACGAAGATTCCCGTCACCGTGATTTCGATGGATGGGATCACCCCGAACGGCAAGCGGCCGACCATCCTCTACAGCTATGGCGGTTTCGGTCTTCCGGTCACGCCGGGCTTCGTCGGCGCCAACCTGGCCTGGCTGGAGCGTGGCGGCGTGCTCGCTTACGCCAACATTCGCGGCGGCAACGAATTCGGTGAAGCGTGGCACGAGCAGGGCCAGAAGCAGCGCAAGCAGAACGTGTTCGACGACTTCTACGCCGCCTCTCAGGCGCTGATCGATACGAAATGGACCGACCGCGGCCACCTCGGCATCCTCGGCGGCAGCAACGGCGGCCTGTTGATGGGCGCCGCGCTGACGCAGCATCCGGAGCAGTACCGCGCCGTGGTCGGCGCCGTCGGCATCTATGACGTGCCGCGTCACGAGACGGCTTTTGCGAATGGCCCGTACAACGTGAGCGAGTACGGCAGCACGACGGATCCGGTGATCGCGAAGGCGATGCTGGCGTATTCGCCGCTGCACAACGTCAGGGCGGGGACGAAGTATCCGGCGGTGCTGCTCACCACGGGCGCCAACGATCCACGCGTCGCGCCATGGCAGTCGCGCAAGTTCGCCGCCGCGTTGCAGGATGCCTCGACTTCCGGTCAGCCGGTGCTGTTGCTCACGCGGATGAACGCGGGGCATGGCATCGGTGCGCCTTTCAGCCAGCGGGTAGGTAATGCGGCGTTGCAGTTGACCTTCTTTGCGACGGAACTGGGGCTCGGCGAGTAAGCGTTCGCCAACGGGGCTGGCTCCCACCGGGTAGCCAGCCTATCCTTGCGAGGCGGCCAGGGGAGGCCGCCTCAAACAAGGATGCCTGCGTGATCGTGTCGGACCTGTTCACCCTGCCCGCTTTCGTGGCCTATCTGGCCCTGGGCGTGTTTTATTTCGTCGCCTTCGTGGTGACCTACATCTGGATCACGCCGCAGCGGGAAATGGCGCTGATCCGCGAGGGCAATCTCTCGGCGGCGATCAGCCTCGGCGGTGCGGCCATCGGCTTCGTACAGCCACTGGCGAGTGCGATCGCGCACAGCGTGAGCCTTCTGGATCTCGCTCTCTGGGGTCTGGTCGCCTGGGTCGTCCAGTTGTTGACCCACCTCGTCCTGCGCCTCGTCGTGCGCGACCTGCGTGGCCGGATCGAAGCGGACGTCCGCTCCGTGGCACTGTTCGTGGCGATCGTGGCGGCCTGTGTCGGCACGCTCAACGCCGCGGCGATGACGTACTGAGGACGGCTCACCATGTCCGAACGTCCTGAGTCCGATCGTCCCGTCAAACCGGCCTCCTGGTCCATCGATCTGCCGCGCGGTTACAACGCTCCGACACGCCTCTCTGAGGAGCCGCTGACCCGACGCCGGTCGGTTGCGATCGCGCTTGGCCTCCTGGGTGCGACGGTGGCCGGCTATGCCGCCTTCGGCGGCAAGGATGTCCAACGCAACAGCTACGCCTCGCTTGAGGACTGCGAGCACGACTACGCCACCGGGCAGTGCACGCAGGACCAGCCCGTGTCGGGAAGCGGCGGTGGCCATTCGGCCGGCTATCACTACTACGGCCCCTGGTATCGCAGCGACTGGCGCGGCAACGCGTTCAAGGGTGACCCGGGTCCGGGGCGCACCGTTGCGGGTGGCGGCGGCTTCGCCGGCCACGGCCCGACCGGCTTCGATTTCGGCAGCCGCGGAGGCTTCGGCTCGAGCGGACGCGTCTCGGCGCGGGGCGGCTGATGCGCCGCGAGACCATCGTCCCTCGCAAGGACTGGCAGACGCACGTCGAAGCCATCGGCTTTGGTTTTCACACCATCGACGGCAAAACGTACTGGCGCGAGGATGCCTGCTACGTGTTCGACGAAGCGCAGGTCGACGTGCTCGAGGCCGCCACGGCCGAATTGCATGCGCTGTGTCTCGAAGCCGTCGACCGGATCGTGCGCGACGGCCGCTACACCGAGCTCGGCCTCGATGACCGCGCCGCACGATTGATCGAGCGCAGCTGGTTCGACCGGGACCCTGCGCTTTACGGTCGCATGGACCTGTCGTACGACGGTCGCTCGGCGCCGAAGCTGCTCGAGTACAACGCGGATACACCGACGTCGCTGTTCGAAGCCTCGGTCGTGCAGTGGTACTGGCTGGAAGAAGTCGCCTCCGACGCGGATCAGTTCAATTCGATCCACGAGAAGCTGATCGACCGCTGGCGCACCGTCGGAGGTGGACCGCGTGTGCACTTCGCGGCGTGTTACGACAACCCTGAAGACGCGACCACGACCGACTACCTCGTGGACACCTGCCGGCAGGCCGGGCACGACGTGCAGGCGCTGGACATCGAGGACATCGGCTGGTCGGGCAAGGCATTCATCGACCTGGCCGACCGTCCCATCGACCGGCTGTTCAAGCTGTATCCGTGGGAATGGCTGATGAGCGAAGCGTTCGCGCAACACATTCCCGCAAGCGGCACGCGCTGGCTCGAGCCGCCGTGGAAAATGCTGCTGTCGAACAAGGCGATTCTCCCGTTGCTGTGGGAGTTCTTTCCGGGGCACCCGAATCTTCTCGCAGCGAGCAGGCGGCGCGAAGACATCGTCGGCGCGGCGGTCGCCAAGCCTTACTGGGGTCGCGAAGGTGAGGGCATCGCGGTGCTCGATACCCATGAGCGGGGTGCGCAGACGCCGCTTACCGTGTATCAGGCGCTCGCACCGCTGCCGGTGTTCCAGGGTCGGCACGCGTTGGTCGGTTCCTGGGTGATCGGCGATGAGCCGGCCGGCATCGGCATCCGCGAGGATGACGACCGGATCACGCGCAACACCAGCTGCTTCGTGCCGCATCTGTTTCGTTGAGGGCGGTTACTCGAAGGGGCGACGCTCTGATGGGAGCCAGCCCGCGCAGGTGTCACGTACCTGCGGGCAACACCCGGTCGAGATACGCCTGCAATGCCTCGGCCTGCGCGGCAGCAAAGACGCCCGCCACATAACCGTCCGGCCGGATCAGCATGGCCGCACGATCCGGCACACCGTAAAAGGCGGCGAACTGACCGAGATGGTCGTCGAACTCCAGTCCGGGTCCGATCCGGTGGATGTGCATACCGGCGCGTGGAGCGAACGACGCCGACCCGCTCACCAGCAACGTCCAGTGCGTTCCCCTGAAAAGATGAAAGAGCCGCGTGGCGCCGCCACCCGCGCCGCGCACGTTTGCATCCGGTGCGCGACTCCCCGGTGCAAGATGACTGGCGGCGTCTGACACGAAGGACAGCGGCGATTCGGCGTAATCCAGATCCAGCTGCTGTACCTCGCGGCCCCGGCGGTTATCGCCTTTTTTGAATCCCTCGAGCAGACGCGTGGAAAGGCCCAGCATCCCGGCGGCGATCGGGCGACGCTCGGCCTCGTAGGTATCGAGCAGCGACCCGGGTGCACCGCGAAGCACGGCCGCCAGTTTCCAGCCGAGGTTGTAGGCATCCTGGAGACTGGTATTGAGGCCCTGGCCGCCGGTCGGCGGATGGATATGCGCCGCATCGCCTGCGAGAAAGACGCGGCCGTCGCGATAGCGATCCGCCAGCCGCGCGTTCATGGTGTATGCCGAGGCCCAGGACACCGAACGCAGCACGATGTCCTCACGACCCGTCGCCTCGACGACACGGCGAGTCAGCCCTTCGGCGGAAAGATCGATGTCGCCTTCGAGCGGAATGGGGCCCTGAATCTGGAACAGTTCGCTGCCCGCAAGCGGACAGATGCTGAGGTGCTTACCATCACCGCCGTCGAACCGATGCCAGACGTCGCGCGACAGACCTTCCAGAATCACGTCGGCCACGATCGCTCTCACGCCCAGTGTCTTACCGGGAAAGTCGATGCCCAACGCACCGCGGACCAAGCTTCGTCCGCCGTCGCATCCGATCAGATAGCGGGCGCGGATGACCTCGTCGCCTCGTTCGTTCCGCACGGTGGCTTCAACGCCCGTGTCAATCGTAGCGAAGCCGGTCAGCTCCACACCGAATTCGACCGCCGATCCGAGCTCGAGAAGACGCTCGCGCATCAGCTTCTCTGTGAGGAACTGCGGAAGCATCAGCGGCAGCCGATACGGCTCCGCTGGCGTCGGGGGGTGATCGGCCCCGACCATTTCCTCGTCGACGAAGGAGCCGTCGGCGGCGTACTTGCGCACCGGAGGATAGATGCCGCCCGTCGCCATGGCCCGGTCCAGGAGGCCTAAGTCTTCGAAGACCTCCTGGCTGCGCGGCTGAATACCCTTGCCACGGGAGCCCTGAAAGGGCGAGGGGAGCTTTTCGATCAGGCGAAAAGCGATGCCACGGCGGGCCAGATCGATAGCCAGGGTCAGGCCGGCCGCTCCGGCACCGCAGATCAGGACGTCAACGGAATCACGCATGGGGAACCTCCGAATCGTGTGCAATATGCACATATCGGAGGCGAGGCTAAGCCTGCATCAAAGAAAGTGCAAGATACACATATCTCGTCAGATCCAGGCGTCCGCGTGTATCTGGCGTCGGCGCCGATCGATCTCCGGGGGATATCGGGGCTGGTAGGATTCGGAGTCTTCGAATACCGGGACACGTCATGCTGCCTACCGTCGAACAGGAAACCCGTCCATCGCCCGTCTGGTCGGTGATCTGGCTGCATGGGCTCGGCGCGGACGGCAATGACTTCGCGCCGATCGTGCCTGAGCTGGCCGATCCATCGTGGCCGGCGATCCGCTTCGTGTTTCCGCATGCGCCGGTCAGGCCGGTGACGGTGAACAACGGCGTGCCCATGCGCGCCTGGTACGACATCAAAGGCTTGTCCATCGCGGACAAGCAGGACGCCGAAGGCATCCGCGCTTCCATCGACGAAGTCGAGGCGCTGATCGCCCGCGAGGTGGAGCGTGGCGTGCCCGCATCACGGATCGTACTGGCCGGCTTTTCGCAGGGCGGCGCGATGGCGTTGTCGGCTGGCCTGAGACATCGCGAAGGTCTCGCCGGCCTGCTGATTCTTTCGGCCTACCTGCCCCTGCACGACACCATCGAAGCCGAGCGCAGTGGCGCCAACCACGCCACGCCGATCTTCTGGGGCCACGGCAGCGCCGATCCGGTCGTACCGATGGCGCTGGGCGAGCACTCGCGGCAGGTGCTCGAGCTGCTCGGCCATCGCGTGGACTGGCACAGCTATCCGATGGCTCATCAGGTAAGCCTGCCGGAGCTCGTCGACATCCGCGCCTGGTTCTCCGGGCTCTTCGCCAACGCGTGATCCCGCGCGCGTCGGCGCGTGCGGGCATCCGGCATACTCGCCGCATGTCCGCCGCCCCTACCGACTCGACCCAGGGCTTGCGCCCTCCGTCGGCGCCTCTGCCCGACTTCTGCAGCCTGCCGCTGCTGTTCGCGTTGCTGGTGGTCGGGTCGCTCACGGTCACCCTCATGTGCCTGGCACCCGGCAGCCACGCCGACTGGCGCGACTACGGCACGGCGGTGCTTTTCACCAGCTGGCTGTCGGTCCTGCTGACGGTGGCGCTGTGCAAACTGCGGCCGTGGATGCAGCGTCTTCCCGGGATGCTGCCGTATGCCGCGGTGTGGCTCGTACTCGTCATGCTGGTGGCGGCGAGCGCCGCTCTGCTTGGCTGGGTCGACCACAGCATCAGGACAGGCATGACGCCGGCGTCGCGCACCGGCTTCGTGCGCGACGCCAGCATCGCCACGGGGCTGCTCGGTGCCGGCTTGCTCCGCTACTTCTACGTCGTCGCGCAATGGCAGGCCCGGGTCGCCGCTGCCGCACAGGCACAGGTCGCGGCGCTGCAGGCACGCATCCGCCCGCATTTCCTCTTCAACAGCATGAATGCGGTGGCCGCGCTGATTCGCGTCGATCCGGACGCGGCCGAACGCACCGTCGAGAACCTGGGCGAGTTGTTCCGCGCGGCGCTGGGCAGCGATCATCATGCGGTAGGCACGCTGGGCGACGAGTGGACGCTGGTCGACCGTTATCTCGAGATCGAGTCCCTGCGCCTGGGCGACCGGCTGCGCGTCGAGCGCGACATCGACGTACCCGCCGATCTGCCGTTGCCCCACCTGCTGCTGCAGCCGCTGGTCGAGAACGCGGTTCGTCATGGCGTGCAGCCCAGCCGCACCGGTGGAAGCATTCGTCTTGCCGGACGACGTGTCCCCGGTGGCGTGGAGATCGTGATCGAGAACTCGCTTTCCGATGCTCTGCCGACGCCCGGTACGGGACATGGCCTGCGCAACGTGCGCGAACGCGTCGCCTATCATTTCGGCCAGCGCGCCAGCGTGCGTGCGGAACAGCGCGAGGGCCATTTCATCGTCACCGTTTTTCTGCCGGAGTCCGCGCATGCGCGTCCTGATCGCCGATGACGAGCCGCTGGCGCGCGCACGCCTGAAGGCGTTGCTGGCGCCACGCGACGACGTGGAAATCGTCGGCGAGGCCGCAGACGGCGATGCGGTGATCGCCGCCTGCGCGTCGTTGCGACCGGACCTCGTGCTGCTCGATGTGGAAATGCCTGGCTTGTCGGGTACCGCCGTCGCCGTGCAACTGGCCACGCTCGTCGAGCGTCCGCAGGTCATTTTCTGCACGGCCTACGAGCAACACGCGCTGAGCGCTTTCGACCTCGGTGCGACCGACTACGTGCTCAAACCCATACGCGCGGAGCGTCTGGCCGAGGCGCTGGATCGTGCCGCGACGCGCACGGTACGCGCCTCTCAGCCGTCGCGTAACGCGTGGCTCCGTGCGCGCAGTGGCAACGACGAAGTCCGTGTGGCGCTCGACGACGTGCTCTATCTCCTCGCCGACGAGAAGTACGTCGCCGTGCATCATGGCGGCGGGATGTGGCTGATCGACGAGTCGCTGCGCCAGCTCGAGATCGCGCATGGCGAGCGCCTGATCCGCCTGCACCGCAACTGCCTGGTGCCGCGTACACGCCTGGTAGGTCTGAAGACACTGACGGACGGTCGCGTGATGGCGCGCCTGGCCGGTACCGAGGTCACACCCGAAGTCAGCCGGCGCAACCTTCCCGCGGTACGCCAGCTGCTTCGCGCGGAGGCCGGCTGAGGCCGCGTGACACGTCGCCGCGCTGCACGCCGGGTTGGATTGCGGGACAATCACGCTTTCGACCGAGCCAGCGCCAGGATCCCATGACCGCACCGCTTCGCATCGCCACGCGCAAGAGCGCGTTGGCCCTCTGGCAGGCCGAACACGTGGCCAGCCTTCTGCGCCAGGCGCATCCCGGCCTGGTCGTGGAACTGGTTCCGCTTTCCACGCGGGGTGACGAGATCCTCGACCGTTCGCTGGCGACCATCGGCGGCAAGGGCCTGTTTCTCAAGGAGCTCGAAGTCGCGATGCAGGACGGTCGCGCCGACATCGCCGTGCATTCGCTGAAGGACGTGCCGGCCGAGCTCGAACCCGGCTTCACGCTGTCGGCGATCCTGCCGCGTGCCGATGCCGCCGACGCCTTCATCAGCAACGACTACGCCACGCTGTCCGACCTGCCGAACGGCGCCCGGGTCGGTACCTCGTCACTGCGGCGTCAGGCACAGCTCCGCGCTGTGCGCGGCGACCTCCAGCTGCTCGACCTACGCGGTAACGTGAATACCCGACTGGCCAAGCTGGACGAGGGGCATTACGACGCCATCATCCTCGCCTGCGCAGGCGTCGAACGGCTCGGCCTCGGCCATCGCATCACCGCACGCCTGGCCAGCCCGGACTGGCTGCCGGCACCGGGGCAGGGTGCCATCGCGGTGGAATCCCTCGCCAGCGACACACGCGTCAACGAGCTGCTGGCCGTACTGACGGATGAAGACACGCTACTAGCCGTCAACGCGGAGCGTGCCATGAACGAGCAGCTGGGTGGCAGCTGCGCCGTGGCCATCGGCGCCTGGTGCGTGGTCGCGGAACACGGCCTGACGTTGCACGGCATGGTCGGCAATGCGCTCACGGGCGAGTTGCTGCATGCGCAGGCCGACAACGCCTCGGACGACCCGGTCACGCTGGGCCACGAAGTGGCGGCGATGCTGATCGGCCTGGGCGCGGACGAGTTTCTGAAACCGCAGCGCTAGCTGCGGCTGACGCTGGCAACGGCTCACGCTTGCTGCCGCTGACGCTGGCCGCTGCTGTTGTAGGAGCGCGCCCCGCGCGCGAAAAGCCAACGAAGCGAAGATGCGGCAAGGCTACCGCTTCACCGCTCCGTTGGCTTTTCGCGCGCGGGGCGCGCTCCTACAAAAAGGCGCGCTTCGCTTAGAAGTTGTAAACCAGGTTAGTCGTGGTCAGCTTATCCGTGCTGACGGTACCCGGCTGCGTGTCGCTGTTGTAGCGGATCTGGTAGCCGATCTTCAGCGCCAGCTTCTTCGTCATGCTGACCGAGAGGCCGATGTCGTTCTGGTAGTACTGGTTCTTCGAGCCCGCTTCCACCAGCAGCGTGTCTTCCAGTGCCGTGTTGTCGGTCAGGCGGTATTTCGCGTTGATCAGGCCACGGCCGACCACTTCGCTTTCAGCGTCGGGCTTGTATTCCTCGGTCGCCGCGGTGCCATCGGCATTCAGTACCGGCGTGCCGTCGGCGTTGACCAGATCGCGGGTCGACTTCGCCGGCTGGTAGCGCTTGAAACCGGGACCGATTTCGAAGGAAAGCTCGGCTTTCTCGTTCTTCAGAGCGATATAACCGTAGCCGACCGACACGATGCCCTGCCAGAGATTGGCGCCGAAGTCGTCGTGCTCGTAACGCGCCGCCGTGACGACGTAGCTGCGCGGATCGAATTTGTAGCCCACCGACGCACCGGTGTCGTAACGGTTCGCCGTGGTGCTGAACTGACTGTTGCCGTCCCCGTCATCCACTTCGCCCTTGGAGCGCAGGCCGTTGAGGTAGAAGTTGTTCTTCCACAGCTCGTTTTCCTGGTTGAATCCGATCTTGGCGTTGGCATTTTCCGAGCGGGAGTTGCCCCGCGAGGACGCGAAGCCGAATTCGCCGTTGCCGGTCCACCCGCCGTTTTTCGCGGCGTCGGCGTTCTGGTCGGGAGTGGCAGCCGGATTGGCGGTCGCGTCCTGGGCCGACGCGGTGAACGGCAGCGCGGCAAGGACGAGCGTGGCGAGAAGGAGTTTTTTCATCGTCTACCCGTAGATGGAATGGAAGGTGGCGTCAGCCGTGAACCCACTGTGCGTAAGCCCGGCCATAAAGCCGCTGCTCGAGACATTGACCGATAATGCAGCTTAACGCGGCCAGACCGGCGGCCACCGGCAGCAGCGGTCCCGCGGGGTGCGAAACGAGCAAAACGCAGGGCAAACCGACCGAGAGCACCGCGACGGTGAAGCGCCAGGCCAGCAACGAGACCGCCGTCCGCCCCGTCGTGAAGTACCCGGTGGCACCGCTCTCTTCGGCAAGCTGGCGCAAGGCGCGCCAGCGCATGCCCTCGACGACGCCCAGCGCGAGCGCCACCGCGAGCAGCGCGAGTCGCCACGGATTGAGCGGATTGATCGGGACCTCGCTCTGCAGCGCGACGCATAGCCAGAACCACAGGCCGCCGGCGAACAGCGCCGACACGGTGCGGCCCAGGGGCAGGGCGTTGGCAACCGATGCCACGGACACCGGCAGATGGCGCGAGGCACCTCGCGCCGTATAGACCAGCGTGGCGAGGCTGCAGAGCATCAGCGCGGCGCCTGCCAGCCGCGTCGCCCAAAAGTCGTTGCCACCCCGCGCCAGCCCGGCAAGCGCCAGCATCGGCAGGTAATTGGCCATGGCCACCATGCCCTCGGCCGTGGGCATCATGCGCTTGACGGGGTCCCAGCCATGCCACGCCGGCGCGAAGGGAAGGCGCAGGCACGTCGCCACGAGGCCGAGGCTTACCAGTACCAGGCCGATCGAGAGCGGGACCAGTACCTCGCCCCGGCCATCGGGATACAGGCCGAGCGCCAGGGCCGTGCCCAGCACCATCCACAGGCCATAGCCGGCCGCCATCGCGGTCTGGACGACGACACCTGGCGTCGAGAACAAGCTCTGGACAGGCGTGACTTCGCCAGGCCGGTCCAGGGGATCCAGCGCGACGGAAGGGGCGTCGTTGGGTTCCGCCATGGTCGGGGAGGGCCTTCGGCGAATCGCAAAGAGGCATTTTTGCGCCTTATGGCGCCCGGCGCAAACGGGCATGTCGCGTCGCCCGCGAGACTCCCTTGCGGACGGCTCCCGGCGACGCCATGCTTGGCCTGCGTAGATACGGGCGTCACGCCCGCGCGGACACACTTTCCGAAGCTCCATCCTGCCGGCGACACACATGGACCGCTACGAGCGCATTCTCACCCTGCACCGACTCCTGAAGTCCGCCCATTACCCGGTACCCCTGTCCCGGTTGATGGACGAGCTGGAGTGTTCACGCGCCACGCTCTACCGCGATGTGGCCTTCCTGCGCGATGCGCTCGGCGCGCCCGTGCAGAGCGTCGCAGGCGAGCAGGCGTCGTTCCGCTACGAGGCGGGCGAGGGCGATTCGTTTGAATTGCCCGGCTTGTGGCTGACCAGCGACGAGCTGGCCGCCCTTATGGCGCTGAACGAACTGATCGGCCGCTCCGACCCAGGCGTGCTCGCCGGCGCCCTGGCGCCGTTCAAGGCGCGCATCGAACGTCTGCTGTCCGATCACGGCAGCGGCAAGGCGCTGCCGGTCGATCGCATCCGGGTGATTTCCTGGGGCGCGCGCAAGATGGACCAACAGGTCTTCCGCATCGTCGCGGGCGCCACGCTGGAGCGACGTCAGGTCAGCTTCCGCTACCGCGCGCGCACCACCAATTCCGACACGAAGCGTACGGTCTCGCCGCAGCGCCTGACCCACTATCGCGACAACTGGTACCTCGATGTCTGGGACCACGACCGCGAAGCGCTGCGCAGCTTCGCCGTCGACCGCATTGCCGACCCGCAGGCGCTCGACGCGAAAGCCAGGGATGTCGAGGACGCCGAGCTCAACGATCTGCTCGCGTCCAGCTATGGCATCTTCGCCGGCAAGCCGAAGGCCTGGGCGACCATCCGCTTCTCGTCGCATGCCGCTCGCTGGGTGGCCGACGAGCACTGGCACTCGCAGCAGAAGGGCGAATGGCTGGGCGACGGCCGTTACGAGCTCAAGGTGCCGTATTCCAACTCCCGCGAATTGCTGATGGACGTGCTGAAGTACGGTCCCGACGCCGAGATCGTCGCACCGCTGCCGTTACGCGAAGAAATGAAGATCCTGCTGCAACTGGCCTTGTCCGGTTACCAGAACGGTTCGAACCACTCCCACTGAGCGCCGCCGTTACATGAGTGACTTCGATATCGCCGAAACCGGCGCCCTGCCCGCTCTCAGCACCGAACCCCGTAAACCCCGCGTCGCGCTTGCCCTCGGGGCGGGCGCGGCCAAGGGTCTGGCCCACATCGGTGCCATCGAGGTCCTCGAACAGCGCGGCTTCGAGATCGTCGCCATTGCCGGCACGTCGATGGGGGCGCTGATCGGCGGCATCTACGGCATGGGCAAGCTCGACATCTATCGCGACTGGGTCTCCACGCTGGCCCGCTTCGACGTGCTGCGTCTGGTCGACTGGAGCTTCTCCGGCGGTGGCTTCATCAAGGGCGACCGGATCATGGCCGCCCTGCGCGAGCTGATCGGTGAGGTCAATATCGAGGAGTTGCCGATCGCCTATACGGCGGTGGCGACCGACATCGACCGGGAACGCGAAGTCTGGCTGACGCGCGGGCCGCTGTTCGACGCCATACGTGCATCGATCGCCATTCCGACGCTGTTCCGGCCCTATACGCATGAAGGTCGTCGTCTGGTCGACGGCGCCTTGCTCAACCCGTTGCCCGTCCTGCCGTTGATGCGCGAAGAGGCCGATTACGTGTTCGCGGTAAGCGTCGATGGCGCGGCTGAAATGCAGAAGCCGCCCGAGAAAAACGTCACCGCCGTGGCCGATCATGGCTACACGGCGAAGCTGGGGCGGCTCTTCGGACGGGTGTTACCCGCCGGCGACGGCAAGCCGAAGCTCAAGGACCCCGGCGCGTTCGACCTGATGACCCAGTCGATGGACCTGATGCAGGCCAATCTGTCACGGTTGCGTCTGGCGGCCTATCCGCCCGACCTGCTGATCGAGATCCCGCGTAACGTGTCCACGGTGTACGAGTTTTACCGGGCGCGCGAACTGATCGAACTCGGCCGCGTGCGTACCGAGCAGATGCTCGACAGCTGGCAGCCGCGGCACCTGCACCTTGGTTAGAGTTCTTCGGTACGCGTGACCTTGGCGCGGCGCATGAGCCACGCCACGCCACGCAGGTCGGCAAGGCCGACCCAAAGGCGGTCCAGCATGCCGTACTTGGAGGTGCCCGCCGTGCGCGGACGATGACCGACCGGCACGCTCTGGCTGGCAAACCCCGCACGCTTCACCAGCGCCGGCAGATACCGGTGCATGTGATCGAAATAGGGCAGCCGCATGAACGTCTCCCGCTCGAACAGCTTGAGGCCGCAGCCGGTATCCGGGGTGCTGTCCTTGAGCATGCGCGAGCGCACCGCGTTGGCGACCCTGGACGAGATCCGCTTGTTGAAGCTGTCGCGACGGGTCACGCGCCATCCGGCGAACAGCTTCAGATCCGGTGCCGCGCCCGCCCGCGCCTCGAGCAGCTTCGGAATATCGGCCGGATCGTTCTGGCCGTCGCCGTCGAGCGTGGCGATCCACGGCGCGCGCGCGTTGCGCACACCGTTCCAGACGGCCGTGCTCTGGCCGCTTCGGGTAACGTGGCGAATGATCCGCAGTTCCGGGTACTGAGCGCGGGCGGCGGTCAGCACGGCGACGCTGTCGTCGGTGCTGTCATCGTCGACGTAGATGATCTCGAAGTCGATCCGGCCACGCAGTGCCGAGGCGATCTCGGCGAGGAGGGGCGGGATGTTGTCGCGCTCGTTGAAGACGGGCACGACCACGGCGAGGTCGGTCATCGCTTTTCCGGGGCTGGAGGATTCGGGGCGGCATTATCGCCCAAGCGGCCGCCCATGGGGCCGCGAAAGCGGCCGTTCGTTCAGATCTGGCCGACGCTGGGAGCGACCGGCCCCTCGAGGGCCTCGCGCCAGCCGCGGGCCACGGCGTCCATGGTGTTGCGGCTCGCGCCTTGCGCCATCACCACCAGGGTGCCGCCGCTCAGGGCGATCTGCCGGCCATCCCAGCCGTCGCGGTGGAAGTCGCTGTCGGCATCGCTCATCTTGCCCGGCATATAGAGGGCGACCACGGGCTCGTCGTTCATCCGCGTCACCAGATGCACCGCCGGGTACGGCCCAACGGTGCAGTCGTGCACGTAGGTGACGCCAGCGGGCGCGGGCCCCTTCAGATGGGCGGAACGGCCGATAAAACCGGCTTCGACCTGGGCGTCGGTCATGGGGCGAGTCATGTTCAGGGAGTCCATTTCCCAGGGCATGTGCGCCACGGCGAGCGCGGGCAGTGAGGTGCCATCCATGTGACGCCACAACAGGCCGACACCGCCGAAGGCGATCAGGACGGATGCCGCCATGGCCATCCACGACCGGCGTCGGCGCACCTGTCCGCGACGCTCCTGGGTCGCATGGGCGAGCAGAATGCGATCGGCCAGCCCGTCGGGCACGGGGATACCCGCCAACGCCGTTTCGAAGTCGTCCTCGAAACGCTGCGCACGCTGCCAGAACGGGGCGCAACCCTCGTCGCAGCTGTCACGATGCGCCAACAGGTCGGCATCGCGGGAACGCGGTTCGGCGGTGATCCGGCGGCGGAAGTCGAGGCAGTTCACGTCCGTCCCCCTTCGGCCGCGGCACGTCCGCCAAGCATCGCCTTGAGGCGCTGACGGGCACGAAACAACTGGGTCATGACCGCACCCGGCTGTTGCTGGGTGGCTTCGGCGATCTCGTCGCAGCTCATCCCGCCCAATACCTGCATGGCCAGCGGCTCCCGATATTTTTCAGGCAGTTTCAGCATCGCGTCGCGCACCTGGGCGGCGTCGCCACTCCGTTCGGGGCTGGCAAAGGCAGCATCCTCGGGGACGTTGTCGTCCAGCTCCACCGTGTCGAAACGTTTGCGCTCGTAGAGTCGGGCATGCTCCCGGCGAAGGATGGTAATCAGCCACGGCTTGGCCGATTCCGCGTCACGCAGGGCGTCGAGGTTCTTCCACGCGCGCAGGAAGGTCTCCTGGACCAGATCCTGGGCGACGGTTTCGGAGCGCGACAGCCAGAAGGCGAACCGGTAAAGGTCGGCCGACAGGGCGCGCACCATGGCTTCGTACTGGCGCTGCTTCGGGTTCACGTCCTTATGGACCGGAGGCATACGGATTTCCTTTCAGGCCGGCCGCTCAGCGGACCTTCGTCAGGATGCCGTCCAGCTCGTCGAGGCTGTGGTAATGAATGACGAGCTTGCCCTTGCCGCCGCGACCGTGCGCCAGCTCGACACGGGTGGCGAAGCGCTCGGCCAGCTCGCGCTCGAGGTTGGCGATGTTCGGGTCGACCGCGTTGGTTTTGGCCTTGCCCTTCGGCGCCAGCTGGGCCTTGCGGGCCGCTTCTTCCAGTTCGCGCACGGTCCAGCCGTGGCGTGCCGCCTCGAGCGCGAGCGGCTCGGCAATGCTGGCGGGCAGGGTCAGCAGGGCGCGGGCGTGGCCCATCTCGAGCTTGCTCTGGTCGAGCAGCTGCTTGATCGACTCGGGCAGGTCGATCAGGCGCAGGAGGTTGGAGACCGCCGCGCGCGACCGGCCCACGGCATCGGCCGCCTGCTGGTGGGTCAGGTCGAACTCGTCGATGAGGCGCTGAAGTGCCTGGGCTTCCTCGAGCGGTGTCAGCTCCTGGCGCTGGATGTTCTCGATCAGCGCCATGGCCAGCACGGACTGCTCGGGCACGTCCTTCACGAGCGCCGGGATCTCGCTCATCGAGGCACGCTGGGCAGCGCGCCAGCGGCGCTCACCGGCGATCAGCTCGTAGCTGTTCTTGCCGATGGCGCGGACGACCACTGGCTGGATCAGGCCCTGAGCCTTGATCGAGGCGGCCAGTTCGTCGAGGGCTTCGTCGTTCCAGTGCCGGCGCGGCTGGTACTTGCCCGCCTGGATCTGATGGATGGGCAGCGTACGCAGCTCGCCTTCCTGCTCGATCACCGAGGGAGGCGCCTCCGGACCGGTGCCGCCGCCAAGCAGGGCATCCAGGCCACGGCCAAGACCACGTTTCTTAGGTGCTGCCATGGGGGTTCCTCAGGAAGTCGTCGGGGCGGCGTCGGAGGCGCCGGTCGCCGCTTCGTCGACAGCGGGCTCCGCGGCGACGTCGCCGCCGGCCGCCGCGTGGCGGGCGCGCTCGCGGCGGATGATCTCGCCGGCAAGACCGATGTAAGCGATGGCGCCGCGCGAACCGCGGTCGTACAGATGAATGGGCTGGCCGTGGCTGGGCGCCTCGGCAAGACGCACGTTGCGCGGGATGATCGAGCGCAGTACCTGGTCGCCGAAATGCTGGGTCAGCTGGGCCGACACCTCGTTACCGAGGTTGTTGCGCACGTCGTACATGGTCCGCAGCAGGCCTTCGACCTCCAGCTGCGGATTCAGGCGCTGGCGCACGGCCGAGATGGTGTCGAGCAGGCTCGAGAGTCCCTCGAGCGCGAAGTACTCGCACTGCACGGGAATCAGCACGCCGTCGGCGGCGGTCAGCGCGTTCAGCGTCAGCAGGTGCAGGGACGGCGGGCAGTCGATGATGATGGTGTCGTAGTTATCCGACACCTTGCCAAGCTGTTCTTTCAGGCGGTGCTCGCGCGCCAGACCGTCCATCAGCTTCAGCTCGGCGGCGGTGAGGTCGCCATTGCCCGGAAGAAGATCGAAGGCGGCTTCGGTACGGACGAGAACGTCGGCGATACCGACCTCATCGAGCAGCACTTCGCAGCCATTAGGCTTGGTTTCGTACTTGTCCACACCCGAGGCCATGGTCGCGTTGCCCTGCGGATCCAGGTCGACGAGCAGCACCTTACGCTTCGCGGCGGCCAGGGCCGCGGCAAGGTTGACGGAGGTGGTGGTCTTGCCAACGCCGCCCTTCTGGTTAGCGACTGCGATGATGCGGGCCATGGGCTGTGGTTCGCTGCCGTGCGCGGAAAGGGCGTTAGCGTAGCATCGACGGGCGGTTTCGCCCTAGACAGCCTGCAGACGGTTCAGTCCCGCCGGATCACCACGAGATGCCGCTCACCTTCCACACCCGGCACGGTCAGCGCGTGAATCGCCTCGACCTTGAACCCATCGGGCACGCCGTCCAGCTCCTCGGCGGGATGCTTGCCCTTCATCGCCAGCCACACGCCACCCGGCGCCAGCAGGTGGCCGCCCCAGCCGAGCATGTCGGCCAGGCTGGCGAAGGCACGCGCAGTGATGCACTCGTACGTGCCCTCGACCTCCTCCACGCGACTCTGAAGGGCTCGCCCATTAGTCAGCTTCAGCGAACGGATGGCCTCGCGCAGGAATCGGACCTTCTTGCCGTTGGAGTCGACCATCAGCACTTCGCGCGCCGGCTCGGCGATGGCTAACGGAATACCGGGCAAGCCTGGGCCCGTGCCCAGGTCGGCAAGAGTGCGGCCTTCCACGAAGGGAATGATCGCCAGCGAGTCGAGCAGGTGCCGCGTGACCATCTCGTCCGCGTTGCGGACCGCGGTGAGGTTGTACGCCGAGTTCCAGCGCTCCAGCAGCTCGCGGTAGTCGAGCAGACGGGAGACCGCATCCTCCGGGAGGGTGACACGGAGGGCGGCGATGCCGCGTTCGAGCTGGAATTTCAGGGCTTCGCGGGTGGTCATGTAGGAATGTATCGATCGTCGAGGACGTCATTATGCGTCAGGAGCGGAACAGATCTCTCAACGGGTTGCCAAGCTCTCGTTCCGATCGGAACATGCTCGGTATTACGTCCAGGACCGACGTTGAAACTCCTATGACCCATACGATCCCACCCGCCGAGTCATTGATCGTCGAATTCAAGAGCGACCGATCGCGCCTGGGTGATGACCAGCTAATCGATGCGATCGTAGGATTTGCGAACGCGCAGGGCGGCGAACTGTGGCTTGGTGTAGAGGACGACGGCACGCCAACTGGGCTGCACGCCGATCACATGAGGCTCGATGGCATGGCGGGGCTCGTGGCGTCACGGACGTCGCCTTCCGTGACGGTATCGGTCAGCGCCATCGAAGTATCAGGCACCACCGTTGCCCGCATCTTCGTGAGACCGTCTGTGGGAGAGGTGTGTACTAAGAGCGGAAAATACTTGCAAAGGCGGCTTAAGTCGGACGGAACGCCTGAGAACGCGCCCATGCTTCCCCACGAACGATCAAGCAGGGCAGCCTCGTTTGGCGAAATGGATGTCTCCGCGCATCCGGTAGCCAACAGCACGCTGGACGATTTCGATCCACTTGAAATAGAGCGACTTAGACAAAGCATCCGGCGGTACGGTGGCGACGAGAAGCTCTTGGAGCTCGATGACGAGGCCCTGGAAGGAGCGCTGGGGTTCTTTCGGGTACATGAGGGGACCCGCACGCCGACGCTGACCGGCATTCTCCTGATCGGCCGAGAAGAGTCGCTGCGCCGCCTGGTGCCGACGCACGAGCTTGCATTTCAGGTGCTTGATCGGGAGGCCGTTGAGTTCAACGAATTTCAACGCTTTCCATTGCTCAAAGCACTGAACTGGCTTGAGACCAATTTCCGGCCGTACAACCGGGAAAGGGAAGTACAGGTTGATCTCTTCCGCGTGCCGGTCCCGCTAGTCGACATGAATGCATTTCGCGAAGCCGTAGCGAACGCTTTGGTCCACCGTGATTACCATCGACGTGGTGCGGTGCACGTTCGCCTTGAAGACGATGCGCTGGCCGTCAGTAATCCCGGCGGCCTCGTAGATGGTGTCACGCTGGCTAATCTGCTCACCACCGAGCCCCGTCCACGAAACCCCTGTCTTGCCGATGCCATGAAAAGAATCGGGCTGGTAGAGCGATCGGGGCGAGGCGTCGATACGATTTACAGGGGTATGCTTCGTTTTGGCAGACCCGAACCTGCCTACGAGGTGACCGACAGCAGTGTGGCCTTGCGCATGTCAACGGTCGATCCCGACATGGCGTTCCTCAAGTTGATCATCGACGAAGAGGCGCGAACTAACCGCACGCTTCCCATCGATAGCCTGATTGCGCTTGCTTCTCTCAAAGATGCAAAGCGGCTTTCCGTAGAGGACATCGCGAAACGGATTCATCGAGATCCGGCTCGTGCCAAACGCACCCTTGAAGCCCTGGTTGAGGCGGGTCTTGTCGAGGCTCACGGGGGAACCCCGAGGACTCGTAGTTACATGCTCGCGGCTCGCCTGTACCACGTTACCGGCAAGCGCGCGGAGTTCACGCGGCAAGTCGGTTTTTCTTCGATCCAGCACGAACAGATGGCGCTCAACTTCGTGAAGCAGCACGGCCGAATCAGGCGATCGGACGTAATCGAGCTCTGCCGGATCACGCCTGAACAGGCTCGCCTGCTGCTGAAGAAGCTAAGAGACGAGGACGCACTTATTCAGCACGGAATGAGACGTGGGGCTTTTTATACGCTGGGGGAGGCGGGCTAGTCTCACCAGTTTCGAGATTTGAATTTGTCGTTTGAAGTTGCCACACACGCCCCTGGCCAGTTGCGTCACTGCATATGTGCCGCACTTTCAGCGAGTTGCGAATTGCTGAAGCTTCCTACGCGGAACATTCCCAAGGACTTTGAGGTTACGTTTGCGGTACCTGAAACAGTAAAGGCGGCCGTTGGCCGCCTCTGGATATCGTGCTTCGAAGCTATCAGGCCGCGTCGAGTTCGACGCGGGTCACCAGCATGCCGCGGGCACGCAGCGAACCGTTGACGGCGTGCTTGAGCTGGGTGCCGAAGGCGCGGCGATCGGCATGGTGAGCCGTGGCGGAGTCGCGCAGTGCGGCAACGACGTTGCTGCGGATCATTTCCGGCGCGTCGTCGATCACTTCATCGGCCGCTTCCGGCTCGAGGACCTGCCAGTACACCGTGCCGCCGTCGAAACGCAGCACCTGGCCACCGAGGTCGATCTTATGGGCAACGCGATCGATCACCGGGAGCACCACGTGCGTACCGGCGGTGAGCAGCGACGTGGCGCCGCC
Organism: Dyella sp. 333MFSha; assembly: GCF_900102405.1. Taxonomy (NCBI): domain Bacteria; kingdom Pseudomonadati; phylum Pseudomonadota; class Gammaproteobacteria; order Lysobacterales; family Rhodanobacteraceae; genus Dyella; species Dyella sp. 333MFSha. The sequence continues at coordinate 1,148,365 of NZ_FNBR01000002.1, read as the reverse complement.
GAGACGGCGAACGCTGTAGACCTGACCCTCGGGAATGCGACGAACCGACGCCGCTGCGAGAGCGAAGGCGATGACGGTGGTGGCGATGAGGGCGGTGGTCAACATGGCTGCTACATCAATCGGTTATCGGCTATTCCTGTCGCATCGCATAGCGAGACACGCCATGACGATGATCGGTGAGGTGTTAATTCTAATTTAACGAGAGGGGTTAACGCTAGTTTTACGAACCCCCTGTATTCAGTTAGCGGACGGTTTGGTCAAAACTTGAGCAGTGGTTACCGTTTGACCACCGATCCCGGCGACCCGGCCGATGCATTGAGAAATTTCCTAGAGCGTCTGGCCGTCGAGACCGGGCCTTTTGCCATACGCAGGGCGTAACAGCCCGACGCGTTGCTCTCCCGCCAGCAAATGATAATAATTATCAATCAGTCACTTGTCCGGCGCGTCCCATGAATGTCCTCGGTTGCCTGGCGGCGCTCATCGCCATGGCGCTCGCTTATCTCTGCTCGCGCAACCAGCGGCTGCTGGCTCGTCCGATCGGTCGAGCTGGCCGCATCGGAGCGTGGGCGTTCGCCGTGATGGCGCTGCTGGCATGGATCGCCGCCGAGACGTCGCTGCCGGGCGTCTTCGCCGCCCTGACGGCCCTGATGTTCGGCGCCGTGGCATGGCCCTACGTCACCTGGCTGTTCAGGCCCGCCACCGAACGGAAGCCTCGCTGATGCTCGCCAAGACCTTCGCCGGCATCCTGCTCGGCCTGCCCCTCACGCTGGCGCTCATTTCCGTCGTGATCTGGATCTGGCCGGGCTCCAGCGAGGCGGTGACCCTGCCGGTGATGATGGCTTTCTTTCCGCTCTGGGTCGGGATCATGGGCGCGACCTATATGTTCCGCAGCGGTCCCCGTGCCTGGGCCTGGCTGGCGGTCGCCAACCTGAGTGCCTTCGCGGCGCTGTGGGTGGCCAAACACACGCTCCCGGGGCTATGAGCCGATGAAAGCCTCCACGATCCGCACCTTCACCACCGTGCATACCTGGACCGGCCTCTTGGCCGGCTTCGCGCTGTTCATCGCGTTCTACGCGGGCGCGCTGACCATGTTCCACGACGAGATCGACACCTGGGCCGTGCCGCGTGCCGAGATGGCCCGGGCCGACGCGCTGGACCGCGGACACGTGATGCTCGCCGACATCGTCGCCAGACATCCCGCGGCAGGCGAAAGCATCGGCGTCACGTACCCGGCCGAACATCCGTCGCACGAAGTGGCGGCGTACTGGATGGAAAAGGACGGCAGCTGGCGCACCCAGTCGCTGGACGACACCGCGGCCCGCGATGCGGAAGACCACGAGCACGGTCTGGCCGACTTCATCTACGAGCTGCATTACGACCTCTGCATCCCCGCGATCGGTATCTACCTGATGGGCGTGGTCAGCATCATTTACGGGCTGGCCCTGCTGACCGGCGTGCTGATTCACCTGCCCAATCTCGTCCGCGAGATGTTCGCGCTGCGCCCGGGCCACAACCTGAAGCGGTTGTGGCAGGACGCGCACAACGTTATCGGTATTCTCAGTCTGCCTTTCCACATCATTTTCGCCGTCACCGGCGCGTTGCTCTGCCTGACCCTGGTGATGCTGGTCGCCTTCAACACGGTGGCCTTCGACGGCAAGCTCATGGGCGCGTTCGAGCGGATGACCAGCGCGTTGCCGGAGACGAAGGACAAGGGCGGCAGTGCCGTCATGCTGACCCCGGCCGAGCTGGGCGCGCGGGCACGGCAGGCCGCGATCGCCGCGGGCGCGGCGGATTTCGAGCCCGATTACATGCGCTACGTGCATTACGGTCATCAGGGGGCGGCGGCGGAAGTGCGCGGCACGTCGACCAGGACTCTGGGCGAGTACGGCATGGTCGCGCTCGATGCGGTGGACGGACACGTGATGAAGGTACAGGTGACCGGCGCCCGGGACGCGAACCACGCGACTTACTCGGCGATCTTCGGCCTGCACTTCGGTACCTTCGGTTCCCTGTCGCTGCGCTGGCTGTACTTCCTGCTGGGCCTCGCCGGCGCCTTCCTTTTCTATTCGGGCAACCTTCTCTACATAGAGACGCGCCGCAAACGCCGCCAGGCGGACCAGCCGATGAAGGTGCGTGCGATGGCCACCGCGACCGTCGGCGTGTGCATCGGCTCGTGCTTCGCCATCTCGTGCACCTTCCTGGGCAACCTGCTCGGAGGGCTCTCCGGCATCGAGGCCACGTCGCTGGTTCAGCCCGTGTGCTTCGCGACGTTTGCGCTCGCCATCCTGTGGACGTTCTGGCGCAAGCCGGCCAAAGCGGCCGTCGACCTGCTGTTCGCAACGGCGGCGATCAGCGTGGCGGTGGGCGTTCTCGATATCGCGGTCCATAACGACCGCCTGGTGCGCATGCTGGGCGAAGGTCGCTATGAGGTCCTCGGCCTCGATCTGGTGGCCATCGCCATGGCCGCCGGATTCGCCTGGCTTGGCGTCGCCACGCGTCGCCGCGCGGTCGAAGGCGATCCCTGCAGCGTGTGGTCGTCGCGCCGCCGGGATCCCCAGCACGTGACGACAAAGGCGCGGGAAGCCTGAGCGTCGCCCTGCGGCCGCAAGAGTCGCAGGGACTTTCGAACCGCAGGCATTTCCACGTAACGCGCGTTACTGAGCACGACAGTTATTAACGTTCGTGACGCGACACTCTCACACCGCTGCTGCATCGCCGCAAACGTTTACATACCACTCAAGCCGTTGACCCTACGCGCTTTTTCGCTGGTCTTCGCCAAGTGGTATCGCACTTCACATCATTTCGTACCGCAGTGCAGCAAGCGGTTGATTTCGCACGCTTTACAAGCTCCTATGAAAACGTTTACGTTCCGCGCCGTCAGCCCCGGGAGGGGCAGGGGTAAAGGGCGATAACCACGTGAGTGTGACGATCAAAGACGTCGCGAGAATGGCCAACGTATCGGTGGCCTCGGTATCTCGCGCCCTCAACGGACACGGCGGCGTCACGGCGGAAACGCAGAAGCGGATCCGCGATGTGGCCGCACGCCTGCGTTACGTGCCGCACAGCGGCGCCCGCAGCCTGATCACGCGTCGCACCCAGACCATCGGTGCGCTGCTTCCCGATCTGCACGGGGCGTTCTGGTCCGAACTGATCCGCGGCATCGATCTCGCCGCCCGCGCCCGTGGCCTTTATCTGCTGGTCTCCAGTTCCCACGGCGACTCCACCGAAGCCGCCATCGCCCTGCGCTCCATGCAGGGCCGGGTCGACGGCCTGCTGGTGATGTCCCCGCACGCCGATGAAGCCTTCCTCGACGAAAACCTTCCGGTGATCGTGCCGACGGTGCTGATCAACAGCCACGTCCGCTCGGAGCGCCAGGCGTCCCTCGACGTCGACGATTTCGGTGGTGCCCGCGCCATGGTCGAGCACCTGCTCGGGCTGGGTCGCAAGCGCATCGTGTTCATCGCGGGACCCGAGGTCAACCACGACGTGCAGGAACGCTGCCGTGGTTATCGCACCGCGCTCGAAGCCGCCGGCCTCGGCGATCGTGCGTCGATCCTGCCCGGCGACTTCACTGAGGAATCCGGCTATCGCGCCGGTAAGCAGGCGCTTGCGATGGTGCCGCGCCCCGACGCGATCTTCGCCGCCAACGACATGATGGCGATCGGCTGCCTGTCCGCCTTGGCCGAAGCCAGGGTGCGCACGCCCGAAGACATCGCGGTGGCCGGCTTCGACGATATCCCGATGGCGCGTTATGTCTCGCCGCCGCTGACTACCGTGCGCATCCGGATCGCCGAACTCGGCGAAGCCGCGCTCGGCCGTCTTGCCGGAATGATCGAATCACCCGATGACGCCACGCCTGAACCGAGCGTCGTCGGCACCGAACTTGTCGTGCGCGCCTCGTGTGGCGGCAACGACGCGGTAAGACGACGGGCCTGACCGGCCCTGACGCAACACGGCTTGCCGGGCCGTGGCTGGTTTACCAGGACGGCGACACACAGGACTTGCGCACATCCACCGGTCCGCCATGCGGATCGGGCGCCCACACGGGGGCAGAACGCTCTCAACGAAGAAAAGTGGCACGACCACCGCGTCACGACATCAACGTCGACCCCGTGAAAAGCGCCCTGCCGGGCCGGAACAACACACACAAAACGTTTGGGAGAGGGGAAACATGAAGGCCTCGATGCATTTGAAGAAGAAGTTGCTGGTCAGCGTTATCGCCGCCGCCGTCGCCACGGCCATCGCGCCGACCATGGTCATGGCGCAGAGCGCCAACGCGACCCTGCGCGGCAAGGCCACGCCGGGTGCGAACGTCACCGTATTCAACCCGCAGACGGGCCTGACCCGTCACGCGACGGCCGGCGCCGATGGTTCGTACACCATCAACGGCCTGCCACCGGCCACCTATCAGCTGGACGCCGGCCCGGGCACCGAGCAGAACATCACGCTCACCGTGGCTTCCACCGCGACGGTCAACATCGTCGCGCCGACCGCCGCTGCCGCCGCGCCTGCGGACGCAGCCAACGCCAAGCAGATGGAAGGCGTCTCGGTCGCCGCGACCACCATCCAGGAAGTGAAGACCCCGGAAGTCGGCCAGACGATCTCGCTGCACCAGATCGCGACCATTCCGCAGGCCTCGCGTAACTTCCTCGAATTCGCCGACACCGTGCCGGGCATGGTATTCAGCGTCGACGCGAAGGGCCGCACCTCGCTGCGAGGCGGTGCGCAGAACGACAGCGCCGGCAACGTGTACATCGACGGCGTCAGCCAGAAGAGCTACGTGAAAGCGGGCGGCGTGTCCGGCCAGAGCGATAGCCAGGGCAACCCGTTCCCGCAGCTGGCCATCGGCGAATACAAGGTCATTACCTCCAACTACAAGGCGGAGTACGACCAGGTTTCGTCCGCGGCAATCACCGCCGAGACCAAGTCGGGCACGAACGAATTCCACGGCGAGGTGTTCGGCACGTACACCAACGATGCCTTCCGTAACCGCACCCCGATCGAGAAGGACACCGACAACAAGGTGCCTTCCGAATCGAAGGAATACGGCTTCGCACTCGGCGGTCCGATCATCAAGGACCAGATGCACTTCTTCATCGCCTATGAGCAGAAGAAGTTCGATACGCCGATCTCGGTGGTACCGAACAGCATCAACTACGCCGGTGCCGTGGCTCCCCTGCTGCCCGCCAGCGTGCAGTCCGAACTCGGTTCGTCCAATCTGCCGTTCGACGAAAAGCTGTACTTCGGCAAGATCGACTGGGAACTCACCGACCGCGACCGCATCGAGGTGAGCACTCAGGTCCGTCGCGAAACGCAGACCTCGAGCATCGGCTCGGGCGTGACGGCATCGGCCGGTGTCGCTGTCGAGAACCACGATACGCGCGGCACCTTCAAGTGGGCCCACAGCGCTGACAGCTGGTACAACGAATTGATCTTCTCGTATGAGAATTCGTTCATCAACCAGGTCCCGTTGGTGGCAGGAAACGGCTACACCTACAGCTGGCAGCCGGATCCGAACAACCCCACGATCATCACCACCGGCTCCGCCGACCCTCGCGCGACGCAGACCAAGAGCCAGGAAGGTCCGAGCATCGCCGACAACTTCACCTTCAACGACCTGGAATGGCACGGCGACCACGTGGTCAAGCTGGGCTACAAGTTCAAGTCGATCGAACTGAAGGCCGCCGATGCGTCCGCGCAGAGCCCGCAGTTCTTCTACGACGTCAATCCGACGGGCACCTCGGCGCAACCCTGGCAGGTGTTCTATGCGTCGACGCTTCCGGGCCAGGACGGCGTGGCCAAGACGAACGCACGTCAGTACGGTGTGTTCGCACAGGACGACTGGACCGTCAACGATCACCTGACGCTGAACCTCGGTGTCCGCTGGGACTACGAAGTCAATCCGTCGTACAACAATTTCGTGACGTCGCAGCGTGTGCTCGATGCCATCAACTCGCCCAATCCGTACGCTGGCGCCACGCCCGGCGAAACGTACGGCGACGCGCTGGCCGCTGGCGGTGTGAATCTCAACAATTACGTGAGCAACGGCCATAACCGCAGCTCGTTCCGCGGCGCCTGGCAGCCCCGCCTGGGCTTCTCCTACGACCTGTTCGGCGACGAGGAACACGTCATTCACGGCGGTGCGGGCCGTGCGTACGACCGCAACCTGTATGACTACCTCCAGACGGAGGTGACCAAGCAGTCGCTGCCGCAGACCACGCTTCGCTTCAACATCCCGACGCATCCCTGCGATGTCACGTCGTCCACGTGCGTGCCGTGGAACCCCGAGTTCCTGAACGGTCAGAATGTCCTGCAGAACTACCTCGTCGGCGGCAATGCCGGTCAGGAAGTCGACATGCTGAACAACAAGCTCAAGGCGCCGCATACCGACCAGTACAGCCTCGGCATGTCGAACACGATCGGCGACTGGCTGACCGATGCCACCGTGTCGCGCATCCTCAGCAAGGACGGTTTCGCGTTCACGCTCGGCAATCGTTACCCGAACGGCGACTTCTTCCAGAACGGGACCCAGCCGTGGGATTACCCGATCCCGAACGTGGGCGGTCTGATCCTCGGCGACAACGGCATCGAAACGAGGACCACGCAGGTACTCCTTTCCGCCCAGAAGCCGTACACGAAGGAATCGGGCTGGAGCACCAGCTTCTCCTACACGTTCTCGCACGCAAAGCAGAATCGCGACATCAACGAGCACTACTCGTTCGACGAAGCGACCATCGGCGACTACCCGTACATCACCTCCAACGCGGTGGCGAAACATCGCTTCGTCGGTACGGGCGCGATCGATCTTCCGTGGGGTATCAGCGGCTCGATCAAGCTGACCCTGGCCACGCCGCTGCCGAAGAACGCTGGCGCGTGCTACGGCCAGATCGAAGCGAACGGTGCGAGCTGCGTCCCGATGGCCGCCACGCCCACCGGTGCCAAGTTCCTGGTGGGCGGCGATATCTGGGGTTACCGCGACATCGACCTGCAGCTGACCAAGGACTTCGTCATCAACAAGGACACGAAGATCTACGCGCGCTTCGACGTGCTGAACGTCTTCAACTGGGCCAACTACGCCGATAGCGACTACCTCACCAACTGGGGCTCGAACGGTGAGCTCAACAGCCGTCCGGTGGCCGTCAACAAGAAGGGCAACATCACTTACCTTCCGCGTACCGCCCGCTTCACCGTCGGCCTGAAGTTCTGATCCACCTGGCGCATCCGGACCTCCGGATGCGCCATACTTTGGCGCCCGCGAGTCTCCCCGCGGGCGTTCTTTTGTTCCGGCGAGAAACAGTCCTTCGGGACTTTTATTTGCCTCGCGGCCGTAAACGTTTACGCGCGAAAGGATCCACGTCATGCAAGCCACCAAGTTCAAGCGTCTTTCCCTCGCACTGGGCGCACTGCTCGCCCTGGCAGCCCCGTTCGCCATGGCGCAGAACGCACCGATGAAGGTCAAGCACCCCCCCTCCGTCGCCAGCCTGAAAGACCTGCACCCCGTTCCGCCGATGGTCGCCGACCTCGAGAAGCGCACCTTCCAGTGGTTCTGGGACAGCGGCAATCCGACCAACGGGCTGGTTCCCGATCACTACCCCACGCAGTCGTTCGCCTCCATCGCCTCGGTCGGTTTCGGCCTGACGGCGTACGGTGTCGGCGTCGAGCGCGGCTACATCACGCGGGACCAGGCGATCGACCGCACGCTGGCCACGCTGCGCTTCTTCAACGATGCGCCACAGAACGACAGCGAAGACGAAGCTACCGGCTTCCACGGATTCTTCTATCACTTCCTGAACATGGAGACGGGCAAGCGCGAGGCGCGCTGGGTCGAAGTCTCTACGGTGGACACGACGCTACTGCTCGGCGGCGTGCTGTTCGCGCAGAGCTACTTCGATCGCGACGACGCGAAGGAGAAGGAAATCCGCGATCTCGCCGATGCGATCTACCGGCGCGTGGAATGGCCGTGGGCACAGAACCACGGCGCGCTGATCAGCATGGGCTGGACGCCGGGCGGCAAGATGATTCCGCACGACTGGGCCGGGTACAACGAAGGCATGCTGGTCTATATCCTCGCGCTGGGCTCACCGACGCACCCGGTGGGCGACGATGCGTGGCAGGCCTGGACGAAGACGTACGACAAGACCTGGGGTGAATTCCACGGGCAGACCTTCCTCAACTTCGCACCGATGTTCGGTCACCAGTACAGCCATACCTGGGTGGACTTCCGTGGCATCCGCGATGCCTGGGGCCGTTCGCACGATATGGATTATTTCGAGAACAGCCGTCGCGCGACTTACTCGCAGCAGGCGTATGCCGTCGCCAACCCGGGCGGCTGGAACGGTTACGGCAAGAACGTCTGGGGCCTCACGGCCAGTAACGGTCCCGGCGGCCTGATCATCAAGCAGGGCGACCGCGAGCGGACCTACCAGGGCTACACCGCGCGTGGTGCGGGACTCGATTACATCTCCGACGACGGCACCATCGTGCCCACGGCGGCGGGTGGCTCGATCGCGTTCGCGCCGGAAATCGTGATCCCCGCGCTCGAAGAAATGAAGAAGAAGTACGGCGCGAACATCTACACGAAGTACGGCTTCGTCGATGCGTTCAACCTGACCTTCGATACGCATACCGAGGTGCGCACGGGCCGGATCATTCCGGGCTTCGGCTGGGCCGACACCGTGCACCTGGGCATCGATCAGGGTCCCATCGTGCTGATGATCGAGAACTACCGCAGCGATTTCGTGTGGAGCGTGATGAAAAAGAACCCGTACATCCGCAAGGGCCTGCAGCGCGCGGGCTTTACGGGTGGCTGGCTCGATGCGGAAACGGCCGCCAACCTATGGTGAAGCGCGCCACCCGTCTGTTACGTATGACCGCGGCGCTGGTCCTCACTGGCGCCGCGGTGGCTGGCTGCGCGAAGCCGGAAGACGGTTCACGGACCCTGCAGTTCTGGACCATCGGTCGCGAAGGCGAAGCGGTGGCCAGGCTGCTGCCCGAGTTCGAGCGTGAACATCCCGGTCTGCATGTCGAAGTGCAGCAGCTGCCGCTGACGGCCGCGCACCAGAAGCTGCTGACCGCGTACGCGGGTGATTCGACGCCGGATCTCACCCAGCTCGGCAACACCTGGGTACCCGAGATGGTGGCGCTGGACGCGATCGAGCCGCTCGATGCACGCGTCGCCGCGTCGAAGGTGATCGATCCGAAGGATTACTTTCCCGCCATCTGGTCGACCAACGTCATCGACGGCACCCTGTACGGCGTGCCCTGGTATGTCGATACGAGACTTCTGTTCTATCGCAAGGACCTGCTGGCGAAGGTCGGCTACGACCACCCCCCGCGTGACTGGGCGGAGTGGAAGGCGATGATGGTCAAGCTGGCCCAGCCGGTGGGTCAGACATATGGCGTACTGTTGCCGACCAACGAATTCGAACAGCTGTTGTCGCTGGCCCTGCAGCAGAACGAGCCGCTGCTTCGCGATGGCGGTCGTTACGGCAACTTCCGCAGCGCCGGTTTCAGAAAGGCACTGGGTTTCTACGTGTCGATGTTCAAGGACCAGCAGGCGCCGATGATGACCAATGTCGGCGTGGGCAACCCGTGGGCCGCGTTCGGCCAGGGCTTCTACGCGTTCTACCTGTCCGGCCCGTGGAACATCGGCGAATTCCGCAAGCGGCTGCCACCGGAGCAACAGGGCGACTGGGGGACCGTGGCCCTGCCGGGACCGAACGGACCGGGCGCGTCGAACGCCGGTGGTTCCAGCCTGGTGATCTTCCGCCAGTCGAAGCATAAGGACGACGCCTGGGCACTGGTCGAATTTCTCTCGCGGCCAGCCATCCAGGAGCGCTTCTACCAAATCCTCGGCGACATGCCGCCGCGCCGTTCGTCGTGGGACGCTCCTGCGCTGAAGAACGACGACAAGGCCGCCGCCTTCCGCGATCAGCTCGACCGCGCCAAGCCGACACCGCCGGTGGCGGAGTGGGAGCGTATCGTCACCGAGATGCAGCTGGTCGCCGCACAGGCATCGCATGGCGACATCTCCGTGGACGATGCGGCGGCGGAGATCGACCGTCGTGCGGACCGCCTGCTCGAGAAACGTCGCTGGATGCTCGACCACGGCCATAAGGCAAGCCCATGAATACGTCCCGTGCCGCCTGGTTGTTCATCACGCCCGCAATGATCGTGCTCGGCCTGTTCTTCCTGTTGCCGGTGATCGCCGCGCTGGTACTTTCGGTCACCGACTACGACCTCTACGCGCTGGCCGATATCCGCAACCTGCGTTTCGTCGCCTTGCAGAATTACTGGTCGCTGCTGCAGCGTCCGTTGTTCTGGTCGGCGCTGGGCCATACCGTGTACTTCGTCGTGGTCGGTGTGCCGCTGTCGCTGATGGCGTCGCTCGGTGCGGCGATGCTGCTCAACTCGCCGCTGGCCCGGTTCAAGCCGTTCTTTCGTACGGCGCTCTTCGCGCCCGTGGTGACGACCGTGGTGGCCGTCGCCGTGATCTGGCGCTACCTGTTCAACACGAAGTACGGCCTGATCAACTACGTGCTCGACAACATCGGCCTGCCGACGGTGGACTGGCTCGGCGATCCGCACTGGGCCATGCCCACGATCATCCTGTTCGCCGTATGGAAGAACTTCGGCTACAACATGATCATCTTCATGGCGGGGTTGCAGGCGATTCCCGGCGATCTCTACGAAGCCGCACGCATCGATGGCGCTTCGGCGATGGCGCAGTTCCGGCACATCACGCTGCCGATGCTGAAACCGACGATGGTGATGGTCAGCATCCTCACGGTGTCGGGTTACTTCCAGTTGTTCGCCGAACCGTATGTCATGACCGAAGGTGGCCCGTTGCAGAGCACCACATCGGTGCTGTACCTGATGTACGAAGAAGGCTTCAAGTGGTGGAACCTCGGCTCGGCTTCGGCCGTCGCCTTCATCCTCTTCGTGATCATGTTCGCGGTCACCGCCGCGATGCTTCGCCTGTCGAAGCAGGGAGAGCCGGCATGAGCCCGCGCATCGCAAAAGCGCTGATCAATGGCCTGCTGATCGGTGCGGCCGGTATCGCGATCGCGCCCTTGCTGTACATGCTCTCGGTGTCGTTCATGACGCCGGGCGAGGCCAGTGCATTGCCTCCGCCCGTCTTGCCGACACACTGGACCTTCGGCAACTATCGTCAGCTCTTCCTCAACGCGGGCATGGGTCGGTACCTGTTCAACAGCCTGCTGATCTCCACCGCGATCACCGTCGTGTCGCTCGCCTTCAACCTGATGGCCGGCTATGCGTTCGCCAAGCTGGAGTTCAGGGGTCGTCAGCGGATCTTTCAGATGCTGCTCGGCGCGCTGGTGATTCCGGCCCAGGTAGCGATGCTGCCGTTGTTCCTGTTGCTGAAGTACATGGGCCTGGTCAACACGTATGGCGCGGTCATCGTGCCGGCGCTGGCGACCATCTTCGGCATCTTCCTCGTTCGCCAGTATGCCAGCGGCATTCCGAACGATCTGATGGAGGCCGCGCGTATCGACGGTGCGGGCGAGTTCCGCATCTTCGCCACCATCGTCATGCCCCTGCTCAAGCCGATCATGGTCACGCTGGCGATCTTCACCTTCCTCGCCGCGTGGAACGATTTCATGTGGCCGCTGATCGCGCTGACGGGGCAGGAGCATTACACGTTGCCCATTGCGCTGGCGTCGCTGTCGCGCGAACACGTGCAGGACAGCGAGCTGATGATGGCCGGTTCCGTCGTCACGATTCTGCCGGTGCTGGTGCTGTTTCTCGCCTTGCAGCGTTACTACCTCGAAGGCCTGCTGATGGGCAGCGTCAAGGGATAACTCGATGTCGCGTCTCGCACCGTTTTTTCTGGCTTTCGCGGGTTGCCTGCTCGTCCTGCCCGTCGACGCGGCCGAAAGCGCACGTGTGCTGGACACTTTCGATACCGCGACGGGATGGAGCGCCACGCATACCGACGATGTCTCGGCATCGTTGCGTACCGTGGCTGGCGCCCAGGGGCAGGCGATCTGTCTCGACTACGACTTCAACGGCGTATCCGGCGCGGCTTCTCTCAAGAAGCTGCTGCCGATCGATTTCCCGGAAGGCTTCGTCCTGCGCTTCGACGTGCGCGGACAGATGCCGCCGAACACGTTGCAGCTGAAGCTGATCGACGACACGGGCGACAACGTGTGGTGGTTCCAGAAGCCGTCCTTCGTGCCGACCGCATCGTGGCAGACGATCGAGGCGAGCAGCCGGCAGGTGGAGTTCGCGTGGGGCCCGGTCAGGGACCGCACCTTGCGGCACACGCGGGAAGTCGAGTTCGTCGTCTACAAGGAGAGCCTTCGCGACGGACTGCCGAACCGCGGATCGGTGTGCTTCGATAACCTGACGCTGAGCGCACGCCGGCCCGAGGCTGTGCCCGCGGCAGTGCCGACAGCCAATGCGGTGTTCGAAGCCAGGGCGAAACAGGTGCGGCGCGGTCTCTATCCGCGCGGGTTTTCGGGCGAACAGTCGTACTGGACGATCGTCGGCGTGGATGGTGGCAGCCGCGACTCCGCACTGATTTCCGAGGACGGGGCGGTCGAAGTCGCACGGGGTAGCTTTTCCGTCGAGCCGTTCCTGATCGACAACGGCAAGCTGCTTACGTGGGCCGACGTCACGACGACGCAGTCGCTGCGCGACCGCTACCTGCCTATGCCGTCGGTGCAGTGGAAGAAGGGCGACGTGTCGCTCACCACGAGCGCCTTCGCCCAGGGGGCGCCGGGCGCATCGCAACTGGTGGTGAGCTATCGCCTCGCCAATGACGGCGACGCGGCACGCGAGCTGACCCTGGCCCTGGCGGCGCGTCCGTTTCAGGTCAATCCGCCCACCCAGTTTCTCAATGCGCCGGGCGGAACGAGTCCGGTGCGCGACCTCGCCTGGGACGGTCATGCACTCACCGTCAACGGCGCGCGCAAGGTCATTCCCCTGCAGCCGACCTCGTCGTTCGTGGCAAGCGCCAGCCAGCCGACCACCCTGACCGAACGGCTGGATGCGGGCCAACGCCCGGTCGTCCGCTCGATCCATGCGGACGACGGGTTCGCACAGGGCGCGCTGCTGTATGACGTCCATGTGCCTGCACACGGGCATGTCGACCTCGGCGTCGTGATTCCCGTGAAGCAGACCGATGACGTGACGCTGCCGTCCAGCGCTGGGCAGTGGTTGTCGGCCCATGCGGATGCGGTCGCGGCGCTATGGCGCGACAAGCTCGACCGTGTCGATGTACGTGTGCCCGCGCAGGCGCAGCCCGTGGTCGACACCCTGCGGAGCGGGATCGCGCAGATCCTGATATCCCGTGACGGTCCGGCGCTGCAACCGGGCACGCGCTCGTATTCGCGCACCTGGGTACGCGATGGCGCGATGATGCTCGAAGGTCTGCTGCGCACAGGCCACGAAGATGTCGCGGCCGAGTTCGTCCGCTGGTACGCACCGCATCAGTTTTCGAACGGAAAAGTGCCCTGCTGCGTGGATGCGAGGGGTTCCGACCCCGTACCTGAGAACGACAGCCAGGGGGAGCTGATCTTCAGCATCGCCGAGTTGTGGCGTTACACGCACGATCGCGAGGCGCTCGACGCGCTGTGGCCGCACGTGACCCGCGCCGTCGCGTACATGGAAACGTTGCGGGCCAGCGAACGACAGGCCACACGTCTGCAGGGTCCGGACCGTGCGTTGTACGGCCTGATGCCGGCATCGATCAGCCACGAAGGCTATTCGACCAAGCCGATGCATTCGTACTGGGACGACTTCTGGGCGCTCAAGGGCTACGACGACGCGGTCGATCTTGCCGGCGTACTCGGACATGCCGAAGAGCAGGCATCGTTCCGCCGTTCACGCGATCAGTTCCGCGGCGACCTGCATGCATCGATCGGCGCGGCGGTGAAGGAGAAGGGCATCGACTTCATTCCCGGCTCGGCGGAGCTGGGTGACTTCGATGCGACCTCGACGACCATCGCCTTGTCACCGGGTGGTGAGCAGGCGCGCCTGCCGAAGGCGCTGGTCGACGCCACGTTCGAGACGTATTGGCAGAGCTTTGTCGCGCGACGCGACGGCAAGACCGCCTGGAAGGACTACACCCCTTACGAGTTGCGCACGATCGCCAGCTTTGTCCGGCTCGGCTGGCGCGACCGGGTGGGCGACCTCATCGCCTTCTTCTTTGCGGACCGTCGTCCGGCCGCGTGGAATCAGTGGGCGGAGGTGGTCGGGAGAGATCCGCGCGAGCCGCGCTTCGTCGGCGACATGCCGCACGCGTGGATCGCCTCGGACTATGTGCGCTCGGCGCTCGATCTGTTCGCCTATGACCGCGCGGCAGATCGGTCGGTGGTGGTCGCCGCCGGTGTACAGCCTGACTGGCTGGCGGGCGAGGGCATCGCGATCCGGGATCTGCGCACGCCCTATGGGCGCTTCGGGTACACGTTGAAGGCGACGCATGGGAAAGCCGTGCTGACCATCACCCAGCCGATCGACCCGCCGGGCGGGGTGGTCTTGTCATTGCCTTCGGGAGAAGTGAAGGTGGAGAAGGGCCGGACGAGCCTGACCGCGCCGCTTCAGTGAGTCGCCACGCGAGTCCGCAGCAAGGCATCCACCGCCTGCTGCCACTCCGCCGAGCCCGGCGCCGCCTGCGGCGCTTCCTGACCGAGCTTCGTATTCACCGCCTGATTCCACGCCGGGGTCTCGGGGCGGGGGCCGTGCCCGTCATCACTCACCGCCAGCGTCCTGTCGACCCAGGCATACCATTCTGGCGAGCCCAGAGCCGCGTTGGCCGGGGCCGTCTTGCCCGGAGCGGGCGTACCGTCCGACGGGGCGGAGGCTACGGCCGAGGACGTCGCGGCCGCGGGAGCACCGGACGCCGCCTCCGGTGAAGACGGCGAACAGGCGGCGATGATCAATGCCGCACTGAGTGGCACGATGGTGAGCAAAAAGCGCATGGGCAATGAAACCTTCGCGAATGCGTAGGGGGCCGATCGTAGCTAGGCCTTCCCGTCCGCCGGTTAAACGGCGGAGGGAACTCATGGCATTTGTTCAGTTTCGGATCATCGCGGAATCAGAACTTGCCGGCGCGAAAATCGGCGATCGCCTCGTGAATCTGTGCTGGAGTATTCATGACAAACGGGCCGTAGCGGGCAACCGGCTCGTCCAGCGGCCGCCCCGCCACGAGAAGGACACGCGCGGCTTCGTCGGCGGCGAAGCTGACCGTATCTCCCTTCGAGAGCACGGCCAGTTCGCTGCGCGCCAGCGGCCCGTCCGCGACCGTCGCCGAGGTGCCGTCGAAAACGTAGGCGAACGCACTGTGCCCCTCGGGGAGGCTGAGATCGAAACGGGCGCCAGCGTCGAGGGCGATGTCCAGATAGACCGGCTGGGTGGCGATGCCCGATACGGGTCCCGTCGCGCCAGCCAGTTCACCGGCGACCACGCGAACCGTCACGCCATCGGCAGGTTGCACGACCGGAATGTCACCGGGCGGAATGTCCTGGTAACGCGGGGCGATCATCTTGTCCGAGGCGGGCAGGTTCACCCACAGCTGGAAGCCCCACATGAGGCCGGCTTCCTGCTGCGGCATCTCGGAGTGAATCAGGCCACTACCGGCGGTCATCCACTGGACGCTGCCGGGACCGAGGTCACCCCGATTGCCCTTGTTGTCGCCATGCTGCATGCGACCGGCGAGCATGTAGGTCACGGTTTCGAAGCCGCGATGCGGGTGGTCCGGGAAGCCTTCGATGTAGTCGCCCGCCTGATCCGAACGAAACTCGTCCAGCAGCAGGAACGGGTCGAGCATGTCGAGGGCCGGCTGGCCAATGACACGCTTCAGCTTCACGCCGGCGCCGTCGGCGGTATCCATGCCGCGCACGCGGCGGACGATGGTTCGTTGGGTCATGACGGTGCTCCGGATTCGATCGCTAAAAGATGCCGGTATTCACACGGGAGACCAAGTCGTCTGACAAGAACGGACTGTTCCGCGAATGGCTGCACTGCCGCACGGATCGCCGTCAGGGCCGGCGATGTGCTCAGTGCACCCAGTGTCCGGAACGCTGCCGCGGCGGACCGTCTTCGTTCTCGCCGCGCGGGCGGGTCATCGCCTTGAGCTCGTCTTCGGTCGGGCCGTTGGTCCGCCAGTACTCACCGACGGCATTGAGCACCTCGGGCAGCTGACCCAGGCATTCGTCGTATTCGTCGTCGGTCAGTTTCTCGAACTCCGCATCCGCCTGCAGCACGCCCTCATCGACCGCCAGGGCCATGATCGGTCCCAGCAACTGCATCAGATTCGCGTCTTCGGCCAGGCGGTTTTCCCAAAGCTGCGCACGCATGTCGATGCCGCGGCTGAAACCTTCGCACCAGCCGGCCGCCGACAGCATCGGGCCATCCTCGGTATCGATTTCACCGAGAATCGGCTCGTAGGCGTCGACGTCGAGCTCGGCGCTGATCGAATCGTTGAGCTTGGCGAGCAGGGCGAGCACGGCATTGCCTTCGTCTTCGTCCTCGAAAGCGTCGTGCAGCACTTCGTGCAGCCATTCCTCAGGCTTGACCTCGAGCGGACCGACCGCGATCGCCGACAACAGGCCATGGACGCCGTCGAGCATCAGATCGCCGTCGTTGCCGTGGGCGCGCAGATAGATGTCGAGTTTTTCGAGCTCGGCGTCATCCAGCGAGCTCGGCCATTCGGACTTGGGTGTGTTCAAAGCTTCAACTCCAGCGCGACGGGCGCGTGGTCGGACGGCTGTTCCCACGTGCGCGGTGCCTTGTCGATGATCGACGAGGTCGCCAGGGATTTGAGCGCATCACTGATCAAGATGAGGTCGATCCGCAGACCGAGGTTGCGGCGGAATCCCGCCTGGCGGTAATCCCACCAGCTGAAAAGGCCGGCATCTTCGTTGAAAAGACGGAAACTGTCGTGAAGACCGACGTCCAGCAGCGCCTGCAGGGCGGCGCGTTCCGGCGGCGAGCAGAAGATGTCCTCGCCCCATGCCACGGGATCGTAGACGTCGCGATCGTCGCGGCAGATGTTGAAATCGCCGAGAACGACCAGCTTCTCGTGCCTGGCGCGCTCGGCCTCGAGGAAATCACGTACCCGCGCCAGCCAGTGCAGCTTATAGGTGTACTTCTCGTCACCCAGCGCTTTGCCGTTCACCACGTACAGGTTCACGACGCGGATGTCGCCGACGGTAGCCGCCAGGATCCGGCGCTGCGGATCGTCCAGGCCGTCGATGTCGGTGACGACATCGGTCAGCTCCTCTCTGGCGAGGATGGCGACGCCGTTATAGGTCTTCTGCCCGGAGAACACCGAGCGATAGCCCATCGCGGCGATTTCGTCCGCCGGGAACTTGTCGTCGGTGAGCTTGGTTTCCTGCAACGCCAGTATGTCGGGCTGCGCCTCCCCCAGCCATTGCTGGACATGGGGCAGGCGGACCTTGAGCGAGTTGACGTTCCACGACGCGATCTTCATCGCGCCATTGTAAAGGAAAGCTGCGCGCGGCTAGGGCGGTGGACGCCAGCTCCCGCCGGGAGTTCAGGCCAGGCCGTAGCTCTTCAACAGCGCGTCGGGCTGAGGTTCCCGGCCGCGGAACGCCGTGAACGACGCCAGCGCCGGCCGGGTCGAGCCGACCGCCAGCACTTCCTTGCGGAACCGCTCGCCGGTCGCCCGGTCGAGCACGCCAGCTTCCTCAAAGGGCTCGAACGCGTCGGCGGACAGGACCTCGGCCCACAGGTAGCTGTAGTACCCGGCCGAATAGCCGCCGGCGAAGACATGGGTGAAGGCGTGCGGAAAACGCTGCCAGGCCGGCGGATGCAGCACGGCCACTTCATGGCGAACCTTCTCCAGCACGTCCATCGGACGGGCGCCGACGGCCGGGTCGTACTCGAGATGCAGCAGGAAGTCGAACAGGCCGAACTCCAGCTGCCGGACCAGGAACAAGCCGGCGTGGAAGTGGCGCGCGTCGAGCATCCGCTGGTACAGCTCATCCGGAAGCGGCTCGCCCGTCTCGTAATGGCGGGCGAATTCGCGCAGGGCCTGACGATCCCAGGCGAAGTTTTCCATGAACTGACTGGGCAGTTCCACGGCATCCCATTCCACGCCCTCGATGCCGCTGATGGACGGAATATCCACCTCGGTCAGCATGTGATGCAGACCATGGCCGAACTCGTGGAAGAGGGTGAGCACGTCGTCGTGGGTGAGCAGCGCCGGCGCGCCATCGGTCGGCGGCGGGAAGTTGCAGGTCAGGTAGGCGATCGGCAGCTGCAGCTGCTCGCCGTCGCGGAAACGCGAGGCGGCGACGTCCATCCAGGCGCCGCCGCGCTTGCCCGAGCGCGCGTACATGTCGAGGTAGGCACCGGCGAATACGCTGCCGTCGGCATTGACCACGTCGTAGTACTTCACATCCTTGTTCCACGTGTCCACGTCGTCGCGCGGCACGAAGCGGACGCCGTACAGACGCTCCACCACCATGAACAGGCCGTCGATGGCTGCGGAGGCCGGGAAGTACGGCTTGATCTGTTCCTCGTCCAGCGCATAACGCTGCTGGCGCAGGCGCTCGGCGGCGAAGCCGACGTCCCATGGCTCGAGGTTGTCGATCTTCAGTGTCTCGGAGGCGAAGTGGCGGAGCTCTTCCAGTTCCTTCTTCGCGACCGGCCTGGCCCGCGCGGCGAGGTCGCGCAGGAAGCGAAGCACGACCTCGGGCGAGGTGGCCATCTTGGTCGCCAGCGATTCTTCGGCGGCGTTGGCAAAGCCGAGCAGCTGGGCGGCCTCGTGCCGCAGCGCGACGATCTTCTCGATGCGCCCGGAGTTGTCGAACTTGCCCTTGTCCGGGCCCTGGTCCGAGGCGCGGGTCTGGTAGGCGTAGTAGACGGCCTCACGCAGATCGCGGTTTTCGGCGTAGGTCAGCACAGCCTGCACGCTGGGCTGTTTCAGGGTGACGAGGTAGCCGTCGAGTTTTTCTTCCCGTGCGTATTCGCGCAGCACCGCCCGGCCCGACGCCGGGATACCGGCCAGGTCGCGTTCGTCGGTGATGTGCTTGTGCCAGGCCTCGGAGGCATCGAGCACGGCGTTGGAAAACTCGGTGGTCAGCCGCGACAGCTCGACGCCGATCTCGCGGAAACGGGTGCGCGCAGGCTCTTCGAGCGCGACGCCGGACAGGCGGAAATCGCGCAGCGCGTGCTCGACGGCCGCGCGCTCGGCGACCGGCAGCTCCGCGAAATCCGCACGGTCGGCCACGGCCTGCACGGCGGCGTAGAGGTTGCGGTTCTGGCCGACTTCCATGCCATGCTCAGTGAGCTTTTCTTCCGCGGCGCCATGCGCCTTGCGCAGCGCTTCGGAGTCGGCGACGGAGTGCAGGTGGCTGACGGGCGACCAGGCGCGCGACATGGTCTGGTCGAGGCGCTCCTGGGCCAGGATCACGTGCTCGAAGTCGCGCGGCGCGTCGGCCGCCGCGATGGCATCGATAGCGGCACGTTCGGCGGCGATCAGGGTGTCGATGGCCGGCTCGACATGTTCCGGACGGATGGCCGAGAACGTCGTCAGGCCGTTCGGATCAAGAAGCGGGTTGGTGCTGGTATCCATGGTCGATCTCCTCTCAGGCACCCAGCGTGGAGCCCTGAGGGAGGCAAATCAAGCGGCAGTGCGTCGCGCCGGCCGCAACGTTCAGGGCCTGTCAGGCCAGGTAGTCGTCTTTCAGGCGCACATAGTTGGCGGCCGAGTAATAGAGCTGTTCGACCTGCTTGTCGCTCAGCACGCGGACCAGCTTGCCGGGATTGCCCAGCCAGAGTTCGCGCTCGCCCACGATCTTCCCCGGCGGGATGACCGTCCCCGCGCCGACGAAGCCGTATTTCTTCACGACCGCGCCGTCGAGCACGGTCGCGTGGATGCCGATCAGGCAGGCATCCTCGATGGTGCAGGCGTGGATGACCGCCCCATGGCCGATGGTGACGTCCTCACCGATGATCGTCGGGAAGCCGCCCGGGCTGTATGGGCCGTCGTGCGTGACGTGAATGATCGCGCCATCCTGCAGATTGCTGCGCGCACCGATGCGGATGTGGTGCACGTCACCGCGGGCCACCGCGCCGGGCCAGACCGAGACATCGTCGGCCAGTTCGACATCGCCGATAACCGTGGCGGCCGGGTCGACGTATACGCGGGCGCCAAGGCGGGGAAGGATGCCCTTGAAGGGCCGGATCGAGTGGGTCATGGCGCGATTCTAAACCCTCGCGCCATCGACCCGCCCGGCCGGTTACATGAACGAGCCGCCGATGATCCGGCCTTCGCTGTCCAGCTTGGGGAAGTAACGGCTGTTGTTCTGGCGCATTTCCCGGGTGCTCATCATGTCCGGAGTGACCAGCGTGACATCGGGATAGGCCGCGTGGAACTGCGCCGGCGTCGGCTTCGTGGCGATGAACGCGTCGAAGGCTTTCATGTCGGTGACGAACCCGGCGACGGGTTTCGGCTGAGCGGCCGGAGCCGTCTGGCAGGCCACGAGGGCGGCGGCGCCGAGCACGGCGGTGAAAAACAGAACAGCGAGACGATGCATGGGGCGAGGCTCCTTGCCTGGGGGAGCATGGATTATGCCGCCGGAGGGTGCGACGGTTCATGAATCCCGTCGCACCTCCATCGATCGTTCAGCCGTTGCGGCGGCGGATCTGCTCGGCCCTGGCCTCGTCCTCGGCCGTGATCACCTGCTGCTGGGCATCGAGCTTGGCGCCCAGAATGATCAGGGTGTAGTTGGTCGGATCGTAGTCGCGAAGCAAGGCGATCTCGCGCCGCGCGTCTTCCAGTTCACGACGGTTGATCTGCCGCTCGATTTCCCTGGAGGCAAACGGCAGCGTCTCACGCAGCGCGTCCTGCGCGGTGGCGTTGTTCGCTTCCAGCTGCAGCACGCTGAGGTAGTACTCGTAGGCATTGTTGCCCTGAGGGGCGATCAGCCTTCCTTCGCGCGAGGCGTCACGAGCGAGCCCCAGCAGGATGTCGACGCCCGACGGGTCGCTGCCCGCGTTCGCGGGAGCGGCCGCTGCGAGATCGGCCAGGCTGGCTTCGGCCGTGGCGGTCGTACGCTGGTGCAAAATGACCGCGGCTGTACCGGCGAGGGCCGCAGCCGCGATAACCATGGTGATGATCGCGCGGAGGGGAACCGCGGCGATGTTTGGCTTGGACATGGGGAGATCCGGGGGGAACCGCCCGCGACCAGGCCGGCCCCCTGTCGGACGGCCCCGGCGGGCGGGACATGTTCCCGCCCCATTGTTTCAATTCCGCGACGGTGGGCCTTAAGTAACCGGTCAGAACTGCGCGTTGAGGTTCACGAAGTACTGCCTCGGCGCGCCGGCCATCAAGGTCTGGTTGTAGCCGTCCGGGTCGGAGGCGACATAGCCGTTGGTACCGGTGGAGGCGAAGTAGCGCTTGTCGAACAGGTTGGTGACGTTGGCACCGATGCTCAGCGCCTTGAACACCGAGACCGCGCCGAAGTCGTACGCGATACCGGCGTTGGCCACCCAGTACGACGGCACGGCCGAGTCATTCGTATACGTGATGTAGCGGCGACCGGTGTACTTGGCTTCGAGGTTGGCGCGCCAGCCGGAGAACTCGTAGTTGACCGAGCTGGAGAACATCGTCTTCGGCACGCCGACCACGTACTTGTCCGCCGTCGCGACGGTACCGGCGTTCTGGTAGTCGTCCTGGTACTTCGAGTTGTTGTACGAGAGCGAGTTGAGCCAGCTCAGACCGCTGACCGGCTTCCACAGAAAGGCGAGGTCGGCGCCCTTGCTCTTCACGTCACCGACGTTGTTGAGCGAGGAGGCGCAGGTGACCACGGCCGGGCACGGCGTGGTGACGAGCAGTCGGTTTTCGAAACGCGTATAGAAAAGGCCAAGCGATGCCTCGAAAGTTTCGCCGTGTGCGCGGTAACCGACCTGCCAGGTCTGCGACTCTTCCGGCTTCAGCTGGCTCTTCGCCGCATCGAACGACGCCTGCGACGTGCTGAAGGGCGTGATGCCGAACGCGGCGATGTTCTTCGCGTACGAACCATAGATGTCCTGATTGGCGTCGAGCTTGTAGTCGACACCAGCCTGCGGCAGGAAGCCCTTGCTCGCCTTCATCTGCCCTTGCGCGAACGCGGTGGTCGGCACGAGCGAGGTGGCATCGGTGGTCACGCGCAGCGACTTCGCACCGACGTTGATCGTCAGGGCGTCGTCGAGAAGATGGATCGTGTCCTCCGCATAACCCATGCGGGTCCTGGTCTCGTAATGCTGCAGGAACGCGCGCAGGAACGGCGACTGGTCGTTGTACACGGTGTACAGCGAGGTGTACTGGCCGCTGAGTGTGAAGAAGTTGCGTTCCTGATTGGTGTTGGCGTTTTCACCCCACACGCCGACTTCGATGTCGTTGTTGCCCAGCGAAAACTTCAGAGCCGAGGTCAGGCCGTAGCGATCGAGGCCGTAGTCGGTGGTGCGCATCGAGATGGGCACGGTGGGTGAGGACGCCTGATACGGCGTGGCCCACTGACCTTCGCCGCGATCGGCGTGATAGTAACCCGTCGTATCGAGTGTGACGCCGCCGCCCAGGTTGAATGAACCGGACAGCCCGGCGAGGGTGTCACGACGGATACCGCCACCGGCGTAATACGTGGCGTCGCCCTTGTCGTAGTCGGCCGGCAGCACATTGAGCGAGGCGGGATACGCGCCGTTGCCGTTCAGCGCATTGGCGATACCGACCGCCGTGTTCCAGTCCGGCTGCAGATAGTCCCAGTTCCAGCCCAGCGCCTTCTGGCTGGTCAGGGACAGATCCATGTAGTCGTATTCCTTACGTTTGCTGCTGTCGACGAACAGGCTCACGCGGTTGCCGTCACCCCACTGGTACAACGCCTTGAGATTGGCCTGGTTCGACTTCTGGTCGCCATAGCCCTTCCATTTGTCGGTATCGGCGTGATCGAACGATACGTACATCGAGAAGCCGTGGTAGTCACCGCTGTCCGCACGCACGAAGGTGCGCCTGGTGGAGTCGGAACCCATGACCTGATTGAAGCGCACGCCCGGCTTCATATCCGGGTCGGCCGAATAGAACTGCACGGTGCCACCGAGGTTGGTGTTGGAGGCGGTGCCCAGCGCACCTGCACCCTGCGCCAGTTCCACCGTCGCCAGGTTCTCCGAGGTGATCGCGCGGGTGACCTGCAGGCCGTCGGTCACGCCATAACCCATGGTGCCCAGCGGAATGTCGTCGAGGGTGAAGCCCAGGCGCGACTGATCGAAGCCGTGCAGCGTGATCTGCGTGGACCACTCGTAGGCGCCCCAGGGATCGGCGGACTGGAACTGCACGCCCGGCAGTTTATCCAGTGCTTTCAACGCGCTGGTGCCCGGCGTCTGCTGACGCACGATCTCGTCGATGCCGATGCTCTGAACCTGCCGCGTTTCGCCCGGTGCGATGACCGAGACGGCTTCGAGCTGCTTGGGATCCTTGTTCGTGGCTGCCGACGTGTCGGCGGCGGGGCTGCCCTTGTCGTCATCGGAAGCGTGGACGAAGCCGGCGTGCAGCGAAAGTGCAAGCGCTGTGGCAAGTGCGGTACGACGAAGCGAAGCACGTGCGAACGTCATCGGGTGGGGTCCCTGGAGGAATGAACCGATGAGACTCATGGCTGCGCATGTAACGTCGTTTACTCGCAGATGACGGCTGGTTGACGGTCGACGAATATGTGACCGTGTCGACCGACGCAGGATCTTTCGATCTTCGCGCGGACGTTTAGCCGTCCGTGCCCTTTCAAGGTGCCATCCATCCGGGGCGATGACATGGAGGCCGGAAGTCGCTACCTTCTGGTATCGCCTTCCCCAGCGCGGAGTTCCTGCCCCATGATCGACTGGGCCGCCATCGCCACTGTCTTCTCCGTCTACGCGGTGGGCGTGGTCATCCCGGGACCGAACTTCGTCGCAGTGGCGCACAAGGCGGCCTCCACCAGTCATCGCGAGGCACTGGCCATGGTCGGCGGCGTGGTGGTGGTCAACCTGTTCTGGGCCAGCTGCGCGATTCTCGGCATCGGCATCGTGTTCGCCACCTTCCCGTGGATCGCCCTGGCGGTGAAGGTGACGGGCGCCGCTTACCTCATCTGGTTCGGTGGACGCCTGCTGGTGAAGGCGGGCAGTGCGGGCACCGCGGTCATGCAGCAGGAGAAGAGCAGCTGTCTGCAATCCTTCCGCGCCGGCTTCGCGACCAATATCGCGAATCCGAAATCGATGGCGTTCTATGCGGCCGTGTTCGCATCGGCGGCACCGAAGCATGTGTCGTTGCCGACTTTCATCGGCATGATCGCCACTGTCGCGGTGGTCGCCTCGCTCTGGTACGGCTTCGTCGCAGTGGTGTTCGCCACCCCGAGCGTGGCCGCCCGCTACCGTCGCGGCAAGGCGTGGATCGACCGGATCTGTGGATCGGTCATCGTCGCGCTGGGGATTCGCCAACTGGTTCGCTGAAAACATCCGTTCGCACGGCTTGCCTGGGCTCGAGTGAAGACTGCGGACGCGCCCTGACGTTTGTAGCAAGACCTCATCTCAAGCTGAGCGGGCCGACACCAGGCGTGATCATGGGCTCGTCGCTTGTTCCAGCCTGTCGAGCCATGCGACGGCGTAATTCCTGTCGGGGCCGCACATGCTGGGATCGGGTCGAAGCCCGCCGCACACCTTCGGACGCTCCGGTTTTCCAAAGATCGCACAGCGATTGTCATCGGTCAGCTGGATACAGCGCACCCCCGCCGGCTTGCCGTTCGGCATGCCGGGGATGGGTGAGCTGATGGACGGAGCGATGCAGCAGGCCCCGCAGCCGGTGCGGCAGGCCATCACCACGATCAGAACCGCTGGCGAAGGAGCTGATACACCGGATCCGTATCCGGCCGCTGGCCATGCCAACGCTCGAACGCGTCGGCGGCCTGCTCGATCAGCATGCCCAGACCATCACGGAAGTAGCGCGCGCCGGCGGCCGTCGCCCAGCCCTTGAAGCTCGCCGCGGCGGCGCCGTAGCACAGGTCATAGCAGGTGCTGTGGTCCTGCAGGATCGACATCGGCAGGTCGAAGGTGCCACCGGTGACGCCGATGGAGGTCGCGTTGACGACCAGATCGAAGCACTCGCCGTCGAGGCCGTCCCAGTAGCGCGTATGGCAGCGGGCAGGTTCGCCGATGGCGTCGGCGATAGCGTCGGCGCGCTCGGGCGTGCGGTTGACGATGGTCAGCGTCTGCGCGCCGGCGTCCATCAGGGCCCAGGCCACGGCTTTGGCCGCGCCGCCGGCACCCAGTAGCAGGGCGTCATGGCCGCGCAGATCGAGCGAGTGGCGCTCGGTGACGTCGCGGACGAATCCGCTGCCGTCGGTGTTGTGTGCCTGAATCTTGCCGCCGACCAGCGCGGTGAGGGTGTTGACCGCACCCGCGCGGGCGGCGGCGTCGGTGCGCTCGGTGGCCAGCGCGAAAGCGGCTTCCTTGTGGGGAAGCGTCACGTTGGCGCCCAGGCCACCCTCGGCGAAGAACCGGCGGACGGCTTCTTCGAATTCGGCGGGCGCGGCATCGATAGCCTCGTAGCTCAGCCGGATGCCCATCTGCCCGGCGAAGGCGGCATGGATCTGCGGGGACAGCGAATGCGCGATCGGGTGACCGAAGACGGCGTAACGGTGCGCTTCAGCGCTCATGGAGGCTCCTGGCTCTCGATCCGGACTCACGATCCGTGCGCGGATTCTAGCAACGGCTACTGGAATCCGGGCTTGCCCGCGTCTTCGGGACGTTGCGGAACCTTACGCATCTGCTCCACCGGGAAACCCTGCGCCCGCGCTTGCTCGAGCAGACGCTGATACGACGCGTCGTCCAGGGTCCGGTCCTTCGACATGATCCACAGCAGCTTCCGCGAAGGCAGGCCGACCATGGTCACCCGGTAATCGGGGTCGAGGGCCAGGATCGTGTAGTCGGAGCGGAACGGCCAGAGCAGCTGGACCTTCCAGCGGGCGGTGTCCTTCGGATCGGGCAGCCATGCCTTGCCGTGCCAGATCTTCTCGGGCTTATCGAAGCCCTTCCGGTAGTGGTAGAGGTTCTCGATGGTCCCGTCCGGCTTCAGCCGGTACTCGTCGGCGGTGGCGACCTTGCCGCGCTCGGCGAAGTTGGGAATGTTGCCGATGACGTACCAGGTGCCCATGTAACGGGGCAGGTCGACGTGATCGACGGCCTTGAGGGGCGCGTCGGCCGCGCAGGAGGCAGTCGCCATGCCGGCCACCACGAGTAACGTCATCGGGATTCGTTTCATGGGGCTAGCTTCCGCCGGTCGGCATCAACGGCGGGTCAACGGGTCGCGGATTTTGAGACGCGGGGCGCCTAGCCTCCACCTCGACACCTCGTCTTCCGGAATGCCGCCATGAACGACACGCTCTCGCCCCGCCGTATCCGTGCACTGATCGCCATGGTCTGGCTGGCCCTTGGCACCCTGGTGCTGCTGGTCACCCCGTTGTCGGGGCATAGCGAGACACTGGGCTGGACGCCGGTGTTCTGGTTGCTGCTGGCGCCGGCCAGCGTGCTGGTGGCGATGAAGCCGGGGTTGCCGGTGTCGCTGCTGGTGGCCCTGTTTCGGCGGTGATCCGCCTCAGGTCGGGATGCCCAGCCGCTTCAGCTCCAGCCGGCGCAGGAACTCCTGCATGATCCGCAGGTACAGGTCCTCGCCCAGGTAGGCATCCTCGACACCCGCATCGATCGACGGGTTGTCGTTGACCTCGATCACCACCGGCTTGTCGCCGACCTGCTTCAGGTCGACCCCGTAGAGACCGTCGCCAATGGTCTGCGTCGCCTTGAGCGCCAGCTTCACCACTTCCGGGGGCGCGTCACGCACGGGCACGGTCCGAAACCCGCCCGACTTGGCCGTGCCCTTGGCGCCGTGGTTGTAGATCTGCCAGTGGCCGCGCGACATGTAGTACTGGCACGCATAAAGCGGCTCGTGGTTGAGTACGCCGATACGCCAGTCGTACTCGGTGTACAGGTATTCCTGCGCGATCAGCAGCGCACTGTGCGAGAACAGTTCGCCGGCGGCTTTTTCCAGGGCCTCGCGTGTCTCGACCTTGACGACACCACGCGAAAACGACCCATCGGGAATCTTCAGCACGATCGGCAGGCCGAGGCGATCGGGTAGCTCGTGCAGACGCCTGGCATCGTCGCGGTAGATGATCTCGGTCGCCGGCGTCGCCAGCTTGCGCGCCACCATGAGGTCGTTGAGGAAGATCTTGTTCGTGCAGCGCAGGATCGACGTCGGATCGTCCATCACCACCATGCCTTCCTTCTCCGCACGATGCGCGAAACGATAGGTATGGTTGTCGCTCGCCGTGGTTTCACGAATGAAAAGGCCGTCGTATTCGGCCAGACGCTGGTAATCGTTCTTGCCGATCGGGTCCACCTCGATCCCGAGGTGTTTACCCGCTTCGATGAAGTGCTTCAGCGCCTTCTTGTTCGACGGCGGCATCGTTTCGTTCGGATCGACCAGCATCGCGATGTCGTAGCGGAAACGACGACGCGCACGCGGCTTGCGCCAGAGTTTCTTCGAGAACTTGTCCAGCGCCTGCGCGAAAGCGTCTTCCTGCGCATCGTCCAGCGTGTGCAGGCCGACCGGCTTGATCGCCGATACCTGCCACACCCGCTCGCGCTCGAATTCGATGCGCATCAGCGGGCAGGGGAACATCTCGAACAGCTGCCTCGCAAGATCCTGCAGATCCGGATAGGCCGTCTCGCCGAAATAGACGAGCACTCCGAAGTCGGTCGTGTCACGGCCACCGGCAGGCAGGAAGTTGGACAGCTTCTGGTTGAGATCGTCGATGTCCAGGCCATACAGCGAACGACGGCGAAGATCGTTCACCGTGCGCACGGAGGGAATGACCTTGTGACCGCGCGCTTCGGCCAGCAGCGACACGTAATAGCCCGTGCCCAGGTACTTGTAGCTGCGACAGAGGTTGATGACGTGGGTACGTTCGTCGTCGCCGCCGACCGGCTCGCGCAGATAGTCCATAGCACTGACGACATTCGCGGACGGGTAATACGAGCCCCAGTCCGAGGCTTTCTCCACGACGATGACGAGCCGGCTCATGAGACCTCGACAGACGACGAATGCCTCGTACCGACCCCACCGGGAGTCGTTCGCTTCGTCGGTGCCGCAGTGTGTGCCGCGATGTCGCGACGCACAAGGCATCCGCCGACGTTCTCTTGAACGAATTCATGAAAAAGTCATTGATCCGCCGGACCCCGAGGTCTACAGTGCCGCGCTTGCCGTTTCCCCCTCCTTCCAGCGCCGGAGTCCCCAAGCGCATGCGTCCACCCCCGGTTACCGCCGCGGTGCGCGTTCGACGCGCCGAAGTCAGCGATCTCGACGATCTGGTCGCGCTCGAAGAATCGAGTTTCGCGCAGGATCGTCTGAGTCGCGCCCAGTACCGCAAACACCTGGATTCCGAAACCGCCCTGGTGCTCGTCGCCAGCGCCAACCATCGCCGGTTCCTCGGTACCGCCGTGGTGTTCTTCCGCAAGGCCACCACTATCGCCCGCCTCTATTCGCTGGCGACCACGCCCCAGGCACAGGGCAAGGGTGTGGGTTCCGCGCTGGTCGAGACCTGCGAGGATGCGGCACGGTCGCGTGGTTGCCGGGCACTGCGCCTCGAAGTCCGCAAGGACAACGCGGTCGCCATCCGCCTCTACGAGCGTCTCGGTTACCAGCGGATCGGCGAGTACGCGGCGTATTACGCCGATGGCGCGGACGCGCTTCGCTTCGAAAAGGCGCTTTGACCGGAGCCGGGGCTATACTGGCCGCCGTTTTCGGGGAATCGCCCATGCGCCGACTTATCCTCCCGCTTGCCCTCGTCGCTGCCTCCGTCGCCGGCCTGTCCGGTTGCGGCCAGAAGGGCAATCTGTATTTTCCGCCGCCGCCCGCCCCAGCCGGCACGGCCAAGCCGCAGGCCGGCGTGCAGCCCGCGCACGCCACCACGACGGCCGAGTCGCCGGCTTCGATCTCGACGACGTCGTCACCGTTCAACTCGGTCATTCACCAGTAAGTCGCCATGACGTCGCGCTTCACCAAGATGCATGGGATCGGCAACGATTTCGTGATCGTCGACTGGCGTGAAGACGCCGGCCGCGTGCCGAATGCGGCGCGTATCGCCGCGCTGGCCGATCGCCACACCGGCATCGGCTTCGATCAGCTGATCAGCATCGAGCCGCCGCGCGATCCGTCCTGCGCTTTCTACTACGGCATCTGGAACGCCGACGGCACGCCTTCGGGGCAGTGCGGTAACGGTGTCCGTTGTGTGGCCGCCTGGCTGTTCCGCGATGGTGTGATCGGGCGCGACACCGACGTCCGACTGGAGAGCCCCTCCGGCCCGGTCACCGTCCGTGTGCTGGAGGAAGGTCGCGTCGTGGTGGACATGGGTGAGCCTGACTTCGTGCCGTCGTCGATCCCGCTCGACCGCCCCGCCCATGCGACCTACACCGTCGAGCTTGATGGAGAAGACGTCAGCTTCGGCGCGGTTTCCATGGGCAACCCGCATGCGGTGGTCTTCGTCGACGATGTCTCGGATCCGCGCGTCGATCGCCTGGGGCCCTTGCTCACCGCCCATCCGGTGTTCCCCCAGGGTGCCAACGTCGGCTTCGCTCAGCGCCTCGGGCCCGACCGCATCCGCCTGCGCGTGCATGAACGGGGCAGCGGCTGGACGCAGGCCTGTGGCACGGGTGCCTGCGCGGCCGCCGCGGTGGCCCACGCGCTGGGCCTCACCGGCACCGTCGTCGGCATCGACCTGCCCGGCGGCTCCCTGACCATCGAGTGGCAGGGCCCCGGCCATACACTCTGGATGACCGGCCCCGCCGCCTTTGTCTTTGAAGGCGAAGTGTGACGCCAGCCCGCTAAAGCGGCACACTGCGACCGGCACCCGCAGGAGCGCGCCCCGCGCGCGATGCTCTACCCAGCACAACCGAGGAAGTACCCATGACCGACTCCGCGATCGACGGCGACATCAAACCAGCCACCGTCGCGTCCTACCTGCGGCGGCATCCGGACTTCCTCGCCGACTACCCCGATCTCGCCGACGCGCTGACGCTGCCGAGCAGCAACGGGCCGGCCACCTCGCTGGCCGTACGCCAGCTGCGCGGCCTGCGCGAGAAGAACGCCGAACTGGAGCGCCGCCTCAAGGACCTCACCGGTATCGCCGGTGACAACGAGGCGCTGATGCGTCGCGTGCACGGCCTGATGCTGGCACTGCTCAGCTCACGCGACGTCGAGGAAACCGTACGCAACGTGGTCAGCCGGTTGACCGAGGACTTCCAGTCGGAACGCATTCGCCTCGTCTTCTTCGGCGACCTTGCGGGCCTGCCGGACGAGCCGTGGCTGCTGCGCGAACCGCGCGGTACGGCGGGCCTGCCGGAATTCGCTTCGTTTCTGGAACATGGCGACCCGGTGGCGGGCCGCCTTGCGCCGGACAAGCTGCACCGCCTGTTCGGCGACGCGGCACCCGACGTGCGCTCCGCCGCGTTGATGCGCGTGGGCCCGGACGCGCTCCTGGCCATCGGCAGCGCCGACGCGGACCGCTTTCATCCGGGCATGGGCACCTTGTTCCTCAACATGATTTCGACCACGGTCGGCTCGGCCATCGAACGGGCCCGGAAGGCGGCGTGACCCCGCGCGAGGCCGTCGAAGCCTTCCTTCGGCATTTCGAAGCCGAGCGTGTGCCATCGGCGCATACGCTTGCCGCGTACCGGCGCGACCTCGACAAGCTGATCGCTTATATGGATGCCGAGGGGCTGTCGTCGTTCGACGCCCTCACGCCCGACCGGCTGCGCACACTGATCGCACGGCTGCACCGGCCCTTGCCCGAGAAAGGTAACAAGCAGGCCAAGGGCCTGGAGCCCAACAGCCTGCAGCGGCTTCTTTCCGCGTTCCGCACGCTGTTTCGTTACCTCACCCGCGAAGGGCAGCTGGCCCACGACCCGGCGCTGGGCGTCCGCGGGCCGAAGGTCAGGCGCAAGCTTCCCGTCGTGCTGGACGCCGACGAGGCCAAGGAGCTGGTCGAAACCAATCTCGGCGGCTCGCTGGCCCCGCGCGACACCGCGATGATGGAGCTGTTCTATTCGAGCGGCCTGCGCCTGTCGGAACTCTGCGGCCTGCGCTGGGGCGACCTGGACCTGGAAGACGGACAGGTGCGCGTGCTCGGCAAGGGCAACAAGACGCGCATCCTGCCGGTGGGCCGCTTTGCCGTCGCCGCGCTGAAGGCGCTCGCCGCGCTGGGTGAGGCGGGCCCGGAGCATCCCGTCTTCAAGGGCCGGGGCGGTGCCCCGATCGGGGCGAGGGCGGTCCAGCTTCGCCTGGCCAGGCTCTCCAGCGGGCAGGCCAAACGGGTGCACCCGCACATGCTCCGGCACAGCTTCGCCAGCCACATGCTCGAGTCCTCCGGCGACCTGCGCTCGGTGCAGGAGCTGCTCGGCCATGCGGACATCGCCACCACACAGATCTATACCCACCTCGATTTCCAGCATCTGGCCAGGGTCTACGACGCGGCGCATCCACGGGCGAAACGCAAAGGGTAGGAGCGCGCCATGCGCGCGAGCTCTTCACGCCTTGGGTCGGGCCCCCTGCGGCCCCACCTCTTGCCGACTCCCCCAAGGAACGCACTATGGAACCGATGCACGCCACGACCATCGTCTGCGTCCGCCGCGACGGCAAGGTCGTCATCGGCAGTGACGGACAGGTCACCCTCGGCAACACCGTGATGAAGGCCAACGCCCGCAAGGTGCGCCGCCTCGGCAAGGGCGACGTCCTGGCCGGGTTCGCCGGCGCCACGGCTGACGCCTTCACCCTGTTCGAGCTGTTCGAGGAGAAGCTGGTCAAGCACGGCGGCAATCTTACCCGCTCCGCCGTCGAGATGGCCAAGGAATGGCGCACCGACCGTCGCCTCGGCCGGCTCGAAGCCATGCTGGCCGTGGCCGACAAGGACGCGTCGCTGCTGATCTCCGGCAACGGCGACGTCCTCGAGCCCGAGCATGGCCTGATCGCCATCGGCTCCGGTGGCCCTTATGCGCAGTCCGCCGCGCTGGCCCTGATGGAAAACAC
The DNA here is from genome assembly GCF_900102405.1 of Dyella sp. 333MFSha. Taxonomy (NCBI): domain Bacteria; kingdom Pseudomonadati; phylum Pseudomonadota; class Gammaproteobacteria; order Lysobacterales; family Rhodanobacteraceae; genus Dyella; species Dyella sp. 333MFSha. The sequence goes on along the minus strand of NZ_FNBR01000002.1, from coordinate 1,116,294 downwards.
CGAGCTGGATGCACGCACGATCGTCGAAAAAGCGCTCAAGATCGCTGGCGATATCTGCATTTATACGAACCACAACACATCGATCGAAGAGCTCTGAGCCCATGTCCGAACTCACTCCCCGCGAGATCGTCAACGAGCTGGACCGGTTCATCATCGGCCAGAACGACGCCAAGCGCGCCGTCGCCATCGCCCTGCGCAACCGCTGGCGCCGCATGCAGCTGGAACCGGGCATGCGCGAAGAGGTGACCCCGAAGAACATCCTGATGATCGGCCCAACCGGCGTGGGCAAGACCGAAATCGCCCGTCGCCTGGCCACGCTGGCCAATGCGCCATTCGTGAAGGTCGAAGCGACCAAATTCACCGAAGTGGGCTACGTCGGTAAGGACGTGGAGTCGATCATCCGCGATCTGGCCGATGTCTCGTACAAGCTGGTGCGCGACCAGGCGAAGAGCCGTGTGCGCAGCCAGGCCGAGGACGCCGCGGAGGATCGTCTGCTCGACGCGCTGCTGCCGCGCCGACAGGCGGCCTCCGGCTGGGACGACACCGGCTCCAACGTGACGGCCATCGACAGCGACACCCGGCAGAAGCTGCGCAAGCAGCTGCGCGAAGGCGCGCTGGACGACCGCGAGATCGAACTGGATTTCGCCATGAACGTCGGCGTCGAGATCATGACCCCGCCGGGGATGGAAGAGATGAGCCAGCAGCTCGGCAAGATGTTCCAGAACCTGGGCGGCGCCAAGTCGCAGAAGCGCAAGCTCACCATCCGTGCCGCTCGTCCGCTGCTGGTCGAGGAAGAAGCCGGCAAGCTGCTCAACGACGAAGAACTGCGCAGCCGCGCCGTGGACATCGCCGAGCAGAACGGTATTGTCTTCATCGACGAGATCGACAAGGTGGCCCAGCGCTCCGAGTGGGGCGGCGCGGGCGTGAGCCGCGAAGGCGTACAGCGCGACCTGCTCCCGCTGGTGGAAGGCTCGACCGTCTCGACCAAGTACGGCGCGATCAAGACCGATCACATCCTGTTCATCGCCTCGGGCGCGTTCTCGCTGGCCAAGCCGTCGGATCTCATCCCTGAACTGCAGGGTCGCCTGCCGATCCGCGTCGAGTTGAGCGCCCTGTCGGTGGAGGATTTCAAGCGGATCCTGCGCGAGCCGAACAACGCGCTGACCAAGCAGTATGTTGCGCTGCTGCAAACCGAAGGGGTCACGCTGGAGTTCACCGAGACCGGTGTCGATCGCCTCGCCGACGTGGCGTTTCAGGTCAATGAGCGCACGGAGAACATCGGCGCCCGCCGCCTGCATACGGTGATGGAGCGCCTGCTCGAGAGAATTTCTTTCGAAGCGGCCGACAAGTCCGGCGAAAAATATCTGATTGACGCCGAATATGTCGATAAAAATCTCTCGTCGCTGGTCAAGGACGAGGATCTGAGCCGTTACATCCTCTAAACATCGAGGGCGCCCCCTCTGGTAAACTATTGACCGATATGGGCAAGGTTATTCAACTCAAAACCAACGGTCAGCGTGCGAGCCTGCGTGAAGCGCAGGACTCGCAGCAGCTGATCCGTCTGTGGCGCGGCGAACTCGAGCACGGCAGCTTCTGCGGCTATGTCGGCGGAGTCGGCCGCGAGTTCTTCCTGTTGTGGGTCATCGGCGATGGTGTCAGCTACGACGGCATGTACATCATGCGGCACCGCGACATCTCCGAATTCGAGGCGCCGGATAAACACGCGGGCTTCCTCGAAAAGGCGCTCGCGCTGAAGGGCATCAAGCCCACGCCACCGGCGGATTTCCCGCTCGACGACATCGCGCAGGTGGTCAAGGCCGCTTCGGCGCACGCGCCGGTGATCGGCGTGCACGTCGACAGCGAAGACGAGTCCGAGGTCTGCTACATCGGCCGGCTGGTCAGCGCCGACGACGAAGGCTTCAACATGCAGGAGATCACTCCCGACGCGGAATGGCTGCGTGAGCCGTCGTTCTTCTCGTGGGATGAAGTGTCGACCGTGAGCATGGAAGACGCTTACGCGACGTCCCTGCTGGCTGTGGCGGGCGATCCGCCACCGCTGGAGCAGGGTACGGGCGATGGGTTTGGTCGCGCTCACTAGCGACCAGCCCATGCAACGCCCGCGACCCGTCGATATCGTTCTCCACGCCGCCTCGCGCTTTCTCGAAGTCACCTTCGACAACGGCGAGCGGTTCGAACTTCCCTGCGAGTACCTTCGCGTCAATTCCCCCAGCGCCGAAGTCCAGGGCCACGGTCCCGGACAGAAAGTGCTCGTGCACGGCAAGCGTCACGTCGGCATCAGCGCCCTTGAGCCCACTGGTCACTATGGCGTCTTGATTCGCTTCGACGACGGCCATGCCAGCGGTATTTTCGGCTGGGATACGCTGTACGACCTTGGCCGTGCCTACGACACCTCGTGGCCTGCATACCTCGCCGAACTCGACTCCAGAGGCCTCTCCCGGTAGCGGAGGATGGAAAGCACGCGCGTGAAAGCCACACACGCGCGTAAAGGCGTATATTTGCGCGCCATCCCATCCCCTGGCGAAACAACGGACGTTCCGCAGTCACCATCCGGAGCACTTGAGGCATGACGCGAATCGTTGTCGTCGGCAGCATCAACATGGATCTGGTCACGCTTGCGCCGCGCTTCCCCGCGCCGGGCGAAACGCTGACCGGCGAACGCTTCCTCACCATCCCCGGTGGCAAAGGCGCCAATCAGGCGGTGGCCGCCGCGCGCCTCGGTGCATCGGTAAGCATGGTCGGCTGCGTGGGCGACGACGCGTTCGGTGAGCAGCTCTACGACGGTCTCGTCGCCGAGGGCATCGACGTCAGCCACGTGACTCGCATCGACGGTATCGGCAGCGGTACCGCGTCGATCACGGTCGCCGGTGGCGAGAACCAGATCGTCGTCGTGCCCGCCGCCAATGGCCGCGTCACCCCTGCGCACGTCGAAGCCGCCCGCGAGCTCATCCGCGGCGCCGACGCCGTTCTGGTACAGCTGGAGATTCCGCTGGACGCCGTCGAAGCCACGCTGCGCATCGCGCACGAGGAAGGCGTTGCGATCATTCTCAACCCCGCTCCGGCGCAGAAGCTGCCGGTCGAGTGGCTGTCGCGCGTGCGCTTTCTTACGCCGAACCAGCACGAACTCGCGATGGTGCTCGGCCAGCCGGGCGATACCGATTTCCGTGAACTGATGCGTCTCGCTCCCTGCCCGGTCGTGCTGACCCGTGGCGAAGACGGCGCGTGGTTCCGTGACAAGGACGACGAGCCGCGCCATCAGGGCGGTTTCAGGGTCGACGCGGTGGACAGCACCGGCGCCGGTGACACCTTCAATGCCGCGCTCGCGGTGTTCCTCGCCGAGGGTCTCGACGTGGCCGTGCGCAAAGCCTGCGCCACCGCCGCGATCGCCGTCTCGCGCCTGGGCGCCCAGGGCGGCATGCCGCGCCTCGACGAGGTCACGGCATTCCTGGAGACACACTGATGAGACGCAGCGGGCTGCTCCATGCCGAACTCAACCGCATCATCGCCGCGATGGGCCATACCGACACGCTGGTGATCGGTGATGTCGGCCTGCCGGTGCCGCACGGCGTGCCGTGCATCGACCTGGCCGTGCTGCCGGGTACGCCGTCGTTCGCGCAGGTCTTCGATGCGATCTATGCGGAGCTGGCGGTGGAGGCCGTGACGGTCGCCAGCGAGATCCACGAGAAGAATCCCGCGCTCGTCGCGCTGGTCGGGCGCCTGGCGAATCAGGGCGTGACGCGCTCGGAAGTGAGCCACGAGGACTTCAAGCGCCTGACCGCGCGCGCGGTCGCCGTCGTGCGCACGGGGGAAACGGCGCCGTACGCCAACGTGATCCTGCATGCGGGCGTGACCTTCTGATGAGTGCATCCCCGCCACTGGTCAGGATGCACGACATCCACAAGGCCTTCGGTCCGGTCAAGGTGCTCGAAGGCGTCGACTTCGAACTCGTCCGCGGCGAAGTCCATGCGCTGATGGGCGAGAACGGCGCCGGCAAGTCCACGCTGATGAAGATCCTCACGGGGATCTACGCGCCCGACCAGGGCGGCATCGACGTGGACGGGCAGGCGGTGTCGATCACCTCGCCCGCCGAGGCCGAGAAGTACGGCATCGCGATCATCCACCAGGAACTGAACCTGATTCCCGCGCTCAGCATCGCGGACAATCTTTTCCTCGGACGCGAGCTTTCGCGTTTCGGCCTGCTCGATCGCAAGGCGATGACGAAGCGCGCGATGGAATGGCTGGCGCGCGTCGGCATGACCCGACTGGATCCGGACACGCGCATCGAGCGACTGTCGGTCGGCCAGCAGCAGATGGTCGAGATCGCCCGCGCGCTGGGCCAGAACGCACGCGTGCTGATCATGGACGAGCCGACGGCCGCGCTTACCGAAAGCGAGACCAATACGCTGTTCAAGCTGATCCGTGAACTGCGCGAACAGGGCACCGGCATCGTGTACGTTTCCCATCGCATGGAAGAGATCTTCGCGCTGTGCGATCGCATCTCGATCCTGCGTGACGGGCAGTTCGTCGGCACGCGCGACGTGCCGGGCCTGGCCTTCGACGAGGTCGTGAAGATGATGGTCGGGCGTACGCTCGACGCACGCTTCCCGGCGCGCACGCCGAAGATCGGCGAGGTACGTCTGAAGGTCGAGCACCTCTCGGGCGGTATGGTGAAGGACGTGAGCTTCGACCTGCACGCGGGCGAAGTGCTCGGCGTCGCCGGCCTGCTCGGTGCGGGACGCACCGAGCTTGCGCGCCTGCTGTTCGGTCTGGACAAGGCCGGGTCGGGCCAGGTGTCGCTCGACGGCGTCACGGTGACCCCGAAGACGCCGACCGAGGCGATCCAGGCCGGCCTCGGTTTCGTCACCGAAGACCGCAAGGCCCAGGGCCTCGTCCTCGACATGAGCCTGCGCGAAAACGTCAGCCTGCCGCGCGTTCCCGCGCACGCGGGACTGGTCGATCGCCCGGGTGAGAAAAAACAGACGCGCGGTCTGATCGACGCGCTGAAGATCCGTACGCGCGACATGGAGCTGGATGTCCGTGCGCTCTCCGGCGGCAACCAGCAGAAGGTCGTGCTGGCCAAGTGGCTGGCGTTGAAACCGCGTGTGCTCATCCTCGATGAACCCACGCGCGGCGTCGACGTCGGCGGCAAGGCCGAGATCTATCACATCATCAATCAACTCGCGGAACAGGGCGTAGCCATCCTCATGATCTCGTCGGAACTGCCGGAGGTGCTCGCCATGAGCGATCGCATCCTCGTCATGCACGAAGGAAAGGCGACCGCCTTGCTCGAAGCCCACGGCGCCACTCAGGAAGCCGTAATGACCGCCGCGACCGGAGGCAAGTGAAATGACGCTTCAACTCAACTGGAGCCGTGCGATGACGCTGATGCAGCGTCTGGGCTCGGTGATCGGCTTGCTCCTGCTCTTCGTCGTGCTCTCGATCATGAGTCCCGATTTCCTTTCCACCGGCAATCTGCTCACGGTACTGCGTCAGGTCTCGATCAACGCGTTGATCGCCTTCGGCATGACCTTCGTGATCCTCGCCGGTGGCATCGATCTGTCGGTGGGTGCCATCCTCGCGCTTACCGGCGCCGTCACCGCGGGCCTGATGGCCTCGGGGCACGGCATGGTGCTGGCGGTCGGCGCGGGTCTCGGTCTTGGCCTGGTGCTGGGCATCATCAACGGTGTGCTGGTGTCCTGGGGCAAGGTCGCGCCCTTCATCGCCACGCTCGGCACGATGACCCTTCTGCGCGGCCTTACGCTCTCGTATACGCAGGGCAGTCCGATCCCCGTCACCAACCAGAGCTTCGCACTGCTCGGCGGCGGTTACGTCGCCAACCTGATCCCGCTGCCGGTGATCTGGATGTTCGTCGCTTTCGTGGTATGCGCGTTCCTGTTGCGCGGCACGGTGTTCGGTCGTCACGTCGTGGCCATCGGCGGTAACGAAGAAGCGGCGCGCCTGTCGGGTGTGCGCATCTCGCCGATGAAGCTGGCGATCTACGGCCTGTCCGGTCTTCTCTCCGCGTTCGCGGGCGTGGTGCTTACCTCGCGCCTGTATTCCGCGCAGGCCACGGCCGGTGCGGGTTATGAACTGGACGCCATTGCCGCCGTGGTTCTCGGTGGTACCAGCCTGGCCGGCGGCCGCGGCTGGTTGTTCGGGACGCTGGTCGGCGCGCTGCTGATCGGCTTCCTGAACAACGGTCTCAATCTGCTCGGCGTAAGCTCTTTCTACCAGCAGGTGGTGAAGGGCATCGTCATCCTGATCGCCGTCCTGCTCGACAGGCGGCAGTAATATCAACGAGGGAACACACCATGCGTAAGCTCACATTCTTCGCCGCGGCAGCGGCCACGCTGCTCGCGGCCTGCTCCCAGCAGGGTCCGGGCGAATCCGCTCCGGCGGCGGCTTCCACGGCCGGCGGCGCCGCGGCCTCCGGCACCCCGGTGGTCGGTCTCGCGCTGTCGACGCAGAACAATCCGTTCTTCGTCGAACTCAAGGACGGTGCCGAAAAGGCCGCCAAGGACGCCGGCGTGCAGTTGGTCGTCGTCGACGCGCAGGACGATCCGGCCCGCCAGATCTCGTCGGTGGAAGACCTGATCCAGAAGCGCGTTTCGGTCATCCTGCTCAACCCGACCGATTCCTCGGCTCTGGCCGGTGCCGTGCAGTCCGCCCAGCGCGCGAACATTCCGGTGATCACGCTGGACCGTGGCGTCGACGGCGCCGAAGTCGCGTCGCACATCGCGTCCGACAACATCGCCGGCGGCAAGATGGCGGCCGATTACCTGACCAAGGCGCTTGGCGGCAAGGGCAACATCATCGAGCTGCAGGGCGTGGCCGGTACCTCGGCCGCGCGTGAGCGCGGCAAGGGCTTCGACGACGAGATCGCCACCACGGGCATGAAGGTCGTGGCGCAGCAGCCGGCCAACTTCGATCGTGCGCAGGGCCTCTCGGTCAGCGAGAACCTCCTGCAGGGCAACAGCGACGTCCAGGCGATCTTCGCCCAGAACGACGAAATGGCCCTCGGTGCGGTGCAGGCGCTGGCCGGCAAGAACAAGAAGGTGCTGGTCGTCGGCTTCGACGGCACGCCGGACGGCAAGACCGCCGTGCAGAACGGCAGCATGGCCGCTACGGTCGCGCAGCAGCCGGAAGAGATCGGCAAGCTCGGCGTCGAAACGGCGAAGAAGCTGATCGACAAGCAGACGGTCGATAAGTCGATCGCGGTGCCGCTGAAGCTTCTGACAAAAGAATAAGCCAGAAAGAACGGGCCGATGGCCCGTTCTTTTTTCCTTCGGTAGGAGCGCGCCCTGCGCGCGAAAGGCCTACAGGGCGGTGAGGCGGAGGCATGGCTTCATCGCGCTGTAGGCTTTTCGCGCGCGGGGCGCGCTCCTACAGGGGATGCCGCATCCGTGGGAGATTCCGCATCCGTGCGTGGTACCGCGTCCGTATGGGGCCCCGCATCAGCGGGTTCCGCACCGGTGAGATTTCGGTCAGTCCTGTGGCACCGGCGCGATCACCTCGCGCTGCCCGTTGATGCCCATCGCCGAGACCAGTCCGGCTGCCTCCATCGCTTCGACCAGACGCGCCGCGCGGTTGTAACCGATACGGAACTGCCGCTGCACGAACGAGATCGACGCACGACGCGAACGCAGCACGAAGGCGGCCGCTTCGTCGTACAGCGGATCCAGCTCCGCATCGAGGCCATCCTCACCCGGTTCGCCTTCGACCGCCTCACTCGGCGGCCCCGCAAGGATCTCGTCCTTGTAATCCGGCTCGCCGAACTGCTTCAGCCAGGCGACGATGCGGTGCACTTCCTCGTCGGCGACGAACGCGCCGTGGATGCGCTGCGGATAGCCCGAGCCCGGGGGCAGGAACAGCATGTCACCCGCACCGAGCAGGCTCTCCGCGCCCATCTGGTCGAGGATGGTGCGCGAATCGATCTTCGACGACACCTGAAACGCCACGCGCGTGGGGATGTTCGCCTTGATCAGACCGGTGATGACGTCGACCGACGGACGCTGCGTGGCGAGGATCAGATGGATGCCCGCGGCACGTGCCTTCTGCGCCAGCCGCGCGATCAGTTCTTCGATCTTCTTGCCGGCGACCATCATCAGGTCGGCGAGCTCGTCGATGACGACGACGATCATCGGCATCGTGTCGAGGTGCTCGGGGATTTCCGGATGCGCGGGAAACGGATTGAACAGCGGTTTGCCAGCCGCGCGCGCCTCGCGCACTTTCTGGTTGTACCCGGCAAGGTTGCGCACGCGCAGGTCGGACATCACCTTGTAGCGGTTTTCCATCTCGGCCACGCACCAGTTCAGCGCGTTGGCGGCGAGCTTCATATCCGTGACCACGGGCGCCAGCAGATGCGGAATACCCTCGTAGACCGAGAGCTCGAGCATCTTCGGGTCGATCATGATCATGCGAACGTCTTCAGGCGTGGCCTTGTAGAGCATCGACAGGATCATCGCGTTCACCGCGACCGATTTACCCGAGCCGGTGGTGCCGGCAACGAGCATGTGCGGCGCCTTCGCCAGATCGGCGACCACCGGTTCGCCGGTGATGCCCTTGCCCATCGCCAGGGTGAGCAGCGAGTCGGAATCACGATACTCGCTGGAGTCGAGGATCTCGGACAGCGCGATCATCTGGCGCTGTTCGTTCGGCAGCTCGAGCCCCATGCATGTCTTGCCGGGAATCGTCTCGACCACGCGAATCGTGGTGCGACCCAGACCGCGCGCGAGATCCTTCATCAGCGCGACGATCTGGTTGCCGCGCACGCCGACGGCCGGCTCGACCTCGTAGCGGGTAATGACCGGACCCGCCGACGCACCGACCACCTGCACCGGTACCTTGAACTCGCGCAGGCGTTGCTCGATCAGTTCGCCCGTGTCGACGAGTTCCTGTTCGGAGACGGCGAGGGTGTTCTGAGACGCGGCGGCGAGCAGGGTGAGCGGCGGTATACCCACGGCACTGGCGGTGCTCGTCGCGAGCAGGGGACGTGTCGGCGTGAGCGTCACCATCCGCGCTGGAGGAACGTTAGTCGCCTCCGTCGTCGTGGCCTGCTCATCGTTGGCGGCGATGGCGAAGCGCGACACCGGGGCGACCGGCGGGGGTGAGGGCATGGCGGGCACGGGTACGGGCGCCTGCGGACGGGAAGGCTCGGTGACCCGGGGCGTGACGTCCGCAAGAGGCTGGTCGTTCCGGACGACCTCGTCGGCCTCCGTGTCCGAAGCGTCGTGGCTTGAGGGTTCCCAGGGGGTCGTCGGCGACACCGACGAGCGCTCGGGACCATGCTTCGATCGCATCGACGGTGCAAGGAAAGCCTGGCTCTCCATGGGGCGCCGACGCTTGATGAGCATCGGTGCCTCGTCGGCGACGTCGGCGGCAGGCGGCGCGATCGGTAAACCCGGCGTAGCGGAGACGTGCGCCGCCGCCGCGGCGGCCTCCGGCGAGGAGGTGGTGGGCACGGTCTGGCCGCGAGGCGCAAGCCACGGTTCGCTGATCACCGTGTCCGGCTTCGCGCGGTGGCGCGGCGGCACCGGTGTGGTCACCGACGGGCGAACGCGCGTCGCGCGCAGAGGCTCGCCGCGCACGGTTTCCGTGCCGACATGCAGGGACGAGGAGGGCGGTGTCGATGCGGCGGCCGGAGTGACCTTGCCGCGGGTGGCGGCCGATGGCGTGCGACGGCGCGCCGGCCCGCGATCCGCGCGGCGCACGGCGCCGGCAGGGCGACGACCCGTGGCGCGCGCTGCCGAACGGGTGAACAGGCGCCGTGTGCCTTCGATAGCCAACGCACCCATCGGCTCGAGGATCCCATTCGCGCGGGCCACGGCCGTCGACCAGGTGATCCCGAGGTACCAGGGCAGCGCGACGACGATCACCGCCAGCGCGATCACCGCGGCCAGTGCGCCGCCGGGGAAGGCGCCGAAGAGATCGCCGAGCCAGCGACATACGACGCCACCCGTGGTCGGGTCGTCGGTGTAGTGCGAGATGACGATGCCTTCCAGCGTGGTGCTGGCGAGCAGAACGAGGACAAAGCCCGTCCAGAAGCGAATGGCTCCGGGCCCTACGGTGGGCGGCCTGCGCCGACGGATCAGCGACGCGATGACACGCCACAGCAGGGGAAGCAGCCAGAGGGTGGACAGCCCGAAGGCGCCGAACACGTAAGAAAGCATGCCTAACCGCGAAGAACCGAGCGAGCCCCGTAGTTTAGCGCGCATTCGTTCGGAAGCACGCGCGAATGCGCTGTAAGCCGCTGGTGAGACTGGGAAGGTGTGAAGACCGCCGATCTGCGCCGACGCATCCACGCGTCGCGCTATGACACCGTGAATTCCGCATCAGGGCGTCGTTCGATAAGGGAATTTGCGATGGAATCGCGGGTTTGGGCGATCCGGGCTATTCCGAGGCAGCGACGTCACCCTCGAACCACGTAGTTTCTTGCGACCACTCCCCGCACAAGGATCCTGTCATGCGTCGCCTGCCGCTTCTTGTCGTCCTGCTTGGGGGTGCGATCGCCGCCCCCTGCGCCTTTGCGCAAACGTCGTCGTACAACGCACGCGTCGCCGGCGCTCAGACCGAACCGCCCGCACCGTTCGTCATTACCGATCTTGCACCGTTCGACAATCCGTGGGGACTCGACTTCCTTCCGGACGGCCGCATCGTGGTCACGGAGAAGAGTGACCACATGTACATCGTGAACTCGAGAGGCGCCAAGATGCCCGTGACAGGCTTGCCTGTTTCCGTCGGCGCGAATGGCGGCGGCGGACAGAGCGGCTTCCACGACGTAGCCGTGCCCGCGACCTATGCGAAAGATCACGTCTTATGGTTCAGCTACGTGGCGAAAGCCGCCGACGGCAATAACCACCTCACGCTGGCGAAGGCACGCGTTGTCGAGGCGTCGAACACCGCGCACATCGAGAACCTGACGATCGTCTGGCAGGAACCGTCGAAGTGGTCGGTTCGCGGCCAACCGGGTGCACGCATCGCGTTCGCGCCCGACGGCAAGCATGTCTTTCTCTCCGTCGGCGACGGCGACATCCCCGACGTCAATCAGGATCGCGGATTTACCGCGCAGTTGCCGGACAGCGGACTGGGCAAGATCATCCGCCTCAATCTGGACGGCAGCACGCCGTCCGACAACCCGAATGCAGGCCAGGGCGGCGTCGCCGGCCAGATCTGGGCCAGCGGTTTTCGTAACCCCTACGGGCTCGCCTTCAGTGAAGACGGAAAGCTGTGGGAGACCGAGATGGGCCCGTCGTCGGGTGACGAGTTCAACCAGATCGTGAAGGGCGGGAATTATGGATGGCCGCTGGTGAGCAACGGCAATCACTATCCCAGTGACGCCTATATGCCGGGTCAGCCGTATCCGCGCCACGACACGGCGCCGCAGTACGTTCAGCCGTCCGCGTACTGGGGCTGGTTCCCCACCACGAATTCGATGTCTCCTTCGGGGCTGGTGTTCTACAAGGGCAAGCAATTCCCACAGTGGCGGGGCTCGGCACTGCTCGGTTCGACGTCGTCGGTCGCGCTGTATCGCGTCGTGCTCGATGCGAGCGGAAACGTGACAGGTGTCGAACGCTATGGGCGTGACGCCGCCGGCGTGTATACCGGCAGCGTGCGCGCCATCAAGGTGAACCCGTCCAACGGCAGCATCTGGTACGTACGCGGCGGCAGTGACGGGATGCTCCGGAAGATCATGCCAAAAACCTGACTCCACCACCTCGTGTAGGAGCGCGCCCCGCGCGCGAAAAGCCAACAGGGCGGTGATGGGGTGCCCCCGCTTCACCGCCCTGTTGGCTTTTCGCGCGCGGGGCGCGCTCCTACATGTTCAGATCAGGCGCGATAACGCGGCGCCACGTCCTTGCGCGACAGATTCGGTCCCATCGCGACGCGCGCGGCGTCATACGTCAGGAACTGCTGCTCATCGGCCAGCGGCGGAATCGTCACCACTTCGCCGCGGTCATAGCCCAGCAGTGCGGCATCCACCAGATCGGCGGTCTCCATGACCATCCCCGGCAGCATCGCATCGATGTCTTTACCCGAGTTTTCCCAGATTTCCGAGCGGGTCGCACCCGGCAACACCGCCTGCACGCGGACGCTGGTGCCCTTCAGCTGCGTCGCCAGGCTCCGGCTCACGTTGAGCAGGTGCGCCTTCGAGCCACTGTAGATACCGTCGAACATCTCCGGTGCGAAGGCGAGCACGGACGCGATATTGATGATGCCGCCATGGCCGCGAGCGACGAACGCCTTGGCCGCCGCGGCGGTCAACAGGGTGGGTGCGGTGATGTTGATGGCGATGAGCTTTTCGATTGCGTCGCTGTCGTTGTCGAGGAAGCTGCCGTTGAGCGAGATACCGGCATTGTTCACCAACAGGGTGATCGAAGCATCCTCCGCCACCCGCTTCTCCACCGCGGCCACGTCGGCACGCTGGGTAAGGTCCGCCTTCAGCGTCTCGACCTTGCGCCCCGTCGCGGCGCCGATTTTCCTGGCCAATGCTTCCAGGCGATCCAGACGACGTGCGACCAGAATCAGATCGTAGCCGCGCGCCGCCAGACGCTCGGCGTAGACCTCGCCGATGCCCGACGAAGCGCCCGTAACCAGTGCCGTGCCTTTGTTTTCAACGCTCATGAGGGTGACTCCGTATGGGTAAGTTGCAAAGTGATATCGACTACGTTGCCATACGATAGTGACCTAGATATCATTATGCAATGGACATCGACAAACTTTCTTCAGGTACCTGCTCGATTGCCCGCAGCCTCGCGCTGGTGGGCGATACCTGGAGCGTGCTGATCCTTCGCGATGCCAGCCGGGGGATGACGCAGTTCGACCAGTTCCGGACGAGCCTCGGCATTGCGCCGAACATCCTGTCGCGTCGATTGAAGGGCCTGACCGAGGCCGGTGTTCTGGAAAAGCGCCGCTATAGCGATCGGCCGCCGCGCGACGAGTACGTGCTGACCCAGGCCGGACGCGAGTTCCTGCCGATCATGGCCGCCATGGGCGAATGGGGCCGTCGGCACAACGGCGGCGGCGCGACGTTGTCCCATCTCGTCGCCGACGAGACGGGTGAGCGGGTGAGTGCGGTGGTGATCGATGAGGTGACGGGGCGTCGTCTCGACCAGTTGCCGATGCGTCTGGTGATGCCGGACTGATAAGCCCGTTGATTCGTAACGAAGCAGGGCATCATCGCAACCGGGAGCGCGGAGTTAATGCATCAGGGCGCGGGTTGTGACAGTGCATAGACCGTCCGCAACATGCATCCCTGAGCGGCACCGGCTTACCGACAGACCGGTATATCGAATTTATGGGCAGGGTTCCCGTCGCGTGACGCGACGATCGGATGCTGCACCCCCGTGAACCATGGCTCCTTCGGCCACCAGCGTGGGACCACCGGATGCGTCGTCGGTTCCACGGCCTGTCCGGGTTCCGGAATCAATACCTCGGCCTTGCTGCAACGTGCCGCCGCCAGAATGCGCTCGGCGGGTTCGGTCCAACCGTGATGCGCCAGCTTGATAAGGCCCCAGTGCACGGGGATCAGCACCTTGCCGCGAACCTCTTCGTGCACCTGCATTGCCTGCTCGGGTCCGAGGTGCCAGTCCGGCCACTGTTCGTCGTACTGACCATCTTCGATCAGCGTGACATCGAAGGGACCGAACTTCGCACCCACATCGGCGAAGGTGTCGTTCATGCCGGTATCGCCGGAGTAGAACGCGCGATGCTCGGGACCGATGAATGCATAGCCCGTCCACAACGTGGCATCGCTATGCGCCTCGAGGCGACCGGATGCATGACGGGACGGTGTGGAAACGATACGAAGTGCGCCCACCTTCGCGTCCTGCCACCAGTCCAGTTCGGTGATCTTTTCCTTCGGTACGCCCCAGTCGATCAGGTGCGCCGCGATACCGAGCGGCACGATGAATCGTGCGCCGCGTGCGTTGAAGGCCCGCACGGAGGCGCGATCGAGATGGTCGTAGTGATCGTGTGAGACGACGACGACGTCGACTCGCGGCAGGTTATCGAGCGGGACGGGTGCTTCGTACCAGCGCTTCGGGCCGAGCCAGGGAAAGGGCGATGCACGCTCGCTCCAGAAGGGATCGATCACGACGTTGACGCCGTCGATCTCCAGTAATGAAGACGAATGGCCGAACCAGGTGACGCGAAGGCCGCTCTTCGGTGGGGCTTTGTACAACGCCGATGAGTCCATCGTCGGAACCGGCGCATCGGGTTCCTCGCCTGGCTTCGACTGCAGGATCTGCCAGATGCCGCCCTTGAGGTTCATGAACATCGGTGCGGGGTTGGCGAAGCTCTGGCCACGCCATTGCGGCGATTTTGCCTCGGCGGCCGTCGGTGTTTTGCTGGGCCATGCGCCGATGTTCGGCCATGCGGTGACCGCGACGAAAGCCACGAAGAGGACGACGAGAGCGAGGAAGATGCCGAGGTAACGGAGTAAACGCTTCAAACCGGGTCCTTTTCGGGGGATGGGTTTGAAGATAGCGGGACAGGTGGCCTTCGTCACCGTGAATCGCCAGCAGGGCCGGCTCCTACAAGAGCAAGAATGCGTGCTCGTGTAGGAGCCAGCCTGCTGGCGACCGGTGTTATCTCAAGCCAACAAGGATCAAGCCGGCATCGTCGCCATGTCGATCACGAAGCGGTAACGCACATCGTTCTTCGCCAGACGCACATAAGTCTCGTTGATCGAGGTCATGTCGACGACTTCGATGTCCGACACGATGTTGTGCTCGGCGCAGAAATCCATCATCTCCTGCGTTTCCGCCATGCCACCGATGGCGGAACCGGCGATCGTGCGACGCGGGAGCATCAGGCTGCCACCGATCACGCCGTCGAGCGGAGTGAGCGCACCGACCAGCACCATGGTGCCGTCGAGCTTGAGCAGGCTGGTGTACGGGTTGATGTCGTGCGACACCGGCACCGTGTTGAGCAGGAAGTCGAAGCTGCTGGCCTGGGCCTTCATCGCCTCGGCATCGGTCGAAAGCAGCACGGCGTCCGCGCCAAGACGCTTGGCGTCCTCACCCTTGGAGGCCGAAGTGGTGATCATCGTGACATGCGCGCCCATGGCCTTGGCGAACTTCACGCCCATGTGGCCGAGACCACCCAGACCGATGACGCCGACCTTCTGACCCGGGCCCACCTTCCAGTGACGCAGCGGCGAGTACGTGGTGATACCGGCGCAGAGAAGGGGAGCGGTCGCCTTGAGATCGAGCTTCTCGGAGATCTTCACCACGAAGCGCTCTTCCACGACGATCTCGGTCGAGTAACCGCCCTGGGTCGGCGTGGTCTTGTCCTGCTCGGTGCCGTTGTAGGTGAAGCTGGTGTGCGTCGTGCAGTACTGCTCGAGGTTCTGCTTGCAGGAATCGCACTCGCGGCACGAATCGACCATGCAGCCGACGCCGGCGAAGTCGCCGACCTTTAGCTTTCCGACGGCCGAGCCAACCGCAACGACACGGCCCACGATTTCATGGCCCGGGACCATCGGGAACACGGAGTTGCCCCAGTCGCCCTTGGCCTGGTGCAGATCCGAATGGCAGACGCCGCTGTAGAGGATCTCGATGCGCACATCGTGCGCGCCCGGGTCGCGGCGCTGGAAGGTGAAGGGAACGAGGGGCGTCGTGGCGCTCTTGGCGGCAAATCCGCGGACTTCGATCATGGGAGTCATCCTCGATAGGTGGGATCAGGAAAGCGGGTAACGATAAAGCCTCAACAATACCGGGCGCCAATGTGGATTTCGGCATGTATCGTTGAGGTATTCTTGATAATCATGCGTCCCGACAACCTCTCCCATCTGGCGGCGTTCGCCGCCGTCGCCCGACACGCCAGCTTCCGCAAGGCGGGCGCCGAGCTGATGCTGTCCACATCGGCCATCAGCTATGCCATCCGTGGGCTGGAAGAACGGCTGGGGGTGGTTCTCTTTCACCGCACCACGCGCAGCGTTTCGCTGACGGAAGCGGGTCAGCGGCTGCTCGAGCGACTGGAGCCGGCGCTGCTCGGCGTGAACGACGCCCTGGAAGAAATGAACAACTTCCGCGCGGCGCCCGCCGGTACGTTGCGGATCAACATGCCCCGCGTGACCGCGCAGCTGCTACTTCCGATGCTCCTGCCTCGTTTTCTGGCGACGTATCCCGACATTCACTTCGAAGCTGTGGATAACGATGGCCTGATCGACATCGTCGCGTCGGGCTTCGACGCCGGCATCCGGTTCCTGGAGCAGGTGCCGGAGGACATGATCGCCGTGCCCATCGGCGGTGCGCAGCGGGGTGCCATCGTCGCCTCGCCCGACTATCTCGCCCGCTACGGCAGTCCCCTGATCCCCGACGACCTGTTCCGCCATAACTGCATCCGCTTCCGGTTCCCCAGCGGGCGGGTCTATAAGTGGGAACTGGAGCGGGGTTCGACCAAGCTCGAACTCGACGTGCGCGGGCGGCTGACCTTCGGGGACATGCGCCTGGCGCTGGATGCCGCGGTCGCAGGCATCGGCATCGCCGCCGTGCTCGACGATCAGGTCAAGGCACTGGTCGAGGACGGTAAGCTGGTCCGGCTGCTGGAGGACTGGTGCCCGCCGTACCCGGGATTCATGCTCTATTACCCCCGCCAGCGACGAGTCACGTCGGCCCTCCGCGCGTTCATCGAATACATCCGCGAGCACGCGGGCGCCTGAATCGCCAGCAGGGCTGACTCCCGCCCAGCTGCCCGACCGCGTATCCTAGGCCCATTGCTGCGACGCACCATGACGCCGCGGCCCACCTACCTCCCCGAGCACCCCTCATGTCTGGTTCCGCCCCCGTCCTCGATCCGGGCACCGCGCCCGTCCGCGCGCCTCACGTCGGCCTGGTGATCCTCGCGCTGGCCGTCGGTGGCTTCGCCATCGGTACGACCGAGTTCGCCTCGATGAGCATGCTGCCACTGTTCGCACAGGGTCTGGGCATCGACGCGCCGACCGCGGGCCATGCGATCAGCGCCTATGCGCTGGGTGTCGTCATCGGCGCTCCGGTGATGACCGTGCTCGGCGCGCGCGTGCCGCGCCGTCGGCTGCTGCTGATCCTCATGGCGATGTTCACGCTGTTCAACGGACTGACCGGCTTGTCGCCGAACTATCACTGGATGCTGGTGTTCCGGTTTCTGGCTGGCCTGCCGCATGGCGCGTACTTCGGTGTCGCCGCACTGGTCGCCTCATCGCTGGTTCCCCCCAACCGGCGCACGCGCGCGGTCGGGCAGATGTTCCTCGGCCTCACGTGCGCCACCATCGTCGGCGTTCCGCTGGCCAGCTGGCTGGGTCAGCTGGTAGGCTGGCGCTGGTCGTTCGCGCTGGTGGCCGTCCTTGGCCTGCTGACGATTCTCGCCGTCGCGATTTACGCACCCAGGACGCCCGCCAATCCGAAGGCCAGTCCGCTTGGCGAGCTCAGCGCGCTGAAACGCTCGCAGGTCTGGTACACGCTGGCGATCGGTGCCATCGGTTTCGGCGGCATGTTCGCTGTGTATACCTACCTCGCCGACATCCTTATCAGCGTGACCGGGATGCCACTGTCGAGCGTGCCCTGGGTGATGGCCATCTTCGGCGTCGGCATGACCGTCGGCAACATGGTCGTGCCCGTCTTCGCCGATCGCGCGCTGATGCGCACGGCAGGTGCACTGTTACTGTGGAGCCTCGTGATCCTCGCCATCTTCCCGTTCACCGCGGGCAATATCTGGCTGCTGAGCCTCGACGTGTTTTTCATTGGTGTGGGTGGGGCACTCGGTACGGTGCTGCAGACACGGCTCATGGATGTGGCGGGCGATGCGCAGGGTCTTGCCGCGTCGCTCAATCATTCCGCCTTCAATACCGCAAATGCGCTCGGGCCGTACCTGGGCGGCCTGGCCATCGCCGGCGGTTACGGGTGGACGTCGCCCGGCTGGGTGGGAAGTTTGCTGGCGCTGGCGGGGCTCGCTATCTGGGCGGCGTCGGTGGCGGCTGAAAAGCGGACCGCTCGCCGGGTGGCTGCGGAAGCCTGCTGACCCGGAGGGGCCAATCGCGCCGGGACGCAACCGCCGCAGTTACTTCCCGATACAGAACGAACTGAAAACCGCACCCAGCAAGTCATCGGAAGAATAAGTCCCCGTGATCTCACCGAGCGCCTGCTGCGCATGACGTAGTTCTTCAGCAGCCAGCTCACCCGCATGCGAGCCGTGCAGTGCGTCGGCCGTTCGCGACAGATGATCGCGCACGACTTCCAGCGCCACCACGTGACGGCGACGCGCACTGAAGGCACCGTCGCCCGCACCAGCCGTAGCGAGATCTTTCAGGATTGTGCGAAGCGCGTCGACACCGTCGCCCGTAAGCGCCGATAACCAGAGCGTGTCGTGCGCACCGCTCGACTCTCGACGTGCCTCGACATGGGCCAGGTCGATCTTGTTGATGACCACGATACGCGTCGCATGCGTCTGTGTCCCGTCGAAGAGACCGAGGTCTTCGGTCACGTGCTGCTCGTCTGTGATCAAGAGTGCGACGTCGCAGCGCGCGAGCTGTGCACGCGCACGTCGTATCCCTTCCTTCTCGACGACGTCGTCGGACTCGCGAAGTCCCGCGGTGTCGGCGAGTTCGAGCGTTGCGCCATCGATGCTGATCGACTCACGCAACACATCGCGTGTCGTACCGGCGATATCGGTAACGATCGCACGGTCTTCCCCGGCGAGCGCATTCATCAGGCTCGACTTGCCGGCGTTTGGACGACCGATGATGGCGACGGCAATGCCATCGTTGAGCCGGACACCGCGACGCGTTTCGACGAGTAACGCATCGAGGTTTTCGCGCAACGTGTGCAACTGCGCACCGATGACGGGGTTTGCGAGGAAGTCGATTTCCTCCTCCGGAAAATCGATCGCGGCTTCGATATGTACGCGCAGGCCGATCAGCTCCGCGAGCAGGTCGTCGACGCGCGCGGAGAACACACCTTCCATCGAGCGCAACGCCGCGCGCGCACCGACTTCGGATGTCGCCGCGACGACGTCGGCGACGGCTTCGGCCTGGGCGAGATCCAGCTTGCCATTCAGGAATGCGCGTTCGGTGAATTCACCCGGCCGTGCAAGTCGCGCACCGAGTTCAATGCAGCGGCGAAGCAGGGCGTCGAGCAACACAGCACTGCCATGGCCCTGAAGCTCAAGCACATGCTCGCCGGTGTACGACGCCGGACCTGGAAAGGAAATAAGCAGCCCGCGATCGATCAGCTCGCCGCCCGCATCGCGGAACGCCGCGAAGTGCGCATGACGCGCTTTCGGTTCGCGGCCGAGGAACGCGGCGGCAATAACGGGAGCCAGCGGCCCCGACACGCGAACGGCGCCGACCCCGGCCGCGCCGGCGCCGGTAGCGATGGCTGCGATGGTGTCGTCGCCGTGAGTCATGTCGTGCCTGTGGATAGCGAAGCGGCGCGTCTTTCGACGCGCCGCTTCAGGTGTTATGCCTTGGTGATCTTCGCCGCGGCGTCGGCTTGTTCGACACTACGGTTGATCCACCACTGCTGGAGCAGGCTGGTCGCACCGTTGACCGTCCAGTAAAGCACCAGACCTGACGGGAAGAAGGCGAAGAAGACACCGAAGATCAGCGGCATCACCTTCATCATCTTTGCCTGGGTCGGATCCATGCCCGCGGTCGGCATCATGCGCTGGGTGAGCAGGGTGACCAGGAAGTAGAGCACCGGCAGCACGTAGAAGGGATCCGGTGCCGACAGATCGTGGATCCAGCCGAAGAACGGCGCATGGCGCAGCTCAATGGATTCGGACAACACGCGAAGGAGGCCGATGAAGATCGGGAAGGTGATCAGGATGGGCAGGCAGCCAGCCATCGGATTGATCTTTTCCTTCTTGTACAGCTCCATGGTGGCCTGCTGCATCTTCATCCGGTCGTCGCCGTAACGCTCCTTGAGCGCGGCGATGCGCGGCTGCAGCTTGCGCATACGAGCGCCCGAACGGAACTGCGCGTCGGTCAGCTTGAACAGCGCGGCCTTGATAAGCAGCACGAGCAGGATGATCGCAACGCCCCAGTTACCGCTGATCGCGTGCAGCTGGGAGAGCAGCCAGTGCAGCGGCTGGGCGATGATGGTGAACCAGCCGTAGTTGCTGGTCAGCTCGAGGCCCGGCGCGATCGCGTCGAGCGTGCCCTGCAGCTTCGGACCGATGTAAAGACGAGCGACGCTGTCGGCGGCCTGACCCGGCGCAACCTGGATGGCCGGACCGAAAGCGCGGACGAGGTAACGCGGCGTAGCCGAGTTGGGATCGACGACCGCACTGCTATAGGTGACGTTCTGATTCGCCGGCGGAATCCACGCGACGAAGAAGTAATGCTGGAGCATGCTGACCCAACCGCCCGTGATGGAGCGATTGAGCGGCTTCTTCGCGAAGTCGGCCAGCGGCAGCGTTTCGAACTTGGTGTCCGGGCTGAACCAGGCGGCGCCGAAGAAGCTGTGCTGCGCCGGATCCGTATACGCCTTGAACCAGTTGACCTTCTCGTTCGCGACGCGCTGCAGCTGGTGATAAGCGTTACCCGTCCACACCGCCGTCGAACCGTTTTCGACGCGCTGGTCGAGATCGACCACGTAGTCCATGCGCTTGAGCGTATAGCGCTTGACCACCTTGACGCCCGACGGATCGGTCCAGGTCAGGTCGAGGCTGACGGACTTCTGGCCATCGGCCAGGGTGGTCTCGGTCTTGTCGGCGTTGAAGAGGGCGCGGTGATCCGGCGCGGCACCGTTGCTGCTGACCAGGCCATCCTGTGCCGCGAAAAAGTGCGCGCCCTCATCGTCGAGCAGACGGACGGGCGGCGACACCGGTTCCTTCTTCGTGACCGGGTTGGTCGGGTAATAGAGGAGTTCCGAACGGACGATGCTGCCGCCACGGGTATCGATGGTCAGGCGCAGGACGTCGTTCGAGAGGGTGACCAGCTCGGCCTTGCCTTCCGGGGCCGCGCCGTTTTCGGTCGGCACGGTGGCGGGAGCGGTGGAACCCGGCACGCTGGCGTCGCCGCCCGGCTTGCCGCTGGCATCGACCTGGGCTGCCGGCGCGGCTGGAGTCGGGGGCTGGACATAGTCCTTCTCCCACTCGGTCCACAGGAGATACGCCACGAACATGAGCGCGAAGAAGAGAAGCGTGCGCGTTTGATTCATTGCAGGGCCAGATTGGAATGCATAAGAGAGGTCAACGCGCGATTGTGCCGTCGGCACCCTCACGCTTCAACGGCCGGATGCGACGCAGCAGTGTCTCCAGCTCGGCCAGAAGGGCCGCGCCGGTCTCTTTCACTGCGATGTCTTTAGCCATGACCAGGATGTCGACCGGAGGCAGGTCGGGGCGGGCAAGGCGAAAAGCCTCACGCGCCAGGCGCTTGATTCGGTTACGGTCGACCGCGCGCTTGGAACAGCGTTTGGAGATGGCCAGGCCGAGCCGGGCCGTGTCGACGTCGTTGTTTCCGAAGCGCAAAAGAAAACAGCGGCCGCCGAGGCGACCGCTGACTGTTCGCAACGCGGCGAAGTCGGCGGCGCGGCGTAACCGCGCATCGCGCGGCATGGCGGCGGCACGCACGACCGTCGCCCGATTACGGGATCAGACGCTTGCGACCCTTGGCACGGCGGGCGTTGATGATCTTGCGGCCGTCGGCGGTCGCCATGCGTGCACGGAAGCCGTGGGTACGGGCGCGCTTGAGCAAGCTGGGCTGGAAAGTACGCTTCATGGCGAAGACATCCGGGTGAAGATTGAATATGGCCGGCAAGTATGTCCGACAATCCCGAGGACTGTCAACCGGTTGGGCCATAGCCCGTGATCGGCCTTCGCCGTGGGGGAGTCCGGCGGGGGGCCGGAACGCTGGTAGACTTGGCCGTCCACCCCGCGCGCAAGCGCCCCTTCTGTGGCAAGAATACCCGATGAGTGATCTTTGGAGGCGCTGTCTCGAGCGTCTTGAAGGCGAATTGACCGCCGAGGAAGTCCATACCTGGCTCATGCCGCTGCAGGCCAGGGAAGACGCTTCCGGGCTGCACCTGTATGCGCCCAACCCGTATTCGCTGGACACCATCCGCGATCAGTACCTGGACAAGATCCAGACGATCGCGGGACATCTGATCGGTCACCCGGTCACGGTGCGGCTGGAAGTCGGTTCGTCCGGCGGCCGGCCGGTGCCCGTTCGTGTCAGCAGTGCGACTCCATCTCCCTCGCCGTCGCACCAGCCGGCATCGCGTGCGCCGGAAGCCGCTCCGGAGCCGCCGCACGTTCATAACCTGGATCTGCATTACACGTTCGAAACCTTCGTCGAAGGCAAGTCGAACCAGCTCGGCAAAGCCGCGGCGATGCAGGTGGCGATGAATCCCGGCCGCGCTTACAACCCGCTGCTTCTTTATGGCGGGACCGGCCTGGGCAAGACCCACCTGATGCATGCCGCGGGCAACATGCTGCTGCAGAACAATCCCGGGGCGAAGGTGCTCTACCTACGCTCGGAGCAGTTCGTCAGCGGCATGGTCAAGGCGCTGCAGCAGAAGAACATGGATGAGTTCAAGCGTCGCTTCCGGACGGTGGATGCGCTGCTGATCGACGATATCCAGTTCTTCGCCGGCAAGGACACGACGCAGGAGGAGTTTTTCCACACCTTCAACGCGTTGTTCGAATCCAAACAGCAGATCATCCTCACCTGCGATCGCTATCCGAAGGAACTCGACAAACTCGAGCCCCGCCTGAAGTCGCGTCTGGGCTGGGGTCTGTCGGTAGCGATCGAACCGCCGGACTTCGAAACCCGCGCCGCCATTCTTCTGTCCAAGGCGGCGGAGAAGGATATGGAGGTGTCGGAGGACGTGGCGATGCTGCTGGCCAAACGGATCCGGTCCAACGTCCGCGATCTCGAGGGCGCGCTGAATACCCTGGCGGCACGGGCCAACTTCTATCGCAAGCCGATCACCACGGACTTCGCGGAAGAGACGCTGCGTGACCTGCTGAATACGCACGCGCAGGCGGTCACGGTGCCGAACATCCAGAAGACGGTGGCCGACTATTACCAGGTGCGTCTGTCGGATCTTCTCTCCAAACGCCGTGTGCGCTCTCTGGCGCGCCCCCGGCAGGTAGCCATGGCCCTGTCCAAGGAACTGACCGAGCACAGCCTGCCTGAGATCGGAGAGGCCTTTGGCGGCCGTGACCACACGACGGTGCTCCATGCATGCCGGACGATCCGGGGCTTTTGCGAGAAAGACGTACGGATGAGGCAGGACTGGGAACAGCTGATCCGTATCTTGACGGGCTGAGAACCTGTGGATAATAGGTGGATGGACAGAGGATGAAATCGACCCTCGAAGTTATCCACAAGACACCCACATAGCACGACCGGTTAGGCGCAATCGATATGAAATGCCAAGGTACTGAAATTCAATAGTTTTTCCGTCTTGTCTACTTATCCACCGCCCTAACAACAA
This sequence comes from Dyella sp. 333MFSha, assembly GCF_900102405.1. Classification (NCBI taxonomy): domain Bacteria; kingdom Pseudomonadati; phylum Pseudomonadota; class Gammaproteobacteria; order Lysobacterales; family Rhodanobacteraceae; genus Dyella; species Dyella sp. 333MFSha. The sequence goes on along the minus strand of NZ_FNBR01000002.1, from coordinate 1,092,859 downwards.
CCACTAAATAAATCTTAAAAACATTAAAAGCAGGAGAAGGGGCGCATGCAATTCAGCATCCAGAGGGAAGTTCTGCTCAAACCCCTGCAGCAAGTCGTAGGCGTTGTCGAACGTCGACAGACGCTGCCGGTACTGGCCAACCTCCTGGTTCGCGCTTCCGGTAATGAGGTTTCGTTCACCGGTACCGACCTCGAAGTCGAAATGGTCGCGACGACCGCGGCCGACTCGGTGCAGGACGGTGAAATCACGATTCCAGCTCGCAAGCTGTTCGACATCGTTCGCGCACTGCCGGACGGCGCGAAGATCGACCTCAAGCTCAACGGCGAGCGCATCGCGCTGAACGCGGGCCGCAGCCGCTTCACGCTGGCGACGCTGCCGTCGAGCGAGTTCCCGACCATCGACGAGATCGAACTGGTCGAGCGCGTGACGCTGCCTGAAGAAGTTCTGCGCGATCTGATGGACCGTACGGCGTTCGCGATGGCCAATCAGGACGTCCGTTACTACCTCAACGGCATGTTGCTCGATCTGCAGGAACACACGTTGCGTTGCGTCGCGACCGACGGCCACCGCCTGGCGCTGAAGGAAACGAAGCTGGAGAGCTCGGTGTCGGCCCGTCGGCAGATCATCATCCCGCGCAAGGGCGTGAATGAGCTGATCGGCCTGTTCGAAGCGGGGGAGGGTTCGGTAGAACTCGAATTCGGGCGCAATCACCTGCGCGTTCGTCGCGGCGGTGTCGTGTTCACCTCGAAGCTGATCGATGGTCGCTTCCCGGACTACGAGGCGGTCATTCCGCTCGGCGCCGACAAGTCGGCCACGATCGAGCGCGATGTACTGCGCAGCGCCCTGCAGCGCGCCGCGATCCTGTCCAACGAGAAGTACCGCGGTGTAAAGCTCGAGCTGACACCGGGTCGCATCAAGATCGTTGCGCATAATCCGGAGCAGGAAGAAGCCCAGGAAGAAGTCGAAGCCGAGACCGTCGTCGACGACCTCGCCGTCGGATTCAACGTGGGTTACCTGCTCGACGCACTGGGTGCGCTACGGGGCGACAAGGTCCGGATCAACCTCCGTGATGCCCAGTCGAGCTGTCTTCTGCAGGAAGAAGGCAACGACGAGGCGCGCCACGTGGTGATGCCGCTTCGCCTCTGACACCTATCCACGTTAAAGTTCGGCCACCGACGCCGGGGATGTCTTCGACACCCCGGCGTCGTTCGTTTCGACGCATGGCCAGGAAAAGCAGGGCAGCATGAAGTTCGAGTCACTCAGGATTGCCGGATTGCGAAACCTCGAGGGGGTTTCACTGACCCCCGCAGCTGGCATCAACGTGTTTGTCGGCCCTAATGGCGCCGGCAAGACCAGTGTTCTCGAAGCGGCTTACCTGCTCTCACACGGTCGATCCTTTCGTGCCGGCTCCCGTGATGTTCTTCTCCAGCGTGGTGCGAGCGCGTTGTCGGTGTTTGCCGAGGTGCGGGGCAATGACGACCGGGTTCGGCGTCTGGGGCTGGGGCGGGAAGGCAGTCGCTGGCAAGCGCGTGTGGACGGCGATGCCGCCGCTTCGTTAGGCAGCCTTGTCCAGGAATGTGCCGTGGTCTGCTTCGAACCGGGCTCGCACGATCTGATCGCTGGTGCCTCGGACGAACGCCGCCGCTTCCTCGACTGGGGTTTGTTCCACGTGGAACACGCTTTTGTGAATCAGTGGCGTCGTTACCAGCGCGCGCTCAAACAACGAAACTCTCTTCTTCGCGCCGGGGGCCCGATTGAGGCGGCATGGATCGAGCCGTGGGAGGCGGAGCTTGCTACGACAGGCGAGGGGATCAGCGCGTTCCGTCGCGGCTATATCGACCGGTTGCTTCCCCACATTCGCGGTGTCATGGGAAGCGTCCTGCCCGAGCTGGGCGAGTTCACCATTCGTTACAAGCCTGGCTGGGACGACGCGGCGGATCTGCTCTCTACCTTGTCGGACCGGCGCCACCGGGATCTGGCGCGCGGTCACACCACCGTAGGACCCCATCGCGCGGACTTCTCCGTGACCTTTGAACACGCCCCGCTACGGGAACACCTGTCGCGCGGGCAGGAGAAGCTGTGCGCCCTGGCTTGCCTGTTGGGACAGGCCTCGCTTCACGCCGACATCCGCGGCGAATGGCCGGTCATATGTCTCGATGATCTTGCATCTGAGCTCGATCGTACCCATCAAGAGTGGGTAGTCGCGCAGCTTCTCGGCCGCGACGCTCAGGTCTTCGTCACGGGAACGGAGATCCCTGCCGCCCTTTCGGCACAACCGGTCACTGTGTTCCACGTGGAACAGGGTGCCGTCACGGCTTTGCTATAATCGTCCGACTGTCCCGACGCTTCCGCGCCGCATCGGGGCCGCACTCTGGCGCTACCACCAGGCATCGCATGAACGAACCTCTCGATCCGACCCATTCGAACGCGTACGACTCCGGCAGCATCAAGGTCCTCAAGGGCCTGGACGCCGTTCGTAAGCGCCCTGGCATGTACATCGGCGACACTGACGATGGCACCGGCCTGCACCACATGGTTTTCGAAGTCGTCGATAACGCCATCGATGAAGCGCTGGCAGGCTATTGCGACTACGTCACCGTCGTCATCGGCCAGGACGGCTCGGTGGGGGTTTCTGATAACGGTCGAGGCATCCCGGTCGAGATTCATCCGGAAGAGGGCATCTCGACCGCCGAAGTCGTCATGACCGTGCTCCATGCCGGCGGCAAGTTCGACGCTAATTCGTACAAGGTCTCCGGCGGCCTGCACGGCGTTGGTGTGTCCGTTGTAAACGCGCTTAGCGAGAAGCTCTGGCTGACGATCTGGCGTGACGGCAAGGAATATCGCCAGGAATACGCTCACGGTGAGGCCCAGGCTCCCATCGCCGCGTTCGGCGACACCACGCGCCGGGGCACCATGGTGCGCTTCCTGCCCAGTCCGGCCACGTTTACCAACAACATCGAGTTCCACTACGACATTCTCGCGAAGCGTCTCCGCGAGCTGGCGTTCCTGAATTCCGGTGTGACGATCGAGCTCGTCGACGAGCGCAACGATCGCAAGGACATCTTCGCGTACGAGGGCGGCATCAAGTCCTTCGTCCAGCACCTGGCCCAGCTGAAGACGGCCCTGCACCCGAATGTCGTGAGCTTCAGCTCCGAGACCGCGGACGGCATCACCGTGGAGGTGGCCATGCAGTGGACGGACGCCTACCAGGAAACGATGTTCTGCTTCACCAATAACATCCCGCAGCGCGACGGCGGCACACATCTCACGGGTTTCCGCGCCGCGCTGACGCGCACGCTGCAGAGCTATATCGAGAAGGAAGGTCTGGCGAAGAACGCCAAGGTCGGTCTGTCAGGCGACGACATGCGCGAGGGCATGATCGCCGTTCTTTCAGTGAAGGTGCCGGATCCGAAGTTCTCGTCGCAGACCAAGGACAAGCTGGTCTCCAGCGAGGTCAAGACCGCGGTGGAGCAGGTCGTCAACGACAAGCTCGCTGAATTCCTGCTGGAGCATCCGGCGGAAGGCAAGGCCATCGCCTCCAAGGCGGTGGACGCCGCCCGCGCCCGCGAAGCGGCCCGCAAGGCTCGCGAGATGACCCGCCGCAAGGGCGCGCTGGATATCGCCGGCCTGCCGGGCAAGCTGGCCGACTGCCAGGAGAAGGATCCGGCGCTGTCCGAACTGTTCCTGGTCGAGGGTGACTCCGCCGGTGGCTCGGCCAAGCAGGGCCGTAACCGTCGCACCCAGGCCGTGCTGCCGCTGAAGGGCAAGATCCTCAACGTCGAGAAGGCACGCTTCGACAAGATGATCGCCTCCGCGGAAGTCGGCACCCTCATTACCGCGCTCGGTACGGGCATCGGTAAGGAGGAATACAACCCGGACAAGCTGCGCTACCACCGCATCATCATCATGACCGATGCCGACGTGGACGGATCTCACATCCGCACGCTGCTGCTGACCTTCTTCTATCGCCAGATGCCGGAGCTCATCGAGCGCGGCCACGTGTATATCGGCCTGCCGCCGCTGTACAAGGTGAAGCAGGGCAAGCAGGAGATGTACATCAAGGACGATGTCGTGCTCAACGAGTACCTGATCTCGGGTGCCGTGGATAACGCGTCGCTGGCACCGGAAGACGGCGCGCCTGGCGTCAACGGCGAAACGCTCGAGAAGCTCCTGCACGACTACCAGTCGGCGCTCGATCAGATCGCCCGCCTCAGCCACCGTTTCGACACCGCGTCCCTCACTGCGATGATCGAACACGCGCCGATGGAAGAGGGGCTGTGGGCCGATGCGTCCGGTATGCAGGCCTGGCTGGATGCCGTTGCCAAGCGTCTGAGTGCCAGCGGTCTGGGTAAGCCGACTTACGCGCTTCGCTTCCGTCCCGCGCTTAACGAGCAGGGCGCCGCCATCGAAGTCGAGCGCATGCAGCACGGCCTGAGCCACACCTGGATCATGCCGCAGTCGTTCTTCGGCGGTGTCGAGTTCCGGGCCATCCTGACCATCTCGCGTCAGCTGGCCGAGCTGCGCATCCAGCCGGGTGCCGTCGTCCGCCGCGGTAACGCTTCGCGGGGCATCGTCAACTTCGCCGATGCGCGCAACTGGCTGCTCGACGAAGCGAAGAAGGGTCGTTCGATCCAGCGATTCAAGGGTCTGGGTGAAATGAATCCGGAGCAGCTCTGGGAAACCACGGTCAATCCGGAAACGCGCCGCATGCTCCAGGTGGGTATCGAAGACGCGGTGGCCGCGGATCAGATGTTCTCGATGTTGATGGGCGAGGCGGTGGAACCACGTCGCGACTTCATCGAATCGAATGCGTTGAAGGTCGCCAACCTGGATATCTGATCCACGGTCGCCCTTGCCGATGTCGAGCCCGGTCGCAGCGATGCGACCGGGCTCTTCTTTTTTGCGCAACGCGGCATCGCTCCGAGGAAAGACGAAAACGCCGTTTTCAAGGGCCGAAAGGCTGGCGAATTTGCACCGCGCCAACAAACATATAACAAGTCATTGTTTTGACTCTTCTTTTTTATCGCACTGCGACTTGTTCTTAGGAATGAAATCGGGTTAACCTCTGTAGTCCCCCGGTGCTGCTTGTTGTGCGCCGAGTCCTACAGCCTGAGGTCATTCGATGAAACAGGGTTCCTTCGCAAAGCTCGCGCTCGCCACGGCGGTCGCTCTTTCCCTCGCCACTGGCGCAGTCTCTGCCAAAGACGCGGCGCCCAAGGACAAGAAAGAAGCGCTGTATCCGAACGCCACGCGTACGGAGCCCAAGCTCGACCTCAAGAGCGAGAAGGACCAGAAGGCCATCAACGAGGGCCTCGACGCCGCCAACAACGGCGACAAGGAGAAGGCCACCCAGATCCTGACGCCGCTGGCTGACGGTTCGGCCACCAGCAGCAAGTACGCGCAGGCGCTCGCTCTTCAGGGCCTCGCCAACATGAAGTACAACGACGGCGACGTGAAGGGCGCGATCACCACGCTCAAGCAGGCGCTCGATATCGGCGTCATGCCGAACGACACGTACTTCCAGCTCAAGTACATGTACACCCAGTTCCTCGTCGCCGACGAGCAGTACGCTCCGGCGCTGCAGTCGCTGCAGGAATGGCGCGCCGAAGGCAAGAAGGAAACCGCCGATTCGTACGGCCTCGAAGGCAACATCGATTACCGCCTCGAGAAGTACCCGGAAGCCATCGCCGCCATCAACAAGGCGAAGTCGATGCCGGACGCGAAGCCGCAGGGTTCGTGGGACCAGATTCTTGCCGCCAGCTATGCGGAGACGGGCCAGGGCGACAAGGCCGCCGAGCTCGCATCGGCCGAACTCGCCAAGAATCCGAACGACCCCACCGCGATGCAGAACGCGGCTTCCTCGCTCATCCAGGCGCAGAAGTATCCGGAAGCGATCGCGCTGCTCGAGAAGGGCCGTGCCGCCGGCGCGTTCAAGGACGAGAAGCTCTACATCAATCTCGCCAAGGTCTACCTGATCGACGGTCAGGACCATACCGACCGCCAGGAAGCCAACGCGTCGAAGGCGCAGGCGGTTCTCGAAGACGGTCTGGCCAAGGGCATCGTCAAGCCGTCGGCTGAGGTCTACAAGCTCCAGGGCGACGCCGCCATCACCGGTGGCAACGAGAGCGCGGCTCTCGCTGCCTACCAGAAGGCCGCCCCGCTCGCGAAGGATGGTGAGGTCACGCTCAGCGTGGCGCGCCTCCAGCTGCAGAAGAATCAATACGCCGCCGCTGAGAAGTCGGTGACGGATGCCATCAGCAAGGGCGTTCAGCATAAAGGCCAGGCCTATATGGTGCGCGCGGAAGCCAAGCGTGGTCAGAAGAACAAGCAGGGTGCTATCGCGGACATGAAGCTCGCGGCGCAGGACCCTGAAACGTCTGCCAAGGCCAACGCCTGGTTGAAAAATGCAAACAACACCAAGTAAGCGTCTGTAAAGTGCCGGGAGTGGGGATTTTCAAGCGTCATAAATCCTCCCTTCAGGCGCTATACAAACGCCATATGCTGGTGTAACTTGCATATCTTTCCGCTTGCAGAAACCTGCGTTTTCGGCAATGTCAAATGCCGAACGTCGGACTCAGCAGTGCGGGCTCACTTCCGCTTGATTAGCTCTTGATAGTGACTGATGGCCTCAAGTAACGAATCAACCGGCCAAGCGCCGTTTAGTTGGGGGCGCACCAGCGCGTTGGCAGTCGCCATCGCTCTGCACTCGTTCGCTTTCCTTGTGCTTGTTGCGCCGATGGCGCCGCCCAAGACGCAGGAAAAGCAGAAGGAGAAGGTTGTGCAGGTCGATTTTATCGAGCCGCCGCCGCCCCCGCCCCCTCCGCCGCCGCCGCCGCCGGAACCACCCAAGCAGCCGCCGCCGAAAATCATTCAGCAGGTGAAGCCGCCGCCGACTCCGCCGCCGCCGGCTCCACCGCCGCCGGCAGTTGAAGAGGCGAGCTCGAACCCTGTTCCGGCACCGCCGCCGGCGCCTCCCGCGCCGCCAGCTCCGCCGGCAGATATCGCAGCTACCGCGGATATGTCGTACCGTCAGCGTAACCCGCCAAAGTATCCGCCTCAGGCGGTGCGTCAGCGGCACGAAGGTACGGTGGTACTTCTGGTTCTCGTTGGTGTCGACGGTTCGCCGAAGGATGTCAAAGTCGATCAGTCGAGCGGTTTCCGCGAACTGGACAAGGCAGCAGAAGACGCGGCCAGGAACTGGAAATTCAACCCGGGTAAACGAGGCGGCCAACCTGTAGAAGGCTATGCACGTGTCCCCGTTACGTTCAACCTAAACCAGCTGTAAGCCCCCACACTTACATCTTTTAAGTTCACGCTTGACTTCCCAAGGGTAGCGTTATGTTGCAAGACACCTCCGCTCAGCCTGCACAGCCAGGTCAAAACTCCAACGCCGACGCCCTCAAGCAGATGGGCTTCGATCACCTTATCCACAACTTCGATCCGCTCGGTTGGATCGTGTTCGTGGTGCTGGTCGCGATGTCCGTGCTCTCGTGGTACTTCATCGTCGCCAACTTCATCCGTAACAGCATGGTGCGTGCGCGCGCCGACAAGGTCATCCAGGGCTTCTGGAACACCTCGTCGACGCAGGAAGCCATCCGTATGCTCGAAGAGCAGCCGAAGGGCGAACCGTTCTCGAAGATCGCGCTCGACGCCGCTTCGGCCGTTGCTCACCACCAGCAGGCTGCTGGCGGTCGCCTCGCCGAGACGCTGTCGCGTTCGGAATTCATCGACCGCGCTCTCCGCCAGGCCGTGGCTCGCGAGAGCCTGCGTCTGGAAGGCGGCCTGACCCTGCTCGCCACGGTCGGTTCGTCGGCCCCGTTCATCGGTCTTCTCGGTACGGTGTGGGGTATCTACCACGCGCTTATCGGTATCGCCGCTTCGGGTTCCGCGTCGATGGATAAGGTTGCCGGTCCCGTCGGTGAAGCTCTGATCATGACTGCGTTCGGTCTGTTCACCGCTATCCCGGCCGTGCTCGCGTACAACTTCTTCATGCGCTCCAACCGCCTGACCTACGCCAAGTTCGACGAATTCGCGCACGACCTGCACGACTTCTTCGCCACCGGCGCTCGCGTCGAAGGTACGGCGCCGGTCGTCGTCAAGAAGTAAGGAGCTGACCCATGGCTATGTCCAGCGGTGGCAACAGCGGCGGTCCGATGTCAGATATCAACGTCACGCCGCTCGTCGACGTGATGCTGGTTCTGCTGATCATCTTCATGATCACGGCGCCCCTGATGTCCCATAAGGTCCAGATCGATCTGCCGAAGGCTAATCCGAACGTTAAGGATGACACCCCGGTCGAACCGATGGATCTCGCGGTCAAGCCGGACGGTACGTACTTCCTCAATGACGGTGAAGTCAGCGAGGCTGAACTGAAGGCTCAGTTCGCGGTTGCGGCGGCGAAGTCGCCGCAGCCGGAACTCCAGATCCGTGCGGACCGCACCACCGAATATAAGGTGGTGAAGAAGATCCTTGGCGATGCCAAGGAAGCCGGTATGGTCCACGTCGGCTTCATGTCGACCGGCAAGGAGTAACGAACATGGCATTCAGCTCAGGCAACTCTGGTGGTCCCATGGCGGACATCAACGTGACGCCGCTCGTCGACGTCATGCTGGTTCTGCTCATCATCTTCATGATTACGGCGCCGATGCTGTCGCATAAGATCAAAATCGATCTTCCGCAGCCGAACCCGAACGTGCAGAACCCAGAGAATCCGCCGGATCCCGTCCGGCTGCAGATTCGCCAGGATGGCTCGCTGTACTGGAACGATACGCCGGTTGACGAGCTTGGCCTCAAGGCCCAGATCGCGGTGATCGCCACGCAGTCGAACCAGCCGGAATTGCAGATCGACGCGGACGACGCGGCACAGTACGAGGTCGTGGCTCGCGTGCTTTCCGACGCTAAGGGCCAGGGCCTGACCAAGATCGGTTTCGTTAACTCGAACTGATCCACGGTCTGTCCGGTTAGACGAAAAACCCCGCCATTCGGCGGGGTTTTTTTTGCTCCTGTAGCAGCCAGCCCTGCTGGCGATTCCAGCCGCCTCAGGACAAGATCTCGAGATAAGCCTTCACCGTATTGGTAAGCCCCTGATACAACGCCTCACCGATCAGCGCGTGCCCGATCGACACCTCGGCCAGGCCGGGAATCGCCGATTTGAACGTGCCCAGGTTTGCCTGGCTCAGATCGTGACCCGCATTGACGGCAAGGCCTGCCTGCTGCGCACGTCGTGCGGTGTCGGAAAACGCAGCCAGCTCCTTGCGCGCATCACCCTCGGCAAATGCCTCGGCATATGGCCCGGTATAGAGTTCGATGCGCTGCACACCGATGGCCGCCGCTTCGGCAAAGCCCTCACCCCCCGCGTCGACGAAGACGCTGACACGGCAACCGATCTCGCGAAACGCCGCGACGATGGGCTTGAGCGTGTCGATGTCTTTCGTCAGATCGAAGCCGTGATCCGAGGTGATCTGACCGTCGCCATCGGGTACGAGCGTGACCTGGTTCGGCCGCACTTCCCGGGCGAGTTCCAGAAGACCGGGATAAGCGCCGCGTGCGCCGGCAAACGGATTGCCTTCGATGTTGTATTCCACGCGTCCGCGCAACAGACCCGCTATGACACGGACATCGGCTGGCGTGACATGGCGCATGTCCGGCCGCGGATGCACGGTGATGCCGCCACACCCCGCTTCGATGCAGGTATGCGCCGCGGTGGCGATATCGGGCTCGTTGCCGCCGCGCGAGTTGCGCAGCACGGCGATCTTGTTCAGGTTTACGCTGAGTAGTGTCATCGACCGTCCAAAAAAAACGCACGCCACCATTGCGACGTGCGTAATGACTGTCTTCCCAGCATAACTCGCCACATCCCTGTGGCGCACTCCACGGTCACGCACACACACGTAACTGAGACACGGCTCGCGGGGAAAAGGTTCAAAGCGAAGATGTGAAGACGCGGACCGAGCGTTCACCAGCGCGCCATGCCGTCGCGGCAACCGTTCCGTCGACGAGCTGTAGCGGATGCACCTGCCAGGCTTCCGCCGGCGCGATTTCGCCGTCGAAGTCCGTGGGGCGCGCACGGCTGCCCTCGATCTCAAAGGCCACGCGATGCAGGCCGTAGGAAAGGCCGCCGCCGTGGGCCTTGAGCACGGCTTCCTTGGCTGTCCACAGCGCGAGGAAGGCGGCCAGCCGGTTCGCTGAAGGCAGCGTCTCCAGCCAAGCGGTCTCGCTGGCCGCGAAAAAACGACGCGACAGCTCGAGCGCCCGGGCGCGGGGCCGGATCGTCTCGATGTCGACGCCGACCTGAAAACCGGCAGGCCCCCTTCCGACCGCCAGAACGGCGACGTCACCGCTGTGCGACCAGCTGAAACCAAGGGTGTCGAAGGGAGCCGGGAAATACGGCTTGCCGTGTTCAGCGCGCGCGATACGAGGAGCGGCTGGTCCGGCGTACGCCGCGAGGAGTTCGGCGAAATGCGTCTCGCCGGCACCCCCGGCCCACGACCCATGCCAGATATGGATCTCATCGTCGTGCAACGGAGGAACGGAGAGTGGCGACGTCATGCCGACGATGCTGCTTCGTATCGGGCGTTCGGGCAAGTCCTGCAACGGTTGCCGCAAACCCCTAGAATCGACCTGTGCAAACCGGGGAGCACCATTCGTGATCGCAGGCTGGCTTCTGCTGCTGGTCGCCCTTCTGTATGTGGGGCTGCTGTTCGTCATCGCGTACGTCGGTGACCGGCGGCCGCTGTATCCCCGTCAGCCCCGTGTGCGTCCGCTGGTCTACAGCCTGGCGCTCGCCGTTTACTGTTCGTCGTGGACGTTCTATGGCGCGGTCGGCACGGCGGCGCGATCGGGCTTGTCCTATCTGCCGATCTATCTCGGTCCTCTGTTGCTGTTCGTCTTCGGATTCGGCCTGCTGCAGCGCCTCGTCCTCGTGGCGCGCGAGCGCAACATCACGTCGATCGCCGATTTCATCGCCGCGCGCTTCGGCAAGTCGCACGGCCTCGCGGCGCTCGTCGCCATCATCGCTGTCATCGCGATCATTCCGTACATCGCGCTGCAGTTCAAAGCCGTGGCGATGTCGTTTGCCGTGCTCGGTGCCGGTAACTCGGCATGGTGGTTCGGCGACACCGCGTTATGGTGTGCCGCCCTCCTCGCGGTCTTTGCGATCCTCTTCGGTACGCGCAACATCGACGCCACGGAGCACCACCACGGCATGATGCTCGCCGTCGCGGTGGAGTCGCTGGTCAAACTGCTGGCCTTCGTCGCCATCGGCATCTATGCCTGCATGCATGGTCCCGGATTGCAGGAAACGCTTCGCGCGCCGGTGCTCCAGATCGAGAAAGGCAGCCTGCCGCCCGGGTTTGTCGCACAGACCCTGCTCGCCTTCTGCGCGATGTTCTGCCTGCCCCGTCAATTCCAGATCGGCGTGGTCGAATGCGAAGATCCACGCGACCTGCGCCGTGCACGATGGCTGTTCCCGATCTACATGATCCTTATCTCCGCGGCCGTGCTTCCCATCGTCAGTGCCGGCATGGGCGTGAGTCAGGTCAGGGGTGGTCACCTCGATGCGTGGGTGCTGAATCTTCCCCTGGCGCTGGGCGATAGCGGCATGGCGCTGCTTGCTTTCGTTGGCGGCTTCTCCGCGGCGACCGGCATGGTCATCGTCGCCGCCGTCGCCCTCGCGACGATGATCAGCAACGATCTGGTCATGCCCGCGCTGTTGCGCATTCGTCGTCTCGACCTGGAGGAACGTGGCGATCTGTCGAACACCGTGTTGCTGATCCGTCGCATCGCGATCGTTGGCCTGGCGGCGCTCGCGTACATCTATTATCGGATCATCGCCGACGCGGAGAACCTCGCCGCTACCGGCCTGCTGTCGTTCGCGGCCGTCGCCCAGTTCGCTCCCGCGATCGTTTCGGCACTTTACTGGCGTGGTGCCAGCCGCATGGGTGTGCAGGTGGGCCTGCTCGCCGGCTTCGTCGTCTGGGCTTATACGCTGCTGCTACCGGCGATGACCCGTGCCGGCTGGCTTGGCACGCCGTGGATGGAAGAAGGCCCGTTCGGCATCGCCTGGCTGAAGCCGACGGAGCTCTTCCACCTGACCGGATGGGAGCCGGTGACGCACGGCACGTTCTGGTCGTTACTGATCAACGTCGGCTGCCTCGTCTTCATCTCGCTGCGTTTTCGACCCAGCGTGGCGGAACGCCTGCATGCGGCGCTCTTCGTGGACCCGTTCGTGCGCAGCGTCGGTGGCGCGGGCGACTGGCGCGGCCGCGTCACCGTTCGCGACCTCGGCACGATCGCCGGTCGCATCGTCGGCGAGCGCGTCACCGCACGTGCCTTCCACGAGTACGGTGAGCGCCACGGTGTCACCCTCACCCCGTCGGACGCCGCCGATCGACCACTGATTCAGTTCACGGAGCGATTGTTAGCCAGCGCCGTCGGCGCCGCCAGCGCGCGCCGCATTCTCATGGGCGCCCTCTCCGGTACCGGCCTGGATATCGCCGAAGCGATGGCGCTGCTCGACGAGGCATCGCAGGAGTTGCGTTTCAACCGCGAGCTGTTAGCTACCACGCTGGAAAACGTCTCGCAAGGAATCAGCGTGGTCGACGGCGACATGCGCCTGGTCGCGTGGAATCGCCGCTACGTGGAACTGTTCGACTACCCGGACGGGATGGTGTACGTCGGCCTTCCCGTCGCCGATCTCATTCGCTGGAACGCCGAGCTGGGCGAGTGCGGACCGGGCGAGGTGGACGAACACGTCGCCAAACGAATCCGCTATATGCGCGCGGGCTCACCGCATGTGTTCTCACGCGTGCGTCCCGATGGCACCGTCATCGAGATGCGTGGACGCGCGTTACCGGGCGGCGGATTCGTTACCACCTTCACGGACGTCACCGCGTACAAGTCGGTCGAACAGGCGCTGATCGACGCGAACGAGACACTGGAACAGCGTGTCGAAGACCGTACGGCCGAGCTGTCCGAAGCGCTCAACGCCACCGCGATGGCGCGTCGCGATGCGGAAGCGGCGAACGCGTCGAAGACACGTTTCCTCGCGGCCGCGAGTCACGATCTGTTGCAGCCATTGAACGCCGCGCGTCTCTTCACCTCCGCATTGCGACAACACCCTGGCCTGGATGGTGAAGCGGCCGGACTGGCCGAACGCATCGACGCGTCGTTCCGTGCCGCCGAAGATCTCCTCGACGCGCTACTGGATGTGTCGCGGCTGGATGCGGGCAGCTACCGCCCCGAGGTCGTTCCGTTCGCACTGGCCGATCTGTTCGACTCACTGAAACAGCAGTTCGCCGTCGTGGCCGAACAGCGTGGACTCACGCTGCGAGTGGTTCCTTCGTCGTTGTCCGTGCGATCCGATGCACAGCTCCTGCGCCGTATCGTCGCGAATTTCCTGTCCAACGGACTCCGCTATACGCGTTCGGGTGGCGTACTGCTCGGCGTCCGCCATGTCGGACAACATCTTCGCATCGAGGTCTGGGACAGTGGCCCAGGCATCGCGGAAGAACAGCAGGCACGCATCTTCGGTGAGTTCCAGCGCCTCGAGCGACCGTCGCCCTGGGGTGAGAAAGGACTGGGCCTCGGCCTGTCGATCTGCGATCGCCTCGCCGGCATTCTCGAGCATCCGCTGGGACTGCGCTCGCGCGTCGGACGCGGTAGCTGCTTCAGCATCACGGTACCGCGCACGGCGTCGGTGTCGCGTAAGCGCGCACCGGCAATGGCGCGGCCTGGCGGCGGTGAGCAGCTGCCATTGACGGTATTGTGCCTCGACAACGACGAGACGATCCTGGACGGGATGCAGGCGTTGCTCGGTCGCTGGGGTGTGGATTGTCGTGTGGCGATCGACTTGCCGACGGCACTCGATATCCTGTCGAGAACGCATGTGGATCTGATTCTCGCGGACTACCATCTCAGCGACGACATGGATGGGCTCGAGGCGTTACGCCTGATCGGAACGAAAGTCGCACCGATGCCGCCGGCGGCGATGGTGACGGCGGACGGGAGCACCGAGTTGAAACAGCGTGCGCGGGCGTTGGGTTATCCGTTGCTGCATAAGCCGGTGAGGCCGGCGGCGTTACGGGCCATGTTGGTTGCATTGGCCAAGCGGGCGGGGTCGAACGCGGCGTAATGGAAGAGCATCGCGCGCAAGGCGCGCTCCTACAGGTAGCAGCGCGCCCTGCGTGCGATGCACATAAATGTAGCAGCGCGCCCTGCGCGCGACGCTCTTAATTGGCGCCGGGAAACGCCTCCTTCTCCACATCCAGATGACTCGCCGCCAGAGCGACCTGCGTGCGGTTGGATACGCCGAGCTTGCGCATGATCGCCGTCATATGCGCTTTGACGGTCGCCTCGGATACCCCAAGGTCATAAGCGATCTGCTTGTTGAGCAACCCTTCGGCAATCATGTTCAGCACGCGAAACTGCTGTGGCGTGAGCGACGCGACGCGCGCGGCGACGTCGGCCTCGTCAGGCTTTAGTTCGACATTACCGCCGACCAGCTGATGAGGCAGCCACACGTCGCCGTCGAGCACGGTGCGTACCGCTTCGACGATCTGATCGACCGCCGCGGACTTCGGAATATAGGCCGAGGCACCGTGCGCAAGCGCACGACGCGCGACCTGCGCTTCCTCATGACCCGAGACCACGATGGTGGGCAGGCCCGGATACTGACCGCGAATGTGCGCGAGCGCGGAATACCCGCGCGCGCCGGGCATATGCAGATCCATCAGCAACAGGTCCGCATCCGGCACGGACTCGATCACCGCGAACAAGGCGGGCACGCTGTCGGCCGTGTGCACGGTGGCGTCGGGTAACGCGGCCAGCACCGCGCGCTGTAAGGCGTCGCGGAACAGAGGATGGTCGTCGGCGATGATGACATCGGCCATGCGGATTACTTGATCAGCCTTTCTTCCACGAGACTCTTCACCACACCGGGATCGGCCAGGGTCGATACGTCGCCGAGCTGATCCGGCTGGTTCTCGGCGATCTTGCGCAGAATGCGGCGCATGATCTTGCCCGAGCGCGTCTTCGGCAGGCCGGGTGCCCATTGCAGATAATCCGGTGCGGCGATGGGTCCGATCTCCTTGCGGACGCCGGCGATCAGTTCCTTCACGAGCGAGTCGTCGCCGTTCTCTCCCGCGTTGAGGGTGACGAACGCATAGATGCCCTGGCCCTTGATGTCGTGCGGGCAACCGACCACGGCCGCCTCGGCCACCTTGGGATGCGCGACCAGCGCGCTCTCCACTTCCGCCGTGCCGATCCGGTGGCCGGAGACGTTGATCACGTCGTCCACCCGGCCGGTGATCCAGTAGTACCCGTCTTCGTCGCGACGGGCGCCGTCACCCGTGAAATAGTTGCCCGGGTAGGTCTTGAAGTACGTGTCGACAAAACGCTGGTGATCGCCGTACACGGTGCGCATCTGACCGGGCCAGGAATCGGTGATGACCAGATTGCCACTTGCGGCGCCCTCCTGCGGCTTGCCTTCGGCATCTACGATGGCCGGCACGATACCGAAGAACGGCGTGGTCGCTGAGCCAGGCTTCAAGGCGGTGGCGCCGGGTAGCGGCGTGATCAGAAACCCACCCGTCTCCGTCTGCCACCAGGTGTCGACGATCGGGCAGCGTTCTTCCCCCACCACCCGGTAGTACCAGTTCCAGGCTTCGGGGTTGATCGGCTCACCCACGGTGCCGAGGACGCGAAGGCTCTTGCGTGAGGTCTTCTTTACCGGCGCATCGCCCTCGCGCATCAGCGCGCGGATAGCGGTGGGCGCGGTGTAGAACAACGTCACCTTGTGCTTGTCGACCACCTGCCAGAAGCGGCTGAAGTCCGGATAGTTCGGTACGCCGTCGAACATCACCACGGTGGCGCCGTTGGCCAGCGGGCCGTAAACCACGTAGCTATGCCCCGTGATCCAGCCTACATCGGCGGTGCACCAGTAGATATCGTCTTCGCGCAGGTCGAAGGTGAGCTCGTGCGTCAGGCTCGTATAGACGAGGTAGCCACCACTGGTGTGCAGCACGCCCTTGGGCTGGCCCGTGGAACCCGACGTGTACAGCGTGAACAACGGATCTTCCGCGTTCATCGCCTCATACGCGCAGTCCGCGGACTGGCCTTCCATCAGCGTGTGATACCAGCGATCGCGCGGCGACTGCATGTTGATGGCGCCGCCGGTACGACGCACCACGATCACGGTGTCCACGCTGTTGGTACGCGGACGGGTCAGGGATTCGTCGACGTTGGCCTTCAGCGGAATCTTCTTGCCACCCCGGCAACCCTCGTCGGCGGTGACGACCAGCTTGGCGCCCGAGTCCGCGATGCGCGCAGCGACCGAATCGGGCGAGAAGCCACCGAACACCACGGAATGCACCGCACCGATACGCGCGCAGGCCAGCATGGCGACGGCGGCTTCGGGAATCATCGGCAGGTAGATCAGTACGCGATCGCCCTTGGCCACGCCGAGGTTCTTCAGCGTGTTGGCAAACTTGCAGACCTCAGTGTGCAACTCCTTGTAAGTGAGGCTACGCGTTTCGTTCGGATCGTCACCCTCGAAGATGATGGCGGTCTTGTCGCCGCGCGCCTCCAGGTGACGGTCGAGGCAGTTGGCAGCCACGTTGAGCTGCCCATCCTCGTACCAGCGGATATGCAGGTCGGCCGGGTCGAACGAGACATCCTTGATCTTCGTCGGCGGCACGATCCACTCCACCCGCTCGCTCATCTGCTTCCAGAAACCCTGTGGATCCTGGACGGAGCGGGCGTACATGGCGTCGTAGTCGGCCTTGCTGACGCGCGCGGTGGCGGCGAAGGCGGGATCGACCGGGTGGATGTCGGACATGCATGCTCCTGGAGACGATGGCGTAGTGGCTATGCCCGAAGTTTAGCCTCGCGGCGCAACATAAAGCTGCGAAGCGGCTACGACTTTGGTCGAGGTTCGACCTTTGGCCAATGGCACGCGTGATGGGCCTGCCACATGCTCGCCCTGCCAATGGTTGGGGAGACCATGATGAAGACGAACCGTTCCGGTGGCCGCAAGGCCATCGCCCTGAGTGTCGCCTGTGCCTTGATGCTGCCGATGGCGGTCGTTCCCGACCTCGCCCACGCGCAAACCAGGTCGAAGAAAACCACGAGTCGCGAAGCCCAGCTCGAGTCCCGGGTGAACCAGCTCGAGCAGCAGCTCGCCGAGCTCAAGGCGATGATCCAGGAGCAGAAAGCCGCGACCTCCGAGGCCACCACGACGGCGCAGGCCGCCCAGGTCCAGTCACAACAGACCGAAGAGAAGGTAACGAAGGTCGAGAAGGTCGTGGCCACGGTGCC
This sequence comes from Dyella sp. 333MFSha, assembly GCF_900102405.1. Classification (NCBI taxonomy): domain Bacteria; kingdom Pseudomonadati; phylum Pseudomonadota; class Gammaproteobacteria; order Lysobacterales; family Rhodanobacteraceae; genus Dyella; species Dyella sp. 333MFSha. Next base: position 1,075,546 of record NZ_FNBR01000002.1, on the reverse strand, counting down.
TGCCAAACCGGCCTTTACGACAGGTACCGCACCGGGGGTATCGCTCGCGCTGCATGGCTTCATCAACGCCAGTGCTTTCACGCAGAACAAGGCGTACACCTATGGTAACGGCGCCAACTCGGAGTATCCGATTCCCGCCGGCGGAGCCAACCGCGCCGACGGCCGGGTCAGCGGCGTCGATGTGCGCAACACCCGCTTCTGGCTGGACCTCACTGGCGCGAAGTTCAACGAAAACTGGGCTGGCAGCGGCCGCATCGAGATGGATTTCTTCGGCGGCTTCAACGGCACCGGCGCCTACGCCGGATCGCAGCCGGAACTGCGGATGCGTCAGGCCTACATGGACATCACCAACGCGAACGCCGGCACGACGTTCCGCATCGGCCAGATGTGGGACCTGATGTTCCCGCTCGATTACATCCCCCAGTCGCTCTCGCATATCGCGTTTCCGCTCGGCTATGGCAGCGGCGTGATCGGCTGGCGTTTCCCGGGCGTCGTCTGGATGCAGGACCTCAATCACGGGTCGGAAGGCACCAGGTGGCGCTTCGACATGGCTGTGTTGCAGGGCAGCTGGAATGGTCCTGGCGCGACGGCGACGACGAACTATCAGACCGCGGGCAACGCGGGCTTCAAGCCGCAGATCGAGGCGCGCCTCACCGCGAAAGGCAGCAACTGGCAGGTCTTCACCGCCGGTCACTACAGCAAGGTCGACCTGCACGGTGTCGACGGCCTGACTCCGACGCCGATCAAGAGCAGCCTCAAGAGCACGGCTGTCGAAGTCGGCGGTATGTGGACACCGGGTCAGTTCATCTTCAAGAGCGTGGTCTATACCGGCAACGCGATCGGCGAACTGTTCGGCGACCTCTCGCAGTTCGGCGACATCAAGGACAAGGGCGGCTACCTGCAGGCGGGTTACAAGTTCGACACGCACTGGACGGTCTACGCGTTCGCCTCGGTGAGCAAGCCGGACAAGGACGACGTGCTCCGCTGGCGTGCCGCCAATACGCCGGGCTTGCTGAAGAACCGACAGAAGGCGGCGAGCCTGCAATACACCACGGGCCCGTTCGATTTCAGTGTGGAGTGGATCCACGCCAACCTCGACTCGACCACGGCGAACGGCCTCGGCCGGCAGAAGACCGCCGGCAACGAGTTCACGCTCAACGGCAATTACCGGTTCTGATCGGAGACCGACATGGCGACTACCGCAAGCGGCCTGAGGGCTGACGGCACCATCGGAACCAGCCACAAGCGCGTGATACTCGCGTCCAGCCTGGGCACCGTTTTCGAATGGTATGACTTCTATCTTTACGGCTCGCTCGCCGCGCTCATCGGCAAGCAGTTCTTCACCGGGTTGAACGAGACCAGCCAGTTCATCTTCGCGCTGCTTGCGTTCGCGGCCGGCTTTGCCGTCCGCCCGTTCGGTGCGATCGTTTTCGGTCGCATCGGCGATCTCATCGGTCGCAAGTACACGTTCCTGGTCACCATCATCATCATGGGCACGTCGACCTTCCTGGTCGGTGTGTTGCCCGGCTATTCGACGATCGGTGTCGCCGCGCCCGTGCTGTTGATTCTGCTACGCCTTCTCCAGGGTCTGGCGCTCGGTGGCGAGTACGGCGGCGCGGCCACCTATGTGGCCGAACACGCACCCGACGGAAAGCGTGGTCTGTACACGAGTTTCATCCAGATCACGGCGACGTTCGGTCTGTTCCTTTCGCTGCTCGTGATCCTCGGCACGCGTCTCGGGCTCGGCACCGAAGCGTTCGAAGCCTGGGGCTGGCGCATTCCGTTCCTGATTTCCGCCGTGCTCGTCGGCGTGTCCGTCTACATCCGGCTGCAGCTGCACGAGTCGCCGGTGTTCCAGCAGATGAAGGCCGAGGGCAAACAGTCCAAGGCCCCACTGACCGAAGCGTTCGGACAGTGGAAGAACCTTCGTCTCGTGATCCTCGCGCTGCTCGGCGCGACGGCGGGGCAGGCGGTCGTCTGGTACACGGGACAGTTCTACTCGCTGTACTTCCTGACCCAGAGCCTGAAGATCGACGGCACGACGGCGAACCTGCTGATCGCGGCCGCGCTGCTCATCGGTACACCGTTCTTCGTGTTCTTCGGCTGGCTATCCGACAAAGTAGGCCGCAAACCCGTCGTGCTTGCCGGTTGCCTGATCGCCGCGCTGACGATGTTCCCGATCTTCCGGGGCCTGACGCACTTCGGCAATCCCGCTGTCGAAGCGGCTGCCGCTGCCGCACCGGTCGTTGTCACGGCCGATCCGGATGCCTGCACGTTCCAGTTCGACCCGGTCGGCAAGAAGACCTTCACCAGTTCGTGCGATGTCGCCAAGAGCGTGCTGGCCAAGAAAGGTATTCCATACACCAACGCGGCCGCACCGGTCGGCACGCTGGCGACGGTGAAGATCGGCGACGAGGTCATCGAGTCGTTCGAGGGCGGTTCGCTCGACAAGGCGACGTTCACCGCGCAGAACAAGGACTTCACCGCGAAGATCGGCGTGCAGGTCAAAGCCGCGGGTTATCCCGAGAAAGCCGACCCCGCGCAATCGAACTACCCCATGCTGGTGTTGTTGCTGGCGATCCTCGTGCTCTACGTCACGATGGTCTACGGCCCGATCGCCGCCTGGCTGGTGGAGATGTTCCCGACACGCATCCGTTACACCTCGATGAGCCTTCCCTATCACATCGGCAACGGCTGGTTCGGCGGATTCGTCCCCACGATCGGCTTCATGCTGGTCGCGTGGAAAGGCGACATCTACTACGGCCTCTGGTATCCGGTCGCGGTCGCCCTGATGACCTTCGTCATCGGCCTCTTCTTCGTCCGTGAAACCAAAGACGCGCCTCTCCAGGACTGAGCCCGAACGCGCCGCGCGCGCCTGCAGGAGCCAGCCCCGCTGACGAAAGCAACCTGGCCCCGGTCCACGATGACCGGGGCCAGTGCTTTGCAAAACCCCCATCTCACAGCTCATTGATCCCCGACACGCGATAGTGTCGTGATGAACCCGCTAGACCTCCTCCTCCGCCTGAGCACCGCCGCCATCCTCAGCGGCATCATCGGCGTGAACCGCGGTCGCCTCGAATGGACCGCCGGCCTGCGCACCCACATGCTGGTCGGCGTGGGCGCCGCTCTCGCGATCATCGTCTCCGCCTTCGGCTTCTCCGACGTCATCAACCAGGAACACGTCGTTCTCGACCCCTCGCGCATCGCCGCGCAGGTCATCAGCGGCGTCGGCTTCCTGGGTGCGGGCACCATCCTCTTCGTCGAACGCGACCAGATCGTCCGTGGTCTGACGACAGCGGCAAGCCTGTGGGCCGTCGCATCCGTCGGCCTCGCCGCCGGCAGCGGGCTTTACGTCGCCGCCGTTCTGGCGACGGCGATCATCTGGATCATCCTGGCGTTGCTGAAGCCGCTCGAGCGCAAGCTCACCGGCAAGCGGAAGACGCGTCCGCGGCTTACAGCACGGTTGAGTGGGACCAATGCGTTGTCCGCCTGCGAAACTGTGCTGGCAGAGCAGCACCTTCCGTTTGCGAAAACGATCCTGCGTCGCGAGCCGGACGGCGATGACGTGGTGACGATTCTCTTTGCGAAGCCGGTACGTCGCGAGCAGCTGGCGACGTTGGCGGATGCGATGCGATCGGTCGAGGGATTGAAGTCGGTAACTTACGATGCGCCGCCGGAGACGCGTCGTCGCTGATCCTGGGGACGGCGCACGCAGCCGATACCGATTTGTGGCCGAGGTTTCTTCATTCGCGCCGTCGGAAGTACACGATAGATTTTGGCATCTGGACCGGCCCACTTAAGCACCGCGACATAAGACGGTGGATTGAGCATCCACTCTACCGTCCCTTCGCGCCGTCAGATCACGCCCGGGTTCTTGATCGCGTACATCGTTTCGATGCGGTCGCGGATACCGTTGAGGTAGGCGTCCGGATCGGGATGGCCAGTCGATACGATGTGGGCAGCAGCCCTGATGAGGTCCTTTACGGCGAGCCCCATGTAGATGAGCAAGCTTAAATTCCTTTTTTGCGTCCACGCGTCTTCGCGATCCTGGGAGACGATGCTACCACCGGCTCCAGGTTTCGCTTTGCAACCATCGCAGCCGTCGCCTTCTTTACATCCTCCCAGACATCGGCATGCTCATGCCACGTCGCGACGCCTTGTTCCTCTTGTTGCAATGCCTCGTCCACCTTCGCCCGGAACCAGCGTTCGTGCTCAAGCGCTTCGGATGCGCGTTTTGCGCGATCGGAAACGTCAGTGCGCGGAGCGCGGAGCAAGCCCTTCTGATACTGAGAAATATCCACAAGAAAAGACGAAAGTCCGGCACGTGCGAGTTCACGCACTGCGGTATCGGTCGTGGCAAACATTTTTACCTGACCCGCGCGATTGGTCAGTACGCGCTCGCTGCTTCCCGCGTCGGCATGCACTGTAAAGCCCCCCTTCTCCCCTAGGATCGTTGCGGTCTTTACTGCGCCACTGGACACGAGATCCCGAAGGGCGTCGAGCTTGATCGGATGCGGCATGCGATAATCAGATTATTAATAAGTCGGAACAGATTAACATTAATCGGTGTCGTGTCGCAGAAGCTCATCCGGCTCGCCACGTCCACCTTAGAACTGCGAGCGCGTCGACAACGCCTGACACACCGCATCATCCGACCCGGCACTGCTGGAGTTGCAAGCAACGCGGTTTGCTTCGAGGCCTTTCGTCACAGCCGGGCTCCTGCCTGCCGACGTATACGGAATCTCCGCATTCCCCGGCGGATGCCAGGTCTCTCGCGGTGCCTCAACGCTGGAGGTCTCGGACGGCGGAAACGTCTGGTAACGCGCGGGATCCCATGGCGTACCCGCGGCCTGCTGGTCGCGTTGCTTCACGAGCTTGCCGTACTCGTGCTTCTGCCCGGGCGTCCCGTTCGGGATCGACGCCTGAAGCCGGCGCGTCTCCTGGCCGGTGTACTTCATGCGCTTCAGATCCTTATCGATCGTCTTCTGCTGGGCCTGCTTCTGCTCCGGCGTGAGCTCGGCGTGCGCGGGGAGCGCCATGACGAGGGCGAGAACCATAATCCACTGACGCATGCCGGATCCTTCTAGCGGGACAGGTATCCGAGGTTACCCTTGAGGAAACGCCCATCGACGCCCTTCCGATCCGCCATTAAGTCACGAGAAGGTTGCGACTACCGATCAGGATCGGCGCGCCGCCCGAGCAGTCAGGCCGTCGCCCCAATATCGCAGTCCCTGAGACACGAATTGCGTACATTTGTATGCATGTCCACACCCATCCCCATAATCCGCCAGCACAAGGGCCGCGGCGCCGCTTCGAACCCGGAGGGCCGCTTCGAATCCACTCGGTACCAGGCCGAGGACGACGGCTGGCATCGGGAGGACGAGGACCGCCGCCCCGCCACCGAAGTTCGCGAGGAACTGGCCCGGAGCGTCATCTCGCGCAACGACTCACCCGACGTGGGTTTCGATCGGGCGACCAATCCGTATCGCGGTTGCGAGCATGGGTGCATCTATTGCTACGCCCGACCCTCCCACGGTTACCTCAACCTGTCGGCCGGCCTCGACTTCGAGACCAAGCTCTTCGCCAAGACCAACCTCGAGGAAGTGCTTCGCGACGAACTGGCGCGTAAAAACTACACCTGCCAGCCGATCAACATCGGTAGCAACACCGATCCGTACCAGCCGATCGAAAAGAAGTGGCGGCTCACGCGTGCGGCGCTCGCGCTACTCAACGAGTGCAACCATCCGTGCACGATCGTGACCAAGAACGCGTTGATCGAACGCGACCTGGACATCCTCGTACCGATGGCGGAACGAAATCTCGTGCAGGTCTTCATCTCGATCAACTCGCTGGACAACAAGCTGGCGTCCAAGCTGGAACCGCGGGCGAGCGCGCCGCACCGGAGGATGAAGGCGGTGGAAACCTTGAGTAAGGCAGGTGTGCCGGTGGGCGTGCTGGTCGCGCCGATTATCCCTGCGCTTAATGAGCGCGACGTTGAGGCGATCATCGAGCAGGCCGGTGTGGCTGGCGCACGATCTATCGGCTATACCTGCGTGCGTCTGCCGCATGAGCTCAAACAACTTTTCCGCGAATGGCTGGAGCTGCACTATCCAGATCGCGCATCGCACATCATCAGCCTGATTCAGCAGATGAATGGCGGAAAGGATTACGACTCGAACTTTGCGACGCGTATGCGGGGGCAGGGGGTGTTCGCGGACATCATCCGCAAGCGGGTGCAGGTGGCATCGAGAAAAGCGGGGCTGCACCGGGCGTGGGATACGGTGCTCGATACCTCGAAGTTTGTGCCGCCGAGGATTCATTCGCCGCAGGGCGATCTGTTCTAAGATCGCCGAGGCGTTCGACGGGCAATTGCACTCTTCGATTGGCCTATCGGAAGAGAATCAGACGATACCCTCGATAGCCTTCAGAGGCTGCAGAACGATATCGGCAATGGCCGATACGCCAACCTTGAACGCAACCTGGTAATCCGGATCGGCGACCATCGTCTGAAACGCCGACCGTCGCGGATACTGAACCAGCACGACGGCATCCCATCCCTGAGTTTGCCCTTCGCTGAGCACGGACAAACCATCCCCGCCGAACACGATCTTTGCGCCGAATCGAGCGAGGATCGGCTTGGCCATACCGAGGTACTCGAGGTATCTCTCCCGGCCGCCCTCGGGCTCGAACCGGATGAGATTCAACATGACGACCGGCGATTCGTCGTTCTCGGCAAAGAAGGCCTCTAACGCAGGTTGCGACAGCGAAGCCATGGTTGTTCCTTTGAGATGGCGCGGGAGGTGCGCCCATCAAGGAATATCACCGCGGTGTGTCAGAAACTGTCAGCAGAAAATCGTAGCGGGGAATTCCTGCGAGAGTCTGCGCATGACGAATGCGCGCTAACCCTCTGTCGCCCTTTCCAGCGCATCGGCAAACCTGCGCATCAGGCGGACCAGGTCCGAGATATCGTCAGAGGGCCAATCCTTGAAGATCTCACGCCCCATGCGCTCTCTTGCCAGATCCAGCTGATCGGTGACCGCCTTGCCCTTCGCCGACACGACGGCCTCCCGCATCCGCCGGTCCTGCGCATTCTCGTTTCGGATGACCAGCTCCATGCGCTCCAGCTTGCTGACCTGTCGACTGATCGTGGTGTAGTCGCGACCCAGCCGGTCCGCAAGATCGACCACGCCGATCGGTCCGACTCGTTCGATCACCACGAGCAGACGAAACAGGGCCTGGTCGAGCCGTACGCCCGCTTCGGCGATAAGCCGCTCGTCGTTTCGCGGCCGGTTCATGACACTGACGATCGAGATCAGGGAGCGATGGAGGTCCTTCAGATCTCCGGCGATATGGATGTCCGGCACTTTCTTCGTGGTGGGCATGGCGTGCCTCCTGTTGCGTGCATTTTACACGCACCATAAAAGTCCTCCCGGAGGGAATATGACGCGGCCTCGTTCCCCCGATGCGAGGTCAGTTCCGTTCGTCGCCCGGGCTACGAATACGTGACATCTCGCGCAGATAGCCGAAAACTGCGGCCTCGACCCGCGGCCTCAGCGCCGCTTCGTCGATCTCGCTTCGCTGGCCAGCTCCATCGACCATCCCTCTGGCGATCGACATGACGTCGCCCGCTTGCTGGACGGCATCGCCTGATTCGACCCCCATCTCCCCGAGACAGCGCACGATCAGGTCTCTCGCGTCGTTTCCCGCTGCCGCCATATCGTGATGCATGGGGAGGCGGGCCTCCTCGAAATCGAGGATTCTGCCGAGCAACGGCCGGCGTAGCTGGTGGTGCACGGCGACGGCGATCATCGCCCTCAGCGCCTCCGCGCCATGCGCCTTCGAGACGGCATGACTCAGGTCAGCGAACAGTGCACGGCTTTCCCTCTCGATCAGCGCACGCGTGACGGCGTCCTTCGTAGGAAAGTACTGGTACAGCGACCCGATGCTTACTCCGGCGCGCTCAGCCACCGCGTTGGTCGAGTACGCCGACGGCCCGGCTGACTCCAGAATGTGAGCCGCCGCGTCGAGAATGGCCGTGACCGTGACGATGGAACGCGCCTGAAGCGGTTTTTTCCGGGGCTGTGACGACGCGTCGCGAGCATGCTTTGGCATCGGGAATGCGAGTAGAGAAGGTGAGCGATGACTCACATCATAAGGTCTACTCCGCAGTGCATGAAACCTTCCTATGTCGCTATCCGAATCCTTGATGACCATCACGTGCGCCGCCCTGCAGAGGGCAGGTGTCGCTCTTCTCGATCGCTTTAGCGCCGATGCCCGACCCTCTACGGCGGCAGGCTTCCTGCAAGCTATGGCGGACAACGAGCTCGCGGTGAAGGGGCCGCTCGAGTCGGCCCTTCTGGCCGCGGTGCCGGGAAGTACTCTGCTCGCCGATGATGCTCCCTTGCCTGTGAGCGAGGACACCTATGGCTGGGTGATCGACGCCGTCGAGGGCAATATCAACCACGTGCACGGACGGGAGGAGTGGGCTGTCACCGCCTGTCTGGTTCGCGGCCGGGAGCCTGTCCTGGCCGCGGTGCATGTCCCGCGGTCCGGCTCGCTGTTCACGGCTGTCGCCGGGGAGGGCGCGACGGACGGTGAGCGCTCGTTGCATGTATCGGGTAAGGAGGAACTCACGGCATCCATCGCCGCAACGGCGCAGGCGCAGCCATTCGAGGCAGCGGAGACGCTTGCCATCGCCGCGCACAGCTTCCATCGCATGCTGACCGCATCGCTTCTGGTGCGAGCATCGGTCCCCTCCACGATCGAGCTCCTGGATCTCGCTTCGGGCAGACTCGATGCCTTCTGGCAGTATGCCGGTGTGGCTTCAGGGCTGGCCGCTGGCGCACTTCTGGTACGTGAAGCGGGAGGTCTCGTCACCGACGAGGAGGGACGTCGCTGGCGACTCGGCTCGCGTGGTTTCGTGGCCAGCACGCCCGGCATACATGACGAGTTGCTGCGCAGCCTGGGAGCGACGGCATGAAACGCTACGCTGTCGTGGGAGCCAGTAGCGGAACCGGTCTTGCCATCACGCAACGGCTGGCAGCACGTGGCGATCACGTCACCGCCATTTCGCGGCGTCCCATGGAAGCCAGCATCAACGTTGCGCCGGTGGCCGCGGACGTGCGTGACCGCGAGTCCCTTGAGATCGCGTTGCCGGAGCAACTCGACACGGTCTTCTTTACGGTCGACATCCACGGATTCAGAAAGCCCAGAGGCGACATCCGGCACGTGATGGTCGATGGATGCGTCCACGCCATGGAAGCCGCCCTGAAGCGTGGGGCCCGGCGTTTCATACTTCTATCGGTCATCGGTGCCAATCGATCGTCGTGGGTATGGCAGCTGTTGAACACGGTGAAGCCCGGTATGCGCGCCAACATCCTCGAACGGGAGGAAGCCTTGAGGCGCTCAGGCATGCCTTTCATCATCGTGCGCGCGCCTCGCCTCAGCGACGCGCTGGCTGAGGGAACCCATACGCTCTCTCGCGCGTCGACGAAAAAACTGGGTATGGGACAAAGCGTCTCCCGCACCGAACTGGGCAGGCTACTTCTCGCGGTGGCCGACGCTGGAACGTCGTACGAGGGCGCGACGTGGGACGTCGTGCAACCGTCGAAACCCGGGTCAGACTGATGCCCCGGGTATCGGGCCTACCGATGAGGCGCCTACCACCTCCTGGCAGGAAGAGACGGTCGCGCCCTTCACCCTTCTCATGGCACGCTAGCTTCATGAATGAGACCGATCGCAACACGCCCGTACGTCCCGTCGTCACCGCGCTCGCACTGGCCCTCCTTGTACTGGCGCCGTCGCTTCACGCCGAAGACGGCCCGGTATACGGCAGCGAACTCCAGGGCTTCGATTATCCGTACCCTGTCGCGCAGTTCCGCTTCACGTCGCAGCGTCAGGACGTGCAGATGGCCTATATGGACGTCGCCCCGAAGGGATCTAAGGCCAACGGCCGTACGGTCGTCCTGCTTCACGGCAAGAATTACTGTGCCGCCACGTGGGCTCCGACCATCGACGTGCTCTCGCACGCCGGCTATCGCGTGATCGCCGTGGATCAGATCGGTTTCTGCAAATCATCCAAACCGCAAAGCTATCAGTTCACCTTCCAGCAACTCGCACACAACACGAACGACCTGCTGAAGTCGCTGCACATCGACAAAGCCGTCGTCATGGGTCACTCGACCGGCGGCATGCTGGGCATTCGCTACGCGCTGATTTATCCCGATCAGGTCGAGCAGCTCGTGCTCGTCGATCCCATCGGTCTGGAAGACTGGCGCGCCAAGGGCGTACCGCCGGTGTCCGTGGACCAGTGGTACGACCGCGAACTGAAGACGACGGCCGATCGTATCCGGAATTACGAGAAAACGACCTACTTCGCCGGTCAGTGGAAGCCCGAATACGAGGCCTCCGTGCAGATGCTTGCCGGCATGTACCGGGGGCCGCAACGCGACCTCGTCGCCTGGAACTCGGCGCTGCTCTACGACATGATTTTCAATGAGCCAGTCGTCTACGAGCTTCCGCGCCTCCAGCCGCGCACGCTGCTCATGATTGGCGACAAGGACGTCACCGCCATCGCGAAGGATTTCGCGCCGGCCGACGTGCGGCCCACACTCGGTAATTACCCGAAGCTCGCGAAAGAGGCCGTGGCCGCGATGCCCCACGCGACGCTCGTCGAGTTTCCCGACGCGGGGCACGCGCCGCAGATGCAGGAGCCGGAGCGTTTCCACGAAGCGTTGCTCAAGGGCCTGCAGAGCGCCCATTGATCGCGCGGGCGCCGGGCGTTGGTGCGTCTTCACCGTCAGGCGGAATGCGTAGCCCCACGCTTCACCCGCTTCCCGCGCATTCCCCAAAACACGGTCCATCACAGCGCCGTGCTTTTTCAGATTCAGTCTTTTCCCGATAGTCCTCCGACAGACGGATGGACACGATGGTCATGCCGGCGCGTGACAGATGCCGGTCCACTTACCATCGAGGAGAAACGAACATGTTGGAGAACCTGCTGGGTTATTGGGGAGGCAAACCCACGGCCGGACTTGCGCACGCCGGTGAAGAGCTCAAGAAAGCGGCCACGACGGCAACCGCGGCAACGGCCGAAGAGGTCGAAGGCTATCGTAACGATCGCCGTGCCATACACCTCGCCATCGAAGAGGGGATTTACAGCAACCACGGGCGCCATAAAGGCCCTGTCCAGACGGCTGTCGGTTACCTCGACGATTGCATCGATGCGGCGCTGAAAGAGCATTACCGTCTGAGCAACGAAAAGGTGAAATCATCGCTGGGTTACTTCGCCCTGGCGCTGGCAACGGCCGGCTTCGACGGTGAGGACACGACGGGCACCCAGATGGGCCAGTTTCTTGGGGAGTGGCGCGGCGGGGGCTTCTGAAGCCCGCCGACTGATCCGATCGGTGCGGGCTACGGCTGGCGCGTGACTATCCGCTATCGGTCGTCGTGAGACGGCGGTCGGGGCCCGGTGGCCCCGACCGTCGCGAGCTTACTTCGACGGCGCGGGCTTGGCGCCGGCCGTGTTTTCCGGCAGCGCGAACGCCACCAGCGTGTCACCCATCTTCGTGCCCAGCGAGCCATGGCCACCGGCCATCACCACCACGTACTGACGACCGGTGGTATCCGAGACGTAGCTCATCGGGGTGGCCTGGCCGCCGAACGGCAGACGACCTTCCCACAGCAGCTTGCCGTCACGCACGTCGAACGCGCGCAGGTAGTAGTCGAGCGTGCTGCCGAGGAAGGCGACGCCACCACCGGTGGTAACCATGCCACCCAGGCTCGGAACACCCAGCGGCAACGCGATCGGCACCGGGGCGCTGTCACGCGTCGTACCGTTCTTGTGCATCCAGACCTTCTTCATGGTGCGCAGGTCGACCGCGGCCACATAGCCCCACGGCGGCGCCTGGCACGGGAAGCCGAGCGGCGACAGGAAGGCCTTGATCTCCACCGCGAACGGGGCGCCGGTCTGCATCTGCAGACCCATCTCGTTGCCTTTGGTGCCACCGGCTTCCGCATCGGCTTCGGCACGCGGTACCAGGCGCTCGAGGAAGCCCATGTAATCCGGGTTGAGGATCATCAGCTGGCGCACCGGGTCGATCGTCGCGCCGCCCCACTCGAAGATACCGAGCGGTCCCGGGGAAATGATCGCGCCACGGCCGGCGGTCTGCGGCGTGAACGGACCTTCGTAACGACGGGACTTGAAGGTGATGCGGCACATCATCTGGTCGATCGGATTCGTGCCCCACATGTCCGCTTCGGTGATGTTGCGGTCGGGCAGGAAGGTCAGCGCCGAGAACGGCTGCGTCGGCGACACGTGATCACCCGCGGCGACGTTATCCTGCGGCACGGGACGCTCGGGTGCCGGCACAACGAGCTTGCCGTCACGACGATCGATCACGTAGATGTCGCCGCGCTTGGTCGTGGCGACCACCGAGGGCACCTTGCCGTTCGGCGTATCGATATCGACCAGCGACGGCTGACCACCGATGTCCATGTCCCAGATATCGTGATGCACGGTCTGGTAGACCCAGCGCACCTTACCCGTCGCCAGGTCGAGCGCGACGATGGCGCTATTGTACTTCTCGCCATACGGGTTGCGCTTGCCGCCCCAGGTATCGGGCGTCTCGTTACCCATCGGGATGTAGACCATGCCGAGCTTCTCGTCGACGCTGGATACGCCCCACGAATTCGGCGAGTTGGGCACGTAGGTCTGGCCTTCCGGCAGCGGAGTGGTCTCGTCCGGACGCGAGGCATCCCAGTTCCAGACCAGCTTGCCGGTGATGGTGTCGTAGCCACGAATCACGCCGGAGGGCTCGTTCGTTGACGCGTTGTCCGTGACGCTCGCGGCGACCACCAGCACGTGGGCGGACACCGTGGGCGGCGAGGTCGGCATCAGGAAGCCGCGCTTCTTCATGCTCATGCCGTGGGTCAGGCCGATGACGCCGTTCTCGCCGAACGACTTGCACAGCTCGCCGGTGTCGGCGTTCAGCGCGATCATCGTGGCGTCCATCGTCGGCGCGAAGATGCGGCGCGGGCATTCGATCGATTCCGGCGAGCCGGCCACATCGGCGGGCGTGCCCGGCGCGGTGGTGTCACCGGCGGCGTCGGCGGCGACCTCATCGTGCACGTCCCAGTAGCTGACGCCACGGCAGATCATGTGCTGATAAGTCGATGCGTCGCGATTGATCTTCGGATCGAAGCGCCACAGCTCCTTGCCGGTGTCCGGGTCGAGCGCAATGACGATGTTGTGCGGCGTGCAGATGTACAGCTTGCCGTTGACCTTGAGCGGGGTGACCTCGTTGGCGATTTCCACCGGGTCGTCCGGGCCCTTGAAGTCGCCGGTATGGAACGTCCATGCGGGTTTCAGGTTGGCCACGTTCTCGGGCGTGATCTGCGTGGCCGGCGCGTAGCGCGTGCCTTCGCCGGTCGAGCCATAGGCGCGCCAGTCCTTCGCTGCCTGCGAGGCCGGGTCCGGTCCCTGGCCAGCCATCGGCTCACCTGCCGCGACACCTGACAGATCGGTGTAATTGGTGAATGCCGACGCGATACCGACCGCCACGGTCGCCACCATCGCCACGGCAAGGCCGATACGACCGGCACGCAGGCTCGCGCCCCTGGTCAGGCCGCCAACGATGAAGGGCAGCAGCAGCCAGACACCCAGCGCGAACCATAGGTCCATGCGCGGCAGCAGCTGCCACCAGTCGAGGCGGACTTCGCAGACCGACCAGATCAGGCTCCCCGCCAGCATGACTGCGAACAACGCGAGTACTTCGCGACGCCGCGCGAAGATGAGCACGGCGCACACCAGTGCGGCGACGCCCATGATCAGGTAGTAAAGGGAGCCGCCGTAGCCGGCAAGGATGCCGCCACCGATGCCGCTGGCAAGGCCAAGCAGCACGAACACAACGCCTGTCGCGACCCTGAGGCCCGACGCCAGTGATTTCTTCATGACACGCCCGAGGATGGAATAAGTGACCCGATGGAAGGGAAATGGGGTGGCGCCGTCCCGTTCGGGAAAGGACGACGCGGGCCATCAGGGACGCGCGATGCGCACCTTCGGGTCACTGGCGTGACGGGCTTTCGGGAGGGATCGGGACAACGACTCTAATATATGGTACCGCGAGGTTTCCTAAATCTCAAGTCAAGCTGAACGGCGACTTGGACCTATGAAAAAAAGCCATGGATAGTCCATCCCCGGGCCTTAAGAGGTCGGCGTCGTCGTTAGCCATTCTTTAAAAAGCTTGTAGTGCCGTGCTCGCCGAAGCCAAGCGACCTGGACCCGCCGGGGTACCACGCGCTTGATCAGACGCACGATTGGCAGGAGATACAACGTCAAGCCGACGACCACCTGTAGCTCGAGCATCGAGAACGCAATGTCTATACCCACGGAGTCGACGTAGGCCGCAAAGGGAACTAACACAGCATTAGTGCTCAACATGACGACTACAAGGACCGTCAGCATACGGACGCACTTGGCGCCAATCCTTTCCTCTACCCAGGTCCTTGCGAGGTTGTCTGGACGAAACCAGACCGGATCCAGGAATGACTTTAGAAAATCGAACATTCTCTTCTCGATAGACCAACCGTCTTAAGCCGCAACGGCGCCCTGATGCTATTACAGGACAGTGCGCGCCAGCCCCGGCGTGGAAAACGGAGGAGGCACGTCACGCGCGCCTCCTCCTTGCATCATTACAGAGTGGTCAAGATGGTCGTACAAACCGCAGAACTCTCCGTCACAGTAACCGTGACCGTGACCGAAGTCAGCGTCGAGGTATTCGGCAACATCCCACCTGCGACGCCATTCATCTCAGACGGCGTCAGCTCGAGCAGCGGAGCACCGACCGATGAGCATTCATGCGGAGAGTGATAAAGTAGCGCAACGACATCCGCTGGACTCAATGGAACCGTGCCTTCAATCCAGTCAGCCCGAAGGCGCGGTCGCCCGCCCATGCATACGTCGAACGAGCAGATGGAACGCATCCTCGTCGCGGCGGAGCAGCTGCTTGCGCAGCACGAACTCGACGCGCACAGCATGGCTGAGGTCGCCAAGCAGGCTGGCATGTCAAAGCGCACGGTCTACGGTCTTGTCGGCAGCAAGGCCGTACTGATCGAGAAGATCATCGAGCGCGTCGCGCTGAAGGCGCTCGACCTGCTCGATGCGAAGGTGAGTTCGACGACCGAGGCGACCGACCTGCTCGAGCTGTTCCTCCTGAGCTGGATCAAGGCCGCGCATACGGCGACGGCTGTGAACCTGTTCCGCCTCGTCATCGACGAGCGCAAAAGCTTCCCCGATGCGACCCGGGACTACTTCGCTCTCGGAAACATCCACCTGCGTGCACGCCTTACACAGTGGCTCAAAGCTCAGGTCACGAAGAAACACCTGGTCATCGCCGATCCGGCGTTCTTTGCGGACGTGGCCGCCGACTATCTCGTGTCACGTCCGCTGATGGGCATGGCCCTGAACGCGGAATTCAAGGACGGCGGGCAAAAGCCCACCGTCCGCGTCGAGAGGATCATGAAGCTGTTCGGGCTTCGCCAGGGCGGCCTCCCGGTTACACCTTCCGTACGGCGGGAAACCAGCTGACGGTCGTCAGAACGACGCTGCCACACGCAACCCGAGAACCGCCGCATTCGAATTCGTGGCCAGACCGCCCGGGTGACGGATGTACTGGAAGTTCGGCATCAGCACCACGCCTCGGCCGAGGCTGAAGTTGTAGTTCACTTCGGCGTCGTATTCGTAACGCGGAACGGCGACCGGACCGAGGCCCGCGGCATTGGCGATGCGCGCGTTATCGGCAACGCGATCACTGACACGATCGCGTCCCAGCGCGAAGCTGATCCTGTCGGCGGGACGCGCGGCGAACGGTGCGTCGAGGAAGAAGCCGAGCGACAACAACTGGTCGACGGTGTCCGTATGCGAATCCGCCTGTACCACGTTGGCGAACAAGGTCAGCCCGCCGCCGGAGGCATTCGTGCCGAGCTTCTGCTTCACCGTGGCGTACACACCGTGCAGGCCGTTGCGCATCATCGAATCGGCATCGGTCAGCACGGCCGGATCGCCGTTCACGTCATCGCGCAAGTCCGCGTAGGGGGCCGTGTTGCGCCACGCGCCGACGACCCAGGAGCCCGGCAGTTCACCCTGTCCCTGGCCTGACTTGAAGCCGAGCTCCACGATGCCGAGCTTGCCGATGTCACGACCGGGTGCCGACACGCGGAAGCGCTGGTCGGTGTTGAGGTTGTTCGGGTTGACCTGATAGCCACCGACCTTGACGTACCACGACGGATCGGGACTGATCCTGACCACCGCACCGGTCTGCGAGATGGGCATGGTGTACCAGCCTTGCGTCACATAACCCGGCAAGCTCGCGCAGAAGTTCAGGCTCTGGAAGTCGCAGGTAAACGGGAAGAAGTCGTTGCTGACGTCCATGCGACCGACACGCACATCGATCAGGTCGCCAGCGAATTTCTGTTCCAGGTAGAACCGCGTGAGGCGCGTGACGTTGCCGCGACCGTAGATTTCCTGCGTCTCCAGCAGCGAGCCGAGGCTGGCCTTGTTGTCGAGCTGCGTGCCGTTACGGTCGACCACATCGACATGCAGGGAACCGCCTTGCCAGCCGAACATCTTCTGGAAATCGAAGTCGCCACTCAGCCAGATCTGGTCCGCATAAGCGGACGTCTTGCGTGTGCCACCGGAGGTGTTCGTGGCGAACTCGCCGACGTAGCCGCCGCCGAGGGCGACACCGCTATCAGCCCACGAGGAGCGTGTGCCACCCCAGTCACCGGTCAGGGTGTTTTCATAGCCGTTGTCGGTGGCGAAGGCGGCCGACAACGGGGCGAGCGCCAGCAGCGCGCCGAGGGCGCGGGCGAGAGGATGAATGCGCATGGATGGGTCCTTGGGCTGGATGGCGGGCAAAGCGCCGCCAGGGGGCCGCGTTGCCGCGGCCCGGTCAGATGTCGTCAATCAGGTGTGTCTGGCGCGGACGCTTACTTCGCGAGATAGCTACGCGAGTTGGTGCCGATATCCCAGATGGTGAAGTTAGGCGAAGTCGGGTGGTCGAAATCCATCGACGTGTCGACAAAGCGATTCAGATGGCCGCTGCTCACGTAGAGGTGACCGTTCGGACCGAAACCGATGGTGTCCGGCCACGACATGTCGGGATGAATCACCACGGTGCTGAACTTGCCCGTGACGTGATCCCAGCGCAGGATGCCGTTCAACTCGAGCGCGGTGAGGTAAAGGTTGCCGTCACGGTCGGCGACCATGCCATCGGCATTGGAAGGCAGCGTGGCCACATTTTTCACGGCGGTACGAAGAGCCGCTTCGCTGGTCTTCGGGTCGCGCAGCAGGGCGGTGTCGAGCGAATACAGGGCATGGCTGGAGAGGTTGGTCCAGTACAGCGTCTTCTTGTCGCCCGAGAGTGCGATGCCGTCGGCACCCGTACGCATCGGCTTGTCCGGCGTGACGTCGCGGTTGTCGATGCGGAAGCGGAAACCCGTCTGGTCGGTGGTGAACACCGTGTCGGAAAGCACGCGTCGCGCCGTGTTGGTCTTGCGGTCGTAAACAATGAGGCCGCCCTTGAGCGGATCGCAGAAGATGCCCGAGTCCGTGATGTAAGCGACATCGCGATCGTTATCGACGACCACGTCATTGAGGAACGAGCACTTGCTGTCGGCGAGCGAGTCGTCGAAGGTGAAACTCTGCAGTTCCTTGTTTTGCTTGATGTCCCACAGCACCAGCTTCTGGCTGCCCGGCTGCGACGGCTTGCCGCCGACGTGGCCCTGGTCGAGGATCCACATCACGCCATTGCGATCGATCTCGATACCGAGCACGGCCTGCAGCGCCTTGGGATCGCCGACGCGGTTCATGGCGACGCTCGGATACGGCTGCAGCACCCATTTACCGTCTTTCTTCACCAGCTTCGAGAGCGTCGCGGGAACCTCGGGGCCACCCCAGCGCGCGGTGGTCGCGTAGATGTTGCCGTCGGCGTCGACCTTGGTGCCCTGCAGGAGGACCTTCTTGTACGTCTGGTTCTTGTCGTAGGCGGTCTGCGCCGTCTTGTCGAGATCGAACTCCAGGCGGTTCCACTGGGCGACCGGCGTGATGGACGGCGTGGCGGCGGATTGCGCCACGGCCGCGCAGGGCAGGGCCGCTACAAGACAGGCCACCAGCAGCGACATGACATTCGAATGATTCACAGTTGACTCCCGGGAAACGAAGATTCGTCCCGCCCCCCCACAACGGCAGCGGCACGGCTGTGGCGACCGTAAAGGCGCCAGTCAACTGATATCTTAGATATGTTCGACGGAGCCACAAGTCGCACTGCAACAATTCACAGTGAGAACAGCCGCTCTCTCGCCCATCGGTGTGCCGGCGAACGATGAGTCCGCTCGTGCCACGCCGCCGTCTTGGTGAATCCGGGAATGGGTAAGGGTGGGTCACGAACCACCAGTCCTGGCGCGCGTCGGGCCAGCCGCTCGGGAATGACGGCAATCAGGTCGCTGGCTTCGAGAATCTCCGGTAGCACGAGGAAGCTGGTCACCGACAGACTCACACGCCGCGTGCGGCCAACCCCGGCCAGGGCGTCATCGGTGACGCCGCGGAAGCTACCTCCGCCATAGGACACCAGTGCGTGCTCCAGTGCGCAGAATCGATCGAGCGACAGGGTGGCTTCCGCGGCATCGGGATGACCGCGGCGCATGACGCAGACATAGCGTTCGTCGAACAGCGGCCTGGCATGCAGCCCCGGCGACGTCTCGGACGGGGTGATCAGAGCCAGATCGAGGTCGCCCCGCTCCAGTTGGGCATGGACGGGCTGATTCTGCACGGGCAACACGGCAACCCGTGCCCCGGGGGCCTCTCGTCGCAGTACCGCAAGCAATGGGACCACCACAGCCTGCAAGGCGTAGTCGGTGGCGGCGATCGTCATGCTCCACTCCGCCGTCGTCGGATCGAACGCCACGGGTCGCAACAGCGAGTCGATATCGCCCAGCACCTGTTTGACCGGACCGGCCAGTTCCATGGCGCGTGCCGTCGGCAGCATCCCGCGCTGGGTTCGCACCAGCAGTGGATCGGAGAAGCTGTCCCGCAGACGCTGCAGCAGGCCGCTTACAGCAGGCTGCGTCAGCGAAAGACGTGCCGCGGCTCGGGTGACGCTGCGCTCATCGAGCAACGCATCCAGCGCTTTGAGCAGGTTGAGATCCAGGTTCCTGATATCGGTCTTCATGATGATACAAATCAGGCATATCGATTGGCGTTATGACAGGGTAATCCGCATTCTCTTACTCGTCCACGGGCGTCCCGCCCGTCACTTTCGGAGAGAACAGCCATGAACGAGATCATCTGGCCGGCGGACTACCTGCCCGGCACCACCGCCAACTTCGCCTCCAACGAGGAGATCGTCGCTGGCGTGGACCTCGCCGCTGCCTGGGCCGCCCTGGTCGACACCTCGGCATGGCCCGCCTATTACGAAAACGCGTCAGACATCCGTTTCCACGACGGGAGCGGTCCCGTGCTGTCGGCCGGTGCCCGATTTCGCTTCACCACCTTCGGTTTTCCGGTGGAAGCGGAAGTGACCGAGTTCATCGCACCGGCGGCCGGTCAGCCGGGGCGCGTCGCCTGGCATGGTTGGGTCGAGGGTGATGCGGAGTCCCGTCTCGACGTGCATCACGCCTGGCTGCTGGAGACGCTCGATGGTGGCCGCTTACGCGTGCTGACCCAAGAAACCCAGACGGGCAAGCCCGCCGAAGCCCTTGCGACCACCCGGCCCAATCCGATGATCAACGGTCACCAGGCCTGGCTGGATGGTTTGCTGGCTACGGCACGCCGGGCGATCTGAGAGATCAGGTCGACACCGGCTGAGCGTGGATCGCGTTGACATAGGACTGTTCGGTGCTGCGGATATGGTCGCGTAGCGTGTCGCAGGCGCCGGACACGTCGCCTGCCGCCGCAAGGGCCGCGATGCGTGTATGCGTGTCGTGGCAGGCGTCGACGCCGTTGTCTTCAGGCAAGCGGGCGCGCAGCGCCTGGATCTTGTCGGCAACGAGCTGATATGACGAAGCCAGATAAGCGTTCCGCGAGCCGGCGATGATCGCGCCGTGGAAAACGGCGTCTTCGGCATGCTTCCCGCCGAGCGCCGTGCCCTGGGCAAGGGTGTCACGCAGGACGCGGGCAAGGTCGGCCGCATCGATCCGGATGGCCTCGGCCAGCGCCGCCGTCTCAACGATCTCGCGGAAGCGGCAGATCTCGCGGACCTGATCTTCGGCGGGATCGAAGACGAACGTACCTTTCTGGGGCAGGATCTCGACCAGGCCTTCGGACTTGAGCTGCAGCAGGGCCTCGCGAACGGGCGTCTTGCTTACCCCGAAACGAAGCGCGAGTGCGCTCTCCGAAAGCTGCGCGCCAAAACCCAGCTCGCCACCGGTGATGGCGTTGCGGATGCTTTCCTTGGCGATGGACGTCAGGGATTGCGGGCGCGCGAGCTTGGTTCCGATCGTCATGAGTCTCCACTCCAGACGGGCATCTTAGGACGCGCCTCCGCGACGCGGCAAGGACGGGGGTCAGGGATGCCTTTTATGTTGCAGTGCAACTTGAGAGATGCTTTCCTTGGTATCTAAGATATCAGTTCGGTGGCAACACGACCACCGGCCGTTCCAAGGAATCCCATGTCCGAGCAGAAGCAGGTCGTCATCATCGACGATGGTTATGAAACGTACGACGTCGAAACCTCGATCCTCGCCGCGGTCGGCGCGACGGTTCAGGTCACTCCCTGTCACGGCGACGCAGGCAAGGTCATAGCCGCCACGGCGCAGGCCGATGCCGTGCTGGTTCGCGAGTCGCCGGTCAACGCCGCCGTTATCGATGCCATGCAACGCTGCAAGGTGATCGTTCGATACGGCATCGGTGTCGACAACATCGATCAGAAAGCCGCTGCCGCGAAGCACATCCATGTCGCCAACGTGCCCGACTATGGCGTGGAAGAAGTCAGCGATCATGCGCTGGCGCTGCTGCTCACGATCGCGCGTCGTACGAATACCCGTGACGTGGCGGTGCGCCAGGGCGCGTGGAACGTATCGCGTGCCGAGCCGATGTACCGGATGCAGGGCAGCACGCTCGGCCTGATCGGGTACGGCCGTATCGCTCGCGCGCTCGAGCGGAAGATGCGCGCCATCGGCGCGACCCGCGTACTGGTATACGACCCGTGGGTGAAACCCGGGCAGTATCCCGATATCGAACTGACCGATGTCGACACGCTCTGTGCCGAAGCCGACTACGTCTCGCTGCATTGTCCGCTCACCGAGCAGAATCACCACATTGTCGACGCGAAGCGCATCGCCGCGATGAAGCCGCACGCCATCGTCGTGAACACCGCACGCGGCGGGCTCATCGATGAAGACGCGCTGGCCGAAGCACTCGCCGGACGGCGCCTCCTTGGCGCGGGCATCGACGTGTTCGAGAAAGAGCCGCTGCGCGCGGACCATCCACTCAAGCAGTGCGCCAACGCCGTCCTGACCGATCACACCGCGTGGTATTCCGAGCAATCGGTGGCCGAGCTGCAGCGCAAGGCGGCTGAAGAAGCGGCCCGCGTGCTCAGCGGCCAGGCACCGCTGAACTGGCTCAACCGCTGGTAAGCCCCTTTTCCTATCGATCCATCCAGGAGCAAGCATGGAACTCAACGCACTCATCCAGGGCTTCCACGCCGTCGCCACCGCCTCCGTCGCCGATGCCGTCGACACGGTCTGCGGCAAGCGCGGTTACATGGACCAGCAGATCAAGCCGCGCATCAACGACAAGAAGATCGTCGGCCCGGCTGTGACCATTGCCGAAGGCCCGACCGACGAGAAGCTGCCTCCGCAGCACGCCCTCGACGCGATCGACGAATCGGAAGCGGGCAGCGTCATCGTCATCAGCATTCAGGCGGAAGAGAACGTCGCGGTCTGGGGTGGTCTGATGACCGCCGGCGCCTTGGCCAACGGCCACGTCGGCGCCGTGCTCGACGGCGGCGTCCGTGATCTCACGGAGATCCGACGCGACTACGACTTCCCCGTCTACGCGCGCTCCGTCTCGCCGGGAACCACCGTAGGCCGCTATCGCACGCTGGCTTCCAACGTTACCGTCGAGATGGCTGGCGTCACGGTCAACCCGGGCGACATCATCGTGGCCGACATTGACGGCGTGATCGTCGTTCCTCGGGCGCAGGCTGCCGAAGTGCTGGCGCTTTCACAGGAAATCGATGCGCGCGAACTCGAGCAGGCGAAGCTGATCATCGCCGAGAAGTCGCTGCGGAAGGGGTTGGCGAAGTATGGCCGCATCTGACACCGCACCGCTGGTGCTCGCTATCGGCGAGCCTCTGCTGGAGTTCAACCAGGTACCTGGCGAGCCCGAGCGCTACCTGCGTGGGTTCGGTGGCGACACCTCGAACTTCGCGATCGCCGCCTCGCGCCAGGGTGCGCGCGTCGGCTACGTCACGCGAGTAGGCGACGACGATTTCGGTCGCAGCCTTACGGCGCTGTGGAACGATGAGGGTGTGGACACGGCGGGCGTCGCGATCGATCGCAGCGCCACGACCGGCATCTACTTCGTCACGCATCACGACGGCGGCCACGAGTTCACCTACTTCCGCAAAGGCTCGGCGGCGAGCAAGCTCGCACCCGAGAACCTGCCTTACGATCTGCTCGACCGCGCAAAATACGTGCACCTGTCGGGCATCACGCAGGCCATCAGTGTCGAAGCCTGCGATGCTGTCTTCGCCGCGATCGCGCACCTGCGTGGACGGGGCAAGGTCATCACCTACGATCCCAACCTCCGTGTCCGCCTGTGGCCGGTCTCGAGAGCGCGGGCGATCGTCGAAGCGACTCTCGCGGATGTGGATTACTTCCTGCCCAGCCTGGAGGACGCGACTTCGCTTACGGGCCTGGAACGTGCGGACGATGTCGCCTCGTACTACCTCGACAAGGGCGCGCGTCACGTCATCCTCAAAATGGGTGCCGACGGCGTGCTGATCGCCGATGCGAAGGGGCGTCAGCGTGTGGCCGGACACGTCGTGGACGCGCGTGACACCACCGGAGCGGGCGACTGCTTCGACGGCAGCTTCGTCGCGCGTATCGCCGCCGGCGACAGCGTGGCGACCGCGGTCGCCTACGCGAACGCGTCCGCGGCGCTATCCACGCAGGGCTACGGCGCGGTTGGGCCTATTCCCCGTCCCGAACAGGTGCGCGCTCTGATGCATCCGGCCGCCTGACGCACCACGTCAACCCACAGGCTCCGCGTCCATGTGCGGAGTCGGAGCCCACGCAGTGAATACTCCGTCCGAACTCGAACGCAGGGTGGTGAAGAAGGCCATGTGGCGCCTGATTCCCTTCCTCGTGGTGCTCTATATCGCCGCCTTCATCGACCGCGTGAACGTCGGCTTCGCCGCGCTTACGATGAACCACGATCTGGGCATCGATCCGTATACCTACGGATGGGCCGCGGGGATTTTCTTTCTGGGTTACTTCGTACTCGAAGTGCCGAGCAACCTGATGCTGGTGAAGTTCGGGGCGCGCACGTGGCTCGCACGCATCATGGTGAGCTGGGGGCTGATTTCCGCGGCGTGCGCTTTCGCCCAGGGCGCGACCAGCTTCATGGTCCTGCGCTTCATTCTCGGGGCTGCCGAAGCGGGTTTCTTTCCGGGAATCATTTTCTTCCTGACGTTCTGGTTTCCCGCACGCTATCGAGCACGCGTCGTCGCATTGTTCATGCTGGCGAATCCGGTAGCCAGCGGCGTCGGTTCGATCCTGTCCGGTCTCGTTCTGAAGATGGACGGCATGGCGGGGCTCGCTGGATGGCAGTGGCTCTTCATCATCGAGGGCATGCCATCGGTGGTACTTGGCGTGGTCACGTACTTCAAGCTCGTCGAAGGGCCGTCGACGGCGAAGTGGCTCGCGCCCGAAGAGCGCGAATGGCTCGAGAATGAACTGAACACCGAGGCGGCGGAGCGAGAGAAGCGGCACAAGCCACGCATACTGTCGGTACTGACGGATCCGCGCATGATTGCCTTCGGCCTCATCTACCTGCTGATCGTCACCGTCAACAACGGACTGGTGCTATGGCAGCCGCAGATTCTGTCTAGCTATGGCATGAGCGAGACGACGGTGACGTTGCTCAATGCGCTGCCGTTCTGGATCGGTGCGGTCGCCATGGTGTTCTGGGGACGCATGGCCGACAAGACGCGTCGTTATCGTGCATTTCTTGCCGGGGCATGCCTGATCACCTGCTCCGGACTGGTGATCGCCGCGCTGGGGCACGGCCAGCCTGTGGTTTTTGGCGGACTGGTGATCGCCGCGATTGGCGGTTACTGCGTATTGCCCGTGTTCTGGACCCAGCCGGGTGCTTACCTGACGGGCGCGGCGGCGGCAGCGGGCATCGCCTTCGTCAACTCCGTCGGTAACCTGGGCGGATTTGCCGGGCCTTACGTCCTGGGTTATTTGCGCAGTGTGTCGCCTGGCTTCGTCGGCGGGCTCGTGTTTCTCGCGGGCTGCGCCGTGGCGGCAGCGTTGCTCGGCCTGATCACCGTACCGCGGAATCAGCATACGAGCTGACGACAGGTGCCGAGCCGCGAAAAATGACCGACCTCGTGATCGGCGAGGTTGCAGGCAAGGTGAGGCGCGTACGAGGCCCGTGTCCGGGGGGGCACTGACTTCGACGAGCCGGCGGATGCGTAACGACCACAGAAATCCAACATGTGGTTGGTTATGTTCGGGACACACCAGGCACGGAGCTCAGCAATGTCCCGAATTGTCATCATCGGCGGTCACGGTAAGGTCGCGCTCGAGCTGATTCCTCGTCTCGTGGCCGCCAATCACGAGGTCCGGGCGATTATCCGCAATCCTGCGCATGGGCCGGATGTGTCGAAGGCAGGCGCTGAGCCGTCGGTCTTCGATATCGAACACGCCGACGCGGAAGCGATCGCCGGGATGCTCCGCGGCTTTGACGCGGTGGTTTGGTCCGCAGGCGCGGGCGGCGGCAATCCGGGTCGAACCTATGCGGTCGACCGCGATGCCGCGATCCGAACCATCGACGCCGCCTCCCTGGCCGATGTCGCCCGGTTCGTCATGGTGTCGTATATCGGCGCGGGATCGGACGATGTTGACCCGGAGAACGGTTTCTACGCGTACGCGACGGCGAAGGCGGCCGCGGACGAGCATCTGCGGGACAGCCCGCTGCAGTGGACGATCCTGGGCCCCGGCGCGCTCACACTCGATGCCGCCTCTGAAAACATCACGGTCGTCGAGCCCACGTATGATGGCGACAATGCGACTTCGCGAGCCAATGTCGCCGCCGTGATCGAACGAGCGCTTCACAGCGACACATCGGTACGGAAGACGATCCGCTTCATCGACGGCGATACGCCGGTGACTGAGCTCGTCTGACAGGTAAGATCGCATGCCTCGACGCTTCGCGATCTTCTCCAGGGCCTGACCATGCGTGCAACCATCTATCACAATCCCCGTTGCGGGACGTCCCGCAACACGCTCGCGATTCTACGGCACGCCGGTATCGAACCGACCGTCATCGAATATCTTACGGCGCCACCCGACGAAGCAACCCTGCTGCGCCTGCTCTCCGATGCGGGTCTGACCCCTCGTCAGGCGATACGCGAAAAAGGTACCCCGTTCGATGAGCTTGGGCTGGGAGGCGCGTCGATAAGCGATGAGGCGCTGATCGCGGCGATGCTCGCGCATCCCATCCTGATCAACCGCCCCTTCGTCGTGACGGATATCGGCACGCGCCTCTGTCGCCCGTCCGAAACCGTGCTGCAGATCATTCCCCCATTAGACACGCCCTTCGTGAAAGAGGACGGCGAAATCATCGGCTAGCAACGGCAATCGCGGCGATCGCTTCCTCCGCCGCGCGGATGCCACTCGCATACGCACCATGCGCGGTGGAAAACGCGCTCTCATGCGTCGCCTCACCCGCGAAGAAGATGCGGTTCTCGAAGGGAGCCGCGAGCGTGCGCCGTGCGGAAGAGTATCTCGGCAAGGCATGGCTATAAGCGCCGCCGACGCGCGCGTCGTGGCGCCACTGCGATGTCGTCAGGAAGCGCAGGCCGCACCGGGCTTTCGCACCGAATAAGCCCGTGAGTTCCTTCATGATGTGTTCGTAAGCCGCTACGGGCCCACCGTCGGCGAGAAGTTTCGCGCTGACGCCACCGAGAAAACATTCGATCATGGGGCGACCAAGCGGGCGAATGTGATACGCCACGGTCGCCTCATCGTACGGGTTCCCGATGGCGTGAAGCTCCTTCGGAAAAGTCGCTTCATCCACGATACGTAGAAATAGCTTCTCGTCGTAGCCCAGCGGAAGCCGACCTGCCGCCTCGCGCCACGGCTCAAGTTCGTCGGGAAGCTGCATCGTCCCACCAGCCAGCACGTTGGACGATACGGTCAGGATCACCGTTCTCGCATGCAATTCGCCGCGAGGTGTCGCCAGCATCACGCCGCCTTTCGGCGATAGGATCAGTCGCTCGAGCGGCGTAACGAGCATGCACACGGTTTCAGGGGGAAGGTGGGAAGCGATGAGCGTCCCATAGCCCCTCAACGGCCGCCAGTTCTCCTCTGTGGCGACCGCCTCGTAGTTGGCGTAATCCTGGATCGACAAGTGCTCCAGCGCCGTCCCGTTGATGAACCCACTCAACGCCTGAAGGTAAGGGTTCCATCGATCCCCCGGTACGAGATGGTCTGCCGCGATATCGCGCGGCAAAGGCCTCGTAAGCATCCGGTCGTGCCAGCGGTCATAGGCCTCGCCCGCCGCCGCTTGCTCGTCGATTGAGAATCCAGGACGCGGAACGGAGCGTCCCCAGGGCGGGTTACGCCGGTCGATCTCAAAGCCGGTTTGCTCGGCGATCCGCGTCCACGGGTTGCGGTCGGCCGAGTGCAGCCAGCCACAGCCCAGATCAAGAGCCATGCCGTCGAGTTCGACGGTCCAGGCCCGCCCGCCGATGCGTGACGATGCCTCCAGCAGTATCGTGTTCAGGCCTGACCCGGCGAGCCGGCCAGCGGCGGCGATACCCGCAGCCCCGGCTCCGACGATGGCGACATCGAACGTTGTATTCAAAGCACATGATCCGTGTCGACGGTAAGACCGCCCATGGATCTCTTGATACCTCAAACGGCATCGCTATGTTGCGAACGTGATCTGTCCCGATCCATTCAGGCGGGAATCTTTGCAATGACCTTGATCTCGAACTGAAACCCGTACAGCCAGGTCACCCCTACGCACGTGATGTTCGGATAAGGCGCCTCGCCCCAGAACTCCGGAACGATCTTCCACATCGCCTCGAAGTGTTTCTCGGGATCGACGATGAAGACGGTTACATCGACCACATCGTCGAACGTGCAACCGGCGGCGCTCAGCACGGCGTTGAGGTTCGTGAACGCCAGACGTACCTGCGCGTCGAGATCCGGCTCGGGTGACCCGTCTTCGCGGCTGCCGACCTGACCTGAGACGAACAGGAAGCCATCGGAACGAACGGCGGGGGAATAGCGATTGCGCTCGTAGAGCGCCTGGCGCCCAGGCGGAAAAACGACGTCGCGCTTGCTCATAAAAGTCTCCAGTGGTGTGAAACCAATCTATGGACCCCTGGCGTGTTGATAAACGACCAAGTCCACCCATCACTGTTTGTAGAATCCAAACAATCTCGACAGCCGGGTGGGGCAGGGTATGGACCGTTTCGATGCGATGCAGGCCTTCGTCCGTGTGGTGGAGACGCGTAGTTTCACCAGGGCCGCCGACACGCTGCACATGAGCAAGACCACGGTGACCCAGCTTATCCAGCAGCTGGAGTCGCGTCTGAGGGTCCGGTTGCTCAACCGGACCACCCGCAAGGTCAATGTGACGGCGGATGGCGCGGCGTACTACGAGCGGGCCATCCGGCTGTTGGCCGACCTGGACGACGCCGAGACGAGCCTGTCGAGCGCGGCAGCCGCACCGCGCGGTCGGTTGCGCGTGGATGTACCCAGCCCGTTCGCGCGCATGATCCTGGTCCCCGCGCTTCCGGCCTTCCACGCCATGTATCCGGACATCCAGATCGACATGGGCGTGAGCGACCGCGTGATCGATATCATCGGCGAGAACGTGGATTGTGTCGTGCGTGGAGGCACCATCACCGACGAATCGCTGGTGGCGCGCCATATCGGCGATCTGCGCCTCGGCGCGTACGCGGCACCGACGTACCTGAGGCGCGAAGGCGAACCCGCTCATCCGCGGACGCTGGAGGATAGCCGCCACAGGGTGGTCGGCTTCCTATGGTGGCGTTCCGGTAAGACTTATCCGTACGTCATGCATCGCGACGGAGTCACGATCACCGTCCAGGGCCGCTATGACTATGCCTTCGACGACGGCAACGCGTATCTCGCCGCCGGCCTGGCGGGGCTTGGGGTGATCTGGCTCCCGGAATACATGGCGAAACCCGCGCTGAGCGATGGCACGCTGATCTCCCTCTTCCAGGAGTGGCGATTCGATCCGATGCCAATGTACGTGGCGTATCCTCCGAACCGCCACGTCAGCGCCAAGCTGCGCGTCTTCATCGACTGGGTCGCGCAGCTCACGGAGAGCCACGCGCCCGTCCTGAATCCTTAACGAGGCGGTTCCAGTTCCGCCATATCGAACAGCAGTACTTCGCTGTCCACACCATCGGAGAGCACCACGCGCGATTCATCCGTGATCTTCGCCGCATCGCCGGCGGACAGCGGATGCCCGTTCACGTGTACCGTCCCACGCACCACGTGTACGTAGATCAGGCGCTCGAAGTCGACGTTGTGGCGGGCGGTTTCGTCGGGACCGAACAATCCCGCATAGATCCGCACATCCTGATGCACCGTCACCGACCCGTGCTCACCACTCTGACTGGCGACGAGACGAAGCTTGCCGCGCTTCTCGTCATCCGGGAAGAACGTCTGCTCGTAGCCCGGTTTGAGGTTCAGCTGGTTCGGAATGATCCAGATCTGCAGAAAGTGCGTGACCGTCTGGGCATGGTTCTCTTCGGAATGCGTGACGCCATGACCGGCGCTCATCCGCTGCACTTCGCCCGGCCGGATGACGACAGCGTTGCCCATCGAATCCTTATGGGCCAGCTCGCCTTCGAGCACGTAGCTGATGATTTCCATATCGCGGTGCGAATGCGTGCCGAAGCCGGCACCGGCCGCGACCCGGTCTTCATTGATGACGCGCAGCGGACCGAAGTGCACATGGTCTTCGTCGCGGTAGTCGGCGAACGAGAAGCTATGGTGGGAATCGAGCCAGCCGTGATTGGCGTGGCCGCGCTCGGACGCGTGGCGGATGACGAACATGGGATGCTCCCTGGAGAAGAGGCCCACGGTACAGCGCGCCCTGTCCGCTGGCTTGGAGAATCGACATGCATCGTGCGGTTTCTGCCGTCGGCGGACGGGGCGGAACGACGATAAAACGCTTCGCTTGCCGCTAATGCCTATGCACATTCGGCGCGCGAAGAAAATGATGGGCGAAATCGCAAGTGATATTCGGCAACGGTGCATTCGCGGTCCACGCGTCAAGAGATCGCCGCAGGGCCGTCGAGACGTTTGTTAAATCGCCACGATGAAATACGGAAATGGCGTGAACACTGAGATTCCTTAAGTATCTCTACCTGGTTTCTGACGACATCAGGTCGTCTTTTCATGCCGTATTTGTAGATGTGCACGAATTCCGCGAGCGACGTTTTCGCTTTCTGGAACGGTCGCGGAAATGCATCGCCAGATTTGTGCATAGACCCCTCACGACCCTCGCTTAGGCTTGCGCCGAATACCAAGGGCCTGATTCCGTCAGGCTCATCGGCGTCACCAATCAGACGTCTATTTGCGGCACGGATTTTCCGGCGTCGCGGCTGAAGTGCGGCCGATATTTCCCGGTCAGGGAACACGCCGTGCGGACCGGGGAGCGTTATGAGCAAGCGTCACATGGGAAACATCCGCCGCACGTCGCTGAGCAGGGGTATCTACCTCACCTTTGCCTCGACCCTGTTCGGTCTCGTCAGCCAGCAGGCCATCGCCGACTGTGCACCCATCGCTCCGGCCAACGGCTCGACCATCACCTGTTCCGGCGGAACGCTGGTCGGCAACCCTTTCAGCACGAACGCGAACAACCTCACCGTTAACGTCACGAGCGACGGGCGCATCGCATCGGCACTCGGCCTCGGTACGGCGATGACTTTGTCGGGTAACAACGTCACCCTCAATAACTCGGGAAGCATCGACCCCTCGCTGCTGGGTCTTCTGACATTGCTGTCGGAAGGCACGGTCGTCGGTAATGCGAACGCGAGCAACCACGTCATCACGAACAACGCGGGCGCCAGCCTGTACGGCACCATCGGCCTGGCGTCGGTCACGATCGGCGATCTCGGTGGCGTGGCGCTCGACATCCGCAATGGCGCGGGTGGCACGACGACGCTTACCAACAACGGCTTTATCGGTGGCAAGCCCCTCGTCGGCGTGGCGGTGCTTGCCGCCGACGCGCCAGCGATCGTGGCGTCCGGCCTGGGCAACACCGTCATGACCAACGGTGCGACGGGCACGGTGCAGGGCCGCATCAGTCTGCATGGCACCAGCAACTCCCTGACCAACAATGGCACCATCACCGGCAGCGTCTACATGGGCCAGGGCAACGACACCTTCGTTGCCGATACGGGGTCCGTCGTCAGCAGCACGGGTACGGGCGTGGCCGCATCCATCGGCGATCTGCTTGGCGTGGGTGTGCTCAACTTCGCCGCCGCCGGCATCGTCGATGGCGGCACGGGCACGGACACGCTGACGCTGAAGAGCGCGGCGGGTAACGGCACCAGCAGCGCTTCGGCGGCGCAGTACATCAACTTCGAAAATCTGGCGATCAGCAGCGGCACCTGGAACCTCTCCGGCCGCCTGGCCAACGCAACCACCATGACGGGCGGTACGGCGATCCTCGCCGATCCCGCCAATCTGGGCGACAGCGCGAACGTCTCGGGCGGCACTATCCAGGCCGCGACGAACGGGCTCGGCGTTACCACGGCATTCAATATTCAGGCCGGTACGGGCCTTATCGTCGCCGGTACGAACAATCTCGGTCTGAGCGGTGCCGTGTCGGGCTCGGGTCCTCTGACGAAGACGGGCACAGGCGCCCTGACGCTGGCGGCCGGCAACACGTGGACAGGCGGTACCACGCTCGCCGCGGGCAGTCTGCTGCTTTCGGGTAACGGTGCGCTGGGTACCGGCGCGGTCAACGTGACGGGCGCCGCCACGACGATCACCGCCCTGAATGCGACCACGCTTTCGAGCGGCAACGCTATCGCGGTAGACGCCGGCAACACGCTCACCATCAACGGAACGCAGAACCTGACCCTCAACGGCGCCCTTTCCGGCGCGGGCAACGTAACCAAGGCGGGCACGGGTGTGCTCACGCTCGGTGCCGTCAATACACTCTCTGGCACGTTCTCGATCACTGGCGGCTCGCTCGCCGTCGGTGCGGGCGGCATGTTGATGCCGACGCAGGTGATCACGCTGTCGCCGGGCGGCACGCTCGATCTCTCCGCGGGTGCCAGCCAGACGATCGGCTCGCTGGCCGGCCTCGGTGGCACCGTCAACCTCGGCGCGACGACGCTCACGACCGGCGGGCTCAACACCAGCACGAGTTACGCGGGCCTGATCACCGGCACCGGCGGCATCGTCAAGGTCGGCACCGGCGTGCAGACGCTTTCCGGCGCGAACACCTTCAACGGTGGTGTCGCGCTCAATGGCGGTGGCCTGCTGCTCGGCAACAACGGCGCGCTTGGTACCGGCGCGCTTGGCGTCGGCGCGAACGTCACGCTCGACGGCACGGCACCGCTCGCGCTGGCCAACAACTTGAACCTCGGTACGGGCGGCACGCTCAACCTGCTCGGCGGGCAGCCGCTTGCTTTCGGCGGCGTCATCGCCGGCACCGGCAACGTGGTGAAGACCGGCGCGTCATCGCTCACGTTGACTGGGGCGAACACGTTCAGCGGCGGCCTCACCGTCAATGGTGGCGCGTTGTTGCTCGGCAACGACAGCGCACTCGGCACGGGCGCGCTCAACGTCGCGGCATCGACCACGATCGATGGCAACAACGTTGCGCTGACTCTCGCCAACGGGGTGAATCTGGCATCCGGTGCCGCGTTGAACGTGCTCGGCGGCCAGCCGCTGACCTTCAACGGTCCGATCACCGGCGCGGGGAGCCTGATCAAGAGCGGCGCGTCCACGACGCTGACGCTCGGCGGTGCGAACACCTTCACCGGCGGCCTCAACATCGGCGCGGGCACCGTGGCGCTTGGTGCCGGTGCCTCGCTCGCCGCGACGGGCGCGGTGAATCTGAGCGGAAC
Source organism: Dyella sp. 333MFSha (assembly GCF_900102405.1). Classification (NCBI taxonomy): domain Bacteria; kingdom Pseudomonadati; phylum Pseudomonadota; class Gammaproteobacteria; order Lysobacterales; family Rhodanobacteraceae; genus Dyella; species Dyella sp. 333MFSha. Next base: position 1,043,186 of record NZ_FNBR01000002.1, on the reverse strand, counting down.
CGGCGCGAGCTTCGACATCGCGGCGGCAGGCAACCAGACGATCGGCGCGCTGTCGGGTGTGCCCGGCACCACGATTTCGCTGGGTGGCAACGCGCTGACCTTCGGCGACGCGACCAACCAGACTTACGCCGGCGTCATCGGCGGTACGGGTTCGCTGGTCAAGGCGGGCGCAGGTATCCAGACACTCAGCGGCGCGAACACCTTCACCGGTGGCGTGAGCCTCAATGCCGGTGGCCTGCTGCTCGGCAACAGCGGCGCGCTGGGCACGGGTGACCTCACGGTCAACGGTGCCAGCACGCTCGACGGTACGGCGGCGCTGAACCTTGGCAACAACGTCAATCTGGCGGGTGGATCGCTCGTCCTGCCCGGTGCGCAGAATCTCGTGCTGGGCGGTGTCGTCACGGGTGCCGGCGGTCTGATCAAGAACGGCGGGTCACAGCTGACCCTCAACGGCGCGAACACCTTTACCGGTGGCGTGAACCTCAATGCCGGCAGCCTGCTGCTGGGTAACGCGGGCGCACTCGGCACCGGTGCGCTCAACGTCGGCGGCACCGGGTCGCTCGACAGCACGACGGCGCTCAACCTCGGCAATGCCGTGAACCTCGGTGCGGGCACCGCGCTCACACTCGTCGGCAGCCAGGCGGTCACGCTCAACGGTGCGGTGGCCGGTGCGGGCAGCCTGATCAAGAACGGGGCGTCGGTGCTCACGCTGAATGGTGCGAATACCTTCAGCGGCGGACTGACCGTGAATACGGGCGGTCTCGTGCTCGGCAACAGTGGTGCCATCGGTACGGGCGCGCTGAACATCGGCGGCGCGGTGTCGCTGGATAACAGCGCCGCGATCAGCCTCGGTAATGCGGTCAACCTCGGTGCGGGCAGCGCACTCAGCGTTCTCGGCACCCAGGATCTCGCTCTGGGCGGCACGGTGTCAGGCACGGCAAGCCTGACCAAGAATGGGACATCGGTGCTCACTCTGGGTGGTGCCAATACCTTCAACGGCGGTGTGAACCTCAACGGTGGCGGGCTGCTGCTCGGTAACAGCGGTGCGCTCGGTACCGGCGCGCTGAACGTGGGTGCCGATGCGTCGCTTGATGCGAGTGCGCCGATCAACGTGGTCAACAACGTCGGCCTCGCCGCCGGTGCGAACCTGAGCGTGCAGGGTAGCCAGGCACTCACGCTGGCTGGCGCATTGTCGGGCGCGGGCGCCCTGACCAAGAACGGCGCCGCGACGCTGACGCTGTCCGGCGCAAACACGTACACCGGCGGTACGACGATCAACGCGGGCACACTCGCGCTCGGCGCAGGTGGCAGCCTCGCCGCGACCGGTGGCGTCACGCTGGCCAATTCGGGAGCCGGCTTCGACATCTCAGGCGCGGGCAATCAGACCATCGGCGCGCTGTCCGGCACGGCCGGCACGACGATCGCGCTCGGCGGTAACGCACTTACCTTCGGTAACGGGACCGACCAGATCTTCAACGGCTCGCTCACCGGTAACGGCGCACTGATCAAGGCGGGCGCGGGCGTGCAGACGCTCGGCGGTGCCAGCACCTTCGGCGGCGGCCTGACCGTCAACGCCGGTGGCCTGATCGTCGGAAACGATGCGGCGCTCGGCAGCGGCACGCTGACCATCGGCGGCGCGACCACGCTCGATGCGAGCGGCCCGGTCGCCCTGGCCAATGCGATCGCGCTCAACGCCGACCTCACCGTGCTCGGCAGCAACGCACTCACCCTCAACGGCAACATCGCGGGCACCGGCGGCCTGACCAAGGACGGCGCGGCACTCCTGACGTTGAACGGCAGCAACACGTACACCGGCGGCACCAACATTAACGCCGGTACGCTGGCGCTCGGTGCGGGCGCCAGCCTGGCGAGCACCGGCATCGTCAATCTGGCGACGGGCGCCACGTTCGATCTCTCGGCAGGCAACGGCACGCAGACGTTCGGCACGCTCACCGGCGGCGGTACCGTCAATCTCGGTGCGAACTCGCTGACCGTCGGGGGCCCGACCAACGGTGTCTTCGCCGGCTCGATCGCGGGTACCGGCGGTCTGATCAAGGAAGGCACCGGTACCGAAACCCTGACCGGTACCAACACGTTCACCGGGGGCACGCTGATCAACGCCGGCACGCTGGCGATCGGCGCAGGCGGCAGCCTGGCTGCGACCGGTGCGGTGAATCTCGCGGCGCCGGGTACGGGATTCGACATGTCGGCGGGCGGTAACCAGGCCATCGGTCTGCTCAACGGCGTCGCGGGCAGCACGGTGACGCTGGGTGGCAATGCGCTCACCCTGGGTGGTGTCGGCAACAGCGTGTACGACGGTCTCATCGCGGGCACCGGCAGCGTCATCAAGAACGGTGCGGGCATCCAGGCGCTCGGCGGCGCGAGCACCTTCAGTGGCGGCGTCGCGCTCAATGCGGGAGGCCTGGTGCTGGGTAACGACGATGCGCTCGGCACCGGGGCCCTGTCGGTCGGCGGCAATGCGTCGCTCGACACGACGGCGGCGCTCAATGTCGGCAACAGCATCACCCTCGCTTCCGGCGTGAACCTCGATCTGCTGAGCAGCAACGCGCTGACGCTGAGCGGTGCGGTGTCGGGTGCGGGCGGCATCATCAAGGACGGCGCCTCGACGCTGATCCTGACGGGCGCAAACACCTTCACCGGCGGCACGACGATCAACTCGGGCACGCTGGCCATCGGCGCCGGTGGCAGCCTTGCGTCGACCGGTGCGGTGAATCTGGCTGGCACGGGTACGTTCGACATCTCGGCGGGCGGCAGCCAGTCGATCGGTTCGCTCACCGGCGTCGCGGGCAGCGCGGTGTCGCTCGGCGGCAACGCGCTGGCGCTCGGCGGTGCGACGGATGCGACCTTCAACGGCAGCATCGGTGGCAGTGGCGGCCTGGTGAAGAACGGCGCGGGCGTGCAGACGCTCAACGGTGCGAGCGCGTTCACCGGCGGCGTGATGCTCAACGCGGGCGGCCTGGTCGTCGGCAACGAAACCGCGCTGGGCACGGGGGCGCTGACCGTGGGCGGTGCATCGACCCTCGATGCGTCGGTCGCCACCACGCTCGCAAACGACGTGATCCTCAACGCCGGGCTCGTGGTGCTGGGCACTAACGACCTCACGCTCAACGGTGCCATCTCGGGTGCCGGCGGCCTGACCAAGGACGGCGCGGCGACGCTCACGCTCAACGGCACGAACACATACTCGGGCGGCACCTTCATCAACGCCGGCACGCTGGCGCTGGGTGCGGGTGCGAGCCTGCTGAGCAGCGGCACGGTGAATCTCGCCACCGGCGCCACGTTCGATCTCTCGGCCGGCAACGGCACGCAGAGCTTCGGCACGCTGGTCGGCGACGGTACCGTCAACCTCGGCGGCAACTCGCTGGTGGTCGGCGGCCCCACGGACGGCACCTTCAGCGGCAGCATCGGCGGCACCGGTGGGCTGATCAAGGAAGGCACCGGCATCGAAACGCTGACGGGTACGAACACGTATACCGGCGGTACCACGATCAATGCGGGGATCCTCGCCATCGGCGCGGGTGGCAGCCTGTCGCCCACGGGCGCCGTGACGCTCACGGCGGCAGGTACCGGCTTCGATATCGCGACCGGCGGCAATCAGGCGATCGGCGTACTCAACGGCGTCGCCGGCAGCGCCGTCACGCTCGGCGGCAACACGCTGACACTCAACGGCGTCGGCAACGGCACCTACGACGGCGTCATCTCGGGCGCGGGCGCCCTGATCAAGGACGGCCCGGGGTCGCAGACGCTGGCCGGTGCGAATACCTTCAGCGGCGGTGTCACCCTCAACGCGGGCGGTCTCGTGGTCGGCGACAACGCCGCCCTCGGCACGGGCGTGCTGACGGTGGCCGGTGCGGGAACACTGGATGCCAGCGCGCCGGTCACGCTGGCGAACGACATCGCACTCAACGCCGGCCTGACCGTGCCCGGCAGCAACGACCTGACGCTTGGCGGCGCGATATCGGGTGCGGGGAGCCTGACCAAGAACGGCGCCGCGACGCTGACGCTTACGGGCGCCAGTAGCTACACCGGAGGCACGACGATCAACGGAGGCACGCTGGCGATCGGCGCCGGTGGCAGCCTGTCTCCCACCGGCGCGGTGACTCTGGCCGGTACCGGCACGTTCGACATCTCGGCGGGCGGCGACCAGACGATCGCTTCCCTCGACGCGGTGGCGGGCAGCACGGTCGGTCTCGGTGGCAACCTGCTTACGCTCGCCGGTGCTGCGGACTCGCTCGTCAATGGCACGGTCAACGGTACGGGCGGGCTGGTGAAAGACGGCACGGGCACGCTCACCCTCAGCGCCGCCAACACCTTCAGTGGCGGCGTGACCCTCAACGCCGGTGGCCTGAGCGTCGGCAACGACGCGGCGCTGGGCACGGGCGCGCTGACCGTCAACGGCGCGACCACGCTGGATGCGACGGCAGCCACCACGCTGGCGAACGACCTCGCACTCAACGCCGCACTGACCCTGCCGGGCAGCAACAAACTGACGCTCAACGGTGCGATCTCCGGCGCCGGTAGCCTGATCAAGCACGGCGTGATCCGTCTGGCCGTGAACGGCAACAACAGCTACACCGGCGGCACCACGGTCGACGGCGGCACGCTCGTCGTCGGCAGCGACACCGCGCTGGGTACGGGCGGTCTCGACATCGACGGCGCCGCTCTTGAAGCGAGTACCGCGGTAACGCTCGGCAACGACGTCACGGTCGGTGGAAACGGCGTGACCGTGCAGGGTCCCGCCGACCTCACCTTGAACGGCACGCTCAGCGGCACCGGCGGCCTCGACAAGGAGGGCACCGGTACCCTCAATCTTGGCGGATCGCTGGCCGGTTTCACCGGTGGTCTGACGGTCAATGGCGGCATCCTCAATGCCAGCAACCCGTACACCGGTGGCGTCGCCGTCGGCTCGGACGGCACGGCCAGTCTCGACGGTACCGGCAACGTCGTCACGGTGACCGGCCCGATCGCCGGCACCGTCAACCTGGGTGGCAACAGCACGATCGATATCTCCTACGGCCAGCTGCCGGGTGTCACGGGTACGGTCAACGGGACGGGGCCGGGTAGTACGGTCAACATCACGGGTAGCGGCGAGGCCAGCTTGCCGGGCGGCTCGATCACCCACATCGACAACCTCAACATCGGTGCCGGCACGCTCACGATCGCCAGCGGTACGACCGCGACCTTCCCGGGTGGCACCACGGTCGGCGGCAACATCGTAGTCAGTGGCACGCTGGGCGGACCGGCGACCGTGACCCCCGGCGGCGGCATCGTCGGTGGCGGTACGGTGACGGGCCCCGTGGTGGTCGATGGCACGATCGCGCCGAGCGGCATTCCGGGTGCGACCGGCGCGGCTGGCGGCACCGGGACGCCGGGTACCGTGCTCACGACGGGCGACCTGACGCTTGGCAATGGTTCCACCACGCAGATCCGCACGGGCACCGGCAATACGAGCGACACCATCAACGTCAATGGCGCGGCCACCGTCGGCGGCACGTTGGCGGTCACGCCGACGAGCACCACCTTCAGGCCGGTGAGCCGATTCACGATCCTGCGGACGACCAATGGCATCAACGGCGCTTACGGCAACGTGCCGACCAGTCCCTTCCCGTTCCTCGACACGAATCTGGCGACCGAAGGCAATGACCTCGTCCTGACGTACAGCCAGGCGGGCAGCGGTCTCGGCGCGGGCGGTATCGGCTTCGACCAGTTCCCCGGCCTCAACGCCAATCAGGGCGACATGGCCTCGGTACTGCAGCGCATCGCTGTCTCGGGGGGCGACCCGCTGCCGACCCTGCTGGGCAATGCGCGTGGTCTGACCTCGGAGCAGGTCTACCGCGCCTTCGATTCGCTGACCGGTGAAACGTACGCGTCGGCGGCCAATGCCGAGCTCTCCGGGCAGAGCCAGTATCAGGACACGCTGTTTTATCGTCTCAAGCTGCAGCGTGACACCGGCGAGCCGGGTCCGGCGGTCTGGGCGGAACCGTACACCTCGAGCAGCAGCTTCGACCACAGCGTCGACGTCGCAAAGACCGACTACCGCATCCATGGCGTCATCATCGGCACGGACGCGCCGGTCACGCCGGACCTGCGCCTGGGTGTGCATGCCAACTTCGCCAACTCGCGTACCGAGGCGGATCGTCGCGGCGATTACACCGATGTCGATCAGGCGGCGATCGGCCTGCATGCGCTCTACTTCAACGACAAGCAGTGGTGGGCGGAAGGCCTGGCGTCGTACGGCTGGCAGAATGCGGACAGCTCGCGTCGTATCGCGGTGGGCAGCTTTACGCCGCAGGCGACCGGCAGCTATGACGGCAAGACCGCCAATGCCTCGCTGGAGGGTGGCTACCGCTTCCAGCTCGGCCAGTCCATGCACCTGGAGCCGTTCGTCGGTGCGTACTACGCGAAGGTCAAGTACGACGCCTTCACCGAGAAGAACGCCGGTGACGCTGATCTCCGCGTCGGCAGGACCAGCGCCAGCAGCCTGCAGTACGGCGTCGGCGCCCGCCTCGTCGGCGATGTCGACCTGGGCGTGGAAGGCACGAAGTTGCACCCGATCGTTATGGTCCGCTACCTGCACAACACCCGGGACGATACGACCACCGTGAACAACGCCTTCGCGGACGCACCGGCCGAGACCTTCTCGGTCCAGGGCTCGCAACCGGTACGCAACCACTGGCAGGCCGGCGTGGGCGTGAGCTTCGACATCACGCCGAAGGCCAGCACGTTCGTGTACTACAACGCGGACGTCGCCACGCATCAGCGCAGCGACGCGGTGAACCTGGGCTTCCGCTGGAGCTTCTGACCGAGCCGACCTGACGAGCCGCCACGTCTCGTCAGGTCGTTCGCGGTGTGACCGCCGGTGTCCGCGCGGGAACGTCCGCGGACACGGTCCTTGCCGGCCCAGACCGGGTATCCCTTCGCCCGAAGGATGTTGCGACCCGCCCTTTGCCCTTGAGAAACAACGCCTGAGCGTTACCGCGATGGCACGCATGTCCGTCCGCACGTGCTGGCATATCGCTTGCAACGTGCCCCGGATAATCGGCGTGCTTAGAGGCGGACATGCAAACAAGGTATCTATCGGGCTGTCTGGCGGCGTTGCTGTCCATGGCTGGCGCGCTGCCGGCGGTCGCCGGCGCGGAAGACCTGCTGGACATCTATCGCGAAGCGGTAGCCAACGATCCCGTCCTGGCGGGCGCCGATGCGCGTCGTCTGGTGGTGGCCGAGGGTGTGCCGCAGGCGCGGTCGGCCCTGCTTCCCCAGCTGTCCGCCGGACTGGAGCTGCAGCAGTTTCATCCCGGTTACGCCGGTGTGGAATCCGGCAACGGCGGCACCTCGTCCGAAACGACGGGCGGCCACAGCCGGCAGCGTGACCTGACGTTTCAGCTCGACCAGACGGTGGTCGACCTGTCGAAATTTTCGCGCGAACGCCAGGCGAAGCTCACCGCCGAATCGCAGGACGCCACGTACGAAGGGGAGCTGCAGGACCTCTATGTCCGCGCGACCACCGCGTATTTCAACGTACTGATCGACCAGGACCAGGTCGAGGTATTCCAGTCGTACGAGGACGCTTACAAGCAGCAGTACGACCAGGCCGTCATCAAGTTCGCGAACGGGCTGGCGCCGCAGGCGGACCTCAGCCAGTCGAAGGCTTATTACCTCTACATCAAGTCGTCGCGTGTGGACGCGGAGTCCGCGTTGAAGGATGCGCGTCGCGCGCTGCAACAGCTGACCGGCAAGGCACCCGGCACGCTGAAGAGCCTGCGTGAAGACCTCCCGATGGAGACACCCACGCCGAACAACGCCGAGGCGTGGGTCGAAGAAGCCATGCGTCAGAACCCGAACGTGCTCGCGGCGAGCCGTCTGGTGACGGCCGATGAGCATTCGATCTCGGCGGCGCGCAGCGGTCATCTGCCGACGCTCAATTTCTCGGTGGGCTACGACAAGGCCGGCGCGTGGTCGAACACGGTTCGTGGAGGCGCAGGTTATGGCCCGGGCAGTACGACGGTTGGCCTGGTGCTGGCCGTGCCGCTGTTCAGCGGCGGCCTGACCCAGTCGCAGGTGCGACAGGCGATACACCAGCGCGATGCGGACCAGGACGACCTGGAGTCGCTGCGCCGACAGACCGCGCGGGATGCCACTAATTATTTCAACCTGATCACCGCGGGCATCGAACAGGTCAGCGATGCGCGCGATGCGGTGAAGTCGGCTAACGACGCGCTGGCTTCGATGCGCGCGGGTTACGACATCGGTACCCAGAGCCTGACCAACGTCGTCGTCGCGATCGCGCAGCTGGCGAACATCCGTACGCAGTACACCGCGCTACGCCACCAGTTCATCCTCAACAAGTTGTTGCTCAAGCGCAGTGTCGGTGCCGCGGAGCTGAAAGACATCGAGGAGATCAACCGGCTGCTGCAGTAAGTCCGCAGCGCCGGAATGCAGCCGGTCGGCGATGCTCTGCCAGGGAGCCGGCCCCGATGGCGAAAGCAACCCGCTTCAGTTGCCGGTTGACGCCACCCATTCCGATTCCGCGTGCGCCTCACGATGCACGAAGAACAACGCCCGCACCGTCGCATCGACCATGCAGCTCGTCGTCAGCATCGCATCCGTGCCGTCCGCCGGCGCAAACGCATAACTGACGTCGATCTTCTTCACCTTCGCGATGAAGTTGCCCGCCGTTCCATGTAACCGTAGATCGAGATGATCGACATAAGGACGCCCCCCGGCATCCTTCGTCACGGTGACCACGCCATCGAACCGTTCGTCGTCGCCCTTGCCGTCGCTGCTCACGTTGATATGCCCGGCCTGGACATTGCCGCGCGGCAGACGCGTCGTCGTAAACGCGTACGTCGTCCGCCCGGCCTCCTGTTTCGTCACGTGCGCATCGGTACCGATGACGTCCCGCAGTTCGTCGTAGGAAGCCATGATCTTTTTCGGCTCCTTGCGCGGATCCACGGATTCGGAATCCAGCTCGGGCTTGTCGCCGCCCTTGACCGTCGTGGTCGTACGGATGACGCCGTGCAGATCGGCCAAGGGCACGGCCTTGCGGGCGAGTGCCTGTTCCAGCAGCGCATCGTGGGCCGTGACGGTCGATGCCCCGGCGAGCAACAGCAATCCCAGATAAGCGGCTCGCATCGGCATCCCTCCTTCGGTTCGGATATATCCATGGAAGGTAGGCCGGCCATCGCCGGGCGCCATGGCCCATTCGTCACGACCGGCCCATAGGTCATGCCGCGCCGGAGGCACCCCGGTCAGAACACCTGCTGCGTCGGCCGGATCACGATGTTGTTGATGTCGACGTCGGCGGGCTGCTCGATCGCGAACGCGATAGCCCGTGCGACCGACGCCGCCGGAATCGCCTGCTTGTAGAAATCCAGCACGGTGTCCTTCGCGGTGCCCGATGTGCTGAGCTTGAGGTCGCTCTCGACCGCGCCCGGTTCGATGCAGGTCACCCGGATATCACCACCCACTTCCTGGCGAAGGCCTTCCGAGATCGCGCTGACCGCGAACTTGGTACCCGAGTAGACCGTGCCGCCCGGCGCGAAGACCTTCACGCCGGCGACCGAGCTCAGGTTGATGATGTGGCCGCGCTTCTGCTCGATGAAGAGCGGGAGCACCGAGGCGATGCCGTACAGCGTGCCCTTCAGATTGACGTCGATCATCGCGTCCCACTCGTCGGTGTTGACCTCGGACATGGGACGGATCGGCATCAGGCCGGCATTGTTGATGAGGACGTCCAGCGTGCCGAAGTCGGCCACCGCGGCGCCGACGACCTGGGCGAACTGCGCCTTGTCGGTGACGTCCAGCGTATAGGCCGCGGCTTGCCCACCGGCCGCGACGATCTCGGCCACGACGGCATCGAGCATCGACTTACGCCGTGCCGCGAGCGCGACTTTTGCACCGCGGGCCGCGAGATGCTTCGCGACTTCCGCACCGATGCCCGTGCTCGCGCCCGTGATCAGGACGACCTTTCCTTCGATTTGCTTGCTCATGGTATTGCCCTCTATGTAATGGGTGCTTACTTGACCGACTTGCTGGCGGCCTGCTCGATCAACTTCGCCACGTCGGCAGGATGCGAGAGAAAGGCGACGTGGCTGGAGGTGACCTCGACCGTGGTGCTGCCCGCGCGCTTCGCCATGAAGCGCTCGAGATCCGGATTGACCGTTCGGTCGAGCGTGGCGACCAGCGCCCAGCTTGGCTTGGTCTTCCACGCCGCGGTCGACACGGGTGCCGTGAAAGCCTGGACGGAAGGCATGACCTGCGAGGCCGCCATGAAGCGGGTTTCCTTCTCCGGCACGTCGGCGGCGAAGTCGGCATGGAACTGCGCGGGGTCGATGTAGAGGAAGTTGTCCGCCGTCTTCTTGATCGCCTTGGTCGCGCCGGGATTCTTCTCGGTCAGCGTAGCCAGGCTCTCGCCGGCCTCGGGCTGATAAGCGGCGATGTAGACCAGGCCGGCGACCTGCGGATCGTTGCCCGCTTCGGTCACCACGGCACCGCCGTAGCTGTGGCCGACGAGGATGCTGGGACCGTCCTGCATGTGGACGACGCCCAGCGTCGCCTTGACGTCATCGGCGAGCGAGGTTTCCGGCTCCTGCACGATGGAAACCTTGTAGCCGTCGCGGGTCAGGATGTCGGAGACCGCTTTCCAGCCGGAGCCATCCGCGAAAAATCCATGGACGAGGACGATGTTCTTCACGGGTGCGGCGGTGACGGCGCCGGCGCCGAAGACGGAGAGGGAGATCGCCAGGGCGGCGGCGAAACGGGTGCGACGGAATGCTGTTTTCATGAGGTTCTCCTTGGGCGCTTACTTGCGGATCAGAATGGTTTTCGGATTGGTGAAGAGCTGGCGCCCTTCGCTGCCGTGCTCGGTGCCGACGCCGGATTGCTTGTGGCCGCCGAAGGGCACGTCGACGCCCTGAGTATGGATCTCGTTGACCCAGACCATGCCCGTCTCGAGGCGGTTGGCCACCGCGACGGCCGCGGCGGTGTCGCGACCCCAGACGGAGCCGCCCAGACCGAACGGACTGTCGTTGGCACGCTCGATCACGTCGTCGACGTCGTCGTAGGCGATGATCGGCACGATCGGAGCGAACTGCTCTTCCTGCACGATCTTCGAATCTTCCGGCGGGTTGTCGACGACGGTCACGGGGATGAAGTAGCCGGGACGGTTCGGGTCGATCTCGCCGCCGAGGACGATCTTCTGACCGTTCGCCTTGATGTCGTCGAGGAACGTGACGACCTTGTCGAACTGCATCTTGTTCTGCACCGGGCCGACGGTAACCTCGGGGTCGAGCCCGTCGCCGAGCTTCTGCCGCCTGGCGTATGCCACGAATGCGTCGACGAAGTCCGCGTGGAACGAACGGTGGACGTACAGGCGCTTGATGCCGACACACCACTGACCCGAATTGCCGACTGCGCCCCAGAACAGCGCGGGCACGATCGAACGCCAGTCGGCATCGGGCAGCACGATCGCCGCGTCGTTGCCACCCATCTCGAGCGTAAGTCGCTTGATCGTCCCGGCAGCGGAGCGGATCACATGCTTGCCGGTCTCGGTGGAGCCGGTGAAGCTGATCTTGGCGATGTCCGGGTGCGCGGTCATCTGCGGGCCAAGCTCGTTGCCGCCGGAAACCACCGAGAGCACCCCGGGTGGCAGTACGGACTGCGCGATCTGCCCGAAGCGCAGTGTGGACAACGGCGTAAACGGCGAGGGCTTGATCACCATCGTGTTGCCGGTGATCAGTGCCGGCGCCACCTTCCACAAGGCGAGCAGCACGGGGAAGTTCCACGGTGTGATCGCACCGACGACGCCCAGCGGCGTGTGGTGAAGCTCGACGACGTGGTCGTCGGTCTCCTCCACGATCTCGACGGGGATGCGCCGCGCGGCGATCTGCCGGATCCAGGAGATCGACTGGTCGACCTCCGGCTCCGCCATCGTCTTGAGCGGTTTGCCCTGCTCGAGGGTGAGCAGTCGGGCCAGCTCGTCGCGGTGGGCTTCGAGCGCATCGGCATAGGCGTTGAGATAGACCTGGCGCCGCTCGTAGCCAAGGGCCGACCAGGTCCTGAAGGCCGCTTTCGCGGCGGCGATCGCTTCGTCGAGCTGCGCGGTGCTGGCGGCCGGCGCCTGCGCCAGCACCGTCCCGGTCGCCGGATTCATGACGTCGAAGCGATCGCTCGTCTCGATGAGCTTGCCGGCGATGCTCAGGTAATACGGACCGTCGAAGATGTTCATGCCGACAGCTGCTTCATCAGCACAGCGGCGGCTTCCGACGACGACGCGGGGTTCTGGCCCGTGATCAGCAGGCCATCGGTAACGACGTACGAACCCCAGTCCGGACCCTTCGAGTAGATGCCACCCCTGGTCTTCAGTTCGTCTTCGACGAGGAAGGGCACCACATTGGTGAGGCCAACGCCTTCTTCTTCCGTATTGGTGAAGCCCGTGACCTGTTTGCCCTCGACCAGCGGCTTGCCGTTCGACGCCTTGACGTGGCGGAGCACGCCCGGGGCATGACAGACGAGGGCGACCGGCTTACCCGCTTCGATGAACGATTCGATCAGCGCGATCGAATTTTTGTCCTCGGCCAGATCCCACAGCGGGCCGTGACCGCCCGGATAGAACACGGTGTCGAAGTCGGCCTGCGAGACGCTGTCGAGACGGACGGTGGCGGCGAGCTGGGCGTTGGCGGCGGCGTCGGCTTCAAAGCGACGGGTGACGTCGGTCTGGAACGACGGCTCGTTGCTCTTGGGATCGAGCGGCGGCTGGCCGCCCTTGGGCGAGGCGAGAACGATCTCGGCGCCGGCGTCCTTGAAGGTGTAATAGGGCGCGGCGAGCTCTTCGAGCCAGAAGCCGGTCTTGCGGCCGGTGTTGCCAAGCTGGTCGTGCGAGGTCAGAACGATGAGGACTTTCATGGGAATCTCCTGATTGATTGAGTAAAGTAGACCAGTCGTCTAGTAACTAGGGGTAAAAAACGCTTCGTGAAGAAGCGTCCGTATCGCCTCCCGGCCTCAGGCCGGGAGCTTCAAAACCTGGCGGGTGGTAGCCATCGCCTTGTCGAACGGCTCGGTGTTGCGAACGATCTTGACCATTACGCTGGCGCCCAGCCAGAGCTGGTAGAGGCTCTGCGCCACGTCCGCCGCCGGCTCGTCGACCGACAGTGAGCCGTCGGCCACCCCGGCCTCGATCGCTTCGGCGAGGTAGCGGATGATCCTCGTGGTGCCGCGCCTGAGCGAGGCGCGCATCACTTCGGACAGATCCGCCACCTCGGCGCCCAGCTTCACGGCAAGGCACTTACCCTGGCAGTCGTGGAAGGACTGGTTGTCCCGCCACGCCTGAAAGTAGTTCTCCAGACGAGCCGCCACCGGGCCGCCGGCCTGGCGCAGCGTGCGGTCCATGTCGGCCAGGTAGTCCTCGAAGTAGTCCTCGAGCAAGGCCTCACCGAACGCGTCCTTCGATCCGAAGTAGTGATAGAACGACCCCTTCGGCACACCGGCGGCCGTCAGCACTTCATTGAGGCCCACCGCCGAGAACCCCTTGCCGCCCATGATGCGCTGGCCTGTGGCCAGGATCCTGGCGCGCACGTCGGACGATTCGTTGATGGCGGTGGCTGGGCTCATGGGAAGAACTCTACACGCCATTAGACCGGTCGTCTAGTATTTTTTTCGAGGAATATCTGAACTGACGGGTTTTAAGTCCGGCAGGCCATCCACATGTCGAACGCAGCGATATTCCCAACCCACCGAGCAAGGATCTGGAATGAACACCACGCAGAAAGTCGCCCTCGTCACCGGCGCCACCCGCGGCATCGGTCAGGAAACCGTCCGTCAGCTGGCGAAGGAAGGTGTGATCGCGCTGCTGGCTGGCCGCGACGCCGGTCGTACCAAGGCGGCGGCGGACAAGCTCAAGGCCGAGGGCCTCACCGTCGAACCGATCGCGCTCGATGTGACCGACAGCGAGAGCATCAAGAAGGCCGTGGCGGAAGTCACCGCCAAGTACGGCAAGCTCGACATCCTGGTGAATAACGCAGGCATCCTCGTCGACGACATGAGCAAGGCCCCGTCCGAGCAGACCCTCCAGGCGTGGCGCGAGACGTTCGACACCAACGTCTTCGCGGTGGTCGAAGTGACCAATGCCTTCCTCCCGCTGCTCAGGAAAGCCCCGGCGGCGCGTATCGTCAACGTCTCCAGCCAGCTCGGCTCGATCACGCTGCACGTCGATCCGAACTCGCCGATCTACAGCTTCAAGGTGCCGGCGTACGACGCGTCGAAGACCGCCATCAATTCGTGGACCGTGCATCTTGCTTATGAACTGCGCGACACGCCGATCAAGGTCAACGCGGTGCATCCGGGTTATGTGCAGACCGAGATGAACGGTGGCAACGGCGAGATCGATGTGCCGACCGGTGCGAAGAGCAGCGTCGGTATGGCCTTGCTCGATGCCAACGGTCCGACAGGTAGCTTCACCTACCTCGGCAAGACGCTTCCCTGGTAAGTCCACCCATCCATCAGGATCTGAACTATGGCGACTTATGTCGTGTTTTCCCGCGATCGCACGAAAGATCCGGAAGAGATGAAGATCTACGCAGAGAAAGCCAGTGAGGCGCGCGGGAACCATCCCATTACGCCGCACGCGTTCTACGGTGAGATCGAGACGCTAGAGGGGCCCGAGGTCGAGGGCGCGGTCATCATAAGCTTCCCGACGAAGGCCGAAGCGCTGGCCTGGTACAAGAGTCCGAAGTACACCGAGGCGCGCGCGCATCGGTTCAAGGGTGCGGACTACCGGGTGTTCATGGTCGAAGGGGTCTGACCGACACCCACGGAACCCGGTGCTCGGTCCGTACGATCGAGCATCGGGTTTCGAGCCATGGGCTCCGCTTCAACAGGGTGCCGTGCCAGTGTCCTGATGAAGTCCGAATCCGACCGTATCCTGTCCAAGCCCGTCACGCAGACGCAAGCTCGGTATCTCGTAGTCGCCCCCATTCTGTCGCCGGAAAGGAATCGGAGACGTGATCGCCAGATTGCGCATGCGCTCGCGTAACGCTTCGGCCATCGCGGGAAACGCGTCCTCGCCCATGCGATCCAGACGGTAAGCGACGAACGGCGGCAGGACGTCGAACCCCGGGTAGTGCAGTACCCCGTGGTTGATCGGAAAGAGCAGGTCATCGATAGGCCCGTTGATCCCGCGTGGCCCGTAGTGCTCCTCCCAGCCACCGGCGGTCACGACTAGCATGGCGCGCTTGCCCGCGAGCGTGCCTTCGCCGAAACGGTCGCCCCAATGCCTGTCGCTATGCTCGCCGACGCCGTACGCGAAACCATAGGCGTACACGCGATCGATCCATCCTTTGAGAATCGCCGGCATCGTGTACCACCACAGGGGGAACTGCAGAATGACCGCGTCGGCCCAGAGCAGCTTCTCCTGTTCCTCGCGCACGTCATCGGTCAGGGTTCCCGAGGCAAAGGCTTCAGCCGAAGCACGTGCGGGATGCAGACGGTCGTCACTCCGGAGGGCAGGGAAGTCATCGCGATCGACCACCGCTTTCCACCGCTGAGCGTACAGATCGGTCTGACGCACGTCGTGGCCCTGAGCCAGCAGCTCCGCGATGGCGACATCGCGCAGTGAAC
Source organism: Dyella sp. 333MFSha (assembly GCF_900102405.1). Lineage (NCBI taxonomy): Bacteria > Pseudomonadati > Pseudomonadota > Gammaproteobacteria > Lysobacterales > Rhodanobacteraceae > Dyella > Dyella sp. 333MFSha. The sequence goes on along the minus strand of NZ_FNBR01000002.1, from coordinate 1,027,553 downwards.
CATTGAGTGAGCGGGGCTCAGGATGAGCAAAAACAAGCAAAACCTTCATAAAGACTCCGGATGTCGAATGACCTCACGGTAGCCAACACGTGATCCATCCACTATATGGATGGATGCATAACTTAGTGCCGAAAAATGGATAGATCCGATCTGACGCTGGAACGCATGCGCACCTTCGTGCGCGTCGCGGAGCGAGGCAGCCTGTCTGCGGTGGCACGCGAAAGCGGCCTGGGACAGTCGACGGTCACGCGCCATCTGCGCGAACTCGAGGCCGCTGTGGGAGCACCATTGCTCAGTCGGACGACGCGCCGCATGACCCTGACCGACGAAGGCGCGCGCTTCTACGCCTCAGCTCTGCAGATCCTCCGGCTGGTCGAGAAGGCCGCCGACGAAGTCAGCGATCATCGCGGCGCTAATGCCGGTACGGTCCGTCTCTCGACGACGAGCGCTCTGGGCATCCTCCACATCACGCCGTTGATCTTCGCATTTCAGGATCGCTACCCCGATATCCAGGTGGAACTTGGGCTCACCGATGAGCGGATCGATCTGGTGCGGGAAGGTGTGGATATCGCCATTCGCCTCGGGCCCCTCGACGACAGCTCGATGAAGCTGCGCGCCCTCGGCTCCAGTCAGCGCTTGCTGGTGGCCTCTCCCGCCTACCTGGCCTCTCGCGGCACACCTGCATCGCCAGACGATCTCATCGGGCATGACAGCATCCGCATGTCGAACGTGATCGGCAGCGACGTCCTCCTGCTCGACGGTCCGGACGGTGTGCGTCACGCGATCCCGGTCACAGGTCGTCTGCGTGTCGACCACGGTCTGGCTGCGCGAGCGGCTGTCGTGGCAGGGCGAGGCATCGTGTCGGCTCACCGATGGATGGTGGACGACCTGCTGGTGACAGGGACGGTGGTCCCCGTGCTGCCGGATCATCGCCCGGTGGCCGTGCCGCTCAACCTGTTGATGGTTCCGGGGAGATCGGACGTCGCGCGCGTGCGACGTCTGATCGACTATCTGGTGGACGCCATCGCCACCCTCCCAGGTATCGCTTAGGGCGAATCGATCAGATCGCCTGACCGCCCGACACCTCGATTCGCTGCGCCGTCACCCAGCGGTTATCCGCCGAAAGCAGGCTGGCGATCATCGGGCCGATATCGTCGGGCACACCTGCGCGACCGAGCGCCGTCATGTCGGCAAAGATCTTGTTGATCTCCGGATTGTCGCGCACGGCGCCGCCACCGAAGTCGGTTTCGATGGCGCCGGGCGCGACGGTGTTCACGGCGATACCGCGGCTGCCCAGTTCTCTGGCCATGTAGACGGTCAGGACTTCTACCGCTGCCTTGGCGGCGGCATACGCGGCATATCCGGGATACGAGACGCGCGTGAGTCCCGAAGACAGGTTGATGATGCGACCGCCATCGGCGAGCAGGGTCAGCAGCGACTGGGTGAGGAAGTACACGCCCTTGAAGTGGACGTCGACCAGCGAGTCGAACTGTGCCTCGGTCGTGTCCTGGATCAGTGCGTAATCGCCGTGCCCGGCATTGTTGACCAAATGGTCGAACGTATCGCGGTTCCAGGTTTCGCGCAGGACCTTCGCAAGGCTCTCCGCGAACGCCGCAAAGCTTCGGCTGTCGCCGGTGTCCAGCGGAAGCGCGACCGCCTTGCGACCGAGCGACTCGATCTCGGCGACCACCGCATCGGCTTCGTCGCGACGGCTGCGGTAGGTGATGACGACATCGCCGCCGTGGCGCGCGACGCTCAGTGCGGTGTTGCGGCCGAGGCCGCGGCTGCCGCCGGTAATCAGGGTGATCGTGGTCATGTCGCTGGCTCCGTTTGGGATGAGGAAACGATAGGTGTCGGCGTCTCCCGCGTCGTTGCCGTAACCTCGACGTTGTTTGCCTTTTCCTCCAACGGCGGCTATGCGGCGCCTGGGATGCGTTAGCTTTCACCTCATGACCGAGGCACTTCTCACCGCCGTTCGCCGTTACGTCGCCGCGCATGCCGATGCGACGGGGCTTGCCCAGACGCCCATTCCCGGCCTGACGACGATCCGTTCGACCGAGCCCAGCGGGCTGGTCTACGCCATCTCCCAGCCGCTGGTCTGTCTGGTACTTCAGGGCGGCAAGCAGGTGACCCTGGGTGCGCAAACCGTGTCGCTGGAACCGGGCGATTCGCTGCTGATCACGGCCGACGTTCCCACCGTGAGCCAGATCGTGACGGCGAGCCAAGACGCGCCGTACTTTTCACTGGTCATGGATCTGGACACGCGCCTGATCGCCGAGCTGGCGCTCGCGATGGAAGCGGGCACGCCGGCCGGTGGCCCGGATGTCCGTGCCGAGCCGACCGATGCCGAGGTGGCCGCCAGCGCGCTGCGCCTCATGCAGCTGCTCGACCGGCCGGGTGCGGTGCCTGTCCTGCACACGTCGCTGGTGCGCGAGTTGCACTACTGGTTGCTTGCCGGGCGGCATGGTCCGGCGATAAGGCGCCTCGGCTGGCAGGAGGGGCAAGCCCAGCGCGTGGCACGCGCGGTAGCGGTGCTTCGCTCGGAGTTTGCGCAATCCATCCCGGTCGAGCGGCTCGCTGCCATCGCCGATATGAGCCCGTCGTCGTTTCATCAGCATTTTCGTGCGGTGACGTCGTTGTCGCCGAAGCAGTTTCAGAAACAGCTGCGGCTGATCGAGGCGCGTCGCCTCATGACGGGTGAGGGCAGGTCGGCGAGCGGTGCCGCCTTCGCCGTGGGATACGAAAGTGTTTCGCAGTTCACCCGGGAGTATTCGCGGATGTTTGGCTTGCCGCCGGGCAGGGACGCAGAGCGGCGCACGGCACCCCTGTAAAAAACGCAATGCAGATATGACGACATCGGTCGATAAGACACCTGTAACATGCACGTGTCACATTAGTTCATAACTGAAGTATATCGACCGACAGTAAGACCGTCGGTGGTTTTTCTATTGCCTTAAGCCAGCCTGCCGCCCCGGAGCCAGCCATGTCCTCACCGGACGAAACCAACGCCGCGTTGCAATCGCGACGCCGTATCCTGCTTGGCCTGACCATGGCCCCGCTCGCTGCCGCTCTCCCGCTCGCCGCGACAGCCACGCACAAGCCAGGTGACGGCGCCACCGCTGAGAGCGGTGCCGGGTACAAACCGAATTTCTTCAAGGACGTGGAATGGACCTGCATGGTCGCCATCTGCGACCGGCTGATTCCCAGTGACGACGTCGGCCCCGGTGCCGTCGAGACCGGCGTGCCCGAATTTCTCGACCGCCACATGCAGACGCCGTACGCCAATGGCGCCATCTGGTACATGCAGGGTCCCTTCCTCGAAGCCCCGCCGGAGTTCGGCTATCAGGGCCGCCTCACCCTGCGCGACATCATCCGCGTGGGCCTCAATGCGATCGACGCGCATTGCAGGAAGACCTTCGATGGCAAGACCTTCGCCCAGCTCGAGCATGCCCAGCAGGAAGAACTGCTCAAGGCGGCCGAGAGCGGCAAGCTCAAGCTGGAGGACATCTCGTCCAAGCTGTTCTTCACCAACATCCTCAACGAAGTGAAGAACGGCTACTTCGCCGATCCCCGTTATGGCGGCAACCGCGGCATGGCCGCGTGGAAGATGATCGGCTACCCCGGCATGCGCGCCGATTACCTGGACTGGATCACGGTGCGCGACAAACCGTATCCGCTGCCGCCGGTCGATCTGTCCGGCAAGAGGGGTTGAGACGATGGCTACCGTGAAACCGAAAGTGGACGCCGTCATCGTCGGCATGGGCTGGACCGGCGCGATCCTCGCGAAGGAACTGACCGAGGCGGGCCTCCATGTCGTGGCGCTCGAGCGCGGTGCCGACCGCGATACGCAGCCCGACTTCGCCTATCCCAAGGTCGTGGACGAGCTCGAAGGCTCGGTGCATCGCCGGTTCCTGCAGAGTCTCAATCAGGAAACCGTCACCATTCGCCACAACAGCGCGTCGGACGCCGTGCCGTATCGTCAGATGGGTTCGTTCAAGCCCGGTACGGGCGTAGGTGGTGCGGGTACGCACTGGTCGGGTTGCCATTTCCGTCCGCTGCCCGAAGACATGTACCTGCGTACGAATATGGAACATCGTTACGGCAAGGCCTTCATTCCTGCCGACATGACGATCCAGGATTTCCCGGTCAGCTATGACGACCTGGAACCGCACCTGGACATGTTCGAGCGCGTCTGCGGCACCTCGGGCAAGGCGGGCGTGATCAACGGCGTGCTGCAGGAGGGCGGCAACCCCTTCGAAGGCTCGCGTTCGAAGGAATACCCGCTGGGGCCCAACCCGAATTATCTCGGCGCCGAACAGTTCTACAAGGGCGCGAAGGAAATGGGCTGGCATCCGTATCCCATTCCCACGTCCAATGCCTCGGGTCCGTACGTGAATCCGTACGGCTGCCAGATGGGTCCGTGCAATGCCTGCGGTTTCTGCAGCGATTACGGTTGCCTGAATTACTCCAAGGCCAGCCCTAACGTTTCGATCCTTCCGGCGCTGCGTATCAAGCCGAACTTCGAGCTGCGCGCCAACTCGCAGGTCCTCAAGGTCAACCTCGACAGCACGGGCAAGAAGGCGACGGGCGTTACGTACCTCGACGCGCAGGGCCGTGAAGTGGAGCAGCCGGCGGACATCGTCCTGCTGTGCGCGTTCCAGCTGTTCAACGTGCACCTGATGCTGGTGTCGGGCATCGGCAAGGCGTATGACCCGGTGACGCAGACCGGCACCATCGGTCGTAACTACTCGTACCAGAACCTCAACCGCACGGTCATGTTCTTCGACAAGAGCGTGCAGGCCAACCCGTTCATCGGTATCGGTGGCGCGGGCGCGACGATGGACGATCTCAACGGCAATCAGCTCGACAACGGCAAGCTCGGCTTCGTCGGCGGCGGCCTGGTCTGGGCGCGTCAGCCCGGCGCGGGTCCGGTGCGCGGCATCAACGTGCCCGCCGGTACCCCGAACTGGGGCACCGACTGGAAGCGTGCGGCGGCGGACAACTTCCGTCACTCGTTCTACTTCGAGGTGCAGGGTGCCTGCATGTCGTATCGCCAGAACTACCTGAGCCTGGATCCGACCTATAAGGATTCGTTTGGCCGTCCGTTGTTGCGGATGACCTTCGACTGGCAGGACAACGAGATCAAGGCGTCGCAGTTCCTCGTAGGTCAGGCGCTGCAGATGGGCCGCACCCTCAATCCGTTGTCGATCCTCGGCGATGCGAAGAAGGACGGCGAGCACTACAACATCACCAAGTACCAGAGCACGCACACCTGCGGTGGCGCGACGATGGGCTCGGATCCATCGACCTCGGCGCTGAACCGTTATCTGCAGTCGTGGGACGTGCCCAACGTGTTCGCCATCGGCGCCAACGCGTTCCCGCAAAACAACGGCTACAACCCGACCGGTCTGGTCGGCGGCCTCGCGTACTGGGCCGCCACGGCCATCCGCGAGAAGTACCTGAAGGACCCCGGTCCCATGGTCCAGGCGTAAGGAGAACGAGATGAAAAAGTTCTTCCTCACCCTGATCGCCCTCGGCGTGGTCGTGCTCGTGGCTGCGCTGGCGTTCGCGTTCTGGCCCACGCACACGCGTGCGATCGCCGGCGATGCGCCCGCGGACGACAAATCCCTGATCGAGAAGGGCCACTACCTGGCCCTGGCCAGCGACTGCACGGCATGCCACAGCCGTCCGGGCGGCAAGCCGTTCGAAGGTGGCCTGCCGATGGCGACGCCGCTGGGTACGATCTACAGCAGCAACATCACGCCCGACGCGGACCACGGCATCGGCAAGTACACGCTCGACCAGTTCGACCGCGCGCTGCGTCATGGCATCGCGGCGGATGGCTCGAGCCTTTACCCGGCCATGCCGTTCCCGTCGTATGCGCGTCTCAGCGACGACGACGTGCGCGCGCTGTACGCGTACTTCCGGCACGGCGGCATCGAGCCGTCCTCGCGCGCGAACCAGGGCACGGCGATTCCGTGGCCGCTGTCGATGCGTTGGCCGCTGGCGATCTGGCGCAAGCTGTTCGCACCGGATGCCGACAGCGTGGTATTCGATCCGAAGGCGTACCCGGACGAGAAGATCGCCCGCGGCGCCTATCTCGTCCAGGGCGCGGGTCACTGCGGCAGCTGTCACACGCCACGCGGCTTCGCTTTGCAGGAGCGGACGCTTGACGAGAAGGGTGGCTCGTACCTGTCCGGTGGCCAGGTGATCGACGGCTGGTATGCGGTGAATCTGCGTGGCAACACGGCCGACGGTCTGGGTCGCTGGAGCGAACAGGACATCGTGGACACGCTGCGTACCGCGCGTAACGCGCACAGCGCCGTGGTCGGTCAGCCGATGGCCGACGTGGCCGTGCACAGCATGCAGTGGCTGAAGGACGACGATCTGCATGCGATCGCGGCTTACCTGAAGACGCTGCCGGCCACCGCGGATGATCCGTCGCGCTTCGCGCCCGACGACACCACCGCCAAGGCCCTGCAGGCCGGCATCAACGATAGCCGTGGCGCTGAAATCTACGTCGATAACTGCGCTGCTTGCCATCGCACCGACGCGGAAGGTTACGCGCACGTGTTCCCGACGATCGCGGGCAACCCGACCGTGCTCGCGGACGACCCGACCACGCTGGTGCGGCTGATCCTCGGCGGTAGCCACCTGCCGTCGACCGAAAAGGCACCGTCGCCGCTGGGCATGCCTGGTTTCGCCGAGCGTCTGAGCGATGCGGAGGTGGCGCAGGTGGCAACCTTCGTGCGTACGGGTTTCGGCAACCATGCGTCCGCTGTCACCGAGAGCCAGGCCGCGGCGGCACGCACGTCGCTGCGGAAAGCCGAAGCACACTGAAGACTTTACGCGACGCGGAGGTCGACCGGTCTATCCTTGCCGGTATCGACCTTCGCGGTTCGCTTCGAGGAGTTTACTGTGCCTGTCTGGACCGACCGTCGCGTGCTCGACCTGTTCGCCATCGAGCATCCTTTTCTTCTCGCGCCGATGGCCGGCTCCGGCGGATCCGCTCTCGCGATCGCCGTGGCGCGTGCCGGTGGCCTCGGTTCGCTGCCGTGCGCCTCGATCACCGCCGACAAGGTGCGTGAGGAGGTCGCGGTGTTTCGTGCGGCGGTGTCCGGACCGATCAACCTCAATTTCTTCGCGCATACGGCGGTGACGCCGACCGAGGCGCAGACACGTCGATGGCTGGACCGGCTGGCGCCCTACTTCAGCGAATTCGATGTGGATCCGGCGAAGCTGCCCGCCGCCGGTGGGCGCGCGCCGTTCGATGCCGCCATGTGCTCGCTCGTCGAAGAGCTGAAGCCCGAAGTGGTGAGCTTTCACTTTGGCTTACCCGAGACGGCTCTGCTCGACAGGGTAAAGGCGACCGGTGCCATCCTTCTTGCCACCGCGACTACGGTCGCCGAAGGCCGCTGGCTGGCCGAGCGCGGCTGCGATGCCGTCATCGCCCAGGGGTATGAAGCCGGAGGCCACCGCGGCAACTTCCTCACCGACGACATGACGACGCAGCCCGGCACGATGGCGCTCGTGCCGCAGATGGTCGACGCGCTGAGCATCCCCGTGATCGCCGCCGGTGGCATTTCCGATGGTCGCGGCATGGCCGCTGCGCTGTGTCTTGGCGCCTCCGCCGTGCAGATGGGCACGGCCTTCCTGCTGTCGCCGGAATCGACCAGCGCCGCCGTGCATCGCGCCGCGCTGCGCGGCGTGCGTGACGACAACACCGTGGTCACCAACGTGCTGACCGGGCGCCCGGCACGCGGCGCCATCAACCGCCTGATACGTGAAGTAGGTCCCCTTTCCGCCGATGCACCGCCGTTCCCCCTGGCGGCCGGGCCGCTGACGCCGTTGCGGGCAGCGACGGAAGCGATGGCGCAGGGCGATTTCCAGCCATTGTGGTCGGGTCAGGCCGGTGCCCTGGCCAGGGAGGTGCCAGCGGAGGAGATCGGGCGTACCATCGTTGCCCAGACGGCGGCGGTGCTGCGCCTGGGTTGATGCTCGCGGGCGCATCCGCGGGAAGGGGGAAACATGATCGACAATGCCAACGAATGGATTCGGCTGCGTGTCAGCGACGATCCCGATGACAACCAGCGCGCCGCCAGCGAGACGGTGCCGCTCGCGGTGTGGATGCAGATCCACGCACGCGCTCCCGAACTGCGGCCGTTTATCGCCTACAACCGCACGTCGCCGCCGGAGATGCTGGAACGTCTGGCCAGCGATGCGAACTGGATCGTCCGCCACGCCGTGGCCGAGCGCGTCGACGCCTCGGAGACGCTGCTGCGCGAACTGGCCGACGACGTGAACGAGAAAGTGCGCGTGTGTATCGCCGCCAATCCTTCGACGAAGCGTGACGTGTTGCAGTACCTGTCGCGGGTCGACGGGTCGGATGCGGTAAGAGCGCGGGCGAGTGCCCGGCTCAGGGCCCAGGCGCACCCGTCGTCACATTCCTAGCCGACGGCATGCGCAGGCGCGGATGACGCTTCGTCATAACGAACCCGCGCCGCCTCGACCTCATCCAGGTTCTGGTGCATCCAGATGTAGAGCTCCTTGAACGGCCGATGCAGCGATCGGCCGAGATCGGTGAGCGCGTACTCCACACCGATCGGCGCGGCCGGAATGATGCGTCGCGTAAGCAGCCCGTTGCGCTCGAGACGGCGCAGGCACTGCGTGAGCGCCTTCTGCGTGACGCCTTCGAGCTGCCGCCGGATCGCGTTGAAGCGCAACGGCCCGCCGTGCAACACGGTGAGGACCATCATCGACCACTTATCGGCGACCTGCTCGAACAGCACGCGGCTGGGGCATCCGGCCGAGAAGTGCGTGGGAGAGCAGGTCGGGTCAGCGCGGGTTTCCATGGAGATACCTGAGAGCTTTCAAGTGCCTTATTGACGCCAAGTATATCCTGTATACCCTCGCACGCATCTTCAATAAAGGTGCGATATTTCTCATGACCCAGGCCGCTGTCGACGCGCTGTTCCGCCCTTTCACCCTCAAAGGCCTCACGCTGGCCAACCGCATCGTCATGGCGCCCATGACCCGTCTGTTCACTGACGCGGGCGTGCCGGGCGAAGCCAACGCCGCTTATTACCGCCGCCGTGCCGCCGATGGCGTCGGCCTGATCCTCTCCGAAGGCACGGTGATCGACCGCCCGGCCTCGCGTAACGAACCCAACATCCCCTCGTTCTTCGGCGACGCCGCGCTGGCCGGCTGGCGTCACGTGATCGACGAAGTGCACGCCGTCGGCGGTCGCATGGGGCCGCAGATCTGGCACACCGGCGGTACGCGTGGCATGTCGGGTTGGGTGGGGCCGGTATCGGCGGAAAGCCCGTCAGGCATCAACGGCCCCGGCGACAAACACGGCGTGGCGATGACCGATGAAGACATCGCAGACACGGTGGCCGCTTTTGCGCGCGCCGCCCTGAGCGCGAAAGACCTCGGCTTCGACGTCGTCGAACTGCACGGCGCGCACGGCTACCTGATCGACCAGTTCTTCTGGCATGGCTCCAACGAGCGTACCGACCGCTACGGCGGCGCCACGTTGCCGGAGCGCGCGCGCTTCGCCGCCGAAGTCGTCGCCGCCGTACGCGCCGCGATCGGCCCGGACATGCCGCTGATCCTCCGCGTCAGCCAGTGGAAGCAGCAGGACTATCAGACGCGTCTGGCCCATACGCCGGCCGAGCTCGAAGCGTGGCTGTCGCCGCTGGTTGCCGCTGGCGCGGATGTCCTGCATTGCTCGCAGCGTCGTTTCTGGGAACCGGAGTTCCCGGACGTCGACGGCGCCGAGGGTCTCAACTTCGCCGGCTGGGCGAAGAAGGTGACCGGCGCGGCGACGATCTCCGTGGGTTCGGTTGGCCTCGATGGCGAGTTCCTGGCCTCGTTCGGTGGTGCGACGTCGTCGCCGGTGGGCGTCGAGCGTCTGGCCGAGCGCCTGGAGCGCGACGAGTTCGACCTGATCGCCGTGGGCCGCGCGTTGCTGGGCGATCCGCAGTGGGTATCGAAGGTGCGCGCGGGGGATACAGCGGCGATGAAGTCGTTCGATCCGGCGTCGCTGGCTGAGCTGGTCTGACAACGACACCCCCGTCTATCCGCGTCACATCGCGGGTAGACGGCGTTCGCATGGGACGCTTAAACCTACGAAGCCCGCCTGAGTCCGTGGATCGCCGCGCGGCAACACCAGCGTCGCGGCGAATCCGCCTTCCGGCAGGTTGCGCAGATGCAGTTCGCCGCCGTGCTGGATCGCCGTGCGTCGAACGCTGGCCAGGCCCAGACCGCTGCCCGTGGCATCGCTGCGGGCGGCGTTTCCGCGGAAAAACGGCTGGCCGAGGTGGGGCAGCAAGGCCTCGGGTACGCCGGATCCATGGTCGATCACCGTCGTCATGATCTCCGTCGCGCTGACCTCGATCGTCGCCTCGAACGGTGCCGCACCATGTCGGCTTGCATTGCGGACGAGATTCTCCACGGCGCGACGCAAGGTCAGAGCCTTGCCCTGGATGATCGGCGTATCGGGCAGCCGCAACGTCCACACCTCGCCATGCGCCGATGCGACAGCCGCCACGTCGTGCACGATCGCGCTCAAGTCGACGTCGCCCGTCGCTTCGTCACGACCGTCGCGTGCGAAGGCGATGAAGTGTTCGCAGAGGCTGTCGAGCGCATCGATGTCCGCTTCCATGCCGCCGCGCAACGCGGGATCGGTCACGGGCGAGAGCTCCAGTCCGAGGCGCAGCCGGGCGAGCGGCGTGCGCATGTCGTGCGACAGCGCGGCCAGCATGAGGTCGCGCTCACGTGCGCTGGCACGAACGTCGGCCGCGGCGCGGGCGAGGGCAGACCGTAGCTCGGTCAGTTCACGCGCGACCCCGTCGGGGAGCGATGGCGGCTCGCTTCCGTTCACCATGTGGGCGGCACTGTCGGCAAGCTGCCGCAGCGGTGCGGTGATGCTGCGCGCGTAAAGTCCGGCGAGCAGCACGATCAGCACGCCGCCCAGCGCAATGGCGAGCAGGCCGGCGCGAACAGCCGGCTTTCCGGTGTTGGTCACTGGCACACCCAGCCAGCCTGTCGCGGGCGCCGGCGCAGCGATCCACAGCGTGGCATCGTGCATGCCATCGATGCGCACTTCACGACCGGGAAAGGCCTGGCGGATGTCCTCCAGAGTGCGGCGAACGACGAGAAGGACGGGCTCCCTGCCTGCGGGCGCGGTGGGCGCGCGGATCACGTGGATCTCGGCCAGCCCGGCCTCCTTGCCGCTGGCGATGAGCGTATCCGCGACGACGATACGTGCCGTCGCGCCGCGTATGCCCACGCGGCCCGCGCCTTCGTCGCTGGTGATCCGGATCGCGACGATGCTCAGGACGAAGCACAACCCGACCGTAACGGCGAGCAGCGTGGCGATCCTTGCGAACAGGCTGGATGGCCGCCGGTTCACGGGCCGTCCGGAACGAAGACGTAGCCGTGTCCCCAGACGGTCTGCAGCCAGCGCGGTTCGCGCGGATCGTCTTCCACGACCCGGCGCAGCCGGCTCATCATCACGTCCATGCTCCGGTCGAAGGCCTCATGGTCACGACCGCGCGCGGAGCTCATCAGCTGGTCGCGCGTGAGTGGCTGGCGCGGGCGCTGTACCAGTGTCGCGAGCACGGCGAACTCACCGGTCGTCAGGTGCTGCGGTTCGCCATCGCGGAGCAGGCGGCGCGTGCCGAGTTCGAGTACGAAGGGCCCGAAGACGACGCGCCGGTTGTCGGTGAGCGGTGCGCCGGGCGCGGCGCGCCCACGGCGAAGCACGGCGTTGATCCGGGCGACCAGCTCGCGCGGGCTGCCCGGCTTGGCCAGGTAGTCGTCGGCGCCGATCTCGAGCCCGACGATGCGATCCACCTCGTCGCCGCGCGCCGTCAGCATGATGATCGGCGTATCCACGCCCTGGCCACGCAGGCGACGACAGATGGCAAGGCCGTCTTCTCCCGGCATCATGATGTCGAGCACGATGAGGTCGACGTGTCGACGCTTCAGCTCGCGGTCCAGCGCCTTGCCGTCCTCGGCCGTCACCGTCGCGAAGCCCTGGCTCTGCAGGTAGCGCGAGAGCAGATCGCGCAGGCGCGCGTCGTCGTCGACGATCAGGATGCGGGAGGGCGTGGACTCGGTCATGGTGCGATTCTGCCGTGTCCGGGACGCGACCGGGAGCGAAGATGTAACAGGATGTTTCGTAAGCGGGGCAAGGAAACGTTCGGTTGCGAAGTGTGACGGCGGGCCGCCCTGGCATTCGTCAGAGTGACGCCTCCGGCCGGACGGCCATCGAGATGGAGTTTGCTCATGTATCGCACGATTGCCTGCTCCCTGGCGCTTCTTCTCGCATCCGGCGTGGCGACCGCATCGGGTCGTTTCGTCGCCTATGGCGCTCACGGGCAGGCCGCGGGAGGTGCCGTCGCCGGCCACGCGGCGGGGTTCCGGGGTCCCAACGGTGCGGCGGGCGCGCACGGTCGTCGTACGGTCTCCGACGGCCAGGGCAATGTGACATCCAACGCCGGAGGTAGCTGGCGTGGAGCTGGCGGCGGCACGGCAACGACCCGCGCGACAGCCACCCATAACGCCGATGGCACTGGGAGCTTCGATCGCAACACGAACGCTACCGGGTCGCAGGGTGGAACGTTCGCGGGACAAACCACGGGTGCGCAAGGGCAGGGCATCACGCATACCGCCTCGGCGACCGGCGCGGCTGGGAACAGCTACAGCGGCAGCACGACGGTCACCCGGGACGGGGTCACTCACACCGGCAGTTGCAGCAACGCGGCTGGCGAAAGCATCGCCTGCCACTGAGGAAGCTCCGGTGTACCCCATCCTCCGACTCATCGCCTGGCTGATTGCCTTCATCGTCTTGCCGGCATCGGCGGCTGATGTGTCCTATGGACCGTCGCGCGAACAGACCCTCGAGGTTCACGTGCCGGCAGGCGCGCATGACGCACCGATTCTCGTCATGGTCCATGGTGGCGCATGGATCGTCGGCGACAAGGACAACCCCGGCGTCATCGACGGCAAGCTGGCGCACTGGGGCTCGCGAGGTGCGATCGTCGTGTCGGTCAACTACCGGCTATGGCCTGCCGCGTCACCGCTGGAGCAGGCGGCCGATGTCGCGAGCGCACTGGCCTGGGTGCAGCGTCACGCGCATGAGTGGCACGGCGATCCGTCACGCATCGTGCTGATGGGGCATTCGGCCGGCGCGCACCTCGTCAGCCTGCTTGCCGTGTCGCCCGACATAGCCCGTCAGGCCGGCGTGGCGCCGTGGCTGGCCACGGTATCCCTCGACAGCGGTGCCGTGGATCTTCCCCAGATCATGAACGCACCACATGCGCGTTTCTATGACCGCGTGTTCGGCCGCGACCCGGCGGGCTGGCCGGCGGTGTCGCCGCTGGACCGGCTGGTCCGCGCGCCCGCCACACCGATGCTGATGGTGTGCTCGTCGGCGCGGGCGCAGTCGTGCGGGGCGAACGAGCGCTTTGCCGCGAAGGTGAACGCCCTGGGTGGACGAGCCGCGACGTTGCCGGTGGCGCTGGATCACATGGGAATCAACCGGGAGCTCGGGACCGATCCGGGATATACGCGGCAGGTGGACGCGTGGCTGCGTGCGGTGGGCTGGCCTTGAGGTAAGCGTGTCGCCCGCCCTGTTGGCGGCATGCTTCGCCGGGGGATAATGACCACCCCGAAACGCCTGGACCGCCGTCATGCCCGCAGCGACCGCCGAGAACGTCGGCAGGAAATTCGATCTCGCCCGGATGCTGGGTGCCCGCGAGCGCGCCTGGACCGCCCTGCGCGACATCGCCTCGCGCATCCGTCCGGGCATGACGGAGCCCGAGGCCGTTCAACTGGCGAAGGAACGGCTCGAGGCTGCCGGTATGGATCGCATCTGGCATCCGAGCATTCTGCGTTTTGGCGCCAACACGCTGAAGACGTTCCGCCAGCGCTCGGCACCCGACACGGTGCTCGGTGAGAACGACATCTACTTCGTCGACCTGGGGCCCGTCTTCGATGGCCACGAGGGCGATGTGGGCGACACCTTCGTGGTCGGCGACGATCCGGTCATGCATGCCTGCGCAGCCGCGTCGCGCGAGCTGTTCGCCAGGGGTGAGGCACGCTGGCGCGACGGTGTTACGGGCGTCGCGCTTTATGACTATGTCAGCGCCCAGGCTGACGCCATGGGCTGGCGCCTCAACCACGCGACCAAGGGCCACCGGGTCGGCGACTACCCCCATGCGGTGCACAAGGCCGGCAACCTCGGCGACTTCGCCGGCGCGCCGGTACCGGGTCTGTGGATCCTCGAGATCCAGATCGCCCACCCGACCCTGCCGATCGGAGCGTTCTACGAAGATCTGTTGATGGCGTGAGGCCACCCGTGCGTCAATGGAAGGATCGCCAAAGGACAGGGCAGGGAATGGCACATCGCACGACGTTTGTTTTACTGGCGCTTTGCGCCGTCGTTATCGCCTGTTCGAGGCCAGCGGCGACGCCGGTAGCGCAGACCGCATCCCATGCCGCGGCCACCGCATCGGCGACCGCCGCGGCCCCGGTTGCTTCCTCGACCGCTCCGAAACCGTACGTTCTCGACGACACCGAGGTACGCACGCTGCATGCGGACGGTACCGATCGGGACTATCAGGTCTTCGTCAGCCTGCCGGTTGGCTATGCCGATCATCCGGAGCGCACGTATCCGGTGCTGTTCGTCACCGACGCCAACTATGCGTTTCCGCTGATCCGCAGCATCGCGCGTCGGGTCGGTGACCATGGCGACGGCACGGAGGATTTCATCCTCGTCGGCCTGTCGTATGCGGTGGGCGACACGCCGGTGTACAGCCGCCGCCGCGATTACACCCCGACGGCGGACGGCGATCCGACGCTGACCTCCGACATGCCGGGCCGGCCGGTGGTGCATGGCGGCGGCGAAGCCTATGCCCGCTTCATCAAGGACCAGGTGTTCCCGCTGATCGCGCAGCACTATCGCGCCGACATGCATCGCAAGATCTACGCGGGTCACTCCTACGGCGGCCTGCTCGGCGCGGACATCCTTATCCACGACCCGACGATGTTCGAGCAGTACATTCTGGGGAGCCCGTCATTCCAGTTCGGTAAGCAGGTCGAATTCGCACGGCTGCGCGATGCGATGGCGAAGCAGAAAGACATGCCGGCCAACGTGCTGATCGTGCTCGGTGGCTACGAGACCATCGAGCCTGCCTCCAGGGATCCCCGTTACAACAGCAGCGTCGACATGATCGGCAACGCAAAGCGCTTCGTCGCCCAGCTCAACGCGAAGCACTACCCGAACCTGCACATTCGCATGGCCACGGTCGCCGATGAGGATCACCTCACGGTCTTCCCGGCCATCATTACGCGCGGTCTGCTCTGGGCCCTGCCGGGTAAGCATGCCTGACGGCACTCCCCCCCCCCCACGCGAGTGAGGCAGTGGCATGATCGGCGCGTGGCACCCCGGGCGAGCCACTCACGTTGAGCTGGCTACCGGCAAGCTACCTGGACATTCCGGTAACCGTGAACGCCACGACCAGCGCGCCGAAGGTGAGCACGCCGACCCCATAAACGGCGCCGAGGGCGGCACCTTCGATCAGCATGCTGCCGCCGTAGGCAAGCACGACGAGGGTCCAGCCGATCCATCTCGCCGCCACGGTACGCCCAGGCGACATTGCGCGGCCGAACAGATCGCGCTGATGTCGCGACAGGCCGAGGCACAGCAACGTGAATCCAAGCAGGGAGGCAAGCATCGGTAAGAGGATCATGCCGATACCTCCCGCGTCGCCGCCCGTTTGCGTCCCACGACGATGGTCGGCCGCTTGTACACCTTCCACGTGGCGAACCCGAGCGCGCCGGCAAGGGCGATCATGGTCAGGTCGAAACCTGCGAAAACCCAGTCGCCCTGCAACAGGCTCGGCACCAGCCAGCGGTCCGTGGTCAGCGCGTCCACGACGGGGATGGCGGCAAAGGCGGCGGTCGACGCCGCCAGCAGCGTGAGCCATCCGCGTCGCGACGACAGAAGGCAGGCGAGCAGCAGCGATCCGCCCCAGGCGATGAAGAACGCATGCACTTCCCAGTCCGGACGGCCTTCCATGCGCAGCGGCAGCAGGCGGTTGGCGAGGAAGTGGCAGGCGAACGCGAGCGGGAGACCGGCGACGCTGGCGATATTCAGCCGCTCGACCAGCCGGAAGCCGACGTGCGGGCGCTCGGGATCGGGCAGCTGCACGCGCCGTTTGGCCGTCCACAGGATGAGCCCCGTCGCGACCATCACCGTACCGGCAAGGCTGCACAGGAAATACAGCCAGCGCAGCAGATAGGGTGCGTAGCGTCCCGCATGCAGGCCCACCATCACGCTCTCGGTCTCGCTCGCAGCACCCTTCGCGGCCGGTACCGGATGCATGTGGCCGGTGGCCGCATCGAACTGCAAGGTCTTCGCACGCGCCGCCATACCGTCGCCGCCGCCGCGGAACATGCGTACGATGCCGTTGGCGTCGCCGGGGAACGCGATGTCGATATAGCCCGGCTCCGCGCCACCCCAGGCCACGCGCGCCTGGCGAATCATTTCCGCGATCGGTGCCACAGGCGCGGCGTTGCCGGAACGCACCGGTGGCGCCTCGCTGCCGTACGCATCGGCGGAGTACGCCGCCACCGTGGGATAGGCCACCGTCATGCCCCATGGCATGTACAGCGACTGCAACGTGACCAGCCCGGTAAAGGTGATCATGGCGTGGAAAGGCAACGCGAGCACGGCGCTCAGGTTGTGCGCGTCTAGCCACGAGCGCTGCCCCTTGCCGAAACGCAGGGTGAAGAAGTCCGCGAAGATCTTCTTGTGCGTGATGACCCCGCTGACGATCGCCACCAGCATGAACATCGCGCAGAAGCCGACGATCCAGCGCGCCCAGAGCACCGGCATGTAGTGCAGGTCGAAATGCATACGGTAGAGGAAGAAACCGCCGATGGTCGCGCGCGACACGACAGGCTGCCCGTTGCCATCGAGCGTGATGGTGTGGTCGCGCAGCGACCGGCGCGTCTCGCCGGCCGGTTTCCAGTAAAGGGTGGAGGCGATGGCGCGCCGACCGGGCAGGGTGATCGACCAGCTGTCCGCGCCGGGCTGGTTCTTCTGTAACCAGTCGACGGCGCGCTCGGAGGCAAGGGTGATCTGGCGCTGGCCGGTGATCTCCGGCTGCATCCATCGGGTGATCTCGTCCTGGAAATACGCACTGGTGCCAGTGGCGAAGATCGCCAGCAGCAGCCAGCCGACCAGCAGGCCGGCCCAGGTATGCAGCCAGGCCATCGACTGGCGCAGGCCGCCGTTGACACCGTTCATGCCGCACTCCCGTGCATCGACCACGCGAGCGCACCCGCAAGGGGAAGGCCGAACGCAGCCAGCCACAACCACACCCGCGTCGCGCTGCGCATGGCGAAGGCGAGAATGACAACGGTGGCGTACACGGCGAACGAGGAAAGCATGCCTGTGATCACCGCCTCGACGCGCGCGACAGGCAGCCAGCGAGCGAAGGCTGAGGCGACCAAAGCCGCCATCGCGTAGCCGCCGAAGACGGCGGCAACCGTACGCGACGTGATTTCCAGCACGCGAGTGGACTGAATGCCTGCGGCCTTGCGCCTGGCCATCGTCAGAATCTCCTTTCCAGGTTGAGCATCACGCTGCGGGGCTCACCCCAGTTGGTGCGCGTCGAGGACGCGGTCACGAAGTAATGCCGGTCGAAGGCGTTCTTCACGTTGAGTCGCATATCGGATAGCGCTTGCGTCGACGACGTGCGACTGGCTACCCGATGAGCGAACGGAATGGCGGGACCGCGGAGGAATCGAGTTCAACGATTTTACGGAAATACGATCCATTCGCAATCTCTGCGCTGAAGAGACGTCGCGCTACAGCATGGCCTGACCTTCGCCTACGCCACAGGATCTTGCGAAACCAGACGCAAATCGTCATCATGGTAATGAGAGTCGTTCGCATTGCCGACGACAACGACATCCAGCCACGGACCCAAGCTCATGACCCTTCCTTCGAAGGCGCTGCCTCTGCTCATCGCAGGGGTACTGGCGTCGCATGCCTCGTTCGCTCAGGACACCGCCCGCAGCGACAAGGCTGTTCAGCTCGACGCCGTCGACGTGCACGGGGTGAGGGTGGACGAAGGCTACGCCCGGCAGGACGCCTCCGGCGCGACCAAGACCGACACGCCGATCATCGAGACCCCCCAGGCGATCTCCGTGATCTCAAACACGCAGATGATCGACCAGGGCGTGCTGACGGTGCAGGATGCGCTGCGTTACTCCGCTGGCGTACGCTCGGACGCTTACGGCGTGGACAGCCGCGGCGACGACGCGTTCGTCCGTGGCACATCCTTTACGCAATATCTGGACGGCCTTCGTCAGGCGCTTGGGTCTAGCTACGCCCGTACGGAGCCCTATTTCCTCGACCGCATCGAAGTAGTCCGTGGCCCGTCGTCGGTCCTCTACGGACAGGGCACCACCGGCGGCCTGATCGGTCTGACCTCGAAGCGTCCCCAGTTCACGGCGGCGCACGAAGTGCAGGTGCAGCTGGGAAACCATGCGCGCAAGCAGACGGCCTTCGACTTCACCGGTCCCCTCGACGCCGCCGGGCACTGGGCGTATCGCCTGATCGGTGTGTTGCGCGATGCGGACACGCAGATCGACCACGTATCCGACGACCGTCGCGCCATCGCACCGTCGATCACCTGGCAGCCGGACGCGAACACGCGCTGGAGCCTTCTGGTCAATCTCCAGTTCGACCGCAACGGCTCGTCGCTGAACTTCCTGCCGCATGCAGGCACCTTGCTGCCCAATCCGAACGGGCGCATTCCGACGAATCGCTTCGTCAGCGAGCCGGGCTTCGATCGCTACGATACCGATCAGCGCTCGGTATCGTCGTTCTTCGAACATCGCTTCAACGACACGTGGAAGTTCGTGCAGAACGCGCGGTACTCGCACGACAACGTCGACTATCGCTCGCTCTACCCGAACGTCTATTCGAACCCTGCGTACCCGTTCCTCGACGACGACCAGCGCACCGTGTCGCGATACAGCTATGTCGCCATCAGCCGGCACAAGCGTCTGGTCACCGACACCCATGCGGAAGGGGATTTCGATACGGGAAGCATGCATCACCGTGTCCTGTTCGGCCTTGATATCAGCTACTCGCACACCGATAGCGCGCAGGGCAACGGCTTCGACGCCACGCCCTTCGATCTCTATGCGCCGGTCTACCACAACGGTTTCGTGCCGCCCGATGTTTTCCCTGTCGCATCCAGCCACACCCGTCAGACCGGCCTCTACGTCCAGGATCAGATCAACTGGGGCGATCACTGGATCGGTACCGTCGGCGTGCGTCACGACCGTGCGACGCTGACGACCGGCGGCAGCCGCTCCGTCGATAACGCGACCACGTCGCGCTTCGGTCTCATGTACCGGTTCGATAGCGGCATCGTGCCGTACGTCAGCTACACCGAATCGTTCCAGCCGCTGGATAGTCTCGACTTCTACAACCGGCCCTATGAGCCCTTGCGCGGCAAGCAGTACGAGGCCGGCCTGAAGTACCAGCCTGTTGGCGGATCGACGCTGATCACGGCAACGTATTTCGATCTGCGCGAGGAAAATCGACTCGCACCGGATCCGCAGAATCCCCTGAACCAGATACAGGCGGGGCGGGCGAAGACGCGCGGCGTCGAACTGGAAGGCAACTCGCGGATCGGCAATCATGTCGACCTGATCGGCACGTACACCTGGACCAGGGCGCGTCCCGACGATGGCACGATCGTCGCGGGTCTGCCGAAGACCCAGGCATCGGTGTGGGGCGTCTATCACGTGAACGCGGCCGACAGCGACGGCTTCAGTTTCGGCATCGGTGCGCGTTATATCGGTACCAACTACGACGAGACGGGCACGCTCGTGGTTCCCCACAAGACCCTGTTCGACGCGATGGTCGCGTACACGCAGGGCCCATGGCGTTTCTCCGTCAACGCGGCCAACGTCACCGACCAGGTTTACAACGCCTCATGCCTCGCGCGCGGCGACTGCTTCTACGGTCCGCGCCGCAGCATCATGGGAAGTGCCAGCTACCGGTTCTGATGGCATCCGGACGGCCGAAACGTTATGGTCGTCCGCTCTCCGTACAGACGAACGGGGTGCCAAGCTGTGGATTTGCTTGACGGTCAGCGTGATGAGGCCAACATCAGCCATGATGGGGCTTTGGAGGGCGGGCTGAACCTGAAAACCGCCTGGTCGAGCCCCAATCAAGGCAAGCAGTTGCACGAGCCGCGGGTCGCGCAACCTTTCCAAATCGCAAAATCACGGCTGCACTGGCGATGCTTTCAGCATGATGTCCAGCTCGAAGTGCCTGGCATCGGCACCCGGTTGTGTCTCGAAGCTCAGCATCACATCCCGCCCTTCCTGCCGATTCGTCCACCGATGCTTCCCCGCCGCCTTCCACAATCCACTCTTCCGGGCACCCGCATCCAGCCGGTCGAGCAACTCCGCCGCTGGCGTCGCCGTCTCCACGTGATATCGCGAGACCCACTGATCGAGATCGCCCGTCGACACGTACTCATCGAACTTCGCGTCCTTCGGCCACTCGACCCCCGCCTGAAGCAGCTTCTTGGTCAGGAAGCGATCTGCCATCCGTGACCGCACAAACCCACCGTCGGGCTTCCAGTCGTATTCCAGGCGCATGGCGACGGTACGTGCCTCATCGGTACCGCGAACCCTGGCGACGACATGCAACGCCGCGTCGATGCCGGACGAAAGGCCAGCCGACGTGATCAGCTTGCCGTTATCGGCCCAGCGCACATCGCGGATCACATCGATCTTCGGAAAGGCGGTTGCCAGCTCATCGATCCGCGGCGTAAAGGTCGTGGCCTTGTCGCCGTCGAGCAGCCCCGTTGCGCCGAGAATGAAGGCGCCCGTGCATACGGAGAGCACCTGCCGTGCGGGCACCGAACGCTGCCGGATGAACTCAAGCACGCGTGGATCCTTCTGGGCATCCTCGACGTCGCCACCAGGGATCAGCAACACGTCGAACGGAGGCGCCGTGGCGAAGCTCGCATCGGGCGTGACCTTTAGCCCCATCGCCGTCGTCACGGGCTTGCCATCCGGCGATACGGTAACCACGCCGAAGCCCGCCGTACCGAAAACCTCGTAAGGGCCTGCGAAATCGATGATCTGCACGCCATCGAACATTACGATGCCAACCCGGACCGGCGCCGCGGACCCGTGCGGTTCGTGCGACGCGAGCGCGGGCAGGGCGAAGAACATGGCGAGCAACAGCAGCAGGCGGCGCATGGGCGGATACTCCGTGAACGATGCCGCACGCTAAAACGTTTCTGGGTGCTTTTGCGGACATGGAACCCGCGCAAACGGTCACTTAGCCGCGAAGCGCGCCCGGTACTCGGCCGGCGTGCTACCCAGCCGGCGGACGAAAGCCCGGCGCATCGCCTCGTCGGAAGGAAACCCGCACTCGTCGGCGACACGCTTGATGTCCTTGCCGGTGCTCTCGAGCAGGGGCTTTGCCGCTTCGACGCGCAAGCGCTCGATGTACTTCAGCGGTGTCACGTCGAAGTGCGCACCAAACCGGCGCGTGAACTGGCGAGGGCTCATGTGCAACCGATCGGCGAGTATCCCGACATCGAGTCGCCTGCGCAGGTTTTCGCCGATCCATGACGCCAGCGACGCGAAGTGCTCCGGCTGTTCCAGTGCATGCAGTTGTTCGCTGAACTGGCTTTGCCCGCCCGAGCGCTTGTTGGCCATGACCATGCGCCGCGCGACTTTCAGCGCCAGCGTGGCACCGTGGTCGGCGCTGACCATCGCCAGCGCCAGGTCCATCCCCGTCGTGATTCCCGCCGAAGTCCAGATATGGCCGTCGCGCGTGTAAATCGCGTCCGGCAACACGCGCACGGCAGGATAGCGGTCGCGCAGCTCGCGGATGTCGCTCCAGTGGGTGGTCGCCTCCCGGCCGTCAAGCAGGCCTGCCTCGGCGAGCAGCAAGGCGCCGCTGCAGATCGAGGCGACGCGGGGCACCCGTTGCGCCGCCTCGTGCAGCCATGTCACCAGGTTCGTGTCGGCGCGCACCCGCTCGACGGCGTCACCCATGCCGCCGCAGACCAGCAAGGTATCGGTTTCGTCGGGCATATCGCGGTAGTGGGTATCCGGCAGCAGGCGCATGCCGGATGCCAGTTCCACGGGCTTGTCCGTCGCGGCCAACACCTGCATGCGATAAAGCGGCGCACGTCCGGGCTCGTCATCCTGGGCCTGGCGGCTGGCCAGCGCGAACACCTCAAGGGGGCCGCTGATGTCCAGCGACTGCGCCTGAGGGTAGACGAGCATGCAGATGGTGCGGGGAGCGACGGACATGCGTACGTTTTCATTCCTTGGGCGGATCACGGTAAACGATACCTCCGATGGCATCCGGACGGCCGAAACGTTATGGTCGTCCGCTCTGCACAGACGAACGGGGTACTCGGCATGCGGTTAGCTCAATGGGTTGGGGGTGCGGTGCTCGCCGCGTGCATGTCCACGGCGGCATTCGCCGCTCCACCGCCGGGGCACGCCGGCAACCCCGTCTTCCCCGGCTGGTACGCCGACCCCGAAGCCGCGATCTTCGATCATCAGTACTGGATCTACCCGACCACGTCGCTGAAGTACGCGCAGCAGACCGGCTTCGACGCGTTCTCGTCCCCGGATCTGGTGCACTGGACGAAGCACAGCAGCGTGCTGGCGATGAAAGACATCCCCTGGGCGAAGAAGGCGCTGTGGGCGCCCGCGCTGGTCGAGAAAGGCGGCAGGTACTATTTCTTCTTCGCCGCCAACGACATCCAGAACGACAACGAGGTCGGTGGCATCGGCGTGGCCGTCGCCGACAAGCCCGACGGTCCGTTCAGGGATCTGCTCGGTAAGCCCTTGATCGACAAGTTCCATAACGGCGCGCAGCCGATCGACCAGTTCGTCTTTCATGACGACGACGGCACCTACTACATGATCTACGGCGGCTGGAAGCACGCCAACATCGTGAAGCTGAGGCCGGATTTCACCGGCGTCGAGCCGATGGCCGATGGCACGACCTTCAAGGAAATCACGCCCGCGCCCGAGTACGTCGAAGGCCCGCTGATGTTCAAGCGCAACGGCAAGTACTACTTCATGTGGTCGGAGGGTGGCTGGACCGGGCCCGACTATTGCGTCGCCTATGCGATCGGCGACTCCCCGACAGGCCCGTTCAAGCGCATCGGCAAGATTCTGGAGCAGGATCCGAAGATCGCCACCGGCGCCGGGCATCATTCGGTATTTCACGTCGCAAAAGACGACAGCTGGTACATCGTCTATCACCGCCATCCGCTCGGCGATACCGACGGCAACCATCGTGTGACCAGCATCGACGAGATGCACTTCGACAAGGACGGTCACATCCTGCCAGTGAAGATGACCAACGAAGGCGTGACCGCCAAGCCGCTGCGCTGACGCAGCGGCTGGCTCCGAACCGCTCAATGGAGTCGACATAAAGCGCGGCACATAACGGGCGCGATGTGCCGGTTCCTCGTCACGCCGCAAGAAGTTTCTGCAAAAACACCTCCTCTCGCGGAATGCACGGCTCCCGATTCGGCGTAATCTGTCGCCCGACATCTGATCAAGCCAGTGGACGCGAGCGTCCACCCAGCCGAGGGGAAGGGGACATGTACACGCTGCGCGTGAATGGTGAGGATCGGCAGGCCGACGTGCCACCCGATATGCCGTTGCTCTGGGTGCTGCGCGACGTGGTGGGACTGACCGGCACGAAGTTCGGTTGCGGCATCGCGCAGTGCGGCGCGTGCACGGTGCACCTCGATGGGCAGCCGGTCCGCTCCTGCCAGATGCCCGTGTCGGCCGTGGGCGACCGCGCCGTCACGACGATCGAGGCGATCGGCGCGACACCCGAAGGCGCGAAGGTGCAGCAGGCCTGGCTGGCGGTCGACGTGGTGCAATGCGGTTACTGCCAGTCCGGACAGATCATGTCCGCCGCGGCGTTGCTCGCGCGTACCCCGAACCCCAGCGATCGAGACATCGATGCCGCGATGGCCGGCAATATCTGCCGGTGCGGCACGTACGTGCGCATCCGCGAGGCCATCAAGCAGGCGGCGACGGGACTGCCGCAAGGTCTGCAGGTCATCGTCGACGGGAGTACGCCATGAGTGCCTCCCCTCACGACGAGCACGGGATCGATCCGCGGCGCCGCTCGGTGCTGAAGCTCGCAGGCGGTGGTCTTGCCGTGGCCTTCCTGTGGACGGCCGGGCTCGGTCCCGCGGTCGCGCAGATGAATCCCCGACGCCAACCGGCGGATGACGCGGCGGCCGCCGCCGATGGCCACCCGACGTTCGCACCCAACGCGTTCATCCGGATCGACGCGGATGGGCGCATCCGCCTCGTCATGCCCACGGTCGAAATGGGGCAGGCCATCTACACCGGCATTTCGATGATGCTCGCCGAGGAGCTCGGCGTCGGCCTGGATCAGATCACCGTCGAACATTCGATTCCCAGTGATGCGCTGTACGGTCAGGTGTTGCTTGGGGGCGGCCAGATCACCGGCGGCTCCACGAGCACGCGCGGACAGTGGCAGTCGTTGCGCGAAGCGGGTGCGGTGGCGCGCGAGATGCTTGTAGCCGCCGCCGCGGCGCAGTGGCACGTGGATGCGGCCAGCTGTTCGGTGGCGCGCGCCACCATCACGCACGTGCCGTCGGGTCGCACCCTCGGGTTCGCGGCGGTGGCGGAAGCCGCCGGTAAACTGCCGCAGCCAGCGACCGTCACACTGAAAGACCCCAAAGACTTCACCGTGATCGGCAAGCCGCTGCGTCGCGTGGACTCGCCGGATAAGGTCAACGGCGGTACGCAGTTCGGCATCGACGTCAAAGTGCCGGGCATGAAATACGCCGCCGTACGTACCAGCCCGGAACTCGCCGGTACGCTCGGTGCCGTCGATGAGACGAAGGCACGCGCCGTGCCCGGGGTCATCGATGTGATCAGGCTGGCCGATGCCGTGGCCGTGGTGGGTGAGCACTACTGGGCCGCACATCGTGGCCTCCAGGAACTCACGATCGAATGGCGCCACGGCGTCAACGAGAAACTCGATACCGCCACGCTCATCGCCGCCTTGCAGGAAAGCTCGCGCAAAGGCCCCGCCCTGGTCGGGCGCAAGCCGAAGGGCGAGGCGGGCGCGGATGGCAAGGCGGTGGAGATGACCTTCGTATCGCCCATGCTGGCGCACGCGCCGATGGAGCCGCTCAACGCCACCGTGCACGTCACGCCAGGCAAGTGCGAGATCTGGACGGGCACACAGGTTCCGACGCGCGCGCAGAAGGAAGCCGCGCGCATCTGCGGCATCCCGCTCGAGGCGGTGACGGTGAACAACCAGTACCTCGGCGGCGGTTTCGGCCGTCGCCTCGAAACCGACCAGGTCGAACAGGCCGTGGCCTTCGCGAAGCAGGTGGCCTACCCGCTCAAGGTCATCTGGAGTCGCGAGGAAGACATCCGTCATGACCGCGTGCGGCCGCTGTACTTCGACCGCATCTCGGCCACGCTGGATGGCGATGGCCGCCCGACCTCGTGGAAGCATCGCATCACCAGTGGCACGGTACTCGGGCGCTGGGCGCCCGGTGGCATGGGCAAGGACGGCATGGACAGCGACGCCATCGAGTCCGCGGCCGATCTGCCTTACGAGATGGACAATGTGCTCGTCGAGTGGGTCCGCCACGACATGCCGCCCGGGCTCGTCGTCGGCTGGTGGCGTGGCGTCGGTCCGACGCATAACCTTTTCATCGTCGAGAGCTTCATCGATCAGCTCGCTCACACCTCGGGCAAGGACCCGCTGGCGTACCGGCGTTCGCTGATGAAGCCCGGTTCACGACCCCTGGGCGTGCTGGATCTCGCCGCCGGGAAGATCGGCTGGGGCGGCCAGCCGTTACCGGCGCGGGTCGGACGCGGTATCGCCGTGGCGTCGCCGTTCGGTAGCCACGTCTGCGCGATCGTCGAGGTCGAGGTGACGGCACAGGGCCAGGTGCATCTGCGACGCGCCGTGGTCGCCGTCGACGTGGGCATCGCCATCAATCCGAGTTCCGTGCAGGCGCAGGTGCAGGGTGGTCTGTTGTTCGGCCTCAGCGCCGCCCTGTTCAACGGCATCACCCTCAAGGACGGCATGATCGAGCAGAGCAACTTTCACGACTACCGCACGCTGCGCATCAACGAAGTACCGAACGTGGAGGTCTATACGGTCGCCAGCGGGGAGTCGCCGGGAGGACTCGGCGAAGTCGGTACGGCGATCGCCGCGCCGGCCCTGGCCAACGCGATCTTCGCCGCCACAGGCGTGCGTCTGACGGAGTTGCCGGTCTCGCGTACCTCGCTCGCCGCATCGGCGGATGCGCTCAAACGTGTCGCGGATGCGGGAACCGGCAAGGAGGGCGTCGCATGAAGCGCTTCTTTCTGTTGATCGTCGTCGTCCTGATCATCGGAGCGGTGGCCTATGTCGCGCTCAATCGCACCGATCCGGCCGATGGCACCGCTCCGGTGCTCGCCGGTGCGCCCTTGAACGCCGATCCCGTCGCACGCGGCGAGTATCTGACGCGCGCGGCCGATTGCATCGCCTGTCATACGGTGCCGGAAACCGGTAAACCCTTCGCGGGAGGCCTGCCCTTCAAGCTGCCGTTCGGCACGATCTATTCTTCCAACATCACCGCCGACGTCGAGACAGGCATCGGCGGCTGGAGCGACGACGACTTCGTGCGTGCGGTCCGCGAGGGCATACGCAAGGACGGCAAGCATCTCTATCCCGCTTTCCCGTACACCGCGTACACGCAGCTGAGCCGTGCCGATGTCCTGGCGATCAAGGCCTATCTGTTCACCTTGCCCAGGGTGCGCCAGCCGGAACGTCCGAACGATCTCGGCTTCCCGTTCAACCAGCGCTGGGCGATGGGTTTCTGGAATGCCGCGTTCTTCCGCAGCGAACGCTTCGAGAACGATCCCTCGCGATCGCCGGCGTGGAACGCGGGTGCCTATCTCGCCGGACCGCTCGGTCACTGCGCGGAATGCCATACGCCACGTAACGTCGGTTTCGGGCTGAAGCATGGCGAGTCGCTCGCCGGTGCGGAACTGCAAGGCTGGCGCGCGTGGAACATCACCTCGGACGCCACGCACGGCATCGGCAAGTGGAGCGACGAGGCGCTGACGCAGTATCTGCGTACCGGCCACGCGGATGGCCATGCGTCGGCCATGGGGCCGATGGGCGAGGCGGTCGCGCACAGCCTGCAGTTCCTGAAACCGGAAGACACGGCGGCGCTCGTGGCCTGGCTGCGCACGGTGCCTGCGCGCGAAGGCGATGACCCGGTGGTCGTCGACCCGTCGCCCAAAGCCGTACTCGCCTCCAGTGCGGCCGCGCCTGGTGGAGACGATGAAACGGCCGACGCGGACGGTCTGCGCCTGTTCGAAGGTGCGTGTGCCAGCTGCCATCAATGGAATGGCGCCGGACAGCAGACATCGTATGCCAGCCTCGTCGGTACGCGCGGCGTCAACGACCCCAGCGGGCGGAACGTCACCCAGGCGATCCTGCACGGCGTGACGATGCGGATCGGCGAAACGGATGTCTACATGCCGGCCTTCGGTCACGCGTACAGCGATCCGGAGGTAGCCGCCCTGGCCAACTACGTCATCCGTCATTTCGGCGGAAAACAGGGTGAAGTGACCGCGGAGGACGTCGCCAGACGCCGGGCACTTTAGGCCCGGCGTCTCCAGGCAAATCAGGCTTTCTCGGCCAACGCCTTCTCGAGCACCTCCTGCAGGCGTGCATCGCTTGCTTCGACGTCCGGTGCGAAGCGTGCGATCACTTCACCGCGGCGGTTCACGACGAACTTCTCGAAGTTCCAGAGCACCTCCGGTGCCTCGTTGGTCGGAATGCCATGACCCTGCAGGCGCTCACGCATCGGGCCTTCACCGATGCGTTCGGGCTGCGCTTCGATCAGCGCGCTGTACAGCGGGTGGCGCTGCGGACCGACCACCGGAATCTTGGAGAACAGCGGGAACTGCACGTCGAACGTCGTCGAGCAGAAGGACTTGATGTCGTCGTCGCTGCCGGGCTCCTGCGCGAGAAAGTCGTTGGCGGGAAAGCCGAGGATGGTGAAGCCCTTGTCGCGCCAGCGCTGGTAGAGCGCCTCGAGGCCTTCGTACTGCGGCGTCAGCCCGCACTTCGAGGCGACGTTGACCACCAGCAGCACGTCGCCGCGCCAGGTGTCGAGCGTGGTGGAAACACCGTCGATCTGCTTCACGGCGATGTCGTACAGATGGGCCTGGCTCATGTGGGATCCTCGTTGGCGTGACGGAAATACGCCAAGCATAGGCCAACACGCAGTGCCTTGAACGTCGCGACGATGTGATCCCCATGACGTTCGACATTTCAATATGCAAGCATTGCTAGAATCGGCCCAGGGCAGGGGAATCGATCCCCAGGGGAGCGAAAGCAATGCGTTATGAGAAAGGTCACAAGGAGCAGACTCGGCAGAAGATCGTCGAAGCGGCTTCTGAACGGTTTCGCGCGGACGGCATCGACGCCGTCGGCGTGGTGAGCCTGATGAGCGACGTCGGGCTGACCCAGGGTGGGTTCTACAACCATTTCGGTTCGAAGGAAGACCTGGTGCGCGACAGCGTGGCATCGGCGGCGACGTCGGCAAAAGACCGGATGGCCGTGCGTGTCGCGGGCTCACGTTCGGAGCCGCATCGTGCGATGGTCAACACCTATCTGTCGGCGGATCACCGCGATCATCCCGCATCGGGCTGCGTGGCGGCGGCACTGGCGGCCGAGATGGGCCGCCGTCCGGAAGAGACCCGCGCGGCGTTTTCGGAAGGCTATGCCGAGATGGTCGAGCTGATCGCGTCGACCCTGCCGGCGTCGGTGCGTGGCAAACGCCGTCGCACGCTGGCCATGTCGGTGTTCGCATCGATGGTGGGTTCGATGTCCCTCTCGCGCGCCGTGGCGGAACAGGGACTGTCGGACGAGGTGCTTACGCTGGGCCGTCAGGCGGCGCTGGCGTTGATCGACGCGGGTTGATCAGCGCGCCGGGACGGGCGGCCTGCCCATGGCGGCCGTCTTCTCGGCGATCTTCGCCCTGATCGCGGGAATGGCGGCCAGTGCGGCCCGCTCGCCTTCGAGGATCGCCACGTTTTTCTGATCGAAGTCGGTCGGTCCGATCTGACCGACCTTCGGCCGGATCACGATGTCGGCACGGCCGAGCTCCTGCTCCGCCAGGCGACGGCCCATGATGGTGATGGACTGGCCGACGATGCCGACCATGCTGTCGGGATTGGTGCCGTCAGGCCGCGCCGAGATATCCACCGCGATGACGATGTCCGCGCCGAGCTGACGGGCGGCATCCACCGGCACGGGGCTGACGACGCCGCCGTCCACGAAATGCTTGCCGTTGATGTCCACCGGTTCGAACACGCCGGGGATGCTGCTGGACGCACGCACGGCCTGGCCCGCGTTGCCGCGAATGAAGATGGCGCGGTCGCCGTTCTCCAGCTGGGTGGCCACCGCCGCGAATGGCGTATGCAACTTCTCGATCGGGGTGTTCTTCAGGAGTTCGTTGACGTAGTCCTGCAGCTTCTGGCCTTGCACGAGGCCACCTGAAAAGAAGCGAACGTCGCGGATCTTGCCCTCATCGAGCGCAAAGGCCTGCTCCTGCAACTGGAAGGCATCCATGCCGGAGGCATACAGCACGCCGACCACGCTGCCGGCGCTGGTACCGGAGACGACGTCGGCATGAATGCCGCTGGCCTCCAGCATCTTGATGACCCCGATATGGGCAAAGCCCTTGGCCGCGCCGCCGCCCAGCGCCAGTCCGATACGCGGCTTGGCCGCGAGCACCGGCACGGCGGTATCCGGGCGCTGATCCGGCCTGGTTCCACCGAAGCAACCGGTGAGCAGGGTCGCGAGTACGAGCGGAAGCCAGGAGCGGGCGCGGCGGAGCGTCATGGAAGAAAACCGTGAGAAGGGCAGGCGGATCATCGGGCACGCCGGCGGCGGCCGGATGACGGACGGATGGCTAAAACCGGGCAGCGCGTGTGCGCCGCCCGGCGGTCGATCAGTCGCGGGTGTGGTCCGCGTCGAGGTGGTAGCGGGTCGCCACGTCGATTTCGTTCTTCGAACCCAGAAACACGGGCACACGCTGGTGAAGCGCCGTGGGCTGCAGGTCCATGATGCGCTCGCGGCCGGTGGTGGCGGCGCCGCCGGCCTGCTCGACGATGAACGCCATGGGGTTGGCTTCGTACATCAGGCGCAGCTTGCCGGTGCCACCGTGGCCGGTGATCTTCGCGTCCAGCGGATAGATGAAGACACCGCCGCGGGTGATGATGCGATGCACGTCGGCGACCATCGAGGCCACCCAGCGCATGTTGAAATCTCGCCCGCGCGGGCCGGTCGAGCCTGCCAGCAGTTCACCGATGTAACGCTGCATCGGCGCTTCCCAGTGGCGCTGGTTCGCCATGTTGATCGCGAACTCGGCCGTTTCGGCGGGAATGGTGATGCCCCGACGGGTGAGCACGAAACTGCCGTGCTCGCGGTCCAGCGTGAACTCATGCACGCCGTGACCGAAGGTCAGCACCAGCAGGGTGCACGGGCCGTAGACCACGTAACCGGCGGCGACCTGTTCCGTCCCCGGCTGCAGGAAATCGGCCGCCTTGGGTTCGGTGACGCCATCCGGGCAGCGGAGCACGGAGAAGATCGTGCCGACCGAGACGTTGACGTCGATGTTGGAGGAGCCGTCGAGCGGATCGAACAACAGCAGGTGGTTGCCCTTGGGGTAGGCGTCCGGAATCGGCTGCGGATCTTCCATTTCCTCGGACGCGCACGCCGCGAGGTGACCGCCCCAGGCGTTGGCTTCGAGGAGGATCTCGTTGGAGATGACGTCGAGCTTCTTCTGGGCCTCGCCCTGGACGTTGTCCGAACCCGCATTGCCGAGCACGCCGCCGAGGGCGCCCTTGCCGGTGGCGACGGAGATGCGCTTGCACGCGCGGGCGACGACCTCGATCAGCAGGCTGAGCTGGGCGTTGATATGCCCCTCGCGCTTTTCTTCGATGAGGAACTGGATCAGCGAAATCGGTTTCGTCATTCGGACGGACTCAGGCGCGAAACCATGCATTGTCCGGGTGTGGCGTGAACGACGCCAGAGGGCTGCTGACAGAACGTTGTCAGCAGGCCCCGCGCAGACTGTCCCTTCACCGCCGAACCGGGGAGGGAACGCGTCATGAATCGATTTATGGATCGTCTCGCCGAGCTGTATGCGCCGCTGGGCAAGCGGGGACCGCTGATGGACGGGCAATACCGTTTCACCCCCGATGAAAGATCGCCGGCAACGTCGCTGACGCCCGTAGGAGCGCGCCCCGCGCGCGAAAAGCCTGCCGACGGCCGCGCCGGCCGTGACCCTGCTCCCGTCTCCGGAAGCATCGCGCGCAAGGCGCGCTCCTACAGTCTCCGCCACCCGAAAGGAAGCTTCACCGCATGAACCCGAATCGCGTCGTTTTCCACCATGCCCCCAACAGTCGGTCGGGCAGCGTCCTCATGCTGCTGGAGGAACTGGGTGCGCAGTACGACCTGCACGTGATGAACCTGGTCGAGGGTGAGCAGCGCCTTCCCGCGTATCTGAAGATCAACCCGATGGGCAAGGTGCCCGCGATCGAACACCGCGGTGGTCTCGTGACCGAACGCCCGGCGATCTTCACCTACCTCGCCGATCTCTATCCCGAGGCCGGACTGGCGCCCGCGTTCGACGATGCGCTGCGCGGCCCCTACCTGCGCTGGCTCGCCTTCTACGGTTCGTGCTTCGAGCCCGCCGTCGTCGATCGCTGGGCGAAGAACGTTCCGATGCCGGCGATGCAGTCGCCCTACGGTGACTTCGACACCGTCATGAACCTCCTGGAGGCCCAGCTCGCGCAGGGCCCCTGGATGTTCGGCGACCGCTTCACCGCCGCCGATATCCTCTGGGCCAGCGCTCTGACCTGGACGATGGGTTTCGGCCTGGTGCCGCGTCGGGATGTCTTCGAGGCCTACGTGGCCCGCGTGATGGCGCGTCCGGCGGTGGTTCGCGCCGCCGCGCAGGACGCGGCGCTGGCCAAAGCCCAGACGCTGGCCGCCGCCTGAGCGCGGGACGATGCACGGGCATGACCACTGCCGCTTTCCGCGCCACGCGCAGCAGGCGATGATCCGGGTATGCGCCGCGCCGACCGTCTGTTCCTCATCATCAACGCCCTGCGCGGGCGGCGCACCGCGCTGCCCGCGCGCCAGCTGGCCGCCACACTCGAGGTCTCGCTACGCACGGTCTACCGCGACGTGGCGGACCTGCAGCTTTCCGGTGTCCCCATCGAGGGCGAGGCCGGCGTCGGCTATGTCCTGCGCAAAGGCTCGGACATCCCGCCGCTGATGTTCTCCGCCGACGAACTCGAAGCACTCGTTGCCGGTACGCGCTTCGTCCGCGCGTTCGCCGGCGAGCGGCTGGCGCGCGAGGCGCAGGCCGCCATGATCAAGATCGAGGCCGTGCTCCCCCCGGACCTGCGCGAGCGCTCGGCACAGTCGCGCATCTTCGCCCCCATCTGGCGCGATACGTTCCAGAACGAGGTGGCCGCCATGCTCGATCGCCTGCACGAGGCCGTGCTCGCGCATCGCGTGCTCTGCCTCGACTACAGCGACGCGGAAGGGCGTGCGAGCACCCGTGAGGTCGAACCGTTGTGCCTGTCCTTCTGGGGTGGCGCATGGACGCTGGGCACCTGGTGCCGGCATCGTCAGGCCTTCCGCAACTTCCGCCCGGATCGCATCGTGGGTTGCCGGGATTCGGGAGAAACCTTCGTCGATGCACCGGGGCGGGACATCAGGGCTTACCTCGACACCATGCGCACGCACTACGCCGGCCTGGAATAGTTTTCGGGTTCGGCGGTCCGGATGCGATGATCGGGGTTTACCCGTCCCCCTACGGAGCCCGCATGTCCCCCTGGATTCGCGCCATCGCCTTCGCCGGCCTCGTCGCCGGTACCGCCCATGCCGCCACACCGACCGATGACGCCTTCAAGGCGATCTACACGAAGGAATGGGCATGGCGTAGCGGGCAGGCGGGCATCCTGACCTCGGGCGAAGCGCAGCCCGGCGAGGGCCGCCTGGACACGGTGGATGCCGCCAGCCAGGCCCGGCGCCTCGCCTACTGGAACGATGTGCTGGCGCAGCTGGGTCGCATCGATCCGGCCTCGCTGAGCGGCACGGTCCGTGTCGATTACGCCGTGTACCGCGCGCAGATCGCCAACCTCGCCGCCGCCCAGCGCTTCCAGCAGTGGCAGATGCCGTTCAACAGCGACTCGGCCTTCTGGTCCGACATCGGCTACGTGCTGCACGGCGACGACCTGCGCACGCGCGACGATTATCGGAAGTACATCGATCGCCTGCGCCAGATCCCCGCCTATATGGACCAGGAGATCGACAACATGCGTCTGGGCCTGGCGCGCGGTTTCACCGTCCCGCGCGAGGTGCTCAATGGACGCGATGTATCGATCGCCGCCGTCGCCGAACTGAAGAACCCTGAAGACAGTGCACTCTACGGTCCGTTCAGGTCGCTGCCGAAGACCCTTCCCGCCAGGGACGCCGACCTGCTGCGTGCCGAGGCACGCAAGGTCATCGCCGAGGATGTGATTCCCTCCTACGGCAAGCTGCTGACGTTCTTCCGCAACGAGTACGTCCCCGGGGCGCGCCCGACCCTGGCGGCCGAATCGCTGCCCGACGGTAAGGCCTATTACCGGCAGCAGATCCTCGAATACACGACTCTGGACCTGACACCCGATGCCATCCACGCCATCGGCCTGCGCGAGGTCGACCGCCTCCACAAGGAGATGGTCGCCACGATGAAGGAGACCGGGTTCAAGGGCGATTTTCCGGCCTTCCTCGCTTTCCTGCGCAGCGATCCGCAGTTCTATGCGAAGACGCCCGACGAATTGTTGATGCGCACGGCCTGGGTGGCCAAGCAGGTCGACGCGAAGCTCGGCAAGTACTTCGGCCTGTTACCGCGCCAGCGCTTCGCCATCGAACCGGTGCCTGCGGATATCGCGCCTTACTACACGTCCGGCCGCGGCGGCCCGGATACGTACCTCGTGAATACCTACGACCTGCCATCCCGTCCGCTGTTCAACATGCCGGCGCTGACGCTGCATGAGTCGATGCCCGGGCACGCGTTGCAACTGGCTCTTTCGGCCGAGCAGCAGGGTCTGCCCGACTTCCGTCGCGACGGTTACATCTCCGCCTATGGCGAGGGCTGGGCGCTGTACTCGGAATACCTGGGCGAGGAGATGGGCATCTACCACACGCCTTACGAGCGCTTCGGGTTTCTTACGTATCAGATGTGGCGTGCCTGTCGCCTCGTCGTCGATACCGGCATCCACCATCTCGGCTGGACGCGTCAGCAGGCGATCGACTACCTCACTGTCAATACGGCGCTGAGCCAGCGCGAGATCGCCAACGAGGTCGACCGCTACATCAGCTGGCCGGGACAGGCGCTGTCGTATGAGTTGGGCTACCTGAAGATCCGCGCGTTGCGTGAGAAGGCGGAGAAGGAGCTGGGCGAGAAGTTCGACCTGCGGGCCTTCCACGACACGGTGCTGGCGCTGGGATCGGTGCCGCTGCCGGTGCTGGAGCAGCATGTCGACGCGTGGATTGAGTCCAGGAAATGAGCGGTTCCACGGCGCTCAGGTAAAAGCCAGCCCTGCCGACGGCGGCCCGCATACGAAAAGCTCCACAAATGGAGTAGACTGCATCACAAGTCCACAGGTGGAGCCGTCGATGCAGCCAGCCATCCACGTCGAACCCGGTTACGCCCATGATCTCGGCGGGCCGGCCTTGCGCGCCTTCTTCGCCCTCGCGGAGCGCTGGAAACTCCGCGGCGCCGAGCAGCGCACGCTATTGGGCGACCCCCCGGAGTCCACGTACTTCAAATGGAAGAAGCTCCAGGACGGAACCCCCTCGAGGGACGTCGTGGAGCGCATCAGCTACCTGCTTGGCATCTGGAAGGACCTCCAGATTCTTTTCCCCGACCCCGGCCAGGCGGATGCCTGGGTGCGCAAGCCCAACACGGCGCCGCTGTTCGGCGGCCACTCGGCGCTGGATCGCATGCTCTCGGGCAACGTCGCCGACCTCTATGTCGTCCGTCAGTACCTGGACGCGCAGCGCGGCTGGAACGGATGACGACGGCACCGCCGTCGCGGCGGATTCGCTGGACTCACGCCTACCGCATCGTCCCCAGCCGCTTTCCACCGGTGGGACTGTTCGACCGTATCGCCGATCCCAGGGACATCGATGCCGTCATGGCGATCGAGTCGATGACCAACCCCCGCCTGCGCGAGGAAATGGGCGCGCTGAGCATGCTGCCGCCCGACCGGCGCGTCTCCGGCCCCGGCACGACACCGATCATGGCCGCGTTCACCCACATTCCGCCTGAGGGCAGCCGCTTCTCCGATGGTCACTGGGGCGTGTTCTATGCGGCGCATACCATCGCCACCGCGATCGAAGAGACGGTCTACCACCGCGAAGCCTTCCTGGCGGCGACGCGGGAACCGCCCACCGACGTCCAGGTGCGGTGTTACAGCACCTCGATCGCGGGACGCCTGCACGATATCCGCGGGGGCTGGGCCGCCGAGCACGATCCGGACTCCTATCTGGCCAGCGTCAAGCTCGCCCGGACCCTGCGCGATGAGGGCTCCAACGGCATCGTTTACGACAGCGCGCGCCACCCGGGCGGGGAGTGCGTCGCGGTGTTCTTCCCCGACCTGATCGCGCCCTGCGTGCAGGCCGAACATTTCATCTATCGATGGAACGGCCAGCGCATCGAAGCGGTGCTGAAGGTCACCGCGGTGGATCGTCCCGGTTTGCCCCCGGAGGCCTGAGCGGTTACGGTCGTCCGGATGAAACGCCTGACGATCCTCCTTACCTTCCTCGTCCTGTCCTTCGGCGCACACGCCAAAGATCCCGACCACAGCCGGTGGGAAGCCGACATCCAGGCCTTCGAGGCCTCGGACAAGGCCAATCCTCCGCCGGCCAACGCCGTGCTGTTCGTCGGCAGTTCGTCGATCCGCTTCTGGAAGAGCCTGGCCTCCGATTTCCCGCACTACCGCGTGATCAACCGCGGCTTCGGCGGCTCGGACATGGACGACTCGACCGCCTTCGCCGATCGCATCGTGCTTCCGTACAAGCCCGCGGCCATCGTGGTCTACGCCGGCGACAACGACCTGCAGGGCGGCGACACCCCGGAACAGGTGCGTGACGATTTCGCCGCCTTCGTGACCAGGGTGCGCGCCGCGCAGCCCAACGTCCCGATCGCCTTCATCTCGATCAAGCCCAGCGTCGCCCGGGTCAACCTGCTGCCCAGCATCAACGCCGCCAACAAACTGATCAGCACCTGGGCCATGGCGCAGAAGAACGTGGCTTTTCTGGACGTGGCGCCCGCGATGATCGACGCGCAGGGCCAGCCCAAGCCGGATCTCTTCATCGAAGACGGGCTGCACATGAACCCGAAGGGCTATGCGCTCTGGGTCGCGCAGGTGGGTCCCTGGCTTGCCGACCACGCCACGGCGGCCGAAGTTAAACAGACCCCAAACACGACCACCCCGTGATACGGGAACTTCACGGCAAAGCCCTTATCTAAGTATTCGATCGCCGAGAGGCGACCTGTTGGCAGACGCCGCGTTTCATTGGCCATCTGTCCCGGGTCCCGCTATTTCCCCTGATAGCCTGGACCCGACGCGACCCCGGCAGCTCCTCCCCTGGCTGCCGGGGTTTTATTTTGTCCGCGCAAAGAAAAAGGGCAGGTCAGCTCTTACGCCAACCTGCCCCTCAGGGAATCCTGCTGGTTTATCCGGCGGATCAGGCCGCCTGCATGCGGCACGCGTAGGGCCGGATCGATGTGTCGAATGCCCGCCACACGCCGTCGTTGCCTTCGATGTTCAACACGATGTCCGACGCCGCGTTCAGTGCCTCGATACGACGGGCCTCAGCCAGCGCGCACTCGAGGGCATCCTCGCGGGAACAGAACTCGGCATATTCATTCTCATTCTTCTGGAGCACCCAGAGGCCCGGACCGACGGACTCGAACGGAATATCGAAGACGACCACAATGAACCCACCCTGTTGACTGAACGTGCGTCCATCCTAAGGGGCGATTCGTTAGGGCGCCGTTGAGGCTCAGTTATCTCCGCCGGAAACGAAGCCTTCGCGGGTGCCGATATTGAAAATTTTGTCCGTCGGGACGACATCGGACGCCGCCACGGCGGTGCCGTCGGCCAGGCGGGCATAGATCGGCGTGAAGTCCGGACCGGTCGCCTCGAACAGCTGGGCGAAGTCGTCGACGACGAAGTACGTCTGCTGGTAGGAGTCGATCCGGTACCGGGTGTTCATCACCCGCTCGAGGTCGAAGCCGACCCGGTTTGGCGATGCGGAGTCGATCGAGTAGATCGACTCGCCCTTGGAGCTGACGATACCGGCGCCGTAGATGCGCAGGCCGGCTTCGGTGCGTATCAGGCCGAATTCCACCGTGTACCAGTACAGGCGCGTCAGGTTCATCAGCGCCTCGGGGCCGATCGCGTAGGCCTTCATACCGCCCTTGCCGTAGGCCTGCATGTAATCGGCGAAGACCGGGTTGAGCAGGAGGGGCACATGGCCGAAGAGGTCGTGGAACAGATCCGGCTCGGACAGGTAGTCCAGCTGGTCCGGCCGGCGGATCCACCAGCTGACCGGGAAACGGCGGTTGGCCAGGTGGTCGAAGAACACCTCGTCCGGCAGCAGGCCTTCCACGGCCACGATCTCCCAGCCGGTGGCCTCGCCCAGCACCTTGTTCAGATCCTCGAAGCGGGGAATGCCGCCCTCGCCAAAGCCGAAACGCTCGACGCCGTCGAGGAATTCCTGGCAGGCGTACGCGGGCAGCAGGTCGCGCTGGCGCCGATAGAGCGTGTCCCAGACCTCATGCTCGGTCTTCGAGTAGCTCGTCCACGGTTGCTCCACGATGCCGGTCGCGTAGACGGGCACGTATCCGCGGTCGGTTTGCTGATGCTCGACGCGGCGGGGGCTTTCCATGGGGCTCTCCTTGAACGCTTGCTTGGGTGAAACAACAGCTTAGCGCCGAAACGGCGCAATGAGCTTGTGTTGTTGCGCCAAGCCGACCGTTGAGCGCAATATTCATGCGTATAAGATCGATCAAGAGAAATAATCATGCATTCCACGCTCGATCGCACCGATCTCCGTATCCTCGCGACCCTTCAGTCCAGCGGCCGTATGAGCAATGCCGATCTGGCGGCCGAGGTGAACCTGTCGCCGTCGGCCTGCCTGCGCCGTGTCCAGAAACTCGAGGCGGATGGCGTGATCGGTGGGTACGGCGCGCGGCTGGAGCCCCGGGCGGTCGGGCTGGGTCTGCAGGCCTTCGTCCGGGTGCAGCTTTCCCGGCACGAGTCGCCCGCCATCGACGCGTTCACCGAGTCGGTGGCCGGCTGGGAGGAGGTGGTCGCCTGCTATGCCCTGACGGGCGACATGGATTACCTGCTCCAGGTCTACGTGGCCGATCTGGACGGCTTTTCGCAATTTCTTTTGGATCGTCTGCTCAACGCCTCGGGCGTGGCCGACGTGAATACCAGCTTCGTCCTGCGCACGGTGAAGGCTTCGACGGCCCTTCCACTAGGAAATGTCTCAAGCTAGCCTGAGGCAAGCCCGCGTGGCGTAACGAGAAAGACAATGTCCTCTAGCGGCAGGGTTCGCCGGTCGTTAATCTTGTGTGCTTGATGGAAGCCGCCACCGCCAATCCGACACCCCGCGACCGTTTGCGTCCGCTGCGCTATGTGTGGCGGATACCCTTGCTGTTGCTCCACGTCCTCTTCGCCATCGTCATCTGTGCCGGCATCCTTAGCTGGTCGCGCGGTGTCATGAAGGACGGCAAGGAGCCGTTCGCGCACCGCGCGATCCGCCTGTGGTCGACCCTGCTCCTGCGCATCTTCGGCCTGCGCAGCGTCCGCATCGGTACGCCGTTGCCCGATCCGGTCCTGTTCGTGGCCAACCACACGTCGTGGCTGGATATCGTGCTGCTTCATTCGCAGCGTGCCGCCTGCTTCGTGGCCAAGGCGGAAATCGCCGGCTGGCCGCTCGTCGGCTGGATGGCCGCCCGTGGCGGCACGATCTTTCACCGTCGCGGCAATAACCACTCGCTGGCCTCGGTGATGGCGGTGATGGTGGAGCGCCTGCGCGAAGGGCGCGCGGTCGCCGTGTTCCCCGAAGGCGGCACGGGCCACAACGGCGTGCTTCGCGTCTTCCATGCCCGCATCTTCCAGGCGGCGCTCGACGCCGGGGTGCCGGTACAGCCGGTGGCGCTGCGCTTCGCTCGTCAGGGTCGTCGCATCATCGATGCGGGCTTCCGGGAAGACGAAAGTTTCGTGGGCAATATCCTGCGCCTGCTGGGCGAGGCTCCGATGGATGCGGAAGTGCACTTCCTCGAGCCTGTGCCGCTATCCGACGACGGGCGCCGCCGCATGGCGGAGGCCTCGCGCGAGCGCATCGCGCTGGCCCTGGATACCGATACCTCCGCATGAGCCTGCCGAAGGGCGTCGACCTGAATCCGCCGTGGCCGCTGCGTAGCGGCCATATCCAGACCATGCTCTCCTCCAGCGGCATCCGTCGCACCCTGCTGCCCAAACGGGCGCACAAGGTGCAGGAAGACGCGCGCGAAGTGCTGGTCGACGTAGGCAGCGGCGATCGCCTGAGCGGGCGCTACACCCCGCAGACCACCGGTGGCGCGTCGCGCGGTCTGGCCATTCTTTTCCACGGCTGGGAAGGCAGCGTCGATTCCACCTACGTCCTGCAGACCGGCAGCCGCCTGCTCGAAGACGGCTGGGACATCTTCCGCCTCAACTTCCGCGACCACGGCGACAGCCACGGCCTCAACGAGGCGCTGTTCCACTCGTGCCGCATCGACGAGGTGGTGACGGCGCTGGGTGAGATCGCCCGGATGTTCCCCTCGCGCGTGATCGGTGTCGCCGGTTTCTCCCTGGGCGGCAACTTCGCACTGCGCGCCGCCATGCTGGCGTCGAAGCAGGTCATTCCGATCGACTACGTGCTGGCGGTCTGCCCGATCATCGATCCGGCCGAGGGCCTGTTCTCGCTGGAAAGCGAGGCGCCGTGGTTCTACAACGCGTACTTCATGCACAAGTGGCGACGCTCCCTGCGGCTCAAGCAGGAGGCGTTCCCGCAGCAGACCTACTTCGAGCTCGACGAGCTCAAACAGAACATGCGCGACCTGACCAGTTCGCTGGTGCTGCGCCATACGGATTTCGGCTCGCTCGAGGCCTACCTCGACGGCTACTCCGTCGCGGGCGACCGGCTCATGGGCCTGCACGTTCCCGCGACCATCCTCACCTCGCGCGACGATCCCGTCATTCCGGTGAGTGCCTTCCATCAGCTTCGCCTGCCGCCCAACATCGAGCTCGATATCTCCAACTATGGCGGACATTGCGGTTTCATCCGCGATTTCAGCATGACCAGCTTTACCGACGACTACATCGCGGCCCGCTTCAACGCCATCGCGGGCTGAATCACCGCAACGGGAGTCCGTCCATGCGTAGCGCCCTCGTTCTTGCCCTGTCCCTCCTCGCCGCCCCCGCTTTCGCCGCTACGCCGGCGATGGAATCGCTCAAACTGCCTCCGGGTTTTCATATCGCCGTGTGGACCGACAAGGTGCCCAACGCGCGCGAGATGGCGGTCGGCACGAACCGCACCGTCTTCGTCGGCTCGCGCGACGCGGGTCGCGTCTATGCCGTGAGTTACGCGGCGGACGGCACCGTGGAAAAGGTACGCACCGTCGCCAGCGGGCTGCAGCTGCCCGTCGGCGTCGCGTTCCACAAAGGTGACCTCTATATCTCGGCCGTCAGCAGGATCGTGGTGCTGCGCGACATCGAGAACCACCTCGACGCGCCGCCCGCGCCCGAGGTCATCACCGACAAGCTGCCGACGGAAACGCATCACGGATGGAAGTACATCGCGTTCGGGCCGGACGACAAGCTCTATGTGCCGGTCGGCGCGCCGTGCAATATCTGCGATCGCGACTCGGAAGGCTTTGCCCAGCTTCGCCGCATGAACGCGGATGGCAGCGGCAGCGAAGTCGTGGCGCGCGGCATCCGCAATACGGTGGGTTTCGACTGGCGCCCGAGCGACAAGACGCTGTGGTTCACCGACAACGGTCGAGACATGCTCGGCGACGACCTGCCCAGCGATGAACTCAACCATGTGACGAAGACCGGCCAGCATTTCGGCTACCCCTTCTGCCATCAGGGCGACACACTCGACCCCGACTTCGGCAAGGGCAGGAACTGCAAGGACTACACATCTCCCGTGCTTAAGTTGGGCGCTCATGTCGCCGCGCTGGGTGCCCGCTTCTACCAGGGCAAGCAGTTCCCGGCGGCATATCAGGGCGCACTCATCGTCGCCGAGCACGGTTCGTGGAACCGTACGGCCAAGTCGGGTTATCGCGTGATGACGGTGCGCCTCAACGGCGACAAGGTGGCCAGCTATGAACCCCTCGTGGAGGGCTTCCTGGCTGGTGAGAACGCCACCGGCCGTCCCGCCGACGTGCAGCCGCTTCCCGATGGCAGCCTGCTGATCAGCGACGACGACAACGGCGCCATCTATCGCGTCACCTACAAGAAGTAATTCGTAAGCCAGGAGAACCGCCATGCGTTTAACCAGCGACAGCATCGAACACGGTAAGCCGATTCCGGCCAACTTCGCCTTCATGGAAATCGGTGAGCCGATCAAGCCGGCCGGCAACGTCACCCCGCATCTGGCCTGGACCGAAGTGCCGTCGACGGCGAAGTCCTTCGTCATCGCGGTGATCGACACCGACGTGCCCTCGAAGCCGGACGACGTTAACGTCGAAGGCCGCGAGGTGCGTCGCGACCTGCCGCGCGTCGAGTTCGTCCACTGGCTGATGGCGAACATTCCGCTCGAGTGCCGGGAGCTGGGCGAAGGCGCCTGTGGCGAGGGCATCGTGCCGCGCGGCAAGAAAGATCCCGTCGGCCCCCCGGGCTCGGTTCAGGGCCTGAACGACTACACCGGCTGGTTCAAGGGCGACCGGGACATGGAGGGTCACTACCACGGCTACGACGGCCCATGCCCGCCGTGGAACGACAGCATTCCGCATCACTATCACTTCCACGTCTACGCGCTGGACGTGGAGACGGTCCCGCTCGAGAAAGGGTTCAACCTTGCCGAGCTGCGGGACGTGATCGAGGGGCACGTGGTGGGTGAAGCGGTAATCACCGGGACGTACTCACTGAATCCGAAGGTCAAGGCCTGACCTGGTCGCCGACCGGCCGGCCCCCATCGGAGCCGGCCGGTCGATCACCGATTCCATCAGCCTGAACGGCTTTTGACAGGTTGCCCCAGGCTTCACGCGCCCTGCGCA
The DNA here is from genome assembly GCF_900102405.1 of Dyella sp. 333MFSha. NCBI lineage: Bacteria > Pseudomonadati > Pseudomonadota > Gammaproteobacteria > Lysobacterales > Rhodanobacteraceae > Dyella > Dyella sp. 333MFSha. The sequence continues at coordinate 985,059 of NZ_FNBR01000002.1, read as the reverse complement.
GCTCCCGGGACTAAATGGCACCGCGTCCTACCTGCCGGAGAATCCCACCATGCTGCATTACGCCCTCGTCTTCCTTGTCATCGCCATCATCGCCGCCGTTTTCGGCTTTGGCGGTATCGCGGGTACGGCGGCAGGTATCGCGAAGATCCTCTTCGTGGTCTTCCTGATCCTCGCCATCATTTCGTTCTTCCGCGGGCGTGGACCGCGCGTCTGACCGGGTGAGACCCCATGCCCTGGCGACCCGCGTGGAAGCCGGTACATCGGCGACACGCTCCCGAGTCCGAGGCGGAGAAAGGCCGGACAGCCCACCTCCGCCTCAATGACCCAACGCTCACTCTCTTTGTCGTACCGTCCCAAATCCAGCCTATCCCGGAGATGCATGCCATGAACAAGCCCGCCGACCATGTCGCCAACGCCGCGACTGCCGCCGCGAACACCGTCTCGGCTGCCGAGCGCATCGACGCACGTGCCGAGCAGGTGAAGCAGGCAACCTCCAGCGCCGTGGACCGCACCAAGGATGCCGTCGATCGCGCGGCGGACAAGGTGGAAGACACGCTGCATAGCGCTACCGACAAGGCCGCGTACGGCGCGACCCGCGCCGCTGAGAAAGCGGAAGAAGCCAAGCTTCGCGGCAAGGAAGCTTATGGTGAAGCGGTCGACACCGCGAACGACTGGCTCGACACCGCCCGCGATTACGTGCGCGAGAAGCCGGTCCAGTCGATCGCGCTGGCGCTTGCCGCCGGTTGGCTCGCGGGCCGTATCCTGCGCAACTGATCCACCACCCGCAGGGGCTTTGACGCATGTTGGAAGACGGTCCCTCGGGGCGAGAAAACATGGACGGACCGGCGCCCGGAGACGAGGCGCCGGCCGGTCCGCGGTTCGCCATGCCGGCGTGGACGGACGACGTCCGTCGCCTCGGCGTCGGTCTGAAGAACCTGTTCGCGGCGCAGATCGCGCTGGCGGGCGCTGAATTCAGCCTGGCCCGCAGTGGCATCGTCATGATGCTGTTCATGGGTCTGGCGGCCATCGTCTTCGCCGTTGCGCTGGGACTGACTTTGCTGGCGCTTGCCGGCTGGGGCCTGGCGCAGTGGTTCGGCTCCTGGGCCTGGGCACTGACCGCACTGGCGGGCGTCCAGCTGGTCCTTTTGATCGTCGCCATCCTCGTGTTCCGGCGTAGCATGCACTGGCTTAGCCTGCCCGGCACCCGTAACGAGCTGGCTCTGCTGGCGAAAGAAGCGGCCAGACAGGGCAAGGCGGAAGGCGAAGCGAAGGTAGGGGGCTGACGACGATGGGTATTTTCCGAAGCATGGCGAAAGTGACCGAGGCGCGCGCACGCGTCGTCGCCGCACGCGCCGAAGTCGTCGAGCCTGCCGCCGCGCTCATCGCGCGCGGCTACGAGAATCCCCTGACGGTGCTCGGCATCGCGGCCGGCGGCGGTTTTTTCCTCAGTAACATCAAGCTCAACCCGCTCGCGGTGCCTGGCGTCAGCGGGCTCGTCGCGGGTGGGACGGCCGATATCATCGGAAAGGTGATATCGATGGCCGCCGGCAGCTTGCTCGGAGATCTGGCCGGCGATGTCGCCGACGTGGCCGACGACGTGTCATGAGCGACTTTCCCAGTCCACTCCCTACGCCGTTGCCATCGACGACGGCGCCGGGGGCCGCCGTGTCCACGCTGGTCACGCGCGGGCGGCGTAAACCCGGCAGCAGTCGCAGCACCCGGCGTATCTCCCGCCACCTTCGCGCCATACGTATTTCATTGACCGGCATGATCCTGCTGGCGGTGCTCTATACCGTCGTTCTGGGCAAGTCGTTGCTGGTCCCGCTCGTACTCGCGGCCTTTATCGGCCTTGCACTGAACCCGATCGTCGTCGCCGCGGCGCGGGTGCGTTTTCCACGCTGGCTGGCCGCGGTCATCGTGATGGTGACGCTTAACGTGGGGCTCGTTTCAGCGATCGCGACGCTGTCGACGCCCGCGTTGAACTGGTTCCACGAAGCACCGACGGCGATGCGTGCGTTCGCGCCCAAGATCAAGCCGATGACGCAGCAGATCGAAGCGGCGAGCCGGGCGACACAGAATCTGGTTGGCGGCGCCGTGACGCGTAACGCGCCTCAGGCGAACGCGGGTTTCGCGTTCACCGCATGGGATATCGTGGCCGGTGCGCCGAAGGTTCTGGCAAGCGTGCTAACCGTTGCCCTGCTGGTGTTTTTCTTTCTGGTGTACGGCGACGAGATCCTCCGCCGCGCGGTGGAGATATCGCCCACCTTCGCGTACAAGCGGCACACGGTGAGCATCGTGCGCAGCATCCAGGTCGAGGTGTCGAGCTACCTGCTGCTCACCGCCGCGATCAACGTCACGCTTGGCCTCGTCACCGCTGGCATGCTCTATCTGTACGGCGTGCCCGATCCGCTGCTCTGGGGCACGGTTGCGACTGTCGCCAACTTCATTCCCTATGTGGGTGCGATCACGACAACCACGGTGCTTGCCGTCGTCGGCGTCCTTCATTTTCAGGAAGTCGGCCCGGCGCTGCTTCCCGCCGCGACCTTTGCTGGCATCACCGCCATCGAAGGCAACCTGCTGACCCCGATGTTGCAGGGGCGCCGGTCACGGCTCAGCCCCGTGGCCATTCTTCTCTGGCTGCTGATCTGGGGCTGGCTGTGGGGTATTCCCGGCGCGCTGCTGGCCGTACCGATGCTGACCTGCGTGAAACTCGTCACCGCCAAACTGCGCGGATGGGAGTGGTTCGCGCACATCATTTCCCGGTGAATCGCAGCCGGAGCTGAAGGGTTTTGTTTCGACAGGTGGCATACGTTCCGCCGGACTTACCCGACGGTCGTCTGACAAGAGGGGAGCTACCAGGCGATCCTGAGCTTGTCGCGAAAGAACTGACCGTGCGCGGCGTCGCGCTCGGACAACAATGCCGCCCACACGATGCCCTCGGCGCTCTCCGCCACCGGTCGGCCGCCGCTTCCGCCCATGGCCGTCGCCGTCCATCCGGGGGAGACCGCATTGATGAGCACGCCGCTGCCTTCGAGTTCGCGCGCGGCGACCTGCGTATATGCATTCAACGCCGCCTTGGAAATGCGATACGCCGGTGCGTTGTCGCCGCACATCTCATGCGTCGCGCATTCGCTCGACACATTGACGATCCGGCCGTAACCATGGCGACGCATCAGGGGAAGCGCGGCGGCCGTGAGACACCATGCCCCGAGTAGATTCACGTCGAGCGCGCCACGGATGTCATCGATGTCGGGCTTCGACGTGCGGGCTCGCACGTCGAAATGCCCGCCCGCGTTATTGATGAGAATGTCGAGCCGACCGAAGCGGCCATCGATGGTCGCGATCGTCGCTTCGATATCGTCGGCACGGGTGACGTCGAGCCGTATGGCGTGGGCGTCTCCGCCCAGTTCGCGTACCGACTTCGCGGCTTTCTCCGCCTTGGCGAGTTCACGCCCGCCGAGAAATACCGTGACACCCAGCGAAGCGAGCTGCTTCGCCACTTCAAAGCCGATCCCGCGATTGGCGCCGCTCACCAGCGCGATGCGCTGGCTGAGCGGCGGTTCCACGGCGGTCGGGTTCATACGCTTCGTCTTTACGGGCAGGCGATGAACCTTGGCCGAGCTCATGGGGCTTTCGCAACCTCGCTGCACGCGTTGTCGCCGCACGCCTGCCATCCACCGCCCAGGGCCTTGTACAGCTGCACGGCACGGGTGTTGATGGCGGCCTCGGCTTCCGCGAGCTGATCTTCGGCGGAGAGCTGGGTGCGCTCCGCGTCGAGCAGTTCGAGGTAGTCGGTACGACCCGCGTCATAGCGCAACTTGGCCAGCTCCGCCGCACGACGGCTCTCCGTCGCCTGGACGACCAGCTTTTCGACACGCACGCGCTGCTGGTTGAAACCGACCAGTGAGTTGTCGACGTCCTCCAGCGCGGTGAGCACCGTGCGGTCGTAGTTGGCCTGCGCTTCCTCCGCCTGAGCACGTGCGCCGCGCACGCCGGAAGCGACGCGCTGCACGTTGAGCCCGGACCAGGAGATGCTCGGCGCGACCTGGAACGCGCGCGAGTCGGCACCGCCGAAGTCGTTGCTGCGGCCCGCGAGGAAACCGATGAAACCGCCCAGCGAGATATGGGGGAAGTAGTCGGCCTTGGCCACACCGATGCGCGCGTTCGCGGCGGCAAGCTGACGCTCGGCGATCCGGATGTCGGGACGGCGCTGCAACACTTCGTCGGCACCGCCGATGGCCAGGCTGACGTCGATCGGCTTGAAGGTCGCCGGTGACAGATCGACGTCCAGTTCACCCGGTCGCGAACCGAGAAGCACCGCGATGCGGAACGTATCGGCCTGTGCCTGGGTCTCGAGCACCGGCAGCTGCGCCTCGACCGCCGCGAGGCGGGCCCTGGCGCTGGCCAGATCCTGCTCGGCGCCGGTGCCGACCTCCACCCGTGCGTTGATCACTTTCAGCGAATCGCGCTGGTTGGCGATGTCGCGGTTGGCCACATCGATCCGCAGCTGCGTGCCGCGCAGGTCGAAGTAGTTGCGTGCGACTTCGGCGAACAGGGTGACCTGAGCGTCCTGCAACGAGGCTTCGCCTGCGGCTGCATCGGCGCGGGCCGCCTCGACCGAGCGCCGGACGCCGCCGAACAGGTCGAGTTCCCACGATGCATCGAAGCCCGCCTGGTACTGCGTCACCGTCGTGCGCTGATCGGTGAAGCCCGGCTGCTGGGCACGCGTGCGCTGGTACGAGGCAACGGTTTCCACGTCGGGAATCTGCTGCGACTTCGCGGTACCCAGCGCGGCACGCGCCTGATTGAGCCGGGCCATCGCGATGCGCAGGTCCGGGGCGCCCTTCGCCGCGCGGACGATCAGCGCATCGAGCGTCGGATCGCCGAACTGCTTCCACCACTGCGCCTGCACGTCACCATGGTTCTGGTGCGTGGCGTCGACGCCTTGCAGGGTGACCGGTGCTTCCTTCGGCGCGTGGTAATCGGGGCCCACGCTCGCGCACCCGGCGATAACGAGGGCCGCGAACAGGGCCGTACTACGGAACATGACTTTCATGAATTACGACTCCCGGGCCGCGTTGTCGAGGAGACGGCGTTCGCGGCGCGCGTTGCGGCGAGCCTCGGAGCGTTCGTTCCAGGCGCGGATCAGCACATAGAAGAGCGGGGTGAAGATCAGGCCGAAGAAGGTCACGCCCAGCATGCCGGCGAACACCGCCACGCCCATCGCATGACGCATCTCCGCACCCGCGCCGTGCGAGGTCACCAGCGGCACCACGCCCATGATGAAAGCGAACGAGGTCATCAGGATCGGGCGCAGTCGCAGGCGGGCGGCTTCGAGAACTGCATCCACACGGTTCATGCCACCGATCTCCGCCTCTCGGGCGAACTCGACGATAAGGATCGCGTTCTTACAGGCCAGGCCCACGAGAACGATCAGGCCGATCTGGGTGAAGATGTTGTTGTCACCACCGGTCACGATCACACCGACGATCGCGGACAGCAGCACCATCGGCACGATCAGGATCACGGCCAGCGGCAGGCTGAGGCTTTCGTACAGCGAGGCCAGCACGAGGAAGACGAGCAGGACGGACAGCGGGAACACCAGCACCGCGGTATTGCCGGCGAGGATCTGCTGGTAGGTAAGCTCGGTCCACTCATAGGTCATGCCGTTGGGCAGGTTGGCCTGGACGAGCTTCTCCATCGCGGCCTGAGCCTGACCCGTGCTGTAGCCCGGCGCCGCGCCACCGTTGATTTCGGCGGTGGGATAACCGTTGTAGTGCTGCACACGATCCGGGCCGTTGGTCTGGCGTACGGTGAGGAACGAACCCAGCGGCACGAGGTCGCCCGCGGCGTTGCGCGTCTTCAGCCCCACGATGTCGGACGGCTCATGACGGAACGACGGTTCGGCGGACACGTTCACCTGATAGGTGCGGCCGAAGCGGTTGAAGTCGTTGACGTAGAGCGAACCGAGGTACGCCTGCATGGTCTGGAACACGTCGCCAAGGTCGATACCTTCCGACTTCGCTTTCTCGCGATCGATGTCGGCGTCGAACTGCGGCACGCTCACCTGGAAACTGGTGAACAGGTGCGCGAGCTCCGGTGTCTTCTGGCTGGCGGCGATGATGCCCTGGGTCTGCTTGTACAGCTCCTCGAAGCCCAGGTCGCCACGATCCTCGATCTGCATGCGGAAGCCGCCGATCGTGCCGAGGCCGTTGACCGGCGGCGGCGGGAAGATGGCGATGTACGCGTCCTGGATGCCGGCGAACTGGCCGTTCAGACGAGCCGCGATCGCCTCGGCCGACAGATCGGCGGAACGACGTTCCTCGAACGGTTTGAGCGTGACGAACACGATGCCCGCGTTGGTGCTGTTGGTGAAGCCGTTGATCGAAAGGCCGGGGAACTGCACCGCGCTTTCGACGCCCGGATCCTTCAGCGCGATATCGCCCATGCGGCGGATCACGCCTTCGGTACGATCCAGCGAGGAGGCATCCGGCAACTGCGCGAACGACACGAGGTACTGTTTGTCCTGCGTCGGCACGAAACCCGTCGGCGTCTTCGCGAAGCCGAGCACACCGAGCGCGACGAGACCGGCGTAGAGCACCAGCACGACCGCCGAGAAGCGCAGGATCTTCTGTACACCGCCGACATAGCCGTGCGATGCGCGGTCGAAGCCACGGTTGAACGGCCGGAACAACCAGCCGAGGCTGCGCTCCATCCAGATCGTGAGCTTGTCTTTCGGCTCGTCGCGGCCCTTCAGCAGGATCGCGGAGAGCGCCGGGCTCAGGGTCAGCGAGTTGAAGGCCGAGATTACCGTCGAGATGGCGATGGTCAGGGCGAACTGGCGATAGAACTGTCCGGTCAGACCGCTGATGAAGGCGGCCGGCACGAACACCGCGCAGAGCACGAGCGCCGTCGCCACGATCGGACCGGTAACTTCGGTCATGGCCTGACGTGTCGCCATCTTCGGGTCGAGACCGTGCTCGATGTGTCGCTCGACGTTCTCCACGACCACGATCGCGTCATCGACGACGATGCCGATCGCCAGCACGAGGCCGAACAACGACAGCGCGTTGAGCGAGAAGCCGACCAGATACATCACGGCGAAGGTGCCGATCAGCGATACCGGTACCGCGACGAGCGGAATGATCGATGCACGCCAGGTCTGCAGGAACAGGATGACGACGAGCACCACGAGGACGATCGCTTCGAACAGCGTATGCACGACCGCTTCGATGGAGCCGCGCACGAACACGGTCGGATCGTAGACGATCGAATAGTCGACACCCTGCGGGAAATCCTTCTTCAGCGTCGCCATCTCGGCACGGACTTCGTCCGAGATCGCGATCGCGTTCGAGCCCGGACGCTGGAAGATCGGGATCGCGACCGCCTCGCGGTTGTTCAGCAGGCTGCGCAGCGCATAGTTGTTCGAGCCGAGCTCGACGCGGGCGACGTCGCGCAGATGCGTGACCGAGCCCGACGCGTCGCTGCGCACGATGATGTTGAGGAAGTCGTCCTCGGTCACCAGCCGGCCGCGCGTGTTGATGTTGACCTGGAACGCGTTCGAGTTCGGACCGGGCGGCGCATTCAGCGAGCCCGCGGCGACTTCGATGTTCTGCTCGCGTACGGCCTTGATCACGTCACCCGTGGTCAGGTTGCGGATGGCCAGCTTTTCCGGGTTCATCCACACGCGCATGCTGTATTCGCCGGCGCCGAACAGCTGGACGTCACCCACGCCGTCGAGACGGGCGAGCTGATCCTTGATGCGCGTACGCGCATAGTTCGACAGGTAGAGCATGTCATAGCGGTGATCGGGCGAGGTCAGATGCACGACCATGGTCAGGTCGGGCGAGCTCTTCGTCGTCGTCACGCCGAGACGCTGCACTTCTTCCGGCAGACGCGGCAGGGCCTGGGCGACGCGGTTCTGCGTCTGCACCTGCGCGTTGTCGAGGTCGGTACCCAGGGCGAAGGTGACCGTGAGGGTCATCTGGCCGTCGCTGGTCGCCTGCGAGGAGGTGTACAGCATGCCTTCCACGCCGTTGATCTGCTCTTCGAGCGGCGTGGCGACGGTCTCGGCGATGACCTTCGGGTTGGCACCCGGGTAGCTCGCCTTGACCACGACGGTCGGCGGAACGACCTCCGGGTATTCGCTGATCGGCAGTTTGAACACGGCGATACCGCCCGCGATCAGGAACAGCACCGACAGCACGCCCGCGAGGATCGGGCGGTTGACGAAGTATTGGGCGATTTTCATGGTGGATCAGTCCTGGTTCTGCGCCACGCTGTCGACGCCGGCCGGACGGTTGGCGGCGACGTTGCGCATGCCCTCCGCTACCAGCGAGGCCATCGCCACGCGCTTCGCATTTACTTCGACGCCGGGGCGTACGTGCTGGAGGCCGTTGACGATGACGACGTCGTCGGCATTGAGGCCGGTATCGACGACACGCAGGCCGTCGACCAGTGCGCCCGTGGAAATGCGGCGGTACTCGACCTTCTTGTCCTTGCCCAGCACGTAGACGAACTTGTTGCCCAGATCGGTGCCGACCGCCTTGTCGTCGATCAGCGCGCGCGGCTGGGTGTTGCCGCTGCGCAGTTCGACGCGGGCGAACAGGCCGGCCGTATAAGCGCCGTCCGCGTTCGGGAACACCGCACGCAGGCGGATCGTGCCGGCGCCGGCGCGGATCTGGTTGTCGACGAAGTCGATCTTCCCGGCGTGCGGATAGCCGGTCTCGTCGGCCAGCCCCATTTCGACCTCGGGCGCGTGACCGCTCTGGCGGCGCAGGCGATCGAGCTTGAGGAAGGTCTGCTCATCGACATCGAAGTAGACGTACATCGGATCGACGGTAACCACGCTGGTCAGCGTGTCGCTGGGCGTCACGAGGTTGCCGGCGGTGATCTGCGCGTTGCTGACCTTGCCGTCGACCGGGGCGCGAACCTCGGTGAACGACAGGTTGAGGCGGGCGTTGTCGAGTGCGGCCTGCACCGATGCGGCCTGCGCCTTGGCGCTGGCGGCCGCGGTATCGAGACGGTCGGCCTCTTCCTGCGAGACGGCATGCTGCTGGACCAGTTTGGCGCCGCGGGCCGCGTTGGCGTCGGCATTCTTCGCTTCGGCGCGGGCCTGCGCGAGGTTCGCGGCCAGACGGTCGGACTCGGCCTTGTAGGGACGAGGGTCGATGGTGAAAAGCAGGTCGCCCTTCTTCACCGAGGTACCTTCGCGGAAATGCACGGTGTCGATATAGCCACTGACGCGCGGCTTGATCTGGATCGAGTCGACCGCCTGAATGCGGCCCGTGAACGCGCTGGCGTCGGACACCGGGCGCAGGAGGACCTGGGCTACCGTGACTTCGGGCGCCGGCATGGCCGGGGCGGGCTCGGCAGCGTGGGAGGGCAGGCCGCCGCTGCTCAGCCACAGCGCGGAGGCGATGGCGACAGCGAGTGCGGACGAACCGAACAGGAGTTTCTTTTTCATGACGGGGTCCTAGAGAGCATCGAAACGAAGGCTGGAAGTCGTGCGGCGGCGCAGCGTACGACCTCAAGCGCGCTCGAGGTCAAGCCGGTTTCACCCAGGCGACGTAATCTAGGTCTTGACCGTCAAGCGAAAAATGGGTCTACAATCACCTCGCCTGTGACGCACAGTCACGAATGACGGTCCCCGGAGTTGGCGATGGAAGACTTCTCAGCGATCAGCGTTTTCGTCCGCGTGGTGGAAGCCAAGAGCTTTTCTTCCGCGGCGCAGCATCTGGAAATGACCCCTTCGGGCGTTAGCCGGGCGATCTCGCGACTGGAGGAAAGCCTCGGTGCGCGGCTGTTCTTCCGTTCGACACGTTCGCTGCGGTTGACCGACGATGGCTCCGCGTTCTATTCCAGATGTAAGGAGATCCTCGCGGACCTTACCGAAGCCACCGAGGCGCTCGGGTACGCGAAAACCAAGCCGGCCGGTAAGCTCAGGGTGGCGGCGTCGTCGGCCGTGGGCCGGGCCGCGCTGATACCCAATCTGGCCGAGTTCGAGCAGCGCTTCCCGGACATTCGGCTGGAACTGACCATGTGCGACTTTCCCTTCGATCTGAATGAGGAAGGGTTCGATTGCGCGATCCGGATGGGCGAGCTCGCCGATTCCAGCCTGATCGCGCGGAAGATCGGGCACTTCAGCAACGTGTTGTGCGCGGCGCCGTCGTATCTGGCGCGCCACGGGACGCCGACCAGCATCGAGGATCTCAAGGCCCATCGCACGGTCAACTTCGTGCATCCCAGCACGGGCAAGCCGTACCAGTGGCAGTTCGATTCGCCGAGTGGCCGGGTCGCCGTCGATGTCGATGCGCACATGCTCATCAATGACGGCGAGTCGGTGATTCAGGCGGCGGTCGCGGGCCTCGGCATCATCCAGGCACCGCATTGCCTGGCGGCCACCGCCCTGCAGAAGGGCGCGCTCGAAATCATCATGACGGACACGATCTCCACCGGTTCCAACCTGTGGATCGTGTACCCGCAGAAGCGCCACCTCTCCGCGCGCGTGCAGGCCTTCATCGAGTGGACCAGCGAGCTGTTCCAGCGGACCAGCACGCCGCAGTGCAAGCTGCTAGAACAGCAGGAAGCCGAACTGGCGCGTTTGCGTGCGGCCCCGCCGGTGGAGCGTATCGCGGCTGTTGCGTGAGGTTTTCTTGCGGGAAAGCATCACCGGCGGGGCTGGCTCCTACGGGATTCGCGGACCCGGCGGGCGTGCCGCAGCGCTGTAGGAGCCAGCCCTGCTGGCGAAAAGCCAACGAAGCGGCATAGCCATGCCCCGGCTAGCCGTTAACCTCCAGCCGGCAGAAACAGCAACAGCGCAATCCCCAGCACGATCCGGTAAATCGAGAACACCGTAAACCGGTGTGAGCGGATATACCCCAGCAGCCACTTCACCGCGACGAACGCGACAATCGTCGACACGACGAAAGCCACCGCCAGCCCGGTCCAGTCCTCGCCGGCCGCGCCGCCGTGCGTGAAGGTCTTCAGCAACTCGTAGCCGGTCGCCGCATACATGGTCGGGATGCCGACGAGGAACGCGAACTCGGTAGCGGCCGCGCGATTGGTGGTGCCGCCCAGCATGGCCACGAAGATGGTGGATGCCGAACGTGACGTACCGGGGAAAATGCCGGCGACCATCTGCGCCAAGCCGACCAGGATGGCGACACGCCAGCTGACGAACACCTGATCGGGCCGATTGGCAGCCACTTTCTCGGCCACCATCATCCAGATGCCGCCGATGATCAGCGCCCATGCGATCGGCGTGATCGTCTCGGGGAGCTTGAAGCCGAGCTTGGTGACGATCAGGCCAAGCACCGCGGTGATCAGGAAGGCCACACCCAGCTTCATGACGTAATCGCGCGTTTCCGGGCGACGCCAGTTGGTCAGCAGGCTCCAGATGGTCCGCCAGTAAATGAACGTTACGGCGAGGATCGCACCGGCCTGAATGGCGACATTGAACAGGTCGGAGCGCGCGCCGAGCCAGCGTTCGGCGATGAGCAGGTGACCGGTGCTGGAGATGGGCAGAAATTCGGTGATCCCCTCGACGATGCCGAGGAGGATGTCGCTGATCAGGTCATTCACGGGCGGGGAAATCCGGTGGTCGAGCAGGTCCCCTAGCTTAGCCGCACCGCAGCACGAATCCGTGCGACTTGCTTCACTCAATGAACCGTCACGCGTTGCCCACGTCAACCACTGTTAATTTTCGGCGACGCAGCAAGGGCATGTCATCGCCTCTCGCAAGAAATTTCACACGGATTCGACATGCACACATTCCTCCGGCTCCGCCGTCGAACCGGCGGGCTACGCATTGGCGTACTTGTCGCGGCGCTTGCGGTCGCCGCCTGCGCGCCCGCCGTGCGTCCTCCGGCCTTCGTTCCGCGCGACGAAGTACCTGTCGCCGGGCTGCCCACGTCCCAGGCGGGATGGCCGCAGCCTGAGTGGTGGAAACGGTACGACGACGCGCAGCTCGATCGTATCGTCGACCTCGCCATGCGCGGCTCGCCCAACATGGAGCAGGCCGAAGCCCGGTATCGGGCGGCGCTCCGCGCCGTGGATGCCTCGAAGGCGGAACTGAACCCGCAGGTACGCGGGCTTCTGAATGGCGGGCACGGGTACAACGACGTGTCCCTGCAGGGTCAGGCACCCGGTGCCGCCGGAAACGCTCAGGGGTTTCAGCTGAATCCCGGCAAGAGCTGGAGCAACAGCGGCGCCGCAGGGGCGCTCGCGACGTGGGACCTCGACCTGTGGGGCAAGCAGAAGGCTGCGGTCGAGGCAGCCGTCGGCCAGGCCCGTGCCGCCGAGGCCGAGCGGGCCTCCGCGGCGACGTCGCTGCAGTACAACGTCGTCAACACCTACTTCGACTGGCAGGCGCAGCAGGCACGCCTCGCCGTCGCCCGCCATGCATCCGACAGTTCGTCGCAGTACCGCGAGCTGGTCGAATTGCGTGTGCATGGCGGTCTGGACGATCCGACCACCCTCGATCAGGCCGATGGGCAGCTCGCGCAGACGCGGCAGAACGTGGCGCAGCTGGAAGGCGCCGCAAGCCTGGATCTCGTCCAGCTCGCCGCGCTGGCCGGCGTATCGCCGAAGGACCTGGGTAGCCTCACGCCGTCGCCGCTGCCCACACCCGATACGCGGCTGCCCGACGACGCCCGGCTGGGTCTGCTCGCACGGCGGCCCGATATCGCAGCGGCGCGATGGCAGATCGAAGCCTCGTCGAAGAACATCGACCAGGCGCGCAAGGCCTATTACCCCGACGTGAGCCTGATGGCGCTGGGTGCCTTCCTGCGTACCTATCCGGATCTCGGCTCGGGAACGCGGACCGACCTGACGCTGGGCAACATCGGCGCGTCGGTACAGTTGCCGATCTTCAGTGGCGGCCGCCTGCGTGCGCAGTTCGAGAATGCGCAGGCCCAGCTCGACAGCGCCGTGGCGCAGTACGACGGGGCAGTGGTGCAAGCGGCCGGCGATATCGCGCAAGGTGTCGCCACGCTGCAGATGCTGGATAACCAGCGCGTGCAGGTCGACCGGCAGTACGACGCCAGCGCCGCGCAGAAGGCCAAAGCCGCCGACCGTCGGTCCAAAGGCCTGATCGACGACCGCACCTGGCTCAATGCCGATATGCAGCTGGACCAGCAGCGCGATGCGCGCCTGCAGCTCACCAGCCAGATGCTTTCCGCCAATCTTTCCCTCATCCACGCGCTCGGCGGCGGTTACCACGCCGACGACCTGCCCGATCTTCCGGCCACCGCCGCCGGCAAGGACTCCCCGCGATGACCATTGAAAACGACGATCAGCGCGAAGGCGCCGAAGGCGGCCTGACGCCGCAGCCGTACAAGTACCGCTACAAGTACCTGCACAAGTACGGTGACGAATCGCCGCGTGGCGAGCGCGACGACGATGGTCGTCACGACGGCGACGATGACGAGAAGAAGCCTCAGGACAAGCCCGACGGCAAGGACGACGAGAAGAAGGACGCCGACAAGAAAGACGGCGACAAGGACGGTAAGGACAAGGACGGTAAGGACAAGAAGGACGAGGACCCGAAGGCGAAGCGCAAGAAGGTCATCATCCTTTCCATCATCGCCGCGGTCTTCATCCTCGCCGGCCTGGCATGGCTGCTTCTCTACATCTTCGTGCTGTCACAGCGCGAGACGACCGACGATGCCTATGTGAAGGGCGATATGGTCACGATCTCCTCGCGCATCGCCGGCACGGTGGTGGAGGTGGGCGTGGAAGAAACCGAGCGCGTCCATCAGGGTCAGGTGCTGATCAGGCTCGACCCCGTCGATGCGAAGGTCGCCCTGATGAACGCCGAAGGCCAGCTCGCCCAGGCTGTGCGCGAAGCACAGGCCAGGATGCAGCAGGCCAACCAGGCCGACGCCGCGATTCCGCAGCGCCGTGCGCAGTATGAGCAGGCACGTGACGACTACAACCGTCGCCATCCGCTGCTCGAGCGTCGCGCCGTATCGGCCGAAGAAGTCGACACGGGCAAGCGCCAGATGCAGCAGGCCAAGGCCGCACTGGATGCCGCGGAGCGCGAGGCCGCAGCCGCTCATGCGCAGGTCGATGGCACCACGATCGAGAACTATCCCGCGGTGATTCAGGCGCGTTCGCAGTTCCGTAACGCATGGGTCAACAACGGGCGCAATGCGATCGTCTCTCCGATCGAAGGCTATGCCGCCCGTCGCCAGGTACAGGTCGGCCAGCGTATTCAGCCGGGCCAGGATCTGCTCACCGTCGTGCCGCTCGCCGACCTCTGGGTGGATGCGAACTTCAAGGAGACCCAGCTCGAGCACATCCGCATCGGCCAGCCGGTGAAGCTGACGACCGACATGTATTCGGATGTGGAATATCACGGCAAGGTCGTCGGTCTGAATGCCGGCACCGGCAGCGCGTTCTCGCTGCTGCCCGCCGAGAACGCGACCGGCAACTGGATCAAGGTGGTACAGCGTCTGCCTGTGCGCGTGGCGATCGACGCGGAGGATCTCCGCAAGCATCCGCTGCGGATCGGTCTGTCAACCGACGTGAACGTCGATACGCACGACCGCGATGGCCGTGTGCTGTCCGACACGATCCGCAGCAAGCCTCTGGCCAGCACCAACGTCTATGAGGAGGAGATGGGCGAAGCCGACCAGCGCGCCGAACAGATCATCCGCGAGAACACCGTGGATACGACGCCTAAGCCGGTCCCGGCGAAGCGCGGCGGCTGATCGATGGCTGGGCAGAACGGCAACGGCGCATCCCGGCCGCCGCTCACCGGCGGTGCGCTGGTCCTGCTCACCGCGGGCGTGGCGCTCGCCACGTTCATGGAGGTGCTCGACATCTCCATCGTCAACGTGTCGGTGCGCACCATCGCCGGCAACGTAGGCGTGAGCAGCAACGAAGGCACGATGGCGATCAGCGCCTACTCCATGGCCAGCGCGGTGATGCAACCGCTGACCGGCTGGGTGGCGCGTCGCTTCGGTGAAGTGCGGACCTTCATGGTGTCGGTGATGCTGTTCGTCGTGTTTTCCGCACTCTGCGGATTTTCCACGTCGATGCCGATGCTGATCGTGTTCCGCCTCCTGCAGGGCGCGGTGTCGGGTCCGATGGTCCCGCTTTCGCAGACGCTGCTGCTCAACAACTACCCCGTCGCGAAGCGACCTATCGCGCTGGCGCTTTGGGCAATGACCGTGGTGGTTGCGCCGGTCTTCGGCCCGATTCTCGGTGGCTGGATTACCGACAACTACCACTGGTCGTGGATCTTTTTCATCAACATCCCGGTCGGCATCTTCGCGGTCGTCGTCACCTATGCGCTGCTTCGCGACCGCGAGTCGAAAGTCACGAAGATGCCTATCGACGCGGTCGGCCTGTTCCTGCTGGCCGTCGGCGTGGGCTGCCTGCAGTTCATGCTCGACAACGGCAACGACGACGACTGGTTCAGTTCGACGACCATCGTCGTACTCGCCATCGTGTCGCTGGTCTGCATCACCTTCCTGGTCGCATGGGAGCTGATGCACAAGCATCCGGTGGTGGAGCTGCGCCTGCTGGGCCGGCGTAACTTCTTCGTGGGTGTGCTGTGCCTCTCGCTGGGCATGTTCGCCTTCTTCGGCGGTACGGTGGTCATGCCGATGTGGGTTCAGGAGGTACTCGGCTACACGGCCACCTGGGCAGGCTTCGTCGTCGCTCCCATCGGCATCCTGGCTATCGTGCTGTCGCCCATCGTCGGCGTGTTTCAGAGCAAATTCGACCTGCGTCTGCTCAATACGATCGGCTTCGCGGTGTTCGCTGCCGCATCGTTCTATATGTCGACGCTCAGCACGAACGCGCCGTACAGCGAGCTGGCCATCCCGCGGCTCTGCATGGGTGCGGGCATCGCGTTGTTCTTCGTGCCGGTGAACCAGATCATCCTCTCGGGCATGCCCGATGAGGAGGTCGCGAGCGCATCCGGGTTGTCGAACTTCTTCCGCACGCTGGCAGGCAGTATCGCGACGGCCGTGAGTACGACGATGTACTCCCATCGCACGACGTATCACCACGCGGTGCTGTCGGAGAACGTCGTCGAGGGCAGCCGCACGACGACGGAGTACCTCGATCGCTTCCAGGCACTCGGCGTGCAGGGCCCGACCGCCAATGCGGCGCTCAACCGCATCGTCGACATGCAGGCGGCGACGCTGGCGGTCAATGACGTGTTCTGGGTCTTCGGGCTGATCTTCGGACTGGCGATGATCGCCATCTGGTTTGCCAAGCCGCCGTTCGCGTCGGGCGGTACCCCCGGACACTGAGGGTCCGGGCTGTCGCCAGCAGGCGGGCTCTTACGAGCAGGCTGGCTCCCACCACTGCCGGCGTCCCGAGGTCGTGGCTGCGGGAGATGGTCCGGTGGGAGCCCACCCTGTTGGCGATATCAAGTCGCCGAAAAGTCGAGCGTTTCGGTAAGATCGCCCGCCGCCGGCCCACCCGCCGCCACCATCGCATCCTCACGGATCTTCAGCCCCGGCAGCTTTTCCAGCTTGAACCGGCGCGTCAGGAAGCGCGCGATGGATCCGGTGTCGTAGATCGTGTGCTCGACGTGGCCCTTCTTCGCATAGGGCGAAACGACCAGCGCAGGGATGCGCGTACCCGGCCCCCAGCGGTCGCCCTTCGGCGGAGCGACGTGATCCCACCAGCCGCCGTTCTCATCGAAGGTGATCACCACCAGCATGTTCTTCCACTGCGGGCTCTTGCGCAGCGCATGTACGACGTTGGCGATATGACGATCGCCGGCTTCCACGTCGGAGTAGCCGGCGTGCATGTTGAGGTCGCCTTGCGGCTTGTAGAACGCCACCGGCGGCAGCTTCCCAGCCGCGATGTCCGCAAGAAAATGATTCGTCGCCGCCGTCTCGCCAAGACCGCCATCGCGCAAATGCTTCTTGCGCGCTTCGGTTCCCGGAGCCAGCGTCACGAAGTAATTGAGCGGCTGGTGATGTGGCTGGAAGTTCGGCGTCTGCGGGAAGCTGGCGTCGTCACCGTCGCCCTTACCGTCGAGCGCGGCCTGGAAACCGCCGCCATACCAGGCCCAGTCGACATCCTTCGCCGAGAGCACGTCGCCGATGTGTTTATGCTTCTGCGGCACCAGCGTGTTGGCGCTGGTGGCGTCGGCAAGCAGCGGATTCCTGCGATCGACGTTGAAGCCCGGCGAATAGGGCGGACCGATGGTGTTCACCGCCCAGAAGTCCGGGGTCAGCGTATTGTGGTGCGCGAATTTGGGTTTGCCATCCATCGCGCTCTTCGGCGATTCCTCGTCCATCTTCAGGCGATGGTCGAGCGGGTCGCCGCTTTCGGTGACCGCGATGTTGAACTGCGCGGGGCTCTTGTCGGCGTCCGGATAGAACGGCGGCTGCGCGGCGACGAGGTACTGGTGGTTGAGGAACGAACCGCCAAAGGCACCCATGAAGAAGTTGTCGCACAAGGTGAACTGCGAGGCGATATTCCACAGGCGCAGGTGCACGGGCGCGCTGGCATAGTGCCCCATGGTCAGCGCACCGTTGTCACCCCACGCGACGAAGCCGTCGTTCTTGCCGCCGTTGATCTGCAGCTGGTTGTTATAGAACGCGTGGACGAGATCGCGCGTGACCAGACCGTGCGGCAGCGGGGTGCCGTCGCCGGTGTGCAGTGCCCACGGCGCGTTCGGCAGGCCGGTAATGTCCTTTTCGCCGATCTTGTACGTTTTATGGTCGACGACCTGCTCGTGCGGCACGAGCCCGCCCCAGATGGGTGGCAGGGTCTTCAGCGGGGTGCCGTCGCGATCCCGCTGGATCAGACGTTCTGGCGGAACTTCGCTCAGCGGCTGCTGCAGACCGGGGAAGTCCCCGAACAGATTGTTGAAGCTGCGGTTTTCCGCGTAGATCACGACCACGTTGTCGATGTGTCTTTCGAGCAACGCATCCAGTGCGGCACCGGTCGGCGCTGGGCCAGCCGCCTTCTTGCCGGCTGCGGTCACCTCGCTTGCGCCACCCAGCGCGAGCATGGCGCCGGTCGTGGCCATGCCGCCCAGCAACCGGCGTCGCGCGGCGTCGGGGGTGTCGTTATCGGTTTTCTTGGTCATGGAGCGGCTCTGCGTGCGCCGGCCCGGGGAAAGGCGGCGGTGTGGGAGGGGCGAGGCCCCGCTAGGGACCGAAGCGTAAACGATGTGGGTGGCTCGGGAAAACGCGACGGCATCGGGAACGAGGCGTGAACGCTCGCGGACCTATTTACTGCGGCATGCGCGAGTCGGATGATGGCGCCGGCGCAAGGTTGCGCGACAGGGGAAATCGCGATGGCTATCAGATCTGGCCTCGGCATCGCCGTGGCTGTCGTACGGGGACATGGGCGGACGCTTTGCGCGGTCGGCGTCTTCGTATTGTCGATGACGCTCGCTGCTTGCTCCGGCAATCGGCGGCCAACAACGCCCCCGCCTCCGATGCCCGTTGAGCCGCTCCTTCCCGTCCCGCCCGAAGCGACGGATGTCACCGGACCCGCGGTCGTCGATCACCGTCCGCCGGCGGACCGGGCATACGACATCCACTCGTTGCTGATCACCAGCTGTGATTACGGGATTTATACGGTGCCCCAGAAACCGGCTTCCCTGTCGGCTGTCGCGTTGCTTCGCAACGAAATGGCTACCGCGCCAGGCGACCCATGGCACGGGCACACCATCGAGGTACGCCGTTACGCTGCCTATCTCAACGCCAAGCGCGCGTTGAAAGGCAGCGTAGGGTCGATGTATGGGGGCCTGCTTCCGATGCTCATGCTTCGAGCCGGCGAGAAATGCTCCGAGACGGAGATGCATGGCGGATGGTATGCGGGATCGGAGATTGTGAATGCGCTGTCGCCACTGATCGTCGAAATGATCGTCAGTGTCGACGGCAAGGTCTACAACGTGCGCTCGGTGTATTCGCCGCGCGTCGGCGTCACGCCCAAGCTCAAGCAGCCGACCGATGACAGCGAACTGACGCAGGCGATGATCAAGGCGGATCGCGCATTGCTCGCGCGGATGGGAACCGCGGTGCCGACAGCGCAGCCGGTGACTCCCGGTCCGGTCGCGCCGCCGACCTCGACGGCGCCCGCAAAGTCGTCGGACGACGATGGCTTTGTGAACTTTCCTTCCCACCAGCCTTGAGCGACGACGCTGGCGGATCGGCCGAAATGGTGCGTGAGCGAGAACGATGCACCATGATGGTGCATTTGCGCATCTTCCTCACACCCGTTCTATGATGGGAGAGCTTGATTCCGGCGCCCCGTCGATGGCGGATACGCTGGCATAGCGATTGCTACACGCATTCCGCCCACACCCATTTCGAGGTTTGTATGTCCGCCGCTTCCAAAGTGCTGAACCTGATCCAGGACGAGGAAATCGAGTTCGTCGACCTGCGCTTCGCCGACATGCTCGGCAAGCACCACCACGTCACGTTCCCCGCCCACGCCATCGACGAGAGCACCTTCGAAGACGGCAAGATGTTCGACGGCTCGTCGATCGCCGGCTGGAAGGGCATCAACGAGTCCGACATGGTTCTCATGCCGGATCCGGAGACCGCCCACCTCGACCCGTTCAGCGCCCACAAGCAGCTGATCGTGCATTGCGACGTGCTCGAGCCGAGCACCATGCAGGCTTACGGTCGCGACCCGCGCTCCATCGCCAAGCGCGGCGAAGCCTTCCTGAAGTCGACCGGCATCGCCGATACCGCCTTCTTCGGCCCGGAACCCGAGTTCTTCATCTTCGACTCGGTCCGCTGGCAGAACGACATGGGACGCGTGTTCTACGAAATCGGCTCCGAAGAAGCAGCCTGGTCGTCGCGCTACAAGTACGACGGCACCAACAGCGGCCACCGTCCGGGCGTCAAGGGCGGCTATTTCCCGGTCAGCCCGGTCGACAGCCTGGGTGACCTGCGCGCCGACATGTGCAAGGTGCTCGAGTCGCTCGGCCAGGTGGTCGAAGTGCATCACCACGAAGTCGCCAACGCGGGCCAGTGCGAGATCGGCACGCGCTTCAACACCCTGGTGAAGAAGGCCGACGAACTGATGACGATGAAGTACGTCATCAAGAACGTCGCCCACCAGCAGGGCAAGACCGTGACCTTCATGCCGAAGCCGATCGTCGGCGACAATGGCTCGGGCATGCACGTGCACCAGTCGCTGTCGAAGAACGGCGAGAACCTCTTCGCGGGCGACCTCTACGGTGGCCTGTCGCAGACGGCGCTGTGGTACATCGGCGGTATCTTCAAGCACGCCAAGGCCATCAACGCGTTCGCGAATTCGACGACCAACAGCTACAAGCGTCTGGTCCCGGGCTTCGAAGCGCCGGTCATGCTCGCCTACTCGGCGCGTAACCGTTCGGCATCCTGCCGTATCCCGTACGTGTCGAGCCCGAAGGGTCGTCGTATCGAAATCCGTTTCCCCGATCCGATGCAGTCGGGCTACCTGACCTTCACCGTGCTGATGATGGCCGGCCTTGACGGCATCCTGAACAAGATCGACCCGGGTGCACCGGCCGACAAGGATCTCTACGATCTGCCGCCGGAAGAAGAGAAGAACATTCCGCAGGTCTGCGCCAGCCTCGACGAAGCGCTCGCCGCGCTCGACAAGGATCGCGACTTCCTCAAGGCCGGCGGCGTGTTCACCGACGACTTCATCGACGCGTATATCTCGCTGAAGATGCAGGAAGTGACCCGCTACCGCGCGAGCACCCACCCGCTCGAGTTCCAGATGTACTACGCGATCTGATTGCGAGAGCGATCATCGGGTAAAAGAAAGGGGCGCTTCGGCGCCCCTTTTTCTTTGGTTCTCTCGCCGTGTTCAGCGCGTCATTCCCAAAGGCCCGGCGTCCAGTCGGCGCTGATCTTCCCGATTCTTTTCCGACCTCTGTATCTCGTTGCGCTTCCGCTCGTAAAAGGCCTCTATTCGCGCCATGGTTGCCGCATCAGAGCATCGGGTCGTATCGGCCAACATGAATCCACCGATGTTCACTAAACGTCGTCCCGTCTTTCCTGTATCTCCGCAATCGACATAGTCGAAGGTGGATGAGGGATCGTAGACGATGGTCTCACCGAGAAAGGCCCCGGTGCTCGCTTCGTATGCGCGATCAGAGACAGCGGCGTGCCACCGCTTCGCAAAGCCAACTTGCAGCGATGGATCGGGATGAGGAATACGGTGAAAAACTGAGGGCAGTACGCGGAAAGCGCTGTACGTGTCGACTCGGATACAGCCGTTCGGGCTGATCTCTGATGACACATACGTAGCGAAGGCTCGCTCCTACCAAACTGACCCGCTAAGGAGCACAACGGAGGCGGAAACCACGAGAGCAATAAGGAATCCTTGCGATCTCATTGCTCCGGTGCCGAGAGGGTACGCCTGATCGGGCGCCCGTTTTTCCACTCCGTCTGTATTCGTTGGCTCTCCTCCCGCTCTCGCTCGTAGAACGCTTCTAGCTTAGCGAGAGTGGCTTCGTCAGAGCAGCGGTCGGTATCCGTGAGTGAAAACTGATTGGCAACTACAACACGCCGCCCGGGTGTTCTCGTGTCACCCCAGTACATGATGCTCGTGGACGCCGATGGATCGAAAACGACAGTCTCTCCCAGGAAAGTGCCAGTGCTGGCTTCGTAAGCGCGTTTGAATATCTCGTCTTCCCACGACCTCCCGAGCGCATACCTAATCGTCGGATCAGGATCCGGAATACGGTGAAATACTGACGGAAGTACGCGGAACGCAGAGTACGTGTCGATGCGCAGACAGCCGTCGGGACTCGTCTCTGAAGATACGAGGGTTGCATATGCGCGTTCCCACCAGTTCGACGCATGATAGAGCGTGACTCCGGCCGCGACCGCCATAACGAACACGACTGTCTTCGTCTCCATTAACCCAGGTCCAGAAGAAGGCTCACAGGTTCCCAATGAACATCGGAATAGATGATGAAATCACCGCCATAGCCGGTCTGACAACGATAAGTATCGAAGTCCTTGTTGAATATGTTTCCGATCGGTTCGCCGCCCCAACGAAAGACCATGCCGTTCGACGCCGCATTCATGAGCATCTGGCCCTTGCTGAGGACGCCATCCTTAGTCCATGTGCCGAGGTATTGAAAGCCCTCAAAATCATAAGTGTCGCGTATGTAGTAGCCGGCGTGCGTAACCTGTAAGGAAATTCTTCCTGTTCTAGCGTCGCGCGTAGCTTCGCCAATGAGTACGACTTTCATGGCGGCCTTTCCCAGGCTTCCATAAAGATCGTCCATCGTGCCCAGGTTGTCCCCAAAAAGTTCGATATTCGACTGGCAAGTAGCCTCGAGCTGGATAGCTGTGTGATCCTTACTTCCAAACGCGACTCGATTGCTTGTGCCCCATGCAGCTCCACTCATACGCTTGCGAAGCAGTTCTCTGGCCGGACCATTCGCCATTTTCGCGCGCAATCTGGTCATGGCCATGGCTACATGCCCGTGCGAAAGCGCCCAGCTCATGCGAACGGCGTGCATGTTCACTTGACTAGGCGACAGGGTTCGCGGATCTGGTGGGTTGATCGATTTCCATTCGTGCGGAAGCACCCACGCCGCACCATGCAGCCAATGTTCCATCAATTCGGCGGAAACTGCCCATCCCATGTGACGCATCGCTCGGGGAATCGACTCGATCTTGTCTCTGATGCCAATGACCCTCTGGCAAGACGATGTGTTCTCAATCATGGTGACGCTCCTTGTTAGTTCGCGTGAGCGATCGCGCGTTCCGTAGCGCGCGATGCTTCCTTCTCCAATCATGCCTCGGTCTTGGGCCTGACCATCCGGCGCGGATAGTAGTCGTACCGGCAATCGCCATGTACCAAACGCGCGCCACGCATTCAGCAAGCGAAGCATCTTCATGAACGAACGATGTGCGGGAAATTGCGCTGTCCCTCAGTCTCAAACATTCGTCGACGAATTCCGGTACAACGCATGCCCGCACGCCGATGCGAGGCTGCGGATCGACATTATCGACATCATCAAGGAATCCGATGAAAAGCATCTATCTGAAACTGAGTGGCCCTGACATCGCGGGCGAGTCCACTGACAAAGAACATGCGCAGTGGATCGAGTTGAGTCGGCTACATCACCAGATGCAGCAGCCCGCGTCCCCGGTAGCCTCGACTGCAGGCGGGCATGCCGTAGGCCGTACCTCGCACGGCGACTTCCTCGTCGTGAAAGAGATCGACTTGTCGAGTCCCGTGATGTACCAGGCTTTGTCCGGCGGGACGACCTTTCAGTCCGCGCAGATAGACCTCTACAGGGACGCGGGGGATGGACGACGCGTCAAGTATCTCGAGGTGCAACTTAAGAATGTTCTGATATCGAGCATCACCCTCAATGTTGACGGGGCCCCGCTACCCACCGAAACCATCGCTTTACGATATGCGGCGATCCAGTGGAAGTATCAAAAGCAGAACACCGATGGCGGTCAGGGCGGGATGACGCTGGGAGCATGGAGCCTGACGAAAAACGACAAAACCTTCAGTGTTTAAGCGAGAATAAAGGTCAGACTAGATCGTCACTCATTTCCGGCTGATTCCTGCGAACTTTACGGGACGCCTGAGCGCTGTCGAACAGTGCACTGACGGTAGCGAAGTCTTCGGTGGGGTAATGCGTAAAGAATCGGTACGCTTTGCACATTGTCGTCTCGATCATGCCCGCCCCGGTGCCGGAAGGTAGCCTCACTCATGGGGGCGGCAGTCTGGACACGGCCGCCCGGACGCATCGCGACAGCGTGAACCGTCAACGGCGACCGGTTCCTTCTCGACCTGACGGTGCCGTCTGGCAGCAGTGCCGACGCCACGCTGCCGGACCCGACCTATCGCACCCTCGGCCCCCGCAGCCACGGGGTGGGTGCGATCTTGCGAGCCGCCGTCGCCCCTTGATCGTGGCGAAACTGCCGTTAGGATGCCTGCAATTCACACACAGGTATCCCGGCATGACAACCTCTCCGATTCGCGTGGCGGTCCTGGCCGCGTTTGCGTGGCTGGTCGGATGTGGCAGTGTCGCGACGGCCTCCGATATTCCCGTGTACGGCTACACGGTGGTGCGCACCTACCCGCACGACCCGAAGGCTTTTACGGAAGGGCTGTTCTACGACGGCGGTTTTCTCTACGAGAGCACGGGCGAATACATGGGCTCGGGCGTGCGCAAGGTCCGGCTCGATACCGGTGAGGTCGCGCAGCATCTCGACACCCCGCCCGGATACTTCGGCGAAGGCATCATCGTCTCGGGCGACCACCTGTTGCAGCTGACCTGGCGCGATGGTGTCGGCTTCATCTACGACCGCAAGACCTTCGCGCCCGTTGGCAAGTTCAGCTATCCCGGCGAAGGCTGGGCGATGACGCGCGACGCGAAACATCTCTACATGAGCGACGGCACGCCCACCATCCGGGTTCTTGATCCGGTGACCCTGGCGCAGACGGGTCGCATCGACGTGACAGCCGATGGCGTGCCACTGCGCATGATCAATGAACTGGAGTGGGTGAAGGGGGAGATCCTCGCCAACGTCTGGCAGACCGAACGCATCGCCCGTATCGATCCGAAAACCGGACGCGTGACCGGCTGGATCGACCTTTCGGGGCTCGTCGACACGAGCCGCATGGATGACCCGGCCGATGACGTCCTCAACGGCATCGCCTACGACGCGGCCCACGATCGCCTGTTCGTGACCGGCAAGCGCTGGCCCGCGCTCTTCGAGATTCGACTGAAACCGAAACGTTCCCGCTGAGTGGCACCGCGGTAAACCGCGATCGCCCTCAGGTAATTACGATTCAGGCCGATCATATTCGCAAGATCTGAGGATATTCTTATATCCGTTGTATAGTCTTACGAATAACGCCCGGCTGTCCGCCGGGAGCCTCGGGAGGGGACCCGCTTGAAGACCATCATCCTCGGCGCGCTGGCGCTGATCGCTCCCGCCTACGCGCTCGCCGCCGACGTACCCGCCACCAGCTACGACTGGCGAAGCAACTGGCCGACCCATCACGTTTTCGCCGACGGCACGGATCTCGGCCTCACGCTGAAATACCAGTTCGACCTCGACCGCTTTTCGCACGACGAAGGCACCTACGAAGACGCGCAGACCAATCGCCGGAAGGAGTTCGGGTTCTTCGTACGCAAAAAAGGTGTCTACGACGCGACGGTCGTATTCGACTTTCAGGCGAAGACGTGGCTGGATACGTTTTTTCGCGTGCAGAGCAAGGCACTGCTCGGCGACGACTACGGCGCGCTACGCGTGGGTTTCATGAAAACGCCCGTCGGCTTCGAGGGCAACACCAGCACGGGAACGACGTCGTTTCTGGAATCCTCGCTGCCGATGCAGGCGGTGTACGCGAACCGACGCCTCGGTATCGACTGGGCTCTGACCCGCAAGCAGTACCTGATACAACTCGGCTACTACCACGGCGGCAACCTGCAGGGTGATCTCGACGGCCGCATGGTGGCAGGGCGCGCCGCATGGACGCTGCACAACTCGCCGGGCGACGTGTTGCACCTTGGCCTGTCCCTTTCGCGCGAGACACCTGACGGCACGACGGACGGACGCGGGCGCTACACCCCGCCGAACATCCGTCTGCGCGCCTTGCCCGAGGCCGGCCTGATCACCCAGCGACTCATCGATTCCGGCACGCTCAGCGTGGCCGATCATGTCGATCGTCGCGGTCTCGAAGGCCTGTGGATCGGGGGGCCGTGGTCGGTTCAGAGCGAATACCTCGACGCCCGCGTCAAGCTGGTCGACAAGCCCGCCTTCATCGCACACGGCTGGTACGCGTTCGGCAGCTGGGTGGTCACCGGCGAATCGCGCACCTATAACAGCGGCAACGTCGCCGATGTCGTTCCGAAGGGGCCCTGGGGCGCACTCGAATTCCTCGTTCGTTACAGCACGCTCGACCTCGACGACGGCCCGGTGCTGGGCGGCACCGAGCACGACTGGACGTTCGGTGCGAACTGGTACATCACGAAATACCTGAAACTCCAGGGCAACTACGTCAGGGCGACCAGTGACCGGCGCGATCTGCGCATCGACCCGCACATCGTCGAGGTGCGCGCTCAGATCATGTTCTGAGCGCGCTTTCCCGATCAGAGCCGTGCGTCATCCCACTCATACGACGCCGTGAGATCTTGGTAAGGCTCGCCGGGCACGAAAGCGCATGCCGTTTCCCTGTCCGGGCCTTCGGGGAGGCGGCCCTCCAGGAGATAGGCCATGGCGGCTTTCTCCACACATGGTGTCGCGGACTGAGCCAGCAGGCCGTGCTGTGAGCTGCCCTTCGCGACGACGAGCCGACTGGAAGGGAATCGGTCGAGCATGGCGCGCGCACCGACCAGTGGCGTCGATGCATCATGCTCGGACTGGATCAGCAGGAAGGGAGCACG
This sequence comes from Dyella sp. 333MFSha, assembly GCF_900102405.1. Lineage (NCBI taxonomy): Bacteria > Pseudomonadati > Pseudomonadota > Gammaproteobacteria > Lysobacterales > Rhodanobacteraceae > Dyella > Dyella sp. 333MFSha. Next base: position 958,700 of record NZ_FNBR01000002.1, on the reverse strand, counting down.
CGTTTCGAGCACGCCGAAGTCGGGGCTGCGCGCGACCCGCGACGGCCACGCCGCACAGGTCAGCTGGTCGAAAATCTGCGAGCCGTCAGCCTGGGTGTAAGTGAATGCATCGCGGTCCGCGCGGGCGCGAATCTTCTCCTGCATCGGCTCCCAGGATTCGTCGTTGCACATCACCGCGAGGTTGAGCCACTCGCCGTGACGGTCGACCAGCGAGTCATGCCGATGTGCGTTGCCGTGGCGCCCCCGGACCTGGCCCGCCACGGTGCTCGCACCACGCTGGGTGAGCTCCAGCGCGGCCTGTCGTATCGCACCGTCTGTCGCGGCATCGAGGCTGAACCGGTTGGCAGCCGCCAGACTCTGCAGGCTTCGCCAGTTGCGCCAGCCGGATGCCTTGACCCACCTGTCCATCGTCATCGCGGCGGCGAGATGGGCGGGACTGATCAGCGCATCGTGCCATGCGGGCCTCAGCTCGTCGGCGAAGCCACGGATCGCGCCCTGGAGTTCGCCGGCATCGCTTACCTGCCCATAGCGCCATGGCTCGTGCAGGATGGGAGCCAGCACGCGTTTTTCGAAGGCATCCTGCTGCGCGTCATTCGTCAGCTCCATGGCGGTGCGGTAGCCGCGGTGAAACATCAGAGACGAGTCGAGCAGCATCCTGCCCATGCGCTCCGGGTAAAGTGCCGCATACGTCGCACCCACCCGGCCCCCGTACGAGATCCCGTAAAAGTTCAGCGTGTCGTCGCCCAGCGAAGCGCGGACGGCGTCCATGTCCCTTACGTGCTGCTCCGTACTGAGGTACGCGGTTTCGGCGTGCACCGAACACGCGTCGGCTTGCGCACGCGCATCGGCGATGGCGCTCTTCCAGTTGGCGTCGTCGCGATGTGCTGGCAGGAAGTGACGTGTCGGTGCGACCGCGTCGCACTCGTAGGTCCAGCCGCCCCGGAGTCCGCGAGGAATCACCGCGATGAGATCGAAGCGTTCGACAAGCCGCCGTCGGTCGCCGTGTAATGGATCGGACGCTTCAACCGCGCCGAATGCCGCGGCCATCGACGCGACGAAGGCCGCCGGTTGCCCGCCGGGGCCACCCACATTGACGAAGAGCGCTCCTTCGCGTTTGAACTGATCCCCGGCGGCGATCCTTACGATGCCGACTTCGATGGTGCGCCCATCCGGCCTGAGATGATCGAACGGCATGCGCGCCTTCCCGCAGTGCAGCCGCTCACCCAGCTCAGGCCACGTGCCGCCGGTAAGCTCGGCGGGACAGCTGGCCCACGTGATGAACGGCACGCGCGCCAGCAGGGAAGGCGACGCGACGGCGCCGAGCAGCGCCAACGTCAGAGGTAGCAGGGTTTTCATGATCGTCCTTGATCCGTCATCGGAATTCGTCGTGCGTTGCGGGCGTGGCCGGCGTCGACGCGGGCGCCGGCGTGTGTGGCAGCGCGGACAGGGGATTCTCGTTGGTACCCTCGCAATACGACTCGCGCGACTCACTGTCGGGGAGGCTGCCGTCGAGGAGATACCGGGCCACCGTTCGCTCGATGCATTGCGATGTCGTGAAGTTGAACACGCCGTGCACCGATGAGCCGCGAGCCGTCAGAAGCCGGGCATTGGGATAGCGGTCGAGGAGATTTCTCGAACCCTCCGCCGGCGTAGCCACGTCATGCTCGGACTGGAGCAGGAGAAACGGCGGTGCCTGCTCCACACGCGTGAGGTCCGGCAATCGTGCGGTGGCATGGGGCCAGCGGGAGCACACCAGTTCCTCGAGAATGTCGTCACCGTTCGAGTGCAGGTATCGCGCGGCGCCGTTTACAGCGCGTGCGCGGATCTGGTCATCGGAGAACGCCCATCGCGAGTCGTTGCAGCCGACGGCAAGACGGACGGAGTCGCCGTCCTGTCCGGCGTCGAAGCGGGGGACGGTGGGTGCCGGCGCGAAGTAATGTGCCGCCAGTTGCATCGCGGCCCAACGGATGCCGCGATCCAGCGAGGCGTCCGCGCTGAAGGTCTGGCGGCGGATACGGCCTTCGAGCTTCGACTGCGACTCAGGCTCCGCTTCGCGGATCCAGCCCGCGATCCACAACGCGGCCGCCAGCCGTGGCGTCGAGTCGAGGAAGGGATACCACATTTCCCTCGTGCGTCCCGGAAGGTCGTCGAACGACGAGGTGATCGCGGACGGGTCGTCCGGAAGGCCATAAAGAACGGGATCGGCGACGATGGGCGCGAGTGCCTTCTGGAATTGCTTTCGCCGCGCCGTCTGCGTCATCTCCATCGCCGCACGGAAGTCATGGGTGAAAAGCATGGTCGAGTCGAGCAGCATGCGACCGATACGCGTCGGGTACGTGGCGGCATACCAGCCACCGACCCTCCCGCCATACGAGATGCCGTAGAAGTTCAGTGAGTCGTCACCCAGCGCACGGCGGACCATGTCCATGTCGTGGACGTGTTGTTCGGTACTGATGAAGCGTGCTTCGGGTGGCGCGGCGCACGCCGACGATTGTTCGCTGGCCTCCTCGATGACTTTCCGCCAGTTGTCGTCGTCCAGGTGGCTGGGCAGGAACGCGTAGCGAGGTGGTAACCCGGTGAGGCACCGGTACTCCGTGCCACCGCGAAGCCCACGGGGAATGACGGCGATCATGTCGAAGCGCTGCGCCAGGCGATATTTGTCTGCGGTGTCGGGATCTTCAGGGTCTTCCTGGCTCCACCCGCGGGCGATGGCTAGGAGGAGCCTTCCCGGATGGGCTCCGGGCCCGCCGGTGTTTACGAACAGCGAACCTTGCCGTTGGTCGGCGGCGGCGGCGCGTATGCGCACGACGCCGACATCGAAAAACCGGCCATCCGGTGCCATGTGGTCCAGAGGCGCCCGCAGCGTGCCGCACTGCAGCCGATCACCCAGGGCCGTTCCGCCGGATCCCACCAGATCGGTGGTGCAATCGGTCCAGGCGATCTGCGGGTTCGCGAAGCTGGCCAGCGGAAGCAGGGCCAGTGCGAAGGCCGTGAATCGTTGTTTCATCGTGGTCGTCCTTTACAGATGGAAAACGGGCCGTCATGGCCTTCAGTGAGATGTCGTGCGCAGGGACGGGTAGAGTCTCGGCTTCTGCCCGAACAGGCGATCGAGCCGGTCACGCCACTGCTGTACGCGAGCGGTGTCCGTGAACCTCGTCACCTGTGGGGTCGCGGAGGTCGGCGCCGGCGCGCTCGCGCCATCCACCTGGCATTCGGTCAGCTGTTCGGTGGGCTTTCGCCCATCGAGCAGAAAACGGGCTCCGGTACGCTCGACGCAGGCTTCGTCGGTCAGCGTGAATACCGAATGGCGGTCGCTGCCACGAAGTACCAGCAACGAAGCATTCGGCAGGGCGTTGACCATCCGCAGTGCGCCGGACACCGGCGTCACCGTATCGTGCTCGGAAGCGATGATGAGGATCTGGCCCGCGCGCGCCAGTCGCTCGACCGGGGGCTTCACCGCATTGGGACCTGGCCAGAACACGCATGCGTTGACCAGGTCGCCACTGCGCGCGGCGGGGTAATCGCGCGCGTAGCGCGCAATGGTCTCGTGCCAGATACCGGCGTCGCGCGTTCCAGGCGTGTCATTGCAAGGCACGGCGACGAGCATCGCGGACATGGCCGTAAGTGGGGAAGGCGTGTCGTCGGCCACGGGGGTGTAGAGCGCCGCCAGCATGCGCGACGCTTCGGCGCGGATTCGCTGGTCGACCTCCGCGTCCCGATGAAGCACGTCCGTCGCGATTCGCGTGGCCATCGAGTCGCGGTCGAGCTCAGGCTGGACACGCAGCCACTCGGACATGGCCAGCGCCGCTTTAAGGCTTTCAGGCGAGCGGTATTCTCCCGTCCATGTCCGCTGTACGCGATAGGGCATCGTCGCGAGAACGCCGCGGACGGCGGCCTGGTCCTCGCCCAGGCCGTAGAGCGCGGACGCGGCCACCGCGGGTTTGACGACGAGCCGGTCGAAGCGCTCCTGTTCCGCCTGCGCGGTAAGCAGGAAGTTTTCCTCCATGGATGAGGTGTAATCCATGGACGAGTCCAGCAACATCCGACCCACCTTGTCGGGATAAGTCGCTCCGTACCACGCGCCAAGCCACGTGCCGTACGACATGCCAAGGTAGTTGAACGTACGCTCGCCCAGGGCCCGACGAACGAGGTCGAGGTCGTACACGGTCTGTTCGGTACTGATGTACGGGTGGAGAGGGTCAGCGCGACACGCGTCCGCGAGCCGGCGTTGCAACAGGTCCCACCGGGCGATGTTGCGCGTCGTGCGGTCGAGCAGGATGGAGCGGGCGTCGGGAAATTCTCCCGCGCAGGTCAGAGGCGCACTGCCCGGCATGCCCCGGGGCACGACGGCGACCAGGTCGAACGCATCGGCCATGCGTCTCTTCTCGCCGTGCACGCGGTCGTCCGGCTTCGCGTGCATCCAGATCGCGGCCAGCATGGCGGCGAATTGCCTGGGATCGCCGCCGGGACCGCCCGGATTGACGAAGAGCGTGCCCTGGCGTTTCGCGGCGTCCGCCGCCGCGACGCGGAAAACGCGAAGATGGATGCTGCCGTCGGCAGGACGGTGGTGATCGCGGGGAGCGCTCACCGTACCGCAGCGCAGCCGCTCGCCGAGAAGGGTCTGGATCGCCGGGTCCGCATCCTGATCCGTGCATGCCGACCACGTGATGCCCTGGGTGGCGACCGACGGCACCTGATAGACCGGTGACGGGGCGACTTGTGCGGCGGCCGGGAGCACGAACGCGGCGAGCATGCCGGCCGATGAAGCCAGCGAGCGTAATGGTGTCATGAGGACGTCCTTGGCCTGGATGGCGGAAAAGGACGCTCACGTTAGTAAAGCGGGGTGTCGGGTCGTATCAGCCTCATGCCTGCATGGGGCCGGTGCTTCCCGACGGATCATGTGGTTGCCGGCCGTCGTTCCGCTTACTGCATATGCCAGCCGTGCGAGACGAGGAGCGACTGACCGGTCAGCGCATTCGACCCGAAGCCCGCAAGGAACAGTGCGGTGTCGGCGATATCTTCCAGCGTCGTGAATTCACCATCCACCGTGTCGCGGAGCATGACATCGCGAATGACGGCGTCTTCGCCGATGCCCAGTTCCTTCGCCTGCTCGGGGATCTGCTTTTCGACCAGCGGCGTGCGCACGAAGCCCGGACAGAGGACGTTGGCACGGATGCCGTGGGTGGCGCCTTCCTTCGCGACGACACGCGCAAGCCCGAGCAGGCCATGTTTTGCCGCCACGTAAGGTGCTTTGAATTTCGAGGCGACATGCGAGTGAGCCGATCCCATCAGGATGATGGATCCGCCGCGGCCGGCATCGATCATGTGGCGCATGGCCGCGCGCGTGGTGAGAAACGCACCGTCCATGTGGATGGCGAGCATCCGCTTCCAGTCGGCGAATGCAAAGTCGACGATCGGCGCGATGATCTGCACGCCCGCGTTGCTGACCAGGATATCGACCGGACCCAGTTCACGCCGCGTGCGCGCGAAGCCCTCGTCGACCTGTGCCTCATCGGTGACATCCATGGCCATGCCGATGGCGCCGTGGCCCATCGCGCCGGCTGTCTCGGCCGCCTTGTCGGCGGCGATATCGGCGACCACGACACGCGCTCCCGCGTTCGCATACGCCGTGGCGATGGCGCGACCTATACCGCTGGCGGCGCCGGTGACGAGGGCGATCTTGCCGGTGAGGTCGTGCATGGCGCGCTCCGCTTCGAGGACGAAGGCGCCATTATGACGATCAGGGCTGCTCGAGCATGAACGTGGCCGCTTCGCCCTGGGCGGACGAGCCGGCGATCCAGACATGGAACTCACCCGGCTCCGCTTCGAACGTCGTGCCGTCGCGATGGGTGAAAGCGAGATCGCGGCGGGTCAGCTCGAAGGAGACTTCTTCGGAGGCACCTGGAGCGAGCAGGATCTTGCGGAACGCCTTCAGTTCACGCACGGGCCGCACGCGACTGGCGACACGATCGTGGATGTAAAGCTGCACCACCTCTTCGCCGGTGACGCCACCGGTATTGGTCACCGTGGCGGAGACGACGATGGTTTCGTCCCAGCGCACGCGGGCCTTCACGCGTGGCGCGTCGTAACCGAAGGAGGTATAGCTGAGCCCGTGGCCGAAGGGGTACAGCGCTTCGAAGGTGACTTCGCGATAGCGCGCCTTGAACGCGGGCGGCTGATCCGCCAGTTCCGGGCGGCCGGTGCGCAGGTGATTGTAAAAGTACGGCTGCTGGCCCGCGTCCTGCGGGAAACTCACCGGAAGACGCCCGGCCGGGTTGTAATCGCCGAACACGACATCGGCGATCGCCGGGCCGGTCTGCGTACCGAGGAACCACGTCACCAGAATGGCCGAGGCGCTGCGCACGGCACCGGTAAGGGCCAGCGCGCGACCGTTCTTCAGCAGGACGACGACCGGTGTGCCGGTGGCGGCGACGGCCTCGGCCAGCGCCTGCTGGGCGGGCGGCACGATGATCTGCGTACGCGACTGCGCTTCACCGGAATAGACCTGCGGTTCGCCGATGGCGAGGAGAACGACGTCGGCACGTTTCGCCGCCGCGACAGCGGCATCGATGCCGCCGCCGATCGCATCTTCGATGCCGCTGCCGGCGACCACCTCGAGCGAGCCCGCATCGTCGAGAGCGGCACGCAGGCCGGCCTCGATGGTCACGTACCGAGTCTTGTCGCCGAACAACGTCCAGCAGCCTTCGATGTTGTCGACATCGGTACCGAACGGACCGATGAGGGCGATCTTCTGACCCGCCTTGCGCAACGGCAACACGCCGTCGTTCTTCAGCATCACGATCGAGCGACGCGACGCCTCGCGCGCCAGCTCGTCGTGCCCGGCCCGCTTCGACGTATCCGCTTCGGCTACGGCGTCGAGCGAGCGGTAGGGATTGTCGAACAGGCCGATCGCCTGTTTCACGGTGAGCACCCGACGGACGCCTTCATCCAGCACGTCCATCGGCACGTCGCCCTTCTCGACGAGGTCGGGCAGGTTCGCCGCGTAGAAGCCGCTCTGCATGCTCATGTCTACACCCGCGACGAAGGCAAGGCGCGTGGCGTCGCGCTCGTCGGCGGCAAAGCCGTGCGCGATCAGTTCCATGTCGGCGGTGTAATCGGAGACGACGAGGCCTTCGAAACCCCATTCCCCGCGCAGGATATCGGTCATCAGTTCGCGGTTGGCCGATGCGGGTACACCGTTGATGTCGTTGAACGCGCTCATGAAGGTCAGCGCACCGGCGTCGACCGCCGCCTTGAACGGCGGCAGGTGCACGTCGCGCAGCGTCTGCGGGGAGATATCGACGGCGTTGTATTCCATGCCGCCCGCGACCGCGCCGTAGGCGGCGAAGTGCTTCGGCGTGGCGAGCAGCGAATCGTCGGCCTTGAGGTCGGCGCCCTGAAAACCCCGCACACGCGCGGCGGAGAACGCCGAGCCCAGCACCACGTCTTCACCCGCGCCCTCGGCCACACGTCCCCAGCGCTGGTCGCGTGCGATGTCCACGGCGGGAGCGAAGGTCCAGTGGATGCCGGCGGCGGTGGCCTCGACGGCCGTCACGCGCGCGGTGCGCTCGGCGAGGTCCGGCTCGAACGTCGATGCCTCACCCAGGGGAATGGGAAACACGGTGCGCATGCCATGAATGACATCGGCTCCCAGCAGCAGCGGAATACCGAGGCGGCTTTCTTCCACGGCGATGCGCTGCGCCTCGCGGCCCTCGGCCGCGCCGACGCCGTTGAACAGCGAGCCCACGCGGCCCGCGCGGATCTGTTCGCGAACCTCCGCCGCACCCAGCGCATTCGCTTCCGGGTTGATGTCGGGCGCGAACGGACGCAGGGCATCCGCAAAGCACCCGAGCTGGCCGACCTTCTCTTCGACGGTCATGCGGGCGATCAGGTCTTCGATGCGGGGATCACGATTCATGGGTTCTGCCTTGAAAGCGGAGTGGACGCGTGAGGGCGCGTCAGGCGGGCAAGGATACCGGCATCGGCCCCGGATGTGGGCACGTAAATGCCGTTACATGTAAACGATTACGTCGTTGCGCCACAATGCGTTGAGGTGCACCGATCGGACCGCTCAGCGCGCCGGAAACAGGCGGCTGACCGCCCTGGTCAGTGCCTCCGAGCCGTACGGTTTGGACAGCACGACGCTGCGCTCATCGTCGGGGAGGCCGGCCGTACCGGCGTGGCCCGTGGCGAAGATCACCGCCAGGTCCGGAAAGCGCTGGCGCAGCGTCGCGGCGAGTTCGATGCCGGAAATGCCCGGTAGTCCGACATCCGTGATGACCAGATCCGCCGCTTCCTGATCGAGCAAGGCGGTGGCCCGCGTGCCGTCCCCCGCCTCGCGGACGTCGTGGCCGCGCAACTGCAACATCTCCACGACCGTGGTGCGTACCAGCCAGTCGTCTTCGACGACGAGGATGCGCAGGGCCTTTGCAGGTGGCGGTGTGGACGTCGCGACCGAAGGCGTCGCCGGATCGGCGGCATCGCGCTGCGCCTGTGCGGCCAGGATCTGGCGCAGCTTGCGACCCAGCGTTTCCCGCGTATAGGGTTTGCTCAACAGCTCGACTCCTTCGTCGAGGCGGCCGCCGTGCACGATCGAATTCTCGGTGTAGCCCGAGGTGAACAGCACAGCCAGCCCGGGAAGGCGCTCGCGCGCCTTGCGGGCCAGTTCCGGGCTTTTCAGCGGGCCGGGCATCACCACGTCGGTAAACAGCAGATCGATCGGAATACCGCTGTCGACGATCGACAATGCGCTCTGCGCGTCGCGCGCCTTGAGTACGCGGTAGCCCAGGTTTGCGAGCAGAGCGACGACGGTATCGCGTACCGCTTCGTCATCCTCGGCGACGAGGATGGTCTCATGACCACCCGTCACCGGACCGGCATCGATGTCGACGATGATGTCCTCCGACTGCGTGGTTCGCGGCAGATAGAGCTTCACTGTCGTGCCTTCGCCCGGCTCGCTGTAGACCTTGATGTGGCCGCCGGACTGTTTGACGAAGCCATAGACCATGGAAAGGCCGAGACCGGTGCCGCGACCTTCCGGTTTGGTGGTGAAAAACGGTTCGAACACCTTGTCGACGATGGTCGCGTCGATGCCATGGCCCGTGTCGGTCACCGCAAGCAGCACGTACTGGCCCGCGGTGACTTCGCCGTCGTCGAGCGAGCTGACGTAGTGCGCGTCGAGATAGGCGTTGCCGGCTTCGATCGTGAGCCTGCCCTGGCCGTCCATCGCGTCGCGCGCGTTGATCGCCAGGTTGAGCAGGGCGTTCTCCACGTTGCCCGGGTCGATCAGGGTATTCCACAGGCCGCCGGCGACGATCGTCTCGACCTCGATGGCTTCGCCCAGCGTCCGCCGCAGCAGGTCGTCCATGTTGCGGATGAAACGGCCGATGTTGACCACCTTGGGCGCGAGCGGCTGCCGCCGGCCGAACGACAGCAGCTGCGATGCGAGTTTCGAGCCTCGCGCCACGCCCGCCAGGGCGTGCCGGACGCGTCGCTCCGCACGCTCGTTGCCACCGACATCCTCGGCCAGCAGCTGGAGATTGCCGCTGATCACCTGCAGGAGGTTGTTGAAGTCATGGGCAACGCCGCCGGTCAGGTTGCCGATCGCTTCCATCTTCTGGCTCTGGCGCAGCGCGTCCTGGGTGCGCAGCAGCTCGGCGGTGCGCTGGGCGACGCGCTCCTGCAGCGTCGCGGCGAACGCGGCGAGCTCGGTTTCGGCCGCTTTCCGCGCGGTGATATCCATGACGATGCCGATGAAGCGGCGGCGCGCCTGACCCGGGTGCGCGATGACTTCCCCCCGCCGTGCGATCCAGCGGACCTCGCCCGTGAGGGGATCGATGCGCCGGTACTCGGTGTAGTCGAGCGGATTCGCCCGGTCCAGCCGTTGCGGCGCGGCCTCGTGGCGATCGTCGGGATGAAGCAGTTCGCCCAGCATCGCGTCGGTGACGACGCCTTCGGCGGGAAGGCCCCAGATGCGGCGGTATTCCTCGGACACTTCGAGGCGGCCGGTCTCCGGAAACCACTCGAACGAACCGACGCCGCCGGCCTGCTGGGCGATGCGCAGACGCTCTTCGACCTCCACGCGCCGGGTCGTTTCCTTGATCACCACCAACACGCCACCGGCAACGCCGGAGGTATCCACGAGCGGGCTGAAGTCGAGGTGCAGCCAGGCGTCCTCCGATTCACCGGAGCGATCGAGCACGACATGCTGATCGCGATAGGCGAGCGTGCCGCCGGCCAGCACGACGTCGAGGACGTTCCGGTTGAACTCCGCCAGTTCGGGCCATGCCTGCATGATCGGCCGGCCCAGAACCTCGGGGTGTCGCACGCCGGCAATGGCGCGATAGGCATCGTTGTAGAGAAAAACACCTTCCGGTCCCTGGAAGATCGCCATCGGCGCGTCGGCGCGAAGCATCGCGGCGAGCGCATGCCGAAGGGTCGGCGGCCATCCGTCGATGGGCCCGAGCGCGGTCGCCGACCAGTCCAGATCGCGGATCAGCCGCCCCAGTTCACGGTCGAGCGGAAGAAACCAGGACGAATCGGTCGAGGGGACAGCCATGCGGCGAACCTTGGAAGGAGATCGGGGCGACGCCGGATGGTAACGCGCCGGCGCACTCAGGTCGTGGCGCGCTGGACCACGGCCATCATTGCCAGCCACATGTCGCAGTCCCCGTCGCTGGCCAGATCGACGATGAACGCACCGATCGCCAGCAGTGCGAAGCCTTTGCGCATGGCGCCGATCGCGCCCGCCATGGCGGCCGTCTTGCGACCGAGCAGGCGTCCGGCACGCTCCAGAAAGCTCAGACGCTGGGCGATGCGGCGCACTTCGGAGGCCACGGCGGGTTCCATCGCGACCGCCTCGTCATGGATCAGGCCCGTAAGGACATCCATACGACCCGTGAAATACGGACCTACGCCGGTAGTGAACATCACCCAGTCACGTGCCTGTGCCTGCGACAGGCTCATGATCTCGCTGGGATCTTCCTCGAAGTCGATGAAACCGACGCCCGAGTCGCCCACGGTGATGTTGCGCGCGAACGCCTGACCGAGATAGCCGCCGTGCCGATGGAGCTCGCCGATGGCCCGCGCGGTCTGCCTGACCAGTACATCGGCATCGTTGGCACTGGTGAGGCGCTTCAGCCGGTGCGCGAGCGTAGGACCCATATCGCTGAGGATCAGGCTGCGCGGGCCCTCGCCCAGGATGCGGGGCACCGGTGCGCCGCAGGCGCTGAGCGTCTGCAGCCGCCGGGCCTCCACGGCTTTGGCCGCCTCACCCGCGTGGCGGGGCGGCGAACGCAGTGCCTGGAGATCCAGGCGGGTGACCAGGCCGTTCCACAATGTGACGAGCGCCGGCCGCAGCCAGCCATCCGGGTCGTAGCGCTTGAGCCAGGCGACACGGCCACCAAGAGAAAAACGTTGAACCATCGAGAGAACTCCGTACCCGCGCCGTCGGGCCGCCCCGCTGACGACCCCGCGCATTCCGATTGCCGCGGAACAGACTTCCGCGTTCCTCCCCATAAGCCAATTCTAAGCTTTGTCATAAAGGAGGGCTACCGGGCCTGGGTATGAGCGGCCTTCAACCAAAGGCTGAGGAGGTCGTATCCCGTCTCGGGATCACCACGCAAATCCGGCAATACGCCCGCCATCGCTTGCATCGCACGGCTCGGTGACACGACAACGTGAAGTTGGCGCGCTAGTCTCGGAGTCCCCCGCACGAACGCAGGAAACGCGTCATGGAACCGCGTGCGAACTCCCCCGTGATCGCCATGCGCGGCATCGCCAAGGTGTTTCGTGCCGGAAGCATCGAACACCATGCGCTCACCGACATTCACCTCGACGTCCGCCCCGGGGAGTTCCTCGCCATCGCCGGCCCGTCGGGATGCGGCAAAACGACGCTGCTTTCGCTTATGGGACTTCTGGACCATCCCAGCGGGGGTGAAGTGCGTTTTGAAGGCGTGGAGGCAGGGCAGCTTGGCAGGGTGGCACGGTCGAGGCTGCGCAACGAGCGGATCGGCTACGTCTTCCAGGCGTTCAATCTGATCAGCGCCATGGATGTCTTCGACAATGTGGCCTTGCCACTGACGTATCGCAGCGGCATCGGGCGGCGGGAGCGTCGCGAGAGGGTGCTGCGGGCACTCGAAGACGTCGGCATGTCGCACCGCGCGCGTCATTACCCGGCCCAGTTGTCGGGTGGCCAGCAACAGCGGGTCGCGGTGGCGCGCGCCCTTGCCGGGGATCCCGCCATTCTGCTGGCCGACGAACCCACGGGAAGCCTCGATCTTGCCAGCGGCGAACGGATCATGGCGCTGCTGGGACGCCTGCATGCCGAAGGCCGGACCATCTGCGTGGTGACTCACGAGGAGCGGTTTCGTGGAGCCGCCGACCGCATCGTCAGGCTGCTCGACGGCCGACTGGTCGATGAGACGAGCTACGCCGAGTGGCAGAGAGAGGCGGGGTCCGGACTCGACGAGCGGCAGCTTGCGGGCTCGCTCCCGTGAACGGCGGAAGTGGGGCGCGCGTCGGCTTTCTCGCGCTTGCCGCGATCACCTTGTCCATAGGGATCGCGGCCTTCACCGCGGCGCTCACCCTGGTCGATTCCCTGCTCTGGCGGCAGCCGCCTTTCGCGGACGTCGACCGTCTTGCCGTGTACGGTGCCAGCTACCGCGGCGATCCGACGCGCGTCGCATCGCCGCGATTCGTCGGGGCGATGGGCGGCCTTGCGAGCGTCGAATCGCGCGGCGCGACGCGTCTTCCCCGCGCCGTGAATCTCGTGATGGGTGAGCAGCGATGGTTGCTGCAGGGCCAGCGTGTGGACCCGGGCTTTCTCTCAACGCTCGGGATCGTGCCTGCCGCGGGGAGGAATCTCGCCGCCGGCGTGGGCGTCATGGTGTCCTTTGATTTCTGGCATCGCCACGGGGGCGGTCTCCCGTCGATACTCGGCAGGGAGGTTATCGTCGACGGGCGCCGCATGCCGGTGATCGGCGTCCTGCCGGAGGGATACCGGTTTTTCCACGATGTGGACGTGGTCCTGCCGATGCGTGTGTCCAGTTCGGCAGACGACGCGGCCGACAACCTGATCGCTGTGGCGCGTCTCCGGCCGGACGCCACGATCGACGCCCTGTCGTCCGAGGTCGCCGGGCGCACGGCCCGGGAAACGAGTCGTCGCGATCTCGACACCGGCGCCGATGCCGACGTCGGTGCGACGCCGCTGGCGCTCGTTCTGGTGAGAAATGCCAGGTCTCCACTGCTCGGCCTCATGGCATGCGCGGGAGGCGTTCTCGCGGCGGCGGGCATCGCGCTGTCGAACCTCATGCTCGGGAGAGGTCTCACCCGGTCGCGCGATACCGCCATACGTATGGCGCTCGGAGCGCGTGGGCTTTCACCCTGGTCGTCCACCGTAAAGGAAGCGCTCGCCATCGGTGTGCTGGCCGCGGGCATCGGCCTCCCGGCCGGCGCACTTCTCGTGCAGGTATTCAAGGACGTCGTCCCGGCCACGTGGTTGAGCAGCACCCTGCCGATCGAGACGTCGCCGCGTGTGTATCTGACCGCCATGGCGGTGGACGTGACTATGGTGCTGATGGCCGCGGTTTCCGGAATGGTGCACGAAAGCCTCGCCGATCTCCTGCGTGAGCGTATCGCGGTGGACGGACGTCATGGGCTGGGAAGGCTGGCGCGGGCGACCCGTATCGCCTTGATTCTGGTTCAGTCCGCCTTTGCCGGTGCGCTGCTGGTTTTTGCGACGGTGGCGGTCGCTCGCCTCGTCAGCCTCGAAAAAGTCGCACCGGGCTTCGATGCGAAAGGCGGTACGTTTGTCCCGATGCACCTCGACGTCTCCTCCTATCCGACACGCGACCACGTGCTCGCCATGCTTGACGACCTCCGCCGGGGCACGAATGGAACGCGGCTGAGCGGGCCACCCGGCTTCACCAACCTGCTGCCCCGAGGTGACGGTCTGGTCATGCCCTTCCTCGATGCGACGGGTCACCGCCGCTTCGTCCGCTTCGCCGTCGTGACGCCGGGCACGACGGAAGCTCTGGGCCTCACGCGCCTCGCGGGCCGTGCCATCGACGATACCGACCGGGCCGGCGCCATGCCGGTCGCCGTCGTGAACACGACGTTCGTGCAGACCATGGGCGGGACGCTCGGCGGCTTCGTCCGGTCCGATTCCCGCCTGGCGGTGACGCCGCCGATGCGCATCGTCGGCATCGTCGCGGACACACGCGTGGCGGGACCGTCGGAGCGCGCGGTCGCCACGGTGTTCGTCCCGCTCAGCCAGGTCGACCCTGCCATCTATGCGTTCATTCGCCGCCTGATGCCGATGTACGCGGTGTGGCGGGTGCCGGCCGCCGAGGAGCGACGCAGCGACGAGGCGTTCGCGTCCCGACTGCGCGAGGTGGCGCCTGTTGTCGCGGCAGGCGCGTACCGGCGGCTCGCCGACCTCGTGGGTGAGCCGACGGCGGAGGCGCGGCGCAACGCTAATCTGCTCGCCGCCGCGGCACTTGCCGCCCTGGTCCTGGCGACCGTGGGTCTGTATTCGAGTCAGTCCGTCGATCTGGCTGTACGCCACCGCGAGTTCGCCCTGCGTACCGCGCTGGGCGAACCGCGACGGCGACTGGTCCATGGCGCCGTCACCGGCTATTTCCTGGCGGCGGTCGCTGGCGCGGCGTTCGGGTCTGCCGCGGCCGCGCTGACGCGTACCTGGCCTCAGGTCGAGTGTGTCGACGCCGTGGCGGCGGCAGCCGCCGTGCTCGTATTCATCGCCGCCGCGCTCGTCGCGATCGCACGTCCCGCATGGTGGGCGGCTCATCTTCAACCACTCCCCATCCTGCGTGGCGGCTGAGTGTGGCAACGCCGTGTCATGCATCTCAGGAGCATCGAGCGCCATGTCCGAAAGTCATCATGCCTTGCCCGTCCTGATCGTTGACGATCACCCGGACATCCGGTTGTCCCTGCGCCTGCTGATGCGTGCCGAAGGCATTCCCTCGGTGGAAGCGGAATCGCCCGCTGGCGCCTGCGACGTCGTCAACCGGACGGCCGTGGCCTGCGCGATCCTGGATCTGAACTACGGTGCCGATACGACCTCGGGCACGGAGGGACTCGACCTGGTGGCACGCCTGCGTCATGAATGCCCGGACCTGCCGCTCATCGTGATGACGGCGTGGGGCAGCATCGACCTGGCCGTGCGCGCGATGCGCATAGGCGCTGCGGACTTCGTCGAAAAACCCTGGAACAACGCGCGCATGGTGCACACCGTGCGTGCGCAGATCGCCCTGCGGACGATGCGTGAGGAGAACCTTCGCCTGCGCACGGAAACCGCGCTCGCACGCCGGTCGGCCGACGCGACGCGGATCTGCGAATCGACGTCGATGCGGCGGGTGGTGGACCTCGCGCATCGCATCGCCGCCAGCGACGCCAGCGTGCTGGTGATGGGCGAAAATGGCAGCGGCAAGTCTTTGCTGGCGCGGGAAATCCACGCCATGTCACCCCGTGCCGACCAACCACTGATCCGCGTCGACATGGCCAGTCTGTCGGACATGCGTTTTTCGGAGGAGATGTTCGGGGACGACGAGCCGTCGCCCCGACCCGGGCGTTTCGAACTGGCGCACGGCGGCAGTCTGATCATGGAGGAGGTCGGCAACATGACGCTGCAGCAGCAGGCGAAGCTGCTTCGCGTACTCGACGAAGGAGAGTTCGAGCGAAGCGGTTCGATGCGCACACGGCGCGCGGATGTGCGGGTGATCTCGACGAGCCATACCGACTTCGATGCCGCGGTAAGGGACGGCCGGTTCCGTCGCGACCTGCTCTACCGCCTGAATGCGATGCAGATCAGGCTCCCGGCCCTGCGCGATCGCGGGGAGGATATCGTGCCGCTCGCCCGCCATTTCCTCCTGCGCGAATGTGCCCGTCTGCGACGCGGCGCGATGAACCTCAAGCCATCCGCCGAGCGTGCCCTGCGTGCCTACGGATGGCCGGGCAACGTGCGCGAACTCGAGCATGTCATCGAGCGCGCCGTCCTGCTCGCCCCGCGTGACGACATCGATGCGGAGACGCTGGCGCTTCTTCCCCCGTCCGGCGCACCGCTGGTGCTGGATCGACTCACCTTGCCCGAAGCGGAGGAGATGCTCATCCGGCAAGCCCTTGAACGCAACGACAACAACCTGCAGAGAGCCGCCGACGCGCTGGGCATTTCGCGGCAGTCCTTGTACCGTCGCATCGACAAGCATCGTGCCAAGGGCGGATTCGACCAGGTCAACTGACAGGGATGGACATGGCGATGCTGTTCGCGCTCGGAATGGGCCTCGGTGCGGCCGCCATCGCGTGCTTCGCGTGGCGCATGCTGGCGGCCTGGCGCACGCTGGGAAGTCTTCTCGCCGCACTGCGCGAGGGCGATTATGGCGTGCGCGGCAGCCTGCCTTCGCGGCATCACCCGCTCAGAGGCATGATCGCGGACATCAACGCCGTCTCGGACACCCTGCGCGAAGGGCGGCGAAAACGCACCGAAAGCCTGCGCTTCCTGGGCAAGACGCTCACCGCCCTGCAGGACCCGATCTTCGTCGTCGACCGTGAGCAGCGCCTGGTCATGATCAATCCTGCCGCGCGTGAGCTGATCGGCGCGGCTCACGACAGCGTCATCGGGCGCGACGCCGATGCCATGGGCCTGATGCCGGTGGTCGTCGCGTCGGACAACGCGATTCTCTCATGGGAGTTTCCTGCCCGAACCGGGCGCTGGATCGTCCGCCGCGCTGTCTGGTACAGCGAAGGCTACGAGAACACGATGGTGATGCTGCACGATGTAAGTGCAGCACTCGGGGACGAGGAGCGCAACGCGTGGCAGCGACTGATTCGCGTGCTCAGCCACGAGCTCAACAATTCGCTCGCACCGATCGGCTCGCTGGCGGGCAGCCTGTCGGCCCTGCTCGATCAGCACGGTGGGGACGCCGTCGAGGACGACTTGCGTGAAGGCCTGGAGGTTATCGAGCGGCGTTCGGATTCGCTGGCACGTTTCCTGGCGGGCTACGGGCGCCTTGCTCGTTTGCCACCCCTGCGCGCCCAGGCGTTCCGGCTCGACCTTTCCTTGCGTCGGCTCGCACGTCTGGAAGACCGGATGCAGATCGGCGTCGAAGGTTCGGCCGAGGTCGTGGTCAACGGTGACGAGGCCCAGCTCGATCAGGCCTTCATCAACCTGCTGCGCAACGCGGTGGAGTCGGCGCTGGCGTCGGGAGGCGGCGTCCGTGTGAACTGGATGGTGGCAGGTGCGCAGGTTCGCGTGACGATCGAAGACGAAGGCGGTGGCCTGCCCGAACGATCCTCACTGTTCGTGCCTTTTTTCACCACCAAGCCAACCGGCTCGGGTATCGGCCTGAGCCTTACCCGGCTGATCGTCGAAGCGCACGCGGGAAGCGTCGACCTGCGTAACCGGTCCGACGGTCCCGGTGCGGTGGCCGTCGTGGTGCTCCCTCTCGGCACCTGACCCTGACGTTGTCCGTTTCCGGACGCGCTGTCCGATTCCGGACAGGCGGCTCGACCGGTTTCGAACGGGACGGCGATTTATGTGCCCTTCGCGTGCGAAAAAGGCGGTCTGGCGCATCTCTCCCGCTGTTTTCCATCGCGCTGCCCTCCTAGATTGGCTTACGCGCTTCTCCATGGGGGGGAGGCAGCACGTCGATATCGCCAGGAGAATCACATGGACCACGTCCTCCGCTTGCAGATGCTCGAAGCCGATCCGCTGACCGCGGGAGAGGCCGATACGCCGACCAGCTCATGCAGCAACGGCGCCTGCTCGTTCGCCAACGTCGACGGTATCGACGGCCAGTAACTCCCGCCGTGATCCGGCTGGGGCGAAGGCATGCGGTGCGACGTCCGGGTCGCACCGCATGCCGGTTTTTTGTGTGCCATTCCAAGGACAGTCATGCCCGCCGAACGACGGACCGAACTGCTGTACTACACCGCGGTGGACCGCGAATTCTTCGAAACACACGGCAGTCGCGTCATCGACGAGCGGGATTTCGTCGAGCCGGTGCGCCGGATCGTCCCGTCCAGCTGGCGCATGCACCGCTCTGGGGTCTGGATGCATTGCCTGCTGCCGGATACGCCGTTGCCGGCGCAGGGCTGGAAGATTCACGTCTCATCCGTAGCGTCCACCGCACCGATCGTGCTTTCGATCGTGGCGGCAACGCTCAGCGCGCTGGGCGTCGCGTTCAAATTCGCCGCCGACGCGCGCATGCACGCCGCGATGAATGGCAAGCGGTGGCCGCGCGGAGGCTCCGGAAAGTTCATCACGATCTACCCGGCCGATCCGAAAGCCTTCCGCTACGTCATGGAAGAGTTGCAGGCCGTTCTGACCGGCTATGAGGGACCGCACATTCTCAGCGACCGGCGCTTTCCGGGATCGCGCATCCTGCATTACCGGTTCGGTGGCATCCGTGGCGAATACGAGGTGTCGGCGGGTGGGCAGCGCGAATATTTCCTGCGCAACCCGTCAGGCGAGAAGGAACCGGATATACGCGCCGCATACGTGCACCTGCCGCCGTGGGTCCGCGACCCGTTTCCGCAGGATACCGATGCCGGCGATTCATCGGTACTGCGCCTGGACGGCGGACGCTATGAGGTTCGCGGCGCGCTTACATTTTCCTCGGCCGGGGGCATCTATCTGGCGTTGAATCGCGACTCGGGACGCCACGTCGTCATCAAGGAGGCCCGTCCCCACATCGGCGGCACGCAGTCGGCCACCACTCTGCTGCTCAAGGAGTACCGCCTGCTGGGCAAGCTCGCTCCACTTGGCGTCACGCCGTCGCCCGTCGCCTACTTCACCGAATGGGAGCACCAGTATCTGGTTGAGGAGTACATCGACGGTCAGACCCTGCGCCGGTGGCTCGCCGAGCGCTACCCGTGGCTGAAGACACGAGCGACGCAAGCCCACGTCGCGAGCTTCCTGCGTGAGCTGTGCGACGTGTTCCAGCGCATAGCGGACGCGCTGGAGGCCATCCACGCGACAGGCGTCACGCTGGGCGATTTCTCGTTCCACAACATCATGATCGCGACGGACGGGCGTGTTCGCATCATCGACCTCGAAGCGGCCGTCGATCGTGGGCTCGACCGCCCCTCGGGTCTGTGCACGCCGGGGTTCGCGTCGCGATCGCCACAGCGTGACGACCACGCCAGCGCGTGCGCGGAGGATCGCTACGCCTTCGGCGCCAACCTTTTCGCCGCCATGCTTCCGGTCAATGCGATGCTGCCGCTCGATCCCCGCGCCGCCATGCGCATCACGCATCGCCTGTGCGAAGACATGGGGTATCCGGCGCTCGTCGCCACGACGATCGTCGCGCTCATGGACAGCGAGCCGACCAAGCGGCCGTCGCCTGTCGCCGCGATGAAGAAGGTGCGCGGTGCGCTCACGCATCTCGCCGATGACCGGCTTCTGGTCCCGCATCTGCGGCGCACCGTTGCACCCGTCGCGAACGCCGCGGGCGATCTGTTCCGTTACATCGACACACTGTCGGCAGGCGCGCGGCCCGATCGCTACGTGCCGGCGGACCCGCAGGTCTTCGAGCGCCATCCCTGGGGCGTCGCGTACGGCGCGGCAGGCATCGTGCACGCCTGCCAGCGCGGAGGCCGGCCCGTCCCCGACCGCCTGATGGATTACCTGCTCGCAGGCGTGCACGAGGGACGACATCGGGGGTGCGACCTGATGCACGGTGACGCGGGCATCGCATGGGTCCTGCTCGATGCGGGCAGGGAAGACCTCGCGCTGTCGCTGCTGGGCGCGTCGACCCTCGACGGGCCCATTCGCGAGCGCTATGGGTTGTACGACGGGATCGCCGGCTGGGGCCTTGCGCGGATCGCGGTCTGGCGGCGTACGCAGGATGACGCGATGCTGGCGGCGGCGATCGCGGCGGGTGACGCGCTGCTGGCGGCAGGGCCGTGCGTGCACGGCAAGCGCGGCTGGCACCACGGCGAAGCCATGCAAGCGGTGGGGCTGGGCTACGGTGCCGCCGGTATCGCGTTGTTTCTGCTGCACCTGTTCAGGGCGACGGACGAGTCCCGCTTCTTCGACGCGGCGCGCGAAGGGCTCGCCTTCGACCTCGATCACTACGGATTCAACGCGGACGGGGATCGCACCTGGCGTCGCGCCGTGGAGGGCGGCGCCCTGGTGCCTTACCTGCGCCATGGCACGGCCGGCGTCCTTGCCGTCGTGGCGCGCTTCCTTGCGGCCACCGGCGACAGCCGTTACCGGGACATTCTGCTGACCAGCGAGGCGGACCTGATGCGTAGCCACGCCATCTCACCGGGACTGTGCGACGGCCTCGCCGGGATCGGTGAGACCTTGCTCGATCTGGCCGCGGTGTTGCCCGAGCGTGCCGCGCACTATCTGACGCAGGCCCATCGCGTCGCCGGCGGCATCGAACTGTTCCTGGTCCGGCGGCCTGAAGGACTGGCCGTCCCCGGGACGGAACTGCTTCGTTTCACCTGCGATCTGGCCACCGGCAACGCGGGTGTCGCCGCGTTCTTCGACAGGCTCTGGAACGGCGGCCCGGCATCGTTCATGCTCGACGAGCATCTGACGATGGCGCAGCATCGCGGCGGGGCAGTCATGGCCTAGAGCCGGAACTTCGCCTCCACCATGTACGTGCGTGAGGGGTAAGGGTAGTAGACGTAATAGCGCCGGTCGGTGAGGTTATCCACGCCGATACCCAGGTTCACGTGCTCACTGGCCTGCCACTGCACCTTGGCGTCGAAGGTGAGGAACGCGCTGGCTCCGCCGAAGGTGTCGGGGTCGATGTCACTGTGGTCGAGCGTGTTGTACTGCCGCCCGGAATAACGACCGGCCAGCGTCAGTGCCACCGTTTCGCTCGCATGCCAGGTGGCGATCAGGTTCGCACGCCATCGCGGCACGCGATAGAACTGCTTGCCCTCCGACGAGGGGTTACGATGGTTCCGAACCGTGGTCGCCTGCGTATACGCCGCGTTCGCCGTGAGATCGAGCGCATCCCAGACCACGCCACGTCCGTCATAGCTTGCCTCGGCACCGCGCGTGCGTACGAGGTCGATGTTCTGCACGCTGGTGACGTTCGGAAAGACGGTTGTATCGGTCTGGCTCAGGAGCGTGTCGCGTGTATCGCTGCGGAACACCGTGAACCGCGCGACGCCATGGGCCTGGTACCACTCGGCCGACAGTTCGCGGGAGAGGTCGTTTTCCGGCTTCAGATTCGGATCGTTGTTGACGATCGCGATACCGTTGAACGTGCCCTGGAAAAGCTCGTTCACGGTGGGGAAGCGCCAGGCGCGTGCTCCGGACAGACGCAGCAACAGGTTGTCGCTCGCGGCATAGGTCAATGACAGCTTGGGAGAGGTGTGCGACTCCTTGCGCTCCGGGTACCCGATGGTCGCGCTAGCGGTGGAACGCGTGCCACCGAACGCGCGCCACTGCTCGTAGCGCGCACCGGCGGTGAGGCGCCAGCGCTCGTCGAGTTGCCAGGCGTCCTGTACATAGAGCGCCTGCGTCTGCGTGCTGCCACCGTTGGCCGCGGTGAGTGCGCCGGTGCCGCCGTTACGCCATGCGGAGAGCAGATTCGTGACGTTATCGAGGCGGTAGCCGTCGAAGTGGTAACCGAAGCTCACCGTGTGCGAGTTGGCGTCCAGCGAGTCCGGGGTATGGCTGACCCGCAGGTCGAAAGTCCGCCAGCGACTGCCGTCGCCTGCCGTCGACAGGCCGCTGCCGTTGTAGGTCACGGCGTCGGCCACACGGTCGCGGTTGCGGTCCATGTCGAAGTACGACGCGTTGCCTTCGATATTCCACCCGCTGTCCCGGTGCGTGCCGAGCGAAACGCCATAGAGATAGTTGCGGCTCTGCCGCGTGCTGGGGGCGAAGAAACTGGCCGGTAGTGTGTACTGGCGGCCATCGATGCTCACCGGACCGGACCAGACCGGCTGGCCGTCGGCGTCACGCAGGTACGTCGTCGTGCGATGGGAGAGATCCTGGTTCCAGTAGCCCGCGGTGATGCCGCCGGTCAGCTCCGGGGTGAAGTCATAGGTCAGGCGCACATGGGCTTCGTCCTGGCTGGTCGCCTCCTGGCCTTCGCTGTTGATGCCGACGATCTCACGCGGAAGCCCCGTGGCGCCCGTGTCACCGATGGCTCCCGTGACCGGGTTCGTCGTACCGGCGCGGCTGGCGCGGTTCTGCACGGCGTAGACCAGCGGCTGCCCGTTGGATTGCAGATGGGCGACACCGATCAGGAACGCGAACCTGCCCGAACGGTCGCCGAAGGTCGCGCTCTGCCGGCTGCCGCCGTAGTTGCGGTCCGTGCCATAGGTATCGACATGCTGGGTGAAGGCCTGGACCTCGCCCGTCACCTCGAGTTTGTCGGGCATGCGCGTGGTCATCAGCACCGTGGCGCCGATGGCGTTGCCCGGGTACAGCGCGGAATACGCGCCATAAAGAACTTCGACACGATCGAGGTTCTCCGGAAAGGCCATCGACCAGCGTGGCGGATTCGACCAGCTGTTGCCCAGCAGGTTCGACAGCAGCAAGCCGTCCAGGTAGACGAGGCCGCGCGCGCTCTGCTGGTTGCTGGTGCCGCGCACGGAGAACGTGGCGTTTTCGTCGCCGACGAATCGCTTGCGGATACCGAAGGAGGGCAGGTACTTCAGCGCGTCTTCCGCGTTGATCACGTTGAGGCGGCCGAGCCTGGCGGCGTCGACGGTCTCGACCGCCGAAGGCATGTCGGGATCGTCATGGGTTCCCTTGCTGACGGCGGAAACGCGCACTTCGCGAAGGTTGGTGGTCTGGGGGGCGTCCGGCGTGTCGGCCGCATGGGCGGCAAGCGCGGAGGCACCGATGGCGCAGGCGACGGCGCGCGCGAGCGCGCGTCCATCGAGAGGAAGCAGGGTCATGGCGATAGTCCGTGGGTCGTTGGCGTACGGCGGGATCGGAAACGATCAGGCGTGCGCGGCGACCGGCGGACCTCGGGAGGGAGCGTGATGGCGGACCAGCGATGGTGCGGCACGCCGGGCCGGCAGCGTCGCGTCGACGTAGCCGGCCAGCGGGAGCCACCGGGCGACGAAGAAGTCGCCGCCGAGGGCAGGCGTCTGTGCGAACAGGGCGCAGTAGCCGCAGGCGTCGTCGGCGTCCTGATCGCCGCCCATGTCGTGACCGTGGTCCGGCATACCGTGGTGCGCCGTGACAGCTTCCCTGTCGCACCAGGCGCCGAGATCGGGAAAGGCGAACGCGGGCAGCGCCCTGGACACGGTGGGCGCAAGCACGGTGAGCCAGACGGCGATCGTCGCCATCCATCCCAGCCAACGCATGTGTCCCTGTGTTCGACGCAACGCGGCGTCCCCTCGATCAACCCTGGATGCGGGTCCAGGGATGATGCCACGTCCGGGTGTAAAGGCGCTGCGGCGCGGTGTCGCTGAGGTATGTCGGCCAGGAGGCGCCCTCACGTTTTCCTGTCGTGCGCTGGGTCATCGTGCGCCACCCCCACGAGGACGCCGCCATGCCCGATCGCCGTTACGACTCCGCCTCCCCCGTCCGCGAGGGTTCGCCGTTTCCGCGCGGAGCGACCTGGGATGGAAAAGGCACCAACTTCGCCCTGTTCACCGCCCATGGCACGCGGGTCGAGGTCTGCTTCTACGACGAAGCGGGTAACGAAACGGGCCGCATCGACCTGCCCGAGTACACCGATGAGGTCTGGCACGGTTACGTGCCGGGCGTCGGTCCGGGACAGCTTTACGGATACCGCGTCCACGGCCCTTACGAGCCGGAGAACGGGCACCGCTTCAACCCGAACAAGCTGCTCCTCGATCCCTATGCCCGGCACATCGTCGGTGAGCTGATCTGGGCCGACGAACTCTACGGATACACCGTGGGCCACGCCGACGGCGACCTCAGTTTCGATGAGCGCGACAGCGCGCCGTTCATGCCCAAGGCGATGGTCGTCGATCCGACGTACAAGTGGATCGAACACGGCAAGCCGCACATTCCCTGGAACCGTACCGTCATCCAGGAAACGCACGTGCGTGGCTACACCATGCAGCACCCGTCGGTGCCGGAAGACAAGCGCGGCACGTTCGCCGGCCTGGCGACGGAAGAGGTGATCGACTACGTGCGCCAGCTGGGTGTCACGTCGATCGAGTTGCTGCCCGTGCATGCCTACCTCGACGACCAGCACCTGCTGGAACAGGGCCTGCGCAACTACTGGGGTTACAACACCATCGGCTTCTTCGCGCTGAAGACGCGCTACATGTCGAGCGGCGACCCCCGCGAATTCAAGGACATGGTGGCGGCGTATCACCGCGCCGGTCTCGAGGTCATCCTCGATGTGGTCTACAACCACACGGCCGAAGGCAACGAAATGGGCCCGACGCTCTCGTTCAAGGGCATCGATAACGCCAGCTACTACCGACTGGCGGAAGACAAGCGCTATTACATCAACGACACGGGCACCGGTAATACGGTCAACCTGAGTCACGCCCGCGTGCTGCAGATGGTCACCGACTCGCTGCGCTACTGGGCCACGGACATGAACGTGGACGGTTTCCGTTTCGACCTCGCCACCATCCTCGGTCGCGAGCCGTACGGATTCGACGAGAACGGCGGCTTCCTCGACGCCTGCACCCAGGACCCCGTGCTCAACCAGACCAAGCTGATCGCCGAGCCGTGGGATTGTGGTCCCGGCGGCTATCAGGTGGGTGAGTTTCCGCCGGGCTGGGTGGAGTGGAACGACAAGTTCCGCGACACGGTGCGCGCGTTCTGGATCGGTGAGGAAGGCAAGTTGCCGGAGTTCGCACGGCGTTTCACGGGCTCCGCCGATCTGTTCGACAAGCGTGGACGTCGCCCGTACGCGTCGCTGAACTTCATCACCGCGCACGACGGGTTCACGCTGCGCGATCTGCTGAGCTACAACGGCAAGCACAACGATGCCAACGGCGAAGACAATCGCGACGGCTCGGACAACAACCATTCGTTCAATCACGGTGCCGAAGGCCCGACGGACGACATGGGCATCCGCGCCATGCGGCAGCGCCAGTCGCGCAACCTGCTGGCCACCCTGCTCCTGGCGCAGGGGACGCCGATGCTGCTCTCCGGCGATGAGCGCGGCAACACGCAGAACGGCAACAACAACGTCTACGGTCAGGACAACGAGCTGAGCTGGATCGACTGGAATGACGATCCGACCGAGGGCAGCCTGGCCCAGTCGGTGCGTGAATTGCTCGCCTTGCGCGAGCGTTATCCGATCCTGCGTCGCGGTCGCTTTCTCAACGGTCGTTACGACGAGGAATCGGGCATCCGCGACATCGTCTGGCTCAACCCCGGCGGTGGCGAGATGCAGCCTGAGCACTGGGACGATCCGCGTGCGCGTTCCATCGGTATCCTGCTCGACGGGCGCAGCCAGGCCTCCGGCGTGCGAGAGCATGCGGCGGATCAGACGGTGCTGATCCTGATCAACGCCTTCGATGGCGGGGTGGAGTTCGCGTTGCCCGAGGGTGCCTGGAGCGTGGCGTTCTCGAGCGATCTGGATCTCGCGGTGGATACCGTGGCCGAAGGCGGCAAGATGATTGCGCCACCGCGCAGCTTCGTGGTGCTGGCGGCGGGCTGAGGCGCATCGGCAGCGGGGATGGCCCGACCGGGAGGCGGTGACCGTGGAGGTCCCGCTCCCCGCTCCCCGGTTCGCGCCAGCCAGCGCATTTGACCCCCCGCCATATACCTTCCTATATTGCCCAACCTCTCCTTGCCGGACTGACGCCATGCGCTTCCGCCCTCTCGTCGCGCTGTGCCTTTTTATCGGTCCCGGCATGGCTTCCGCCGCCGATCTCGTCGTCTCGGCGGCTTCCAGCCTCACCGACGCCTTCCAGTCCGTCGGCAAGGCCTACGAAGCGAAACACCCCGGTACCCACGTCGTCCTCAACTTCGCGGCGTCCGACGTGCTGCTGCGCCAGATCGCCAGTGGCGCCCCGGCGGACGTGTTCGCCTCGGCCGACCAGGCCGCGATGGACAAGGCGGTCGAAGCGAAAGCCATCGACGTGTCGACGCGGCAGGACTTCGCGACCAACCGTCTGGTTCTGATCGTGCCTAAGGACGCGACGGTCAGGGTTACTTCACCCGCTGATCTGAAAAACGCGGCGGTGAAGCGCGTCGCTTATGGTGACCCCGCCTCTGTTCCTGTCGGCCGTTACACGAAAGCCGCCCTGGAGCAGCAAGGCCTCTGGGATGCTGTTTCAGCGAAGGGCGTGCTCGCGCAGAACGTGCGCCAGAGCCTCGACTACGTCGCCCGCGGTGAAGTCGAAGCGGGTTTCGTTTTCGCTACCGATGCCGCGATCGCGAAAGACAAGGTCACCGTCGCCGCCACCGTGCCGACCCCGAAGCCGATCAGCTATCCGATCGCCGTGGTCGCGGCCTCGAAGCAGGTGGCCGAGGCGAAGTCGTTCGAAGCCTTCGTGCAATCCGCCGAGGGACGCGGAATTCTCGCCCGCTTCGGCTTCGAAGCACCCTGAGCCGGCGTGGGCGACGTCTGGATTCCCCTCGCGCTGTCGCTCAAGGTCGCCTTGTGGGCGACCGCGATCAACCTCGTGCTCGGCGTCGCGGTGGCTTTCGGCTTGTCGCGCTGGCGCTCCCCTGCGCGCGAGCTCGTCGATTCGATCCTGACCTTGCCGCTGGTGCTGCCGCCGACGGTCCTCGGCTACTACCTGCTGGTCCTGCTCGGTCGCAAGGGCGCCTTCGGCGGCTGGCTCGACCGGCACGGGATCGAACTCGTGTTCACCTGGCAGGGCGCGGTCATCGCCTCGACGCTGGTCGCCTTTCCGCTCGTGCAGAAGGCGGCACGTGCCGCCTTCGAAGCGGTCGATCCCCAGCTGGAAAGTGCCGCGCGCGTCCTGGGTCTGCGCGAGGTCGCGGTGTTCTTTCGCGTGTCGCTGCCACTCGCCGCGCGCGGCATTACCGCGGGTGCGCTGCTCGCCTTCGCCCGCGCACTCGGTGAGTTCGGCGCGACGTTGATGATCGCGGGCAATCTGCCCGGGCGTACGCAGACCCTGTCCGTCGCGATCTATGCGGCCGTGCAGGCCGGCCACGACGATACCGCTGCGATCATGGTCGTCGTCACGTCGGTGACCTGCGTGGTGGCGCTCCTGCTCGCCGGCTGGCTGTCGCCGGATCACACGCGGCGGTCGCGGCCATGAGTGTCGACGTGGCGGTCCGCAAAACGCTGCACGCCGACGACCGCCGCTTCGAGCTGGACGTCGCCTTCGCGTCGGAGCATCGTCGCGTGGTGCTGTATGGACCCTCGGGTGCCGGCAAGAGTCTGACGCTGCGCGCGATGGCCGGACTGATCTCTCCGGACGCAGGGCACGTGCGTGTCGACGGTCGGACACTGCTCGACACGCAGGCGCGGGTGGATGTTCCCTCGCGCGAACGCGGCGTAGCGTATCTGTTTCAGGATTACGCGCTGTTTCCTCACCTGACGGTCGCGCAGAACGTCGGTTTCGGACTGTCGCGTGGCTGGTTGAACCCGGCGCGGCGTCGCCATGGCGAACGGGTCGGTCGGTGGCTCGAGACGTTCGAACTCACGGCGGTCGCGGATAGCTACCCGTCACGCATCTCCGGCGGGCAGCGCCAGCGTGTCGCACTGGCGCGCGCGCTGGTTTCCGAGCCGCGCCTGCTCCTGCTCGACGAGCCGTTCGCCGCGCTGGATCCCGCCTTGCGCGGCCGCATGCGTGGCGAGCTGCTGGCGCTGCAAACCCGTCTCGATCTGCAACTGCTGGTGATCACCCATGATCCGGCCGATGTCGACGCGCTGGACGGCCATACCATCGAAATTCGCGACGGCAAGGTCAGTCGGTGACCCCGACAATCACCGACGATGCATCGAAGATCGCCAGCACGGCTGTGCCCTCCGCCAGTTCCATTCCCTCAGCGCTCTCCTTCGTCACGATCGCCGCGATCGTCCCGCCGCCGTCCAGCGCGATCGTCACTTCCGTATTCACCGCACCGGGAACGACCTCCGTCACCCGCCCCGGCAGCTGATTGGCCGCGGACAGACGCCCGGCGCCCGGCATGCCCACCATGACCCAGTTCGCCTTCACCAGCGCCACGACGGGCCGTCCAGGCGAGAGCGCGAGACTGGCGGTGCTCTCACGGGTGACGGTGGCGACGACGGTCGTCCCCCCGGCCAGCGCGATATCGATACGGTCGTTGACCACTCCTTCGGCGACGGCGCTGACCGTGCCGGCCAGCTGGTTGCGTGCACTCGTGCGCATCGTGAAACGTCTCAGCAGATGAATGTCGTCGGTAGCATCCTCGCCGAGCGACGCCAGCCGCTCCACGAATCGCTTGTGCTCGGTCTCGATGCCACGGAACGAGGCGATCAGGCGTTCGGCCCGCGCCGTCAACCGCGCCCCGCCGCCGCCCTTGCCGCCCGTGGAACGGACCACGAGATCCTCGCCCGCCAGGTTGTTCATGGCGGCGATGGCATCCCACGCGCCCTTGTAGCTCATGCCCACCGCCTTCGCCGCCGCCGTGATGGAACCGGTCTGTCCCACCTGGGCGAGGAGCTCGATGCGGTCGGGGCCGCCCCAGCGGCGGGTGCCGTCGGTCAGCCAGAGAGAGCCGTCGTAATGAAGCATGCGTCCACCGCAGAGGAATCGGTCCCCCAGTCTATCCCCCGCGCCGCTCGCCGTCGTGGGATGATGCCCGCCTTTCTCGGGCGAGGCCCGACGGTCAGAGTGATGCGGTGACGGACAAACACGCCCAGCCAACCCTGAAAGCCCTCGCGAGCCGTGCGACGAAATATCTGCTGGCGGCGGCCTTCGTGGGCGTGGCGATCTTTCTGCTGCATCGCTATATCGCGCGCATGTCCTGGCAGGACATCCGCGCGGCCATCGACCGCATTCCGCGCTGGCATGTTATTGCGTCCATCGGCGCCACGCTGGTCAGCTGGTCCTGCCTCACGGCCTACGATGTCTTCGCCGTGGAGACCGTCGTGCCAGGCAAGGTCTCGATGCGCATGAAGATCTTCTCCGGTGCGACCACGCACGCGATCTGCAACGCGCTGGGTTTTCATGCGATTACGGGTACCGCGCTGCGTTACCGCATGCTGTCGACACGTGGGGTGAGTGCCCCCGATGTGGCCCGCGTGGTCGGGCTGGTCGGCTTCGCGGTAGCGCTCGGTTTCGCCTCGGTCACGGCGATCGCGTTGCTGCTCGAACCGTCGATCGCGCATGGGTGGGGGCGCTGGCCCGGCGTCGCTCTGGTGATCCTGTTCGTCCTGCTCCTGCGCTGGCTGGCCGGCAAGCACGATGAACTGCGGATCTGGAAGTTCTCCACGCCGGTGCCTTCGGCGCGTTCGGCGGCCGCACAGGTCGCGATCGGCACCGTGGAAATGATCGGCGCGATCGCCGCCATGTATTTCCTGTTGCCTGCGGACGTCGCCGGCAGCTTTCTCGATTTCGCGCCGATTTACGTCGGCGCCATCCTCGCCGGCATCATCAGCAACACCCCCGGTGGCATTGGCGCGTTCGAAGCGCTGACCCTCGCGGCGTTCCCGCAGGAACAGCGCGCGCAGGTCCTCGCCGCACTGCTCGCCTATCGTGTCATCTACGGCCTCGGACCCTTCGCCATCGCGTCGCTGGCGCTGGGCGCGTTCGAAATCCGCCGCCGCACCAGGACATCCCGATGAACACACATCGCCCATCGAACCTGCCATGGCGGGAGCCAGCCCTGCTGGCGAAAGCGTTCTGCCTCGTGCTCATCCTGAGCCTCCTCACGGCCTGCGCCACGCCCCACGCCCGCCGCACCGACGTGCTCTTCTGGAACCAGTCGCAGCGCGAAGCGAACTTCCGCGCGATGGAAACCCAGTACGCCAGCAACGTCGTCCGTCACGGCGTCGCTCACCCGTTATCCGCCGGCATGCCGCTGACGCCGCACTTCGCCGATGGCACCACGCTCGACAGCTACATGGCCGAGCACCGCGTGGCTGGCGTCATGGTGCTTCAGCACGGCAAGGTGCGCCTCGAACGCTACGGCCTCGGCGCCACGCCATCGACGCGATGGACTTCCTTCTCGGTCGCCAAGTCGTTCACGTCCACCCTCGTCGGCGCCGCGCTGCGTGACGGCTCGATCCACAGCCTCGACGACAAGGTCATGCGCTACATCCCCAAACTCGCCGCGGGTGCCTACCGAGACGTCACCGTCCGCCAGTTGCTGACGATGACCTCCGGCGTCCGTTGGAACGAGGACTATGTCGATCCGACATCGGATGTCGCGCAGATGTATGAGGGGGCGCGTCAGCCCGGCGTGCCGCTGCTCGTCTCGTACATGTCGAAGCTGCCGCGCGAATTCGCGCCGGGCGAACGCTGGGTCTACAAGACCGGCGAGACCGATCTGATCGGCATTCTCGTCGAGCGCGCCACCGGCACGTCGCTGGCGGCGTATCTCTCGGAGAAGGTCTGGAAGCCCTACGGCATGGCCGCCGACGCGATCTGGCTCAAGGACGGGGTCGATGGCACCGAAGCCGGAGGTTCCGGCGTGTCGGCCACGCTGGGCGACTACGCGCGCCTCGGCCAGTTCCTCCTCGATGGCGGCGTGGCCGACGGCAAACCGGTGCTCGCCGACGGCTGGCTTGCCGATGCCACGCACAAGCATGCCGACATCGGCGTTCCCGGCCGCGGGTATGGCTACCAGTGGTGGACCTACGACAACGGCGATTTCGCCGGCATTGGCATCTTCGGCCAGCTGCTCTACGTCGATCCGGCGCGCGAGCTGGTGATCGTCCAGCTGGCCGCATGGCCCGTCGCCACCAATGACGCCCAGGCCACGGCCCGTGCCGCGTTCGTCAGAGCCGTCATCGCCGGTGCGGAGGACTGATCGGCCCGGGGGAGGGTAAACTGCGGCATCCCAACGATCTGAAAGGCCCATCCCCATGGCCCTCGCCTGGAACGACCTCATCTGCACCCCGGACAAGGAAGCGATCAAAGCGCTCGCCGAATCCTGGGCATGGCGCATCGGCGACGGCTACACGCCGCTGCTGTTCACGGCGCTCGGCGACATGTTCTACGAGGCCGACGAAGGCGGCATCTTCTGGCTCAATACGGGCACTGCGGAAGTGGAGCGCGTGGCCGAGAGCGTGCCCGGCTTCAATCAGCTGCTACGCGAAGAGATCGCCGACGACTGGCTCCTGCCGCCGTTGATCGAAGCGCTGCTTGAGGCGGGCAAGACGCGGGCGGAAGGGGAGTGCTACACCTACGTCACGCTGCCGATCTTCGCCGAAGGCGAGTACACCGTCGAGAATCTGAATCCGGTGCCGGCGATCGAGCATTTCGAACTGACGGGTTCGGTGCTGCAGCAGATGCAGGATCTGCCGGATGGGACGGATGTGAAGATCGACATTACTCACTGATCATCAGGAGTAGTTCGAGATCTCGATCAGATTCCGGTCGGGGTCGCGGATGTACACCGACTGGATCGGGCCCATGGCGCCGGTTCGCGCAACAGGGCCCTCCTCTATCAGAACGCCCGCCTGGGCTAGTTCCTCGACGATTTGCAGTAGGGGCGTGCTTGATATCAGGCAAAGATCGATCGCACCGGGCGTCGGCAGGGCGGCCTTTGGCTCGAACTCCTTACCCCGCTGGTGAAGGTTGAATTTCTGGATACCGAAAACGAGGGCCTTGCGGCCTTCGCCGAACGTCGCGAGATCGAACCCGAGAACGCTCGTATAGAAGTCGACAGTTGCTTCGATGTCGGCGACTGTGAGAACTAGATGGTCTAAATGTTCGATCTTCATGGTTTCAACGATGCCTCACTGAACGAAAGAATGCACCATCCAGCGTAAGTGGTGCCGCCACCAACTGTTCGCTTCGAGGACTGGGGGCGTGTATTGATAGTCACGCGCACTGTTGCAGTCATGGCGCCGTCAATGCTTTTTGTATGTCGACGGGGATTTCCCCTTCGCGACTTATGCGCATAGATACAACACCTTTCTTTATCGCTGCCGATTCGATGTCCTGTAGCAGATCCTCGTTTTGATTCTGTGGCAAAGAAATGAATTCAGTCGGCGCGTCATGGTCAAACAGCTTTTGGACAAAAGCCCTCTTGCCCTGAACGACAAGAACAAGGTCGTTTTCAAGGTCCTCGGAGATGACGACGGAGTAGGGTCCCGACTGACCTCTACCTGCGCGGTAGTAATAGGCGATGCTACACGCAGTGCCGCAAGGTGACTTTGCGACGTAGGTGTTCTCAGTGAATGAAAGCGAGCTAGGTGCAATCGCCAGCCGCATGATTACGTCCCGCTTCGAATCGGTGGCCAGCTCCACTGTGCAGTCGTGCGCATCGGAATTGCCGTCGACACAGCTTGTGAATAGCTTCCCCGGAGCGTCCTCGGCGTCAACGGTGACCCAGTTGACTACCGTTCGATCCGGTACCTGCTATGCGCGATAGAAGGCAAAATCGTCGTCACTAATATCAGAAGGGTCTGGAATTTTTTAAGGGTCGGCAAAATCAGGTGCCTGTTGTCATTGCATACAGCCAAAGAGTGGATCGTCAGAGCAACCTATATCAGTGGTTTCCCGAAAATGACTGTCCTCGACATCCGAGGTGCAAGTCATTCTCATAGGTTTGCGTGATTCAGAAGGAAATTGAACAATCACCCCGCTTTCCGGTTCAGGGCTATCTTCGCTCCACTCATGAAAAACAGTGTATTCGTGGGCCTTTCTTGTGAACGACACGTCAAAGTAGTCCCGCTGATAGCGGGAGTATTGCTCGTATCTGAAGTTACTTGATCGCCCGACGGAATCGGTAAATTCCATCTCGGATTTGCC
This sequence comes from Dyella sp. 333MFSha, assembly GCF_900102405.1. Taxonomy (NCBI): domain Bacteria; kingdom Pseudomonadati; phylum Pseudomonadota; class Gammaproteobacteria; order Lysobacterales; family Rhodanobacteraceae; genus Dyella; species Dyella sp. 333MFSha. The sequence continues at coordinate 925,898 of NZ_FNBR01000002.1, read as the reverse complement.
GTTCCGCCCGAACCGATACGTCAGTTTATCAACTGCTTCGTGCCTCCGGCATAATGAGACAAATTTCTCATTGCTCAGCTTGCATGAGAATGCGATCGATTCGTCACTCTTACAGAGTGATGCGCTATTGGACGCAGCCGTCAAAGGAAAACTCAGGACGCTACAAAGAACCATCACCCGTCCTTCGCGCCTTTTCTTCTTGATAATTTGAAGCCATCCTCTCATCGTAATGACTCTTCGCTTGATTTCTGCCGTTGTAAGCAAGTGCGAACTCCTTCCAGTCCTTTCTGCGTAGTGATTTTTGAAGTCTTTGATCGTTAAGGATGAATGCGACAAGCGACTTGAGCTGACTGAGCTCGTTCTCGGATTGCGCGCACACAAATTCGGTAACAGTTGCGAATCCACACGCACCGAAATTCTTCCCCAATATCTGGAATTTTCCCCATGACGCAGCCTTCAATGCGGCGTCAGGATGGAGCTCGTATGCCTTGAGCAACTTTGCATATTGCGATGAAAATGGACCGTAGGGAATGTCGTCGTTGCTGTATGGGTGAGGACTGCTGATGTCGCTTTGTGTGTCGTATGCTCCATTCGAGCAAGAATGGAAGATGTGCCTTTCAAAAAGAATTGAAGGAACGGGGTCGTCGCCGTCGGGATGAACGTCGCCCGGTACGAAGTAGGCGCCAACTTTCTTGGATTCCGTCTTTGCTATCGCGACCAGAGCTTCAGGCTCACATTGAAGGCTCTCAGCGGCGCTTTCATAGTTCGCATAAGTTAGGCGTGACGAATCGGGAATCCATAGGAACGGGATTTCGATGTGTCGCCCGGCCACGGTGATTGTGGGGTGTTGCCTAGTCTTGATGAAGAAGTTGTCCACCCACCCGAACGGATGAATAAAATACACATTCGGATCCGACGGAAACCCATCCAGATGGGTCGCGACTTTCTTCCACCAGCCGCGTTTCCGTTGCCGTTTCATTTCCGCCTGCCAGTCGCTGGTCGCGATCGAGGTGAGCTTCTCCCACCGTTCGATGTCATGACTCCACTGGCTATGCAGACGGACAATCAACCGGCTCAGCGGTCGCGCCAGCCAGTGCGTTTTCCGTGCATGCGCGATGTCATCCGCCGTGACCTTGCCATCGAGCGTGCCAGAGTGATCGATGGCTTGTTCGAGCTTGACCACCAGATCGCTGGCGCCCAGCGCGGTGGCGACAGGCTGAAAACTTTCCTCGTGCGAGGGATGGACCATGCCGTTGATGCAGACGATGCGCTGTAACGCTTCCATCGGCTCGAACATCGAGCCATTGGCGAGCTGAAAGCCGGGCCAGGCGTGCGGACTTTCCCAGCGGGTGCCGGCATGGTTCCGGTTGCAGACCCAGCCAACGAGCGGCTCATTGTTCTCGCCGCCCACCGCGACCCGCCACCAGATCGTCCCGTCGCTGTCGGCGAAGTGCTGATCCTCGCCCAGGGCATCCAGTTCGGCACGGACATCGATGACGCGAAGCCGACGACCGCTTGCGCCGCGTCGACCTCGAACGGCGGGCTCGTCCAAATGGCGATACAGGCGTTCGGGGTCGGCTTACGCAACGTCCAGTACACGGTCTCGCCGAGGGGTACGAAGATGTCACGCTGCTGGAAGCGGATGCGTCGGGAGGCTTTCAGCTGGTGATAGGCGGTGGCGTCGATGCGCTCGCCTTTGGCGGGATCGACGTAGTCCCCGGCCTGTTCGCCGGGCTGCAACGGCGACTTCGCCGACCGGGTCTCGGTGCGATAGGCGCGGCCGGAGACGAACCGTCCGCTGCATGGCTTGCCGGGTTCCGGGAGGATGCGCGCCTCCGGCATGAGGCTGCAGTCGGGCATACGGGCGAGCTTGCACAGCCGGGCGCCGCGCTCGATGACGAGGATCGGCTTTTCGCTGTCCGGTAAAGCCGCCGCCCGTCGGCGGGCTTCCTTAAGGTAGGCGGGGAAATCATCGCCAGCGAAGACCTCGATCGCGACGCGGGGCCGGTCGGGCTGGACCCCGCTGGGCGGCTGGGCCAGGTCCTTGCCCGGGTTTTCGCCAAGGAAGCCGAGCCGTTCTCCGGCCTTGACCCGGTAGGGCTCGTCCAGCACCACCACGCTGTCCATCGGACTGGGGCTTGGGCTGTGATCCAGTTCGTCGAGATAGACCCAGCCGGTGGCGACCTCCGGGCTGACCGGCAGGCCGGCGGCGTACGCCAGGGGCTCGCCGCGCTCGATCGAGGCGATCCGGGCCCAGCCGTGGGTTGCGTTGCCCTGCACGGTGAGGATGCAACCGCGCGGCAGGAGGCCGATGATCGTCGCGCCGCTTTTGCCCTGCGCGCGCACCCGAAGGCCGGTGGCGAGGTCGGGCCCTGGCTCGGGGGCCAGGCCGGGATCCGGGACGGGCACGACGGCGCCGAACGACAACGCCATCGCCCGTTGCGCGAGCGCCTCGGCAAGCGGGTCGATCGGCACGATCTGTCGGTCTTTGGCGCGTGCGCCGACCCGGTATTTGCGCGGGCCTTGCCAGAAGGGCAGCGCGTCGATCAGGAAACCGTCTTTATCGCGCCGATAGCCCACCAGCGGGCGGTTATACGAATACAGGCTGTAGATGTGGATGCCGTCGGCTGACTCGTCCGGCGCTTTGGGCTGAGGTGCGGACGCGGCTGTCGATGTCTCGGCCGATGCGGGCGGCGGGACCGGTGGCAAGACCAGACGGTGGCGTACCAACACGAAGCCGAGCGAGTAGCGAAGCTTGGTGTCGTCCTCGTAGTGCAGGATGTGCCGCTTGCTGTCGAGCTGGTAGGCGACGACCTCGCCATCGGCCAGGCAATGGAAGCCGTCGTCGATGGCCAGGTCGGTGCATTCCTTGCCGAAGAAGATGCTGCCGTTGGGCATGCCGGAGGTGGCCAGGGGAAAGAAGCCGACCGGCATGGCGGAAAGTGCGTCGAAATGGCGTCGCATGTCGTTCGGGGCATTCTTGTCGAGCAACGCGAACGGGTAGCTCCAGCGCTCGGCGGCTGGCTGTGCGCTGGGCGTCTTTGACCCTTCAGCGGGTGTGCGTGGCGTATGAGCGAGCGGGGACATGCGATGCGCCTCCTGCGACATGGGAGACGGACCATAGCGTCCGGTGGTACGCCCTGGCTCTAGGACAATTCTGAAAAATGCGACTGATTTTGGGGGCTGAGGTAACCCCGTGTCGCGAGCAGGCTCGCTCCTACAACCGCGGCCAAGGTTTCAGTTCGAGGGTGTGCATGCCTCGGCATGCACAGCGCGCGCATGACGCGCAATGATGGCCTCAGTCCGGGGACTTCTCACCAGCGTTGACCATCCAGGGCACGCCGAACTTGTCGGTCAACATGCCGAAGCCGTCGCCCCAGAAGGCCGGCCCGAAGGGCATGTCCACGTTGGCGCCGTCAGACAGGGCGTCGAACACCTTCTGGCCCGTGGCGAAATCGGGAACGGATATCGCCACCGAACACCCGTGGATGCCGTGGTATGGATGCAGAGGATGGCAGTCCGATCCCATCAGCAACTGCTCACCCACCTGCAGACGCGTGTGCATGATTTTCTCGCCGACGGCGCGCATGGCTTCGGCCGCGCCCGGTTCGGGTCCCGCGCCACCTTCCGGCAGATCCTTGAATCGGCTGGTCATCAGGATCTTGCCGCCAAGCGCCTTTTCATAGAAAACGAAGGCTTCTTCGCAGTTCCCGTTGAAGTGCAGGTAGGGCTGGATCTTCATGGTCGTCGTCCTTCGCGGATAGCGGGAGGGTTCAGCGGCGGGCGTCGATCTCGGCGCGCAGGCGTTCATTCACTAGGAATCGCATTGTCGTTCTCCCGTGCCATCGATAGGCCTGAGGAAAAAACATCTGCCGCCATTTTGCGCCAGTGGCCGGGAACGCGAAAACCGCGATGGCAGCTATCGGCCCGGCACAAGGTCGCCGGGAATCAGGCGACCTGGGTGCGATGGGCAGACGTCGCCGGAAGTTCGGTTTCCAGGATCCAGCGCACGCCGTCGGGTTCGAAAAGCAGACTCGAACCACCGCCCTGCCGGCACCCGACACCTCGCTCGATGAAACGTGTGCCGAAGCCGCGCTCCAGCGGAGTGGACACGGTCGGGCCACCCTGTTCCTTCCATTCCAGCCGGAACCTGCCACAGGTGGGATCGCCGCAAGACCAGGTGATCGTGACGGTGCCGCTGTCATTGGACAGCGCGCCATACTTGACCGCATTGGTCAGCAACTCATGCAGCGCCATGGTCAGGCTGGCCGCGGTCTCGGCGCTGAGAATCAGTGGCGGGCCCTCCCGGCGAATGCGTGCTCCGCCGCAGTCGAAGGGCAGGACGGTGGCCTCGACCACGTCGCTCAACGGCACATCCTCCCATGCCGTGGCGATCAGCCTGTCCTGTGCGGCGGCGAGCGCGCGCAGGCGGCCACCGAAACACGTCACCGCGGCATCCATCGGTCGCCCTTCGCGAAAGGTCTGCTCCGCCATCGCCTGGACGACCGCCAGCGTGTTCTTGAGGCGATGGCTGAGCTCGTTGATCAGCACCCGCTGGCTGCGCTGCGCCACCCGATGATCGGTGATGTCGGTGCAACTGCCCCAGTAGCCCGCAAACGCGCCACCCCGCTCGAACGGGGTGCCGGTTTCGACGATCCATCGATAGACGCCATCGTGTCGGCGCAGCCGGTACTCCAGCGAGTAGGGCTCTCGTGCGTCGAACGCGTGGAAAAACACCGACGAACACCGGTCGAGGTCATCCGGATGGATGCCGTCGGCCCAGCCTTCGCCGACTTCCTGGGCCAACGACCGGCCGGTGAAGGCCAGCCACGGTTTGTTGAACCAGTCGCCCTGGCGATCGGTGCCGGTACGCCAGATCATCACCGGCGCGAAGTCCGCCAGTTCGCGGAACTCCCGTTCGCCCGCGGCGACGGCGCGGTCGATGGGAAGGGTGGCGTGATCGCTCATGGTGTTCACCGTCTCTGTCCGCACGTCGCCCTGCTTCCCCCGGTGCGGATAATTCATGTCAGCCCGGCCGACATCCTTGCCCGTCGCGCCGCCCGCTGGTCGGTAAGCGGGCGCCCGCACCATAACGTAAGTTCCCCGACGGCGACACGACGACAACCCACGCCCGTGACATCAGTCACGGGGTGGCGCATGCGGCCGATTTTTCAGAATTTTCCTATTGCCAGCGCGCCCGAAAAAGCCCGAAGAGGGGCGCGGGTATGCCAGAATCCCGTCGCCGCCGTGACATCGATCGCGTGCAGCATGTCACTGGGGATCACGAACGACCGCTGGTTCGCCGCTTGTGCGGCGGACGGACGTGCTCGTCAACTTTTGAATGGATCGGAAGGGAAACATGGATCTGCTTCGTTTCATCCTGATGCTGCCCGTACGCCTGCTGCGCGGACTGGGTTGGTTGCTCGGTCGCGTGCTGCGGCCTGTCTTCGGCAACATGGCCTGGTCGGCACCCGCCTGGGTCCCCGCGACCGGCCGCGTCGCCCGCAGCCATCCCCTGAAGTTCACGGCCACGGTCGCCGGTGCGATCCTGATCGCCGCCGCCGGCTGGTTCGGCTGGCACTGGTGGGAAAACCGACCGAAGCCGGTCGAGCCCAACCGCATCACGTTTGAAGCCCCCGCGCCCGACATCAGCGACTACGAGCATGTCCCGGTGACGATCCATCCGCTCACGGTGACCTTCTCGGGGTCGGCAGCGAAGATCGAGTCGCTCGGCAAGCCGGTGACCGACGGCATCGCCATGGATCCGAAACTGCCCGGCCAGTGGAAGTGGGAGAGCGATCGCGTACTCACCTTCGTGCCGTCCGCGGACTGGCCGGTGGGCCGGAAGATCGAGGTCAGTTTCGACAAGGCGAAGGTGTTCGCGCCGCAGGCGGTGCTGGCCGACGACCACTTCACCGTGTCGACCGCCCCCTTCACCGCGCGCGTCGTCAATGGCGAGTTCTACCAGGACCCGCAGGATCCGACCAAGAAAAAGACCATCGTCCAGCTGGGCTTCAATTACCCGGTCGATGCGGCGCAGCTCGAGAAGCGCCTGAAGCTCGACCTGCGCAACGGGAACGAAAAGCGCGGCAGCGAGCTGAAGTTCTCCGTCACCTATGACGATCGTCGCCTCAACGCGTTCGTCCACTCGCAGCCCCTGCAGCTGCCGCGCGACGACGGTTCGGTCGGCCTCAGACTGGACGATGGCGCGGTGAGCAGCCGTGGCGGCGACGGCACGGAGAAGGCGCTGGAAACCGCGGTGCGCGTACCCGGCCTGTATAGCCTGAAGGTCGACGAGATCTCGGCCACGCTCGTGGACAACGCCCGCTTCGAGCCGGAGCAGGTCGTGGTCATGAACTTCGGCGGCCCGGTCAGCGATACCGAACTGGCGAAGCGGCTGCACGTCTGGGTGGTGCCCCGCAGCGATAAGGGCTACGGCGTTTCCACCATCGGCGAGAGCGACCTGCGCTCGTTCACGGCGATCAAGCCCGACGTGGTGCCGACCGAAAACGACTGGTCGGCCACGCAGAGCTTCAAATACCACGCCCAGCCGGGCCAGCAGATCTATGTCCGTGTGGACAAGGGCCTGACCTCGTTCGGCGGCTACATCATGGCGAAGTCGCGCGCCGAGCTGCTCACGGTGCCCGACTACCCGCGCCTGCTCCGCTTCATGGCCGACGGCTCACTGCTGTCGCTCAGCGGTGACAAGCGGATCTCCGTGGTCTCGCGCAATATCCCCGGCATGCGGGTGGAGATCGGCCGCGTGCTGCCGGACCAGCTGCAGCATCTGGTCTCGCTCAACGAGGGTAGCTACGCGAAGCCGGAAATGTACGGCTTCACCTCGGACCACATCGTCGACCGCTTCGTAAAGAAGGTTTCGTTCCCGGACGAAGGCCCGGGCAAGGCGCATTACGAAGGCTTCGATCTTGGCCAGTACCTCGCGTCCGGCAAGAAGGGCGTGTTCCTGCTCAAACTGTCCGGCTATGACGAGAACGCCGAGAAGGAAGCACGCGACCGGCGCGTCAAGGCAGCCCGCGAAGCCGCGGCCCGCGACGCGGGCGCCGATGCGGACGCCGCCGCGGCCGAAGCGGCGAAGGACGATGACGATAGCGTTCATGCACCTTACGACTGGCCGAAGGACGAGCGCCTGGTCGTCATCACCGACCTCGGCGTCATCGCCAAGAAGTCGATGGACGGAAGCCAGGACGTCTTCGTGCAGTCCATCCGCAATGGCTCGCCGGTAAGTGGCGCCTCGGTCGCCGTGATCGCCAAAAACGGCAGCACGCTGTTCACGCAGACCACGGGCGCCGATGGCCTGGCTCACTTCGCCAGCCTGAAGGGCTTCACCCAGGAAAAAGCGCCGGCGATGTACGTCGTGCGCCAGGGCGAGGATCTGTCGTTCCTGCCCGTGACCTCGTACGACCGTACGCTGGACTTCTCGCGCTTCGACATCGGCGGTGAGCCCAACGCGCATAGCCAGGGCCAGCTCTCGGGCTACCTGTTCTCGGATCGCGGCATCTACCGTCCGGGCGACCTGTTTCATATCGGCATGATCGTGCGCGCCAACAGCTGGACGCGCAGCGTGGCGGGTATGCCCCTGATCGCCGAGGTGGTCGACCCGCGCGGCACCACCGTGCGCCAGCAGACCGTGTCCATGGACGCCGCCGGTTTCGCCGAGCTCGACCACACCACGTCCGAGACGTCGCCCACCGGCAACTGGACGGTGAACCTGTACATCGCCAAGGACGGCAAGCCGTACTCGCAGATCGGCAGCACGACCGTGCAGGTCAAGGAGTTTCAGCCGGACCGCATGAAGGTCGCGGCCAGATTGTCGACCGCCGTGACCGAAGGCTGGGTGAAGCCCGCGCAGCTGAAGGCACTGGTCGACGTGCAGAACCTGTTCGGCACCCCTGCGGCGGACCGCCGCGTCGAAGGGTCGCTGACGTTGCGCCCCGCGTATCCGTCATTCCCGAGCTACAAGGACTATCACTTCTACGACATCCGTCGTGCGAAGGAAGGCTTCGAAGAAAAGCTCGCCGATGCGAAGACCGACGACAAGGGTCATGCGGAGTTCGCGCTGGACCTGTCGAAGTATGCCGACGCGACCTACCAGCTCTACTTCCTCGCCAAGGCGTATGAAGCCGAGGGTGGCCGCAGCGTAGCCGCCGCGACCCAGGGCATGGTTTCGTCGAACGACTGGCTGGTCGGCTACAAGGCGGTCGATAACCTCGACTACGTGAGCCGCGACGCGAAGCGCACGGTCAACCTCGTCGCCATCGATCCGTCGGCGAAGCGCATCGACCTCAACGGCCTCAAGCAGGACATCGTCGAAACGCGCTTCGTTTCCGTGCTGACCAGGCAGGACTCAGGTGTCTTCAAGTATGAGTCGAAGGCACGCGAGACGGTGGTCTCCGAAACCCCGCTGACGATTCCCGCCGCCGGCCTCGACGTGGGGTTGCCCACGGACAAGCCGGGCAACTTCGCCCTGGTGGTGAAGGACGCGCAGGGCAAGGAGGTCAACCGTGTGGCCTGGTCGGTCGCCGGTGAGGGCAACGTGTCGCGCTCGCTCGAGCGCAACGCCGAGCTGCAGCTCACGCTGTCGAAGAAAGACTATGCGCCGGGTGAGGCGGTCGATATCGCGATCCGCGCACCGTACGCGGGTAGCGGCCTGATCACCATCGAACGCGACAAGGTCTATGCGCACGCCTGGTTCCATGCCGACACCACCAGCAGCGTCCAGCACATCACCGTGCCGGCGGATTTTGAAGGTAACGGCTACATCAACGTGCAGTACGTGCGCGATTCGTCGTCCGACGAGATCTTCATGAGCCCGTTGTCGTTCGGTGTCGTGCCGTTCTCGGTGAACATGGACGCGCGTCGCAACGTGCTCGCCGTGGAGTCGCCGTCGCTGGTGAAGCCCGGCGACACCGTGACCTTCCACGTCACCTCGACCACGCCGACGCGTGCGGTGGTCTTCGCGGTGGACGAGGGCATCCTGCAGGTCGCGCACTACAAGCTCGGCGATCCGCTGCAGTACTTCTTCCGCAAGCGCATGCTCGAAGTGTCGACCTCGCAGATCCTGGATCTGATCATCCCGGACTTCCAGAAGCTGATGACGATGGCGGCGCCCGGCGGTGACGCGGACGGTGCCATCGGCCGCCAGCTCAACCCGTTCAAGCGCAAGCGTGACAAGCCGGTGGCCTACTGGTCCGGCATCGTCGATGTCGACGGCTCGAAGGACCTGACGTACAAGGTGCCCGACTACTTCAACGGCAAGCTGCGCGTCATGGCGGTGAGTGTGTCGCCGGAGAAGATCGGTACGTTCGAAGGCGCGACCACCGTGCGCGGTGATTTCGTGCTGTCGCCGAACGTGCCCACGACGCTTGCCCCGGGTGACGAAGCCGAAATCAGTGTCGGCGTCGCCAACAACCTGACCGGACTCGGCGGAAGAGAAATCCCGGTGGCGGTGAGCCTCAGGCTCGGTCCGCAACTGCAGCTGGTCGGGGACGCGTCCAGGACGCTGAACCTCGGCGAGATGCGCGAAGGCGTGGCGATCTTCCGCGTACGGGCGACGAACAAGCTCGGTTCGGGCAATCTCACCTTCACCGCGGGCGCGAACGGCAAGTCGGCGAAACAGTCGGTGGATCTTTCGGTCCGTCCCGCCTCGCCGATGCGCACCGACCTGGCTTTCGGCCGCGTCGATGCCCACGGCCGTGCGGACGTGACCTCGTTGCGCGACATGCATGACGAATACGCCAAGCGCGACGCGGCGTTCTCGTCGGTGCCGGTGGTGCTGGCGCGTGGCCTTGCCGCGTACCTCGTCGACTTCCCGCACTACTGCACGGAGCAGGTCATCAGCGCGGCGATGCCGGCGCTGATCCTCGGCAACCGTCCGGAGTTCGGCGACGTGAAGAAAGCTCGCATGCTCGGTGACGATACGCCTCCCGCCGATCCGGTGGCCGCGTTGTTCGACGTGCTGCGCGCGCGCCAGAACGGGCAGGGCGGTTTCGGCCTGTGGACGGCGACGCCGGATACGCACACCTTCGCCACCGACTACGCCGTGCATTACATGATCGAAGCGACCGATCACGGCGTGGCCGTGCCGCGCGACATGCTGGCCTCGGCCGATGAAGCGCTTCGCCAGATTGCCGCCGACGATAGTGGCGACACGCTGGTGCAGATGCGGCAGCGCGCCTATGCGATTTACCTGCTGACCCGTCAGGGTAACGTCACGACCAACGATCTGGCTTCGGTGCAGGGACGTCTGCAGGACGTTTTCCCGAAGGACTGGAAGAACGACCTCGCCGCCGCGTGGATCGCGGCGTCGTACCAGCTGTTGCATCAGGACAAGCTGGCGAACGACCTGATGGCGCAGCCGCGCAAGCTGCTCGGTCGCAAGCCGGCGGATGAGTCGTACGCGTACTTCGATTACTACGACGCGCCGATTCGCGATGCCACCGTGCTGTATCTGCTGGCGAAGCACTTCCCCGCACAGGCGAAGGCACTGCCGCCCGAGACCATCGACAACCTCGTGCGTCCGCTCGGGCAAGGCCACTACAACACCCTGTCCTCCGGCATGATCATCCTCGCGCTGGATGCATGGGCGACGGAGACCGGTGGCGATGTGAGCAAGCTGTCGATCGGTTCGGTCGCGGCCGATGGCACCGTTACGCCGGTCGGCGCGCCGAAGGGCGTGCTGGTCGACGCACACTGGGCGGCAGGTACGCAGCGGCTGCGTCTGGTCAACGATGCCGACGCCCCGGCGTGGTATGGCGTGGCGCAGACCGGTTTCGATCGCAAGCCGTCGGCCGAAACGCGCAAGGACGGTCTGGAAATCACCCGTACGTACACCGATACCAAGGGCAAGTCGATCGACAGCGTCGCCACGGGCGACGAGATCGACGTTCACGTGCGTATCCGCGCGACGAAGAGCGACGCCGTGGACGACATCGCTATCGTCGACCTGTTGCCAGGTGGTTTCGAACCGGTGTTGCAGACGGCGCCGGCCGCGGATGCCGATGCGCCCTCGTCGGACGAAGCCACGTCGGATAACGATGCGAACGGCGGTGCCGACGAGCAAGCGAGCGACGACGGCGAAGGTGACGGCGAAGGCGACAACACCCCGGCATGGCATTCGCCGATCGGCAATCCGGAATCCACGTGGAAGCCCGACTACGCGGACGTTCGCGAGGACCGTGTGGTGGTGTATGGCATGGCCAGCACCGACGTGCAGGAGTTCGTCTACCGGATCAAGGCGACAAATGCGGGTAAGTTCGTCATTCCGCCCGTCTTCGCCGAGTCGCTGTATGACCGGGGTACGCAGGCGCGGGCGCCAGGTGGCGGGAGCATCACCGTGACGGCCAAGCCGTGATCTGTCGGGGGTAACGGGTAGACCGGGTCGCCAGCCCTGCTGGCGATAACGGGCCCCGTCACCCTCCCGTCGTTCCCACGTCCTGATGAACCCTCTCAAGCGCCTCGCCCGGATCCCATGGCACAACGCCCTCGTGGCGTTGCTGCTCATCGCGATCGTCCCCGTGGCGTGTCGCCTCTGGCCCCACGAGCCCCTGCGCGCCTGGCTCCCCTCGTCGACCGCCGTCTACGACGCCGACGGCCGGCTGCTCCGGCTCACCCTCGCCAGCGACGACCGTTACCGGCTCTGGGTTCCCTTGCAGGACATCTCGCCGCAACTCGTCGACGGCGTCCTGCTGCACGAAGACCGCTGGTTCCGCTGGCATCCGGGCGTCAGCGCCTGGGGCCTCGCACGCGGCGCATGGGTCACTTACGTACGTCACGGCAGCCCCCAGGGTGGTTCCACCATCACCATGCAGCTGGCGCGGCTGATCTGGCATCTGGATACGCGCAGCCCCGGCGGCAAACTGGTGCAGGCCGCGCGGGCGACGCAGCTGGAACTGCAGTACTCCAAACACGACATTCTCGAGGCATACCTCAATGCCGCGCCTTACGGCCGCAACGTAGAAGGCGTCGGCGCGGCCAGTCTCGCGTACTTCGGCAAGCCACCCGCACGACTCACCTTGCCCGAAGCGTTGACCCTCGCGGTCATTCCGCAGGAACCGTCGCGCGGTGTGCCCGGCACGGTCGGCGGGGCCACGGTGATCGACAGGGCGCTGAAGCAGTCGCGCGACCGCCTGTTCGCGCGTTGGGTGGCGAAATATCCGAAGGACGTCTCCGCGCGACCGCTCTTCGCCCTGCCGCTGAGCCTTCGCCCGCTGTCCCGGCTGCCGTTTGAAGCACCGCACTTTGTCGAGCAGGTACTCGCCGATCGCCGCCTCGATGGTGGCGACGACATGCGCGTGGTCACCACGCTGGATCTCGGCCTTCAGCACAGCCTCGAGCGTCAGGTTCGCCAGTACGTCGAGCACGGTGGCGATCGCGGTATAAAAAATGCCGCGGCGATCCTGATCGACACGCGCGACATGGGGATCAAGGCGATGGTCGGCTCCGCCGACTATTTCGATTCGTCCATCCAGGGCCAGGTCAACGGCACGCAGGCAAAACGCTCGCCCGGATCCACCCTGAAGCCTTTCATCTATGCACTGGGTTTCGATCAGGGCCTGCTGCATCCGGAAACGGTGCTACGCGACGTGCCGTCCGCGTTCGGCCCCTATACACCGGAGAACTTCGACGGTCGCTTTCTGGGCCCGGTGACCGCCACCCAGGCGCTGATCCGAAGCCGCAACATTCCCGCCGTGCAGATCGCCGCGAAGCTGGCCAGCCCCAACCTCTATCAGTTTCTGCACGATGCCGGCATCTCGCGCATGGCCAGCGAGAAACGTTACGGCCTCGCTCTGGTCCTCGGTGGCGGTGAAGTCACCATGCAGGAACTGGGCGGTCTCTACGCCATGCTGGCCAACCGCGGCGAACTGCGGCCACTGCGTACGCTCGCCACCCAGCCACGTACGCAAGGCTCACGTGTGCTGAGCGAAGAGGCCAGCTTCATGGTCATGGACATGCTGCGACAGAACCCGCGTCCTGACGACGCGGTCGCCGCGCAACCCTCGCGTCTGCCCATCTACTGGAAGACCGGTACGTCGTGGAGCTTCCGCGACGCATGGACCGCGGGCAGCTTCGGGCCCTACGTGCTGGTCGTCTGGATCGGCAATTTCGACGGGGCGGGCAATCCGGCCTTCGTCGGTGTGGACGCCGCGGCACCGCTGTTCTTCCGCATCGCCGATGCCCTGCGCGCGGAACGGCCACGCCTCGCCGAACCCGTCCGACGCAACCCGCCGAACCTGCGCCGCGTGCCGATCTGCCTGGCCAGCGGCGACCTGCCCAACGCCTGGTGCCCACAGGTGGGCAGCACCTGGTTCATTCCCGGCAAGTCGCCGATCCGCGTGAGTACCGTGCACCGTCCGGTGGTCATCGACACGGCGACGGGACAGCCGGCGTGTCCGCCGTACGACCCGCAAAGCACGCACACCGAGGTGTATGAGTACTGGCCGTCGGATCTGGCTCGCGTCTTCGCCCAGGCGGGTCTGGCGCGGCGGACACCGCCCGCGCTGCCGGACTGCCAGGGCGGCGGCCAGCTGGTTGGCGATCCGCCCAGAATCACCTCGCCCCTGAAGGGCAGCACCTACCAGATCCGGGTCTCCCGCCTGGGTACGGAGCGCGTGGCGTTCACCGCGACGGCGGACGGCGCGTCGCGCATGCTGTACTGGTTCGTCGACGACGCCTACCTGGGCAGCGTCCCGAGCGGCCAGAGTCTGATGTGGGCCCCCGATCGCACCGGGCGATTCCTTGTCCGCGTGGTCGACGACCGGGGTCGTACGGACGCCCGCGAGCTGGGCATCGGCGCCGTGGAATAGGCGGCCTCGGCGAATCGCTGCGCGTTTCCGGCAGCGGGCGTTCAGGGCACCCCCCGGATCGTCGATAACGACGGTCTGAAGCTCAACAGGGGAGAACCGTCATCATGGCCATCGGAATGTTTTCCGGCGTTCGCCGGATGTTCGTGAAAACGGATGCGTGCGCGCATGCCAAGCTGGAGGCGCTCGACCGGACTCAGGCGGTTATCGAGTTCGCCCTGGATGGCACCATTCTCAAGGCGAACCGCAACTTTCTGGACGCCATGGGGTACGCCCAGGCCACGGAGATCGTGGGTCGCCACCACCGCATCTTCGTGGACCCGGAAGACGCCGCCTCACCGGAATACGCCGCGTTCTGGAAGCGCCTCGGCGGCGGCGAGCCCGACATGGGCCTTTACCGACGTCGCGGCAAGGACGGTCGGGAGGTCTGGATCCAGGCGAGCTACAACCCGGTACTCAACGCCTTCGGCCGACCGGTAAAAGTCGTCAAGTTCGCCACCGATGTCACCGAGCAACGCCTGCGTGCCGCCGACATGGAAGGCCGGCTGGCAGCCATCGACAAGGCGCAGGCGGTGATCAGCTTCTCCCTGGACGGCATCATCCTCGAGGCGAACGATAATTTCCTCGCCACCATGGGCTACGAGCGTGCCGACGTCATCGGCAGGCACCACCGCATGTTCGTCGACGAGGCCGACCGAGAAGGTCGCGAGTACTGCGCTTTCTGGCAGAAGCTGGGGCGCGGCGAGTACGACTCGGGGTTATATCGCCGGGTCGACCGGCGCGGTCGCGAAGTGTGGATCCAGGGCAGCTACAACCCGATCTTCGACATGGCGGGCCGCCCGTTCAAGGTGGTCAAGTACGCCACCGACGTCACGGCGCAGACGCGTGCCGCGCGCACCCTGCACGCGTCGCTCTCCGAACTTGCCGACACCGTGCCGGCGATCGCGGAGCAAGCCCGGGTCACCAATACCCTGGCCAATGCGGCCAGCCGCTCGGCGCTCGACGGGGGAGCGATGGTCGACGCCGTGATCTCCACCATGTCCGCGATTCAGAGTGGCGCACGTGACATCTCCGACATCGTCGCGATGATCGATTCCATCGCCTTCCAGACCAACATTCTGGCGCTCAACGCATCCATCGAAGCGGCGCGCTCAGGGGTCCACGGCCGTGGCTTCGCGGTCGTGGCCAACGAAGTACGCATGCTTTCCCAGCAGAGCGCCGAGTCGGCCCGCGACATTCGTGCGCTCATCGACGGGACGCTCGAGCGCGTCCGCGAAGGCAGCGAGCGCAGCGGGGAGGCCGGTGCGGCGATGCGCGACATCCTCAGCAACGTCGGGACCTTGCTCGAGCGCGTCTCCGATGTGGCGGTGGCGACGACCCAGCAGGCGGGCGGTATCGACAACGTCCGTCGCGCGGTGGCCGAACTGGCGTGAACCAAGGCGCGGCCTGGTCAGCCCACGCCGCCGAAGGTCATCTCTCGTACGTCGGCGGTTACGACCCCTGGGTGTCGCCCGGGGGCTGATGCCAGCGCCTGCCGTGCTCGATCATGTGCAGGCGGATTTCATCTTCCGCGATGGCGGCCAGTGCACGAAGGCCGTTGGCTTCGAGCTCGCTGAGGCCACGGGGTACGTCGCCGAAGACACACAGGGTGCCCAGCACCTGGCCATCCGGCCCGTGCAGCGGATGACCGGCGTAAAAGCGGATATGCGGATCGCCCGTGACCAGCGGGTTGCGCTGGAAACGCTCGTCGCTACGGGCGTCCTCGATCACCAGGATGTCCTCGCCCAGGATCGCATGACTACAGATCGCCCAGCCGCGGGGCGTCTCTTCCGGGGCGAGACCCTGCCGGGACTTGAACCACTGGCGCCGCGAGGTAAGCAGGGCAATCGCGGCCGTGGGCGCACCGGTCATCTGGCAGGCCAGCCAGGTGATGCGGTCGAAGACCGGATCCTGCGCGGTGTCGAGCAACCCGCTGCGCGCGACCGAGCGCAGACGTCGTGCCTCGTCCGCGGGGACCGGATAATCGGGATGACGCGCCGGGCGGAGCTCTTCCGGCAGGGTCGACGGTGACTCTCCCGGAGGCGCCATGCGCTCTTCGAGCAGGGCCAGCACGGCGCTGCGCCGCATGCGCCGATGACCGCCGGGGGTCTTCCACGAGGTCAGTGCGCCCCCTTCGATCCACTTCTGAGCGGTGCTCACGGAAATGCCAAGCAGCTCCGCGGCGTCGCGCGTCGTGACGGTGGGATCATCGGGCGAATCGGGAGGAATGCGGTCGTTCAAGGCAGCCACGTACGTAGTTCATTCAACTGTTTGAAACTACCACAGGCGATGCCCCGACTCGCTTGGCGAAAACACCGCGTTTGAGTGGCGTTTTGTTGCGTGAGCAAAGACATACACGACATCGGCGTGAACTCTGGTATAGCGGCGGATCGATTTTCGCCCATGGAGCCAGCGCATGACCTCGTTCGCTACGTATCCCAGCCTCGTCGATCGTACCGTCGTCATTACCGGAGGTGCCAGCGGCATCGGTGCCTCGTTCGTCGAGCACTTTGCGACCCAGGGTGCGAAAACCGCCTTCCTCGACGTGGCGGCCGATGCTGGCGAAGCGCTCGCGGAGCGACTCGGCGGTGCGCGCCACCGGCCCCGTTTCCTGCGTTGCGACCTGTCGGACGTCGAGGCGCTCCGCCGAGCGATCGCCACGGTCCGCGCGGACCTCGGTCCGGTCGGCGTGCTGGTCAACAACGCGGCAAACGACGTGCGCCATGACATCGCGGACACCACACCCGAGGAATTCGACCGCAGCATGGCCACGAACCTGCGCCACCAGTACTTCGCCACGCAGGCGATCTTGCCGGATATGCGTAGTCTGGGCGGTGGCTCGGTGATCTGCCTCGGGTCGACCGGCTGGATGAAGAAGAACGCCGGCTACCCCATGTACGCGACCGCCAAGGCGGCCATCGAAGGTTTTGTCTATGGCATGGCCCGGGAACTTGGTCGCGACCGTATTCGGATCAACTGTCTGGTGCCCGGCTGGGTCATCACGGACAAGCAGCGCGAGATGTGGCTCGACGAAGAGGGGGAGGAGGAGATTCGCCGCGTGCAATGTCTGCCGGGCCACCTGATGCCCGAGGATCTAGCCCGGGCGGCCCTTTTTCTTGCGGCCGACGACAGCCGCATGTGTACCGGACAGAACTTCATCGTGGACGGCGGATGGGTCTGAAGCGCGGCATAACGTCTCACCCGGAGGCGACGCGACGCATACAGGTCGAACACATGTCGAGGCATCCAATTCAGGTTTCACATACCTGAAGGAACGACCCCATGGACGCCCCCATTCAGCAAGAGGTGGCCGCCGCGCATCCCAAGGCGGCGATCGTCACGACCTGTATCCTCGCGGCGCTCGCCGGCCTCATGTTCGGCCTCGACATCGGCGTGATCTCCGGCGCCACGCAGTTCATCCAGGCGGAGTTCAAGGTCAGCGATCACATGATCGAGTGGATCGTCAGCTCCATGATGGCTGGCGCGGCGATCGGCGCGCTGGGTGCCGGCTGGATGTCGGCATCCCTGGGGCGCAAGCGCTCGCTGATCTTCGCGGGCATCGTTTTCATCGCCGGGTCGCTCTTCTGCGCCGTCGCATGGTCGCCCGCGATCCTGATCGTGGCTCGCCTGGTCCTGGGCGTCGCGATCGGTGTCGCCACCTTCACCGCGCCGCTCTATCTCGCGGAAGTGGCGCCGGAAAAGATTCGCGGCGCGATGATCTCCACCTACCAGCTGATGATCACCACGGGCATCCTGCTGGCCTTCCTTTCCGACACGGCCTTCAGCGCCAGCGGTAACTGGCGCTGGATGCTCGGCATCATCGCCGCGCCTGGCGTGCTCTTTCTCATCGGCCTGTTCTTCCTGCCGGACAGCCCGCGCTGGTTGCTGATGCGCGGTCGCCGTGAGGACGCGCAGATCGTCCTCGCGAAACTTCGCGGCGATGAGGCGGTGGTCAAAAAGGAAATCGCGGCGATCGACGAGCAGCTCAAGACGAAGCAGCACGGCTGGAGCATGTTCAAGGAGAACGCCAATTTCCGTCGCTCCGTCGGCCTGGGCGTGCTCCTGCAGGCGGTCCAGCAGTTCACCGGTATGAACGTGGTGATGTACTACGCGCCGCGCATCTTCAAGGACATGGGTTACGACACGCACGCGCAGATGTGGTTCACCGCGGCGGTCGGTCTGACCAATGTCCTCGCTACGCTGATCGCCTTCGCCTTCGTCGACCGGCTGGGCCGCAAGCCCATCCTGTATGCCGGCTTCACCATCATGGCCGTGGGCCTGGGCGTGGTGGGAACCATGATGGGTCTGGGCATCAACTCGCGCGGCGAGCAGTTCTTCACCGTGGGCATGCTTCTGGTCTTCATCGTCGGCTTCGCGATGTCCGCCGGCCCGCTGATCTGGACGCTGTGTTCGGAAGTCCAGCCCCTGAAGGGACGTGACTTCGGTATCGCCGCGTCGACGTTCACCAACTGGGTCACCAACATGATCGTCGGTGCCACGTTCCTGAGCCTGCTCAGCGGTATCGGCAACGCCCAGACCTTCTGGCTGTACGCGGCGCTCAATGCGCTCTTCATTTTCGTCACCTTCTTCCTGGTGCCGGAGACCAAGGGCGTCACCCTCGAGGAGATCGAACGCAACCTGATGAGCGGCAAGCCGTTGCGCAAGATCGGTCAATAAACAACGTCATCCGGTAGGAGCGCGCCTTGCGTGCGAAAAGCCAACGGAGCGGTGAAGGTGTACCACGTCTGCGCTTCGTTGGCTTTTCGCGCGCAGGGCGCGCTCCTACATGGCGTCGTTCGCCTAGCACGTCGTGAGATGTCGTGTCATGAGAATCGTGCCCATTCCCGACCGCCGGCGTACGATAGATCCGAAAAAAAACGGATTTTTGAGTTTTATTCCATATGCCATGTCGGAGATATCCGACAGACTTCTCAGAGCGCTCGCGTAGTCGAGCTCGGCTGCGTGATGCGCGGGGTGACCCCGTGTCTCCCCAGGCCGGCGGTCCCGCAGGGACCGCTTCTCAAGATCTGAAAAGGGTTAATTGGATGAACCTCAAAGCAATCACTTCCGCGCTGCTCATCGCGGGTCTCGCCGCTCCGTCGGCGTTCGCCTCGACGGGCACCATCACGTTCACCGGCTCCATCACGAACGTCACCTGCACGGTCGACGGCGGTGCGCCGGGCAATGGCCCGGACTTCACCGTCAACATCGGTGCGGTCAACGCGGCCGACTTCGCCAACGTCGGCGATACCTCGGGTAACACGGGCTACCGCATCTACATCGGTAAAGCCGGCGAAACCACCTGCGCGGATGGGACGAAGGTGTGGGCAAGCTACGACACCGGCTCGACGGTGGATCCGGCCACGGGCGCGCTGAAGACCGTCGGCGCCGCCTCGGGTGTGCAGATTCGTCTGTTCGACAAGAACGGTCAGCCGATCGACATCTGGAACGACAAGCAGGATAGCGTCAAGGAAGTCGTCGTCGGCAACCAGGCCCTGCTGGCCTATTCGGCTTCGTACCAGCGCACGGGAAACATCACGGCGGGTGACGCCAACAGCTCGGTGACCTACACCGTCCGCTTCGAGAACTAAGGAAGGAAGTCGACCGCCGGCCTGGCCGGCGGTCGCACTGTTTACGTGAAGGAACGACTCCGGATGCACGCAATGAAATGGAATCCCGGCCTGCCAGCGTGTGTGCTTGCCGCGCTGCTGCTGCTTGCCCCCGCGCCTGCCGGGGCGGGCGTGGTCATGAATGCGACACGCTATGTCTATCAGGCTGGCGAGAGGGAGATCGCCGTCAAACTGACCAACAAGGGTACGCTGCCCGTGCTTGCCCAGGCATGGATCGACGATGGTGACGCGCGCTCCACGCCCGAGCATGTCGACGTTCCGTTCAACCTGACTCCGCCGATCTCGCGCGTCGAGTCGGGCAAATCGCAAACCCTCCGTATCTCGTTCACCGAAGGGACGGTGCCGGGCGATCGTGAATCGCAGTTCTGGCTCAACGTCCTCGAAGTGCCACCCAAGGCCGAGAGCGCCGGCGACGCCAATACGATCCAGCTCGCTTTCCGTTACCGCCTCAAACTGTTTTATCGACCCAAGGGCCTGAAGGGCTCGGCCGCCGCGGCCGCGGAAGACCTGTCGTGGGGCTTGTCGCGCGACGGGGTGTTGTCGGTCACCAACCACAGTGACTATCACGTCAGCCTCAACGAGCTTCGCCTCGTTTCCGAGGGCGAGACCATCGAAGCCGAGCCCTTGTCGATCGCCCCGCACGCGTCGCTTTCGCCGCCGCTGCCGAAGCCGCTGAAAGCGCCTCGTGTCGACGTGCGTTACCAGAGCATCAACGACTATGGCGGCTTCGTGCCGCACAGCACGACGATCGACGCACGATGATCACCGCTGTCCGTCGCCCACGGCTGCCCCGGCGGCCGCTTGCTGTCGCCTTCGCGCTGGCCGGTTGCGCCTCGGCGGACGCGGCCGCCCTCGATCCGGGTGCGCCGCAGGCCGCGTTCAATCCCGACTTCATCCACTCCACCGGTGGTGCGATCGACCTGTCCCGCTTCGAGCGGGGCAATGTGACGCTGCCCGGCGTCTATCAGCCTCACATCCTGCTCAACGGCGAGCCGGTGCCTGGCACCTACGACATCGTCTTCCGTGAGATCGCGGGGAGCGAGAGCGCCAGGCCGTGCTTCGACCGGCCGACGCTTCTGCGTCTCGGGCTCGATACGGAAAAACTCGAAGCGCGCCGTGTCGGCGACATACCCGCACACGATGCGACCTGCGGAACGCTGGACACGATCGTGCCGGGCGCGACGGTCGACTTCGACGAATCCGAACAGATCCTGCGCGTGACCTTGCCGCAGGCCTTTCTCGCCTCACGGCCGCGTGGCTATGTCGCGCCCGAACTCTGGGACGCCGGCGAAAACGCCGCGATGCTCAACTACAACGCCAACACCTATCGCATACGCACGCAGGGGCGCCAGTCGACGGCCAGCTACGTCGGCGTGAATGCGGGCGTCAATCTCGGTGGCTGGCGTATTCGGCACAACGGGGGCCTGGCGGTATCCGCCGGCCGACGCCAATGGCGCAACACGCTGGTGCATGCGCAACACGACCTCACCGATCTGCGCGCCCAGCTCACCGTCGGCGAGACCTATACCGCGGGTGACATTCTCGACAGCGTGCGTATCCGCGGGCTTGGCATCGCCAGCGATCAACGCATGCTGCCCGCATCGCAGCGCGGCTACGCGCCGGTCATTCGCGGCGTGGCCGAGGGCAATGCGCAGGTCACCGTCCGCCAGAACGGCTACGTCATCCACAGCAGTACGGTGGCACCCGGTCCGTTCGAGATCGACGACCTCTACCCCACGGGCTACGGCAGCGACCTCGAAGTCACCGTGACCGAAGCGGATGGCCGCACGAAGACGTCGCTGGTGCCTTATACGGCCGTACCCCAGATGCTGCGCGAGGGCACATCGCGCTTTGCCTTCTGGGCGGGGCAGGTGGACGAGGCGTCCGTCCCGGAAACACCGTTCATCGCCCAGGCGACGATGCAGTACGGCGCGACCGTCAACAGCACGCTGTACGCGGGAGGTACGTTGTCGAACAGTTACGCCGCCGGCCTGATCGGCGCGGCGATGAATCTTCCCTTCGGCGCCGTGGCGCTGGATGTGACCGGCTCTCGCGCGGCGACCCGCTCCGGCCGCGTCCATCGCGGGCTGAGCACACGGCTGCGCTACAGCCGCACGCTGGCCGCGACGGGTACGAGCTTCGGTGTCGCCGCGTATCGATTCTCCACCCGCGACTATCTGGGCGTGACGGACGCGGCCCGCCTGCGCTCGCGTCTCCGACGTGGCATCACGGGCGACCCCGTGGGCGGCGAGCGCAGCCGCTTCGACGCCAACCTCGGCCAGACCGTGGGAACGGGGCGGCTCTCCCTCACCGGCTCCGTCGTCCACTACTGGGGGAGTCGGTCTCGGGGGCTCGATTACACCCTGGGCTATGCGGGCTCACTGCGTTCGGCTTTCTACAACGTGTCATTGCAACGCTCGCGTGTCGGCAGCGCGCTTGGCGGCGTTTTCGGCGGCCGCCCGCGCGGTGGCACGGACACCATGCTCTACGTGTCGTTCAACGTGCCGCTGGGTCGTGCGGCGGCGGCACCGAACGTCGGGCTGTCGTACAACCGGAGCAACGCAGGCGATGGCGCGCTGACGGCGAACATCAACGGCAGGGTCGCCGGCGATGACGACCTGACCTATGCGCTGGCGGCGAGCCGTATCGAAACGCCCCGGCGGGCCGCGCGCAACACCGGTTCGGCCAACCTTGCCTATCGTGGCTACGCCGGTGTCTACCGCGCTGGCGTCAGTCGCTCCGGCGCTGGCTCGAGCCAGTATGCGCTGGGCGCGACGGGCGCCGTGCTGGCCCACCGCGACGGCATCACGTTCACCCAGGAACTGGGCGAAACCAATGCCATCGTTCACGCGCCGGGAGCCGTGGGCGCGCGCATCGAGAGCCACACCGGCGTGCGTCTCGATCGCCACGGCAACGCGGTGATCCGGGGGCTGCAGCCGTACCAGCTGAATCACGTCGCGATCGACCCGCGCGGGGCGTCGCACGACGTTCATCTGCGCAGCACGAGTGAGGCGGTGGCGCCACGCGCGGGAGCGATCGCGCGGCTGGACTACGAGACCGAGCAGGCGAAGGCGGTGCTCATCCACGCCACCCAACCCGGGGGCGACCCATTGCCCTTCGGTGCGTCCGTCTTCGACGAAGGCGGAAAGACGGTGGGCGTCGTGGGTCAGGGCAGCAAGATCTTCACGCGCGGTGCGCCGGCAGGAGCACGCCTGCGCGTCAGCTGGCCGGGCGGCAGCTGCCGTATCGCCTTGCCACCGTCGCTCGAAAGCCTGCCCTTGCACGGCCTGCATCGTGCGGTGAGATCGCCCTGCGAAGAGGAGGCAGAGATCGCAAGCCGCGATGACGCGTCCTGACGAAACGAACTGAGGTACGGGCAGGGAACGCGCCCGTGACAGAACCGCGTCGCGGTGCGACCACGAAGGTCGCCCCGACGCCACCAGCGACACCATCACCATGGAACAGGGACATGCCGGCGGTCACTCCGCCGTGTTGCGCGAACGGGCGCGCGAAAAACTGATGCGGGATCTCGGCGACTCCTTTCTCAGCGCGTTCGCCGACCCGAAGACCATTGAAATCATGCTCAACGCCGATCACCGCCTGTGGCAGGAGCGCCTCGGTGAGGGCATGCGTTGTATCGGCACGATGCGCCCCAGTCAGTCGGAGGCGATCATCAAGACCACGGCCGGGTATTACGGTAAGGAGATCACGCGCGCACAGCCGGTGCTGGAGTCCGAATTCCCGCTGGACGGTTCGCGCTTCGCCGCGCAATTGCCGCCCATCGTGGCGGCGCCGACCTTCGCACTGCGTAAGAAGGCGGTGTCGATCTTCAGTCTGGCGCAGTACGTTGCCGACGGCGCGATGTCAGCGGCGCACCGCGAGGTGCTGCTCGACGCCATCCGCCTGCACCGGAACATTCTCGTCATCGGCGGCACCGGTTCGGGCAAGACGACGCTGATCAACGCCATCATCCGCGAGATGGTCGAGCTCGATAAGCGCGAGCGCGTCTTCATCATCGAGGACACCGGCGAGATCCAGTGCGCCGCCGAGAACTTCGTGCAGTACCGCACCTCGTACGAAGTCGGCATGACCCAGTTGCTTCGCACCTCGTTACGCATGCGCCCGGATCGCATCCTGGTCGGCGAGGTGCGTGGGCCGGAGGCGCTCGATCTGCTGATGGCGTGGAACACCGGCCACGAAGGCGGCGCCGCCACGCTGCACGCCAACGATGCGCGAGCCGGGCTGTCGCGGCTGGCGATGCTCATCAGCATGCATCGGGATGCACCACGCCCGATCGAGCCGCTGATCGGCGAATCGGTCCATTTGCTCGTTCACATCACGCGCACCCCGAGCGGCCGTCGCGTCCAGGAAATCGTTGCCGTGGATGGCTACGAGGATGGGCGTTATGTGCTGCGTCATCTCTAACTCGAATATGGAGGAAACAATGTCGAATCAAGTCCGGTCACCTATGCGCGGCAAGTTGTACGCAATCGTCGCGATATCGCTCGCAATGTGTCTCTACGCGATACCTTGCTTTGCCGCTGGCGAAACGGATGTGCTTCCGTACGAGAAAGGTATGGAGGTCTTCTATGATTCGATGACCGGTCCGGTGCCGTTCGTGATCTCTCTGGTCGGCATCATCGGTTGCGGAGCCATGCTTATATTCGGAGGCGAGATCAGTGGCTTCCTCCGGACGATGGTTTTCATCATTCTGGTAGTGGCGGTCATCGTCCAGGCGGGGTCGGTCGTCACGATGCTGGGCGGCAAGTGGGGAACCAAAGCGCAGGGCGTAGGGCGGGTTGGTCCGTACCAAAGAGACGTCGACGTAGTCGTGGGAACTTACCTCCGCAAAACGGTGGCGTAATGGCGATCCGCACCGTCCCGATTCGTCGCGCAGGAAACCGTGACAACCTGGTGCTGGGAGGAGACCGCGAACTGGTCATGTTCAGCGGGCTTACCGCCGCTGCACTCATTTTTTCGGCGCAGGAGATGAAAGCGGGCGTCTTCGGTACGTTGTTGTGGTTCGGGGCCTTGTACGCCTTCCGCCTGATGGCCAAAGCCGACCCGAAGATGCGCAAGGTCTACCTGCGGCAACGCCGCTATCGGGAGTACTACCCCCCGCGTTCGACGCCGTTCCGTACGAACGGACCGGCCGAGGAGGCGCAGTACCGATGATGGTGTGGATCATCGCGGGGATGGCGATCGTGGTCGCCATCCTCGTCACCCTGTTGTTGCTGCGCATCCGGCGTCTGGACGCGGAGCCCCGGCTCAATCATTACCGCCCGCACGGGCAGGCCGTGTCGGACCTGCTGAACTACGCGGCCGTGGTCGACGATGGCGTCATCGTGTGCAAGAACGGTGCGCTGATGGCGGCGTGGGTCTTCACGGGCGACGACGCGGCCAGCAGCACCGACGAGCAGCGTGAAACGGTTTCCATGCGGGTCAACCAGGCACTGTCGCGTCTGGGCAACGGCTGGATGTTGCACGTGGACGCCGTCCGGCGCCCCGCGCAGGACTATGCGGACGCCGGACGTTCGGCGTTCCCGGACCCGGTATCCGCCGCCATCGACGAAGAACGGCGGCGTCTGTTCCGCAGTCTGGGAACGACGTACGAGGGCTATCTGGTGATGACCCTGACCTGGTTCCCGCCGCAGGTGGCCCAGCGGAAGTTCGTCGAGATGATGTTCGACGACGACACCGAAGTGGCGGGAAAGGCGGAGCGTACCTATAGCCTCATCGCCGATTTCCAGCGGGAGTGCCGCAGCTTCGAGAGCCGACTGTCCGGCGTCTTCCGCATGGATCGGCTCAAGGGCAACCGGCATACCACCGAGGAAGGGCGCGAGGAAGTCCATGACGACTTCCTGCGCTGGCTGCAGTACTGCGTGACGGGTCTGGATCATCCGATCGCGCTGCCGGCCAATCCGGTCTACGTGGACGCGCTGGTCGGCGGTCAGGAAATCTGGGCGGGTGTGGCGCCGCGTATCGGCCGGCGGTTCGTGCAGGTGGTGGCGATCGAGGGATTTCCGCTGGAGTCCTATCCCGGGATCCTGGCGTCGCTGGCCGAACTGCCGAGTGCCTACCGCTGGTCCAACCGCTTCATATTCATGGACCCGCACGAAGCCCTTCGCGAAATGGAGAAGTTCCGCAAGAAGTGGCGGCAGAAGGTGCGTGGCTTCTTCGACCAGATCTTTCAGACCAGCACCGGCTCCGTGAACTACGACGCGCTGTCCATGATGCACGACGCCGAGGCGGCGATCGCGGAGATCAACAGCGGGCTCGTCGCGCAGGGCTACTACACCAGCGTGGTCGTCGTGTCCGACGACGACCGGTCCAGACTGGAGCGCTCGGTGCGCCAGGTCGAGAAGGCGATCAATGCGCGCGGTTTCGCGGCGCGGGTCGAGACCGTCAACACGATGGATGCCTTGCTCGGCAGCATGCCGGGACACGGCGTGGAGAACGTACGCCGGCCGCAGATCAATACGCTGAACCTCGCCGACCTGTTGCCGTCGTCCACGATCTGGACGGGGCAGGCGGAAGCCCCGTGCCCGATGTACCCACCCTCGTCGCCACCGCTGATGCAATGCGTGACGCAGGGGGCGACGCCGTTTCGCCTCAATCTGCATGTCAACGATCTGGGCCATACGTTTCTCTTCGGTCCGACGGGTTCCGGTAAGTCGACTCACCTCGGCCTTATCGCGGCACAGCTGCGCCGTTATCGCGGCATGTCGCTCTACTGCTTCGACAAGGGCCTGTCACTGTATCCCCTGGTCAGGGCATGCCGCGGGCTGCACTTCGATGTGGGTGGTGACGACGAGACGCTGGCCTTCTGTCCGCTGCAGTTCCTGACGACCAAGTCGGACCGGGCGTGGGCCATGGAATGGATCGACAGCATGCTGGCCTTGAACGGCGTTCAGACCACGCCGGCACAGAGAAACGAGATCGGCAACGCGCTCACCGCCATGCACCGCTCGGGTGCGACCACGCTGTCGGAGTTCGTGCTGATGATTCAGGACGAAGCCATTCGTGAAGCCCTGAGGATATATACGGCGGACGGCGCCATGGGGCACCTGCTCGATGCCGCCCAGGACGGCCTCCGCCTGTCCGATTTCGCGGTGTTCGAGATCGAGGACCTGCTCAACCTCGGCGACAAGTTCGTGCTGCCGGTGCTGCTTTATCTGTTCCGGCGCATCGAGACATCGCTGACCGGGCAGCCGGCGGCGATCATTCTCGACGAGGCATGGCTGATGCTTGGGCATCCGGTATTCAGGGCCAAGATCCGCGAGTGGCTCAAGGTGCTGCGCAAGTCCAACTGCATCGTGATCATGGCGACGCAGAGCCTGTCCGACGCCGCGAACTCCGGGATCCTCGACGTCATCGTCGAATCGACGGCGACCAGAATCTTCCTGCCCAATCCCTTCGCCCGCGACGATGACGCGACGGCACTCTACCGCCGCATGGGTCTGAACACCCGGCAGATCGAGATTCTCGCGACCGCCGTACAGAAGCGGCATTACTACTACATGTCGGACAAGGGGCGTCGTCTCTACGACCTCGCGCTCGGTCCGCTCGCGCTGGCCTTCATCGGCCACACCGACCGCGAATCGATCGCGACCATCCGCACGCTGGAAAGTCGTCACGGCGATGCCTGGGTGCACCCGTGGCTGGAGCTCAAAGGTCTGCGTCTCGAGGACTACGGAGTCATCTCATGAAACAGGGAAAAAGAGCGGGCAGCCTCCGCCCCACGACGGCCACGGGGCTTGCCCATCCGTATCTCAACGCGCGCCGTACCTGGAATTCCCACGTCGGCAGCCTGATCGCGTCGCGCACGCTGTGGCAGGCGGTGGCGCTGATCAGCCTGCTGATCGTCCTCGCCGCCGTCGGCGGGGTGGTCTATATCGGCAGCCAGTCGAAGTTCGTGCCGTACGTGATCGAAGTGAACAAGCTGGGCGAAGCGATGTCCGTGGCGCCGGCCGACAAGGCCGCGAAGATCGATCAGCGCGTGATTCGCGCCTCGGTCGCCGAATTCATCGTCAACGCGCGCACGGTGACGCCGGATATCGCGATGCAGCGCCGGGCCATTTTCAAGGTGTATGCGCTGATGAATGCCGGAAGCGCGTCGACGCGGAAAATGACGGCGTGGCTCAACGGCAATCCGGAAACCAACCCGTTCAAGCGAGCGGAAAAGCAGACCGTGAACGTCGAGATCGTCTCCGCGATCCCCCAGACCGCGACGACCTGGCAGGTGGACTGGATCGAAACGCAGCGCTCACGCAGGGGCGAGGTACAGGGCAAACCGTATCGCATGCGTGCGCTGCTCAACGTCGAGACGCGGCCGATCGCAAGCGACATCAACGAGGAGCAACTGCGCCTCAATCCGCTGGGTATTTATATCTCGGACTACTCCTGGTCCAAGCAGTTCTGACGGGCACGACATGAAAACAGCAGCTACCCTCGCCGCGCTGGCGTGGCTCCTACCGAGCCTTGCCATGGCCACCACCGAGACGGATCTCGCCAACCAGTTCTTTTCCGCGGACAACCCGAAGCTGACCGCGCAGGAGAAGGCCGGGCTCGATATCTCCCGAAAGTGGATCGCGAGCACGTCCGCGTCCGTCAAGCCGGTGGCGGGACCCGACGGGAGTGTCCGCTTCCTGTTCGGCCAGTCGCAGCCGAGCATCGTCTGCGCGGTCATGCAGGTCTGCGACGTCGAACTCGAGCCGGGCGAGCAGGTGAGTTCGGTGAACCTCGGCGACGCGGTGCGCTGGCTGGTCGAACCTGCGTTGTCGGGCGCGGGCGCGACCTCCGTCCAGCACCTCGTGATCAAACCGCTGGACGTCGGGCTGGAGACATCGCTCATGGTGACGACCGACCGGCGCACGTACCACCTGCGTCTGCGCTCGCACCGCACGGAATACATGCCACGTGTGGCGTTCTCCTATCCGGCTTCGGTGGACGCCAAGTGGGCGGCGATGAAGCGTCAGGCCGCGGCCACGCAGGCCGTGAAGCCGACGGTCGTGCAAAAGAAGGAATACCTGGGCGACCTGGACTTCGGCTACCGGATCAGTGGCAATGCGCCGTTCAAGCCGGCGCGTGTGTACAACGACGGCGTGAAGACGATCATCGAGATGCCTTCGACGTTCTCGCAAGGGGAGGCGCCCACGCTCCTTGTCGTGCGCGAGAGCGGCAGCCTGTTCCGGAAGGATGAAGAGGTGATGGTCAATTACCGCCTGCAGGACGGGCGTTACATCGTCGATACGCTGTTCAAGAAGGCGGTTCTGGTGGCGGGCGTCGGCATGGCGCAACGCAAGATCGTCATCGAGCGGCGTGGGTGAGCCAGCGGATGGAGACTCCCATGCCCGAACCCGGTGATGCGGACGGCGAGGCGTCGTCACCGCCGGCCGCGTCCGGTAAGCCTGCGGGCGTCCGGCGCGTGAATAACGTACCGCTGCTGATCATTGGCGGCGTCATGGTCGTGTTCGTCATTCTCGTCACTCTGGTCGCGGCCCAGCGCGGGCAGAAGAAGGAGGAGGATCCTCCGCCCGCGGCGGGTGCGCTTCCCGAGAACAGCCAGCTTCTCGAGCAGATGCTGGCGGGTGGAGCGACGGGCGGACTGGTGCCGGGCGCCGACGAGCAAACCGTGTCGTTTCCCGTCGCGCGGGTCGCGGACCCGGATGCACCGCCGGTGCCTGACCGGAGTGCCGGCAACGGTGTGCCCGACGACACGATGGCCAAAGAGCGCATGAAACTGTTCCAGAGCGCCATGCATGCACGTACCGGCCTGACCAAGCCCGCGGCGCCCGATGTTGCGCCGGTCAAGGAAAACGAAGCCGACAAAGCGCGTGAGGCGGAAGCGCAGGAAGCCCGCGAGCGGGACACGCGCATCCCGGTGCATGCGGAGGGCGACTACAGCGCGTTTGACGGGTCGAGCGCGCGTGCGGCCGGTGCGGATCGCTGGCTGCTCGATTCGGGCATGGAAGCGCCGCGTACGGCGTTCGAACTGCGTGCCGGATCGGTCATTCCGGCGACGATGATCTCGGGCATCAACTCCGAACTTCCGGGCCAGATCATTGCCCAGGTCAGCCAGGACGTGTTCGACACGCCCACCGGCCGCCATCGTCTGGTGCCGCAGGGGTCGCGCCTGGTCGGACGCTACAACCATAAAGTCATCGAGGGTCAGTCGCGGGTGCTGGTGGCCTGGCAGCGAATCGTGTTCCCGGACGGCAAGGCGTTGGATATCGGTGCCATGGAAGGTGTCGATTCGGCGGGATACGCCGGCTTCAGCGACAAGGTGGACCGCCACTACGCACGCATGTTCGCCTCCGCCATCCTGATGTCGGGCATCGCGACAGGGCTCACATCGTCGAGTATCAGGCCCGGGGATGACCCGTTCGGCTCCTCCAGCGCCGTGATGATGCGCGAGAGCCTGGCCCGCCAGGTGGGTGAGGTGGCTTCGAAGATGATCGACAAGAACATGAGTTACGCGCCGGAGCTGAAGATTCGGCCGGGCTACCGGTTCAACGTGATGGCGGTGAAGGACCTGACCTTCAGGCAGGCGTACAAACCGTTCGATTACTGAGCGTCAACCCAACCCAAAGGAGAGGAAGTCCAATGAGAGGACACAGAAAGCTTGCGATCGCCGTCGTCATGGTGGCGGCTGTGGGATGCACAGGTACCGCCTCGGCCGGCGTGCCAGTCATCGACGTGGCGAACCTTGTGATGAATGCCATGCAGAGCCTTCAGCTCAAGAAGATTCAGAAGACGTTGACGAGGAACGATAGCGGGACGATCAATTACTACACGAACAACATCGATAAATCGACGACGAAGATCGACAAATCGACACATAACATCGATAACTCGACCGCGATTACATCGAACAACTCGATCATCAACACCGAGATCGACGCGGATCTGGACTTCACCCTGATCATAAACAAGGGTGGAAACGGGGAGATCATTCCCGTACCCCGGCCGATACAGGAGCTTTTGAAGGAAATTCACGAGCACGGAAAAAGCGATGCTTACGCGGCCCATTTCGGCGATGCGGCCAGTTATTACGGTCGGTCGGGCGACAAAGAGGCGGTGGACGCCGGCTTCGAAGGATCGCGTGCACGCAAGGCGGCCAACAACGCGCTGGTGAAGAGCCTCGATCTGGAGCAGGACCGCATTGCGGACGACGCGCAAGCGCTCAAGGAACTTGCAGGCATGAATAAAGAAGTCAAAGGTCACGCCCGCCAGCTTCAGGTCGCCAACGCCATCGCCGGTTCACAGGCCAACCAGATGCTCGAGATCCGTTCGATGATGCTGGCCTCGGAATCCGCGCGCGCGGCCGAATCCCAGGCTGCCGCCGACAAGGAGGCTCGTGCCATCGCCACGGGCAAACACCTGCGCGAAGGCCTCGACAAGGCGGCGAGCGCGGCGAGCCGTCCGCTTCCCATGCTCTGACCACGACGCGGCGCCATGGCGCCGCTCACCCCTCGATCCTTCAGGTACACCATGTCGTCTCCGCGCCGCATTCCCGTCCTTCTGGGTGTTCTTCTCCTGTTCGCATCCGCCGTGGCCGCTGGCCAGGACATCGAGCCGGGCAAGCTGGTCACGTCCGCGGAGGGCGCGATCGCGAAGGCCTTCGACATAACGCAGGTCCTCGACGCCGCGAAGACGCTATTCTGGTCGCTCGCGGTGATGAGCCTGGTCTGGACCATGGGGATGCTGATTCTCCGGCAGGATCTCGGCGAAGTGCTGATCGAACTCATCCGCTTCATGATCGTGACCGGCACGTTCTACTGGTTGCTCATCAACGCGAGTGACGGGCAGGGTGACGGCGGATTTATCGCCGACATCGTCGATTCCTTCTTCGAGATGGAGAATGACCTGGGGCGAGTTACCTTCGGGCGCCATGCCGACGGCTTCGTCGCGCGTGGGCTGGCGACTTATTTCAGCACCCTCGACGCTACCCGGACCGGCAGCGACCCCGACCAGATTCTCGCAGGCGGTATCGCGGTGCTGATTCTCGTCCTGCTCACCATCGTCGGCGCGCAGTTCCTGGTGGCGCTGGTCATGGCATGGCTGCTTGGCTACGCGGGCATCTTCCTGCTCGGGTTCGGCGGGGCGCGGTGGACCTCGCAGCTTGCCGTGAGCTATTACAAACATGCACTGGCCGTCGGCATCACTGTCCTGGTGCTCGGCCTGCTCGGCGCAGGTGGTCATCGCGTCATCGACCGGATCTCGACGGTCAGCATGAATTCCGCGGATCCGCAGTTCTTTTTCCTCGGGATGATGCTTGCCGTATCGGTCCTGGTACTCGTGCTTGCCGTTCGCATCCCGCAGTTCTTCTACACGATGGTGACCGGGTCGCAGCTCGGTGTGCTCGCGGGTTCCGCGAGCGTGATCGGCAGCGCGATCGCCACCGGCGGCGGCGCGGCCATCGCGGCGGCGACCGGGCGCGTGCCCGGCGCCAGCCCGGCTGGCGGTATGGGCGCCGCATCGAGCGCTCGCACGGGGTCCGTGATGGATGCGGTGCACCGCTCGGCCGCGTCCGGCAGCAGTATGGGCGATCCTTTCCACGTCGCCCCGGGTTCCGATCCGTTCGGCGTGTCACGCGGTGCGGACGCGGTGCGTCGCGCTGGCAGCGTTTTTGGACCGGCCGGTGAAACACGTCCGGGCACGGATGTGGCGGAACGCCGCGAAGGAAACCTGTCGTGATCGATACGCTGCCCGACATCCCGCCGCAACACCAGGAGATGGTGGCGTGCTCGCTTGCCGCGTCGCTGGCGTATGACGTGCCGACCAACCTGCTTCTCGCCGTTGCCGAGAAAGAAGCCGGCAAACCCGGGCAATGGGTCCGCAATGAGAACGGCACCTACGATGTCGGCTCATTGCAGTTCAATACCGCCTACCTGCGCGAGCTGTCGCGCTTCGGCATTTCGGCGCGCGACGTCGCCGCACCCGGATGCTATCCCTACCTCCTGGCGGCCTGGCGTATCCGCGCACATCTTCGCAACGACGCGGGCGACCTTTGGACGCGCGCGGCGAACTACCACTCCCGGACCCCACGTCACAACGCACGTTATCGCGCGGACCTGATCCGCCGTGCCGGTCGCTGGTCCGCCTGGCTGGACACGCATTTTCCAACCCACGACGCCGTCGTGAATTCCCTACCTTAAGGAACGAGGCCTGATGAACTACCGAACGATGCACCGCGCCCTGGGCGTGTTGCCGCTGCTTGTGCTCGCCGCGCCCGCGATAGCGGCGGAGAATGGCTGCTACTGGTCGGCCGATGGCAATTATCAGCTTGGGCAGACGGCGCAGATCACGGTGTGGAACGACATGCCGCCGGGGCAGCAGGTACGGGACGAGAAGGCGCATGGCGATGGCAACATCCTGGCCACCTGCATGCGCGGGCAGGCGACCTTCGAGGGCGACTATACCGTGGCACGCGACGACGGCATGGTGACGCTCACGGTCGACGGGCAGCCGTCGGGCTTCGGCATCGAGGTGTATATCGAAGAGCGGGACGGGAGTGACCGTCGTTATTTCCCACACCGCTACCAGCGGACCTTTCGCCTCGGTGAGCCGGTTCGCAGCAACGACGCCGACATCGGCTACCGCGTCGTGCGCACGACAGGTCCGGTGCGCTTCGGTCGCGTCGATTCCCGGACCATCGCTCAGCAGTGGACGTATCAACCCGACGGTGCCAGAACCAGGGCCTTTCGCCACCTGAAGATCTACGAGCTCTACTTCGTGCGCCCCACCTGCAGCATCAGCGGCGACACGCTCAACCAGACCGTCGACGTGGGCCGCTATCACGTAGGCAACTTCGCGACCCCGGAGCGAGCCACACCCTGGGTGCCGTTCTATTTCAGGGTGGAGTCCTGCGCGGAGCCGGTCGGGATGATCGCCAGTTTCACCTTCGGTAAGGCGACGGACGCCGATCCTGTGCTGGATGAGCTCTTCTCCCTGACCGGCCCGAAGAACGTCGGTCTCGAAATCGCCAGCGACGATACGAAGACGACGCTCCGACCCGGCGTGCCGTTCCTGGTCAACGCCGTGGGCACCGGCCGCTCGTATCAGTTCAACGCGCGTCTGCGTGAAACCCAGCCGACGGTGCGCGGTGGCGAGTTCCGGCGTCCCCTGCTGGTGCAGGTCGAGTTCTTCTGACGGCCGCGTGACGCCCCGGTCCTGCCGCTCCCGTTCGGCGTTAGAATCGGGGACCTCGCACGTACGAAATCGCCGATATGCGCAATCCGCTCCAGGAACAGCTTCTCAAGGCCGGCCTCGTCAAGAAGGACAAGGTCGCCAAGGTCGCCCGTGAACAGGCCAAGGCCCGTCAGGGCAAGGCTCCCGCGCCGGATGCGGCCGATCAGGTCGACGTCCGCCGCCTCCAGGCCGAGCGGGCCGAGCGCGACCGGGCTCTGGCCGCCGAACGCAATGCCGAGGCCCGGGCAAAGGAGATCCGCGCCCAGGTCCGGCAGATCATCGAGACCACGAAGGTCAAGCGCGAGGGCGACATCGCCTATCGCTTCAACGACGGCGACAAGATCGCCAGCATCTTCGTCAGCGAGTGGCTGCGCAACCAGCTGGCCTCGGGGGCGCTGGTCATCGCCCGTGCCGGCGACGGCTACGAGCTGATTCCCCGTCTGCCCGCGGACAAGATCCACGCCCGCGCGACCGACATGATCGTGCTCGACCACGGCCGCAAGGAAGGCGATCCGCTGCCGACCAGCGACGATGACGACGACTACTACAAGCAGTTCGTCGTGCCGGACGACCTCATCTGGTAAGGCGGTCGGCGCATGACCGTTCTCGTTACCGGTAGTGCGGGACACCTCGGCGAAGCCCTGGTGCGACGCTTGCGAGCGGAGGGTCGCGAGGTACGCGGCCTCGACATCAAACGTTCGCCCTTCACCGACATCGTAGGCTCTATCGCCGATGAGACGTTCGTGCGTGACGCCATGTCGGGCGTGACCGCTGTGATCCACGGCGCGACCCTGCATAAACCGCACGTCGTCACGCATTCAAAACGACAGTTCGTCGATACCAACGTCGCGGGCACCCTCGCCTTGCTCGAAGCTGCCGTATTGCATGGTGTAAGCTCGTTCGTCTTCACCAGCACGACGAGTGCTTTCGGCGCGGCGTTGTCGCCGGCGCCCGGCGAGCCCGCCGCCTGGATCGATGAGGGCGTCGTGCCGGTACCGAAAAACATCTACGGCACGACGAAGATCGCCGCGGAGGACCTTTGCGAACTCGTCGCACGCAAGGATGGCCTGCCGGTACTCGTGCTGCGCACCTCGCGTTTTTTCCCGGAGGATGACGACAGCGCACAGGTGCGCGACGCGTTCGATACCGCGAATATGCAGGCGAACGAGTTGTTGTACCGGCGCGCGGATATCGAGGATGTCGTTGGCGCGCACGTGCTCGCTGTCGAGCGCGCACCCGCGCTGCGCTTCGGTCGCTACATCGTTTCGGCGACCACGCCGTTTTCCCGGGACGACGTGGACGCGTTACGCCACGACGCGCCCTCGGTGGTACGTCGCCTCTATCCTGACGTGGATGCGCTGTACGCCGCGCGTGACTGGCGCTTGCTGCCGTCGCTGGATCGCGTTTACGACAGCGCGCGGGCGACGCGTGATCTGGGTTGGACGCCGAAACGCGATTTCGCGTTCGTGCTGACGTGCCTGCGCGAGGGTGTCGACTTCCGCAGCGACATGGCACGGGCTATCGGGAAGAAGGGTTACCACGATGCGGCGTTCGGGGACGGACCGTATCCTGTGATCGGTTGAAGGCCGCGCCGTCTTGCAAGCCACCGGTGGGCGCTGACTCCTGGCAGCGATCCGCGCTTCGGCGCGGCAACCCTACCTCAGCCCCATGACTTTTCGCTCATGGCGCAACAACCACTCCTTGCGCCACAGCCCGCCGCCATACCCGGTCAGCGATCCATCGGCACCGATCACCCGGTGACACGGAATCACGATCGCCAGCTGATTCGCTCCATTGGCGCGCGCCACGGCACGCACCGCGGTGTGTCTTCCCGCGGAGGCGGCGATCTCCGAATAGCTCCGCGTCGTCCCCGGCGGGATCGCCACCAGCTCATCCCACACCGCTTTGGTAAACACCGAGCCATGCAGGGCCAGCGGCGTCTCGAACACCAGCCGCGTGCCCGCGAAATAGTCGCGCAGGTCGCGCTCGATCCGGTCGATCACCGGCGTGCGCCCGAATCCGATCGATGAGCGGGTGGACTCGCGCAACTTCTTCAGCTCGGTCGGCAGCGCCGTCCGGTCGAAGAATTCCAGCAGATGCAGGGCGTGCGAGTCGGCCACGGCCAGCATCGTGCCGATGGGCGACTCGATCCAGTCGGCCCTGAGCAGCTCACGCCCGCGAAGCGCCACCGGCACGTCGCCGAGCAGGCGTACGATCGCCTCCCGGAACCCGCTGCCAGACTCGTACCCGGCCGACTGCTGGGCCTCGATGACGGTGGCCCCGCCGGCCAGCTTGTCCACCCCTTGTCCGGCCCGGCGAAGACGGGCCATGTCCAAAAAGGTCAGGCCGAGGTGGCGCTTGAAGCTGCGCCGCACCGTCGAGGGGTCGTAGCCCAGTTCGGTGAGGTCGTCCTCGGACCAGATCCGCTCAGGATCGTCCTCGAGCCGCTTCAGCAGGGCCGAGACCATCGGTTCGCGCTGGCCTACGGGATCGAGGGGGCGACAACGCAGGCACGGCCGGAAGCCGGCTTCGAAACAGCCGGCGATCGAATCGTAGAAGCGGGTGTTCTCGAGCAGCGGTTTGCGGGCCGGGCAGGTCAGCCGGCAGAACACGCCGGTGCTGGTGACCCCGACGAAGACATGGCCGTCGTAAGCCGGGTCACGGTCGAGTAACGCTCTGTATAAGGTGTCGTGGTCGGGCAGGTCGAAAAGCATGCCGCATAGCGTAAGGCAAGCTGGCGGCGCCGGAGCACGCGAATCGGGCGGCTATTTCCGAAGGCCCCGACGGCCTTGTCGGTAACCGGGGAGCCGTGTGGCCGCTCCCCGGTCATCGCGTCAGGCCTTGTTGCGGTCGGTTTCCAGCGCGCGGTTGATGCGCAGGGCCAACAAGGTGCAGGCGGCGCCCGAGAGCAGATAGATGCTGACCGCGCCGAGGCCGAACCGCATCGACAGGCCCAGTGCCACCAGCGGGGCGAAGGCTGCGCCGAACAGCCAGGCGAAGTCGGAGGTCAGCGCCGCGCCGGTGTAGCGGAAACGCTTTGCGAAGTTCGCGGTGACGGTACCGGCCGCCTGGCCGTAGGAGAGGCCGAGCAGGGCGAAGCCGATCAGCAGGAAGGCATCCTGCGCCACCTTGCCGCCGCCCAGAAGCCACGGGGAGGCAATGGCGAACAGGCCGATCAGCACCGCCATGGTGCCCAGGGTGTTGCGACGCCCGAACTTGTCGGCCAGCACACCGGAGGCCACGGTAGCCAGGACCGCCACGAAGGCGCCGACGATCTGCACGATCAGGACGTTATTGATGTCCTGCGAGCGGTTCAGCGAGATCCAGGACAGCGGGAAGATCGTCACGATGTGGAACAGCGCGTAGCTGGCCAGGGCGGCGAAGGCGCCGATGAACAGGTTGTAGCCCTGAGCCCGGAACATCTCGATGATGCCGATTGGCTCCAGCTGGCCCTCTTCGAGCAACTGGGTGTACTCCTCGGTCACGACCAGACGCAGGCGGGCGAACAGGGCCACCACGTTGATGGCGAAGGCCACGAAGAACGGGTAGCGCCAGCCCCAGCCGAGGAAGTCTTCACGGGACAGCTGGGTATTGAGGAAGAGGAAAAGCGACCCGGCGATCAGGAAGCCCATCGGGGCGCCCAGCTGGCCCAGCATCGCGTACCAGCCCCGCTTTTCCTTGGGGGCGTTGAGCGAAAGCAGGGAGGGCAGGCCATCCCAGGAGCCGCCGAGCGCAATGCCCTGCAAGAAGCGCAGCAGCGACAGGATCACGATGACCTTGTAACCGCCGGTGGTATTGGCGGGCAGGAAGGCGATGCAGACCGTGGAGGTGCCCAGCAGGAACAGGGCGGCGGTCAGCTTGGTGCCGCGGCTCCAGGTCCGCTGGATCGCCATGAACAGGGTGGTGCCGATCGGGCGGGCGATGAAGGCGAACGAGAAGATCGTAAAGGCCAGCAGGATCCCGTCCAGCGGACTGAGGAACGGGAAGAAGACCGACGGGAACACCAGCACGGACGCGATGCCGTACGTGAAGAAGTCGAAGTACTCCGAGGCGCGGCCGATGACGACACCGACGGCGATCTCGCCGGGGGCGACCGGGGCATGGCTGGTCTGGTGCTGGCGGCGGACGTCCTGTTCGACGCCTGCAATCCCTTGATGCGCTTGCGAAATGCTCGTCATCGTACCCGGCCCGGCTGGAGAGTTGGCTACAGCATAGCGAAGCTTGAGGTCAATGGCTCGTAGACCATGGGACAATGTGTCCTATGGCCTTGCCCACCCGTTCAGCGTAAATTTTATGGTCCCCACGGTTGCCTCCATCATGCGAATGTCCTTGAAGATGTTGCGCGGATTGCTGATCCCCGCCCTTGCCCTGTTGCTTTCGGGCTGCGATGCCGTGCTGTTCAGCCCTTCGGGCGACATCGCGAGGCAGCAGCGCGACCTGATCATGATCTCCGTGGTGCTGATGCTCATCATCATCATCCCCGTGATCGTGATGACCTTCCTTTTCGCCTGGAAATACAGCGAGAAGAACAAGAATCACAAGGGCTACGACCCGGACTGGAACCACTCGACGGTCCTCGAGCTGCTGATCTGGTCGGCTCCCCTGCTGATCATCATCGCGCTGGGCGCCATCACCTGGACCAGCACGCACAAGCTCGATCCCTATCGTCCGCTCGACCAGATCGATGCCACCCGCCCCGTCGCCCCCGGCACCAGGCCGCTGGTGGTCGAGGTCGTGGCGCTGGACTGGAAGTGGCTGTTCCTCTACCCGGAACAGGGCATCGCCACGGTCAACGAGATGGCGGCCCCGGTCGATCGCCCCATCGAGTTCCACATCACGGCCTCGTCCGTCATGAACGCGTTCTTCGTCCCGTCGATGGCCGGCATGATCTATGCCATGCCCGGCATGGAGACGAAGCTGCACGCGGTGATGAACAAAACCGGCGATTTCGAAGGCATTTCGGCCAATTACAGCGGCGCCGGCTTCTCGGACATGCGCTTCACCTTCCATAGCCTGTCCGATGAGGGCTTCGACAGCTGGGTCGCCAAGGCCAAGGCCAGTGGCGACACGCTCAGCCGCGAGGATTACCTCAAACTCGAGCAGCCCAGCGAGAAGGACCCGGTGCACTTCTACGGTACCGTGGCACCCAACCTCTACAACGCCATCCTCAACCGCTGCGTCGAGTCGAACCGCATGTGCCAGAGCGACATGATGGCGATCGACAAGCAGGGTGGGCAGGGTGTCGTGGGTACCTACAACGTGACCTCGCTCGACGCCGCGACCCGCGCCCGGGTAGGTCTGGCCGATGCCGGCCCGCGCTATGTCGGTGCCTACTGCCTCGGCGCCGGCGTGGCCGGCCAGCCGATGACCCCTGCCGGACGTCCGCTGTAACAGCGGCCGCCTGATTTCGATTCAAGCCTTAGCGAGTCCGGTAATGAACATGCCCGATCTAGCCAAACTGATCTTCGGACGCCTCACTCTCGATGCGATTCCGTACCACGAGCCCATCCTGATCGCCACCTTCGCGGGCGTCGCCCTGGGTGGCATCGTGGTGCTCGGTCTGATCACCAAGTACAAGCTGTGGGGCTATCTCTGGAAAGAGTGGTTCACCAGCATCGACCACAAGAAGATCGGCATCATGTACATGGTGCTCGGCATCATCATGCTGCTCCGCGGCTTCGCGGACGCGCTGATGATGCGTATGCAGCAGGCCATCGCCTTCGGCGACAACCCCGGGTTCCTGCCCCCTCATCACTACGACCAGATCTTCACCGCCCACGGCGTGATCATGATCTTCTTCGTGGCGATGCCCCTGGTCACGGGTCTGATGAACTACGTGGTGCCGCTGCAGATCGGCGCGCGCGACGTGGCGTTCCCGTTCCTCAACAACTTCAGCTTCTGGATGACGGTCGCTGGCGGCCTGCTGGTCATGGCCTCGCTGTTCGTCGGTGAGTTCGCCCGTACCGGCTGGCTGGCCTACCCTCCTCTGTCCGGCCTCGCGGCCAGTCCCGATGTCGGTGTCGACTACTACATATGGTCGCTGCAGGTGGCCGGTGTCGGCACCACGCTGTCCGGTATCAACCTGATCGCCACCATCGTCAAGATGCGCGCGCCGGGCATGACCATGATGAAGATGCCCGTCTTCACCTGGACCTCGCTGTGCACCAACGTGCTGATCGTCGCCGCCTTCCCGGTGCTGACGGCGGTGCTGGTGCTGCTCGCGCTCGACCGCTACGCCGGTACCAACTTCTTCACGACGGACTTCGGCGGCAACGCCATGATGTACGTCAATCTGATCTGGATCTGGGGTCACCCCGAGGTCTACATCCTGGTGCTGCCGGTGTTCGGCGTGTTCTCGGAAATCGTTTCGACGTTCAGCCGCAAGCGCCTGTTCGGTTACGCCTCGATGGTCTACGCCACCGTGGTCATCACCGTGCTGTCGTACCTGGTCTGGCTGCACCACTTCTTCACCATGGGTTCCGGCGCGAGCGTCAATTCGTTCTTCGGCATCACCACGATGATCATCTCGATCCCGACGGGTGCGAAGATCTTCAACTGGCTGTTCACGATGTACCGTGGCCGCATTCAGTTCGACGTGCCGATGCTCTGGACGATGGGCTTCATGGTCACCTTCGTGATCGGCGGCATGACCGGCGTCATGCTCGCCGTGCCCCCGGCCGACTTCCTGCTGCACAACTCGCTGTTCCTGATCGCGCATTTCCATAACGTGATCATCGGCGGCGTGGTGTTCGGTGTGTTCGCCGCCATCAACTACTGGTTCCCGAAGGCCTTCGGCTTCCGCCTCGACCCGTTCTGGGGCAAGTGCTCGTTCTGGTTCTGGCTGACCGGCTTCTACTTCGCGTTCATGCCGCTGTACGTGCTGGGCTTCATGGGCGTTACCCGCCGCATGAACCACTTCGAAGATCCGTCGCTGGCCATCTGGTTCCGTATCGCCGCCTTCGGCGCGGTGCTGGTCGCTCTGGGCATCGCCTCGTTCCTGATCCAGATCTTCGTCAGCATCCGCAACCGTGAGAAGCTGCGCGACGTCACCGGCGATCCGTGGCACGGCCGTACCCTGGAGTGGTCGACCTCGTCGCCGCCGCCGGACTACAACTTCGCGTTCACCCCGATCATCCATGACTCGGATGCCTGGTGGGACATGAAGGAGCGCGGTCACGAGCGTCGCCTCGGTGGCTACCTGCC
The DNA here is from genome assembly GCF_900102405.1 of Dyella sp. 333MFSha. Lineage (NCBI taxonomy): Bacteria > Pseudomonadati > Pseudomonadota > Gammaproteobacteria > Lysobacterales > Rhodanobacteraceae > Dyella > Dyella sp. 333MFSha. Next base: position 885,013 of record NZ_FNBR01000002.1, on the reverse strand, counting down.
GATCCACATGCCGAAGAACACGGCAGCGGGCGTGGTCATCGCGGGCTTCGCCTTCGTGGTCGGCTTCGCCATGATCTGGCACATGTTCCTCATCGCCGGCCTGGCCTTCGTCGGCCTGCTGGTGAGCGCCATCACGCACACGTTCAACTACAAGCGCGACTACTACATCCCCGCCGACGAAGTGGCTCGTACCGAAGCCATCCGCACGGAAGAGCTTGCCGCCCATGTCTGATAATCACGCTTCGCCCGCCGTCGTCGCGGATGGCCAGAAACTCGAGTTCTGGATGAAGGAAGATCACCACCCGGCCAACGGAACGTTGCTCGGGTTCTGGATCTACCTGATGAGCGACTGCCTCATCTTCGCCTGCCTGTTCGCCGTCTACGGCGTGCTGGGTCGCAGCTACGCCGGTGGCCCCTCGGGTGCCGACCTGTTCGAGCTGCCGCTGGTCGCCGTCAACACCACGATGCTGCTGCTGTCTTCCATCACTTACGGCTTCGCCGTGCTGGAGATGCAGAAGAACCGCAAGGGCACGATGATGGCGTGGCTGGTCGTGACCGGTCTGTTCGGTCTGGCTTTCCTCGGCATCGAAATGTGGGAGTTCGCGCACCTGATCCACGAAGGTGCGGGTCCGCAGCGCAGCGCGTTCCTGTCCTCGTTCTTCACTCTGGTCGGCACCCACGGCCTGCACGTGACCTTCGGCTGCATCTGGCTGGTCACGCTGCTGTTCCAGGTGGGTCGCTTCGGTCTGACCGCCGCCAACAAGCGTCGCATCATGTGCCTGTCGATGTTCTGGCACTTCCTCGACGTGGTCTGGATCGGCGTCTTCACCTTCGTTTACCTGATGGGAGTGCTGCCGTGAGCGCGCACATCGAATCGCACGATCACCACCACGACGATCACCACGATCACGACGACGGTGCCAGCCACAGCACGCTGAAGGGATACATGACGGGGTTCTTCCTCGCCGTGTTCCTCACCGCGATCCCGTTCTGGCTCGTGATGGGCAAGGTCATCCCGAACTCGCAGACGCTTGCGATCGTGGTGCTCTTCTTCGCCGCCATCCAGATCGTGGTCCACATGATCTACTTCCTGCACATGAACACGAAGTCGGAGGGTGGCTGGAACATGCTGGCCCTGATCTTCACCCTCGTGCTGGTGGTCATCACGCTCACGGGTTCCATCTGGGTCATGTTCCACATGAACGCCAACATGATGCCGGGCATGTCGCATGACATGACCGAGCAACAGGTCAAGAACCTGCCTTGAGCACCAGGGTTCCAAACGAACCCACGACGCCGCGCCCTCCGCGCGGCGTCTTCGTTCTGGCCTTGCTGGCGGTGCTCGGCACGGTGCTGTTCGTCGCTTTCGTCGCCCTGGGCACCTGGCAGGTGCACCGCCGCGCGTGGAAACACGACCTGATCGCCCGCGTCGACCAGCGCGTGCATGCGGAGCCGGTCACCGCGCCGGGCCGTGGGCAGTGGCCCGTGGTCAGCGCCGCCAACGACGAGTACCGTCGGGTCAGGCTGACCGGCACGTTCCTGCAGGACAAGAGCGTGCGTGTGCGTGCCAGCACGGAGCTGGGCATGGGTTCGTGGCTGATGACCCCGCTGCGTACGCGTTCGGGCGACACGGTCATCGTCAACCGCGGCTTCGTGTCCACGACATGGTGCGGCGGCAAGGCCACCTGTACCCCCGGTCCCGCCGGTGAAACCACGATCTCCGGCCTGTTGCGGATCAGCGAACCCAAGGGTGCGTTCCTGCAGGACAACGACCCCGCGGGCGATCGCTGGTATTCCCGTGACGTGGCGGCGATCGCCGCGGCCAAGGGTCTGGACGACACCGCGCCCTATTTCGTCGACGCGGACGCGGCTTCCTCGCCCGGTCGCGGCGAGGGTAACGAAGGTCCGGTCGGCGGGCTGACCGTCATCGCTTTCCCCGACAACCATCTGTCCTACGCGATCACGTGGTTCGGTCTGGCCCTGATGACCCTGCTGGGCGCCTGGATCGTCTGGAAGGACCAGCGCAGGAAGCGCCGTATCTCCTGAGGGCGTTTCAATTTCCCCCGCCCCGGACGTCTTGGGTAGATGCAGACGCCTTACCCCGAGTCGCAAGCGATGCACGACCTGACCCTGGCCTGGGCGACGCCCCGCCAGCGGCGAGGCACGCTGGCCCTGGTGCTGGACCACGCGCGACGCCGTGCTTCCCTGCGACGCAAAGGCGCGGTTCCGGAACGGCGCCTCACCTATCTGCTTCGTTCGCTCGCGGCCTTTCGGCGGCAGACGGCATGGCTGGGCATGGTCGGGCGCTCGCGGGCGATGCGTGCGGCCGCTGAGCTCAATCCCCGCGTCTATGAGCGCTGGCAGCGCCATTACATCTCACGCGACTTCGATCTGGCGACGTCCGCCCGCCTCGTCGAAGCGCATTACCGGTTTGTCGCCCGGGAGTTCCCGGAGCGCCTGCGAGAGCGTCTGATCCGCGGTCACGACGTACGCCTGGCGACGCTGCCGCTCGGTGGCGGTGAGGTGGCGTATCTGCATGCGCGCGCGCCCGAGCACGAAGCCACGGGCGAACTCGGCCTGTTCCTGCTCAACGGCGACAAAGAGGTGATTTCCTCCTGTGCGATCACGTTCGGCGGAACGGATGGCCTGCTGGTCGGCGCCATGCGCGGGTCGTGGGCCTACCTCGGGCGTGGTGCGATCGCGCGGTTCACCCGGGCCACGGGCGGTCTGCGTCCGCGCGACCTGCTGCTCGCGGTGGTTCGGGCGCTGGCGACGTATTTCGGCATCGACCGGGTGCGCGGCGTGTCCCGTGACGCGCATCCGCTGGATCGTCGGGCGGGCGTTACGGCGGCGTCCTATGACCGCTTCTGGCGCCGGCATGGCGGTGTCCCGGGTATCGACGGGTGTTACGAGATTCCGCGCATCGGAGCGAGCAGCGGCCGCGATGAACGCGATACGTTCCGGCGCGAAGCCTGCGAGGTCGCCCTGCGCTCGTTCGCGAAGGCCTAGAAGTCGTACGAACCCGAGAGCAGGACGACGCGCCCCTGCCTTACAGGTACGAAGGTCTCGTCGAAATTCACCGCGTACAGCGTACGGGCGAAGAGGTTCTTCACGCCCAGCGTCAGCCGCCAGTTCCTGCCGTACCGCGACACGTTGGTTTCCACGCTGGCCTGGCCGGGAATGCCGAAGTACTGCCCATCGCCGCTGGTCCGCCCGATGCTGCGGCTGCGCGCGAGGATGCCGGCGCCGACGCCCCAGGGTTTGGTGTCGCCGTCGCCGAAACGATAGCTCGCCCATGCGGCGGCCTGATGTCTGGGAGAACCGGTGGGGCGGGTGTCGTCGTTGTTGTGGATACGTGCTTCCGTCACGCTGGCCAGCACATCGAGACCCTCGGCGACACGACCGGAAAACTCCAGCTCCACGCCGCGGTTGGTCTGGCCCGGTCCGGGCGTGGCGAAGAACGGCGGTTCCGGCGATACCAGGTCGACGCTGTGATCGACATGGATGCGATAGACCGCCGCGGTCAGTCGCGCGCGATGGTCGAACAGGTCGAATTTGCCGCCGACCTCCACCTGGCGGGACGTGGCGACGGGCAACGGCTGGCCGTCCTTGCCCAGCAGCGGGTCCGGCTGGAAACCCGTCGACGAGTCGGCGTACAGCGCTATCCCGGGCGTCAGCTTGTAAACGACGCCCAGCTTCGGAATCCAGCGCGCCTTGCGGATCGTGCGGGGAGACCCGTCGGTCCAGTGCGTCTCCAGCTTGTAGGTCGTTCGGCGCAGGGCGGCAAGGACGTTCCAGTCGTCGCCGATCGCGATCTGATCCTGCAGGTAGACGCCGGCATTCGTTTGCCACGAACCGCCGAGCGTCTGCACCGTGGTACTCACCGGCGCGATCAGCGCATTGTATTTGGCGGACATGGTCGCGCCAGTGCGCAGGTCGTACGCCAGCGGACGGGTCGTTACGTAGGCATCGCGATCGGTGACGTCGTCGGCGCCGCTTTCCGTTTCGGTTGTCGTGCCGCTGACGCCGTCACCCGCGTGGGTGCGGGCGAGGTCGACGCCGACCAGAACCGTGTGCGTGACGTCGCCGTAGCGGAACGTGCGGGTGAGGTCGTTCTGCCAGGTCCAGTAGGTGCCGGTGTAGCGAAACGAGCGCGCGACGGCCGACAGGACGTTGCTCTGCGTGCCGAAACCGCTCGATACGTACGACCAGCTGTTGCCGTCGCTGCGCTGGCGGACGTACTGACCCTGGCTGTGGAGCGTCCAGTCCTCGAACTCGTGATCGAGCTCGAACACGGCGCGTCCGGTGCGGTAGGTCGAGGTGTCGCCCGGTGTGCCGGGGACGGAGCGATACGGCGACGCGGAGGCCAGCGAGGCACCGAGCAGGACGGTGTGCTCCGGTCCGGGGACCCGGTTGTCCACGAATTCCAGCCCGCCCATGACACGGGTGCGCTCGCCTTGCCATGCGAGCGACGGCGCGACGTAAGCGCCATGACCGCCACCATCGCCTTCGTCGGTTTTCTCGCCGCGCTGCCCCGCCGCGACAAGGCGGTACGTCACCGAACCGTCCTTCGATGCGGTGCCCGCGAGATCGATACCGAGCCTGCCACCGTCGTACTTGCCCAGTGAATACGTGAGCGTGCGCACCGTCTCGGCCTGTGGCCGCTTCATCACGACGTTGACCGAGCCACCGAAATTATTGTTCTGCGACGCGTCGCCAAGAATGGCTTCGGGGCCGCGCAGCACTTCGACACGTTCGATGCCGATCAGCGGTGGCAGATCCTCGGTGCGAGCGATGCCATTAGGCATGCCATCCGTCATGCCATGGCCGGCATCGAAACCGCGGATGAGAAACAGCGGCGCGCCGCCATAACCGTCGACGTACTGCACACCGGCGACATAACGCGCGACATCGCCGATATCGACCGCCTGTTGTGACTCGATCACGTCGCGTGTCACCACGGAGATCGACTGCGGCACATCGGTCAGGTGGGCATCGTTGCGCGTGACGCTTCGGGTGGTGTCCGCCTTGAAACCGCCGTCCTGCACCAGACCCTGCACGTCGACCGTCGCCAGCGGAACGACATCCGCCGGATCGAAGGGAGCGGCCGGATCGCCGGGCGCCGGCGTCGCGTTGCCGGGTTTCTGCCGCTGGCGCACGACGACCGTGCGGGCGTCATAAGACTCCCGCTCGAGATCCGTGCCCTGCAGCAGTTCATCGAGGGCGGCGTTCGGCGTAAGAACACCCTGCGCACCACCGGATCGCCAGCTTGCGATCGAGCCGGACGCGGTGAGCACCTGCACGTTGGCCTGCTTACCCCAGGCCAGCAGCGCCGTGGCCAGCGGCTGCGGCGCGATGGCGAACGCGACGGGAGCGGAGCTGAAACCATCGGCCGGAACCTCGGCGGCGCAGGCGGCGCCGTGCGCGAGCACTAACGCCAGCGCGCCGGAGATTGCGCGCCGGCGCCCGCGAAGCGAGTACTGCAAGACCTGCGGCCCCAACGGTGGTGTTCAGCGCGGCCTGGCACCCCGCGTCATGGCGGTCTGACGGGTGAGTTCCAGCCGGTCGGTATAGGCATCGACGCGCACCGGAAACACCCGGGGCAGGGCCGCCACCCAGCTGTCGATGGTATCGACCTGCACGGTGCCGGTAAACGTCAGCTTGCCCAGTGCCGGATCGGCGAGGCGGATGGGCCGGCTGCTGTAACGGTTGACGTTGTCGACCACGGACGACAGTGGTTCATTGACGAATTCGAGCCGATGGCCGCGCCACGCGGTAGCCGTGGCCGGATCCACGTCCAGAATGCGCATGGCGTGAGTCTCCGGATCGAATGAGACTTCGCGCCCGGCACCGAGTTCGATGGTGCCGTCGTCGCCCTGAGCGCCCGTCGGCGATACCTGCACCCGGCCTTCGGTCACTGCCACGGTGACCCGGTCGCCGGTGCGGCGCACGTTGAACGCCGTGCCGAGGTCGCGAATACGCAGCGGCCCGGCATTGACCACGAACGGACGCTCGGCATGCGCCACCCGGAAGAAGGCCTCGCCCGCGTCCAGATCGATCGCCCGCTCGTCGTGGCCATAGCGCGTGGTTACCGAGGTCGCGCCCCCCAGCTCGATGCTGGAGCCATCGGGCAGGTCGATATCGCGATGGCCGGCACGTTCGCTGGCGTACTGGCGGGTGGATGCCTCATGGGACGGACGCAGGCCGATGAGTGCGCCCGCCCCGAGCAGGGCCAGCGCCGCCACCGCAGCGGCTGCCAGCGCGATGCGCGGCCGCCTTGCACGATCCGGATGGAGCGGGGCCGGGGCGTAACGCTGCACGAAGCGTTCGCGCAGCGACGGGGCCATGGCGCCCGCCGCCTCGGCCAGCGCCGAGGCGCGCTCGAACGCTTCCGCATGGCGCGGATCGGCCTCGAGCCAGTCGCTCCAGTCCAGCAGCGCCTGTTCGGGCAGGTCGGGATCGCGCAGCTGGGCCCACCAGTCCGCGGCGGTGTGTTCGACAGGGCGATCGATGCTAACGGGGGTCAGGGTCATGAGGGGTTCTCCGCGCGGTCGCGGCGTTCTCGGCAATGCGCCAGGGCATTGCCGACGTGGTAGCGCACCATGCGCTCGCTGAGCTTCATGTCCTTCGCGATGGAGGCGAAGTCGCGTCCGTCGATCACGTGCATGACGAAGGCGCGGCTGGTCTTGGGCGGCAACTCGTCCAGAGCCTGACGCAGGTCGCGCCATTGCTCATGGGCCGACGCGTGTTGTTCGGGAATCGGCGTGACATGCCAGTCGTCGGCATCGGGATCGACCGGAGCCAGTGCGCGTACGTTACGCATCCGCAGCTTGTCCACGGCCAGATTGGAGGCCGCACGGAACAGAAACGCACGCGGCGAATCGATCTTCGTCGCGTCGTCCAGCGCCAGCAGCTTCAGATAGACCTCCTGGGCCACTTCCTGGGCGTCGGCAAGCGAATTCAGCCGTGCCCGCAGGAAGGCGACAAGAGCCGAGTTGTGCTCGCGGAACAGGGCGACCACCTGGGCGGCGCGCTTGCCCCCCGGTGAGGCGCCTGCCTCGGAAGAGTCCATGGTGTGTCTGACCGCGTTCATGGGGCTGGGTATCAATGGTCGCACGGTGGGAAATCGGCGCCCGTACGGGCAGGGACGAACGCCGATTTCCGCACCGGCGAACACCCTAGACGTGCCAGCTACGGAAAATTGAAATGGGCGCCTTCACATCTTCGTCGGCCGATACCGGTCAAGGCGTGGTGGACCTTGCCGATAAAGGGCCTATCCCTCACGATGCAAGCGGACTGCGTCTCCATCCGGTCCCCAGTCATGACGTCCTTCAACCGTTTTCGTATCGCCACCCGGCTTGCCGTCCTGGGTGCCATTCTCCTTGCCGCAACGGTCATCGTCGGCATCGGTGGCTGGCGCGGCCTTGCCCGTATGCACGAGGTCCAGGTGGCGTCGGCCCGTACGGCGCTGGCCTATTCCACCGCGGCGGGTACCGCTCGCGTGGCCCAGGTCGACTTCAAGAAGCAGGTCCAGGAATGGAAGGACCTGTTGCTTCGCGGTGCCGATCCCGCCGCCTTCCAGAAGTACCGCGCGGCGTTCGGCACGCAGGCGGACGCCGTGAAGGCGGACCTGGAGCGCCTGCGTGCGCAGCTGGCCGGCGTGGGGTCGTCCGGGGCCGAAATCGACGCCATCGAAGCGACGCACGCCATCCTGCGCGAGAAATACCTTGCCGCGCTTGCCTAATACGCGGCGTCCAATCCGGGAAGTGCGCACGTGGTCGATGGGCTGGTGAAGGGAATCGACCGCGCTCCGACGGCCGCGATCGATGACATCGTGGCCCGGGTGCAGAAAGAGTCGGCGGTGACCTCGGCCCGTCTGGAACACGAAAGCACCGCGGCCTTCCGCGCCGCCCTGGTCCTGCTCGGTGCGGTCGTGCTGGGCGCGGTCGCGCTCGGCGGGGTGATCACCGTGCTGCTCGCGCAGAGCATTACGCGGCCGATCGGTCGGGCCGTCTCCGTCGCCGAAGCGGTGGCCGAAGGCGATCTTTCGACTGACATCCTCGTCCACGGCCGTGACGAGACGGCGCAGTTGCTGGGCGCACTGGCCCGCATGAACCGACAGCTGCGCAAGGTCGTGACGACGATCCGCCAGGGGGCGGAAGAAATTTCGCAGTCGACCGGTGAGATTGCCGAAGGCAACCTCGACCTCTCGTCGCGCACGAGCGAGCAGGCCGCCGCGCTCGAAGAGACGGCCTCGTCCATGCAGGAATTCACGAGCAGCGTGAACGGCAATGCCGCGAACGCGCGCGAGGCGCGCGGCATCGCTGAAGCGTCGTTGCTCGGCGCGCAGGAAGGCGAGGTCGCCATGCGCGACGCGGTCGACGCAATGGACCGCATCGCCGACGTGTCCGGCCGGATCGCCGACATCACCGCCGTCATCGACCGGATTGCCTCGCAGACCCACATCCTCGCACTCAACGCGGCCGTGGAAGCCGCACGTGCCGGTGAGGCGGGACGCGGTTTTCATATCGTCGCGGCGGAAGTACGCACGCTGGCGGGTCACTCGAAGCAGGCGGCCAACGAGATCCGCCTCCTGGTGGACGAATCGGTCGAGACGATCGCCGACGGCGCCCGCCGCATCGGCAGCGCAGGCAGCGCCATGACCGAACTCTCCAGCGGCGTCGAGCGCATGACTCACTCCGTGCGTTCCATCGCTACGGTCAGTGACGCCCAGGCAGCGGGCATCCTTCAGGTGAACGAGGCCGTGCGTCAGATCGACGAGGTCACCCAGAGCAATTCGGCCCTGGTGGAAGAGGCCGCGGCGGCGGCCGACGCCGTGAAGCAACGGGCGCGCGAACTGGTCGACAGCGTGGCCTTCTTTCAGCTCGACGCCGCCTGATAAGGCGTCTGTAAGCGTCTGTCACAAGAGGTCGGCTAGGATGGCGCGACCTCAGCCGCCGTCCCATGTCCGCACTTGAACGACGAACGATCCTCCCGACGTGAATTTCTCTGGTTCATGCTCATCGCCCTGGCGGTGCTGGCGGCGGGAATAGGACTGCGCGACCCGTGGCCGCCTGACGAACCCCGCTTTGCTCTCGTGGCGCGGCAAATGCTCGAATCCGGCCAGTGGCTGTTTCCCCATCGTGGGATGGAGCTCTACTCGGACAAGCCGCCGATGCTCATGTGGACCGAGGCGGCGTGGATGTGGCTCACCGGTGGCTGGCGTGGCGCCTTCCTGCTGACCTCGCTGTTATCGGGCCTGGGCACGCTGGCGCTGGTCTGGCACGCCGGGCGCCGTCTTTGGGACGCTCGCACCGGTCTGTACGCGGCGATCGTCGTGCTGTCGACGATGCAGTTCATCGACGTGATCCGGCATGCGCAGATCGATCCGCTCTCGCTGTTCTGGATCACGCTGGGCAACGTCGGCATCCTGATCCATTGCCTGCGTGGTCCGAGCTGGCGCATGTACTGGCTCGGGTGCTTCGCGGCGGGGCTCGGGGTGATCACCAAGGGCGTCGGTATCGTCGCGCTGCTGATGTTGATTCCTTACGGCGTCATGCGTTTCCGGCAATGGCCGGGCGTCACGCGCACGCAGGGCGACGGCTGGCGCTGGGCTGGCGGTGCGCTGGCTTTCCTGATCGCCGTGTCGCTCTGGCTCGCGCCGATGCTGATCGCCGCGTACGGGCTGCGCACGCCGGAATACCTCGCCTACGTGCAGGACATCCTGTTTCGCCAGACGGCGGAGCGCTACGCCAACTCCTGGCAGCACGCGGAATACCCGTGGTTCTTCCTTGGCGTCATCCTGCAGGAATGGGTGCCGGTATGGCTGCTGATTCCCCTCATGCTGCCGCGCTGGCGCGAGGCGTTGCGCCTGCGCGAGCCGCGCGTCTGGATGCCGCTGGTGTCGTTCCTGCTCATCCTGGTGTTCTTTTCGATTCCCCGGGGCAAGCGGGCGATCTACATCCTGCCGGCCTTGCCGATGCTGGCGCTGGCGATCGCGCCTTACCTCGGCGAGTTGCTGAAGGCACGCTGGTTGCAGCGGTTCTGTCTGGCACTCACCGCGATCTGCGGCGCCGTATTTGGCGGCGTCGGACTGTGGGCGCTGCTGAAGCATCCACGAGCGGCGCAGAAGATGGCCGCCCGCTACGAGCTGACCGACGGCGGCCATACGTTGTGGCTCGCGCTGGTGGTGATCGGTGTGCTGTTCCTCGTCTGCGCGGCGCTCTGGCGGACGCGACGCGGTGTCATTGCGTTGCTGGTGGGCATGGCGGCGGGCTGGATCGTCTGGCCGGTGATGACCTACCCGGCGTTGAATGCCAACGAATCGGCGCGACAGGTGATGATGCGCGCCGACCAGCTGATCGGCGCCGACGGACAGCTTGGCCTGGTGTTGTGGCGCGAGGAAAACCTGTTGCAGGCCGTGCGGCCGGTGAAGGAGTTCGGGTTCAGCAGGAGCGGTCCGGAGCAACTGGGCGATGCGCGTGCCTGGCAGAGGGAAGATCCTGCCCATCGCTGGCTCCTGGTGACCGGGCAGGCGTTGGACGACTGCGTGGTGAAGGAGCGGGTGCTGTTCGTCGGGCTGGCCAACGGGCTACGGTATTCCTTGCTGCCCTCGGCGGCTTCGAAAGCGGCGTGCGTGCCGTCAGGGCTCGTGACCGATCGCTAGAAGCTTTCGCCAGCAGGGCTGGCTCCTACAGGGCTACGGCACCCACCAAACGCCGCGCTCTGGCAGGAGCCAGCCCTGCTGGCGATCCAATCTTGCCGAGGCCTCAAAGCGCAGGCGCTTCGGCCTTCGTCCGCCTCACCATCCGCTCGTACTTCTTGTTGGTCCGCGACGCGTTGTGCGCCCGATTCATCGAGCAGTGCGGAATGATGTTCTTCTCGCCGAAGCCATCGATCATCACCAGCCGCGGTCCGCCGCGGGAATCCTCGCCGTACACCACGTTCCAGGCATGCAGGTCGGCCGCGATCACGTTATGGCTGAGCAGCCGCGCATGGAAACTTTCCAGCTCCTTCTGCGTTACGGCGGTGAACCCCTCGGCCTTGACCCAGTCGTGGAGGGTGGGCGCCAGACCACCGTCGGGCCGGCGCACCTTCTCCACGATCTGCCCCAGCCCGATGTCGGTCATCTCCAGACCGACGACCCGGGCGATGGGTACGTCGTCATAGCCGCCGGTATAGATGCTGCTGACGTATTCGCGGAACTCGCGCACGAAGTCCTTGTAGGGGCCGCTGCGGGCCATGCGGCGATACCACGGGGCGGCGTTCCAGCGCGCTTCGATCGATTCGCTGGCGATGACCTTGATCAGCAGGTCGGGCTCGTCGGGATGCTGGTACACCTCGCGGACATGCCCGGTGGCGATCGGCTTGGCTTCGGCCAGTCTGAACATCGTGGATCCTCATGCGGCGGCATGAAAGCCGGCTGTAAGTCGTTCGTGGGGCGCACAGTGTAAAGTCATGCGCCTGTAACTGGCGTTTTTCCACGCGTGGCGGCCCGCCACGCCCCGGTCCGGACTTCCATCGTGCGCAAGCTTACCTGGCGTTTCATCGTCGCCGTCCTCGTCTTCCTGACGCTTTCGCGCGTCGGCCTGTCCGTCTGGCAGTGGACCCGCGTCCACGATGCGGGCGGCCTCTGGCCGATCCTGCTGGGTGGCTGGCGCATCGACCTCTCGCTGCTGGCCATGGTGGTTGCGCTTCCCGCGCTGTTCTCGCCGTGGCTGGGCCACCGCCGCTGGCCCACCCGGATCGCGGCATGGTGGTTGCGCTTCTGGTGGCTGCTTTACGTGCTGCTGGAGGTATCGACGCCGCAGTTCATCGCCGAATACGACACGCGTCCGAACCGTCTCTACTTCGAATATCTGACCAGCCCGCACGAAGTCGCCTCCATGCTGTGGCAGGGCTACAAGCTCTCGGTCGGCGCGGGCCTCATCGTCTTCGCGCTGATCGCCTGGCTGGGCTTCCGTCTGCTGCCGACCCGCCAGCCGGATCGTGCGCCGCTACGCGGCTGGTTGCGCCCGGTGGTCACGGTGCTGGCCTTCGCCGTGCTGTTCCTGGCCGGCCGCGGCACGTTGCAGCATCGTCCGCTGAATGCCTCGCAGGTCGCCTTCACCAACGACGCGATGGTCAACACGCTGCCGCTGAACTCGCTCTATAACGTGCTCAACGCCGCGCTGGCGCTGGGCAACGAGCGGTCGGCCTCCGCCGTCTACGGCAAGATGCCGGAAGACGAAATGAACCGCATCGTGCGCCAGACCGCCGGTTTCGACGGCGCGCCGCTCGACCCGCAATACCCGAGCCTGCATCGGCAGGAGCCGACGCGTCAGGGTGACAAGCCGCTCAACCTCGTGATCATCCTCGAGGAGAGCCTGGGTGCGCAGTTCGTCGGCAGCCTCGGCGGCGCCGGTTACACCCCGGAGCTGGACAAGCTCTCCAATGAAGGCTGGTGGCTCGAGCGCACGTACGCCACGGGCACGCGCAGCGCGCGTGGCCTCGAGGCGACCACCACGGGCTTCCTGCCCACCCCTGCCGAGGCCGTCCTGAAGCTTCCGCGCAGCCAGCGCGACTTCTTCACCCTGGGTGCGCTGCTCGACACGTTCGGTTACCACACGCGCTTCCTCTACGGCGGCGAAGCTCACTTCGACAACATGCGCTCGTTCTTCTATGGCAACGGCTTCAATGAAGTCGTCGACCGTGCGACGTTCAAGACCAGCCCGCAGTTCGTGGGTTCGTGGGGCGCGTCGGACGAGGACATGTTCAACGAACTGCATCAGCGTCTGCTCGACGACGGTGACAAGTCCACGTTGACCGTCGCATTCTCCGTGTCCAATCACACGCCGTGGGAGTACCCGGCCGGCCGTATCAAGGCCGAAGGCGATCCGGCAAGCAACGCCAACGCGGTGCGCTACGCGGACTGGTCGATCGGCCGCTTCTTCGAGCGTGCGAAGCAGTCGCCGTACTGGAATCACACGGTGTTCCTGATCGTTGCCGATCACGACGCACGCGTGTTCGGCGCGAGCCTGGTGCCGGTGCGTCACTTCCACATTCCGGCACTGATCCTCGGCGCGGGCGTGCCGGTGAAGAAGGACGATCACATCGTCAGCCAGGTCGACCTCGCGCCGACGCTGCTCTCGCTGATCGGCATTCGCAGCGAGCATCCGATGCTCGGCGCGGACCTGACCCAGCGCTATCCGGACCGCGCGATCATGCAGTACGGCGACAACTACGGTTATCTCAAGGGCGACCAGCTGATCGTTCTGCGCCCGAATCAGGCGCCGACGCAGTACCACTACCTGCTCGATCACGAGTATTCCGCCAATGGCGAAAAGCTCGTCCCCGTCGCGGTGGATCCGTCACTGGAAAAGACCGCGCTGGCGCATGCGTTGTGGCCGAGCTGGGCGTACAGCAAGCAGCGCTACCGCCTGCCGCCGAAAGCCGATACCGAGAAATAACCGGCTAAGCGGCTTATAAGCCATGCGGGGGCCGCCGATGCGGCGATAGCCAGTACGTCACGTGCTGGTTATTGCCGCCGACGCAGCGCCTCGGGACGATTGGCCGGCATACGGACCTGTTGACGGGACAGGCGCGTTTTTGCTGTACTACATGCACTAGTACACATGGTGCACTCCGATGGCTCGTACCCAGGCCCTTCCCATCCAGATCGCCACGGGCGATTCCCGTCCGATCGGCAAGCAGATCGTCGACGCCGTGCGCTTACGCATCGCCACGGGAGAACTGCAGCCCGGGGCGCAGTTGCCGAGCGTGCGCGGTCTGGCCCAGCAGCTGACCGTCAACCCGAACACGGTGGCCAAAGCCTATGCCGAACTGACGGCGGAAGGCTGGCTGGAGTCGCGACAAGGCCTCGGCCTCTACGTCGCGCCACCTCGCCAGCGGCTGAGCGAGGACGAGCGCGACCGGCGCATGGACGAAGCGATCCAGACCTTCGTGCATGAAGTGGCGGCGCTGGACTATCCGCCTGAGCGCGCCATGGGCCGCCTGGACAAGGCGCTGGCCGTGCTGACCCGGAAGTCGGCCTGATGTATTTCCAGGGCAGCGACATGCATCGCGCGAACGACTACGTCGTCGAAACACGGGCGCTGAGCAAGCGTTACGGTGGCAAGGTCGCCATCGACCAGCTCGATCTCGCCATCGCGCCGGGCAGTATCCACGCCATCGTCGGTGCGAACGGCGCGGGCAAGTCCACGCTGTTCCGCATCCTGCTCGGCTTCCTGCCGGCCACCTCGGGCGATGCGTGGATCCTCGGTCGCGACTGTCGCGACCTGCGCCCGGAAGACCGGCAGCGGATCGGCTTCGTCAACGAGGAGCACACCCTGCCCGGATGGATGACCGTAGCTGCCGTCACCGCGATGCAGCGGCGCCAGTACGCGGCCTGGAGCCAGCCGGCGTTCGACGAGGTCATCGGCCATTATCACGTACGCCCCACGCAGAAGGTCTCGCAGCTGTCGCGCGGCGAGCGGGCCGGATTCAATCTCGCGCTGAGTCTGGCCCAGCGTCCGGCGTTGCTCGTGCTCGACGAGCCCACCCTGGGTCTCGACGTGGTGGCCAAACGCGCGTTCCTGGAGACGCTGCTGCATTCCAACGCGGTCGAGGGCTGCACGGTGATCTACTGCTCGCACCAGATGGAGGAGATCGAGCGCGTGGCCGACAACCTCATCATCATGGAGCGCGGCGCGCTGAGGAATGTCTCGCCTCCCGACGAGTTCCGCGCACGTGTCGCGCACTGGGTGGCCGACATCCCGTTCCGCGGGCCCGACCCGCGGGTCGTTCCCGGGTTGCTCGACGCGCAGCGCATCGACGGCATCGAGCATTACCTCGTGCTCGACCAGGGCGACGGCTTCGCCGATTTTCTGCGCGCCAGCGGCGCACGCGATATCCATCGCCTGCCGGTCAGCCTCGACCGCGCGGTGAACGGCTTCCTCTCCAAACACCACGCCGTGCCGACCGCGGCGTGACCGCCACGCGTCGCACAGGGAGAACGATCATGCGTGACCTGTTCAAGGCCGAATGGCTGCGTTACCGCCTCTGGGTACTGCTTTACGCCACCGCTCATCTGCTGGCCCTGGCATTCTTCATGCGTCTGGTCGATATGGGCCAGCAGCCGATCCACGTCTTTCGCATCATCGGCGCCTGCTACGTGCTTACCGGCATCCTGCTCGGGCTGCATCAGTACGGCACATGGCGGCGGCCCAATCAGTGGCTGAACCTGCTGCACCGCCCGCTCGCGCCCCGTCGTATCGCCGCCGCGCTGATCGGGGCGGGACTCGCGGCGATCGCCTGCGCTGTCGTGCTGCCGGTCCTCATCGCACTGGCATGGCAGGCACGCGGCACGGGCCACGTGGTGGACCTGCGTCACCTGATCGTACCGGCCGCCGCCGGGTTGGTCGGTTGCGCCGGCTACTTCGCCGGCGCGTACGGCGTGCTCGCGGACAGGCGCTATTCGTCGTGCGCGCTGGTCTTCCTGTTCTGGCTGTTCGTCGCGCAGGCCAGCGGCCCGCCGCTGCTCGCGGTCCAGGGCCTGGCCTGCGTCTGGTTGCTGGCGCTTCTGCTGGTCGCGTTCCGGCCGGATCTGGGCGCGGCGCCGCGCTCGTTGCCGGCCATCGTCCTGACCGCCGTTCCCGTGCAGATCGCCGCCTACCTGTTGCTGAATCTGCTGGGCTTCATGGGCGAGCTCGCGTGGATCATGCAAGGCACCCACCCGGTGAACATGGCGACGCCCCCACACGGAGGCTTCGTCGAAACCGAACGCATGACCGGCCGCGAACGCATGCTGGCCGGCCTGCAAGACGCGGGTAACGGACAGGCGCCGATCTGGCGTGAGCAAGTGTCGCTGTCCGACGTGCACGAGATCGAGCGGCAGCTGCCGGATGTCACGCCGTGGCAGGAGATGAGCAACACCGTGCCGACCGCGTTCGATGACGTCGACATGCGCATTCGCTGGACTTTCAGCCACGACCGCATGCGTTTCGAAGGCATGCGGCTCACGGATGGCCGGCGCGCGGGCGAACTCGGTGTGGGTGCCGGCAACGCGGCGTTCCCCGCCATCGCGACACCTGCCGGCATCCTGCCCGGCATAGGTAAGGGCGATGTGGCACTGATAGCCGGGCAGACGTTGTATCAGTACGTCGCGAACGTGGGACGCATCGTGCCGCGTCTGGTCGTCGGTAAAGGCGAGCGGCTGCTCGGTACGCAGCCGGTGGGCGGAAGCCTGGTGATCCTCAGCGACCGTGCGCTCTATGTGTTCGACGGAAGGCATCTGCTCGACGCGCCGGTCCCGCCGGCGGCGCGACAACGCGTGACGATACCGGGACTGCCCGGCGACCAGACGCGCGCCGAGATGGTCGAGCTGGTCGACGGCTATCTGGTCTCGTTCACCTTCAGCCGCCGTCCTTTCGACATGCTCGGAGCGCCGCCGTACCAGACGGTGCTGTGGGTCGACGACCAGGGCGACGTGGTTCCGGTGGCGACACGCGCGCTGGATCCGGATTTCCCCGTGTTCTATCGGTATCGCATCTGGTGGTTCTCGCCGGTCCTCTACACCTTGCGCGATCGGGCGACCGGCCTGTTCGCCACGCCGTCGCCGTATCGCGAGTACGCGACGCCTCCCGTGCCCGCATCGATGCGCTGGCTCGCCGCGGTGTTGTCGCTCTTCGCGGCGTCGATCGGGGCGTGGGTCGCATGGCGTCGCAGCCTGTCCCTCGGCAGTCGCCTGGCCTGGACGGCGACCTGTGCGCTGGTCGGGCTGCCCGCGGTCGCCAGTCTGGCGTTGATCGTGCCGCGCGCCGAGCGCGCGGTTCGCCCGTTGGCGACTCCCGCCACCGTCTGATCCGTTACTAGGAGACCGTAATGAATTCGTGCCGGCTATGGTTCGGGGCGCTCATGGCGCTCGCCCTCGCGATGCCCGCGCTGGCGGCTGACGGCGCCTTCGCCGACGCGCTGCGACGCGAGCGCTCGCGACCGGCGTCGCCTCGCTTCGAGCGGGCGGCGTTTCTGGTTCGGCCGTCCGTGACGGCGGTGTCCCTCTCCCCGGACGGCCGGCAAATGGCGTGGCTGCGCGGACCGGAGGACGGACGCTCGCTGTGGCTGGCCCCGACCGACGCCGGCGAGGCGCGCCAGGTCCTGGCCGGCAGCGACGCGACGGATCTGCTCTGGTCGCACGACGGGCGCTGGCTGCTGCTGGTGTCGCCTCGACATCTCTTCGCGCTGGCCGCGGCGGGGCAGGCGGGAACGCGCACCCTCATCGAACTCGGCGGCCCGGGTGGGCGTGAGGTGATGGAGGTGGACGCAACGTCGCCCGCCGCGGTCATCGTTCGCGAGCGCGTCCTGGACGCCGACGGTGCGCCCGGTGGCTGGCGCCTCTCCCGCGTGCGGGTCGATGGTCAGCAGGAGCGGCTGGCCGACGCGGTGGGCAGGATTACGGGCTTTGCATTAGCGGACGATGGCCGCCTCGGCTGGCTGCAGCAGGTCGATGGCGCCGGTGTCGACACGTTGCGCATCGATCGCGACGGACACCGGGAGCGCGTGCTCCGGTGCGATGCGATGTGGCGTTGCGCCCTGTGGCCGGTGCTGGACGCCGATGCGCGTGCCCTTTTCATGAGCGACATCGGCGGCAGCCTCCGTCGCCTGCAGCGACTCGAGCCGGACGGTTCGATGCGGCCGCTTGCCGGCGACCCCGCACAGGTGGCCGATGTCGACGAGGCGACCGCGGATCCTGCCACCGGGCGCCCGACGATCCTCGCGTATCGCGGCATCGCATGGGCGGCGCAGGGGCTCGATCCCGCGACGCAGGCGCGCGTCGACCGGATCCGCGCACGGTTTCCGGGCAAGGCGCTGCGCTTCCAGCCGGGCGCGCATCGCTGGCTCGTCGTCGAGCGGGGTGGAGCGCAGCAGGATGCGCGGTACCACCTCTTCGATCCCGCGCACGACCGCTTTACCGAAGTGCTCACGACGCCACCGCTGCGTGGCCGCGACGGCGGCGTGGCGTCATGGCTGCCCGATGCGTCGATGGCGACGCAGCTGCCGTTCGACTGGACGGCGTCGGACGGGATGCGCCTGCATGGTTTCGTCCGCGTGCCGCCCGGGGCCGACCCGGCGACATTGCCACTGGTCTCCCTGGTCCATGGCGGTCCGTGGGGCAATGTCGCCGCCGACGAATTCGGCACGGGGGTCTCGCAGTTTCTGGTGAATCGCGGCTATGCGGTGTTCGAGCCCAACTTTCGCGGGTCCACCGGTTTCGGCCGCGACTATATGCTCGCCGCGCAGGGCGACTTCGGTAACGGGCGCGTGCAACGCGACATCGTCGAGGGCGTGCGCGCACTACTCGCTGCGGGTGTCGGTGATCCACGCCGGGTGGGTATCGTCGGCGCGTCGTTCGGTGGTTATTCGGCGTTGCTCGGCGTGACGTGGCAGCCCGAACTGTTCCGGGTGGGTGTGGCGCTCGTGCCGCCATCGGACTTTGCCTGGGACATCGCCTGGATCACGCGTTCGACGGAGGCCAACTCGCTCTCGTCGCCGCTGCCGTTCGAACTCTGGATGACGCAGGTTGGCCTGGGTGACAGGGGCACGCTGCAACGCATGCACGACGAGTCGCCGCTGGCCAACGCGACGCGTATGCGACGCCCTCTGACGATCATCGCCGGCGGCGACGATCAGCGCGTGGCCTTGCGCGGTGTACTCGGATATGCGGCGCAGCTGAAACACCTGGATCGTGACGTGACATTGCTGGTCGATCCGGCCGCGGGACACAGCAACGAGCGGCCACTGGCACGGGAAGCAAGCCTGTACCTCATCGCCGATGCCCTGCACCGCCATCTCGGCGGCATGGCCGAAACACCGCCGGACCCTGCCATGCGCGACTATCTCGCGGCCAATCTGCGACTCTCCGGCGATGCCCTTACCACGGCGTCATCCGCCAGCCCTGCGACATCGCCTGCAGACGCGCGCTGAAGGCGAATTCAGAGGAGAGACCGGTGTCCCGCCGTCGATCAGGCCTGCGCGCGCTTCAGGGCGCGCGCCAGAATCTCGGTGAGCGCACCCTGCGAGAAGGGTTTGGCCAGACGCGGGATGTCGACGTGCGCGCCGCCGGCGAGGTCGGCGTAGCCGGTGACCATCACCACTGGCAGTGAGGGGTCCCGCTCGCGGAGACGCTGGGCCAGCTGTGCGCCGGTCATCTGCGGCATCGCGTGGTCGGTGAGGACGAGATCCACCGGGGTGCGCTCGAGCAGGCTGAGCGCCTCGGCGCCTGAGCGCGCGGTGACCACGCGGTAACCCAGCTCCTGGAGCATCTCGGCCGTGGTCGCCCGGACCAGGTCGTCGTCGTCGACGGCGAGAATGCAGGGCGAGTCCTCCCGCATGGGATTCGAAGGCACGAGGACCGGCGTGTCCGTGACGGGCGCCGGATCGTCACCCGCATCGGCGTCCGTCGCGGGCAACCAGATCTCGGCGGTCGTGCCGACGTCGGGACGGCTGGTAAGGAAGAGAGAGCCGCCCAGTTGCTCGGCGAGCCCGTGGACCATCGACAGGCCGAGGCCGGTCCCCTTGCCGACGCCCTTGGTGGTGAAGAACGGCTCGGTGGCCCGCTTCAGCGTCGCGTCGTCCATGCCCGCGCCCGTATCGCTCAGCGACAGGCGCACATAGCGACCAGCGACGAGCGGACCATGCGCGTGGTTCACGTCCACGCCGTCGATGTGGATGGCCATGGTGCCCACACCGTCCATCGCGTCGCGCGCGTTCACGGCGAGGTTGAGCAGGGCGGATTCGATCTGGTTGGCATCGCCCTCGATCGTCGCCGGTTCCGGGCCGAAGCGGGTTTCGATGACGATCGTCGGACCGAGCGAACGCTGCATCAGCTCGGTCATGCCCTCGACCAGCACGCGCAGGTCGATGCGTTCGGCTTTCAGATCCTGCCGGCGGGCGAAGGCGAGCATGCGCCGGGTCAGCACCGCTCCACGCTCCGAGCCCGAGCGCGCGGTGTCCACGAGCCGCAACAGTTGCGGTTCCTCCGGCAGGCGCTCACGCAGCAGTTCGAGGCTGCCCTGGATGACCATCAACAGGTTGTTGAAGTCGTGCGCGATGCCGCCGGTGAGGTTGCCCAGCGCCTCCATTTTCTGCGCCTGCATGAGCGCCTCCTCGGCCTGCATCAGCGCGGCCGTGCGTTCGTGGACCTTGGCCTCGAGCGCTTCACGGAAACGGCGGTCGCTCTCGCGTA
Organism: Dyella sp. 333MFSha; assembly: GCF_900102405.1. Classification (NCBI taxonomy): domain Bacteria; kingdom Pseudomonadati; phylum Pseudomonadota; class Gammaproteobacteria; order Lysobacterales; family Rhodanobacteraceae; genus Dyella; species Dyella sp. 333MFSha. The sequence continues at coordinate 864,792 of NZ_FNBR01000002.1, read as the reverse complement.
CGGCGGCCTCCGCACGCACGCGTTCGATATGCGACCACGACCGTTCGACCACTTCGGAGAGCAGCGCGAGGTCATCCGGTTGCCAGTCGCGGGCTTCGCGGTCGTGGACCGCCATCAGCGCGGTGAGCCGGCCACCGCGGATCAGCGGCATGCAGATGGTGGCGCTGGCCCCGAGTTGCTGGAACGCTTCGGACTCCTCGGGCGGCAGTTCAGCCCGGTTGTCACGGACGATGTACGGCTTGCCCGCGGACAGGCTGGTCACCGCGAGGCGGCCGAAGTCCGTCAGCTTGTAGCGACCGACGATGCTGGGAGAGCCCGGGGCGCACCAGTCGCCGCGGATGGTGAAACCGTTCTCGTCCTCGTCCATGTCGGCGTAGGCGCAGATGGACACGCCCAGATGCCTGGCGAGCATGCGCGTCGTCGTCGCGAGCAGCTGGTCGGCATCGGTGTATTTGGCGGTGGATTCGCGCAAGGTGTCGAGGAAGCGCAGGCGCGCCTCGTTGCCGCGGATGGACTGCTCGGCGCGGACCCGTTCGGTGGTCTCCACCACGATGGCGATGACCCCGCCCGGGCTGCCGCTTTCGTCGACGACCGGCGAGTAGTCGAGGTTCATCCAGACCGGCTCGGGCAGGCCGCGCCGGATCAGCGTCAGTTGCTGATCCTTGTACGCGAGCGTGCCGCCGGCAAGGCCGACGCGCATCACGTTGTCGTTGAAATCGGCGATCTCGTCCCAGCCCTTGCGCACTTCGGAGCCTAGCAGCTGTGGATGGCGCCCTCCCGCAAACACGGAATAGGCGTCGTTGTAGATCATGTAGCCCTTCTCGCCCCATAGCAGCACGATGGGCACGGGGGAAAGCAGCAGCAGGCCGGTGGTCGTGCGCAGGCTCTGCGGCCATCCCTCGAGCGGCCCGAGGTCGGTGGTCGCCCAATCGAACGCACGGATGAGCGCGCCGGTCTCGCCGCCGCCGTCGAGCCAGGAAAGATCGGGATTGTGACCGGCCGGAGCGCCTGGCATCGGGCGTATTTCCATCAGCGTTTCGTGTCGTCCCGAGTCTAGGCAGGCAAATGTGACGACGACCGCAATGCTGGAACCGTCAGTGAGCCGCCCGTTTCCGTGCTTCGTCGATGACCCGGCACAACTCGGCCACGCCCGGCAGGATCGATGGCGAGGGCAGGGCCAGGGTAGGCGCGTCGAGGGGCACGACGTTGCCGTGTCGCACGGCGGCGAGGAAGCCGGTCTTGCGCCACTCCGCCAGCGATGCGCCGGCGTCGCCGCCGCCGAGAATCACGTCAGGGTCGCGCGCCAGGACGGCCTCGCGCGTGACCATCGGCGCGGCCTGGGTCAGGTCGGCGAAGACATTGGCGCCGCCGCAGAGCGTGATCGCGTCGTCGATGATCTGGGCGTGGCCGATCGTCATCAGCGGCCGGTCCCAGATCTGGTAGAAAACCTTGAGCCGCGGCTTGCCCGCGTAAGCCGCACGAAGCCTGCCCAGTTCGGCCTCGAACGCGGCGGCGTCGCGGTCGGCCACCGCCTCGGTACCGGCCAGCCTGCCGAAGCGTCGGGTGGCCGCGGCCACGTCCGCCAGGCGCGTGGTCTCGGCGTAGAACACGGGCACGCCCAGGCGCGACAGCTTTTCGACCTGCGCGGCAGGCGTGCCGCTTCGCCACACGACGATCACGTCCGGCTTCAGTCCCACGATGCGCTCGAGGTCGAGCATGGTCGCGTCGCCGATGATCGCGATGTGCTTCGCGTCGGCGGGATGGTCGCTGTAGCGTGTGGTACCGACGACGTAAGGCCCCGCACCGGCCGCGAACAGCGCATCGGTGATGCTCGGCGCGAGGCTGACGATGCGCTTCGCCGGTGCTGGCAGGGTGACCGTGCGCCCTGCGTCATCGGTCACCGTCACCGAGGGGGAGGCGGGGAGTGCGATCAGCATGGCGAGCAGGGCGAGCGGACGGATCATCGGGAGACACCGTTGAGGCGTTCGGCGCGGAAGAACAGCTCGTCGCCCAGCGTGACGCCGTGGATGGGATGACGGAACGCGGCCGAGAGATGCCCGCTCGTGATCACGTCGTTCGTTCGGCCGGCCAGAGCGCCGCCCTTGCCATCCATGAGCACCGCATGCGTCGCATGCTGGAAGGCCAGGTTGATGTCGTGCACGGTGTAGATCACCGACTTGCCGTGGTCCGTGGCGACGCGCATCAGCTCGTGCAGCGTCTTCATCTGGTGGTGCAGGTCGAGCGACGTTAGCGGTTCGTCGAGCAGCAGCAGGTCGACATCCTGCGCGAAGAGCGTGGCGATGTTCACGCGCTGGCGTTCGCCACCGGACAGCGTGGTGACGTCGCGGCCGGCCAGTTCGGCCAGCTCGAAGGTTTCCAGTGCCCGCCGCGCCGCGTCGTCCCCTTCGTCGCCCCACGCCCAGAACGACAGGCGGGGATGCGTCGCGGAGACCACGGCATCCAGGACCGACAACGAAAACGCGTCGACCACCGACTGGGGAAGGAAGCCGCGGCGTCGGGCGAGGTCGAGCGGACGGTAGTTGGCGATGTCGTGCCCGCCGAGCAGGACCTGGCCACCGTCCGCAGCGCGTAAGCCGGCCAGTGTACGCAGCAGCGTGGACTTGCCCGCGCCGTTGGGGCCCAGCACGCACCACACCTGGCCCGGTACCACGCTCATGTCGAGCGCGCGCACCAGTTCTCTTCCGCGCACGGTCAGACTGAGGGATTCGGTGGTCAGGCGGGTCGTCATCGCCGGTGCACCAGCAGGAACATGAAGGTCGGCACGCCGATCACCGCCATCACCGCGCCGACGGGGAGCTGGATCGGGTCCGCGACCACACGGGCCAGCGTATCCGCGACCGTGACGACGATGCCGCCACCCAGCGCGCACGCCGGAATCAGCACGCGCTGATCGTTGCCGACCAGGCGTCGTAACGCGTGCGGGACCACCAGTCCGACGAAGCCGACCGTGCCGGCCGTGGTCACGGCGATCGCGGTGGCGACCGAGGCGATGACGAAGATCGCGGCTTTCACGACCGGTGGCCGCACGCCGAGCGCGCTGGCCGACTCTTCGCCGCGCATCAGCAGGTTCAGCTGACGGCCCAGCGGCGCGACCAGCAGCACGCATGCGAGCAGGGCGAGCACGGGCAGCGACCAGTTCGCCACGCCGCTCAGATCGCCCATCATCCAGAACAGCATGCCGCGCAGGTTCTTGTCCGGCGCCAGCACCAGCATCATGCTGACGATGGCTCCCAGCCCCGCGGCGAGCATGACGCCGATCAGGATGAGGTCGGTGGAATCGTCGCGATGCGCGGCGCGCTGGCGCGACAGCAGATCCCGGTGAGCGAGGACGAACACCGCGACGCAGGCGAACAACGCACCGCCGGCCGCACCGGCGGCGACCGCCAACGCACCCGCGCCGGCAAGCATGGCGCCCAGGGCGCCCACCGCGGCGCCACCGGACAGCCCTAGGGTATAGGGGTCGGCCAGCGGGTTCCGCACCAGAATCTGCATCAGGCAGCCGGACAGCGCGAGCAGCCCGCCGACGCCGTACGCCGCGACGCTGCGCGGCACGCGCAACTCCCAGACGATCGCGTGCATCGGTGTATCGGCGGCGCTGAAGAGTGCCCGCCACGACGCGGCGATGGTCGAGTCGGTCCCGCCCAGGAGGAGTGAGGCGGCCAGCACCAGCACCGAGGCGAGCAGCATGCCCGACCACAGCCGGACGGCCGAGGCGAAAGTAGCCGTGCGCGGCATCCGCGTTGTTTCGCCTGTGCTTGACACCTGGGCCCGGCTCCCGGAACAGCTCAGCAGAATAAAGGATTCGCGACCCCGGGCGAAGAAACCTTGAGCAGGCGCGCGCATGAACCGTCAAGCTGTTCACACAGCCATCGCTTACCATCGGGGCTTTCGAGTACGAACCGGAGCCCCACCGTGTCCTACCAGGCAGCCGCCAACCGCTACGACAACCTCATGCCCTATCGCCGCTGCGGACGCAGCGGTATCGACCTGCCGGCGATCTCGCTTGGCCTCTGGCAGAACTTCGGCGGAGCGGACGTCTTCGAAACCGGCCGGGCCATCCTGCGCCGCGCCTTCGACCGCGGCGTCACGCACTTCGACCTCGCGAACAACTACGGCCCCCCGTATGGCTCGGCGGAGGAGAACTTCGGCCGCGTGATGGCGAGCGACTTCGCGCCGTACCGCGACGAGCTGATCATCTCGTCCAAAGCCGGGTGGGACATGTGGCCGGGCCCGTACGGCGGCATCGGCGGTAGCCGCAAGTACCTCATCGCCAGCTGCGACCAGTCGCTCAAGCGCATGGGCCTGGACTACGTCGACATCTTCTACTCGCACCGTGTCGACCCAACCACGCCGCTGGAAGAGACCATGGGCGCGCTCGCGCATCTGCATCGTCAGGGCAAGGCGTTGTACATCGGTATTTCCAGCTACTCGCCGGAACTCACGCGCAAGGCCGCGGCCATCCTCGCCGAAGAGCGCGTGCCGCTCTTCATCCATCAGCCCAACTATTCGATGTTCAACCGCTGGATCGAAGACGGCCTGCTCGACACCCTGGAAGACCTGGGCACCGGCTGCATCGCGTTCTCACCGCTCGCGCAGGGGCTACTGACATCGAAGTACCTCAAGGGCATCCCTGCGGACGCACGCATTACGCGCGAAGGTTCACTCGGCAAGGAACAGCTCAGCGAGCAAAACCTCGAGCGCATCCGCGCTCTGAACGCCATCGCCGAAAGCCGTGCCCAGACCCTGGCCCAGATGGCCATTGCCTGGACCCTGCGCGACCCGCGCGTCACTTCCTCGCTGATCGGGGCCCGCACGGTCGAACAGCTCGACAACTCGCTGGACGCCGTAAAGCACCTCGATTTCACCGCCGCCGAACTGACGGAAATCGATCGCTACGCCAGCGACGGCGGCACGGACCTCTGGAAAGAATCGGCCGAGCTCTGACCCACCTCGCCCTCTCGAAAGTCGCTGGGGCGACGCTGTTTGCAGGAGCCAGCTCTGCTGGCGAAAAGCCAGCAAAGCGGAGAAGCCGACCCCCATCCGTCGCAGCGTATAGCGCCCTCAAAGTTTAATAAGGCAAACCCTTATTAAACTTTAAGCGCCTAAGCTTTAATAACTACTTACGTTCCAGACAACTTCGCCTCCGCCCATGCCACGATTTGCGCGCTACCCACAGCTCCCGACTGCCGCGCCACCTCGCGCCCGCCGGCAAACAGAATCATCGTCGGGATGCTCCGGATCCCGTAGCGCGCACTGAGGTCCGGATTCGCGTCCGAATCCACCTTGGCCAGACGAAACCTCGGCTCCAGCGTTTTTGCCGCCGATTCGAAATGCGGCGCCATCGACAGGCAGGGCCCACACCAGGTAGCCCAGAAGTCGACCAGCAAGGGCAGTTCACTGCGCTGCACGTGCTTGTCGAACGTTGACGTGGTCAGAACCGCGGGCTTGCCGGTAAACAACGCCTGGTGACAATGGCCGCAGTTCGGCGCGGCGCCGAGGCGCTCCCGTGCCACGCGGTTCATCGTTCCACAGTGGGGGCAGGCGAGAAGGATAGGTGAGTCGGTCATGGCATCGTCCGCATGGCAGGTGGCCCATGCTCAAGCTTAGCCGGTCATGATCAGCGGTCTTGTATCTGCTAGAGCCACGTCCACGCTGCTAGTCCCAGCAAGGGCACGGAGACCAGCAGCGCGACTAATCCCAGGCAACCGCCCTGCGATTCGCTACGGCGGCTCGAAAGCGGCCGCCGCTTGCCGATGCCCGGGGGCTGCGTCTTAAGCCATTTGAGATGGCAGGGGCGGCAAAAGAATCGCGATTTCCCATCTCGCAGCGCGCCGATGGTTCTTGCATTGTGCGGGGTGATCGCGCCGCACCGATGGCAGGTAAAGGTTTGCGCGGCGAATGGCCGTCGACGTGCGCGTTTTCGCGTGATCAGGAAAAGGAGCAGCCATCCGACCACAATCGCGCTGATGACTTCGTTCGTCATTTCATTTTCCTCCGCCGTCCCCAGGCCGGGGGCGACTCCGCCCCGGTCTAATCTACAATCTCGCCCCATGACCCATCAAAAGGATTGCCGATATGGATCATCGATATAGAAAGAAGATCGAGAGGTTCTGGCAGCGTCAGGAGAAGCGTGTCAGGCGGCACATGGACTCTATCGACATCCACGGCTGGTTCGACTACTGGCATGCCCACCCGGCAGGTTTGCGATCGCGGCGCCACCATCCGGAGAATCAGGATCTCGCGGCCTCGACTACGGTGAGTTGGCTCCGTGCGTTCGATACGCTCGCGAAGACCCGTACTCAACCGATTCAGGTCTTTGCCACCCTCTGTGACGACCCATCGAACAATGCGGTCTGGTTGCATTCGCCGAGTCCGGACAAGGCCAACTACCCGCATACATTCGATCGGGTTGAATGGGGAAAAAGCGTGCCCGGCTGGGTTGCCGATGCCCTCGAAGGAACGGGCTTCGCCGTCGGAACAGCAGGCGATGAAGCCGGCACGCTTTATGTCGTTTGCCGAACCGAGATGATCAATCCGGTGTGACAATCCAGGCCGAGTAAGCGGGAAGTGACGCCCCGTCCAGCGTTTCCAGCCCACGCAGGGAAACCTCACTTGCCGCGAGCGTCCTGACCTTGCCCTGCATCAGCCGCTTCGGCACGGGTTGTGCCGACCCACTGAAGTTGAGTATCACCAGCACCGGACGCGCTCCCTCGCGTCGATAGACGAGGACGTTCGGATTGTCGTTATCGAGGAAGGTCATCGCGCCATCGCGCAATGCCGGGTTGTCCCGTCGAAGCGCGATCAGCTGACGATGCCAGTTGAGCAACGACTCGGGTTGGTTCCACTCATCCTCGACGTTGACCGTTGCGTGGTTGGGATTCACGGGGAGCCACGTTTTGGGACTCGTCGAGAAGCCGGCCTGTGCGCCAGACGTCCACTGCATCGGCGTGCGCTCACCGTCACGCCCCTTGTCTTTCGGCCAGCCGGTGACGCCGACCGGATCGCGCACGTCTTCGACCCGCGTGGGCGTCGCGGTGGTCATGCCGATGGGAGCGCCGTAATAGGTGAGGGCGACAGCGCGGGACGTCAGCAGTGCCGACGCGACGACCTTCGCGCGCTCCACGTCATGGGTACCATCGCCAAACCGATCGATCGAACGTGGATTGTCGTGGTTGTCGACAACGAGCAACGGTTGCCCGTGAACCTGTTGGGACTCCTGAAGGCGCTTCCGGAACCATGTGGCGTCGAAGCTTGCCTGCCAGCCGAAGCCCAGCTGCAGGTTCATCGGCAACTGCAGTTGCGGCGCTTCCTTCGTGCCATACCACTCGTCCAGTAGCTTGATGTTGGGCTCGTAGGTTTCGCCGATCAGCACGCGTTGACCCGGATAGCTGTCGACCAGTGCACGCAGGCGTCTCATCACGCCATGGACCTCGGGCAGTTTGTCGCTGTAGAGGTAGTTGAGGTTCGGCTCGCCCTGCGCATTCGTACCAGGACGTTCGGGATCGTTCCGTAACTTCGTGTCCTCGAACAGCACGGAGATGGCATCGAGCCGGAAGCCGTCCACGCCGCGATCCAGCCAGAAGCGTATCGCGCCGAACATGGCTTTCTCCACGTCGGGATTGCGCCAGTTGAGATCCGGCTGCTGGATGTAGAAGCGGTGGTAATAGAACTGCTGGCGCGCCGGCACCCACTGCCATGCTGAGCCGCCGAACATCGACTCCCAGTTGTTGGGCGGCGCCTTGCCGTCATGGATGTTGCGCCGCTGCACGGCGGAGAGGTGCGCGGTGTCGGCAGGGATGCCGTCGTTCCAGACGTACCAGTCCGACTTCGGGTTATTACGTGAACTGGCGGATTCGACGAACCACGCGTGGTGATCGGACGTGTGGTTCATCACCATGTCGAGGATCACATGGATGTGGCGTTGCTTCGCGGCCTGTTGCAGGCGATCGAAGTCCGCCATCGTGCCGTATTGCGGGTCGATGGCCTGGTAGTCGGAGATGTCGTAGCCGAAATCCGCCTGCGGCGACGGGTACATGGGCGCGATCCAGATCGCGTCCACCCCGAGCTTCTTCAGGTCATCCAGATGGGCATTGATTCCGTTGAGGTCGCCGACACCGTCGCCGTTGCTGTCACCGAAGCTGCGGGGGTAGATCTCATAGACGAGCGCGTTTTTCCACCACGGTGCCGTCGTATCCGCCGCCGTCGCATCCAGTGCCGCCCAGAAGAGACAAAGCGAGCCAGCGACACCTGCGATTCGGCGAAAGATACCCATTGGCCACATCCCCTGACTGGAAGACCGCCGATAGTAACGCAGGGCTCCCGTGGCCAGAGGCCGACGGACGCGCAAACCGGGTGGCGGCTTGCTTAGCGCCGATCTGGCCTGTCGATCGATACGGGGCATTGCCATTCACGTGTAAAATGGGCGTTTTTTCGCCAGCAGAACCCGTGCAAGCACACCAGCGGACCAGCGTCCGTGGACCCACGTTCATCCGCCTGCTGTCGCGTCTCACCGACGTTGATACGGGTCGACCGAACGCCGCGTTGCCGGACCGGTTGAGCCAGTGGCTCGACTGGACCCATGCGCTTGCCTTGTCGGCGGCGCTGGACGGGAAGGTGGAAGCGATCGCCGCCGAGGTGTCTCACCCCGTCGACGACGAAGCGGCCGAGTGCGCCCGGGTCAGGCAAACGCTGGTCCAGGCCATCACCGGAGCCCGTGAGCTCGTCGCCCGGGGTATCGTCGCGGGCACGACGCCCGACTTCGCGCCGCTTCGCCAGCGCTATACCACGCTCCAGCGGTCCATGCAGTCGCACACCGGGCACCTGCGTGGGCGTTTGCGGGACATTCTGGCGGCCTCATCGGATGAGATGGCCCGCCTCGCGGAAGTCGACGCCGTCATGGAACTCGCGCTGAGCGGTCGCGAGCAGTCGCTGATGGGCAACGTGCCCGCCCTGCTCGCCCATCATTTCGACCGGCTGCGCCAGGCGGCCCGCCCCGACGATGCCGGCGCATGGCTGGATGCCTTCCGCAAGGACATGCAGGCCGTGCTGCTGGCCGAACTCGATGTTCGTTTCCAACCGGTCGAGGCGCTGCTCGCCGCGCTCCGTACCCGATAACTGAGAAATCATGTTCAGAAACTTTCTTCATCTCGCCGTGTTCCTCGTGGGCCTCGTGGCCGTCATCTGGATCGGTGCGGGCTACGTGGGCTCCAACCCGCTTGGCGCGGCGGTCGCGCTGCTGATCGCCGCGTGTTACCTCGCCGGCGCTCTCGAGTTGTATCGATACCATCAGGCGACCATCACGCTGCGTCAGGCCGTGGGCGAACTCGAGGTGGCCCCGTCCGGTCTGGCCGGCTGGCTGGATCGCCTGCATCCGAGCCTGCGCAACGCCGTGCGCCTGCGTGTCGAAGGCGAGCGCGTGGCGCTGCCGACACCGGCGCTCACGCCGTATCTCGTGGGTCTGCTGGTGCTGCTCGGCATGCTGGGCACGCTGCTCGGCATGATGGCGACGTTGCGCGGCACGGGGCTGGCGCTGGAAAGCGCGACCGACCTGCAGGCCATCCGCGGCTCGCTCGCCGCACCCGTGAAGGGCCTGGGCTTCGCGTTCGGAACGTCGATCGCCGGTGTCGCGACGTCGGCGATGCTCGGCCTGCTCTCGGCGCTGGTACGCCGCGAGCGCCTGCACGCCGTACAGGCTCTGGATGCGAAAGCCGCCACGACACTGCGCAGCTTTTCGCGGGCGCATCAGCGCGACGAGTCGTTCCGGCTGCTCCAGCAGCAGACGGAAGCCATGCCGGCGTTGATGGATCGCCTGCAGGCGATGATGACCGCCATGGAAACGCACAATGTGGCCGCGAGCGAGCGTCAGCTCGCCAGCCAGGAAGCCTTCCACGCCGCCACCGCGACGATCTACACGCGCCTCGCCGGTTCCGTCGAGCAGTCGCTGAAGGACAGTGTCACCGAGAGCGCGCGCGCCGCGAGCGCGGCCTTCCAGCCGGTCATGGAGTCGACGATGGCCGGCCTTGCCCGGGAGACCGCCGCCTTGCACGACACGGTGACCCGTGCGGTGCAGCAGCAGCTGGAAGGCCTGTCGGCGGCCTTCCAGCTGAGTACGTCGAATGTGGCCGCCCTGTGGAACGACGCACTGGTCCGGCAGCAGGCGTCCAACGACGCGATGGCGGCGGATCTGCGCGCCTCACTCGACGGTTTCGTCGACGGTTTCGGCAAGCGCTCGTCCGATCTGGTCGATGCCGTCGCGACCCGTCTCGATGCATCGGCATCGGCAACATCGGCCGCATGGCAAGACGCCCTGTCGCGACAGGAGGCGACCAACGAAGCACTGGTCACACGCCATCAGGACGCGCTCGCCTCCGCGGCGACCACCTTCGACGACCAGGCCGGGTCGCTCGTGCGCACGGTCGCTCAGTCGCACGCCGATCTGCAGTCGACCCTCGCCGCGCGTGACGAGGAACGTCTCGCCGCCTGGACCGCGTCGCTCGCCGCCATGACCGAATCGCTGAGTGCGCAGTGGGTAAAGACGGCCGAGCAGGCCGCCGCCCGCGAGCAGGCGATCTGCGACACGCTGGAGCGCACGGCGACGGATGTCTCGGCACGCACCCAGGCGCATGCGGGCGAAACCATCGCGGAGATTTCGCGCCTGGTCGACGCCGCATCGGAAGCGCCGCGCGTCGCCGCCGAGGTCGTCGCCGAACTGCGTCAGAAACTTTCCGACAGTATGGTCCGCGACACGTCCATGCTCGAAGAACGCAGCCGTCTCCTGGCGACGCTCGAAACCCTGCTCGACGCTGTCAATCATGCGTCCACCGAGCAGCGCACCGCCGTCGACGCACTAGTCACCACATCCGCCGATCTGCTCGAACGCGTCAGTACGCGCTTCAGCGACCACGTGGAGGCGGAGACCGGCAAACTCGGCAGCGTCGCGGCACAGCTCACCGGCAGCGCCATCGAGGTGGCAAGCCTGGGTGAGGCATTCGGTGCCGCCGTGCAGCTGTTCGGTCAGTCCAACGAAGCGCTGATGGAGCGCCTGCAACTCATCGCCGGCGCCCTCGATACGTCGCTTGCGCGCAGTGACGAGCAGCTGGCCTATTACGTGGCGCAGGCACGGGAAGTGGTCGACCTCAGCGTGCTGTCGCAGAAGCAGATCATCGAAGAGATGCAGCATGTCGCGAGCCAGCGTCTGTCCAGCGGAGCGGGCAACGCATGAGCGACGACTTCGAGCTCGAAGGCGAAGCCGGTACACCGATCTGGGCCGCGTTCGGCGACCTGATGTCGGTCCTGCTCGGCGCCTTCGTGCTGATCCTCGTCGGTGTGATCGGCATGCAGCTGCAGCTCACCAGCAAGCTGGACGAAGCGGTGAAGCAGAAGCAGGCCGAAGAACAACGCCGTGTCACCCTCGAGCAGGCGCTGGCCGCGCCGCTCGCGGCCGGACGTGTGACGCTGGTGGACGGGCGCATCGGCATCCGCGGCAGCGTGCTCTTCGCTCTCAATTCCGATCAGCTGCAACCGGAAGGTCTCGAGGTGCTGAAGAGCCTTGCCGGGCCACTCACCGGCTATCTCAAGACCCGCGACGAGGTGCTGATGGTGAGCGGTTTCACCGACGATCAGCCGGTCCGCGACGGCAACCGGCATTTCGCCGATAACTGGGAGCTTTCCGCCCAGCGCTCGCTGACCGTGACGCGCGCCCTGATCGCGGATGGCGTGCCGCCCTCGTCGGTCTTCGCCGCGGCGTTCGGCTCGGAGCAGCCGGTCAGCGCCAACTCCAGCGACGAGGGCAGGGCGAAGAATCGCCGCGTCGAGATCGCACCGATGTCCAGGCCGTCGGCTCCGGCAGCGGCGACCCCGTGAGCGCTTCGTCGACCCGCACCCTACGCCGCCACCTCATCGAGGCGATGGAGCGGCGAGCCGCCGGACAGGAAGACGAGTTGCGCCAGATCCTCGACCGGCGGCTCGCGCTGTTGCGTGCGGCGGACGTCGGGCGCGTCGAGGGCGACCGGCCCGGTGTCGGGCCGACGGCCGTCCGCGGCCCGCTTGGCGAGCTGGTCGACGCTCTGGCCGCCGGCGATCGCGAGCCGCCCACTGAACGCGCGGCTTACCCCGAGCTGCCTTCCCTCGACGCCTTTCGCCGTATATGGTCCCGGGTTCGCACCGAGAGCCAGCTGCGCCAGTCCATGGCTCCCGTCCCGGAAAACGCCGGGCCGCTCAACTCCTCGGCACTGGTCCATCGCGCCATCGCGCTGATGCGCGAGTCGTCGCCCGGTTACCTCCAGCACTTCCTCGCCTATGTCGACGACCTGTCGTGGATGGAGCGCGTCGGCGACGGTGTGGCGGGCCCCGCGGGCTCGCTCCAGCCGGCCACCATCGGCAAGCGCGCCCGGAAGAAACCTCGCAAATAGTCGAGGCGGATTCATTATTTCGTCGCCACGGCGCTCTATAGTTCGCCGATGACTTCCGACACCAAGCACCCTGCCGGCCTGCGCATCATCGCCGTCTACAAGGCGGTCAAGACGGTCGGCCTGATCCTCATCGCCAGCGCCGCGTTCCATCTGGACCGCGAAGACAGTTTCAGGCGGCTGGTGCAGTGGCTTGAGCATCTTCAGCTCACCGACAGCAATGACCTGCGCTGGAGCCTGGTGCATCTGCTCCAGCAGATGGGGCCGGCCAAGGTCGAGGCCGTCGGCATCGTCGCGCTGATCTATGCCGCCATTTTCGCCACCGAAGGCATCGGCCTGTGGATGCGCAAGCACTGGGCCGAGTGGTTCACGGTGATCGCCACCGGTTCGCTCGTACCGGTGGAGATCTACGAGTGCATCGTTCGCTTCGGCTGGCTGAAGGTTGCGATTCTCGTCGCCAATGTCCTGATCGTGGTCTACCTTGTCCGGCTGGCGCTTCGGCCCCGCGGCGGCGTTGCGGTTACGCCGGCGGCGCAGGCAGGGTAAGCCCGGTGGCCGTGTGGACGCCTTACCGCGACACGGAAGTCAGCTTCGACGCGCCGGAGTCGCTGGATCGCGCCAATCTCATCGAGGCGCGTGCCGTGGCCGGGCGCGCCATCGGACACTACCGTGCGACGCTGGTGCGGCCATCCATGCAGTATTTCGACTGCGACCTGCACTTCATCGACCCGCTGCGCATCGACAAGGTCCTGCCGGACAGCATCTCCATCGTGCAGGTCATGGCCGGACGCTGGCGTCACCGCGTCGATCGCGAGATGTTCGACCAGTACACGCCGGAGGCGCTGTCCTTACTCAGCCTCAGCGAGCCGGCGGAGGTCGTGGACACACTGCCTGGCGGCAGCCACGTGCGACTGGGTGGCCTGCGTATCTCGGGCGCCTTCCTGCGCGACCAGATCGAGGAGGGCGACCGCACGCTGGCGCCGCTGCTGGCGTTGCAGAAACATCATCTTCGCTTCGAGCGGGTACGCGACAGCAAGGCCATCGCTTCACTGTTCGAGCGCCTCTACCACTCGCCCTATACCGGCGCGTTGCAGCGGCTGCACAGGGAGAGCCTCAGTCTCGGCATTCTCGTCGAGCTGGCCGTGCAGCTGGGCGCCTCGCGTCAGGGGGCGACGCGCACGCTGAGGGCCCATCGCGACCTCGCCCATGAAGCCCGGCGCTTACTGGACGACAACCTCGCCCGTCCGCCCGCTGTCGACGAACTCGCCCGTGACCTCGGCGTCGGCGAAACGACGCTCCGGCGTATCTTCCGGCGGGAGTTCGGTTGCTCGATGCTGCAGCACGTAAGAGACCGACGTCTCGAAGTCGCGCGGCAGATGTTGCGGCAGGGCAAATGGCAGGTGAGCCAGATCGCCTACCGGGTCGGCTATTCCAACCCGGCCAATTTTGCCAACGCCTTCAAGGCGCGGTTCGGGCATCCGCCGGGATCGGAATAGCATCCCGGCGTATCCCTGCGCGCGTCGCGCATCCCTGCGCCTCCTTGCGCGCGTGCCTGCATCCGCTGCGTCCCTGTCGCCTCCCTGCGCGTTCCTGCGCATCCCTGTTCCCCCTTCTCGTCCCTTCGCATCCGGGCGTCCGGCGCGCGTACTTTAAGGAAACGCAAAGCCTGAGGGTGGTGGAAGGTCGCTGGCCACAAGTATGGGGTGCCCATTCACATGCGACGGCGATGTTTCGCCGATCGTTTCGTACGGCGCCGGGCTTGCGTGCGTCTCAGCGACGCACGGGACTGACGCGGCCGAGGGCCACGAGCGGCCGTAACGCCGCTGTCACGCGGCTTACGAGTCATGAGGACAGAGTGCGGCGTGGCTCACAAAAGGACGTCTGGATGGCCTTCTTGCCGAATACGAAGAGACACGCCGGCCGACGCGCGTGATACATCGTGATTGCGGGTCATAAAAACGTCAGTCGTCGACTTTTTGACGGCTGGCTTGCCGGGCTTGCACGCCATCCTCCTCCCCTTCCGTCGCCCAGGGTGTTTCACCCCGGCGTTATCCGAGTCGTCACGATGAAACAACCCTGGATCTTCAAGCGTGTCTCCCTGAACCTGCGTCGCGCCGATGGCAGCCTCGACCTGCGGCCCTGGCGTAGTGACGTGAGCGCGGCCCGTGCCACCGAGCCCGACAGCGCCCGTCGTCAGTTCCTGCGGAACAGCGCCACGGCCGCCGGCGGCCTGGGTCTGGCCAGCATGACCGGTACGGTCGGCCTGTCGTGGCTGTTCAGCTCACCCGCCAAGGCAGGCACGCTCATCACGGGCAGCATGTTTCCCGAAGCCAATGCCATCGCCGCGGCGGAAACCATCATCCGTTCGCGGCGCGAGCTGATCATGTTCCACGGCCAGTCGAACGCGGTCGGCACCGGTGGCCGCCCCGCGCTCACGCTGCAGCAGATCTATGCGAACGTGACGTTCAACGGTGGCGTGCGTCCCGGTACCGACGCGACCGCCATGACGGGTCTCGTACCTCTCGTGGAATACGACGGCGGTCACGGCACCGGCGGTGAAGTCGGTACCAACGCCTGCGCGGACGGGCTGGTGGAATACACCGCCGCGCTCACCGGCGTACCGGCCGCGTCGCAGTACAGCCGCTACAGCGCGTTTACCAGCGCGGAAGGTGGCCGTCCGATCGGTTACTTCGCCAGCTTCCTCGACGACAGCAATCTCGGTGGCTACCAGGGCTGGGACAACAGTGCGCTGCGTCTGAAAGCGATGCTCGGGCTGATGCGTGCCGAAGGCCAGAAGGACGGCAGCAATATCGGCTGGCTGGCCACTACGTGGCAGCAGGGCGAGGCCGACTCCACGGGCCTTTCGGAAACCCGTGCCAGCTACAAAACCAAACTCACCGCACTCGAACGCGCGCACTGGCTCAAGCTCTGCCAGGTCAACCTGCCCGAGCAGAGCTGGCGTCCGCTGTGGCTGATCGGCCAGGTGACCAGCCACAACAGCTACGGCGCCACCAGCCCCGCATTCTGCAATCCGTTCATCGCGCTCGCGCAGCGCGACGCCTGCCTGGCCAGTCCTTACCTGCGCATGGTCAACCCGCAATACATGTTCGACTACGCGGACGAGGCGGCGGCGGATCAGCCGATGTTGCACCTGACCAACGAGAGCCATCGATGGCAGGGGCGCTACTTCGCCCGTGCGCTCTACCAGCTGATCCAGGACCGTTCGGCGGGCGTCGCGTTACGCAACCCCGCGCTCGATGTCGCGGCGGCGGTCAAGGTCAACGCGCGTACGATCAACCTGGCCTTCAACGTGCCGGCCGGCGTGCTCACCCTGGATACGAGCTGGGTGGCGGCGACGCGCAACTACGGTCTGGACGTCCGCGATGCGAACAACAAGATCGTGCCGGCCAGCCCCACCGACAACAATCTGATCGCCGCGGTGAAGGTCATCTCCCGCGACACCCTGCAGGTGACGCTCAAAGCGGATCTTCCCGATACCGCCGCCAAGATTTCCCTCGGCTGGGGCGACCCGTCCGAGCCCGCGTCGATCGCCGGACGTAAAGGCGGCCCGCGTACCAACATCCGTGACAGCGCCGGCGACACCGATCTGTACATCGCCAGCACGGGCAAGACGCGTCCGATGCATAACTACGCACTGGTCGCCGATGTGGCGCTCAGCTGGGTCAATCGTGTGCAGCCGACCGGTGAGTGGCATTTCAACGGCAATGCGCGCAGCGACGTTGTCGATCAGTCGGGTAGCGGTCGCGCCGCGCTCGCGCTGATCGGGCGGCCGAGCTTCACTGCGTCGGGTACGCAGTCAGCGAACGGTACGCAGGGTTTCCAGACCGACATCGACGAGACCGCCAGCATCACGTTCGCGGCGATCTTCTGCAGCCCGTATGCCGTGGGCCCGGGTAGCAACGCGGGGCGTGCGATCAGCACCTTCCAGGGCTTCAGTCCGCGTCAGACGGGTCTGGCGTTGCAGCACTCGTACGACACCGGTGTCGCCAACTCCGAGCTCACCAGCTTCCGTCTCGCCCTCACGGGCAGCCAGAAGGCCGTGACCAGCGGCCCGAGCGAGTCGCTCGACACGCGCTACAAGCCGCGCTTCGCCATCGTCTCGGTCGACGCGGTGAGTGGCAGCGTGCGCTTCCTCTGCCCGGCGTATGAGGACAACCTGCGTGAGCAGCGCTATCCGGGACTGGCGACACGTCCGCTCAACGGCAAGGTGCTGATCAATGCCTGGAAGGACGGCGGCGATGCGACGGGGCAGGGCGCGGTGCTGACCCGCTATGCCGCGGTGTGGAACCGTGCGCTCAGCTTCGAGGAAATGCTGGCCGAGTACGAATACGCGCGCGGCCTGTTCGGCAGCGTGTAACTCGCCACGCAATCGGCGTAACCTCGGTGCATGCGACGGCGATCCGCCGTGGCAATCACCGGGGAAACGTCATGAGCAAGGGATTGGATTCAAAGAAGAGCGACAAGAAGAAGCCCGCCAAGACCATGAAGGAAAAGAAGGCGGCGAAGGACGAGAAGAAGCGCAACCAGCACTGATTGCGCTTCTGACCCTGCTCAGGCAGCGACGGAGTAATCCATCCGCCTGAGATCCTCGAGGAGCGTCGGGCCCGTCGGGTTCCATCCCAGGGCTTGACGCGTCCACGCGCTGGACGCCGAAAGATCCATACTCATGAAGGCGCTCATCCAGCCAAAGTAGGCGGCGGATTCGCTCGCGTCGATCGATTTCACCGGGATACCAAGGCCTTCGCCCAGCGCTTCGGCGATGGCGCGGGCCGTGATGCCCTCTTCAGCCACCGCGTTGTAGCGCGTACCCGGCTTGCATTGTTCGATCGCCAGACGGTACAGGCGTGCCACGTCGAGCACATGAGCCGCGGGCCAGCGGTTTTGTCCGTCGCCGACATAGGCGGAGACGCCCTTGGCGCGAATGATGTCCAGCAGCGGCGTGATCAGGCCCTGCTTCACCGGGTCGTGTACCTGCGGCAACCTCACCACCGACACGGCGACACCTTTGTCGAGCAGTTCGTTACCGGTGATCTCCGTGAGCGTGCGCGGGTTCGGGTGCGCCGCGTTGAACACGTCCTCGCGGGCCAGCTCGCCATGGCCGGGGCTGCCTATGCCCGTACCCGACGTAATCAGCAGCGGCCGGTCCGAGCCGATCAGGGCGGAGCCGAGGGCGCGGATCGCCCGCTGATCCTTCTCGCAGTTGGCGACGAAGTTCGCGAAGTTGTGGTCAAACGCCGTGTGAATGACCGCGTCCGCCTGCGCCGCGCCAGCGCGGAGGCTCTCCAGATCCTCCAGCTCGCCGCGGTGTACGTCGGCACCCGCCGCCTGCAGCGCCCGCGCGCCGGAGTCCGAACGGGTCATGCCGAGGACGTGGTGTCCGGCGGCGATCAGTTCCGGCACGATTCGTGAGCCGATGAAGCCGGTGGCGCCGGTGAGAAAGATACGCATGAGTGCTGCTCCCAATTCGTTGTAGGAGTACGATGGGCGCGTCGCTCATACTGTTAAAGTAGTGACGTTATCGTGGTATAGGAACCAACAGGATCGCCATGTCCGTCCCTGTCGACAACCCACTCGGTACCTTCCTGCGCGACCGGCGCACCCGGCTGGACCCCGCCACATTCGGTTTCGTCGGCGGCCGGCGGCGCACGAAGGGCCTGCGTCGCGAAGAAGTCGCCCAGCGCGCCAACATCAGTCCCACCTGGTACACGTGGCTGGAGCAGGGCCGGGGCGGTGCGCCATCCGCCGACGTACTCAACCGCATCGCCGTCGGCCTGATGCTGACCGAGCCGGAGCGCGAGCACCTGTTCATGCTCGGGCTCGGCCGGCTGCCTGAAGTGCACTACCGTGCGGCCAACGGTGTATCCCCGCGGCTGCAACGCGTGCTCGATGCGTTCGAGGTCAGCCCCGCGATCGTGCGGACGGCTCTGTGGGATGTCGTGGCGTGGAATGAGGCCGCCGCCGCCGTGCTGACCGACTACGCGCTGCTGCCTCCCGACCAGCGCAACATCCTCCATCTGATGTTCTCGAACCAGCGCGTGCGTGCTCACCAGGACGACTGGGAAAGCGTGGCTCGCTTCGTCGTCGGTGCGTTTCGCGCGGACGTGGCGCGCGCCGGAGCGACCGCGGAGATCGGCCAGTTCGTCGAAGACCTTTCGCGCATCAGTCCGGAGTTCGAGGCGATGTGGCTCGATAACGACGTACGCGCGCATGGCGAAGGTCTCAAGCGCATTCATCACCCGGAACTCGGGCTGCTCGAGCTGGAGTATTCGGCGTTTGCCGTGGATGGCCGGCCGGACCTGTGCATGTTCGTCTACAACGCGGTGTCGAGTGCGGACTCGGCACGGATCCGCGAACGCATCGAAGCACGACGGGCTTCAGCGACGTGAGTTGCCGCGCGGTCGAGCGGACAGGCGTCCGGCATGGGTGAAGCGCGCGAGCCGTCCCGTTCGTTGGCGGTGTTCTTCATGGTATTGATCGCGGCGATCACGGTGGCGGTGCTCAACGCTCCGCGCTCCCAGCGCCCGTCGATAGCCCGCAGCGACGTCATGCCGCCGGCCGGTCCGATCCTGCCCACCGTCGATGTCTGGCTGAGTACGGCGGATCATCGAAAGAAACTTACGGCGGAGCCGAGCGTCGCAATGACGGAGGCTACATCGTCGCCTGCCGACATCGTGATCGACAGCGACGTCGCCTATCAGTCCATCGTCGGTTTCGGCGCGGCGATGACGGACTCGTCCGCTTGGCTCCTGCACAACACGCTGGGCGAACCTCAGCGCGATGCGTTGATGAAGGAGCTCTACGGGCCGCCGCCCGGCCTCAACTTCAACATGATGCGCCTGACCATCGGTGCGTCCGATTTCTCGCCGCACTTCTACACGCTCGACGATCTGCCATTCGGTGCGACCGATCCCGACCTGAAACACTTCAATGTCGCGGAGAACATCCCCGACCTGATCCCGGTGGTGCAGGAGTCCCTCGCCATCAACCCTGGCTTGCGGATCGTTGCGTCGCCATGGAGCGCACCGGTATGGATGAAGACGAGCGAGAACCTGATCGGCGGCGAACTGCTCGAGACATACGAGGGCGCTTATGCCGACTATCTCGTGCGCTACGTCGACGCGTACCGGCGCCACGGCATTCCGATCTACGCGCTGACCTTGCAGAACGAGCCGAGGTTTTCTCCGATCAGCTATCTGGCGATGCCCATGTCGCCCCAGACACGCGCGCGCATCATCGGTCGATACCTCGGGCCGAAGCTCGCCGGGCGCTCGCCACGTACGCGGATCCTCGAGTGGGACCATAACTGGAGTCATCCCGAGGAGCCGCTGGCCGTGCTCGGCGATCCCGACGCGGCGCCTTACGTCGACGGCGTCGCCTGGCACTGCTATGAAGGCAGCCAGCACGAACAGGGTACCGTCCATCGAGCGCATCCCGACAAGGACACGTTCATCACCGAATGCTCCGGAGGCGACTGGCCGCTGAGCATGAATGGCGAGCTGCTGTGGTTTACGCGCAATCTTCTGGTCACGGGTACCCGGCAATGGGCACGTGGCGTCATCTACTGGAATCTCGCCCTCGATGAAAATCACGGGCCGCACTTCGGCGGATGTGCGGCATGCAAGGGCGTGATCACCGTCGATTCGACGACGGGCCGCGTGAGCCGGAATGACGAGTACTACGCGCTGGGGCACTTCAGCCGTTTCGTCCTTCCCGGGGCCGTGCGGATCAAGTCCAACGACACCGATGCGGAGATGGGACTGGCCAATGTCGCCTTCCGCAATGAGACCGACGGATCGATCGTGCTCGTGCTGGTCAACATCCGTACAGAGGCGCGTACGGTGTCGGTGGTGGAGGGTGGGCGCCGCTTCGAGTACCGGATGCCTGCGGAGAGCGTGGCCACCTTCGTGTGGAATCCGGATCCGTTCGGGCGTTGGTTGCGCCTTATCCAGCAGTGGTCAGGGCCGATCCGGAATCCGCCACGCGTCGAATGAGCAGAAGCCTCCGGCGGCGGCAGGGGCGGCTGCTTGCGGTGTCGGTGGTCATTCCAGTGAGGCGGTTTAAGGCCGCGAGAGGAGCTGTGAAGCACGCTTTGCCGGGATCAGGCCTTGATCGCAGCCCGCCGGTAACGCATATTCGCTATTCGCGAATAGCGAATATGAGGCGCCGCCGTGGAACTGAAACCGCAGGATCTTCTCGTGCTGCTCAAAGTCGCGGCTAATCCGCGGCAGCGCTGGACGTATGCCGCGCTGGGTCAAGCACTTTCGATGAGCCCCTCGGAGGTGCATGCCAGCGTGAAGCGCGCCGTGGCGTCGGGGCTAGCGGTGAGCTCCGGCCGTGGCGATTGGTCGCCGGTTCGACCTGCGTTGTTGGATTTTGCCCTGCACGGAGTTAGATACGTCTGGCCTGCGGTCCTCGGGCCGGTCAAGCGAGGGGTCCCGACCAGCTTTGGGGCTGAGCCGTTGTCTGATGCGATCACCGCCGTTCCCGGCGAAGCGCCGGTCTGGGCACACATCGGCGGAAGCGCGAAGGGGCCAATCCTGAGTCCTTTATATCGGTCCGTCCCGTTCGCGGCGCTGAGAGACCCGACGTTGCATCGCCTCCTCGCCCTACAGGACGCGCTGCGATCAGGCCGCGCGCGCGAACGCTCTCTGGCGGCAGACTATCTGGCCAACGAACTGAGAACTGCCGATGCGCCAGGATGATCCGAATCTTCCATACCTACGTTTGGTCGCCGAGGCGCTGGGCGATCTTCGCGAGCAAGTCGTCTTTATTGGAGGTGCGGTTGCTGGCTTGCTGATTACCGATCCGCTGGCCGAAAGCGTTCGCGCGACGAGAGATGTCGATGCGGTAGTGCAAGCAGCGCGTGCGCAGTTTCACCGAGTGGAGGAGCGCGTTGCCGAGCGAGGCTTTCGCCGGGATGTGGACAGCGGCGTCATTTGCCGCTGGATCCATCGCGAGTCCGGGGTCGTCTTTGATCTGATGCCTGTGGACGCCGGAGTGCTGGGATTTTCGAACCGGTGGTACCCGTTTACAGTGGCGACAGCAGAAGTTCTCAACCTCGGCGACGAGCTTGCGATCCGTGTGGCCAGTGCCGTTGCGTTCGTCGCGACGAAGTTGGAGGCGTTTGCCGATCGCGGCGCTTGTGATATCGCCGCCAGTCACGACCTCGAAGACGTACTGAATATTGTTGATGGCCGAGAGGAACTGGTTCGGGAGCTGACGACGGCTCCTATTGCTGTCCGCCACGCGGTAGGACGGACGTTTGCCAACCTGCTTGTAAATCCGGATTTTATCAATACGTTACCCGGTCTGCTTGCCGAGCCAGAACGAAGTGAAATCGTTGTTGGACGCCTGAGGATCATGTCGGAATGGTTACATGACGAAGAAAACGATTAACGCTATCAAAGTCGCCGGCGATGGCAACGAAAAGCCGTTGTCAAAGGGCCAGAAAGCCTTCAACACGCTCAGCGAGAAGATCGCCAGGCGCCGTGCGACGCTGGCCGAGTGGGAGGTCTTCGGCACAGACTTCCGGCGCCGGTACACCGACGAAGTCGTGCCGCTGCAGAACAGCTTCGACGCAATACGCATTCAGATGCTGCATAAGCTCGATCAGTCGCACGACGCCAAGGGGCTGACCAAGGGCGAGCGCCAGACGATCGAGGATCTCATCAGTCACATCGCCGGCGACCTCATGGAGTCAAGCGACGATCCCGCCGTCGAGGAACTCTATCGTCGCTACAGCGTGGAAGACGACGCGAACAGCGCCGCGGCCCTGGCGGATCTGAAGCAAACGTTGGAGGCCGAGTTCGGTGTCGATATCGCCGACGACGTCGACCTGAATTCGCCTGAAGCCGTGCTCCGTCATATCCAGAGACAACTCGATGAGCAGGAAGATGCCGAGCGCAGGCATCGTGAAGCGAAGGAGGAATTTCACGCCGAGCGAAAGAAGGCAAAGAAGCCGAAAGCCGCCGAGGAGCGCGCGCGTGCCGAGGAGGCGGAAGTCCACCAGTCCCTGCGTGAGGTCTACCGCAAGCTGGCCAGCATGCTGCATCCCGACCGCGAACCCGACCCCGTGGAACGCGAACGCAAGGCAGTCCTGATGCAGCGGGTCAACGGAGCTTACGCCAGCCGCAGCCTGCTCGACCTGCTCGCGATCCAGCTTGAACTGGAGCACATCGACCAGACGGCGCTGGATAGCATCGGCGAGGAACGCCTCAAACGCTGGAATACGATCCTCAAGGAGCAGCTGCGTGGGCTCGACCAGGAGCTTTCCGAGGTGCAGTTCGAATACCTGGCCCGATGCGGGCTGAGCCCGATGGCGACGGTGTCACCGGCGAGCGTGAAGCGCCATCTCACCGCGAGCCTCACCGACCTGCGCCATTACATCAAGGCGTTCGAACAGGATCTTCGTTCTTTCGATGACGTGAAACGACTGAAGCTCTGGCTGAAACAGATGAAGTGGGAGCTTTCCGCGCGATAACAGGGTCGCGATGCGGGTCACGCGACGCCTTCTCCCCAGTGAGTTGTCCGGAAGGCCGGTTCACGGCGCCGTCGTTCGCTGTATCCGCCCCGAACATATCTGCACATTCAATGCGCAGCTTTGTCAGTGCTCGAAGCAAACGCCTCTTGGTAGCTTAAAAGGCATCGGCGCGATCCGCCGGTGCAAGCCAAGGCCATTCTTCGATGAAGTTCGACATGCATCCGACCGTAGCGGGCTTCAGCCAGCAGCTGATGGCGGTAAACGGCATCAGGATCCATGCCGTTACCGGCGGCAAAGGTCCGCCCGTCCTTCTCCTGCACGGCTGGCCTGAAACCTGGTGGGAGTGGCATCACGTGATGCCGTTACTCGCCGGGCATCTCAGCGTCGTCGCTATCGATTTGCGCGGCGCGGGCTTTTCCGATTGCCCGCTCGATGGCTACGACAAGGCGACGATGGCACGCGACGCACACGAGGTCATGCGTTCCCTCGGCCATGAGCGCTACGCGGTATGCGGGCACGATATAGGCGGCATGGTCGCGCTGGCGCAAGCGGCGTTGTTCCGGGATGCGGTCAGTCATCTCGCGGTGCTCGACGTTCCCCTCCCGGGTTGGAGTGAGTGGGAGGAGACCACCGCAAGGCTCTGGCACTTCTCGTTCCATATGAATCGCGATCTGCCGGAACGGATGATCCATGGCCGGGAATACGATTACGTCGCGGCCTTCATGGCGGAGCGTTTTTACGACCACAGCAGCTTCAATCCGATCGATATCGATATCTTCGCGAAAGCCATGGCGCTTCCCGGGCGCACACGCGGCGGTATGGAGTGGTACCGAACGCTCGCTGGCGATCACGCCGCTGCGCTGGAGTACAAAACGCAACCGCTCGACATGCCGGTTCTTGCCCTGGGCGGCGACCGGCGGTTCGGACCGCGCATGGTGTCGATGCTGAAAGAGTTCGCGACGAACGTAACGGGCGGCTCGATCGAGAGGTGTGGTCACTATGTCGCCGATGAGCAGCCCGGGGAGGTTGCCGCGGCGCTGCTCGGTTTTCTCGAAGCCACGTGATCCCTGGAAAGTACGCCAGCGAGTCCTTTCCTCACTCTTCCAACTCTGATCTCAAACGGAAACCATCATGTCCGCTCCTGAAATTCGCGGCGTCAATCACGTCGGTATCACCGTCCCGGATATCGAGGCAGCGAAAGCCTTCCTCATGGAGGCGTTCGGTGCCGAGCTTCTGTATCAGTCCTTCGGTCCGCACGATCCGCCGCGACAAGGCCCCGAGTTCGAGCGGGCAGTGGGCGCCTATCCCGGCACCGTCGTCCGGGCTCAGGCGATGATGAAGATCGGGAGCGGCCCCGATATCGAACTGTTCGAGATGCATGGGCCGGAGCAGGCGCAGCCCATCCGCGCGAGCGACTTCGGTATCACGCATTTCGCGCTGTACACCGACGATATCGACGCCTCCGTGGCGCGCTTCGAGAACGCGGGCGGCAAGCCGCTTACCGCACCGCGCCCCATTCCCTATGCGACCGAGAGAGGCCCAGGCAACAAGGTCTGCTATTGCCAGATGCCCTGGGGTACGACGATGGAATTCATCACCACACCGGACCGCATGCCTTACCACGATCAGACCGATCTTCGCCGGTGGCAGGACGAGGGTTGAGCGATGCGAGAAGGTAGGAGAGACATGATCTTCCCGCGACAAAGCGATTGCCCACAGGAGACCTTGCCATGACCGATTCATCTCTTCCCCTGGCCGGTAGACGTGCCCTCGTTACTGGTGCCGCACGCGGCATCGGCGCGGCTATCGCGAAGAAACTGGCCGCCGATGGCGCAGACGTCGCGATCACCTACGAGAAGTCGATGGAGAAGGCCGAGGCCATCGTCGCCGACATGCGCGCCCTGGGCCGCCGTGCCCTAGCCATCCAGGCCGACGCGGCAAATCCGGAGGCCTCGATCACGGCGGTCGAACGCGCCGTGGCCGATCTGGGTGGTCTCGATATCCTCGTCAATAACGCTGGCGTCCTCGTCGCGGGCCCTTTTACTGACCAGTCCCTCGAGGACATGGACCTGCTGCTCAACGTCAATGTGCGCGGCGTTTTCGTAACCACCCAGGCGGCGCTAAAACACATCCCGGACGGCGGGCGTATCATCACGATCGGAAGCAATGCGGGATTGACCGTCCCATTTGCGGGCATCGCGGTCTACGCGGCAACCAAGTCCGCGATGGAAAGCTTTACCCGCGGTCTCGCCCGCGAGCTCGGCGCTCGTGCCATCACCGTCAATCTGGTTCGTCCGGGTCCCATCGACACCGATATGAACCCTGCCGATGGCTCTCTCGCCGCGTCCATTCTCCCGAGCCTTTCCATTCCCCGCTACGGGAAGACCGATGAGGTCGCCGAAGCCGTTGCCTTCCTCGCGGGTCCAGGGGCTGCCTACGTCACAGGCTCGGGCATTCTCGTCGACGGCGGCATCGCCGCATGAGCTCTCGCCCCTTTTCGAGGGCGGCAAAAACACAGGTGAAAGACGATGACGAAGATGATGGTGATCTGCACGGGTGATGCCGGGACGCGCTTCGACCGGGACTACTACGCCAACGAGCACCTCCCGTTGGCCAGGGCGTGCTGGGGCGAGCACGGGCTTCAATCGGCGGAAGCATTCTTCCCGTACGCCGAGGGCGGAAACTGGATCTCGATCGGCGTCTACACATTTTCGTCGGAGCAGGGTGTACACGACGCCCTGGCAAGCCCGAAAACCCGGCAAGTGATGGATGACGTGAAGAACTTCACCGATTCGACCGTGGTGCTTCGTAGTCTCTTCAGGGAGTTCTGAACGCGAAGCGTAAGACAGGTCAACCGGGGTGCGTCATGAGGCCTGATCGGGGGTCGAGAGCATGGCGTCCGCGATCTCGATCAACGCGCGAAGCCTGTCCATCCGCTTGAGATCCTGGTGGTATCCCACCCACACGTCCCGGCTGGGCGGCGCCTCACCGGCATCGACGCGCAGCAAACCCGCCGTCGCGTCGCCCAGCGGGCGTGGGAGGACCGCCAGACCCGCGCCCCGGAGGCACATCTGCGCCTGCACCGACCGACTGGTGCTGCCGAATGCGAGGCGAGCGCCGGGAAATCGGTCGCGCATCCATGCAACATCAGGAAAGTGCGACTGTGCTTCATTCATGACGATCAGGCCGACGGATGCAGGATCGTCGGCCATTTGCTTCAACGTCGCGGGCGATCCGTAAAGTCCGTAGGGCATGCTCATCAGGCGACGCTGAACCACGTCCGGTTCGGTAAACGGCACGATGCGAAAAGCGATGTCCACATCGCGACGAGCGAGATCCGACAAACGGTATCCCGCGATGACCTCGGGAACCACGGCGGGATGCTGGCCGATCAGTGCCATGAACACCGGCGCGAGCACGTAAGCCGCGAACCAGTCGGCACATCCAATGCGCAGAATGCCCTCCAGTCGTTCGTGGTTTCCCAGGAGACGGCGCTCCATGGACAGCGCGGACTGCTCCATCGCCTCGGCGGCACTTACGATGCCATCGCCGGCATCGGTCAGGACAAGTCCGTCGGAGGTGCGCCGGAACAAGGCTTGCCCCGCCTCGTCTTCAAGCACCTTGATCCGCCGCCCGATCGTAGGGTGACTTACCCCGAGACGACGTGCCGCCTCACCGTAGGAGCCGCTTCTGAGCACGGCAAGGAATATGCGGACGTCGCTCCATTCCATGCGCGTGCCTCAGTCGGGAAGAGGGCGAAATATGCAGCAGGCCGGGGCTGTCGGCAAGCGGGACATGTCTGGGATTCTTACTGAACGTGGCACGCCCTCGATGGAGGCATTCGGGACTGCCGACGTGAAAAAGGGAGATGGGACTCGAACTTGCCTAATGCCAAGTGGCGCTCAGAGCCGATGGCAGGTGAGGGTGCGGAGGCGTAAGTTAAACGCTCCGTGCAAGAAGCTTGCGGCGATATTCAGAGTTACATCAAGTGCTATCGCCCTTGTCGAGGCGTTTCGATTGCCTTCTGCGACCAGCAAAACTTGAACGCGGTGAATAGACCGACGCTTTCAGAACGAACCAGGTGAGCTTTTGGTTCCTTTGAAAGCCGCGGTGCTCTGTCAGGGTGGCTCAGGCAAGTCTTGACGCGTTGAACCGATAGCGCTGTGATCTTCATTGCATCCCGAGGCGCGCAGATCGCCGCGTCTGCGACTGACGATCGATAGGCAACCGTTCCCTTCGTTCGCATTCCCGCCTGCACCCGGTGCCGTACTCAGCAGAAGAGTCGCGACTTGTAGGTGTCGTCCACCGCGTTGTGTAGGCGAAACCCTACAGCCACTAGGAAAGTACGAAGCAACCCACTGTACTGCAAACGTTTTGCACCGACGCTGATGGCTTTCACTCGCTCTTGACATAGACGAACACGCTTGTACTCGTCCCGAATTGATTTCTAAAGTCGGACGCTCGATCGGGGGCCACTGGCTGGGGAAAGCGATGCAAGGGACGAATCAGGGGTGGACGCGCCATGCGCGTCCGATGATGCGCGGGCTGTGGATAGTCATGCTCTTGTGCGTGGCGGGCGTGCCTGCCGTTGCGCTCGGCCAGACCACCGCCAAGCCTGAGGATGAGTACAAAAAGCTCATCAAGGTCAACGAAGACATCCAGCCGCTGGGTGACACGCCGTTCGGCGAACGCATCGGGTTGCAAGACGGCTCGCTGAGCTTCAGCCAGACCGACGTCTCCCTGTCAGGCACCGGACCTGCCTTGACCGTCGGGCGCACGTTCGCGCTTCACGGCGTGGAAGATCGCCCCGATCTTCAGGCGCGCGCTTTCGGCGACTAGGATATCGAACTACCCCAGATCTTCACGGTCACGGCGGACCAGAACAACGTCACCGGATGGCAGGTCGCGGCGAGCAATCCCAACGCGATCTGCTCGAGCTTCGGACCACCGCCGAGCGTTGCCGCCCCCACGGGCGATTCGGAGCGTGCCGACTGGGAGCCAAAGACCTGGTGGCAGGGCTACCAACTGCGCATCCCGGGTCAGGGCAACCAGGATCTGCTGACGCGGTCTGCGGCGAACACGGCCACGCCTGGCGTGGCGGGGCTCGCTTACCCCATCGTGACCCGTGCCAACTGGGCGGTGGGCTGTTTGCCGCAGGCGGCTAACGATGCATCCATCGAAGGCTTCCTGGCCGTGTCACCGGATGGCACCAAGTATTGGCTGGACCACATCGCCTATCGATACATGCCGTCGTTGACGCGTCCGCTCGGTTCCGGCCCGGAGACGTTTGCCGGGATCCACATCTTTGCGTCCGCCGAGGACTTCATCACCCGCCGCGAAGGCCGGATGCTTGTGACCCGCATCGAAGACCGCTTCGGTAATTCGGTTTCTTACACCTACAGCGGGGATGATGTCACCGACATCGCTGCGTCGGACGGTCGCCATGTCACCCTCACGTACGAGACCGATCCGGACACCGGGGCCAGCAGCCATCGTGTCAGCACGATCACCGTTCAGGGCGGCGATGCGGGCACGCGGACGTGGACCTATAGTTATGTGAAGTCGACCGCGAATCTGGTCTACACGCTGACCTCGGTGCAGCAACCGGACGGGAGTAGCTGGGGGTATAACCTCGACCCGCTCAATGGCGCATGGATCGATTCTCGTACGTCCGGAGGTACCTGCGGCGCGATTGGCGTGCCGGGCAACATGGACAGTCCGCCGATCACCGCCACGGTGACGCACCCCTCGGGCCTGGCAGCGAGCTACACCGTCGCGCCGCTCAAACGTGGGCGCTCGTATGTGCCCCAAGAGTGCATGTCCGGGCCCAACGTGCCTGCCACGCCCAATTATCCGGGCACCTGGGCCGCCATCCCCAACGCGTCCTACAACATGGCCATCACGCAGCGGGTGCTGACCGGCACGGGCCTGCCGCCGAATGGGTTGGGGTGGAGCTACAGCTACTCGGCGGCCAACGAGAGTTGGGCACAAGACTGCACGACGGTGGCCTGCGCCACGACCGTGTCTACCGATGTGGCATATCCCGATGGTCATGTGGAGCGCAGCACCTTCTCCAACCGGTACGACTGGACGGAGAGCCAGCTGCTCAAAGAAGAGGTCTTCGACGGCGACACGACCACCGCCTTGCGCCGCACGACCGCGTACAGCTATGTGAACCCCGATGCGACACAGGACGCGCGGGCAGCCGCCTACGTTCACCCCTGGGGTTATGCGCCTCAGCAGCGCATCAACACGGCTCAGGTGCAAGAGCAACTGCCGATGACGACGCGACAGACCACGGTAGACCCCGCAGCCAACGCGACGCCCGACATTTACCTCTGGAATGTCACCGCTTTTGATGCCTTTGCGCGACCGCAGGATGTGACCCGATCCAACAACTTCGGCTACAGCGTCAGTGAGCGGTCGACCGCCACGGATAACACCGCCTTGTGGGTGCTCGGGCTTCCCTCGCAGACAGACAACCTGACGAGCGGCGAGACAGTCAGCAAGACTGTCTATGACCCAGGCACCGCGACACCGGTCGAACGCGACAGCTTTGGCGTGAAGGTCATGGACTACACGTTCGACGCGCAAGGCCAGCTCGCCAGCTTCACCGATGGCAATGGAAAGACCACCACGTTGGGCGGCTACGTCCGCGGCATTCCCACCGCCATTGGCTACCCCGACAGCACCAGCCAGACGGTGGCTGTCGATGGATTGGGGCAGATCGCCGCAATCACCGATCAGGCCGGTTCCACGACAAGTTATGGTTACGACGCCATCGGGCGCATTGCACGTGTGGATTACCCGGCGGGCGACAGCACCGCATGGGCGCCTAAGACCTACGCGTATGTGTTTTCCGCCGATGCGCGCGGGCTGGGCGGCAGCCATTGGGTTCGCACGATTACGCAGGGTAGCCTGAGTCAGCGGACCGACTTCGACGTTCTCCTGCGTCCCGTCCTGGCGACAAGGTCCGATGCCACCACCGGTGCCCTGGCGGTCTCGTCGAGCACCGAATACGACTGGGCTGGACGCAAGACGTTCGAGTCATATCCCCAGTCGGGCACGCTCGACCTTGGTGCGCTGGTACAGGGCACCCGAACCGCCTACGACGTGTTGGGGCGTCCGGTGACCACCACCCAGTTTTCCGAACTGAACAATCTGGTGTCTACGACGGCCTACCCGGCCGGTGGGGCGCGCACCGTAACCGACCCGAAGGGCAATGTGACGACCAGTCACTTCCAGGTGTTTGACCAGCCGGGCTTCGACAACGTGGTGAAGGTGGAAGCGCCGGAAAGCGTCACCCAAACGATCACTCGCGATATCTACGGCAACGTGCTGGCAGTCGTGCAAGGCGATCTCACCCGGACCATGGCCTACGACGGACAGCATCGGGTGTGCCGCTCTTGGGAGCCGGAGACCGGGAGCACGATGACCGCCTACGATGCGGCGGATAACGTGGTGTGGACCGCGGCGGGTCAGCCCTTCAACGGGGACGGTTGTGGCTACGATCAGGTCGCGGACTCGGCAAAGACGGTCAGTGCCTACGACGCGATGAATCGCGTCACCTCGGTCACCTATCCGGATGGCGCGCTGGCGACCACCTTCACCTACGACGCGCTCGGTAAGCTTGCATCGGCCGTCTCGGCCAGCGCCGGAAGCAACGCCAATGCCACCGGTTCGGCATCGTGGGCATACGGTCGCAACAAGCTTGGGCTACTGACGGCCGAGGTGCTCTCGGTGGACGGTTGGTCGTGGACCCTGGGCTATGGCTACGACGGCAACGGAAGCCTGGCGAGCACGCAATATCCCGATGGCACCACCGTTGCGGCCACGCCGAACGCGCTGGGTCAGCCGACGACGGCAGGTGCGTATGCGACGGGCGCGACCTATTTTGCCAACGGAGAGCTGCAAGCGGCGACGCTGGGCAACGGCGCGGTCTATTCCGCCGAACAAAACGATCGCAAGCTCCTGCTGAATTTCAGTTTTGGCTCTGCCGCTCAGCCGGCGGTGAGCGAAGACATGACGTACGACGCCGTGGGGAACATCGTCGGCATCACCGACCAGTCGGGGTCGGATCAACGCACGCGCACCATGACCTACGATGGTCTGAGTCGCTTGATGTCGGTCACCGCCCACAATCTTTGGGGAACGGAAAGCTACACCTACGATACCCTCAACAACATCCGCAGCCTGACCGACAGCAACGGCACGAACACCTACACCTACGACGCGAACAATCGCCTGGCCTCGATCAGCAACAATGGGTCGACGGTGCACAGTTTCACCTACGACGCCCAGGGCAATACGACCAAGAAAGACACGCAGGCGATGACCTTCGACCTGGCCAATCGACTGCTGTCCGTCGACGGAAAGGGCGACTATCTCTATGACGCGTCGGGCCACCGGGTGAAGGCGGTAACGCCTCAAGGTACGACGTACTCCGCCTACAACAGCGCAGGGCAGCTGATGTGGCAATACGACAACGCGACCACGGCGGGCACCAGTTTTGTCTATCTGGGCAAGAAGCTGGTGGCCAGCCGCAAAGCTGCCACCTCGGTCATCCTCGGGACCATCGAAGGCGTAAGCACCGGCACCGACGCAGTCATCACGGGATGGGCATGCGCCAGCGGACTGGCCGCGTCGGTGGATGTGCACCTTTACGTCGGCGGTCCGGCCGGTTCCGGCACGGGTATCGGTGCGTTCACCGCCAACCTGGATAGTGAGGAGACGATCCAGGCCGATTGCCACTCGACCGGCACCAAGCATCGCTTCAGCATCCCGCTCACAGAAGAGCAGCGCGGCGAGTACGCGGGCGAGGCCATCTACGTCCACGGCATCTCGCCCGTCGGCGGTGAGAACACGCTGCTCTCAGGGTCGGGTTCCTTCGTGGTGCCGCCGTCGACGCTGGCCCCCGGCGCGCCCGCTACCGTCACGGCGGCCGCGGCTCAGGACCTGTCGAGTATCGCCGTGAGCTGGTCGGCCGCGAGCCATGCGACCAGCTACACGGTCGAGCAGTCGGTCAACAGTGGCGCCTGGGCCACGCTTTACACCGGCGCGTCCACCAGCACGACCGTCAGCGGCCCGGCGGACGGCAGTTATCAATTCCGTGTGGCAGCGTGTAATGCGAACGGTTGCAGCACGCCCACCGTTTCCTCGACGGCGACGGTCGCGCATGTGCCGCCAACGCCAGCGAGCATCACGGCACCGGGCAGTTCGACAGGCGCCGTGGCGCTGAGCTGGGCCGCCTCCAGCTATGCCACCTCGTATCAGCTCTACCATACTCAAGACGGTAATCTGGTGTTGGCTTACGAAGGACCTGCCACGTCAGCGACGATCACGGAGGGGGCGTCGGGTAACTGGTATTACCGGGTCCGCGCATGCAACGGTAACGGATGCAGCGGTTATGCCGAGAGCGGCGTGGTTGTCGTGACCGTACCACCCTCATCGGCCCCTTCGATCGCGGGCGGTGGTACCACCAATAGCGGTGCCTACACCATCTCGTGGACTGGCGTGGGTGGAGCGACGTCCTACAACCTGATCGAGTCCGTGAACGGAGGCGGCTGGACCGGCGTGCAGAACAATGGCGCCACCAGCTGGTCCACCAGCGGCCGGGGGGATGGCACCTATGTCTACCAGGTGCAGGCGTGCAACGGCGGCGGATGCGGCCCCTATAGCGGGCAGGCCGTCGTCACCGTCTCCAATATCCCGCCGGCTCCTCCCGGGCCCACGTTCACGAACACCTACCATGGCACCAAGGTGACGGTGCTGGTCAAGTGGGTCGCCCAACCCTATGCCACACGCTACGAGCTGCTCGAGAACAATCAACTGGTCTACAACGGACCCGACCTGTCGTTCAGCTCGCTGCACGACAAGACCGTCAGCATCACCTACATGGTCCGGGCCTGCAACGCCGTGGGCTGCTCGGCTTACAGCCCCGCGCGGAGTGTGACGCCATGACGATCAGGAGTGCCTCCATGGAAACCGTCTCTCTGACCACTGTCCGTTCATCACGCCGGCGAGGTCCGAACTGGATCACAGCGGCGATGCTGCTCCTGGCACTTCTGTTCGCCGCCTCGGGATCGGCGCGCGCTGCCGAGACCGTGACCTACTACTACACCAGCCCGCAGGGCACGGTGCTGGCCACGGCCGACAGTGCGGGAAATGTTCTCAGCACCGCGGACTATCGGCCTTACGGCACGCAAGCATTAGGCACACCCGAGAAGGGGCCTGGCTACAGCGGCCACGTGAACGATGTCGATACTGGCTTGGTGTATATGCAGGCCCGATACTACGATCCGGAAACCGGGCGATTTCTATCTGTAGATCCCAAAGACATCGAAGCTGGGGATATCGTCTCGTTTGCTCGGTTTAGCTATGGCGGACTAAATCCGGCTACCAACATCGATCCAGACGGACGACAGACCTTGCCCGCTTCCGTCTATCAGGTTGACTGGCAGAACCCACAGACGCGCGAAGCAGCGGCGCAATATGCTCTCAACATGGTACCCGGCTACGGGCTTTACTCATGCATATCGTCAGGATGCTCCAGCGGTGGCTGGATCGTAGCAGTGGCTTCGACTGGGGTCTCCGCAGTTGGCGCTGTGGGAAAGATCGGATCGATGGCGCGGGTCGCACAGGCCGCATCACAGGTTCAGCGTCTCCAGGCTGCAGTTAAGGAGGTGCACGGCGCCTTGGACCCGGTCGCACAGACACGTCGAGCAACGGCAGGTGCGCTCCTGAGTGACGGGCGCATGGTTTTTGCGGGAGGTACTCGTGATTTGGGACCAGCCCAGCGAAGTGTGGTAGAGAGCCTTGGGGGTGATATTGCTCAAAGTTCAGGAGGTCTGCATGCTGAACAGAAAATATTGCAATATGCTGAGGCTGCGGGCGTTGACGTAAGATCTATTTCGACAGAAGGTAATCGAGCCATTTGTTCGATGTGCCAGAGTGAAATCACGCAACGGTCAGGCACCCTCGTCGACAGCCACAATGCTTCATGGTGATCCCTTATGCCTAATCGCTTTGACAAGCTGAACGATCTGCGCTTGCTTGAGGACCTTCCTCTCTGCAGTCGGGTTGCGGTGGCTGCGGCAGCGCTAGAGCGAATGAGTACGGGCTACGCCATTTGGTCACCCGAGGTGGAGCATACGCCCGTTGGGCGGATCCTGGACGATGTTTGGGCCTACGTGGCAGCGGGAAAAGATCTTCCCGATGCAGCCACAATGGAAGGCTTTTATCCCTCCCAGGAAGCGGCTGTGACATTGGAATCGCCTTATGCAGAATCCTTCATAGAAGCGCTTCAGCTTTTGGCGCTCTTCGCGTCCACCCAAGATGTCATGCGGCTGGTTGAGGTTCGTCAGGCAGCATACAACATGGCGGACAATGCCGCCGGCGATGTGCTTGTGCGGTACAACGATCCGCAGTTCAACTACCGGCTCACGTCAGAGACCGAACAATTGATGTCTAATCATCCTTGGGTGGACCGTGAGTTGGAGGCGCAGGACGCGGATGTACTCGCGGCAAAGCGGACGCCCGATTTTGATCGATTGGTAGATCAGCTCCGTGCGCGAGCCCGGGCTCATCCCGTGGTCTCCATGAGCGACTTTGACAAGATACGGGCGTTTCAAGCTGGATAGGCCCTACGGATTTGCGTCCTCCAGTGTGCCGCGAGCATCAACACCGCGAGTGGCGTAAGCGAAGCGGCATGCGACAGCCTCGCGATAAAAACTGGTGCTCTCCAGTGCGCATAGGGCTTCTAGGGTGGGAGGAGGAGGCCCCACGAGAATCCACGGGCGAATTCAGATGACCACTGAGTCTCTCAAGGTTTCTGATACTAAAGAACTGATCGCGCTCCAACGAGCACTGTTGGAGGCGCGATACGGCGAGACTCCCAACGATCCCACGGTCTCAGCGAGCAAAAGTGCACCGATATCACCCTTTGGAGCACTTAAATGAATGCTTCTAACGCACAGGTCTGGTCTCCAGAACACAGTCCGTGGGTAAGGCGATGAGCAAGCAGCCGTCGTTGACGTCGAAGGCATGCGCGAGTTGTACGATAGTGTCGGATTATCTTCGCGTAGTGACAGGGTCACCTTGAGACTGTGATGAGCATCATTCCTGACGAAAGCGTGGCGTCAATCGTGCGGTGGGCCGAGAGCAGACCGTGTGGTGTTGAATCGCCAACCGATATGCGTTCGCTTCCGTTGATCGCTTGCCATCTATGTCGCACGATCAACGATTTCCTGACCGACGATCAGCGACTTGCACTGACAGCCGCACTTCAATATCTAAGTGTGGGCGAGACGGTAGAGGCAGACCGTTGGATTAGTTGCCTTGCTCAGCGTGTGGGGCGGCCGTATCCGCCGCACGTGATCCAGAAAGAGGTCGCGATCGAGCGGCTATTATGGATCGCGCTAAATCGGGCGACAAATCTGTCTGGCTATGCGTTGGACTTTACGCTTGGCGTGGCCGAGCAGGCGGGCGTATCTCTAGGGGACATGTCGAATGCAGTGCAGAGGATGGTTTACCAACGAGACGATTCTGCGCGTTAGTTGAGGCTCATCGATCGCTGGTGGCCGGCGGCTTAGACCGGTGCCCAATGAATGCGATAGCGATCGGTAAGCGCATGGTCTCTCTCTGACGGTCGAGCTTGCTCCATAAGTTTACTGCCTGTGCAATCTGCTGATGCACAGCCGCCCGCTTGCCTTTGACGCGCGCGGAGTCTGGAGCGGGAGAGTATCCAAAGAACCCGCCCCCTGGATATGAGGGCGATTGGCCCGTCCGCATTGGACAGAGTGAATTCATGAAATACCGAGACGGTGACTATGTTGCGATCCACGCTGATCCCATCTGGCGCGATCAATCCAACTTCGTATTTCGCGTACCTCTGGAAAGCCAAGATGGGCGGCAGCGTTGGGAGCAGCTCTGGGGGAAGAAAATCACGGAGACCCGATTCTCCCTGTGCTGCATCCCGTTCTTCGTTTATGACCTCGCGCTGGGAGACGAGGTAGAGGTGGACGGCCAACGCAAAATCTTGAAAGTCCACCCCTCGGGTCACCTGACTTTCCGTCTTTGGTTCGGCGATCGATCCATAGGCAGTCAGGATAAGGCACTTCACGCGATCGCCGAGTCCAACGTGCTGATGGAACGGTCGTCGGAGCATCTTCTCGCCATCAGCGTCAGGGCAGATGAAGCACAATCCGTGGCGAATGCGCTACAGCAGCTGGAGGATGAAGGCATGCTGAGCTACGAAACCGGGCAGACCTAGGCGTGATGCTGCGATGAATGAAGTCGGGGCGTTTCTAACGCTCGTGGGCGGGATTGTGGGATCGTTTATTGCAACCGGATCCTGGCCCACCCACTGAAGTAGGTGGGTCGACGCCCCCCCCGGCTTCAGTAGCGGTCCGATCTTGAGTCCAGAATTACTGTAACTGTTTTGCATAGGCGGCGGGCGTCAGCCCGCCAAGACTGTCATGCGGTATCTCGCGGTTGTAGTCGGCCAGCCAAAGCTCCGCTTGCTCGCGCACTTCGGTCAGGTTCCGGAAGACATGCATGTCGAGAACACCACGCCGAAAGCTTCCGTTGAAGCGCTCGATGAAGCCGTCTGCATGGGCCTTCCGGGCTCGACTAAGTCGAGCTTGATGCCTTTGCGTTCTGCCCACTCTGCGAGCGCCATGGCGACGAATTCCAGGCCATTGTCCAGACGAAGCTTTGATGGGTAGCCGCGCCATGCAGCCATGCGCTCGAGCGTGCTAACGACGCGCGATGCAGGCAAATTGAGATCGATTTCCACGGCGAGTGCTTCGCGGCTGAAGTCATCAATGACGTTGAACGTTCGGAAGCAGCGGCCGTGCCAGAGCACGTCAGACATAAAGTCGACCGACCAGCTGCCATTGATCGCTTCGCCAGCAAGCAACGGTAGCGGTTGGCGCGTCGGAACACGCCTCTTGCCGCGTCGGCGGCGATTCAACTGCATCAGGCAATACACGCGCCATACCCTCTTATGGTTCCACGGCAGGCCGCGCCGACGGATGATCTGGAATAGCTTGTCAAAGCCGCGCTCGGGAAATCGCTCAGCCAACTCCGCCAAGAGCGCGATGACAGGTTCGTCGCGGTCAGGGCGAGCCTTGTAACGCAGCGTGGACCGCGAAAAACCCAGTGCCTGACATGCCCGACGCTCGCTCCATCCGTGGTGTTCGACCAACCAGGCAACGAGCGGGCGCTTATGCGCCGGGTCTACAGCTTTTTTGCAATGAGATCCTTAAGCCCGTGGTTCTCTATCGCCAAATCTGCGTACATGCGTTTGAGCTTGTTATGCTCTGCTTCCAAGTCGCGCAGGCGATGAACGTCCGACGCTTCCATGCCGCCGTACTTCGATTTCCAGGTCTAATAGGTCGCCTCGGAAATGCCCAGCTCCCGGCAGGTGTCCTTGACCTGCCC
This sequence comes from Dyella sp. 333MFSha, assembly GCF_900102405.1. NCBI lineage: Bacteria > Pseudomonadati > Pseudomonadota > Gammaproteobacteria > Lysobacterales > Rhodanobacteraceae > Dyella > Dyella sp. 333MFSha. The sequence continues at coordinate 827,421 of NZ_FNBR01000002.1, read as the reverse complement.
GCCGCCTTCGACCTGCTTCAGCGCTGCAACGATCTGGCTCTCGCTGAATTTGCTCTTGCGCATCGTAGGTCTCCTTGGGGATATTTCGCCCGGAGACCTCGGTTTATGTCTGGCGTAAGTTTACGGTGGGTCGACAGGGGCAGGTTTACGGAAAAAGCGTTCCGAGGATGCATGCTGAAGTCAATGGCATGAACGCGGCGAGGGAGATGGGACTGACTCCAACGGGTACCGCTGCCAGCCGCCCTATTTGCCCATCATGCGTGCAAACTCTAGATCGTGAGGGAATCGATACGCTGTCACCCCTTAAATAACGAAACCCGCCTTGGAAGTCTGATGGACTACGATATTGCGCAGTTTGAAGAGAAATTGATCGAGCTTAGCGATCTGGAGCGACTTGGCTTCGGGATCTGTTTGCTGGAGCGCGCGTTACCCATGTTCTACGCGTTCCAGGCGGAGACGAATCATGCTGGCATGGGCGAAGTGATGGCTTCATTGGCGGCATGCTGGAAGACCATGGAGGAGGGCCGGTGGGGTGAGCCGGCCTTCCTGACCAGTAATGAGTGTGAGAAGGTCATGCCGGATTCGGAGGATTATGATTCGTTCTATACCTCGGCGGCACTTGATGCTGTGGACATTTGCTGTAGCTTGCTCGACTTCATTCACGCGAAAGACATTACGTCGATCGTAGCGGCGACGCAGGTCCAGCTTGATACAATCAACTTGGCAACCCAGAGGTTGTTGGATGAGGATGGCGTGGGTGAAGATCATCGTTTAATTCAGGGGACCACCTCGCTGCTATCGCTCGAGTTGAATCGCATGCAAGACGATCTTTTCTTCCTTGCAGCGTCGAGCGCGCAGTCGGAGCCTCTTGCCTTTCAGCTTCGGCGGCGCGTCCTTGAGCTGAATTACCGGCAGATTGAGTTGATCCGCCGAGCTGAGTGAAATGCCACTTGGTGAAAACTCATGAGCATGCGATACGACAAAGAACACGACAGCACGACCCTTGCGCGACTTGCACGGAAAAAGCGCATTGCTGTCGCAGCGGCCGCTTTAGATCGGATGCGTGTCGGCTATTCCATTTGGGCACCTCAGGCGGGCGGCCGCCCGCCCATCGAAGACGTTCTGTCTGGCGTGTGGAAATTCGTCCTCGATGCTCATCCACTTCCGCCCATGGACGTGACAGAGCGGCTATACCCCTCGCCGATTGACGCTGTGACTTTGGAGTCCCCCTACGCCGAATCGTTCATAGAAGCACTGCAGTTGTTCACAGACTTCGCGAGCAGCGATGATGATAAACGCCTCGTTGAGATCCGACAGGCTGCCTATAACATGGCGTTCGACGCCGCAGGCGATGCAACCCTTCATTACAACGCGCCTGATTATGACGGCCGCATGACTCTAGAGCGGGAGCAACGCGTCATGTTCCACGCTTGGGTGTCACGCGAATTGGAAAGTCAATCGCTCGATGTTCAGGACGCAGTCGCCATCAGTCCGATAACCGACTTGGTTAACCGCCTGCGCAAGCGTGCTGTAGCGACGCCCGTAATCTCTTCCGACGACTTCGAAGCGATACGCGTTTTTCAAGCAGTGTAGGGTGGCGATAGCGGGCGGCGGCTGAACATCTGTCGTGCAGGCGACGTCCCAGGCCCGGCTGTAGGTTGAACGACGGCCACATGTGGCGGGTAGACAGCGCTCGGTGCTGCATGGACGATGATGGGACCAGAGTCGCTCAGCCAGGTCTGCGACAAAGGATGGTCCAACGTCAGTATTTGCGACAAGGTTGGCGCTGTAGCGTCGCTAGCGGCGGTTCTACGCACAGATCGCCGCGAAAGGACGGCGAGGTGAGGAAGCGGTGCGAAAGGTCGCGAACATCGGAGACAAGGTTGCGGTACAGATGGGAAGCGGGAAAACGCGATTCCCAGACGGGATCATCGAAAGCATCTCCCTCAGTGAGGTCAAGAATGTATCCCGGCAGGGCCTTACCTCTCAGATCCGTGACTATTTGCAGTTCTCCCGCGACAATAACCTTCGATTTGACTTATACACAAATGACGACACAAAAATTTCGGGGCCCTTGCAAGCGATTATTGACGCAGGCGACATCAACCATGTCCGTTTACCCATGAATTGAATTTGTAAGCATGCTCACAGAAGACGGTCGAAAAAAAAGAGCCAAGCAAGATGCCGAGATAGAAGCTCGCATTGCGGCTTTCAAAGTCGAGCAGGCTGCCCTTCTTCGCGAATTAGCGAACGTTGGCGTGCATGTCGATATCGTGAATCAACTACCTAACATGTCGACGGAGCAGTACGAACAAGCTCTCCCAATCCTCTTCGAGCATCTCCATCTACCCTATTCGGACGGAACCCTGGCCTCTCTCGCCCGCTCTCTGGCTACTAAGGAGGCGCGAAAATATTGGGACGAACTGGTCTTGTTATATCCACGCACGTACTCGGGGCGCTTCTAACGATCGTTGGCGGGATTGTTGGATCGTTTATTGCAACCGGATTCTGGCCCGCCCACTGAAGTCGGTGGGTGCCAAAGCGAAGGCAGCCCGCGAGCTTCCCATAGCATTGCCCAAAATTTCCTCGTGACAATCTGCCTCCAGGCGCTTCGGGACCCTGGGCAAGGTCGACGCCCCCTTCCTTCTTCGGTCGGACAACGGCTTGGCTTTCACCAGCCGAAAATACACCAGCCTGGACCGCAGCTATGGCTTGCAGCAAGCGTATGCTTTAACGGCCTGACCTGTGCAGGAAGCGGCGGGTCATTACATTAGCGTTCGAACAGGCGGCAAAGACGGTCCGTAGATTGACGTTCCAGCGAATGACTCCAAACCTCCGGAAATCATCCATTGTACCGAGGATAGCCAAATTCCTGACTAGCTGAAGCCAACGCCATGAAGAAATGGAAAAGGTTTTTTCCAGACCGTAGCCAAATCGAAACCCTTGGGACGTTAAAGGCGGGAGCCTATTTTATTAACCCCAGCGCTAATCCGGAGTGGGTGTCGGTCTATTTTCGAACCAAAAGCGGGGGATGGGTTGCGCTCACTTGGAACTACTTTGACATCGAGTTCAAATTTGAGACTTACGGTATTTCGATTGAACCTGTTCAGCGGGCTCCGGCGACGTTGGTCGAGGTAGGCAGCATCGGAGAGTTCGAGCAGATAGACTTTTACGCCAAGACAGAGTGGACGAGGCCGGCTGTTCTGGGAGAGGTACCATCCTACTTTGAGCAGATTATCGAGGCTGCCGGACGTCTGGACCAGGTGCCCGCCGATGCAATCTCTGTCGGCACATCTCTCTACGCAGTCGTGTTTCGTTCAATCGGCGGCGACTCAGACGTAATGATATGCATCGATGATGGCGAGAGGTTCAGTCTCAAAGCAATGACTGGACATCAGAGGATTACGCTTATCCTTCAGCATTGTGATGTGTTCAATTCGGTTGAGCTTCTCAGCTGGGAGCCCCCTGTTTAGTCCTGGATTCAATCGACTTCGTTACTGCATGTCACATTCGCCTGTCCCTAAGCGGGGCCTAGCGCCAGCATCAGTATCGGGAGCGCGTTCACTCGTGAAACTACCGACGGGAGGCACGGGGCCTGTCCAACGCGAATGCGCCGAGCACAAAGGGATCTTCCTGGATGTCATCGAGCCCGGTCGACCGATGCAGAACGGCTTCATCGAGCGTTTCAACGGCAGCCTTCGGCGGGGCGCACTCGATATGCACGTCTTTCGGAACCTGACGGAAGTGCGAGAGCAGGCAGAGCTCTTGCTAGCTGACTACAACCGCGAGATCTCACACGGCACTCTTGGCGGGCTGACGTCCGCCGAATTCAGGCATCAAAACGATCCGGCTGCCCCGGGTTATGGTTGGTGCTAACTAACGGGGGACGACATACCTAAGCCTGGCATTTGGCCACGAGCGCGGTCGATTCCAATCTTCAATTATCGAAAGAGATCGCGCGCCTGCTCGAACATGCTGACGATCTCGTCGGCGATGACTCGAATCGACGCGTCCTTGCGGTCGCGGCTGCGGGTCAGGAGATACACGTCCCTGGCAGCCGGTACCGATCCGAGATCGCAGATACGGAGCAGGGGTGTACTGCGGCCGATGTAGTGCGGGATGAGCGCCAGGCCCACGCCCGCCTGTGCAGCGATCGATTGCAGGAACTGGTCTTTCGCGCGGAACGCCACCCGCGCCCGGGGAAAGCGCTGCGACATCCATGCGGCCTGGGTGATATACCCGTCCGCTTCGTTGAAGCCAATCAACACCGGCTCGCCGCCGGCTTCGACCGAGCGACATGTCTCTTCGGTCCCATAGAACGCGTAACCCATGGTGGTCAGCGGGCGCGCAACGATGTCACCGTCCTTGGGTTTGTCGACCCGGATGGCGATATCCGCCTCGTGCCGTTCAAGGCTGACCGACCGCAGGGCAGGGGCAAGATCGATATCGAGCTGTGGATATCGCAACGCCAAAGGGGCAAGGCGCGAGGCGAGAAAGCCGGCTGACAAGCCTGGTGACGAGCTGATCCGGACCAGCCCGCTCGGCGACCCGTCGGCCAAGCCTCGCCTGAGGGTTTGCGCTGCCTGCTCCATGTCGCTGGCCGCCATAAGCGCCTGCGCGCCAGCCGCCGTAAGCACGTAGCCTTCCGGTCGCCGCTCGACGAGCTTTTCGCCCAGCGCCTGTTCCAGCGACTGCACCCTGCGCGCAACGGTCGCGTGATTGACCGAAAGCATCCGAGCCGTTGCGGAGAGACTGCCCTGCCGCGCCAGGGCCACGAAGACCCGGACATCCTGCCAATCCAGGTCTGTGCGTTTTTGCTCAGTCATTGATCGAAGATAGCTAATTTTCGAAGGAGCGACAGTGCCTTAAGTTCTGCCCATCCCGCAGGCAGAACGGAACACAGCCATGTCAAACACCAAGAAAGTAGCCATCGTCACCGGCGCGTCGCAGGGTATCGGCGAAGGCATCGTCAGAGGATTTCGAGCACGCGGTTACGCCGTGGTGGCCACGTCCCGCTCCATCAAGCCCTCGACCGATCCGGACCTTCTCACCGTGGCGGGTGACATCGGCGATCCGGAGACCGCAAGGCGCCTCGTTGCCGCTGCGCTGGACTCGTTCGGTCGCATCGACACCCTCGTGAACAACGCCGGGATCTTCATCGGTAAGCCGTTCGTCGATTACACCGAAGAAGATTATCGGCTGAAGCTGAAGACCAATCTCGACGGATTTTTCTTCACTACCCAGCAGGTCGTCCCCGTTATGCTGAAACAGGGCAGCGGCCATCTGGTACAGATCACGGCGTCAACGGCCGAATTCGCCAGCTCCCGGGGGCCCGCCTTCATCGCCATGCTTACCAAAGGCGGAATGAACTCCGCCACCAAGAGTCTCGCTATCGAGTACGCCACGCGCGGCATTCGGGTGAACGCCGTGGCGCCCGGAGTCATCCGTACACCCATGCACGATCCGAAGCTGGTCGATGAGCTGGCCGCATTCCACCCGATGAACAAGCTGGGCGAAGTCGAAGACATCGTCCGCGCGGTGCTTTACCTCGAAGACGCCGCCTTCTCGACAGGCGAAATCCTTCATGTCGACGGCGGCCTGATCGCCGGTCGCTGAGCAAACCATGGGGGCGTTTGGCGGCCCTTCATTCGGGAGAGTCGTAATGCCGATCGTGAACATTCTCGTGACCCGTGAGGGCACACGTCCTGGCGCAGAAAAAACCACTCAGGAGCAGAAGGCGGCCGTTTACAAAGGCATTGCCGACCTGCTGTTCGACGTTATGGGCAAGCCCCACGACGACACGATCGTTCTCTTTCAGGAGCACGAAATCGAAGATATCGGACAGAGCGGCTTGCCATTGGCGGATTTCCGCGCAAGGAGGGATCGCGCCCGACAGGTCATGTCCTGACAGCAGTCCGTCGCCTTCGTGCGCATGGCGATCTCCATACGTCACCGGTCTAGCATCCGCTCCGCCAAGGGACTCTTATCTACCAGACCGAAGTAGCGTGGCGGCCATTGCTTTCGGCGGTACTCGTCCGTGAACCGTTCGCCGGCAAGCGGGGCTTCGAGGCGATGCGCCTGGTGCGAAGGTGGCGGACGGCATCAGTCGAGGCGATGGCACCGCGAGAGGCGCCTCGACCGGGCGAATCAGCCATGGGCAGCTGAATCAAATGGTGGGCCCACCAGGACTCGAACCTGGAACCAAGGGATTATGAGTCCCCTGCTCTAACCATTGAGCTATAGGCCCACGCGGCTGCGAAGTGTAACGGTTGGCGCAGGGCATCGAAATGCCCATTCGCCTACAGCCCTTGTCAGTTCGACATCAGGACCGCTTCGATCTCGGGGTTCTGCTGGGCGAATGACTGGCCAGCGACCGCGTCGCTCACGTGGGCCGCGATATAGGCGCAGCCCTCGGCCACCGTGGTCTTGTGCAGTGCGCCGGCGAGGTCCTGCATCGACTGGCGAACCTTCTCCTCGAGCCGGCCACGGTTGGCGTCGGTCGCTGCCGCCATCTCGGCGGTGGAGAAGCCCGATGCCACCATGATCTTGTCGGCCCGCTCGTACTCGGCGTCGTGCTTGCGCTGGAACGCCTGCACGTAGGCGGAGAGGTCGACGCCCTCCGCACGGCATACGTCGCCCGTGGTGCGCCCGTTGAGCGTGTAGAAGCCGAGGAAGCGACCGGCGGCGAACCGCTTCTGGTCCGCGAGGGGGAGGCTTTTCAGGTCCTTGGCGATCGAGCTCGCTGGCGGCGGCGTCGCGGCCGCCGGCGCCGTCGGCGCGGCCTGCTGAGGCGTGGCGTAACCGGCGGCCGAGGCGGTCATCAGCAGAACCCAGGCCATCGCGGAGGTGGAGCGGTAGTACGACATGCGGGAATTCCTTGGTCCCCGGACGGGGCGTTGTTCCATTAGACAGCGGCAAGCGGCTTAGTGCACGGCGGCCAGTTCCCACGTATGCGGAAACAGCTCACGGAGGCATTTTCCCGGAGACTACGTCGGGCCTTTTTGGAAATGGTGCGAGATCTTAAGAAATCGCGGGACGCAATCTGTCATCGCAGCCGGAGCCGGCACATCCTCCAATACTTGCACGCGAAAGTATCATGTATATATGTGTCTAGCTGCATTTATATGATACAAGAGTGTCTATATGTTGGGCGTCGTAAATCTTGAGGTGTACTTCGGCGGCGCCTGGCGCGTCGCTGCATCCGTGCGTCTACTGGATAAGGCCATCCTCGGCTGGGAGTCGCCCACTGACCTGGCTTACGCGTTAGCCCATGTCATCGACTACGACGGTCGCATCGACGCAGCGGCGCTGAGCGTAAATCTGCCGGTGTCGCTTGAGTCCATGCGCGGACCGACCTGGCCACCTTTCCTTGTCGACCTCCTCCCACAAGGCTTCGGCCGACAGGAGCTTCTGCGTCAACTAGATCTGCCTGAGACGACAGGTGCCTCGGCCGACTGGCGACTTCTGTTGGCTGGCGCGGGCAACCCCATCGGTAACCTTCGCGTTCGCGAAGCGGCCGACCGACTGGCGGAGCACACGGTGCACGACCATCAGGGATTCACCGAAGACGAGATCGTGGAGCGCGGCGAGGCGTTCAACGAGCATCTCGCGCGACACGGTCTGTTTGTCGCCGGCTCGTCAGGCGTGCAAGGCGAATGGCCGAAGATTCTTCTCGCGCAGGGGCGTGATGGCCTGTACTACCTGGATCACGCGCTTCCCGATGCGGAGGTGGCATCCCATTGGCTGGTGAAGTTCGCGCGTGGTCCGAATGCGGCGCTTGCCACCATCCTCCGTCTTGAGGCGCCTTACATGGAGTTGGCGCGTCATCTCGGTCTGAATGTCCATGGGGCCATGCGCGGCGGTCCACGTACGCTGTTCATTCCACGCTTCGATCGAAGCGTCACGGCCGACGGCGTCCTTCGTCATGCGCAGGAGAGTCTCGCGTCCCTGTGCGGCCTGGCGGGGTTTGGACTGGCGCCATCGCACAACGCGGCGCTACGCAGTCTTGCGCAGGTCTGCACTCACCGCGAGCGCGATGTGATCGAGTATGTGCGTCGGGACATCGCCAATATCGCGCTTGGCAATAAAGATAACCACGCACGCAATACAGCAATCCAGCGTCGCGCGGATGGCTACATCGGCCTCACGCCGCTGTTCGATTTCGTGCCAACGATGCTGCACCCCGACGGCATTGCGCGGCGTATGCGCTGGGAGAAAGACGATGAAGGCTATCCGCGTTGGGCGAGCGTGGTGCGTCAGGTCATCGAGGCTACCGGCATCGACGAGGTCGCGTTGGTTCGTGCTCTCGGCTCCATGATCGAGCCGCTGCGTAGCCTGCGGCAGCGTGCGCTGGACGTTGGCGTGGACGAGACAATCATGGACATGCAGCGCGCCAGCATCGACGGCATCGTGGCGCAGCTGGAGGCACTCTGATCATGGATAAGCGCTTCAAGCCACTGACGACGTTCGAAGAGTTCGACGTGCGGCGTGCTCTGCTGGATGACATCGATGCCAATCCGGGTCGCCCCATTCCCGAGGTCGTTAGGCTGGTGCGCACGACGCTGCGCCTCACCATTGCGGAGTACGCGAAGCTCTGCGGCGTGTCCGCGCGAGGGCTTCAGGATATCGAGCGTGGTATCAAAAGTCCGACGCTGGATACGGTGGCGAAGTTGCTTCGGCCGATGGGGTTGCGCGCGGGGGTCGTGACTCGGGAGCGGGCGGAGGGGAGGGGTGAAGGGTGAGGGGTTCCCATCGCCAGCGGGGCTGGCTCCTACCAGAGCAGGTTCCTGGCGGGACATAAGAAAACGCCCGCGTAAGCGGGCGTTTTCGCATCTAACGGTAACCCGATATCAGTCGATATCGAGGAACGAGCGCAGGGTTTCCGAGCGGCTCGGGTGACGCAGCTTGCGCAGGGCCTTGGCTTCTATCTGGCGGATGCGCTCGCGGGTGACGTCGAACTGCTTGCCGACTTCTTCCAGCGTGTGATCCGTGTTCATGTCGATGCCGAAGCGCATGCGCAGAACCTTGGCTTCACGCGGGGTGAGGCCGGCCAGCACGTCGCGCACGGTTTCCATGAGACCCGTTTCCGTCGCCGACTCGATGGGCGAGCTGGCGTTGGTGTCTTCGATGAAGTCGCCCAGATGCGAATCTTCGTCGTCGCCGATCGGGGTTTCCATGGAGATCGGTTCCTTCGCGATCTTCAGGACCTTGCGGATCTTGTCTTCCGGCATCTCCATTTCCTTGGCCAGTTCTTCCGGCGTCGGCTCGCGGCCGAACTGCTGGAGCATCTGGCGGGAGATGCGGTTGAGCTTGTTGATCGTTTCGATCATGTGCACCGGAATACGGATGGTGCGGGCCTGATCGGCGATCGAGCGGGTGATGGCCTGACGGATCCACCAGGTGGCGTACGTCGAGAACTTGTAGCCGCGACGGTATTCGAACTTGTCCACCGCCTTCATCAGGCCGATGTTGCCTTCCTGGATAAGGTCGAGGAACTGCAGGCCGCGGTTGGTGTACTTCTTCGCGATGGAGATGACGAGACGCAGGTTGGCCTCGACCATTTCCTTCTTGGCGCGGCGGGCCTTGGCCTCACCGACGGACATCGCGCGGTTGATTTCCTTGATGTCGGTCAGCGGCAGGTAAAGCGTGCGCTCGATGGCGGCCAGCTTCTCCTGTTCGCCGTCGATGACTTCGCGGTAGTTCTTGATGTTCGGCGACCACTTCTGACGCTTGCGCGACAGCTCTGCGGCCCACTCGAGGTTGCCTTCGTTCGACGGGAAGCTCTTGAGGAACTCGGCGCGCGGCATCTTCACCTGCTTGACGAAGATGTCCATGAGGATCCGCTCGTGGTGACGGATGTCGTTGACCACTTCGCGCAGCTTGCGCACGAAGCTGTCGATCAGCGCCGACGGGAGCTTGAGGTTGAGGAAGGCTTCCGACATCTGCTCGCGGATCTTCGCGACCTTCTTGTCGGCGATCTCGGCCTTGGGCGCGGTCTTCTGGAACTTGGCGTGCAGCGAGCGCAGTTCTTCCATGCGGCGCTTCACTTCCTCGGGATCCGGGCCGGTCGGGCCCGCTTCCTCTTCCTCGGCACCCTCGACGCCGTCTTCCTCGTCGTCGTCGCCCTCGGTGTCGCCGGCGGCTTCAGCGGCCTCGGCGGCTTCGGCCTTGGCCTGGTCGGCGGCTTCCTCGAGGTCGGCGAAGCCGGCCAGGATCTCGCTCAGGCGACGCTTGCCCTCGACGTGCTGATCGTATTCCTCGAGCAGCAGCTGGATGGTCAGCGGAAAGCTGGCCAGCGCGGTCTGGACCTGGCTGAGGCCTTCTTCGATGCGCTTGGCGATGGCGATTTCGCCTTCGCGGGTGAGCAGCTCGACCGTGCCCATCTCGCGCATGTACATGCGGACGGGGTCGGTGGTGCGGCCCACCTCGGCGTCGACGGCGGACAGCAGCGCCACGGCTTCTTCAGCGGCCGATTCGTCGTCGGTGCTTGTGCCGGGGGCGGCGCCATCGGAGATGGTGTCGGTGTCGGGCGCGGAATCATGGACCTCGATGCCGACGCCCTTGAGCACCGCCATGATGTCTTCGATCTGCTCCGGATCGACGATGTCGTCGGGCAGGTGGTCGTTGATTTCCGCGTAGGTCAGGTAGCCCTGCTCCAAGCCCTTGGAGATGAGCTGTTTGATTTCAGACTGCTGCTCGTGAGCTTTGTTAGTCATGCCGACCGCCGCGGGTTACAGGAACCGATCAGTATAGTCATTTGATGATTTTTTGACCAGTTTTCAAGTGGATCGGACTCATCGGGATCACGCAAGAATCGCGCCAGAGGGCCGCTGGAAGCCGGGCGATCGCGCCACGATGAGGAGGGAAACGGGGACGAAGCCCCGCGCACTGACGCCTCAGCGCACCTCCAGACGGAAGGTGACCGGGCCATCGTTGATCAGGTGAACCTTCATATGGGCACCGAAGCGTCCGGTTTCCACCCCCGGGTGGGCGACCCGGGCCAGATCGACCAGCCGGTCGAACCAGCGCCGGCCTTCTTCCGGCGGCGCCGCGGTGGTGAAGCTGGGGCGCATGCCCTTGCGGGTATCGGCCGCCAGGGTGAACTGGCTGACGAGCAGCAGTCCGCCGCCGGTGTCCGACAGCGCCAGGTTCATCTTGCCCTCGGCATCGGAGAACACACGGTAGCCAAGCAGCCGCTCGAGCATCCGGGTGCACTGGGCCTCGCCGTCGCCCGGCTCCACCGCGACGAGAACAAGCAGGCCGGCGCCGATGGCGCCCACCGTCTGCCCGTCGACGTCGACGCGCGCGGATTCGACACGCTGAATCAATGCAATCATGTAATGGTTTAACGGCCAGGGGGCGCCAAGCTTAAAGCGTGCGTGCGCGGCTTTACAGCGGCGGAGTCGGCCCGGGCCGCCTTGCCTTACACTTCTCCGGATGCGTCCGGATATCTACCTCCTCTACCTTCTGCTCCGTCTGGTCAGCCTGCTGTCCCTGCGGACCGTTCACCGCGCAGGTGCGTGGATCGGGCGCCGTTCGCTGCGCTCGAAGTCGCGCAGTGCCCGCTACAGCGCGGTCAATCTGCGACTGACCCGGCCTGAGCTGTCGGCAGGGGATCGCGAACGGCTTCTCGTCCAGACCATGGAAGAGTCCGGCAAGTCGGTGACGGAGGTAGCGGCGATCTGGGGCGGCGGCGCCGACCGGTCGCTCGGCCTGGTCCGCGAAGTGGTCGGCGGCGAGCTGTTCGAGGCGGCGCTCGCGTCCGGCAAGGGCACCATCATCGCCGCGCCACACCTCGGCTGCTGGGAGCTGCTCAATTACTGGCTGTGCAGCAAGACGCCCATGGCCATTCTGTATCGCCCGCCGCGTATTCAGGCCATCGAGGCCCTGTTACGCAAGGTGCGCGGCAAGCTGGCGCCGGAGCAGGTGCGGGCCGAGGGCGCCGGTGTGCGCACGCTGTTCAAGCGTCTCGGTGCCGGTGGCACGGTCGGCATCCTGCCCGACCAGAAACCGCGCGAAGGCGAGGGCGAGTTCGCTCCCTTCTTCGGCGTGGATGCGCTGACGATGGTGCTGCTGCCGCGTCTTGCGGCTCGCACCGGCGCGACGGTGCTCTTCAGCTTCGCCGAGCGCCTGGCCGATGGCGAAGGCTTTCGAATCCACATCCTGCCGGCGCCCGGAGGCATCGACAGCACGGACCTGAAAGTCGCCTGTGCGGCACTGAATCGTGGCGTCGAGCAATGCGTGGAACGTGCCTTTCCGCAGTACCAGTGGCACTACAAGCGGTTCACGGCGCACGACCGCCCCGATCCCTACAAGGTCAGCCCTTCCGCGACAGCCGGTTGAGGAAAACGGTCATTTCCTTGCCGGCCTGGATGTCGCCGCGACGCGTGGCCGCGTCGACGCCCTCGCGCCATGCGTCGGCCGCGCCTGTCTCGTCGTCTTTCGCGAGCAGCGCCTTGCCGAGCAGTTTCCACGCCGCGGAGTAGTCGCGGTCGAACGCCAGCGCCTCGCGGAACGACGTGGCGGCCTCGTCGTACATTCCGTCGCCCAGAAGCGCGTTACCGATGGAGAAGCGCAGCAGCGCCCCGTCCCTCGGACCGCCCACCTGAGCTCGCAGACGCTCGACGAGGGGATCGGTCACCGGACTGCCGTCCGTGTGCGCCAATACTCCTGCGGGTAAAGCAGCGTCGGCTGTTTCGGCTCGGGCGGAGCCCGTCCGGATTGCAGCGCGGCCAGCGTGCCGGCATCCCAGATCATGAGCCATCCGGTGCGCGACGGCTGGATCAGCCGGGCGTAGCGGAAGGCTTCCGCGGGCGGATGCTTGGCGTAGGAGATGATGACGCCGTCGGCGTGATGGCGCGCGAAGTCGTCGAGGCTGTCACCGTCGTGCACGGCGTCGTCTTCGTCGTCTTCCATGGGCGCCGCCATACCGGGCACGACGTTGATGCGTGCGATCGGGTGCATGAGGCGGCCGGCGAAGTGGTACTGACCGTTATACGAGACGCCCAGATTGCCGATGGGGCGTCCGGCCGCGTCGGCCTGCGCCAGGAACTGGGAGGCGGGCGCCAGGTCGTAGCGGTACCAGAGGCCCAGCGTGAACAGGGCATTGAGCGACACGGTGCCGATCAGGCCGGCGAAGGCCAGCCGGCGCATCTCGCCGCGACCGCGCAACAGCAACAGCGCGCCGAGCACGATGAAGATCACACCGAAGAAGCGCGCATACGGCGCCATGCCGGTCAGCCACATGTTGTCCGGGAAGCGCGACGGCACCACGGACGGCATGGCGAACAAGGCGATGGCGAGCAGGAAGGCGCCGACCGAGAGCGGCCAGGTGCCCAGGGCATAGCTCGTGGCCAGCGCCTTGTGGCGCTCACGCAGGTCGGCCACCGACGCGGCCACCAGCATGGTGACACCGGCCAGTTCGGGCAGCAGGTAGTACAGCTGCTTGCCGGTGACCAGTGAAAAGACCAGCAGTGCCGGCAGCAGCCAGACCAGCAGGAAACGCAGCCCCGTCTCCAGCGGCTGTCGCATCAGCGCGACAAACAGCGGCGCGATCACGAGGATCAGCAGCAGCTTCTCTGCCAGCGGCGGGAAATGCGCGAACGCGGCGGAAATCAGCAGGAGCACCAGGGCGACGACCGCACAGGCGATCGCCCCACCGGTGCCGGCGCGCCACGGTTTGCGGAACAGTGCCGTCGGCAGCGCGACGATCCCGCGCAGCCAGCCGCTGAGCGGGAACACGATGACCGGCAGGAAAACCAGGTAGTACCAGGCGGGACGGGCGTGGTTCTGCAGGTCGGCGTTATGCGTTTCGACCACCCGGCCGGCGGTCTGGGTGAAGAACAGACGCTGGCGGTAAGCCTCGCCACCGGCCTGCCCGGCCGGCAGTGCCCAGGCCAGCAGGATGGCGAAGCCGAGCAGCAGGCCGAGCACGCCGAAGCCGTACCAGCGTGCCTTGTTCTGCCGCGCCCAGTCGTTCCACAGGGGGCCGAAGAGCAGCGGGAACAGCACGTGCAGGGCCATCACCGGCCCCTTGGTCAGCAGGCCCGCGCCGACGAACAGGCCGAACAGCCACCAGCGGGGCTCCGCACGCGTGGCGGTCGGGGTCAGGGTGAGCAGCGCGGCCAGTACCCAGACGACGAGGAGCACCTCGTACATGATCTGCAGGCCGAACAGAAAGGCGTAGGCGAAGCCCATCAACAGCCACGGCGTGGCCTTGGCCACCCACGGGCGCGCCGGAAAGAGGCGCCCGGCCAGAACGGAGGCCAGTACGAGCTGCGTGCCGCCGAAGAGGACCTCGAGGAGGCGCGGCCACACATCGTTGACCCCGAACACGGCCCAGCCGGCGTGGATCATCCAGAACAGCAGCGGCACCTTTTCACTGTACGGCTCGCCGTTGATGTACGGCACCAGCCAGTGACCGTGCGCCCACATTTCCCAGGCGACCGCGAGCGTCCGCGTGGAAAACATCGGCATCGGACCGTGGGAAAAGATCGCGAGCAACGCCATCGCGGCCCACAGGGGCAGCCATGGCCAGAGGGCGCGGACATGTTCCGATCGGGTATAGGCGCTGTTGGACAAGGGCGTCGTCACCGTTAAGGGATCAGGAATTCTAAACGCTTCACCGGAGCAACGTGTCCAGGGCGTGCCCCAGACGCGCGGGGAACCCGGCCTGATTGGCGTCGTACCAGTTGCGTGCGGCCTCGCCAAGGGCCTCGACCTCGGCATCGGACATACCGACGATGCGCTCGACGCATGCTTCGAGCCCCTCTTCGTCGAACTTCCACAACGTGGCGGCGTTGAGCGTGCCGTTTTCGTGCGCGGGGACGCGCATCCCTCGCGTGTCGTCGACCAGTTCGTTCATCGGCGCACCGTCCGTGACCAGTACCACGGCACCGCAGCTCATGGCTTCGACGATGTAGTGGCCCCAGCCCTCGGCCTCGGACAGGCAGAGGTGGAAACGGTGTGCGTTTTGCAGGCGGTAGATCGATTCCACGTCGGGCAGGAAGGTCACCTGGTGATCGAGGTTCGGTGCGGCCGGTGGTCGGTCCGGTGCGGCCACCGACGGTGACTGGAGCACATGCAGGGTCGGCCACTCCGGGTGCCGGCGCCAGACGTCGAGCAGGCGCTCGGTCCCCTTCATGCGGCTGCCGCCGGCAAGATGCAGGAAGGCGCGGTCGCGTGCGACACCTTCACGACGACAGTCCGTGCTGATGAATCCGATGTGGGCGGTGCGCAGCCCCATCCCGCCGAACGTCTTCATCGCGCTGTCGGTCTTGCACAGGATGGTGTCGAAGCGATGCAGGTGGCGGCGGTCGCGTTTGCTCATCCATTCCGGATGGGGAATGAGCGCATTGCGCCGGGACATCGGCAGGTAGCCCGGGTGCACGTGCTCGATCGTCAGGCCGAGGTCGTAGCGCCGCGGACCGCGGCCGGTCAGCCAGCGCCCGAACATGGCGGCACGCTGCGCCCAGGCCCGCCACGGCCATCCATGATTGCGCTGCGGCGTCCGCGTCACCGTCACCTGGTGACCGAGTTCGCGCAAGGCGTTCTCGAAGAGACGGATATCGTGCGTGAGCCCGCGACCGTTGTCCCAGGCGATGAGGTTGATGTGGGCCATCTCAGGACGCTCCTGCGTCGGTGCGGTGCCGATCGAGCGCGCGTCCGACGTAAACGGCGAGTCCCAGCGTGAGGAAGAAATACAACGAGTGTGGCATCGCCCGATAGAAGACATTGTCGGTGAGGGCGCATAGCGCGTACATGGCCGTCGTCGAGAATCCGGCGCATGCCGGCATGGCGATGGCGTTATCGCGGTTCAGCGCATGCCGCCCGAAATAGATCAGCGAGCCACCGAAGAGCAGCACGAGGACCAGCAGGCCCGGGATGCCGCCCGTCGCCGCCCATTCGAGGTACTCGCTGTGCGGATGGTCATAGCGGACCACCGACGGATTGACCTCGCCATCGGCGATCCGCGCCCGGGCGAAGGGGCCGAACTGGTTCATGCCGACGCCGGTGACGGGGTGCGCGATCACGGCCATTCGTGCGGTGCGCCACATTTCGAGGCGCTCACGCACGGCGCCGGTGGCGTCCTGTTCGCTGTAGGTGGCTACTTCGTCTTTCACGGCGGCCAGGCGCTCCACCATCTCGCCGTGCAGCGTCGTCGCCGCCAGGCCGGCGGCGGCCACACCGATGACCAGGGCCAGCACGCTCTGGCGCCAGCGTCCCGTCCGGCGACCCTGGATCAGCATCAGTGCCGCGAAGACGGGGACGAACGCCAGCAGAGGGCCGCGGCTCTGCGTCAGCAGCGCGCCATAGAAGCCCATGACGGCGAAGACCGCATGCATCGCGCGCTCGCGCGACCGGAGTTCACCCCGCAGGGCCTGCACGATGGCGATGAGTGACAGCACCAGCATGAACATGCCGAATTCGATGGCACCCCATTCGCCGTTGTTGATGCCGTAGGCGCGGTCGATATGCTCGATGTAATGCTGTTCGACGCAGATCAGGCCCAGAACGCCCGCCGATCCGCTGAAGCCGAAGCGAAGGGCGGCGGTCCGCAGCGGCAGGGCGAACGTCGCTGCGATGACCAGAAACGCAAGGATGTGCGACGTGACGTCGAACTCGCGCCAGTTCACCCCGTGGGCGCCGACGTTGACGGCCCAGAAGACGAAGGCGATGGCGGCGGGTACGAGTACGGGCGCCGCGCGGCGGTAGGCGCGACGGACGTCGGCACGCGTCGCGAGCACCCAGAGCCCCGTCAGAAACAGGATCAGCGCAGGGATTGCCTTGGCCTTGACCGGCAAGGCGAAGGACAGCGGCATGATCGCGATGAGCAGCGAGAGGATCCACACGCGCCACGGATTCGTTTTGTCGAGCACTCGGCACCTGCTGGGATCGGAACGGCACGGCGGCCTCGCCGTCACCGACTCGTGCCGCCGGGGCGGCGCGAGGGCATGGTACTTTAACGGATCGCGGATGCCTCTCCGTGCGGTTCCGGGTGAGCGGCGCCAATTCAGCTTCCGTAAGGACCCGCCCGGGCGATGAAGCTCCTGTTTACCAATTTCCACGCCGGTGACGGCGGCGGCCATACGACTTACCTGATCAGCCTCGCGCGCGGACTGTCGGGCCGGCATGAGGTGCACGTCGCCGCGCCGCCGGGTAGCCGTCTGAATCGCGAGGCCCGCGCGCTTGCCGGCGTGCATGTGCTTGACCAGCCCTATCCGAACGGCCTGGGCAAGCTGCTGGCACGGCGCCGCGCGCGCCAGCAGCTGTCGGCCTATCTGGCCGGGCATCGGTTCGACGTCATCCACGTCAATGGCTCCGCCGACCATCGTCTGGTCATTGCCGCCGTGCGTGGACTGCGCCGTCGTCCGGCCATCGTGCTCACCAAGCACAACTCCAAGCCGATGTCCGGCATCGGCAACGCCTGGCGGGCCCGCGTCGGCACCGATGGCGTCATTGCCGTCTGCGACTATGTGCACCGGCAGGTGATGGCTTCGCGTTATGCGCGCTGCCGTGTGGTAACCGTTTTCAATGGGGTCGACATCGATCGCTTCGCGCCGCGACCTGCCGATACGACGCTTCGTGCCGGATGGCTGGCGCCTGCCACCGCGGAAGCACCGCTGCTGATTGGCAGCAATGCGGGCACGGCCAGCTACAAGGGGTGGATGGACCTCGTCGAAGCGCTGGCGTCGCTGGAACCGGGCTGGCGCGATCGCCTTCGTGTCGTCCTTGCCGGCGGTCTTCCCGACGCGGAAGACCGCCGGCGTATCGAAGCCCTGGGCGTGGCATCGCAGGTGCACTTCGCCGGCCGGCTCGACGACGTCCGGCCGCTGGTGGCGACGCTCGATGCCGGATTCGTCCTTTCCTGGGACGTCGAAACGATTTCCTTCGCCTGCCGCGAAATGATGGCGATGGAGAAGCCCGTGCTCGTCAGCGACTACGCCGGGTTGCCCGAAAACATTCGTCAGGGTGAAGACGGCTGGATCGTGCCGGCCCGCGACCGGCATGCGATCGCCGCCGCCCTGCGCCGGCTGGTTGACGAGCGCGACCAGCTGCCGGCGATGGGCTTTGCGGCGCGAGCACATGCGGAGGCCGAGTTCGGACTGGAGCGTTTCATCGACGCGACCGAAGCGTTCTACCGCGAACTCAGGCTCGCCACGCTGCCCGGTTAGCCCTGTTTGCGCAGCAGGGCGTAGTACATGCCGTCGAGGTCGCCGTCGCCGGGCAGGATCTGCCAGCCGATGGCGGCCGCCTGGCCCACGGGCAGAGTCAATGGCAGCACGGAGGCATCGGCGCGACCGTCGACGAAGGCACCGACCACACCCTCGTTCTCGGCACGCAGCAGCGAGCAGGTGACGTAAAGCAACGTGCCGCCGGGTGCCAGGGTTTCCCAGCAGGCGGAGAGGATGCGGCTCTGTAGTGCCACGAGCGCTTCGATGTCGGCGGCGCGGCGATGCAGGCGTACGTCCGGTCGGCGGCGAATGACGCCGGTAGCCGAGCAGGGGGCGTCGATCATGACGCGATCGAAGGGTTTGCCATCCCACCAGGCCCGCACGTCGCCCGCGTCGCCGACGATGACGTCGGCAGTGAGGCCGAGGCGTTCCAGATTCTGGGTGATGCGCAGTGCGCGTCGCGCCTCGGATTCCACGGCGACGAGGGTGATGTCCGAGCGTTCCAGCGCGTGGCAGGCCTTTCCGCCGGGGGCGGCGCAGGCATCGAGCACGCGCTGGCCGCTGGCCAGATCGAGCAGGTCGGCCGGCACCTGGGCGGCGCCGTCCTGGACGGCGAAGTGGCCTTCGGCGAATCCGGGCAGGCGTGTCACATCGGAGCTGTGGGGGAGTACCAGACCGTCCGCCAGCCACGTGTGCGCGGCGATCTCCTGACCGGCCTCACGCAAGCGGTCGGTGACCGCGTCGCGCCCCGCGCGTCGACGATTCACGCGCAGCATCAGCGGCGGCTCGTGATTGGCCGCGGCCATGACCGCCTCCGCGTGGCCGGGCCAGTCGTGCGCGATAGCCTTGGCCAGCCACGCCGGATGAGCATGCCGCGTGGCCGGCGTCGCATCGAGGTCGGCCAGCAGGGCCTCGCGCTCGCGCTGCCAGCGGCGCAGTACGGCGTTGGCCATGCCGGCAAGTCGCGGGCGGCGCAGTTCGCGCACGGCTTCCACCGTGGCGGCCACGGCGGCATAACCCGGCATCTCGAGGATCTCGAGCTGGACCAGCGCGGTCACCAGCAGGGCGTGGATGACCGGCTCGCTCCGCCGAATGGGTTTGGCCAGGAGGCGGTCGAGCGCGGCGTCGAACCGGGGCCACCAGCGCGCACCTTCATTGAGCAGGGCGGTGAGAAGCGCCCGGTCGCGGGCATCGGGGAGGCGGGGGAGAGCCCGGTCGGCCACTTCACGCAGCGAATGGCCTGACAGTGCGATTTCCGCCAGCGCTTCGGCGGCCAGGGCACGGACCGAGATCGTCCGACTCACGAGACCGCCTGCTTCAGCTCCGGACGCGCATTGAGGTAGTCGACGATGCCGATCCGGCGGCCACCGGATCGCTGGACGGCAAGCAGGCGCAGCGCACCGTCGGCGCAGGCGATGTCGATACCCTCGCGCGAGACACGCAGTACCTGTCCCGGCGTGGCGCCGGCCGTCTCCGCGTCGATCGCGCGCGCCGACCAGATACGCAGGCGTTCGCCCGCGACATCGGCTTCCGCGACGGGCCAGGGATCGAACGCCCGCACCTTGCGTTCCAGCGCGATCGCCGTCAGCGAGAAGTCGAGGCGAGCCTCGGCCTTGTCGAGCTTGTGCGCGTACTTCACGCCGTCTTCCGCCTGCGCACGGGCGACAAGGGTTTCGCCGTTCATGACGCGACGAAGGCCTTCGGCCAGCGCGTCCGCGCCGAGCGCGGACAGCCGGTCGTGCAGACTGCCGCCCGTGTCGTCGCCGGTGATGGGGGTGCGCCGTTCGATCAGTACGGGACCCGTATCCAGACCCGCTTCCATCTGCATCAGGTCGACGCCGGACTCTTCGTCGCCGGCCAGGATCGCCCGCTGGATGGGCGCCGCGCCGCGCCAGCGCGGCAGCAGGGACGCGTGGACGTTCCAGCAGCCCAGCCGTGGAATCGCCAGTACCTTGCGGGGAAGAATCAGCCCGTAAGCGACCACGACCATGAGGTCGGGTGCGTGGGCAGCCAGGCGATCGCGGTCGGCCTGGGCCTTGAACGATTCCGGTTGTTCGACCGGGACCCCGGCGGCGAGCGCCGCTTCCTTGACCGGGCTGGCGGCGAGCTTGCGCCCGCGGCCGGCGGGCCGGTCGGGCTGCGTGTATACGGCCACGACGTCGGCGCCGGAAGTGCGGCAGGCCTCGAAACACGGAACGGCGAAGTCGGGTGTTCCGGCGAACACCACGCGCAGAGGACGACCGGCCACGCTCAGGCGCTTGCCTTGCGCTGCTTTTCCATGCGTTTCAGCAGCATGCCGCGCTTGAGGGGCGACAGGTAGTCGACGAAGACCTTGCCGGCGAGATGGTCCATCTCATGCTGGATGCACACCGCGAGCGGGCCTTCGACGTCCACGAGGATTTCCTTGCCGTCGGCATCCTGCGCGCGAACCTTGACGTGCAGCGCACGGGTCACGTCGGCATAGATGCCGGGAAACGACAAGCAACCTTCCTGATAGACCTGCTGGCCGTCCTTCTCGAGGATCTCCGGATTGATCAGCACCATCGGCTCGTCGCGGTTGTCGCTCATGTCGGCGACGAGGACGCGCTGGTGCACGTTGACCTGGGTGGCGGCCAGCCCGACGCCGTTCGCGGCGTACATCGTCTCGTACATATCCGCGACGAACTGCTTGAGTTCGGCGTCGAAGACGGTGACCGGCGCCGCGACGGTACGCAGGCGGGGATCGGGGAATTCGAGGATGGTGAGGGTGGACACGGTGTCACCTTGAACGTATGCGCGGGCCACTGCGGCGCCTGCCTGACCGCAAATTTGCGGGCAAATCGGCGAAATCCAACCAGCGGCAACCTGTAGGATGAGCCTGTATTCTACGCGCGCGCCGAGGGCCGGGCGAGTGACGCCACGTATTGTGCCCGTTAACGATTCAGTTACACTCGCGACAGCACCGGGGAAGGGGGAAATCCCGCATGATCAAGAAGTTCGCCATGCTGCTCGGCGGCATGTTCTTCACTGTGGCCGTTTATGCCGCAGCGGCCCAGCTACGTCCCGACCATCCGGATACCTATACGGTCCGCAAGGGCGACACGCTGTGGGATATTTCCGCCCGCTTTCTGAGCAAGCCATGGCTGTGGCCGGAAATCTGGCAGGCCAATCCCCAGGTCCGCAACCCGCACCTGATCTACCCGGGTGACGTTCTGAATCTTTCGATGACCGGAGGCGGCCCGCGTGTCGGCCTGCAGCCGGGCATCCGCCATGAAGGCGAAGCGGTCGCGGCCATCCCGCTCGGCGACCTGCGCATGTTCCTGAAGGAAATGCGTGTCATGGACGCCGACGCGGTCGAACAGCTGCCGTACCTCGTCGGGTTCGAGGAATCGCACCTGCGCGCCTCGCCGGGCAACAAGATCTACGCCCGTGATCTGGACTCGGCGCAGCTGGGTCAGCGCTGGGCCATCGTCCGCCCGACCAATCGCTTCCGCGACCATGGCGGAAACCCCGGTGGTCTGGACATGCTGAACAACCCGGGCCACGGTTCGTTCGTCGCGGACGAACTGGACAGCGACGCCTCGATGGCCAACAGCCCCTGGCAGGAAGATTCGCGTCACGACACCCACACCGGCAAGGGTGACGATCGCGGTGTCGAGGTATCGGTCATCGGCACGGCGGAAGTCATCGCGACCAAGGGCGACGTGACGAGCCTGGTCCTGGTCGATTCGACCCTGGAAATCCGCAAGGGTGATCGCCTTACGCAGATCGACGACACGCCCTACGACCCGTACTTCTATCCGCACGCCGCAAAGGGCGTGCCGGCGGACGGCCGCGTCATCGGCATCGCGGACGGCAACTACGCCGGCAGCCGCCAGGTCGTATCGATTTCCGCCGGCTCGGCCGACGGCGTCGACAACGGTGCCACCTTCACGGTGATGGACCAGGGCGAAGTCATTCCCGACGAAGTCAGGGGTAACTACAAGCGCCGCGACACGTCGCCGAAGGTCAAGCTGCCGGACGAGTTCGCGGGCCACATCATGGTTTTCCGCACGTTCGACCACGTTAGCTACGCGCTCGTGATGGATGCGCTCCGGCCGATCAAGAAGGGCGAGAAGCTCGTTCTGCCGGAATAATCGGCGGTGGCGTCAAGCCGCCCGCTGACAGTAAGTCGCCGCGCAGTGTCTACACTGCGCGGATGACCGACACCGAAGACCTTCGCGCCTGGCTGATCCTTCTGCGGACCCCGGGCCTCACGCCGCGAAACCTGCGGGAGGGGCTCGTCGCACGTGGCAGCGCATCGGCGTTGCTGGGCTGGCTGACCCGGCACGAGAGCGCCCTGAAACCCGAGGGCCGCGACTGGCTGGCTCAGCCGGACGAGGCTGCGTTGGCCGCCGATCTGGCCTGGGTGAAGGGCGCCGACGACCAGCGCCTGCTGCTGTGCACGGAAGAAGACTTTCCCCCGCAGCTGGAGGCCATCCCGGATCCGCCCGCGGCCCTCTTCGTCAAAGGTGACGCTTCGCTGCTCCTGCGACCCCAGGTCGCCATCGTCGGCGCACGAAAGGCTCAGGTCCCGGGACTCGCCAATGCACGGCGGTTCGCGGCCGGGCTGGCCGAGGGTGGCCTCGTGGTGACCAGCGGCATGGCGGACGGCATCGACGGCGCGGCGCACGAGGCGGCCCTGGACGCCGGACAGCCGACCATCGCCGTGATCGGCACCGGCCCCGACAGGGTCTACCCGCGCAAACACCACGCCCTGGCCCGCCGTATCGCGGCCCACGGGGCCATCGTCAGCGAATACTCGCCGGGTACCGCCGTGCTGCCCCGCCATTTCCCCGAGCGCAACCGCATCATCGCCGGCCTGAGCCTGGGCGTCGTCGTGATCGAGGCCGGCCTGCGTTCGGGGTCGCTGATCACCGCGCGCGTCGCCGGGGAGCAGGGCAGGGACGTCTTCGCGTTGCCTGGCTCCATCCACAACCCCCTGGCCGAGGGCTGTCACTCGCTGATCGCCGAAGGCGCCCGTCTGGTCCAGCGTCCCGACGAGGTCCTCGCGGCGCTGGCGCCCGCGGCCATGGAACTGGGGGCTCAGCTGCGTGAGCGGCTGGCCGCCGGCGAGGCGAAGCCGGCCACCGGGCGGGCGAAGCGCGGCCCCTTCGACTGGCGCGAGGATGAGGAATATCGCCGCCTGCTCGACGTCATGGGGTACGATCCCGCTTCTCTGGACGCCCTGGTGGGCACGACGGGTCTCGCTGCGGGGCCATTGTCTTCCATGTTGTTGATGCTGGAGCTGGAAGGTGAGGTCGCAAGCCTCCCCGGAAACCGTTATCAGCGCGTGATGTAAGCATCCGGCGCTTGACAGGCATCACGGTGGTATGCCCCCACTAAATATATACATGCCCTGGGGTCCACTCGCCCCGGCGGCCTTTGGAATCGGTTAACGCATGGCAAAGAACCTCCTCATCGTCGAGTCGCCGGCCAAGGCCAAGACGATCAACAAGTACCTGGGGGCCGACTTCCAGGTGCTGGCGTCGTACGGTCACGTGCGCGATCTGCGACCCAAAGAGGGCGCGGTCGACCCGGAACACGGCTTCGCCATGGCTTACGAGGTCATCGAACGCAACGAGAAACACGTCGATGCGATCGCCAAGGCGGCCAAGGCGGCAAGCAGCATCTATCTCGCGACCGACTTGGATCGCGAGGGTGAGGCCATTTCCTGGCACATCAGCGAGATCCTCCGCGAACGCGGCCTGCTGGCAGGTAAGGACGTCCAGCGGGTGGTCTTCAGTGAAATCACACCCAAGGCCATCAAGGAAGCCGTCGCCAATCCGCGACAGCTCTCGCACGACATGGTCGACGCCCAGCAGGCGCGTCGCGCGCTGGACTACCTGGTCGGCTTCAACCTCTCGCCGGTGCTCTGGCGCAAGGTGCAGCGCGGCCTGTCGGCTGGCCGTGTGCAGTCGCCCGCGCTGCGGATGATCGTCGAGCGCGAGCTCGAGATCGAAGCGTTCCAGGCCCGCGAGTACTGGACGATCCAGGCCAACCTGACCCACAAGGACGGTGCGTTCGACGCCCGCCTCGTGCGGCTCGACGGCAAGAAATTCGAGCAGTTCGACCTCACCAACGAGGCCGATGCCACCGCCGCGCGTTCCGCGCTCGAGCGTGCCGCCGCCGGCAATTTCACGGTGGGCGAGGTCGCCAGCAAGGAGCGCAAGCGCCGTCCCGCGCCGCCGTTCACCACCTCCACCCTGCAGCAGGAGGCCGCGCGCAAGCTCGGTTTCTCGACCAGCCGCACCATGCGTGTGGCCCAGGGCCTCTATGAAGGTGTGAGCATCGGCAGCGAGGGCAACGTCGGCCTCATCAGCTACATGCGTACGGACTCCGTGGCGCTGTCCGACGATGCGGTCGCCGAGCTGCGCGGGCTGATCGCCAGCGAATACGGCAAGAACGCCCTGCCTGACGCGGTACAGGTCTACAAGTCCAAGTCCAAGAATGCCCAGGAAGCGCACGAGGCGATCCGCCCGACCTCAGCCATGCGTACGCCGCGCAGCGTCGCGTCGTTCCTCAATGACGACCAGCGCAAGCTGTACGAGCTGATCTGGAAGCGCACCGTCGCCTGCCAGATGATCCACGCTACGCTGAATACGGTTTCCGTGGAATTTCCGGTCGGCGACTCCGCTTTCCGCGCCACGGGCACCACGGTCATCGATCCCGGCTTCCTGGCCGTCTATGAAGAGGGCAAGGATCAGAAGGGTGACGAGGATGAAGATCAGCGTCGTCTGCCGCGCCTGAAGCAGGGCGAGGTGGTGCCTGTCGCCGCCATCGTGGCCGACCAGCACTTCACCGAGCCGCCGCCGCGCTTCTCGGAAGCGAGCCTGGTCAAGACGCTCGAGGAATACGGCATCGGTCGTCCGTCGACCTACGCCAGCATCATCCAGGTGCTGCTCAGTCGCGAATACGTCCTGCTCGAAAGCCGGCGCTTCAAGCCGACCGACGTCGGCCGCGCGGTCAGCCAGTTCCTGTCGGGGCACTTCACCCAGTACGTCGATTACGACTTCACCGCCCGGCTGGAAGACGAGCTCGACGCCGTCAGCCGCGGTGAGGAGGCCTGGGTGCCGCTGCTCGAGCGCTTCTGGCAGCCGTTCAAGACGCTGGTCGACGACAAGACCGAATCGGTCGACCGTAACGAGGCCACCGGTGCGCGCGAACTGGGCGACGATCCGAAATCGGGCAAGCCCGTGTCGGTGCGCCTGGGTCGCTACGGCGCCTATGCCCAGATCGGCACCAAGGATGACGAGGCCAAGCCGACCTATGCCAGCCTGCGCCCCGGCCAGAGCATGCATACCATCACCCTCGAAGAGGCGATGGAGCTGTTCAAGCTGCCGCGCAACCTCGGCCAGTCGGAAGCCGGTGACGATGTTACGGTCGGTGTCGGTCGTTTCGGGCCGTTCGTGAAGCAGGGCAGCACGTACGCCTCGCTCAAGCCGGAAGATGACCCGTACACCATCGAGCTGCCGCGGGCCCTGCAGCTCGTTCAGGAGAAGCTCGAAGCCATCGCGAACCGCATCATCACCGACTTCGGTGACGGCGTGCAGGTGCTGAACGGCCGCTACGGGCCGTACATCACCGACGGTGAGAAGAATGCGCGCATCCCGAAGGACAAGGAGCCCAAGTCGCTGACCGAGGCCGAATGTCGCGAGTTGCTCGCCGCCGCACCGGTCAAGAAGCCGCGTGGTGGTCGCGCCGCCAAGAAAACCGCGACAAAGAAGGCCGCGGCAAAGAAGACGGCAACGACTAAGGACGCCGCGGTGAAGAAGACGGCCGTTAAAAAGACGGCCGCCAGGAAGACTGCGACGAAGAAGACGGCCACGAAGAAGACTGCCACGAAGAAGACGGCCGCGAAGAAGGCCGCCACGAAGAAAAGCGCAACCAAAAAGGCGGCGGTGAAAAAGACCGCGGCCCCGGTATCGAAAACGGCGGCGCCTGCCGCGGACTGATATGCGACGTTTCGATCTTTCCGATGTCGCCCTGGCGGCCGCTCGGCTTCGGCAGGGTGGCGTCATCGCCTATCCCACCGAGGCCGTTTTCGGCCTCGGTTGCGATCCCCACGATCAAGGCGCGTTCGAGCGTCTGTTCGCGCTGAAGGGGCGTCCGCCGACTCAGGGTGTATTGCTCATCGCGGCGGACTTCGCACAGGTCGAGCCGTATATCGATGTAGCCGCCGTTTCTCCGGACATCCTTCGCGATGTCCGCGGCTCATGGCCAGGCCCACATACCTGGGTGTTTCCCCGTAGCGCGCGCGTACCGGCCTGGGTGGCGGGCGCACACGCCGGCATCGCCCTGCGAGTGACGGCGCACGAGCCATCGGCGGCGCTCTGCCGGGCGTTCGGCGCACCGCTCGTGTCGACCAGCGCGAACCCGCATGGCGAGCCGCCTGCTCGCGACGTAGCGACTCTCGAGCGCTATTTCGGCGACCGCCTCGATGCTGCGCTGGACGCTCCGCTGGGCGGCCAGGAGCGCCCGACCACCATCCGCGACGCCCTCACCGGCGCTATCATCCGCGCCTGACAGGGGGGAATCACGTTGTCGACCGTTTACGAAATCACCGGGCGCGAGACCGCGCCATCGTTGCCGTTGCTGGTAGGCGCGCCGTCGCGCGCCATCGCCTGGCGTGACGGCCGTGCCGTCACCGCGTCCACCTTCCTGGCCCACGTCCGCCAGGTGGCCGCGTTGCTTCCCGAGGCCGACAGCGCCGTCAACCTCTGCGAGGACCGTTACGCCTTCCTCGTCGCCTTCGCGGCGCTGGTCACGCGTGGCCAGATCAACCTCTTGCCCCCCTCGCGCGCGACGCATGCGGTCGACGAGGTCATGGCCAGCCACCCTGGCTCCTACGCCATCGGCGAGCTGGCCCTGGCGCCCGCACCGGCCGGCTACCTGCGCATGCCGACGCTGGACGATACGTCGTTGGCCGGCGGTGAGGTGCCCTCGATCCCGACGGACGCCGTGGTCGCCATCGGTTACACCTCCGGGTCCACCGGCAGGCCCAAGCCCAACGTAAAGACCTGGGGCAGCTTCGTCGCCAGCAATGCCGGTAACGCCGCGATGCTCGGTGGCACCATCGGACGCGCCTTCGATGTGGTCGCCACGGTGCCCCCGCAGCACATGTACGGCATGGAGATGTCGGTCCTGATGCCGTTGCTGTCCGAAGTGAGCGTCCATTCGGGGCGCCCGTTTTTCCCGGCCGATGTCGCCGCCGCGCTGGCCTCGATGCCGGAACCGCGCGCACTCGTGACGACGCCCGTGCACCTTCGCGCGCTGGTCGAGTCCGGCGTCGTTCTGCCGAGCCTCGCCGCGTTCGTCTCCGCCACCGCGCCGATGCCGGTGGAGCTGGCGCGTGCGGCGGAAGAGCGCTTCGGCGCACCCCTGCACGAGGTGTTCGGTTCGACCGAAACCTGCGTCTTCGCCAGTCGACGTACCGCGACCGACGACAACTGGTCGCTCTACCAGGGTGTGACGCTGCATCCGCAGCCTGACGGGACCCTGGTCGATGCGCCGCAGCTCGCTGAGCCGATCGCCCTTGCCGACATCGTCTCGCTGCACGACGGCGGGCGCCGCTTCCAGCTCCGCGGCCGGAACACCGATCTCCTCGAGATCGCCGGCAAGCGCGCTTCGCTGGGCGACCTCAATCGCCGTCTGCTGGCCATCGACGGCGTGCGCGACGGCGTACTGTTCCAGCTCGACGATGCCGACGCCTCCGGCATCCGCCGCATCGCGGGCCTCGTGGTAGCGCCGGGGATGACCGAGCAGGCCGTACTGGCCGCCTTGCGCCAGGCGATGGACCCGGTGTTTCTGCCGCGCCGGCTGCGCGTCGTGGAGGCGCTGCCGCGCAACGAGACCGGCAAATTGCCGCGCGGCCTCCTGTTGGAAATGCTGGCCGCACGCGGCTGATAGAATCTCCGGCTACTTGTCGGGAGAAGCAGCATGAAGGTCCTCGTTATCGGCGGCGGCGGTCGCGAACACGCGCTTGCCTGGAAACTCGGCCAGTCGGGCCGCGTCGACGAGGTCATCGTCGCTCCCGGCAACGCGGGCACGTCACGCGAGCCGGGCCTCCGTAACGCCTCAGTCCCGGTCACCGACATCGACGGTCTCGTGGCCCTGGCGAAAGCCGAGGGCGTAGGCCTCACCGTGGTCGGCCCCGAAGTCCCCCTCGTCGCCGGTGTGGTCGACCGCTTCACCGCCGAAGGCTTGCGCTGCTTCGGCCCTTCGGCCGCCGCCGCACAGCTGGAGGGCAGCAAGGCCTTCGCCAAGGACTTCCTCGCCCGCCACGGCATTCCTACGGCGCACTACGCGGTCTTTACCGAGCTGGCGCCTGCGCTCGCGCATGTGCGCGGTACCGGCGCCCCGATCGTCATCAAGGCCGACGGCCTCGCCGCCGGTAAAGGCGTGGTGGTCGCCATGACGCTCGCCGACGCGGAAGCCGCGCTCGAGGACATGCTCGGTCAGCAGGCCTTCGGTGACGCTTCGTCCCGTGTGGTCATCGAAGAATTCCTCGACGGGGAGGAAGCCAGCTTCATCGTCATCGCCGATGGCAGGCATGCGCTGCCGATGGCGACCAGCCAGGATCACAAGCGGCGCGACGACGGCGATCTCGGCCCGAACACGGGCGGCATGGGTGCCTATTCGCCAGCCCCGGTCGTGACCGACGAGGTCTCGGCGCGGGTCATGCGCGAGATCATCCAGCCCACCCTTGACGGCATGATCGCCGACGGTGCGCCGTTCACCGGGTTTCTCTATGCCGGGCTGATGATCGACAAGGCGGGCGCGCCGAAGGTCATCGAGTTCAACGTGCGCTTTGGCGATCCGGAAACGCAGCCGATCATGCTGCGCCTCCGTTCGGACCTGGTCGATCTGATCGAGGCGGCGCTGGATGGCCGCGTCGGCGACGTCACCGCCGAGTGGGATCCGCGCCCGTCGCTGGGCGTGGTGCTCGCCGCGGGCGGCTATCCGGGCAAGGTCCGCGCCGGCGATGTGATCACCGGCGCGGAGGGTGACTTCGGTGCGGACGTGAAGGTGTTCCATGCGGGTACGGCCGACAATGCCGACGGGCAGGCCGTCACCGCCGGGGGCAGAGTACTCACCGTCTGCGCGCTGGGCGTGGACGTGGCGGCCGCCCGCGCGTCGGCCTACGAGGCGCTCGGCAGCGTGCGGTTCGCCGACATGTATTTCCGCCACGACATCGCACACCGCGCGCTCTCACGAGCGTGAGGCCGCCACGCTACGTGGGCTAGCGGTTCGAATCGATCGGCAAAGGTTGCCAACGTTCTTCCGCACTGACCGCCGTGTGCCGGAGCAGCCCCTGGGAGATGGCGGGAGAGGCACCCGCAACGGCCGGCACGACGTCGCCCGGCGTCGGTGCCTGCGGATACGACGACCACGGGCGCAGCAGGTGATGGAATGGGTTGCTGCCGATCTCCTGGTGTCGCACGGGGTCGAAGATAGCCCGGGGTACGCCGTCGCGTACATGAAGGCGCCAGGAACCTCCGTCCATGTAGGTGGAGTGCAGGCGGTCGGCGCGCCATTGCCACTGCTTGTTCAGCATGGAGCCTGCGCAGGCTTCTGTCCTGACGCCGCCACCCGCCGGATCCGCCGCAAGGCAGAGCCGGCTCGCGACGTTGCGATAAGTGTGGTCGCTGTCGAGATACCACTGCTGCTCCGCACCGTCGGTGCCGCCTTTGCACGGCGTCAACGTCACGGCAGGCTGGTCCCGCTGTGACTGGGTGAGGCAGTGGCCCTCGCCTGCGAGAGATTGCAACCTGACGACGGGTTGCCGTTCGAGATGCGGCGAGCCGAGATCGATGCGCGTCAGATGCCCGATGCCGGCGTCCTCGTCGCGCCATGTCTCCATCGATGACGTCGGCGCGAGCCGCGTGGAGTTGTCCACCGAACTGCGCGTGGCGATGTCGATGGGACCGCTGTAGCCACCCGGGAGGCGCCACTCCGAGACGGTCTCGATCGTGGCTCGCTGCATCATCGGAGTCGTCGTGGGGAGCTTGAAGAGCCAGCCTGGCCCCACCCGATAGTGCGAGTACGAATACCAGACGTCGCTGGCGATGTCGGGCGCCAGCCGGAAACGCCACAGCGCCGATGCCTCACCCGCGGCGTTCTTCGTGACGGCGCTCTCGGTGAAGTAATCCTTCAGCGTCATCGCGACGCTGCGCTCCGACGTCTGCTCGAATCCCGCGTTGAACGAGACAGGCAGCTTCCCCCATGAGAAGCCGCTGTCTTTCGAAACGGCCGACGTCAGTTCCGCACTCGCCCCCGCGCCCACGCTGGTTTTCACGCCGACCTTGTCCACGAACGTGCGATCGGTCGCGCCGTCCGAACGGGGTGCCTGCGAAATCAGGCGTACCTGTCCTTCCCGCAGGTCCGGTGCGGTCAGGGTGGTCTCCACCTCGTAAAGAAGGGGCAGGGTCAGGATGTTTCCGTAGTTGTCCTCGGGCTCGCGGCCTCCCCACATGTGAAGACCCTGCACGCCAGGCAGCTGGTTGACGACGGTCTTCACGATGACGACCTTCTCGTCGACGCTGGGACTCACTTCCCGGACGACGACGATGTCGTGGTGGATGCTGCGGCCGTTGTCGAAGACGTCGCTGTCGCGCACTTCCATGCGTGGCACGTAACCGCCGACGGTGCGTGCGTCCTGAGCGACGACGGCCGCGAAAGGCGCCGCCGCGAGCACGGTGGCGACAAGCCAGGGTTCCGGGTGGCGCGTGGGGTCCGGTGCTCTCTTCCTTCTTGTCATGGGTTGTCTTCCTTGGATCGTGGGCAGTCACGCCGGTCAGGATGGCATCTGCTTGCAGGCGGCGACGTAGGAACCCGACGTTGCTGTCCGTGAGGTTTTTCCTGAAAACGCAGCGCACCGCGACGAGACCGGGTGTACCGGCCACGGTGACCCATGTCTCAGCTACACTCCGGAAAAATCAGAGGGTCGATCACGGATGTCCCAGTTCTCACTGCTCGCCACGCGCCGCTTCGCACCCTTTTTCTGGACCCAGGCGCTGGGCGCCTTCAACGACAACGCGTTCCGCAACGCGATGGTGATGCTGGTCGCCTTCCAGATGAGCCTGCCGGACGCCGAGGTTTCGCTATACACGAACCTCGCGCCCGCGCTCTTCATCCTGCCGTATTTCCTGTTCTCCGCCACGGCGGGACAGCTGGCCGAGAAGTTCGAGAAAACCCGGATCATCCGTTACGTGAAGCTCTTCGAAATCGCAGCGATGACCATCGCGGCCGTCGGCTTCTTCACTCACCACGTATCGCTGCTGCTCGTCGTCCTGTTTCTGATGGGCATCCATTCGACCGTCTTCGGCCCGATCAAGTATTCGATTCTTCCGCAGACCCTCGATCGCAGCGAACTCGTCGGCGGCAACGCGCTGGTCGAGATGGGCACGCAGCTTGCGATGCTGATCGGCATGATCGTCGGCAATTCGCTGATGCTGATCGCCGGCTACGGAACGCTCGCGGCATCGCTGACGACCATCGCGATCGCCGTGACCGGTTACCTCGTCAGCCGGTCCGTACCTCCCGCGCCCGCGACCGCGCCCGATCTGAAGTTCAACTGGAACCCGTTCAGCGAAACCTGGCGGGTGCTGAAGATCACGAACGCCGATCGCGCGGTCTTCAACGCCGTGCTGGGCATCTCGTGGTTCTGGTTCTTCGGCACCGTGATGATCGCGCAGCTGCCAAACTACACGCGTCACGTTCTCGGCGGGGACGGTTCGGTCAATACGCTCGTGCTGACGTTGTTTTCGCTGGGTACGGGCGTGGGCTCGCTCATGTGCGAGAAGCTCTCGGGCAAACGTGTCGAGATCGGTCTGGTGCCGATGGGCGCGTTCGGCCTGACCGTGTTCGCCGTCGATCTGTACTTCGCGCGGCCCGGTGTGACACCCGGCGCCTCGCTCGACTGGCTGGCCTTTCTCGCCATACCGGGCGCGTGGCGCGCCGCGCTCGACCTGACCATGATCGGAGCCTTCGCGGGCTTCTACGTCGTCCCGTTGTTCGCCTTCGTGCAGAGTCGCGCGCCTCGCGACCGCCTGTCGCGCGTGATCGCGGGCAACAACATCGTCAATGCGCTTTTCATCTGTGCCGCTTCCGGCTTCGGCATCGGCCTGACGGCGCTGGGACTTTCCGTGCCGACGATCTTCCTCGTGACGGGGCTGATCAACATCGCGGTCGCGGTGTATATCTTCACCCTCGTTCCCGAATTCATGATGCGCTTCATCACCTGGGTGCTCGTGCACACGCTTTACCGGGTGCGGGTGGACGGTCTTAAGAACGTGCCGGACGAAGGTGCCGCGCTGGTCGTGTGCAACCACGTGAGCTTCATGGATCCGTTGATCCTGATGGCCAGCGTGCGCCGCCCCATGCGTTTCGTCATGTACTACAAGATCTTCAACATCCCGGTGCTGCGCTTCGTCTTCCGCACCGCGAAGGCGATTCCCATCGCCGGGCGTAACGAGGATGTGGCGCTGATGGACAAGGCGTTCGACGAGATCGACGAGGCGCTGGCGGCCGGAGAGGTCGTCTGCATCTTCCCGGAAGGTGGTCTGACGCGCGACGGTGACATCCAGACCTTCCGCCCTGGCGTGGACCGCATCCTTGCGCGTCGGCCGGTACCCGTCGTGCCGCTGGCGCTGCGAGGCATGTGGGGCAGTATCTTCAGTCGCCGTGACGGTGCCTTGCGCCGTGCGCGTCTGCCGCGCCGGTTCTGGTCGAAGATCGAACTGGTGGGTGGTGCACCGCTGCCTGCGGAGGCCGCGAATGCGGCGTCACTGGAAGCGCGTGTCAGTGAACTGCGGGGCGACAAAGCCTGAGGGCATCGCCGGCGCGTTGAGCGCCGGCGATTCGATTCTCCTGCTTCAGCGACTGAGGGCGATCGTCTGCCAACGCTCCGCTGCCGGTACACGACGGTAGCTCAGGTAGCTGTCCGGCACCGTCGGCGAATTCGTCGACAGGCGCGGAATGGTGCTGCCAGGTGACGGTGCCAGCGGATAGTTGCTCCACGGCGGCAGCAACGCGTTTTCCGTGTTGACCACGACTTCGTCATGTCGCATGTCATCGAACTTTGCGATGAGGGAGTCATTCGACACTTCGAGGCGATGACGCGTGCCCCCTTCCATCAGGGACATGACGCGATCCGCGGCCCACTTCCAGCGCTGGTTGTGACGAAGGGCGCACTTCGCCGTGCCGACCGTGCCACTCTTCGTGTCGATCTGAAGGCACTGCGCACTCTCGCGGTTGCGGTATCGGCCTTCCGAATCCATGTTCCATTGCTGGGCGAGATGGCTTTCGGCGTTGTCGCATTCCATGAGCTGGGCGGCGCCGGCTTTCTCGTCAAAGGGGCCCTGGGTGATGCACAGGCCTTCGCCGCTGCTCGACTGAATCAGCACCGTCGGGCTGGACGTGAGAAAGGGTGAGCCAAGGTTGATCTTTACCACCTGCGTCGGCTGCGCGGGTACCTGGCGGAGATGCGCCCACGGATCGTTGCCCTTGTGCCAGAACCACCATGGAATGTCGGCCGTGTAGTCGGGATGGACATCGGAACTGCGGTCCCAGGAAAGGCCCATCGATCGGTTCCATCCGTAACGTCGATTCTCGACACGGCCGCCCGTACCGATCAGCAGATTTCCTTCGTAGTCGCCACGGACTCGCCATACCGACATCAGCTGGGCGGAGGCTTTGCGCATCATCGGCGTCACCATCGCCGTGCTGACTTTGTACTTGCTCTTTGCGTTGAAGTAGCCGGGGTTGCCTGCGACATCGTTGGCGAGGTGCATGTTCCAGGTCACGCCCTGGGCTCTGCCATAGTTCTCGGTCACGGCGTCGATGTAATAGGACTCCGTCTCCATCGATACCGAGGTGGCGTCGGTGTACGTGCGATTGGCGGAGAACTCGAACGGGACCTTGCCGATGGCGGAGATGCCGATACCCTTGAGTGCATCCTCGGCATTGGATGCGGTGCTGACGCCATAGGACGTGCTCACTTCGCTGCTCTTCGCAACGGTACGATTCACGTCCGGCGAGGTGTCGGGAACCATCCGGTCCAGACGGAGCTCCGGGCCACGGTCCTTGCCTTCCCAATCCACAAGCGTTCTGAATTCGTAGCGACCCGCGATGGCGAGGAAGTCGTGGATACCATCACGCTCGAAGGCGGGGCGGTTTTTGCCATAGACGCCGTTGTCCCATGGCGCGATATCGACACTCGCCTTGACGACGATGACCTTGCTGTCCCCGCTGGTGCGCGCATCGCGCAGTACGACGATGTCGTGGACGACCTTGTTGCCATGGGCGCTGATGGGTTTGTAGCGGAAGCGCTCGTGCGGCACGTGGTCGGGTATGTCGTCAGGCGCGGAGTGCGCACCGTTCAGGGTGCCGCTGCGCGCGAATGCCCTGAACGCTGGAGCCGCCGCCAGCTCGCGATAAAGCCGTTGGGAGGTTTCGACGTCGGCTGTCGTGTCGTCGAGCGTCGAGACTTCCAGTACGCCATCCTTGCCACGCCTGTACAGCGATGTCCGTCCCTGGCCTTCGATGCCGAAGACTTCCGCCTCATGACGGGTGGTCCCTTCGGGCGAGGTCACCAGTACGCCGATGCCCTCGTGGAGAGCCCTGCTTGCAAGCGAACGAACGGTTGCTTCGCTCAGGGCGTCACCGGAGATCCACGCGACGACGGGTTCTCGTTCCGCGGCGGCTTCCCGGTAGGACAGGCCGCGGAGCTCGTCGGGGGTTCGCCAGCGAGCCGGATCGCGTTGAGCCGTGGCCATGGCCTCGGGTAGGGTCTTCAGTCGCAGGAAGCGAACGGCGCTGTCGTTCGGTGTGGGGGAAGGCGGCAAGTGGGCGTCTACGCCAGAGCTCAGGCTGGCCAACAGGACCAGGGCAAGGGTGCGGGTTTTCATGGTCGCCATATCCTTGGCAGGGGGGAGTACGAAGCGTGCCGCTTTCCCCTACGAAGCGAGGTCAGTCCTTCGCCCCGAATTTGGCTCAGTCACCCCACCGCTAACACGTAGGGCTTTGTCTCGGATCGGCGTAAGTCGATATATCACGCCACCCAGGCGACCAACACGATCAGCGCGACCACTGCCAGCCAGACCACAAGCACGCGCCGTATGACCCGGCGCGCATCTTCGAGTTCAACGACGGGGTCGCTGACGTCCTGCGCGTAGCCATCGCCGGCTTCCACGTCGGCATCGACACCGGCACGGGCGACGGCACCCAGGAAGTCCGGATCCAGCCGTGAGCGCGGGCTGCCCGAGGTGCGATGCCACTGTTTCCAGGCACCCATGACGGCATCGAAGTCGGAAACCAGCGCCATCGCGAAGACCATGAGGTGCGCGGGAATCCAGTCGAGCGCATCGGCCAGGCGACGTGCCGCGGTACGCGTGTCCGTGTCGACGGATAGCGACGCGTCGCGACCCAGCAACTGCGCAAGACGGTAGCCGAGCGCGCCGGCCGGACCGAGCAGCAGGAACCACAGCAGCACGCCGAAGCGACGGCGCAGCGCGCCGTAAAAGGCCGCCTCGACCAGAGCCGGCGCAAACCACGGAAGGGTCTCTTCGTCGTGGCGGAGCGCGATCAGGGCCTCGTCGCGGCGAAGCGTATCGCTCGCACGCAGGATCGCGTCGATATCGGTCTCGATTTCGCGGGGTCCGAGTGCGTAGGTCAGGACGACGATCGCGAAAGCCAGCCATGCCAGATCGAAGAAGGGCAGGGCGCGGAGTACGCCTGCGATGATCGCCGCCGCGATGACGGGAACCAGCAGCACGACCGCGACGCGACCTGGACCGGAAAGATCGCTCAAGCGGGAGACCCAGCCCCGGAACCAGCGGTCGTCACGCCAGCGCGCCAGCCGGGGCACGCTCCAGACGATGGCCAGGGAGATGAGAATCGCGAGGAGACGTAGAGCCATGGCAAGCGGAATCCGCAGATCGATGGCCCGATTGTAGGCGAACCGTCAGCGGGCCGGCGAACTCGCGATCAGTTCCTCGAGGGAGATATTCCGCTGCGCCAGCCAGTGTTCGATCAGGCGATACGAGACCGAAAGCGGAGGCGGTACGCCCAGTTCACCCGAGCGCATGCCGGAGACGATGTCCTCGGCCGTGAACCAGCGGGCATCTTCCAGCTCGTCGTCGCGGAGGACGATCTCGCGGGTTCTGGCCGTGGCCGTGAAGCCGACCATCAGGGACGCCGGCAGGGGCCAGGGCTGTGACGAGTGGTAGGTCGCATGAAGTACCTCGACGCCGGACTCTTCGCGCACTTCGCGCCTGACCGCATCCTCGAGCGACTCGCCCGGCTCGATGAAGCCGGCCAGTGTGGAATACCGGCCCGCCGGCCAGCCGCGCTGTCGGCCCAGCAGGCAACGGTCGCCGTCCTCCACGATCACGATGATCGCGGCGTCGGTGCGGGGAAAATGCATGTGCGGACCGTCGGGATTCGTGCACTGCACGCGATGTCCCGAAGCCACGACGAGCGTGGGAGCACCGCAGAGACTGCAGAAACGCGTCTGCCGCTGCCAATGCGTGATGCCCTTGGCGAACGCGAAGAGTCCCGCTTCGAAGGCCGGCAGGATCAGCCCGGCTTCGCGCAGGGACATGCGTCGCGCGGAGGTCAGGTCGACGAAGATCTCAGCATGCGCCTCGTCGAGCACCAGCGTGAACCATGCCGTTCCGTTGGCTATCCCCAGCAGCGTGGAGACCACATCGCCGAAGCGTTCGGCCCGCATCACGGGAGTCATCCACTGAGGATGCTCGCCACGCTCGTCGACGAAGGCCTGCCCTTCGCTGTCCAGCACCAGGAAGCGCGTGTCGTCGGCGCGTTCGGTTTCTTCGACCCAGAGACGATCGTCGCGGCGCTCGGCCATCCGGTCGATAGCGACACCGGCGAAGACGTTCTCCCGCACGCGGCCCTCTGCGGACGTGTGGCGCTCCGTGCCGGAGCTCACGCGGTACGACCGGTCATGCGCTGAACGAGGAGCCGCAGCCGCACGTGGTCTTCGCGTTGGGATTGCGAATCACGAACTGCGAACCGCTGAACGACTCGGCGTAATCGATCTCGGCGCCGGTCAGGTACTGCAGCGACAGCGGATCGACGACAAGGGTCACGCCCTCGCGCGATACGGCCAGGTCGTCCTCGGCCTGATCTTCGTCGAAGGTGAAGCCGTACTGGAAACCCGAGCAGCCGCCTCCGCTGATGTACACGCGGAGCTTGAGCGAGGGGTTGCCTTCTTCGTCGATCAGCTCATGCACCTTTCGTGCGGCGGCCTCGGTGAAGATCAGGGGCGAACCCGCCGAGCGGTAATCCGGCGCGGCTGCCGACGGAGCCATGGGGAAGGGGTTGTTCATGCCTCCCATAATGGCGCCGATCGGCTACAGGTCAAGCCTCGGACAAGGTCGGGGTCTTCTCGATACCCGCCTGGGCCAGCTGCCGTACGGTCGGGGGCGCCCGATGGATCATCTTGCCGTTGACCTGGGCGCCGGCGGCCATTTCCAGCACCTGGTAGTGAACGTCGCCTTCGATACGCGCCAGCGGCGCCAGTTCGAGCCTTTCGGACACATCGATGTCGCCGGTCACGCCGCCGTTGATGCTTGCGTGTGGCACCTCGATCCGTCCGGTGACGCGTCCCGTCTCACTAATGGTGAGAAAGCCGTCGCTACCCGTGTCGGCGTGGACGGAGCCCTCGACCGCGCCATCCAGGTGCAGCGAGCCGCTGAAAAGCACGTCTCCACGAATGATCACGCCCCGCGCGATCAGGCTCGTGGCGGCGACGCCGACGGCTGGCCCCTGGTTCTTCCCCTTACTGTTGAACATCGCTTGCCTCGTCGTTGCGTGTTGCGTCGGCCCAGGCCACGGTGGCGCTGACGGCGTCATCCCCGGCAGGCCGTGCCTCGAGGCGCAGCCGCGTCGGCTGAAATCCAGCCGGCAGCGTGAAGCTGCCCTGGATCTGTTGAAAATACCGGAAGGCGAAGGGCAGGCCATCCACGGATGCGGCCTGGCCGAGAGCGGCGCCCTCGAGCGTACGCACCTTGTTGTCCTGGATACCCTCGACGGCGAGGTGGATGTCGCCCTTGACCTCATCGCCCCGGCGCGCGTTCTGAGTCAGGGTGATCATCACGTTCCAGGCGTTCGGCGTGCCCTTGATCGCCGTGGTGCGTGTGCCCTGGATTTTCAGCCCGTCGCGCTGCCCGTTACCGCCGACCAGGCGCGAATAAAACGCCAGATCCGTGCGCAGGCCACTGATCTCCTCGTCGCGCTCAGCAAGGTTCCGCTTCAGCTCCCGCGCGGCGATCTCGCTGACCTGGCCCGCTCGCTGCAGGTTGGCCACCTGCTGGCGCAGGTCTTCAGCCTCGGTCTCGTGCGCCACGATGCGGCCATGGCCGGGTGTGCCGGCCGGCGCCCTGCCCGCCGTCAGGCTCCAGGTCACCAGCGCGGTCAGGAGCAGGCTGCCCAGCCACGCGGCGCCCATCAGCAGCCGCTTTCGCCGCTCGACGGACATGTCGTCGAGACGGCGCACGACGAAGCGAGGTGGATGGCTTGGGGCCATGAATGGATCCGTGGAGAAGGCGTGAAGGCCGGATGGTATAGCCCCCGACTTCCGCCGCGGTCAAGGAACCCGCTCTCGTTCCACGAAAAAGGCCGCCTTGCGGCGGCCTTCCGGGGCGTCGAAGCGACCTGATCAGTGCTTGTCGAGCGAGCCGACCTTGCTGAGCATGTAGCGCTCCGGACCGATGTCCGAGATGAGACTGAACTGCGTCTCCAGCCAGTCGATGTGCTCTTCTTCCTGGCCCAGGATGAACTTGAAGAGGTCGCGGCTGACGAAGTCGTGGATGCCCTCGCTGTAGGCAATGGCCTCGCGCAGATCCTTCGTCGCGATCATTTCGAGATCCAGGTCGCCCTGCAGCGCTTCGACCACGTTCTCGCCGATGCGCAGCTTGCCCAGGTGCTGAAGGTTCGGCAGGCCGTCGAGGAACAGGATCCGCTCGATCAGCTTGTCGGCGTGCTTCATTTCCTCGATGGACTCCTCGTACTCGTGCTTGGCGAGTTCGTTGTAGCCCCAGTCCTTGAACATCCTGTAATGCAGGAAGTACTGGTTGATGGCGGCCAGCTCGTTGTAGAGGACCTTATTGAGGAATTCGATGACCTTCGCGTCGCCCTTCATGGGGGTGTCTCCCTGGATATTCAGCGGCGACTATACGACTCGCGGGGAAGCGATGACGTAACGAGAATGAAGACGGTTCGCGTCCGCAAAGGCGGGGCGCGAGCTCAGGCCGGAGTAGGGAGAAAGCTCAGTACCGGGCGCATCTCGGAGACCGCCTCACGGAGGCACTGCCGGGCTTCGGATTCACAGGCCCCGCAGCAGTCGGAGCAACCGGTGCGGGCCTGGAGCTCGGCGAACGATTCGACACCATCGGCCGCGGCGCGGCGAATGGCGTGGTCGGTGACGGCGTTGCACATGCATATGTACATGGGCCGGCATTCAAATACGAATGCGAACGATTGTCAACTACACAAATGTGAAATTCAGCGGTGAGGCCGCTCAGCGATCATTCGCCGCCGCGGGCGAGCCGCTCGGCTTCGGCCTGCTGTGGGCAGGTGCCCACCGTGACCGAGCACACGGTCTCGACCGTGGGAGCGAACTGACGTAAGGCGCGCTCGTACACCTGGCGCTTGAAGTTGACCACATGATTGGCGGGATACCAGAAATCGACCCAGCGCCACAGATCGAACTCCGGTTTTTCGCAGGCGTCCAGCCGAAAGGTGTCCTCGGTGCACTTGAGGCGCAGGAGGAACCACACCTGCTTCTGGCCGATGCAGGTGGGGCGCTGGTGGTGTCTCACGAAGCGGCTGGGCAAGCGGTAGCGCAGCCAGCCACGAGTCTCGGCAAGCACTTCCACGTGCTTGGCGAGCAGGCCTGTCTCTTCTTCCAGCTCGCGGTACATGGCCTCGAGCGGCGTTTCGTCGCTGCGCATGCCCCCCTGAGGAAACTGCCAGCCGTCGCGGTTGACACGGCGCGCCCAGAACAGGCGCCCGTCTCCATTGAGGAGAACGATGCCCACATTCGGTCGATAGCCATCTGCGTCGATCATCCGCCCTCCGCGAATCCATGCCGCGCGCCAGACTTGCAAGCCGGAAACGTGCGCGATGGGCCCGATTCAACCACAGCGCGAGAAGACGGGGCAAGGCACCACTTGAACGGAAGCTCAGCCCCGATTAAACTGCCCGGCCTTCGTGAGCCTCGCTTACGAACGACCAGGTTCCATGGCTAGGTAGCTCAGCTGGTCAGAGCGCGGCACTCATAATGCTGAGGTCGGCGGTTCGAGCCCGCCTCTAGCCACCAAAGTGAAAAGATAAAAGCGTGCCCACAAGGCGCGCTTTTTTCTTTTCCGCCAATTAGTTGGCTTGCCTCAGTCACTTTTCGGGCGCGCGGTGCGCGACTATGGAAGGTCGATATCGCCAGTCTGTTCGCGGCGCCGATGGCTGGAAAGCGTTGAATATCGCCCGGTCAAAGAGGCTGGCGCTGGATATGTCGGCGACCGGAATGACTTTGTACGCGGGTAAATCGGTGACAACGGCCTGGAAGGCCTTCGTGTAGTCCTCGGTGAAGGTGACTCTGAGAGTGTCCTTGTCGCGGTAGCCGCTCCGGAGAACGACGAGATTGACATGGGTGAACGCACTCGCCGTGAACGAAGGTGTGTTTTCCAGCACGCCCACATAGACCTTTCGGTCCTTCATCGTGATCAGAAGCGGGGCTCAGCATCCCAGGAGAATCCGGCTGTTAGAGTGCCTCGAAAAGCGCTTCTTCATGAAGCCGATGGGCTATCCATTGGCGGATGCCAGGAATCGAGCACGCGAGTCGCCGGAAAATCTCGAGCGGCATTGAGCGAAACCGCGCGCCCGGTGCGGGCCGAAAGGCGTGAGCGCTCATCATCATGAGCGATTCCAGCTGAGTCAGTGAGCCCCGGCCGTAGAGCCAGAGGCCGGATTCGAACATCGGCCAGGCTCTATTGAGCCAGATCGCCCCGGCGACACCGAGCCCGAACGCTAGCGCGCCGGTCCCGATGCCTTGCATGTCCAGGGCCCGATGGACTAATCGCCCGAGAAGGAGGCCTCCGGGCACCTGCAAGGCGATGAGCACTATGGCTCTTGCTATGACCGCTAACAGCAGGCCGACGAAGGCGGAGGCGAGCAACAGCTGTTCGCGTGCCTGTCGGGATGACCAATACACCGCGCAATTGGTGTAAGTGACCAGAATGTATCCGCCGAGCAAGGGGAGGATTAGCAGGTTGTACGGCATGCTCGCGTCCTTGCGTCGGTTCAACCGATCAACCTTCAGGCTTTTTGTTTCGCTTCGTCGCTGCGCCAGACGAGGCCGGGAGCGCGGATATCGCCTCGAGCATCTTCCGACCCCCCTCGCTCTTGAAGAAGCGGCGCACGTCGACCGTCATGCCGTTGCGGTGGAGGGACGCGTAAGTCATGCCCTTCAGCTCAGACGCTTTGAACAGCTTGCCCACGGTTCGATCTCCTCAATGCCTTTACCGCCGCTCACCCTTTGAAGTTCACGGGTAGCACTGTCAGTCTGCGCGTAACCTGCCTGCACCTGCCAGTGCCTGGCAACCTAGACGTATTGTCCGCCAATGGCAGCAGCCGAGTCGGTCTCGCCCGCGCCTGCGGTCTGCGCAGCGCTCACAGTGGCCCCGTCCAGCACCGCCCTCGCCAGTTCCACGACGTTATGCACGCGCAGCTTCGCCATCAGGTTGGCGCGGTGGAGTTCGACGGTCTTCGGGCTGATCCGCAATTCGCTGGCGATGACTTTGTTGAGTTTGCCACCCATGATTCCGTCGAGCACCTGCGATTCCCTTCGCGTCAGGCCGAGGTCCGGGCGCGTGGCGGCGATCGAAATGGGGCTGGCCGGAGAATCCGCCGCCACGCTCTCATCATCGGAGAGGGGCATCAGAAAAACGGCCTGGAACGCGCCGCTGGGTGCTTCCAGGCGCTGCCGGGTCACGCGATAGCGGCGAGGCTGGCCGTGCGGATCGCGGAAGGCGAATTCGTCGGCGGCGCCGGCAGGCTCCAGGTGATCGGCGATCCAGCGCGGTCCGGCTCTTCCACGGCCCACGCCAAACTCCCGCCGGAATGCGGCGTTGACCATCACGGCGCGCCCGCCTTCGTCGCGCCAGACCACGCAGGGCATGGGCAGGGCGGCAAATACTTCCTCGGCCAGTCCGCACTGGTGCGGCCGGTCTAGCGAGTCACGACCAAGGCACATGGATGCCTCCTCAGTGAGCACGAATTTCCTCAACGGACGCCCCCCGGCTCCGTCGGACAAGTTACCACTGCAACCGTTCCGATCGTAAAAGTCCACGAAACGACGCCATGACGGTTCGAAAATGCGAACCACGTCGTGAAGGCGGCCGCTGAGATCGTTTGAAGCCCGGTCCGTTACACTGTCCAGTCATCAGAGATCGATTCACCCTCATGCGTATCTATAAGACGTTCAACATCGAGGCGGCCCATCGCTTGCCGAATGTGCCCGAAGGCCACAAGTGCGCGCGGCTGCACGGTCATTCGTTTCGTGTGGAGCTCCACGTGGAAGGCCCGGTAGACCCCGTTTTCGGCTGGGTCATGGACTTCGGCGACCTGAAGGCGCGCTTCCAGCCGCTCTACGACCGCCTCGACCACAACTATCTCAACGACATCGACGGTCTCGAGAATCCGACCAGTGAAAACCTCGCGCGCTGGATCTTCCAGCGGCTGCGTGTCGACGTGCCGGGTCTGGCCAAGGTCGTGGTCAACGAAACCTGTACCTCGGGTGCGGAATACTCAGGCGACTGAGGCAAAGGCTGTCATCGCAACAATTAGCGGTTGCTGCGCCGCCGCAGACGGGTCTACACTCCGGCACCTCCCCGTTCCCCACGGATGCACTCGATGCCTCACGTAAACGGTTACGCCGATCTTGCCCGCTTCGTCGAGCAGGCCACTTCCGCGCAGGCCCTGGCCTGGCGCGGCATGGAGCGCGTGGCCGACCTGCACCTGCAGGCGATGGAAGGGCATGCGCGTGCGGCATCCGGCCTGATGGCCGATGCCATGCTCGCTACGGATGCGAACGCGATGCGCGCCATCATGGCTCGCGGTGGGGACCTCCAGCGGGAAGGCGTCGAGCGTGCCGCATCGGCCGCCGGTGGCATATTCGACGTAGCCGTTGAGACGGCCACCTCGCTCGGCGCGCTGGTAGGTCAGCCCGCCAGGGCCTGATCCACCGCCGCTCCCTCGCCAACGACGCGACGGACGGTCGCGCCGGCG
The DNA here is from genome assembly GCF_900102405.1 of Dyella sp. 333MFSha. Taxonomy (NCBI): domain Bacteria; kingdom Pseudomonadati; phylum Pseudomonadota; class Gammaproteobacteria; order Lysobacterales; family Rhodanobacteraceae; genus Dyella; species Dyella sp. 333MFSha. The sequence continues at coordinate 783,922 of NZ_FNBR01000002.1, read as the reverse complement.
GGTGGTTATTGGACTTTCGTCGCTTGTCCCGTCGTTTACGGCGCTGGTATACTTTTCCAGATTAGACCGTGGCCCGTTGAACCAAAGGTGCCGCCTCGAGCGAAACCACGGGAGCCTCGCGTTGCTCAACAGTCTTGCCGCCGGTCGTCATCTCGCCATGCGCATCGTTATCGCGCAGATCGGGGTGGCTATCATCGCGGGACTCGCTTTTTCACTGCAGGGGCGTGCCGCCGGACTGGCCGCATTTGCAGCCGCCCTGATCGTCGCTATCGCCAACGCGCTTTTTGCAGCGCGAGCGTTCAGCGCGCTGGGTGGAGGCGCGGCGACGTTCATGAGGTTCCTGGTGGGAATGATCCTTCGCTGGATCGTCCTCGTCGGCGGGCTGGCGCTCATTCTGGTCCAGTGGAAACTGCCGTTCCTGCCCGCGCTCGTGGGGTTGGTAGCGGGTTTCACGGTCAACGTATTTGCATTCAGATTCAAGGGTTGAGGCATGGCGAGCGAACCGCAAGGCGGTCTGACCGAATACATCCAGCACCACCTGAACCACATGACGGTGAATTTCAGCGCCGATCATTTCTGGTTCTGGAACATCCGCCTCGACTCGATCGTGGTGTCCTTCGTGCTGGGCGCCATCTTCTGCCTGTGGTTCTGGCTGTTCGCCCGTAAGGCGACGTCGGGGGTCCCGTCCAAGGGTCAGGCGCTGGTCGAACTCGCCGTTGAATTCGTCGACACTCAGGTGAAGGACACCTTCCACGGCGACCGCCGCACGGTCACGCCGCTGGCGCTGTCGATCTTCATGTGGGTGTTCTTCATGAACGCGATGGATCTGCTGCCGGTGGACCTGCCCGGCTGGCTGGTGCATACGTTCAGCGGTGCCGAAGTCGCGCATCACACCTATTTCCGCCAGGTTCCCACGGCTGACATCAATACGACGGTCGGTCTGGCCCTCGCGGTGATCCTCATCGTCATCGGCCACGGCATCAAGGCCAAGGGCGGCTTCGGTTTCGGCAAGGAAATGCTCACCGCGCCGTTCCATGCGGAGAGCATGGGCGCCAAGATCGTCCTGCTCATCCCGAATCTGCTTCTTAACGTCGTCGAGACCCTGTCGAAGCCCGTGTCCCTCGCGATGCGACTCTTCGGCAACATGTACGGTGGCGAACTGGTGTTCATGCTGATCGCCGGCCTGATGGTGAGCTGGATCGGCTTCGTGCCTGGTGTCGTGTTCAACACGGCCTGGGCGATCTTCCACATCCTGATCATCGCCCTCCAGGCGTTCATCTTCATGATGTTGACGATCGTCTATATCGCCACGGCACGTGAACACCACTAACTCACCGCACCGACGTTAGACCGCTCAGTCCAGTTTCGTTTCGTTTCCACCCATTCGTCATTCTTAGATATCCCAGGAGAACACCATGGAACTCACCGCACTCTTCGCACACGTGCAGGGCATGACCGCCATCGCCATCGGCGTGATCATCGGCCTCGGCGCGCTCGGCGCCTGCCTCGGCATCGCGATCATGGGCTCGAAGTTCCTCGAGTCGGCCGCTCGTCAGCCGGAACTGGTTCCGCTGCTGCAGGGCCGCATGTTCCTGCTCGCCGGTCTGATCGACGCCGCGTTCATTATCGGCCTCGCCATCGCCCTGCTGCTCGCCTTCTCGAACCCGCTGATCGGCGTTCTGCGCACCGCCGCCGGCGGCTGAGCAAGCGTTCGTCTTCGTCGCCGTGGCGTAATCCGTCACGGCGACCGTCAGTACCCCAGCGTTCGGAGTCTTTGGAGAGATCATGGAAATTAACATGACCTTCCTGGGCCAGATGATCTCTTTTGCGATCCTGGTCTGGTTCACCACCAAGTTCATCTGGCCCCAGCTCAACGGTGCCATCGAAGAACGCCAGAAGAAGGTGGCCGAAGGGCTCGCCGCGGCGGAGCGCGCCCGCGCCGAGCTGAAGGATGCCGACGCCAAGGTCGCCACCGAGATCAAGCAGGCCCGCGTGCAGTCGACGGACATCATCGACAAGGCGCAGCAGCAGGCCAACCAGATTCTCGAGAAGGCCCGCGCCGACGCGATCGAAGAGATCAACCGCCTGAAGGCTTCGGCCCAGGACGAGATCGCTTCGATGGCCCAGCGTGCCCGTGAGCAGCTTCGCGAGCAGGTCGGCGCCCTCGCTGTCCGTGGCGCGGAGAAGATCGTGCAGCGCGAAATCGATCCGGCGGCCCACAAGGCCCTGCTCGACCAGCTCGCTGCCGAGATCTGATCATGGCCCAGGCGCTCACCCTCGCCCGTCCCTACGCACGCGCCGCCTTCGAAGTGGCGCATGCGTCGGGTTCGCTGGCCGACTGGTCGTCGGCGCTGAACTTCGCGGCGCTCGTCGCCGCGGACCAGCGCGTCGCCGGCCTCGGCAACGATCCGCGCGTGCTGCCGACCCAGCTGGTCGCGCTGCACCTGCCGCAAGGCATGGCCGCCGAGGCGCCGTTCGCCCGCTTCCTCGAGGAGCTCGCGGAAAACGGCCGCATGGCGCTCCTGCCGGAAATCGCCTCGCTGTACGACGACTACAAGCGTGAGTCGGAGTCGACCCTGCTGGTCAAGGTTACGAGCGCGATGGATCTCGACGCCGCCGAGTCGGACAAGCTTCGCGTTTCGCTGAAGCGCCGCTTCAAGCGTGAGATCGAACTGGATACGCACGTCGATCCGGCGTTGCTTGGCGGTGTCGTCATCGACACGGGCGAGCAGGTCATCGACGGTTCCGCGCGAGGCCGCCTGCAGCGGCTGGCCAGCGCGCTGACGCACTGATTCTCATACCACCGGGTGCCGTGAAAGCGGCGCGACCCAAGGAACCGACCATGTCCAGCACCACACTGAATCCGTCCGAGATCAGCGAGCTGATCAAGACCCGCATCGAGCAGTTCAAGCTCGGCGCCGAGGCACGCAACGAAGGCACGATCATCAGCGTGTCCGACGGCATCGTGCGCATCCACGGCCTGGCCGATGTGATGCAGGGCGAAATGATCGAACTGCCGAACGACACCTACGCCCTCGCGCTGAACCTCGAGCGCGACTCGGTCGGCGCCGTGGTGCTTGGTGAATACCAGCACCTGCGCGAAGGCGATGCCGCCAAGACGACCGGCCGCATTCTCGAAGTGCCGGTCGGCCCGGGCCTGCTCGGCCGCGTCGTCGACGCACTGGGTAACCCGATCGACGGCAAGGGTCCGATCGACGCCGCCGGCAGCAGCCCGGTCGAGAAGGTCGCTCCGGGCGTCATCTGGCGCCAGTCGGTCGACCAGCCGATGCAGACGGGCTACAAGTCCATCGACTCGATGATCCCGATCGGCCGCGGCCAGCGCGAGCTGATCATCGGCGACCGCCAGACGGGCAAGACCGCCGTCGCGATCGACGCGATCATCAACCAGAAAGATTCGGGCATTAAGTGCATCTACGTCGCCATCGGCCAGAAGCGCAGCTCGATCGCCAACGTCGTGCGCAAGCTCGAAGAGAACGGCGCGCTGGCCAACACCATCGTCGTCGTCGCTTCGGCATCCGAAGCCGCCGCCCTGCAGTACGTCGCGCCGTATTCCGGCTGCGCCATGGGCGAGTACTTCCGTGACCGCGGCGAAGACGCGCTCATCGTGTACGACGATCTCTCCAAGCAGGCCGTGGCTTACCGCCAGATCTCGCTGCTGCTGAAGCGTCCGCCGGGTCGCGAAGCCTACCCGGGCGACGTGTTCTATCTCCACTCGCGTCTGCTCGAGCGCGCCTCGCGCGTCAGCGCCGAATACGTCGAGAAGATGACCAACGGCGAAGTGAAGGGCAAGACCGGTTCGCTGACCGCGCTGCCGATCATCGAGACCCAGGCCGGCGACGTTTCCGCGTTCGTTCCGACCAACGTCATCTCGATCACCGACGGCCAGATCTTCCTCGAGACCGATCTGTTCAACGCCGGTATCCGTCCGCCCGTCAACGCCGGTATCTCGGTGTCGCGCGTCGGTGGTGCCGCCCAGACCAAGATCATCAAGAAGCTGTCCGGCGGCGTGAAGCTCGCTCTCGCCCAATACCGCGAGCTGGCTGCGTTCGCGCAGTTCGCCTCGGACCTGGACGCCGCGACCCGCGCCCAGCTCGACCGTGGCCAGCGCGTCACCGAACTGATGAAGCAGGCGCAGTACTCGCCGCTGTCGATCGCCGAACTCGGCGTCTCGGTCTACGCGGCCGAGAAGGGCTACCTCGACGACCTGCCGGTCAACAAGGTGCTGCCGTTCGAGAAGGGCCTGCACGCCTTCTTCCGCCAGAATCACGGCGACCTGATGAAGAAGATCGACGAGACCGGCGACTGGGACAAGGACATCGAGGCGACCTTCAAGTCGGCCGCCGACGAGTTCAAGAAGACCGGTAGCTGGTAATAGCGAGACGCACGGGGCGGCGGCAACGTCCGCCCCGTGATCCGGCGTCACCCTTTACAGACGAGTAAGCCATGGCTAGCGGCCGCGAAATCAAAACCAAGATCAAGAGCACGCAGAACATGCGCAAGGTGACGCGTGCGCTCGAAATGGTCTCGGCGTCGAAGATCCGCAAGGCGCAGGACCTGATGAAGGCGTCGCGTCCTTACGCGCGTCTGATGCGCAAGGTCATCGCGCACGTCGCCCAGGCCAGCACGGACTTCACCCATCCGTACCTCACCGAGCGTCAGAACGTCGCGCGCGTGGGCTTCATCGTGGTGTCGACCGATCGCGGCCTCGCGGGCGGTCTCAACTCCAACCTGTTCCGTCGCACGCTGACCAGCATCCGCGAGTGGCAGGACAAGGGTGCCGAGATCGACGTCGTCGCCGTCGGCCAGAAGGCCGTGCAGTTCTTCCGTCGCATCAAGGGCGTCAACCTGATCGGTTCGGCCACGCACCTCGGCGAAAAACCGAAGCTGGAAGACCTGATCGGCGTGATCAAGGTCGTGCTCGACGCCTACGGCGACAACAAGCTCGATCGCGTTTTCCTGGTCTACAACGACTTCGTCAACACGATCGTGCAGAAGCCGACGATCGAGGCCCTGCTGCCCCTCACGCTGGTGGCGAAGGAACTCGAGGACGCCGAAGGCGATGCATCCACGGGCGTGAAGGTCGAGCAGACCCACGACTGGGATTACATCTACGAACCCGATGCGCGCACGGTGCTCGAGCATCTGATGACGCGTTACATCGAGTCGGTGGTGTACCAGGCCGCGCTGGAGAACCTCGCCAGCGAACACGCCGCGCGCATGGTCGCCATGAAGGCCGCGTCGGACAACGCGAACAAGGTTATCGGCGAACTGACACTGGTCTACAACAAGGCACGTCAGGCCGCGATCACCCAGGAAATCTCGGAGATCGTCGGCGGCGCCGCCGCGGTCTGACCGAAAGCTACACGCGATGGCGACGCAGTGAGCGGCGCCCGAACAGAACCTTACGAAGATTCATCCGGAGCATTCCATGAGCCAGGGCAAAGTTGTTCAGATCATCGGCGCGGTCGTCGACGTCGAATTCCCGCGCGACCAGGTGCCGCAGGTTTACGACGCACTGAAGATCGACGGCACCGAGATCACCCTCGAAGTGCAGCAGCAGCTCGGTGACGGCATCGTGCGCACCATCGCGCTCGGTTCCACCGACGGCCTGCGCCGCAACCTGCTCGCCCGCAACACCGGCGAAGGCATCAAGGTGCCGGTCGGTACCGCCACGCTCGGTCGCATCATGGACGTGCTGGGCAACCCCATCGACGAAGCCGGCCCGATCGGCGAGAAAGAGCAGTGGGTCATCCACCGCGAAGCCCCGTCGTATGACGAGCAGGCCGCGGCGAACGAACTGCTGGAAACCGGCATCAAGGTCATCGACCTCATGTGCCCGTTCGCCAAGGGCGGCAAGGTCGGCCTGTTCGGCGGCGCCGGCGTCGGCAAGACGGTCAACATGATGGAGCTCATCAACAACATCGCCAAGGCGCACTCGGGTCTGTCCGTGTTCGCCGGCGTGGGTGAGCGTACGCGTGAAGGTAACGACTTCTATCACGAGATGAAGGACTCCAACGTCCTCGACAAGGTCGCGATGGTCTACGGTCAGATGAACGAGCCGCCGGGCAACCGCCTGCGCGTCGCGCTGACCGGCCTGACGATGGCCGAGTACTTCCGTGACGAGAAGGACGAGTCGGGCAAGGGTAAGGACGTCCTGCTGTTCGTCGACAACATCTACCGCTACACGCTGGCCGGTACCGAAGTGTCCGCGCTGCTCGGTCGTATGCCGTCGGCCGTGGGTTATCAGCCGACGCTGGCCGAGGAAATGGGCGTCCTGCAGGAGCGCATCACCTCGACCAAGACCGGCTCGATCACGTCGATCCAGGCCGTTTACGTTCCCGCGGATGACCTTACCGATCCGTCGCCGGCCACGACCTTCGCGCATCTCGATGCCACGGTCACGCTGAGCCGCGATATCGCCTCGCTGGGTATCTACCCGGCCGTCGATCCGCTCGCTTCCAGCAGCCGTCAGCTCGATGCCTCGGTTATCGGCCAGGAGCACTACGACACGGCCCGTCGCGTGCAGGGCACCCTGCAGCGCTACAAGGAGCTGAAGGACATCATCGCCATCCTCGGCATGGACGAGCTGTCGCCGGAAGACAAGGCCTCGGTGTCGCGCGCCCGCAAGATCGAGCGCTTCTTCTCGCAGCCGTTCCACGTGGCCGAAGTCTTCACCGGCTCGCCGGGCAAGTACGTCGCTCTGAAGGAAACCATCCGCGGCTTCAAGATGATTCTCGACGGCGACCTGGATCACCTGCCCGAGCAGGCGTTCTACATGGTCGGCGGCATCGACGAAGCCATCAAGAAGGGCGAGGACATGGGTGCGAAGAAGGCCGCGTAAGCGACCTTCTCCTCCCATTCCCGACCAACGGAAGACAAGCCCATGACCCACACCATCCGCGTCGACATCGTCAGCGCCGAAGCCGAGATCTACTCCGGCGAAGCCACGCTCGTGGTCGCCACCGGTGAGCTTGGCGAGCTGGGTATCGCGCCGCGTCACGCGCCGCTGATTACCCGCCTGAAGCCGGGCCACGTGGACGTGGTCGGCACCAACGGCGATCGCCAGCAGTTCTATGTCTCCGGCGGCATCCTCGAGGTGCAGCCGCAGGTCGTGACGATCCTCGCCGACACAGCCGCCCGCGCGGCCGACCTCGACGAGGCGGCCGCCCTGAAGGCGAAGGAAGAAGCCGAGGCCGCGTTGTCCAACCGCGGCCCCGAGATGGACGTCGCCGAAGCCCAGGCCAAGCTGGCCGAGGCGCTGGCGCAGCTCCAGGCACTCGAGCGCATGCGCAAGACGCTGAAGCACTGAGCGACGCAGCCTCGCCCGATAAACCCCTCTCCGGAGGGGTTTTTTTTGCTTCTTCATCCGGAAATGACTGCCGCGGCGCAACACTGGGCTGTCGTTTCAAGGTGAAAGTCTCATGCGCACCCGCTACCGCCGAAGCTTCTGGATCCTGGGGATCGTCGCCGTCGTGCTCATCGCGGCCCGCGTCGCGCTGCCGTATGTCGTGCTCAACTACCTCAACGGTCGCCTGGCTCACATGGGCGCCTATGCCGGGCGGATTGCCGATATCGACATCCATCTGTGGCGCGGGTCGTACTCGATCGACCAGATGTCGGTGACCAAGGTCGACGGCAAGGTGCCGGTTCCACTGTTCAAGACCACGCGCGCGGACATTTCGCTGACCTGGCGCGCGCTGGTGAAGGGTCACTTCCGCGGCAAGATCGATTTCTACGATCCCGTCGTCAACTTCGTGGACGGCAAGTCGGAGGGCGACAAGCAGACGGGTAAGGGCGTGGACTGGCGCGAGCAGCTTCGTGCCCTGGCGCCGTTCCGGTTCGACGAAATCAACGTCATGAATGGCACGATCACCTTCAACAACTTCGTGTCGAGCCCGAAGGTCGACCTGAAGATGACCGACGTCAACGGCACGGTGACCAACCTCACCAACGTCCAGCGTGAAGGCGGAGACCGGGTAGCCCATATGCACGCGACGGCCAAGGTGCTTGGCGACGCGCCGCTCGAAACCCATGCCGACATCGATCCGGTGGAACGCCTCGGCGACTTCCATTATTCGATCACCGTCCACGACATCAAGCTGGTCAAGGCCAACGATCTCGCGCGCGCTTATTCCGGCCTCGATTTCGCGGGCGGCGAAGGCGACTTCGTCATGGAGCTTCAGGCCAAGGATCGCAAGCTCAGTGGCTATGCCAAGCCACTCTTCCACGGACTGAAGATCTTCAGCTGGAAGCAGGACGTGGAGGAAGACAAGAAGGGTCCGCTGAAGATCGTCTACGAAGCGGCGGCCGAGGGCGTGGCCAAGCTGTTCAAGAACCAGTCCAAGGACCAGTTCGCGACGCGTGTGACGATATCCGGCAACATCGACGACAAGAGCGTTTCCACGTCGGACGCCATCATCGGCATCCTGCGGAATGCCTTCGTCGAGGCCTATAAGCCGAACCTCGAAAACCTCAGCAAACGGAAGGACGACGAGTAGCCGACTTGGCAGCGCCGGCCAAACGCGCGACAGTGCGGCCCTCACTTACAGGCAGGTACGAGAGCCCATGACCGCTACGCCCCTTCACGTCCTGATCCTCGCCGCGGGCGAAGGCAAGCGGATGAAGTCCGCATCCGCCAAGGTGCTGATGCCGTTGGCGGGGCGGCCTCTGCTGTCGCATGTCATCGGTTCGGCGCGTGCGCTGAACCCCGTTGGCGTGCACGTCGTCTACGGACATAACGGGCAGCAGGTGCGCGATGCGTTCGCCGCCGATGGCTCGCTGGGCTGGATCGAGCAGCGCGAGCGTCTCGGTACCGGGCATGCCGTACGCACGGCGCTCGAGGCCCTGGAGACGGATGGCAAGCTCGAGGGACGGGTCCTCATCCTCTACGGCGACGTTCCTCTCATTCGCGCCGGAACGCTGGCGGCACTGGTCGGCACCGGCGAGGGTCTCGCCATGCTGGCGACGCGCCTCGCGGATCCGAAGGGTTACGGGCGCGTCGTGCTCGATGCGGCCGGCAAGGTCCGTCACATCGTCGAAGAAAAGGATGCCAACCCTGCCCAGCGCGCGGTCGACCTCGTCAACACGGGTATCGTCGCCGGCGATGCGGCACGCCTTCTCGCCTGGACGCGTGCGCTGGGCAACAGCAACGCGCAAGGCGAGTACTACCTCACCGACGTCTTTGAAATGGCCGCGGCCGAAGGAGCGCCCGCCGCCTGCGTCGATTGCGATCCGGTCGAAGCGTCAGGCGCGAACGACCCGTGGCAGCTGGCCGGTCTCGAGACGCTGTACCGGGAACGCGCCGCGCGCGAGCTGGCCCTGGCGGGCGTCCGTCTCGCCGATCCGGCGCGGCTGGACGTGCGTGGCAGCGTGAGCGCGGGGCGCGACGTCGAGGTCGACGTCAATGTGATCTTCGAAGGCGAGGTCGTGCTCGGCGACGACGTGCGCATCGGTCCGTTTACGCGCGTGCGCAACGCGACGCTGGCTGCCGGCACCGTCGTGCTCGCGCATTGCGACCTGGATGGCGTGGTCACCCACGGGCCTTGCACGATCGGTCCGTTCGCCCGCTTGCGCCCGGGGACCGACCTGGCGGCCGGCGTGCACATCGGAAACTTCGTCGAGACGAAGAACGCCGTGATCGCGGAGGGATCGAAGGCCAATCACCTCAGCTACCTGGGCGACACCGTGATCGGCAGCAAGGTCAACATCGGTGCCGGCACGATCACCTGCAATTACGACGGCGTAAACAAGAGTCGTACCACGATCGAAGACCGGGTGTTCGTGGGATCAAACAGCTCGCTCGTCGCGCCGGTGACCCTGCGTGCCGGTTCGACGATCGGTGCGGGCTCGGTGATCACCAAGGACGCACCGGCCGATACGCTGACGATCTCGCGTGCACGGCAGACGGCGATCGAGGGCTGGGTGCGACCTGTCAGGAAGCCGTGAGGCTATCAGCCCCGGTAGCGCCATCCATCGATCTCCACCAGCAACTCCGCCCGGCAGATGTCGCCGTGCACCAGCAGCAAGGGGGCGGAGGGGAAGCGCTTTGCCGCGAAGGCCCGCACCGCGGCTTCATCCTCAGGATGCCGTACGTACACCTTCAGCGGCGCCCCGCCATCGAGTCCGGCGGGCATGCCGCCGGACTCGAGCAGGGCATCGAGATTCCGCAGCGTTTCCGCCAACTGAGCTTCGAGATCCCCGGCGTGCGCGGAGGCATGACCCACGACCGCGGCGGTGCCTGAAATCGCCAGCACATCGCCCGCCGGCAGCAGGGTGGCGCGCGCGAAGCTCGGCGGGGTGCGCCCGTACTGACGCGGATACTGCCAGGCACTGACCTGACGCGGATTTTCCACGCGGGTGCCCGGCCGGTCGGTCGCGAGCAGATACACCTGCAACAGCCCGGGATCGCCGTGATGCCCGATCGCCGAGGCCGCCGGAAATCCCTGCGCGAACACGTCGCCCATGCCGCGGATACGCCCCGTGCAGAAGTGCTTGTAGCGTTCGTCGTCGCCCGAGCCCTCGTTGATCGCGCCGAGGTAATTCCAGATGCGCTGCACGTGCCGTTCTTCGGCCGCCTCGACGAACCTCGAAAGCAAACCATACGCATGCACGGCCGCGCCTTCGGGCCCGCCATGGTCGTCCTCGTGGCATTCGACGGCGGCGTAGAGCCAGCCGCCGCCGCGCGACCAGCGCAGGTCGCCGTCGCGGCCCGCCTCGACGGGGGCATCCACTTCCCACGCTTCCAGCGGCGCGTCGCCCAGCGGATCGAGGACGACCCGCAGCCAGCGCGGATCGTCGATCTCGCGAGGTGTCGAGCCAAAGCCGAAAAGGGCCAGCGTCCGCGGACCCGGCGCGGCGGAGCCGTCGCGATAACGGACCAGCGGGGAAGGAGGGGCGGTGAGCGCCGTGCGCTCGCGCATTTCATTGCCGTGGGGCATCAGGTAGTCCATAGAACGCGTTCGGGGCATCATATCGTCACGCCGTCGGCGATAAACGTGAACGGTCGATTCTTCACGAAGCTGAGTGGCCGCAGGGGCTTGCCCGGGGGCCCTGTGATAAACTCCGCGACCGCTGCCATCCGGGGGGAGGCAGGAAATCCAGGACCTGGAAACACAATGGCAACGCAAACCGCAGCACAGCACGAACTCGCCGAACTGATCGTCACGAGCCTCAACCTCGAGTCGGTGCAGCCGGCCGACATCGACCCGGAAGCGCCCCTGTTCGGCGGCGACCTGGGCCTGGATTCCATCGACGCCCTCGAAATCGCCCTGGCGGTGTCCAAGCGCTATGGCTTCCAGCTGAAGTCCGACAATCCGGACAACCGGACCATCTTCACCAGCCTCCGCACGCTGTCCGAGCACATCGAACAGCACCGCGCCGCGGCCTGATCGTCGTTCAGGCACCACTCGCCCGGAGCGTGCTTTGCTTCGCCCCGACCGTGAGCCTGAGATGCCCATGACCGATCCAGCCGACATCGCATCGTTCGTGCGCCCGCTGCGTTTCGACGCGGCGCACCCGAGTTTCGCCGGACATTTTCCCGGTCGCCCCATCGTTGCCGGCGTCCTGCTGCTCGAAGCCGCGGCCGACGCGTTGCGCGCGTGGCGCGGTGTCGGCGTGGGCCAGGTGATCGACGCGAAGTTCCTGCTGCCGCTGCTTCCCGATGAGGATGCCGAGGTCGAGCTGACCGGGCTGGATGCCGCGCGGGTGCGTTTCACCGTTCGCCGCGGCTCCGACACCCTGGTCCGCGGCACGCTCGAGGGCCGGGCATGAGTCACTGGAAACAACGGGAAGGTGGCGGGCGCTTTGCGATCTGGCTGATCCGCACGATCGCCCTGCGCCTCGGACGGGGCGTCGCGCGCCTGCTGCTTTATCCCATCGCGCTGTATTTCTTTCTGCGTCGCGCCGACGAACGCGCGGCCTCGCGCACCTATCTGTCGCGCGTGCTCGACCGGCCGGTGACCGCATATGACGTGTTTCACCATATCCACATGTTCGCCGCGACGCTGCTTGACCGGCTGTTTTTTCTGGCCCGTGGCGAGCGCGACTTCGAGGTCGAGGTGGAGGGCCTGCCGGAACTCGACCGACACCTGAATGCGGGACGCGGTGTTCTCCTGATCGGCTCCCATCAGGGTAGCTTCGAAGCATTGCGCGCGCTTGGCGGACGCCGTCCCGATGTGCCGCTGCGCGTCGTGCTGGACAAGCAGAAGACACCGGCGTTGACCGCCGTGCTCGAGGCGCTCGCGCCCGATGTCGGCGCCGCGGTGATCGACGCGGCGCTGGGAGGCGCATCCATCGCGCTCGCAATGGCCGAAGCCGCGGAGCAGGGCGGCATGCTCGCGCTGTTGGCCGACCGCGGGCATCGCGGTGAAGCGACGCGCATGGTGCCGTTCCTCGGCAAGCCTGCGCCGTTTCCCACGGGGCCATGGCAGCTCGCCGCCGTGCTCAAGGTTCCGGTGGTGGTCTGCATGGGTATCTATCTGGGCGGCAACCGCTACCGGTTGATCTTCGAGGCCTTCTCCGAAGGCATCGACGTGCCTCGTACGGAACGCGCCGCCGTCCTCGATGCGGTCGTGGCGCGCTACGCCCAGCGCGTCGAGCACTACGCCCGCGCCTATCCGTTCAACTGGTTCAACTTCTACGACTTCTGGCAGGAGATGGAGTCCGTAGAGGAGCCAGCCGCCGCCGTCGCTCTCTCCGGGCACTCCGATGCCCACGGCGGATGACCGTGTCCCTGCTGTCCAGACACGAGTTCATCGACCTGATTCCGCATGCGGGCGATATGTGCCTGCTCGACGGCGTGGTCGCCTTTGACGCATCCGCCCTCCATGCGTTCAGCACGCGCCATGTACTGCCGACGCATCCGCTGCGCGGCGCCCACGGCCTGCACGCGCTGCATCTGGCCGAATACGGCGCGCAGGCGATGGCGGTGCATGGCGCTTTACTGGCGAAGGAGCGCGGGGACACCGAGCCCCGTCCGGGGATGCTGGTGAGCCTGCGAGGGGTGAAGCTGGCGGTCGAACGGATCGATACGCTGGAAGGACGCCTCGACGTGCAAGCGGAGTGCCTGATGGCCGATACGTCCGGTGCCCAGTACAGTTTTCGTATCGCGCATGACGGCGTCGAGATCGCCTCGGGTCGAGCCGCGGTCATTCACCCGGCGGGTTGATTCGCCGGGCCGGAGGGGCAGCGCGAAAGGGTGACTGATGAGGAGCCTGACCGGCCCCTCCGGACCGACCGCCGTAGTGTCGATCCGCGGCGTCTCAGATCGCGCGACTCACGCCACCTGAGCGAACAGCGTCGTCCGCGCGCCCTCGACATCCACCAGATGCTCCGCACCTTCGATCAATGACGGATGATCCGCCGCCGCACGCTCGACCACGTGGGCCGCGAGCAGCCGCATCATGTGCACGTTGGCGCGGATGCGATCGCCGAGCGCTTTTTCGTTGAGCGAATCGTGCAACGTGGCATTCATGTCGGCGAACCAGGTGAGGTCGCGCTGATCCAGCATCATCTTCGGGTTACGGCGCTCGGACACGGCGTGCCAGCGCTGGAAGAAGACCTGCATCTCCTTGTTGAGGTCGGCCGCGGCGAGCAGCTCCGGCGCCAGGCGCCCGATGAAGTGCGTGTCGGCCAGTCGCTCCTGGAACATGATCTGGCAGAGCACACCCCAGTAATAGGCGTAATCCCAGATCACCTTGATCGACAGTACTTCGGGATCGCCGAACAGGTTGTACTGGCCGCGGTACATGTGCAGCGTATTCTCGTAGAACGAGAAGAACAGCCGCTCGTAGGCACGCGCGTGTGGCGCCAGCGGTTCGCCGCGCCGGTCCACGCCGATCAACTCGGTGATGTACGTGTTGGAGATGGCGATGAAGTCGCTGCCGGGCGAATAGAACGGATCGAGAAACGCGCCGGCTTCGCCGGTGAGTGCCCAGCGGTCCGACGAAAACATCCGCGAGCAGCCATAGGAGAAATGCCGGAAGAAGGCGAAGTCCAGCAACTTGTCGCGGCGCTTTTCGATCTCGCGCGCGACCACGGGCTGGTGCTCATGGATCCACGCCAGCGCCTTCTCGAAATCGCGCATGCCATCCAGGGGATGCATCTTGGCGTCGGCCACGATGCCGACCGAATGCGCCCCCGACGACAAGGGAATCAGCCACAGCCAGTAGCCCGGGCCGACCAGATGATTGGTGGAACGCCAGCGCTCCGGCGGATGCACGCGGTCCTTCCATTCGGCGTCATCGCACCAGCCGTCGATCTCCAGGCGATCGTCGATACGGAACCACACCGCATTGGCGTGGTGGCCGTTGTCGCGGGTGAGATCGAGTTTGCGCCGTATCATGCCCGCACGCCCCGAGGCGTCGAGCAGCCAGCGTGCCTGCAGCTCGTGGTCACTGCCGGACTGGCTGAAGCGAACCGTGTGGCTGTCGTCACCCTTGCCGATGTCAAAGCCACGGACGGTGGCGCCCTCGCGGAAATCGATGCCGCGGCGTACCGCTTCCTCGCCGAGGAAGGTTTCCAGAATACCGCGATCGATCTGGTAGCTCGGCGTCGGCAACACAGCGCTGACCCCCAGTTCAAGAACGTCGGCGAGGTCGTCGCGACCTTCCGAGAAAAAGAACCGAAAGCCGAACTTGCGGATGTGCTCCGTCTCGAAGTGTTCGCGCAGGCCCAGCGTATGCGTGAAGTAGTGGGCGGCGATTTCCACCGTCGACTCGCCGACCTTGTGCGCCGCCACCGGCAGCGGTCTTACCTGCCGCTCCAGCACGACGATGTCCATGTCGGGGTAGGCGCCTTTAAGCTGCAGCGCCAGGGACAGTCCCGCCAGGCCACCGCCAAGGATGACTGCGTCATATAACTTGCGATCCATCGTATCGACCCCTTGCGCGGTGCGTGCGCGTAGCGTTTTCAGTGCGTGTCGCGTGTCCCAGGTGCCGTCGCGACAATCGTCGGTGTCGCGCGGGAGGACCGGTAGCATGCCATTACGTGACCGTAATGGAAGATGCGGCCTACCGTATACACCGTGATCCGGGTGACGTCGCGCACCGGCTGGAAGTGGCTGAGGCGGAACTCGCCCTCGTAGCGCGAGGCGATCGGCACCGAGACCACGCCGATGCCGCGCTCGCGGCACGCCGTGATCAGCAGCGCGGCTTCGAAGACGAAGTTCTCGGCGGGAAGGTCGACAAGGTCGAGCGCGGCACGCGGGTACAGGCGCTGGCCGCTTTGCGTATCCGCCACCGGGCGACCGCAGGCCCAGGAGATGCCCCAATCGGCCACCGCGTTCGCACGGCGGCGTCCGGGCGGCTGCTGTTCACGCTCGAGCAGCCGCGCACCGATGACGATGCTGCCGGGATAGCGGCGGTGAGCTTCGAGGATCGCCGGGATGTCGGACGCCAGGTGCTGGCCGTCACCGTCCATCGTGATGACGTTGTCGAAACCCTGACGCAGCGCCTCGCGAAAGCCGCTGCGCAGGGCCTCACCCTTGCCGCGTCGTGTCGCGTGGCGGATCAGGGTGACGGGCAGCTCACCCACGATCCCGGGCGTGCGGTCGTCCGAGCCGTCGTCGACGACGATGACCGGCAAGCCCAGCTCCATGGCTTCGGCAACCACGCGACCGATGGCACGTTCCTCGTTGAGGCATGGAATCAGGATGCAGCAGCGATCACCGGTGGCGTTCATGGTGCGGCCTCGATATCCACGTGAAGGTCCAGGCCGGTGGCGGCGGCCACGCGCAAGGCGGTGGGGCGTGCGAGGGCCAGTGCACGCAACAGCGGTATCGCCTGGGCCGAGGGGCTGCTGGCCGCGATGTCGTCCATCCAGGCGTCACCCAGCGCGACAGCGCCCGTATTGCCGGCCGACGGCGTCAGATCGAGGCGCGCCAGGGCGCCCTCCGGACGCGGCGACAAGACCAGCGCGCAGGCGAACGGGCCGGTGGTGCTGGTCATCTCGCCGAGCGGGCCGGTGCCCGCGATGTCGTAACTGGCCAGCAGGACGTCGCGCTCGTCGGCCACCGCGAGGGTGGCGGCCTCGAGCAGTCCGGCGCCAAAGCTCGTCTCGCCGCCGGACACCGCGCTCGAGCTCGCATGGCAATGCGTGGCGATGGTCCAGTAGCCGGCAGGGGCGTTATGCACGGAGTTGTGGAATTTGGTGGGCGACAGTTCTGTGGGTGCCGTCGCCAGCGTGGTGCACATGTAGTCGGTGATCACCTGGTCGCCGTGCGCGGAAGCGAAGACGCAGGGCAGGGTGGCCGCGTCGAGACCGCTCATCCGCACGGCCTGACCCGCGGCGGCGGCGGCCAGCAGCACGCTTTCCGGCGCGCGTCGCCGTTCGTTCGGCGGCAGGACGTCGGCCACGGGCCGCGTGGTCGCACCCGGCGCGGCGGCACCGTTGGCGATCTCGCGGAACGCCTGCCAGTCGTCGGCGCCGGGTGCCCACGTGCCGATACCCTTGATCCATACGGTCAGCGCGGCGCTCATGCGGCAACCTCCGCCCGGGCAAAGGCGAGACAGGCGTTGTTTCCGCCAAAGCCGAACGAGTTGCTCAGGGCGATGCGAAGATCGCCGCGCTCGGATGTCCACGCCATCTGCGGCCCGCACAGCGGATCCGGTGTCGTCGCACCCAGATTGGCGGGCACGACGCCGTCGCGCATCGACAACAGCGTGAGCGTGGCCTCGAGAATGCCCGCGGCGCCCAGCGTATGACCGGTGAAGCCCTTGGTCGAGCTGGCGCGTGTGCTCGCCGGGAAACGCCGTGCCACCAGTGCCGCCTCGACCTCGTCGTTCTTCTGGCTGGCGGTTCCGTGCAGGTTGATGTAATCGACATCGCCCACGACGATGCCCGCCCGCGCCAGCGTGTCGTTCAGTGCGAGCTCGGCGCCGAGCCCTTCGGGATGCGGTGTCGACATGTGATGCGCGTCGCTGGCTTCGCCGTAGCCGATCAGCAGCGGCAGTCCGCCACCCTCCACGGCGCGCTCGATGAGCGCGAAGCCGGCCGCCTCGCCAATCGAGATGCCGCCACGGTTCGCGTCGAACGGGCGGCACGGTTCAGGTGACACGAGCTCGAGCGAGTTGAAGCCGAACAGGACGCTGTCGCAGAGCGTGTCGGTACCACCGACGACGGCGGCGTCGATCAGTCCGAGGCGGATCATGCGCTCGGCGTTGGCGAACACCTTGGCGCTGGAGGAGCACGCGGTGGCGACGGTCAGGCAAGGCCCTTCCAGGTCGAACGCCGTGGCGACGAATCCCGCCAGCGAATGGGGGGTGTGCAGGACGGAGCGATGGAGATCCGCCGGCATCCGGCCTCCTTCCAGGCGTCGATAGCCTTCTTCGGTCGCACCGATGCTGGCGGTCGACGTGCCGAGCAGGACGGCGACGCGCGAGGCGCCGTAGCGCTCGCGTGCGTCCCTGACCGCGTCGATAAAACCGTCCTGACGCAACGCCAGCCAGGCCAGGCGGTTGTTCCGGCATTCCCACTCGGCGAGAGCCGGCGGGAGCGGTTCGTCTTCGAGTCCGGCGACGCGGCCGATCCAGCAATCCAGGGGTGCTGAGCTGAAGTCGTTGGGTTGAAGGCCGCCCCGGGAGGTGGCGATGGCGGTGGCGTGAGCGTCGAGACCGCGACCGAGCGCGGAGGTCGCCGTGTACGCGCGGATGGCGAGAGGAGGCATGGGATGAGGCATGCGGCGAGCCTATCCTTTTTGAGCCGCAGCGTCGCGTGAATGACGGCACCCATGACATGGCCATTCATTCGCAGGACCTCATCGTTGCGCCTCGCCAGCCAAGTCGCCAGACTCCGCTGTCTATGGCCGGTCTTCTCAAACCCCTGCGTCGCGGCGTCTGGCGTTACCTCAGTGACCGCGACATCCTGATCGCGGCGTTCGTCACCGTCGTGGTCTTCGTCGGCACCCTGGGCCTGGTCTACGTCGCGCACGTGATCAACGTATGGGGCCTCGCCCGACGCAGCCCGATCGCCGGAGGGCATCGTCGGGCGCTGCTGATCTTCGGGCGTCGCCTGGTCGACGATCTGCCGGAGGCCGACTTCACCGAGCGTCTGGCGCGCGGGCGCGAAAACGTGCTCGCTGGCGCCGCCGATCGCGTGTTGTTGCTTGGCGGCACGAGTGGCGGCTCGGTCAGCGAAGCGGAGGCGGGACGTCGCTGGCTCGTCGCCGCGGGCTGGCCTGTCGATGTGCCGATGACGCTCGAGCAGCTGTCGATCGATTCCCTCGAAAACCTGCGGCACGCCCGCGAACTGTTGCGTCCATCGGACGAAGGCCGGCTGCCCGCCGTCTGGCTCGTCAGCAGTCGCTACCACCTGGCGCGTTGCCTGTACCTCGCCCGCCGGCTGGGTTTCGACGCCTCGCCCATCGCCGCCGAACCCCGGCTCGCGCTCAGCGGTCGTTATGTCGTGCGGATGCTCATGGAAGCGGGCTATCTGATGTGGATCGACATCGGCATGCGCTGGGCCTCGCTCACGGGCAACCGCCGCATGGCCGCACGTATTTCCTGACCCGTCATCCCTGACCCGTCATCGTTACGCGGCGGCGTGCCGCAGCGGGCCTCCCGGCCCGACTTGCTAAGCTTCGCGACATTTCCCGCCCAAGGATCCTGCGCCGTCATGTCCGAACAAGCCGATCTTGCCGAGTCGTTCCTGCGCGGGCTACAGGACCGCATCTGCGCCGCCATCGAGGGGATCGACGGCAAGGCGACGTTCGAGGAGGATGCCTGGACGCGCCCTGCGGGCGGCGGCGGACGCACGCGCGTCCTGCGCGACGGCGCCATCTTCGAACAGGCGGGCGTGAATTTTTCGCGGGTCGCCGGTTCGCCATTGCCGCCGAGCGCCACGGCGCACCGGCCCGACCTCGTCGGCGGCAGCTTCATCGCCACCGGCGTCTCGCTGGTTCTGCATCCGCGTAACCCGCACATCCCGACGACGCATGCCAACGTGCGTTACTTCGAGGCCTCGAAAGAAGGCGCGGAGCCCGTGTGGTGGTTCGGCGGCGGCTTCGATCTCACGCCGTTCTATCCGGTCGACGAGGACGTGCGTCACTGGCATCGGGTCGCCAGGGACCTCTGCGCGCCGTATGGCGATGACGTGTACTCGCGATACAAGCAGTGGTGCGACGAGTATTTCTACCTCAAGCATCGCGGCGAAACGCGCGGTGTCGGCGGTCTTTTCTACGACGACCTCAACGAGGGCGGCTTCGAGCGGTGCATGAGTTTCACGCGCGACGTCGGTCAGGGTTTTCTCGACGGCTACCTGCCCATTGTGGAGCGCCGTCGCGACACGCCGTATGGCGAGCGCGAGCGCGAATTCCAGCTCTATCGTCGCGGTCGTTACGTCGAGTTCAACCTGGTCTACGACCGCGGCACCTTGTTCGGTCTGCAGTCGGGCGGGCGCACGGAATCGATCCTGATGAGCCTGCCGCCACGTGTTCGCTTCGAATACGCGTACGCGCCCGAGGCGGACAGCCCCGAAGCGCGGCTGCAGGAATACCTGAAGCCGCGCGACTGGATCTGAGTTACGGGGCGCTGCCCGAGAACGTGTGCGGCGTGGCGCCTTCGATCTTGCCGACCGTCGCGGAGTCGCTCACGTAGAGATCGACCGCACGTTCGAACCTCAGGGTGCCCTGAACCACGGCGTGCGGTCCGATCACGATCTTCGGATTGCGGTCGTTGTTGGTGTGCCAGCCCATGTTGGGCTTCTTCACCAGGATGCCGCCCTCGACCTTCGAGCCGCCACCGATATCCATGTCCGCGTTGACGGTCTCGATGCCGCCGCCCACGTGCGCGCCGTCGAGCGAGATCTCACCATTGACGTTGGACAGGTGGCCTTTGACGTCGGCACCGCGCTCGAGCTGAACCCGCCCGTTGACCGTCTGCACGTCATCGCTCACGCGCGACTGCTCATGCAGGGACACCGCGCCGTTGACCGACTTCACGGCGGTGGCGGTGGCTCCTTCGCCGAGCTCGACCGAACCGTTGACGGTACTGGCCTTCTGTACCGTGGCGCGCGAACCGATGCGGACCGAGCCGTTCACCGTATGGACGTCGCCCGCGTTCTGGCCAGCGTCGACCGACGCGGTGCCGTTGACCTTGCTGATGTCGTCGGCCGCGACGGCGGCGCCGGCGAGGGACAGGGCGATGAGGAGGGAAATCAGGCTACGACGCATGCTGCGGCACTCCGCGAGTGGACTAGGACACCTGAGATGCGCGCGCCCCGCGCAAGGTTTAGCGTGACTTCCGGCACGGCTGCCTGCCGTCGCCGCGTAAGTTGACGCCTCGCGGGCGAGGTTCCACCATCGGATTTTTCCTCCTGACGTTGGATGCCATGTACAAGCTTGTCATGATCCGCCACGGCCAGTCGGCCTGGAACCTCGAGAACCGCTTCAGCGGCTGGGCCGATGTCGACCTCACCGAGCAGGGCGTGGCCGAGGCCCGTGAGGCCGGTCGCCTGCTCAAGGACGCCGGTTTCACCTTCGACCTGGCCCACACCTCCTACCTCAGGCGTGCCGTGCGCACCCTGTGGCACGTGCAGGACGAGATGGGCCTGATGTGGATCCCGGTGGTCACCGACTGGCGCCTCAACGAGCGCCACTACGGCGCCCTGACCGGCCTCAACAAGTCGGAGACCGCCAGCAAGTACGGCGAAGACCAGGTCAAGATCTGGCGCCGCAGCTACGACACGCCGCCGCCGGCCCTGAAGCCGGGCGAGATGTCGTTCGCGGACGACGGCCGCTACGACGGCATCGCCGACGTCCCGCTGACCGAGTGCCTGAAGGACACCGTCGCCCGCGTGCTGCCTTACTGGCACGAGGTGCTGGCCCCCGCGATCAGGAGCGGCAAAAGCGTGCTGATGGCGGCCCATGGCAACTCGATGCGCGCACTGGTGAAGTACTTCGACGACATCTCCGACGACGCCATCGCGGAGCTCAACATCCCCAACGGTATTCCGCTGGTCTACGAATTCGACGCCGACCTCAAGCCGGTCGGGCACTATTACCTGGGCGACGAGGCCGAGATCGCGGCCAAGATGGCCGCCGTCGCCAACCAGGGCAAAGCAAAATAACGCTGGCCGCTTCATGTAGGAGCGCGCCCCGCGCGCGACAGCTCTTCGCGCCGGTCCCCACGGGCCCGGCGCGGGAATCCGACCGCATGACACCCGTCACCCCCAACACCTAACATCCCGCCCTCGAATGCCCGCCACGGTCGCCGTAAGGTAGCGTCACAGTCACCACCACCGAGACCGCGCCCATGCTGGCTCCGACCACCATCCCGTTCATCGTCGCCCCGCTGATGGCCTTCGCCGTCTACCGCCGTGTTCGCGGCAGTTTCGGCCGGCAGCCGATCCGGACGAAGCGGATGACCGCCCGCATCGTCATCTTCGCGGCGATCGCCTGCCTGATGATGACCTCGGGTCTGCAGGACATCCGGCTTGCGGAGGGCGCCCTCGGCGGCCTCGTGCTCGGCGGTGCGCTGGCCTTCGTCGGCCTGCGCCTCACCCGTTTCGAGTCGAGCCCGCAGGGCGGCGACTTCTATATCCCGAATCCCTGGCTTGGGGCCGCGCTCACCGCGCTGCTGCTGGGCCGCATGGCCTGGCGCTTCCTGGTGCTGGCCCCCCTGTTTCAGGGCGAGGGCCCGGCTGTCGCCCATGCGCCGCCGCCCGGTAACAGCCCGCTCACCATGCTGGTGGTCGGTCTGACGATCGGCTACTACGCGGCCTACTACGCGGGGATCCTGGTGCACCACCGCCGCTTCAAGCGGCTGGCGCAGGCGGTCTGATCGCCGGAGACGCCCTCAGAGGGCGTCGTTATCCAGCTCGCCGGTACGGATACGCACGACCTGGTCGAGCTGACTGACGAAGATCTTGCCGTCGCCGATCTTGCCCGTGCGGGCCGCCTGCTGGATGGCCTCGACCACGCGCTCGACCTGATCATCGGTGATGGCGACCTCGAGCTTGATCTTGGGCAGGAAGTCGACCACGTACTCCGCCCCGCGATACAGTTCGGTGTGGCCCTTCTGCCGGCCGAAGCCTTTCACCTCGGTGACCGTGACGCCCTGGACGCCCACATCGGCGAGGGCTTCGCGGACGTCGTCCAGCTTGAACGGCTTGATGATGGCGACGACCAGCTTCATGTAACACTCCTCGGGGCGCGTCCGGCTGTCGGCGCGCGGACGGTCATTGTGCCATCCGCGGTCGGTCGGCGTCCTCCGGGAGCATTTTGTAGGGGAAACCCTACACGACGTGTAGGCATCCGCCTATAGCGCCTACAAACGAATCACCTAAACTTCATTCCACGACATCGAGGTGCGCAAGATGGATGTGCAGGGTATCGATCAACTCGCACAGCGGTTGGCATCGTTGGTTCCGCCAGGGTTGGCGCAAGCGCGTGAGGATATGCACGCCAACTTCAAAGACATTCTGGCGCAGGGACTACGCCGCCTCGATCTCGTAACCCGCGAAGAATTCGATGTGCAGAGCCAGGTATTGGCTCGTACGCGAGAAAAGCTCGACGCTCTGGAAAAGCGCATTGCCGACCTGGAAGTCAGCGCTGCGCAGCGCGGCCAATAGGGAAGGCCGCACAGCCCGGGACCGCCCCCGATCCGTCACCCTCACCCCGAGAGCGGTCGGGGGCGGTTATTTTTCTCCGAACAGGCGCAAGGAGTGCGTATGCGAGCCGGATCCCTTCAGGATCACCGACGTTCGCATCCCTTGTGGATGCGTAACCGGTTACGATACTCCCCGTCATGAGCCTCGCCGTCACCCTTTCGCGCGCGCAGGAAGGCGTTGCCGCGCCACAGGTCATCGTCGAGGTGCATCTCTCCGGCGGCCTGCCTTCCACCTCCATCGTCGGTCTGCCTGAAGCGGCGGTGCGCGAGGCGCGGGATCGTGTTCGTGTCGCCATCCAGAACACCGCCTTCGAATACCCGGCCCGTCGGGTCACCGTGAATCTGGCACCCGCCGAGCTCCCGAAAGACGGTGGCCGGTTCGATCTGGCCATCGCGCTGGGCATCCTCGCCGCGGGCTCCCAGGTGCCCCGCGAGCGGCTCGATGATTGCGAGTTCCTCGGCGAGCTTGCCCTGTCGGGCGAGCTCCGTGCCGTACCCGGCATCCTTCCCGCCCTGATCCGCGCTCGCCGTAGCGGTCGCCGCATCGTCGTACCCCGGGCCAACGCCGCGGAAGCCGCGTTGATCGGGGAGGGCGACATCCTGCTGGCGGACAGCCTCGCCGAGGTCTGCGCCTGGCTGCGCGGCAACGGCGATCTGACCAGTCCCGCCACGGCCGACTTCTACGACCTGCCGACCTGCGGCCCCGACATGCGTGACGTGCGCGGCCAGTATCAGGCGCGCCGCGCCATGGAAATCGCCGCTGCGGGTGGTCACCATCTTTTGCTCATCGGCCCACCCGGCACTGGCAAGACCATGCTGGCCGAGCGTCTCCCGGGGATCCTCCCGCCGATGACCGAATCGGAAGCGCTCGAGAGCTGCGCCATTCGTTCGCTGTCCGGCGAAGAGATCGAGCCGGGCTGCTGGCGCCGTCGTCCCTTCCGCGCTCCCCACCACACGGCCTCAGGCGTCGCCCTGGTCGGCGGCGGGGCCAATCCGCGTCCTGGCGAGATCTCGCTGGCGCACAACGGCGTGCTCTTCCTCGACGAGTTGCCCGAGTTCAGCCGGCACGTGCTCGAGGTGCTTCGCGAGCCGCTCGAATCCGGGCAGATCGTGATCTCACGCGCCGCGCGGCAATCGACGTTCCCGGCCGAGTTCCAGCTCGTTGCGGCGATGAATCCGTGCCCCTGTGGTTACAACGGCGATCCGCTGCATGAATGCCGCTGCACGCCCGACCAGGTACAGCGTTATCGCGGGCGTATCTCAGGCCCGCTGCTCGATCGCATCGACATCTGCGTCGAAGTGCCACGCGTTTCCATCGCCGAGTTCTCGGCCATGCGTGGGCCCATGGACGACGACAGCGCGACCGTGCGCGCGAGGGTGGTCAAGGCCCGGGAGAAAGCGCTGCTGCGCGCTGGCCAGGCGAACGCGGAGCTGAGCGTCGTCAACCTCGAACGCGACTGCGCGCTGCCGTCGGCGGAGCGCGAGTGGTTGCAGGTGACGCTGGATAAGCTGGGTGCCTCGGCGCGGGCGTATCACCGGATTCTTCGTGTTGCGCGGACGATCGCCGATCTGGAAGGCGGGGCGGGGTGTGTGGAGCAGGTGCATCTGGCGGAGGCTTTCCATTACCGGCGGTTCTGAAGCTGAATTAGCGCGGTCGCCGGCCCGCTGGCTAGGAGGCCTTCATTAAAGGGAATAGGTGTTCATGAAGATTCTTGAGGCTACGATCCATCACTTGATTAAACAGGTCAACACGACCGGTCAGAACTCTGTCGTAGTTCAGTTGCGAACCAAGGTTCTTCCAATCGATCAAACGCTGACCACAGTGGTGACTGATCTAATTGGTTTGTACGCAAAATCTGCTGACAGCCAAGGGACGTTTGGGACCAACTCGGCGGTTCATATATTCCCTCAGAGATTCGATGATTATCTTAATAAGAAACTGACCTTCAAGAAGATGACTGAAGATGCCGTCAACTTGATAGCAGCGGCAATGCAAGGGGTGAGCTTTGCAAGCGGAGGCTACGCGCTCTTCGTCCGCTATGAATTTCAGGGCTCTGATTTCTTCCTGATCGCGATGCTGAAGCTTCGGCCGGGCGCGGGAATTGACGAAAAAACGCTCGATCTCGAGCCAACGCTCAATATTGATCTTGACCGGCTCAACGAGGCCGCCCGCGTTAACGTAACTCGCCTTGTGGCTGGGGTTGAGCCCTACTTGACGTTCATCAAGGGACGACGCGCCAAGTCGCAAGTAACTGACTATTTTCGTTCGGCACTGTCCTGCACAAGTTTCACCAGTTCGGCGCATCATACGTTGCAGTTGATGCAGGCGGCGGATGCTTATGTGGAGCAGCGAAGCGACCTTGATGACGAAGGAAAAAAGGGCGAACGTATTGCGATGCGACAGCGCCTGTTCGATTACTTCAAGAGTAGCCCTGAGGAAGTGACGCTGCAGACGGCAGCTGCGCACGTGCATCCCAACGACGGTGACGAATTTCTTGATTTTGTTAAGGGTGACGGAGAGCAGCAAGCGTTCTCGATGGATGATGCTTTTCGGCCCGACAAGCGCACATATAGGCGATTGCAGCGTATTGCGGGAACGATCGGGTCCGTCCGGCTCAGTTTTGATGTTCAGGACGTTCAGGATGGGACCGTGTCTTACGATCCTGGACTGAATGCGGTCATCATCAAGGGGCCGACGGACGTCCTCAAGCAAGAGATCTTGAACAATGAGCACCCAGCTCCCTAACAATCTGCACGATCTTGCTTGGTGGCTCTATACGTGCCTAGAGGGGGTGCGTACTGTCGGACCACCTGGGGTCTGGGAAGGACGGTTGCCGGATAGTTATGACTACGCGGCAATCGTCGGCCATATCGAAAATGTGGATGAGCATCAGCGTCTTTTGAGGAACGGCTCCCCCGCAGGCAGGCTAATTGAATTCAACGCTGGAGCCGTGGGCGTCTACAGAACGATTGACGAGTTGGTGAGGGTTGCTGCAAATCGAAGGTCTGTCCCTTCGCGATTCACGATCATTGATCCGCATTTTTCGTTCGACGAAGCAGTGCCGCCAGCTGAGGAGCCGTGCGCGGTTTCTGCGTATAAATTGGCGGTGGGATTGTGGGATGCTTTGAGTGATTTAGCTGACATAAAGACGGGCTCGGAAGTCGTTTTTGTCGAAAGTCGGGATGCAACCCTGACCGTGTCTCCGGCTTACGAGGCCCGCAATCTTCGCGAACTCTCTTCATTCCCACAGTTCGCCGCAGAATACTTCAGGTCGGCGACGCACGTTGACCAGAAGAAGAGCATTGTTCGTGCTTCGATTGTTGAGCATTTTAAGCCGAAGCGGAAAGTTACCTTAGCTGACATCCTGGACAACTTCGAGGGCATTGAGCGAGAGGTTCGACGATCCTATGCGATGTATGCCCGTGAGTTTTCTTACAAGAAAACTCGTGACGATGTCGAGCGACAGAATGTCGACGACATGTTGCGGTTGAATAAGACAGTCGCCGAGATTCAGAACCAACTTCTTGCCATCCCCGCGGCAGTACTTCTTGCAGGCACGACATTGTCATCGGGTGCCGATCTGAAGAATCTGACAGTCCTTTTGGGTATGTGGGTGTTCTGCACATTTATGACGCTACTTGTTTCAAACCAGCGAAATTCCGTTCAAGCGATAAGTAGTGAGATGGCCGTTAGAAAGGCTTCGTTGTCGAAACTTCCCGATGACGTAAGCGCTGGCTTGGTCTCATTGTTCAGTGGACTGGACGGCCGTGTGCTTCGGCAGAATTGTGTGCTCAGCTTCATCGGTGTTGTGGTCTATATGGTGGGAGCGTTAACCACGGTGGCTGTTGTATGGCTGAACTACGGATCGTTACTGGTGCGCCTTGTAACGGCAGCATGGAGTAGCGTCATCAAGCAAATCGGTAGTTAGCACAGCGAGATACTCCGCGCTCTTCTGTTTGCTCTCAGTCGCCTTAAGGTGGAAGCGCGCCGGCCAGCCAGTTAAGACTTATTTCATGTACTGACCAGTTGACGAATCCCCCGGCCAGGAGCATGATTCTGTACCAGGCGGTTCTCTAATGGACTGTCTGCCCCGCTCCGGTGCTGGATACCCCTCCCTCCCCCCGCTCCAGCACCGGGGCCCGGCCTTTATCTTCACCAACGATTCCCTATGCTCTTCTTGACGGCCCGCCTCTGGCGCTGGCCGTTTTCTTTTTTGGAACAGGGAAAATCATGGGACTCGAACTCGGCATCCTGCTGACACTGATGCTTGGCATAGGCTTCCTCTGCCAGTGGGTGGCTTGGCGGGTGCGCCTTCCGGCCATCCTCTTCCTGCTGCTGGCAGGCATTCTGGCGGGCCCGGTGACCGGGCTGCTTCACCCGGACAAGGTCCTGGGCGACCTGTTGTTCCCGGTGGTATCGCTTGCGGTGGCGGTCATCCTTTTCGAAGGCAGCCTGACCCTGCGCTTCAGCGAGCTGAAGGGTATCGGGCACGCGGTCCGTGGCCTCGTCAGCTACGGCGCGATCATCGCGCTGCTGATGCTGGCGGGTGCGGCCCACTGGATCGGTGGTCTCAGCTGGGAACTGGCGCTGCTGTTCGGCGCACTGACCTGCGTGACCGGCCCGACCGTGATCGCGCCCATGCTGCGCACGGTTCGGCCCAATGCCCGTATCGCCAACATCCTGCGCTGGGAGGGGATCATCATCGATCCGATCGGCGCCCTGTTTGCGGTGCTGGTCTATGAAGCTATCGTCTCGCACCGCGAAGGTCACTCGATCCAGATCTTCCTCGGCACGATCGCGTGTGGCGCGATCGTCGGTGGCGTCGCCGCATTCATTCACGGCAACCTGCTGCGTCGCCACTGGATCCCCGAGTACCTGCAGAACTTCGGCACGCTGGCCGCGGTGCTCGCTACGTTCACGCTGTCCAACACGGTGGCACACGAGTCGGGCCTGCTGGCGGTGACCCTCATGGGAATCGCGCTGGGCAACATGCGTGACGTACACATCGACGACATCATGGACTTCAAGGAGCACCTGACCACCTTGCTGGTCTCGATGCTCTTCATCCTGCTGGCGGCGCGTCTGGACTGGCCGCTTCCCGATGGCGCGCTGCTGGGTGGCGTGCTGATCTTCTTCGTCGCGCAGCTCGTCATTCGTCCGCTGTCGGTCCTGGTGGCGAGCGTTGGCGGCGGGCTGTCGTGGCGTGAGCGTGCATTGATCGCCTGGGTCGCGCCGCGAGGCATCGTCGCCGCATCCGTGTCGGCGTTGTTCGCCATTCGTCTGGAAAAGGCGGGCATGGCCGGTGCCGACAAGATGGTGCCGCTCGTCTTCCTGATGATCATCGGCACGGTGGTCTTCCAGAGCGCGACGGCGCGTCCGCTGGCGCGCTGGCTGAAGGTTGCCGACCCCGAACCGCGTGGCGTGCTGATCTACGGATCCGACATCGTCGCGCTGGAGATCGCGCGCGCCCTGGCCGCCAATGAGGGGCTGCGTGTCGTCGTCGCCGACGACGACTGGAACGGTATTCGCACGGCGCGTATGGCGGGACTGTCGACGTTCTTCGGCAATCCTTCGTCGCAGGCGGCGGATCGCAATCTCGATCTCGCGGGCATCGGCCACCTGCTCGCCGTATCGACACATCGCGAACTGAACTCGCTGGCCAGCGTGCACTATCGCGAGGAGTTCGGTCGCGACAAGGTATTCCGCCTGCGCAACCTGTCGCCCGAGGAAAGCCACGGTCGCGCCTCGCTTGCGGGGAGTCTCGTCGCCACCGCGTTGTTCGCCGAGGACATGACTCACGCGCGCTTCGCGGAACTGCTGCACGAGGGATGGCGAATCAAGTCCACGCGACTGACCGAGACATTCGACTGGCCGCATTTCATCGAAGAGTACGGTTCGCGCACGGTGCCGTTGTTCGGGGTGGAGGAGAAGGGCGACCTTCGCATCGCTTCGGGCAAGAAGGTGCTGGAGCCGAAGCCCGGCTGGACAGTGATCGCCCTGGTGCCACCCGAGCGCTGATCGCTGCCGCGACACGGGGCGGCGTTCGCAGGGTCCATCGATGACCATGAGCACGGCGGCGAACATACTTTCGCCGCCGTGCCCGAGCGCAAACGATTCGCGTCGAATGCGTTACGCCGCTGAGGCCGGATGAAACTGCTGTTCTTCCGTCGAGCCGCTCAGCGCGGAGAGCGAACTGAACGAGCCTGAGATCACCTGGTTCACCGTGTCGAAGTAGCCGGTGCCGACCTCGCGCTGATGCTTCGCCGCCGTATAGCCATCCTTCTCCGCCGCGAACTCCGCTTCCTGCAGTTCGACGTAGGCCGCCATCTGTCGATCCTTGTACCCACGCGCCAGCTGGAACATGGAGTAGTTCAGCGCATGGAAGCCGGCCAGGGTGATGAACTGGAAGGCGTAGCCGAGTTCGCCAAGCTGCTTCTGGAACGTCGCGATCGTCCTTTCATCGAGGTTCTTCTTCCAGTTGAAGCTGGGCGAGCAGTTGTACGCCAGCTTCTTGCCCGGATACTTCGCATGGATGGCCTCGGCGAACCGGCGCGCTTCTTCCATATCGGGCGTCGAGGTCTCGCACCAGAGCAGGTCGGCATAAGGTGCATAGGCCAGCCCGCGACTGATCGCCTGATCGATGCCTTGCGTCGCTTCGTAAAAACCTTCCACGGTGCGTTTGCCGGTGAGGAAAGGCTTGTCGTAGTCGTCCACATCGGAGGTGACCAGCGCGGCACCCATCGCATCCGTGCGCGCGACGATCAGCGTCGGCACACCGGCGACGTCGGCGGCCAGGCGCGCCGCGACCAGCTTCTGCACGGCTTCCTGCGTCGGCACCAGCACCTTGCCACCCATGTGGCCGCACTTCTTCGCACTGGCTAGCTGGTCTTCGAAATGCACGCCGGCGGCGCCCGCTTCGATCATGTGCGTCATCAGTTCGTACGCGTTGAGCACGCCGCCGAAGCCCGCTTCGGCATCGGCGACGATCGGCACCAGCCAGTCGAGACCGTCCTTGCCCTCGGCGTGATGAATCTGGTCCGCGCGCAGCAGCGTCTTGTTGATCTTGCGGACGACGTTAGGCACCGAGTCGACCGGATAGAGCGACTGATCGGGATACATCGCCCCGGCCGTGTTCGCATCGGCGGCGACCTGCCAGCCGGAGAGGTAGATGGCCTGCAGTCCGGCCTTGACCTGCTGCATCGCCTGGTTGCCGGTGAGTGCGCCGAGGGCGTTGACGTAAGGCGTGTCATGAAGGGCGCGCCACAGGCGATCGGCGCCGCGGCGGGCGAGTGTGTGCTCGATCTGGACCGTGCCACGCAGCCTGATCACGTCCTCGGCGGCGTAGGGGCGTTCGACGCCCTTCCAGCGTTCGTTGTTGGTCCAGTCCAGCGTGATGTGCTCGGCGTTATGCGTCTTCATCGTAAGGCTCCTTCGAGAGGTCGGTCAGGACAGGTGTTCGTAAGCGGGAAGGGTGAGGAAGTCGCGTAGTTCGTCGGCGTGAGTCAGTGCGGAAATCAGGCGGGCCGCATCATCGGCGCGCGATGCGCCGGGCAGGTCGCTGGCGCGAAGGCGGTGCGCATGGGCCGCGAGTGCCTGGTCGAAGAGGCCGAAGTCGATGTGTGCGTGGTCGCTGAACTCGATCGGTCCGTGATGCAGCCATTGCCAGAGCTGCGCGCGGGCGATCTCCGCGGTGGCGGCGTCTTCCATGAGGTTGTGAATCGGTACGCAGCCGAGGCCTTCGAGCCACGCCGCCGTATAGCGAAGGCAAACCTCGACGTTATTGTCGAAGCCGGAGCGGGTGACCGTACCGATGGCGGGCGCGATGAGCGCGTCACGCGAAACGGTCACGTCGTCGCGTGTCACTTGCAACTGGTTCGACGTCGGCATGTGTTCGTCGAAGATCGCCATCGCGACGGGGACGAGCGCCGGATGGGCGACCCAGGTGCCATCGTGTCCCGCGGTCACTTCGCGCAGCTTGTCGGCGCGGACCTTGGCCATCGCGGCGTTGTTCGCGGCGTCGTCGCCGCGGATCGGAATCTGCGCCGCCATGCCGCCCATCGCGAAGGCGCCGCGGCGATGACACGTTCGGATCAGCAGTTCGGAATACGCCTTGAGAAAGGGCACGGTCATGGTGACCTGGCCACGCTCCGGGAGCAGCCGGTCGGCATGGGCGCGGAATGTCTTCAGGTAAGAAAAGATGTAGTCCCAACGGCCGCAGTTCAGCCCGACGATGCGGGCACGCAGCGCGTGCAGGATCTCGTCCATCTGGAACACGGCGGGGAGGGTTTCGATGAGCACGGTGGCCTTCATCGATCCGTGGGGCAGGCCGAGCTGCTCCTCCGCATAGGTCATCACCGATTCCCATAATGCGGCTTCTTCCATGCTCTGCAGCTTTGGCAGGTAGAAGTACGGGCCGCGATCGCGTTCGTGCAGCGCGGCGGCGTTGTGAAACGCATAGAGCCCGAAGTCGACGAGCGCACCGGCGACCACGTCACCGTCAACCTCGGCATGGCGCTCCGGCAGGTGCCAGCCGCGCGGGCGGATCACCAGCACCGCGGGATCCTTGCCGACGCGATAGACCTTACCCTCGCCGTTCGTGAACTCGATGCTGCCGTTCACCGCATCGCGGAGGTTGCGCTGCCCTTCCATCTGGTTGGCCCAGGTCGGCGCGCTCGAGTCCTCGAAGTCGGCCATGAACACCTTCGCGCCCGAGTTCAGGGCGTTGATGATCATCTTCCGCTCGACCGGACCGGTGATCTCGACCCGGCGGTCCATCAGGGCATCTGGTATCGGGCCGACGGCCCAGTCGCCATCGCGGATCGCCGCCGTATCGATGCGGAAGTCGGGGAGTTCGCCCGCGTCGTAGCGTTGTTGGCGTGCCGTCCGCTCAGCCAGAAGGCTCAGGCGACGGCCGTCGAACCGGCGGTGCAGCCCCGCCACGAAGGCGATGGCATCCGGCGTGAGGATGTCGCCGTAGGTGTTGCGGCCGTCACCGAAGCGGACGCCGGAGAGGGGATCGATCGCGCTCTCTGGAACTGCCATGGGTCCGTGCCTCGGGATGCGGGTCTGGAGTTGAAGCTATGCCCGGGGCTATGCTTTTGACAAAGCATATGTTTCAAAGAGCAGTATTAAAAAAAGCAATGTTGAATCTATCTAACTGAAATGGCTGATGAAAATGTCAGGTAAGAAGACGGTCGTGAGGGCGAAACGCTCATCGAAGCCCGCTCCGACACGGACGAAAGGCCGCGAGATCCCCGATGCCACGAGCCGCTTTTACTACAAGGGCAATCGCCTGAAGCAGCTGCGTGCCTTCGTCTACACCACCCGGCTGGGCACGCTGAGTCGCGCGGCTGAGGCTCTGTTTCTGTCTCAACCCTCAGTGAGCCTGCAACTGAAGGCGCTTGAGCGCGAGATGGGTATGCCACTCCTCGAGCGCACACGACGTCGCGTCACCCTGACCGACGCCGGCGAAGCCCTCTACGAGATGGCCCGTCCACTGGTGGAAGGCTTCGAGAACCTCGACCGGGAATTCCAGAAGAAGACCCGGGGTGCGCAGTCAGGCAAGCTGACCGTGGCGGCGGGATCCTCGACCATCCAGTATCTGCTGCCCGAACTCGTGAAGGCGTACCGGGAGCGGTATCCGTCCGTACAACTCCAGCTCGCAAACGTTACGGGCAAGGATGGCCTCGCGTTGCTTCGTGCCGACGACGCCGACATCGCGATTGGCTCGATGCTCGACGTGCCCAACGACATCGCATGGGCGCCGGTCTATCACTACGACCCGATGTTGATCATGCCGCCCGATCATCCGCTGGCTGCGAAGTCGGAGATTCGGCTTGAAGACCTTTCTCCCTATGGGCTGATCCTGCCGCCGCAGCGGCTTACGACATTTCGTCTGGTCGATATGGTTTTCCAGCAACGGCATGTGCCTTACACCGTCGCGATTGAAGTCGGTGGCTGGGATGTGATCAAGCAGTACGTCGCGATGGGGCTGGGTATCTCCATCGTCACCGGTATCTGCATTACGGAAGCGGATCGCGAGAAGCTTGCCGTGCGAAACCTGCGGCAGTATTTCCCGCAGCGCAGCTATGGGGTTGTGATGCGTAAAGGAAAGTTTCTCAGTCCTGAAGCACGCGCCTTCATCGATCTTATTCGACCCGGTCTGCTGACCCATCGTGATTACGATGAATCAGGGCATTCGGAACGCTGACGCTCATGCGTAGGTGTCGATGCTCCGCTCGGGGTGCAACGCGCGGATCATGTCGCGCAAGCCGGTGGCCAGTTCCATCCCTTTCTCATAGATGCGAATGGTATCGGTCCAGTCGATTCCGGACGTCGAATTCCTAACGTATGAAAGGTGGCCATTGAGCCGTTCCATGACATCGAACGGCGTATCGATCCCCCGGTCATAGCCCATGGCCGCGAGCGTATCCTCGCCCTCGATGTCGATCGCTCCCTCCCAGAACAGTCGAGCTGTAATGGAATTTAGCTGGCGGGGAGTCGCATGCGTCAGATCGAGATCGCGAATCAGCTCTTGCGTCTCAGGTTTAAGACGACGCAGAGCGTCTGTCGCGGTGCCTGTGTTGAATCGCCCGGTGCCGATTCGCTGGACATGGCCGCGAACGATATTGGGATCTTGCTGTGTCAGATGCGGGCCATGAGTGCGATTCGCGATTTGCATGTTGATCTCCCTTCTTTAGCACGAGAATGCAGCTGGCGTCGGAAAATCGATGTCGGTTTGGTTCGCGTGGACGCGCAGGTGACTGGCGCGAAGTGTGTGGGTAAGTCGACCTCGTGAGCTGCCGACGAACATCGTGTCGTCTCGCCGCCTGACTGCCGTCAGATCGCCGTTTGAGGTCGTCGATACCGCATACCTTGCCGAAGCGCGGTTCTGCGCGTCGCCACACCCCACTCGATTACCTCGTCCGCCTGTCCTACGGCATCGGGTGACCATCGCGCTTCACACGCCGCGATGTTTCCCGCGATACCCCGCGAACATGGCGCGGATGCGCGTCATGTCCGCTTCCATATCGCCCGAGGCATGGACCAGCGGTCCCACGGTGAATGTCTTCGTCGGGTAATCGATGAACACCGTCTGGATAGGCACGCCGGCGGCTCGCGCGATACGCAGAAATCCCGACTTCCATTGCTTGACGGGCTTACGCGTGCCCTCGGGCGCAATGGCGACCCACATCTTCTCGTGCTCGGCAAAGCGCTTGACCATCTGGTCGACGACATTGGTGGCCGCGGAACGATCGATGGGAATCATGCCGAGCCTGCGCACCACGGGACCCAACGGCCCGTTGAGGACTTCACGCTTGATCATCACCCCGACGTCCATGCCCATGGCCGACTTCACCAGCAAGCCCCACACACCGTCCCAGTAGGACGAGTGCGGCGCGCCGATGAGAATGACCTTGGGCAGGTTGGGCATGTCGCCGACGACACGCCATCCGCTGCGCTTGATCACCCACCGGCAGATGCGCATCCAGCGGGACACGGGCAGCTGCGGAATGTTCGGGCCGAGTACGGGAATGCCATCCAGGGGAGGGAGGGTCACTCGGCGCTCCACTTGGTGGAACGACCTTTCTTGGTCTGGCTGCGCTGGGTCTTGCCCGCGAGACGGCGTTCTTTCGAGGCGCGGGTCGGCTTGGTGGCAACGCGCTTCTTCGCCACGACTGTCGCAGCGCGAATGATCTCGGCAAGACGGTCGCGGGCGTCATCTCGGTTGCGCGCCTGCTCGCGGAAACGCCGGGCCTGGATCACCAGCACGCCGGCATCCGTGATCCGGCGGTCGCCACGGGCAAGCAGGCGCTCGCGAACCGCGTCGGGCAGCGACGGCGACGACGCGACGTCGAAGCGCAGTTCGACCGCGCTCTCGGTTCGGTTGACATGCTGCCCGCCAGGACCGTCCGCGCGCGTAAAGCGCTCGATCAGTTCAGCATCGGGAATCGCGATGGAGGAGGTGACGGTAAGCATGATGGCTGCGGATTCTAGCAGCCGGCCCGCTAAGTCCCGTCGTGCGCTGCCGCAGGCCAGGCGTAGGTGTCCTGCCAGGCGAAGCGTTCGATCAGGCGCAGCCAGGTGTCGTCCAGACCGGCTTCGATGCACATCGGGCGAACGGCGGTTGGGTGCACGAAGTCGAGCGCCGCGGCGTGCAGCAGCAGGCGGTGCGATGCGAAGTGCTGCTTGAACAGGCGATTGTGGTCGCCGCGTCCGTGCTGGCTGTCGCCCACCAACGGATGATGGATGTGGGCGAAGTGCTTGCGGATCTGTCGGAAGCGGCCGGTCCGAGGCTCAGCGAGCATGAGTGCATAACGCTGCTTCTCGTACCGGCCCAGCGGAATGTCGACTTCCGTCGTGGCCAGTTGCCGGTAGTCCGTACTGGCCTCGCGTCGTGGACCCGTGTCCTTCGAGCCTGGCAACGGGTAGTCGATGGTGCCTTCCGCCGGATCGGGCCAGCCGCGCACCACGGCGAGGTACCGCTTACGGACACTGCGGCCCATGAACTGTTCGCCAAGCTGGGCGGCGACTTCCGGCGAGCGGGCCACGAGCAGGACACCCGACGTGGCGCGATCCAGTCGGTGCGCCAGGTGCAGCGGCCCATCGACTTGCTCACGGAGCAGGTCGATCAGAAACGCATCGTCCGGCCCGACGAACTTCGACCGGTGTACGGCGAGGTTCGCGGGTTTGTTGACGGCGACGATGTCGTCGTCCTGATAGAGGATCTCGAGCACGTCGGTCAGGGCACCCGGCGCGGCCAGCCCGCGATGAATGCGGCGACACCCACCACGGCGGCGGCGATCGCCGGCCACATGCCACGCGACGACAACGTACCGATCAGGGCCGCACAAATCAGCAGCGTCGCACCGAGCAGGCCGCAGGCGATCAGGCGCCGCATGCGTCTCGCATCGTCGCGTGCCAGGGCGAGAGCGATCGGGTCCGCTATCTCGCGGCGTTCGCCGCTGGCGACCTGACGCAGTGCGTCGCGCACCAGCTCGGGCACGCGCGGCGCCGTATGGATCCATTCCGGCAGGCGACGACGCACGTCGCGCAGGGTAGCCCGCACGCTGTAGCGCTCGCGCAGGATCCGGCGAAGCACCGGGTGAGCGACGGCCCAGATATCGATCTCGGGGTCGAGCATGCGGCCGACGCCTTCGATATTGAGCAATGTCTTCTGCAGCAGGATCAGCTGTGGCTGCAGCGTGAGCTCGAAGCGACGCGCGGTCTGGAAGAGCTTCACCACCAGCTCGGCGATGGATATCTGCGACAGCGGGCGTGTGAAGTAGGGCTCGCAGACCGTGCGCACAGCGGCCTCGAGCTCATCCAGCCGGATGGTCGACGGCATCCAGCCGGCGGCGACATGCAGCTGCGCGATGCGCGCGTAGTCGCGCTCGAACAGGGCGATGAAGTTTTCGGCGAGCCAGTACTGGTCGGCCTCGGGCAACGAACCCATGATGCCGAAGTCGAGCGCGATGAATCGCGGCTCGTCCACACGCGAGGTGTCGACCCAGATATTGCCGGGGTGGGCATCGGCGTGGAAGAAGTTGTCGCGGAAGACCTGCTCGTAGAACAAGCGCACGCCCTTCTCGGCGAGCGCCTTGCGATCGAGGCCGGCGGCATCGATCGCGACGACGTCATCGGCGCTGACGCCGCGCACGCGTTCCAGGGTCAGCACGCCCTGGGTGCTGAAGTCCCAGTGCACTTCCGGGACATACAGGTCGATGCCGCTGGCGAAGTTGCGCCGGAGCAGGCTGGCGCTGGCGCCTTCGCGTTGCAGGTCGAGCTCGTTCTCGAGCATCTTCTCGACCTCGGCCACCACCTCGAGCGGACGGATCTTGTCCGCGGCCGGGTGCCAGCGCTGGGCGAGCTCACCGAGTGCATGGAGCAGGTCGATGTCGCGGGCAATCCGCTTGTCGATACCGGGGCGCAACACTTTGAGCACCACCTCGCGGCCATCGTGCAGCGTGGCCGCGTGCACCTGGGCGATGGAGGCGGACGCCAGTGCGTTCTCGTCGAAGCTGGCGAACAGTGTTGCGACCGGCGCACGCAATTCGCGCTCGACGATCGCGCGTGCCTCGGCGCCGGGGAAAGGCGGCACCTGATCCTGCAACAGCGCGAGTTCGTCGGCGATGTCCGGCGGCACCAGATCGCGCCGTGTCGACAGCACCTGGCCGGCCTTGACGAAGATCGGGCCGAGTTCGGTCAGAGCGAGACGCAACCGCGCGCCGCGCGACATGCCGCGGGTGTCGGCGGCCGGCCCGGGAAACAGTGGGCGCAGCAGCTTGAGCGGGCGGTAGATATGCGCGCCCTCGATCACTTCGTCGAGCTGGTACTTGAGCAGGATGGCGGCGACACGCAGCAGGCGTGGAGCAAGGCGCAGCGGCGTCATGAATGTCGCTCCTTCAGGGCACGCTCGAGTCGGGCAAGCCGGGCCTCCGCGCGCTCGGCGCGTTCGCGGACCGTATCGACCCCGTCGAGGAAGATATCCATCTCGCCCGGCGCCACCGCGACCCTGCCTTCGTCACGAAGCCAGTCGGCGCCGTCATCGGTCAGGTGCGACACCGTGTCGCGCGCGTGGGCGAGTCCATCGCGGAGGGCTTTGGCCAGGGGGACGCCAATCCGGTCGCCGAAGGTCTTCGCGAAAGCTTCCTCGACATCCGGCGCGTACTGGCGCGCGAGCCGCTCCAGGCGGCGAGCGAGTTCGGCATCGCCGGCGATGTCCACCTTACCGGGCGCCACGCCGTCGTCATCACGGCGCATGGCCATGGCGAGGAGACTGCCGGGCGAGGCGACGACACGCAGGCTGCCGCCGTCTTCAGGCGGTCCCACGCGCAAGCGGCCCTTTTCCACCGTAATGCGGATACCCAGTTCGGGGCCGGCGAGATGCACCTGCACACTGCGGCCATCGAGCGCGTCGAGACGGGCACGGGTGTCGGGATCGAGGTCGACCGCGCGGTTGAGTGCGGTCTCCATGGCGCGTCCGGCCAGCACGCGCAGCGGACGGGGCAGGAAGCGGTTCGGGCCGGCGTCGGCGGAGGGTCGTTCGGGGGTCATGCCCCGATTGTAGCTTGCGCGGGTCAGCCCGCGCCGTCGAAACCCGCCTGACGCCACGCTTCGAACACGGCGACCGCGACCGCGTTGGACAGATTGAGGCTGCGATTGCCCGGACGCATGGGCAGGCGCACGCGCTGTGCCTCCGGAATCGCGTCGAGTACGTCGTCGGGCAGGCCGGCCGTTTCACAGCCGAAGAGCAGTGCGTCGGTCATCCCGAAGGCGACGTCGGTATGAAGCTGGCGCCCCCGGGTCGAGAAGGCGAAGACACGGGGTCGGCCGATGGCATCCAGACAGGCGTCAAGGTCGTCATGGACCGCGACGCTGGCGAACTCGTGGTAATCCAGTCCGGCTCGGCGCAACCGGGCATCGTCCAGCTCGAAACCGAGCGGTCGTATCAGGTGCAGGGTCGCGCCGGTGTTGGCGCACAGACGAATCACATTGCCCGTATTGGGCGGAATCTCGGGTCGGAACAGGATGACGTGGGGCATGCCCCCATTATGCCGCCGGCGGCGGGCACGCGGCGGCATCCTCGCCCGATACGCACGCGGTCGTCGCGACGGGGTTCATCTGGCTGGTCGCAGCCAGCTGGATCGGCGCGCCCGTGTACGTGAGCATGTTGCCGACAATCAGGCCGCAGACGAGCAGGGAGGCGACGAGCAGGGTGCGCAGGATGAGCAGTTCGTGTTGCATGGCGGTGGCTCCGGGTACGGGTTTTCTTGGGTCAGACCATCTGGAACAGAGTCAGGCCACAGACGAACATCGACGTGGCGAGCAGGGCGCGGAGCATCAGCATTTCGTATTTCATGGTGTCGTCCTCAGTGTTGCCGGAGCGAAAGGCCGTCCGGCAGGGCATGCCTAGTAACGCAAACGCCGTGCCAGTCTTTAAGAGCGCGCAATCAGCTGATTCGCATGAGGTTTGTCAGGTCGTTCCGAAACGGATGCCTGTCCGCGGACACTGACCGTGTGCGAGCGGACACCGTCCGCACACTCCGACATGCCCGATTGCGTCCGGACGACATCGCGGGCTAGCCTCCACGGGACCCGGGCCATGAAGGCCCACTGGAGCCGTGCATGAAGAACCGCCTCGCCCTGCTCGCCGCCGGGCTGATCTCCTTCGTCGGGGCCGCCGCCGCGGCCACCACCTCTCCCGATGCGATTCCCGACATTCCCTACACCCGTTTCCAGCTGCCCAACGGGCTGACAGTGGTCGTGCATGAGGACCACAAGGCGCCCGTCGTCGCGGTCAGCATCTGGTACCACGTGGGCTCGGGAGACGAACCGGCCGGCAAGACCGGCTTCGCGCACCTCTTCGAACACCTCATGTTCTCTGGGTCGGAAAACCGTAAGGGCACCTACTTCCAGCCCTTCGAACGTGCCGGCGCCACGGATATGAACGGCACCACCTGGTTCGATCGCACCAACTATTTCGAGACCGTCCCAACCACCGCCGTCGACATGGCGCTGTGGATGGAATCCGACCGCATGGGCCACCTGCTCGGCGCCATCGGCCAGAAGGAGCTGGATACCCAGCGCGGTGTCGTCCAGAACGAAAAGCGCCAGGGCGAAAACCGCCCCTACGGCCGCGTCGACGAAAACGTCCTCGTCAACACCTTCCCGGCCAATCATCCGTATCACCACGACACCATCGGCTCGATGGCCGACCTCGACGCGGCCTCGCTCGCGGACGTCAAGCAGTGGTTCCACGATTACTACGGCGCGTCCAACACCACCCTCGTGCTCGCCGGCGACATCACGGTGGCACAGGCGAAGGCCAAGGCCGAGAAGTACTTCGGCGACATCCCGGCGGGCCCGCCGGTTCCTCGTCAGCAGGCGTGGATCACCCCGGTGCAGACATCCTCCCGGGGCACGCAGCATGACCAGGTCGCGCAGACGCGCATCGTGCGTACGTGGATCGTGCCGCAGCTGGGCACCGACGACGCCGTGCAGCTCGACCTTGCCACGACCGTGCTCGGTGGCGGCAAGACCTCACGGCTGTACCAACGCCTCGTCTACCAGGACAAGATCGCGGACGACGTGAGCCTGGGTATTTCGCCTTTCGCCCTGGCCAGTCAGGTGCAGCTGACGGTCGACGTGAAAAACGGCGTCGATCCGGCGAAGGTCGAAGCGGCGGTCGCCGACGTCTGGAAGGACTACCTGGCCAAGGGGCCGACCGACGACGAACTGCTCCGGGCCAAGGTCGCCAATCGTGCCGGCTTCGTGCGCGGCCTTGAAAAGGTGGGCGGTTTCGGTGGCAAGGCGGTCATCCTTGCCGAGGGCCAGGTCTACCGGAATGATCCCGAAGCCTATAAGAAGGATCTCGAGCGCGCGCAGAAAGCCACGACGGCCTCCGTGCTGGCGGCGTCGAAAACCTGGCTGGCCAAGGGCGACTACACGCTGACCGTGCTGCCTGCCGCGCCGGGTTTCGATCCCGCGGCCGAAGACAAGGCCGTGGTGGGTCTCGGCGACGCGCAAGGTCGTCCGGCCGCCGTCACTCCCCCCGCGAAGACGTATACCGTCGGCAAGTCCGAGGTGGACCGCAGCACGGGTGTACCCGCCGTCGACACGTTCCCCGACTTGTCCTTCCCGAAGCTGCAGCGCGGCAAGCTGAAGAACGGCATCGAAGTCGTGCTTGCCGAGCGCCACACGGTGCCGGTCACTCAGGTGCAGCTTCTGTTCAATGCCGGCTACGCGGCGGATCAGGGCCGTAAGCTGGGCACGGCGAGCTTCACCTCCGCCCTGCTGGAAGAGAGCACGAAGTCGCTCGATTCCGTGGAGGTCGCGCGCCGCAAGGAGCGTCTCGGCGCCATCGTGTCGTCCAGCTGCTCGCTCGATAACTGCAGCGTCGGCCTCAACGCGCTGAACACCGACCTCACGCCGTCGCTGGCGCTGTTCGCCGACATCACGCGCAATCCGGCGTTCAAGGCGGATGACATCGAGCGCGTGCGCGGCCAGTGGATCGCGGGCATCGCGCAGGAGAAAACCGAGCCGACCGGGCTCGCACTGCGCACCCTGCCGCCGCTGCTTTACGGCAAGGATCACGCGTACGGTATTCCGTTCACCGGTAGCGGCACCGAAAAGGCCATCGCTTCGCTCACCGCCGACGATCTCGCCGCGTTCCAGCGCGACTACCTGCGCCCCGACAACGTGCGCATCGTCGTCGCCGGCGACACGACGCTTGCCGACATCCTGCCAAAACTCGATGCTGTCTTTGGCGACTGGCAGGCGCCGTCCACCGCGCTGCCGAAGAAGAACATCGGCGAAGTCGCCGCGCAGCCCAGGCCGCGCGTCTTCCTGATCAACCGGACCGACGCCCCACAGTCGCTGATCCTGGCGGGTCTGCTGGCGCCGTCGACCAAGGCGAAGAACGCGCTCGACCTCGGCATCGCCAATGGTGCCTTCGGTGGCACGTTCACCTCGCGCCTCAACATGAACCTGCGTGAGGAGAAGCGTTGGGCTTATGGTGCGGGCAGCATGCTTTCCGACGCTCAGGGTCAGCGCCCGCTGTTGTTCTACGCGCCGGTGCAGACCGATAAGACCGCCGAGTCCGCTGCGGAAATCCTCAAGGAGGCAAAGGCCGTTATCGGACCGAAGCCGCTGACCGACGAGGAAATCGAGAAGATCCGCGCGCAGCGTGTTCGTGCGCTGCCCGGTAGCTTCGAGACCACCTCGGCCGTTCTGGGGGCGATCACGGGCATCCTGATTTACGACCGTCCGGACGACTACGTGCAGACGCTGAAGTCGCGTATCGAAGGCGTCGACCGCAAGGACGCCGAAGACGCCTTGTCAGCCGTGATCCATCCGGACGCGCTGACCTGGGTGATCGTCGGCGATCTGCGCAAGATCGAGGCCCCGGTGCGTGCGCTGAACCTCGGCGAAGTGCACGTGATCGATGCCGATGGCGCGCCCGCGAAGGACACCGTGCCTGCCAGGGCGGCCAAGGCCAAACCGGCCCCCTCGAAAAAGTGACCGGGCGCGAGGGCGCGATCGAAGAAGATCGCGCCCTCGCTTCCATCCGGCTAGCATACCCATCGAACGATCTTCCGGAGCTCTACCATGCGCAAGGCCCTTGTCCTCCTCATCCCGCTCGCCCTTTCGGCCTGCACGTGGGGCATCAAGCTCGATGACAGCGCGCGCAATGTCCGCACCGCCTGGAACGGCGACGTGTCCAGCTGCCGCGATCAGGGCAAGGTCACCGTCTCCGTACAGAGTCGTGTCGGCCCCATCGATCGCAACGACCTGAAGGTCCGCGACGAACTCGAAGTGCTCGCACGCAACGAAGCCGCGAAGATGGGCGCGGATACCGTCAAGCCGCTCGGCGATCCGAACGGTGGTTCGCAGGAGTGGGGCGCGTATTCGTGTGGGCCTCGCGGTGCCGGTCCGGGCCGTGCCAACAACCCGCCGCCGCCTCCGCCGCAGAACAACAACACGGCGCCGCAGGCTGGGTTCGAAACCGTCCCGCTGAAGAACTGAGCCTGGCTCAGATCGGTCTCACCCCTTCGCCCGCGTGCCGGGCGAAGGTCGCCGCCAGCCAGTCGATGAACACGCGCACCCGCGGCGACAGCTGCCGGTTGTGCGGGTAGAGCAGAGATACCGGCGACGGTGTCGGCGGAAACGCTTTCAGTACTTCGACGAGCGTGCCGGC
The DNA here is from genome assembly GCF_900102405.1 of Dyella sp. 333MFSha. Classification (NCBI taxonomy): domain Bacteria; kingdom Pseudomonadati; phylum Pseudomonadota; class Gammaproteobacteria; order Lysobacterales; family Rhodanobacteraceae; genus Dyella; species Dyella sp. 333MFSha. The sequence continues at coordinate 741,600 of NZ_FNBR01000002.1, read as the reverse complement.
CGCGAGGTCAGCGGCCACGTGGTATCTCGGCACCTGAATCAGGCCCAGCCCCAGCCGCGCGAGTGTCAGATTCGTCTCCGCGCCCGTCACCGTGACCGTCGATGGCAAAGTGACGTGCCGCACGTCGTCGCCGACGACGAATTCCAGGGGCAGCGTTCCTCCCGTCGACGTCGACAGGAAGCCGATGGCCTCATGCCCGTCAAGATCGTCCGGAGACGAGGGCATGCCACCGTGTCTTTCGAGATATCCGGGGCTGGCGCACGTCACCTCGTCCAGCCAGGCGATGCGGCGTCCCACCATCGTGCTGTCGCTGAGATCGCCGACACGTAACACGCAGTCCACCCCTTCGCGAACGAGATCCACCCACCGGTCGCCTTCGCCCACGTGGATATTCAGTGCGGGATAACGGGCCAGGAACTCCGGCAGCGACGGAAGAACGAAGTGGCGGGCGAGGGTGCCGTGTACGTCCACGCGCAATAAACCGGCCGGGCGAGCGTCCACGAACGCAGCCTCCGCATCCTCCACGTCGGCGAGGATTGATACGCAGCGGCGATGGTAAGCCTCCCCATCCAGCGTCGGACTGACATGTCGGGTGGTTCGCTGGAGCAGGCGGACGCCGAGCCTGGCCTCGAGTCGCTTGATCGCCTGCGTAACCGTCGACCGCGGCAGGTCGAGGTCCGTTGCGGCGAGCGTGAAGCTTCTCCGTTCCACGATGCGGACGAACAATCGCATGGTGTCGAAACGATCCAGGGCCATCCTTTGTTCCGTTGCAAGGAATAGTGAAGCCCAATATAGGTGGATTATCCGCCGACAGCCAACGCCCATCATGGTCTCGCCCGGCAATCGCGCCGGTAGCGGAGAACCGAGATGAACGTGAAAAACAGCAGGATCGCCATCGTGACGGGTGCCTCGCGCGGCATCGGTGCCGCGGTTGCCAAACGGCTCGCCAGCGACGGCTTTACCGTTCTCGTGAACTATTCGGGGAGCGCGCAGGCGGCGGAGGCGGTCGTCCGGGAGATCGAAACGGCCGGTGGCCGGGCGATCAGTGCGCAGGCGGATGTCGCGAACGCCGCGGATGTGCGTCGCCTGTTCGACACGGCCGAGGAGGTTTACGGCGGCGTGGATGTCCTGGTGAACAACGCGGGCGTGATGGCGCTGGCCCCGGTGGCCGAGTTGAAGGACGAGGACTTCGATCGCCTCTTCGCGATCAACGTCAAAGGCAGCTACAACACCATGCGCGAAGCGGCGACGCGCCTTCGCGAAGGCGGCCGCATCGTCAATTTCTCTTCCAGCGTGGTTGCCCTGTTGCAGCCGGGCTATGCCGCCTACGCCGCGACCAAGGCGGCCATCGAAGCCACCACGATGGTGCTGGCGCGCGAACTGCGTGGCCGCTATATCACGGTGAACGCGATCGCCCCCGGCCCGACCGGCACCGACCTGTTCCTCGACGGCAAGTCGCCCGAGCTGGTCGACCGACTGGCCAAGCTGTCACCGCTGGAGCGCCTGGGCACGCCGGACGACATCGCCGCTGCCGTGGCATTCCTCGCGGGGCCGGACGGCGGCTGGATCAACGGTCAGGTGCTGCGCGCCAACGGCGGGGTGGTCTGACATGAAGCAGATCATCCTCATTACCGGGGCATCCAGCGGTTTCGGCCTGCTCACGGCGCGCGCACTCGCGGCGGCGGGACACACGGTCTATGCCAGCATGCGCGATGTCGCGGGTCGCAATGCCGCCAACGCCGAAGCGGTCCTGAAAGAAGCGGCTGAACGCCAGGTCGATCTTCGCGTCGTCGAGCTCGATGTCACCTCCGAGGCATCCGCAGAGGCGGCCGTGAAAACCATCGTGGATCGCGATGGCCGTCTGGACGTCCTCGTGCACAACGCGGGTCATATGGTGTTCGGTCCCGCTGAAGCCTTTACGGCGGAGCAGTACGCCCAGCTCTACGACGTCAATGTCCTCGGCACGCAAAGGGTGAACCGCGCCGCGTTACCGGTGATGCGTGCGCAGGGCAGGGGCCTGCTGCTCTGGGTCTCATCGAGCAGCACGCGCGGTGGCACGCCGCCGTTTCTCGCTCCGTACTTCGCCGCGAAAGCCGCCATGGACTCTCTCGCGGTCAGCTATGCCGGCGAGCTGACCCGCTTCGGTATCGAGACTTCGATCATGGTGCCGGGCGCCTTCACCAGAGGAACCAACCACTTCGCTCATGCGGGCAAGCCCTCCGATGAGCCGCGCGCGGCCGCCTATATGGATGGTCCGTACAAGGGCATGCCGGACACGATCCTGAAGGGGTTGGCTGCGCTCGAACCGGCCGATGCCGACGCGGGTGAGGTGGCAACGAAGATCGTCGAGGTGGTCGGGTTGCCCTTCGGCAAGCGGCCGTTCCGGGTGCATGTCGATCCGTCCCAGGACGGTGCGGAAATCGTCAGTGGCATCGCGGACCGCATGCGTCGCGAGTTGTTCTGGCGCGCGGGCATCGAGGATCTGTTGGCGGTCAGGGTGGGCTGATCGCCAGCGTGCGGCTGACCCGATCAGGGAAGGCACCGGCACGGATAGGGCACGTGACCGTCAGCCCGGTCGGACACAGTCGCGGACACGGACACTGTCCGCGGACACCGGGCCGGCGTGTCACGCGGTGCCGTAACTCGCTGAGCCAGCGCGAGTTAGCGTCCTTTTGTTGGTTTGGCCCGTCTCTTGCTCTTTCGGGTATGCGAACAAGGGCAGGGGACCGACCGGGATGTTTGGCTATTACGTGGAACTAGCCGTGCGCAGCCTCAGGCGCAATCCCGTACTGACGGGCCTGATGGTGCTGGCCATCGCGGTGGGTATCGGCACCAGCATGACCACGCTGACCGTGATGCATCTGCTCTCAGGGGATCCGCTTCCGGGTCGAAGCGAGCATCTCCATTACGTGCAGGTCACGCCGTATCCCCAGGATGCAACGCCCACGCATCCCAGCGAAGTGATGGACGACCGCTCCGCGATGGATCTGTGGAAGGCGAAGCGCGCGGATCAGCAGGCACTTCTGGTCGGAAGCACGATCAAGGTCCATGTCCCGGCGTCGACATCGCCGCCACTGCTGCTGAGCATGCTGTCGACTCATGCGGACTTCTTCACCATGTTCGCGGCGCCCTTTGAATATGGTGGCGCCTGGACGGCGGAGGATGACGAGAAGCACGCTCGGGTCGCCGTGATCTCGTCCGATCTGAACCACAGGCTCTTCCGAGGCGAAAACAGTATCGGCAAGATCATCCGCCTGCGCGACAGCGACGTTCGCATCGTGGGTGTGCTGAAACCCTGGCGTCCGTCGCCGCTCTTTTACGACGTCTATGGCGGCCGCATGGCGCATGGCGACACAGCCGACTTCTACGGGAAGATCGAGGACGTAATGACGCCCTTCCAGTCCGGCCTCGAAATCAACGACGGCAATTTCGTCCAGTTCACGTGCTGGCAACTTCCTCCGTCACCGGGCCATCTGCAGAATGCGCCGTGTCTTTGGGTGAGGTTGTGGGTGCGGCTGCAGGACGATGCGAAAGTCGCGGCGTATCGCCGCTTCGTGGCCGACTATGCCGCGCAACAGAAGGCGCAAGGTCGCTTCCGTCACGACCTGACAGCCGTGCCATCGCTGATGGAATGGATGACGAGCAATCGTGTCGTACCCGGTGACGTACGCTTGCAGGTATGGCTTGCGTTCGCCTTCCTCGCCATCTGCCTGTGCAACACGGTCGGCCTGTTGCTCGCGAAGTTCCTTCGCCGTGGCGCGGACTTCAGTGTGCGTCGGGCGCTGGGGGCCACGCGCGGGGCGGTCGTCATGCAGTGCCTCGTCGAGACCGGCGTCATCGGCATCGCCGGCGGTCTGCTCGGCTGGTTGTTCACCCTGGCCGGCCTGTGGCTCGTGCGCCAGCAACCTGTGCCATATGCGGATATGGTCCGACTCGATGCATCGATGTTCATGACGACGTTCGTTCTCGCCGTGACGACCAGCTTGCTGGCGGGCGCGCTACCCGCCATCCGTGCCGGTCGGGTCGCCCCCGCGCTGCACCTGAAGACGCTGTAAGGACGATCGCCATGCGGACGCACCCCATCTTCGCCGCACTCCGGCATCACCGCCTCGCCACCACGCTCATCGTGCTGCAGATCGCGCTTGCCTGCGCCGTCATGTGCAATGCGTGCTCGCTGATCGCGGCACGCTGGCAAGCCATGCAGCTGGTGACCGGTATCGACGAGGCTTCGCTCGGCACGTTGTATCTGTCGGGTTTCGAACCGGGACGCGCCAATGACCTCAACGCGCGGATGGTGGCCGGGCTTCGTGCCATCCCCGGGGTGACGGCGGTCAACGTGGTGAACACGGTGCCCTTCAGTCACGGCGCGGGAACCGTAGGCGTGACGCTGGACGCCGCGGGGCAGCGCGAGGGTGGCGTCGTCGACGTTTATCTGGGCACCCCCGGCACGCTGGAGGCACTGGGGATACGCATCGTCGAAGGACGCGCGCCCGGCGCCGAGGACTACCGCCCGGTGGGCGACTTCTTTCCCTCCCAGGCGAATGTGCTGATTACACGCGCCGCCGCCGATCACATGTGGCCTGGGGTGAGTCCCTTGGGCAAGGAGATCTTCGTCGACAAGAACCACTTCCGTGTCATCGGCGTCATGGAACACCTCTCCATCGCCAGGCCCGGTTCCACGGGGCCGGAGGAAACGGACTGGTCGGTGTTCGCGCCGTCGCTTGCCGGGCCCACGCTGGCCGGCACTTACGTGATTCGCGCGAAGCCGGGCGATCTACCCGCCGTGATGCATAAGGCGCGCGAGGCGGTGACCGCACTGGCGCCGGATGCCGTGCTGATCCGCGAGAACAGCGACTCGCTGCCGGCGTTGCGCGCCGCCCACTTCGCCAACGACAGGGCGATGATGAGTCTCCTCGTCGGTATCATCGTGACTCTTTTGCTGGTGACGGCGCTGGGCATCGTCGGCCTGGCGAGCTTCTGGGTGCAGCGGCGACGCAAGCAGATCGGCATCCGCCGGGCGATCGGCGCGTCCCGTCGCGACATCGTCCAGTACTTCCAGCTGGAAAACTTCTTCATCGTAAGCATGGGCATCGGCGCAGGCGTGCTGCTGGCTTACGCTGCCAGCCTCACGCTCATGCACTTCTACGAAGTGCCCTTGTTGCCGCCGTGGTACCTGGCGGTGGGTGGCGCGACGCTTTGGCTGCTCGGGCAGTTGGCCGTGTTGGGCCCGGCCCTGCGCGCGGCGGCGGTCCCGCCTGTGGTGGCGACACGGGCGGGATGAGGGCGTCGCTCTTGCTCAGCCGCCGGAGTGCGCGACGGTATGCGCCGTGATCGTGTAACCGAACGGATCGACAAAGGCGAAGTAGCGGCCGAAAGGGCCATCTTTCGGTGCGAACACAATGGGCGTCCCGTGCCCGACGAGATGATCGTGCAGCGCATCGGCATCGTCGCATCCGAACCAGAGAGCGACGCCCTCACCGAGGTTGTCGTTTCGGCTGAGCTCGGCGACAGGCGTGCGCACGGCGAACGGAATGGGTCGGGTATCGAAGACCACGGCGCCGGGAGGGCTTTGGGCTGCGACCTTCAGCCCCACGACATCGGTGTAGAAAGCCCGTGCCGCATCGAGATCATGGGTTTGAATGCCGACGAAGTCGGGGCCGGTCAGATGGGGCATGACAATCTCTCCTGTGCCTGAGTTGGGTTAAGATATCAGTGTGCTGATACTAATGTAAGGGCCCTGATATGACTAGCCGTGCATCGCGACCCGACATGAGCGATCCCTACGCGACCGTCGGCTACGCGTTGAAAATGGCCCAGCAGTCGCTGCGAACGAGGATGGATGCCGGTCTGCGGGAGATCGGACTGACGACGCCGCAATACGCCGTGCTTACCTATCTGAAGAACGAAGCGGGTGCGTCGAACGCGACGCTCGCACGGCGCGCCTTTGTGACGCCACAGACGATGCAAGGCATCCTGGTCGCGCTGGAACGCGCGGACCTCATCGTGCGCACGGCCGATCCCGACCACGGACGGGTGCAGAAAACCGAGCTCACCGCCGCGGGACTCGATGCACTGGACGCCGCGTCGGGCATCGTGGCCGACGCGGAAAGACGTTTGCGCGATGCGTCGGCACCGGAGGATCCCCAGGCGGTCGCGGCGCTGTTGTTGCGGCTCGCCGAGGCATTGCGTTGAGCGTAGACGTTTCTTTGCCGATCGATGCAGCCTTCTGCGTGCAAAGTTGTCGACCCGCTCCATCCTTGCCGATGTCGTCCGTCCATCCGCCCGGCAGCAGCGAGCCGCAGCGAGTCCGCCACCTGTCGGTACGCACCGCGATTTCTTCCGGATAAATTACACCTATTGATAATACAGAAATGAACTATATACTTATGGGGTAACCGAAGACGGGACACCCCATGAGCGATTTCGCCCCCACCGAAGCACGCCTCGACGTCACCCGCGCCAAGTATCCGGCGTTTCCGCGGGAGCCGGCCGTGCTCGTTCGCCTCATCAAGCACATCTACAAGGAAGTGCACGACGAGGCCAACGCCGTGACGAAGCCGTTCGGGCTGAACCATCCCGAGTACAACATCCTGATGATGCTCTACGGTTCGCCGGACAGCGCGATGAATCCGTCGCAGCTGGCCGAGGCCGCCGGGGAGAAGTCGGCCAACATCACCCGGCTGACGACCCAGCTCTGCGACAAGGGCTACATCGTGCGGACTGGCAGCGACGAGGATCGCCGCAAGGTGACCCTGACCCTGACGCCCGAGGGCCTCGAACTGATCGAGAGCTTCCTGCCGGATATCGTCACGCTGCTTCATCGGCAGACCCGTAATCTGCAGCCATCGGAACAGGCGCTGCTGGAAGGCCTGCTGAAGAAGATGCTGGCTGGATTCGGGGAATAACCAGGGCGCGCCATGTCTGCCACCGGCCTACAAAACGCCACCCCCGGCACCCGCCAGATCGTCGTCGAGACGCTGCGCGAGGAGGTCAACGTCTGGCTGTTCGTGGTCAAGACGCTGATCGCCTTTTTCCTGACGGGCTGGCTCGCCATGCGACTCGACCTGCCGGCGCCTTCGACAGCGATGCTGACCACGGTCATCGTCGCCAACCGCCAGTCGGGCATGGTGCTGGCCAAGAGCTTCTATCGTGCGATCGGCACCCTCGCGGGCGCCACGGCGGCGATCGCCATCGTGGCCGCCTTCCCGCAGGAGCGCGACCTCTTCCTTCTCGCGCTGTCGCTGTGGATCGGCGTCTGTGCCGGCGGTGCCACGCTGTACCGTAACTTCAAGTCGTACGCGTTCGTACTGGGCGGTTACACGGCGGCCATCGTCGCCATTCCCGTCATCGACAATCCGCCCGGCGTCTTCGACTCTTCGTGGGCTCGGATCAGCGAGGTGCTGCTCGGCCTGATGGTCAGTGGCCTGGTCAACGACATCGTTTTTCCGAGTCGCATGCGTGACGTCCTGCGTCGCGCGGCCCGCGAGCAGTTCGCGAGCTTCGTCGGCTTCGTCCGCGACAGCACGGGGGGAAGCATCGCCCGTGACACCATGGAGAAAGCGCACCTGCGTTTCGTGCGCGCCGCCGTGACGCTCGAAGACCTGCGCAGCTCGGTGATTTTCGAGGACGCCGAAGCGCGTGCGCGCAGCAATCACCTGCGTCTTTTCAACCAGCGCTTCATGGCCGCGTCGACCAGCTTCCAGTCGCTGCATCACCTGATCAACCGGCTGAAGCGCGCGCAGCGCGATCTCGCCGCGGATACGCTCATCCGGCTTTACGCGCCCATCGGTGAGGCACTCGATGCACCCATCGAGGCCGGCGCCGCCGCCCGTGTCCTGCTGCCCAGGCTGGTGTCGGCGCGTGACACGATGCGCGCATCGGTTCCGGGCCTGCGCGCGTCCTTGTCCGACTCACAGGACGTGCGTGACTTCGATACGGGCGCCTCGCTGCTGACCCGCTTCGTCGATGAGCTGCACGGTTACGTCGACGCCGCGGCGTCGCTGCAGACGCCGCGGGTGATCGCCGGCTCCGCCGAGCGCGTGCGCTTCGATCGCGGCAACGACTTCCTCGGTGCGGGCCTTGCCACGTTTCGCACGACGCTGACGATGCTCGTGCTCGGTGCGTTCTGGATCTACAGCGCATGGCCGCTGGGCTCGAGCGCGATGCTGCTGGCGACGGTCTTCGCGGGCCTCTTCGCCACGATTCCCAATCCGACGCGCGTGACCTGGCAGGTCATGCTCGGCTATCTGTCGGGAATGGCGGTCGGATTTATCTGCGAGTTTCTCCTGCTGACCCAGGTCGACGGGTATGGGCTGCTCGTCGTGTGCGTCGCACCTTTCCTGGCCCTCGGGCTGGTCATGATGATGACGCAGCGTCTCGCGTTCTATGGACTCGGCTGGGCGATGGGCTTCGCCTACATCCTCTCGCTGAAGAACGTGCAGGTTTACGATCCCGCTCACTTCATCAATGACGCCATCGCCCAGGTCGTGGGACTTGGCGCCGCCGCCGTCTCGTTCGTCGTGATTCCGCCGGCCATCGGCAGCGCGTGGCTGCGCCGGCGCCAGCTGGCCCGTCTGCGCGGGCAGGTCGCGCTTGCCGCCGAAGCGCCGCTGCCGGGCCTTCGCCATCGGTTCGAAAGCGTCAACTACGATCTGGTCAGCCAGGTCGTCGCGCAGACCCAGCCGGGCAGTGCGGACTCGCGGTCCCTGATCGCCTGGGCCCTCGCGGTCCACGAGACCGGTCGCGCGCTGATCGAACTCCGTCACGACATGGCGCGCGGGGATGTGCCGCCGACGCTTCGTCCTTATCTCGACGACGCCTTGCGCACGCTGGCGCGCTTCTACGAGAAGCCCGATGCGGCCGGCTACCTGCTGGCGCGCGACGCCGTCGCGACCGCCATCGCCAGCGTGGGTGAGCATGAGGGTGTCGCTCATCTGCTCGAACACCTCCATCTCGTCCGCATGGCGCTGCTCGATGGCGAATCCGTCCTCGCCGCCTATATGCCAGACGCCCCGCTCACCAAGGACATCGCTCATGCCTCGTGAAATCGCACTCGGCGACGCGCTCGTTCCCGGCCTGCTCGTCTTCTTCGTCCTGGCGCTGCTGCTGTTGTGGCTGCTGGACGGTATTGCGGGTCGCCTGGGGTTGTACCGGCTCGTGTGGCACCCGCCGCTGTTTCGTCTCGCTGTCTTCGTCTGTGTCTTCGGCGCCTTCGCGCTGTTCATGTTCTGAGTGGAACCCTCATGAAACTCGCCAGCATCATTCGTTTCGCCGTTACCGCGGTCGTCGTGGTCATCGCCGCCTTCGTCGGACATGCCATGTGGAAGCACTACATGTATTCGCCATGGACGCGTGACGGGCGCGTGCGGGCGGAGATCGTCCGTATCGCTCCCGACGTCGCCGGACTGGTGACGGACGTCAAGGTCATCGACAACCAGACGGTGAAGAAGGGCGACCTGCTCTTCGTCGTCGACAAGGCGCGCTACCTCAACGCTGTCGCGCAGGCCGAGGCCAACCTCAATGCCGCCGAGGCGGCGGCGCGCGCCGCGGGGGCGAGCATCAACGCGGCCCAGGCTGGCGCGTTGCAGAGCCGCTCCAATTTCGAGATGTACGAGGCGCAGTCCGAGCGCCGCCAGAAACTGATCAACAACGTGATCTCGGCGGAAGACAAGGCTAACGCCATGGCCGCCGCCAATGCCGCGAAGGCAGGCTGGCAGCAGGCGCAGGCCAGCACGAAGCAGGCCAGTGCGGCGCAGCAGCAGTCACTGGCCGCCGTTGCGCAGGCTCAGGTCGAACTCGCTTCCGCACAGCTCAATCTCGACCGCACGGAGGTGCGCGCGCCGGTGGATGGCTTCGTCACCAATCTCGACGTCCGCGTCGGCGACTACGCCAGTGCCGGCACGGCCCGCCTCGCCCTGATCGACAGCCATTCCTACTGGATCTACGGCTACTTCGAAGAAACCAAGTTGCCGGGCCTGCGCATCGGCGATCCGGTGGATATCCGCCTGATGAGCGGTGGTGCGCGCCTGAAGGGCACCGTCGAGAGCATCGCCCGCGGCATCACCGACGCCGACAACCCGACCGGAAGCGACCTGCTGGCCGATGTGAATCCGACCTTCAACTGGGTGCGCCTGGCGCAGCGCGTGCCGGTCCGGGTGCGGATCGACAGCGACCACCTGCCGGCGGGCGTGGTGTTGTCGGCGGGCATGACGGCGACGCTGATCGTGCGGCCGTCGCACCCGGAGGCGGTGGCGGCGCGCTGAGCGCCGCGGTCCCTCAGGCCTGCGGCGGAGCCAGCCGCGCGAGCCGCAACTGCAGCCACTTGTCCACATCCGGCCACTCGGTGGCGAGGATGCTGTAGCAGACGGTGTCACGCAGCGATCCGTCGGGACGACGCTTATGGGCCCGAAGCACGCCCTCACGCCTGGCCCCCAGCTTCTCGATAGCTCGCTGAGAATCCTGGTTGTAGGCATCCGTGTGGAATTCGACGGCCACGGCGCCGACGTTCTGGAAGGCGTTGGACAGCAGGAGGTGCTTGCTTGCCGTGTTCACATGGCTGCGCTGCCAGCGCCGGGCGTACCAGGTGTAGCCGATGGCCAGCCGGGACGGATCGTTCACGATGTCGTAGTAGCGCGTGCTGCCGACGATCTCGCCGGAGGCATTCTCGCGGATCGCCCAGGGAGACATCCGGCCTTCTTCCTGGCCGCGCAGCGCCGCTTCGACGTAGTCGGTCATCCGGCCCGGGGCGGGCACCGAGGTGAACCAGAGGTTCCAGAGGTCACCGTCCGCCGCCGCGCGCTCCAGCGGCTCGATATGGGCCAGTTGCAGCGGCTCGAGGCTGACGTAGGGGTTTTCCAGGCGAACGGGGTCCATCGGCGTCCTTCAGGCGTCCAGATCCGGGATGAGCCGGCTTTCGATACGGGAAATGGTGTCCTTCAGCAGCAACTTACGCTTTTTCAGGCGGGTCAGCTGGAGCTCGTCGCGGCTGATGGCGGCGGCCAGATGGTCGATGGCGGCGTCGAGGTCGCGATGCTCGACCTTCAGTTCGGCGAGGCGCTGCTGGAGCTCGTGAGGATCCTGGACCTGCATGGCGTTGGGCCGGGCGAGGAGGGGAGCGACGATTGTAACCCCGGGCGCGGGGTCCCGCAGCGGCTACAATAGGGGGCCGTCCCCTCCGAATACCGCCTGAGCATGTCCGCCACGCCCGACGCCACACGCAAGCAGAGCTACGAAGCCGGCAAGCTGGCCAAACGCCTGCGTCGCCAGGTCGGCCAGGCGATCGCCGACTTCGGCATGATCGAGGACGGCGACCGCATCATGGTCTGCCTCTCCGGCGGCAAGGACTCCTACACGATGCTGGACATGCTGCTGTCGCTGCAGGCGAAGGCACCCGTCCGGTTCGAACTGATCGCGGTCAATCTCGACCAGAAGCAGCCGGATTTTCCCGCGCACGTGCTGCCGGAGTACCTGACAGGGCGGGGCGTGCCGTTCCACGTCATCGAGCAGGACACGTACAGCGTCGTCACCCGTGTGATTCCGCAGGGCAAGACCATGTGCAGCCTCTGCTCGCGCATGCGGCGGGGAGCGCTGTACCAGTGGGCGTCGGACAACGGGATCACCAAGATCGCGCTCGGTCACCATCGCGACGACATCCTGGGGACGTTCTTCCTGAACATGTTCTACCAGGGCAGCCTCAAGGCCATGCCGCCGAAGCTCCTCTCGGACGACGGTCGCCATGTCGTCATCCGCCCGCTTGCGTACTGCCGCGAGGATGACATCGAGACTTACGCCGAGGCCCGCGCGTTTCCCATCATTCCCTGCAACCTGTGCGGTTCGCAGGAGAACATGCAGCGTAAGGTGGTCAAACGCATGCTGCAGGAATGGGAGAAGTCCCATCCCGGCCGCAGCGAAACGATTTTCCGGGCGATGGGCAATATCGCGCCCTCACAGCTGACGGACCGTAGCCTGTTCGACTTCGCGGCGCTGGGCGCACGCGAAGGCGCGGCACGCGCCGACGCACATGCCTGGCTGACCGGCGGCGACGCCGGTGACGATAACGACTGATCATTTCCTCTACCCGCTTCAAGGCCTGCCGACCATGACTCTCTTCTCTTCTGTCGAACTCGCACCGCGCGATCCGATCCTCGGCCTCAACGAAGCGTTCGGCGCAGACACCCGCACCGACAAGGTCAACCTTGGCGTTGGCGTGTACTACGACGCCAACGGCCATGTGCCGCTCCTGCGCGCCGTGCGTGAGGCCGAAAAAGCCCGCCTCGAGGCGCAGTTGCCGCGCGGTTACCTGCCCATCGACGGCATCGCCCTCTACGACAGCGCCGTACAGAACCTTCTGTTCGGTGCCGCCTCCCCGCTGCTTGCCGATCGCCGCGTCGTCACGGCCCAGGCTTTGGGCGGCACCGGCGCTCTGAAAGTCGGCGCCGACTTCCTCAAGCGCCTGAACCCGTCGGTGCCCGTGGCCATCAGCAACCCCAGCTGGGAAAACCACCGCGCGCTGTTCGAAGGAGCGGGCTTTGAGGTCGTCGACTACCCGTATTACGACGCCGCGACGCACGGTGTCGACGTCGACGCCATGCTCGGCGGCCTCGCGAAGCTGCCCAGGGGCGCCATCGTCGTCCTGCACGCCTGCTGCCACAACCCGACCGGTGTGGACCTCGTTGAGGCGGACTGGGTGCGCGTGATCGAGGCCGTGCGCAAGCACGACCTCGTGCCGTTCCTCGACATCGCCTATCAGGGCTTCGGCGACGGTATCGAAGCCGACGCCATCGCGGTGCGCCTCTTCGCCGATGCCGGCCTGCCGTTCTTCGTTGCGAGCTCGTTTTCGAAGTCGTTCTCGCTGTACGGCGAACGCGTGGGTGCCTTGTCCATCGTGACCGGTTCGCATGACGAAGCCGTTCGCGTGCAGTCGCAGCTCAAGCGCGTCATCCGCACCAACTATTCCAACCCCCCGACCCACGGTGCCGCCGTCGTCTCGGCGGTGCTCAACCACGCCGAGCTGCGCGCGCAGTGGGAAACCGAGCTGGGCGAGATGCGCGATCGCATCCGCGCCATGCGTCGTGGCCTGGTCGAGCGACTGGCGAAGCACGGCGACTTCGGCTTCATCGAAGCACAGCGCGGCATGTTCTCCTATTCCGGTCTTTCGTCGGCACAGGTCGATCGCCTGCGCATCGAGTTCGGCATCTACGCCGTCGGTACCGGCCGTATCTGCGTCGCCGCGCTCAACGACGGCAATCTGGACCGCGTCGCTTCCGCGATCGCCCAGGTCGTCTGACCGTCATTCCGCGCTCCTACGCCGGCGGCGCCTCGCGCCCGCCGCGGTCCCTCATTCGCAAGAGAATCGTCGATCCATGTTCTATCGCAACCTGACACTGTTCCGTTTCTCCGAGCCGGTCGCCGCCGACCTCCAGCGCCTCGACGAGGTGCTGCCCGAGCACCGCCTTCGTTCCGTGGGTCCGATGGAAATGTCGACGCGCGGCTTTATCTCCCCGCTCGGCCGCAAGGAAGAAGCACTGACCCATTCCGTCGCCAGCAACACGATGGTCACCGTCGCCGGCGAAGACAAGCTCCTGCCGACGTCCGTGGTGAACGACGAGCTGGCCAACCGCGTGCAGAAGATCGTCGACGAAGAGGGCCGCAAGGTCAGCGGTCGCGAGCGTAAGCGCATGAAAGACGACGTCATGAACGAGCTGCTGCCGCGCGCCTTCGTGCGTACGTCGCGTATGTCCGCTTATGCCGACAAGAAGCACGGCTGGCTGGTCATGGACACCTCCAGTCGCAAGTCGGCTGAGAACACGCTCAGCCAGATCCGTGAGGCGCTGGGCAGCTTTCCGGCCGTGACGCTGGCGCCGGAGGAATCGCCGCGCATCCTCATGACTCACTGGGTGGCCACCGGAGAATTGCCGGCAGGTCTGGCTCTTGGCGACGAATGCGAACTGCGCGACCCGGCCACCGCCTCCGGCGCCATCGCGCGCTGCCGGCGACAGGATCTCGACACCGATGAGATCCGTGAGCATCTGCGTACGGGTAAGCAGGTGTTTCAGCTCGGCCTGGTCTTCGACGACCGTATATCGTTCGTGCTCGGTGAAGACCTGATTCTGCGTAAGATCAAGTTCACGGATGTGGTGCTGGACGAGCAGGGCGACAGCCCTGAATCGGCTGCCGCGGAGATGGACGCGAATTTCGCCCTGATGGCAGGCGAGTACGCGCGACTCCTCGGCAAGCTGGAAGAATGGTTCAAGTTGCCGCGCCCCGAGTGATTCAGGCGCCGCGTCGCAGGAATTGATATGGGTTGGTGGGATGTTCGTCGGGATCGAAAAGAGACTCGCGACATGGCATCGGAAGAAAGTGAGTGGCTGGAGCTGTCGACGCCGACCGGAGGCACGATCCGCGTGCTCAAGTCGGCGCACCCGCGCGCGCGTCGGCTGCGCCTGACCGTCACCCCCAAGGGTGCCCGCCTCACCTATCCCAACGGTACGCACACGGCGCAGATGACGGCCTTTCTCCGTCATCATGCCGACTGGCTCGAGCAGAAACTCGGCGAGTTTCACCTCGATGCCGAGCCGCTTCCGCGCCTGAAAGTCGGTGTGCCGACGACGTTCCCGTTCCGCGGCGAAGAAATCGCGCTTGACTGGGCCGAGGGTCCCTATCCCCGCGTGGATCAGACGGCGGACGGCCTCACCCTTGTCATTCCACGTCCGCACACGCGGGCGTTGCTCGTGGCTCGCGGCCTGCTTGCCACCCACTTCGAAGCACAGATCCGAAAGGACGTCTCGCGCTGGCTGCCGGCCTATATCCCGATGATCAACGCGGCGCCCACCGCCTTGAAGATCCGCCCGTTGAAAAGTCTCTGGGGCAGTCTGGATACGCGCGATCGCATCAATCTGGATCTCGCCCTCGCGCTGGCGCCACCCGCGGCACTACGCTATGTGCTCGTCCATGAATTGTGTCATCTGAAGGTGCGCAATCACTCGCCGCGCTTCTGGCACTGGGTCGAAGGCATTTTCCCGGACTGGAAGGAACAGCGGAACTGGCTCCGCGCGCATGGCAGCGGATTGAAGATGCAGCTGGACCGGTTGGTGGCCGACGTCGCGGACTGAATCGCCAGGCTCGCTGGCGATGACAAGCCACCTCAATGCGCCAGCGCGAAACCCGTGATGACCCGCGCCGTCTCATCGGGTTTTTCGAGCATCGGCATGTGCCCGCAACCATTCATGATCGTCACGCTGATGGCTGGCGAGCTCTTCAGACCGTTGCGCAGCGTATCCAGTGCGGAGACGTCGATGATCTTGTCGTCCCGGCACCACATGCCGAGCACCGGCATGGGCAATGTGCCGATGACGGGATCGAGCGCGTAGGCCTGCGCGGGGTCTTTCAGCTGGGCGAACGTACGTGCGATGAACTCGTGGTCCTTCGCGTTACGGTCCAGTATCGCGTCCTCGAGACGCCCCGGAATATGCGGTGGCTTGAGGAAAATCCGCGCGAGGAGGGCTTCGAGGTCGGCACGGTCCTTGAGCAGGAACGGATTCTTGCCGGCCTTCACGTCACGAACGAAGTCGTTGTCCTTGAAGGTCAGTCCGAGCGAACTCATCAGCACGAGGCTCGCGACCCGGTCCGGGTGTTCGCTTGCGTAGACACCGGCGATCGCGCCGCCCATCGACTGGCCAACCAGCAGGAAATGCTGCAGTCCCGTCGCCGCCGCGAACGCTTCGATACGTGCCGCCTGTGCGGGAATGCCGTAGTCGCCGTTGTCGTTGCGCGACGATTCGCCCCAGCCGGGCAGGTCCGGTGCGACGACATGGAAGTGATCGGTCAGGCCCTTGGCCATTTCCAGCCAGGTTTCCTTGTTGGCGGCGAAGCCGTGCAGCAGCACGATGGTGGGGCCGGTTCCCCCCTCGTAGTAAGACCAGGTCGTATCGCCCGCCACGACCTGCTTCTCCTCCATGTGTGCCGCCATCGCGAGACGCGCGGCGTCCGCCTTCAGCAACAGGGATGGCGCGAACAGGTAGACGCCTCCGGCCCCTACGCCCAGCACCGCCGCGACGACGATGAGGAACTTGAGTCGCCGCAGCAACAGGCGCTGCCAGAGGGGGCGCGACGTGGTGGTGGCCGGGATGGGGGTCTTTGCCATGAAATCGGAAGCCTGGAACGAAGGACGCCCCGCAAGATGCGGGGCGTGGGAGCAGGATGCAAGCCCCGCGGCCGCCGGAGCGGCGCGCAGGAACCTGCGGTCAGTTCTTTTTCGACGTCCCGGCGAGGATGCGCTCCACCGCCTGCTGCGTCATCGGGTGGTAGCCGCTCTTCGCCCTGGCGTAGGTTGCCTTCGCGTATGCGAGACCCTCCGGCGTCCGCGCGAACGCCCGATAGACCGGCGTCGTCAGGTACAGGCGGCCAATCCGGGTCATGTGTTCGGCCGCGGCGGTCCAGACGTCCTTGTCGCCGGCGGCGATCGCATGGGCATACCAGCGCATGCCGATTTCGGCATTGGGCGTACCGGTGAGATGCCAGGCGGCGTCCAGCTCCTTCATCTTCGCCAGCGGCGGGACGTCCGGCATGCGATCCAGGAAGTACATCCATTCCTGGGTATTCCAGGTTTTCGCCTCGAGCTTGTCCGCCGCCAGGGTGCCGCCCAGGAAAGCGTCCCGCTGCTTGTCGATGCCGTCGAAGCGTGCGGAGGTCGGCAGCGGTGCGTTCTTCGGAATGCCCGGCTGCCAGATCCACGCGCGTGCCTCGGCTTCGCTCATCTTGCCCGGGTACTTGTCGAGCAGGTTGGCCTTCAGATACGCGAACATCGTGTCGGTGTCGATGCTCTGGAAAGCGAAGTGCGCGAAGTAACCCTTCAGATAGGCATCGAAGGTGTCGCGGCCGAAACGCTGTTCCAGGGTGCGGAGGAACCACGACCCCTTGTCGTAGGCGACCGAGGAAAGGGAGTCGTCCGCGCCGACGCCACGTACGTCCGGCGTGAGCTTCTGGGTGTTGGCGGGCATGGCGCCGATCGTCTTTTCGAGTTCGCGAGCGGAAAGCAGGGCTTCCTCGTCGGCCTGCGACTTGCCGTAAACGGCCTCGGTGATGCGTCCCTGTACGTAGGTGGTGAAACCTTCGTTGAGCCAGATGTCGCGCCACGCGGCGCTGGTCACCAGGTTGCCCGACCACGAATGGGCCAGCTCATGCGACACCAGCGAGACGAGACTCTTGTCACCGACGAGCACCGTCGGCGTGGCGAAGGTCATGTTCGGGTTTTCCATGCCGCCGAAGGGGAAGGACGGCGGCAACACGAGGATATCGTAGCGACCCCACGCATACGGCCCGTACAGCTTCTCCGTCGTGGCGATCAGTTTCTCGGTGTCTTCGAATTCGTGCGCGGCCTTCCCGACGATGCTGGGTTCGGCATAAACGGCGCTGCGTGGTCCGGTTTCCTTCACCGCGATGTCGCCCGCCGCGATGGCCAGCAGGTACGAGGGGATCGGATGCGGCTGGTCGAACCGGAAGTCGCCGTTCAGCGGGTGCTTCGCGTCGTTGATCGCGCTCATCACCACGCGCACGTCCTTCGGTGCGCTGATGTGCGCGTCGTAGGTGAAGCGAATGGCGGGAGAGTCCTGTAGCGGTACCCAGGAGCGGGCGTGGATGGACTCCGACTGCGAGAACATGAAGGGCTGCTTCTTGTCCGCGGTCTGCTCGGGCGTCAGCCACTGCAGGCCCGAGGCCTCCGGCACGGTCGTATACGCGATACGCACGCTGGCGGGGTGCGCCGGTGCCTGGATCGTCAGCTTCGACCCCAGTTCCTTGTCGCGCGGTGCGAGGGCGAACTTCAGCGAAGAGGTCTTGCCGTTCGCATCGACGGCGTCGACCCTGGCGATCTTGAGGTCGCGCGTGTCGAGTACGAGATCCTTCGCCCTGGCATCTTTCCAGTCCAGGTCGAGCGTGGCGTCGCCGGCCAGTTCGCGCTTGCCGAAGTCGAGCTTCAGGTCGAGATTCAGGTGGGTGACGCGGACGGCGTCGGGCTGGGCGTACGAGTGCGGGTCGGCCGCGAAAGCCACGACGGGAAACGTCATGGTCAGGGCAAGGACGGGAAGCAGGCGCATTGCGGGATTCCGGTGGAAGGAAGCACCCAGTATGCCATTCATGCCCGGATCGATCCGGCGCGTACGCACCGGATCGACGGGTTGGCCTTCAGCGCGGAAGGCGCGGCCAGGTGCCGAGTTCGAACTCGTTCCCCCATAGCCATACGTTCGGCGGGGCCGCCCGCGGCGCGCCGGTCGGCAGTCTCGGCCGGATCGTGAGGGTTCCGGGATCGCCGATACCGTACCGCAGCAGGTCGAACGGGGGCAGCAACGACCCGGTCTGCCGTGTGGCGATCACGCGCAGGTCGATGCGCAGCCACGCTCCCTTGAGCGACCCGTACGTGGCCCCGGCGATCCCGGGAAACGCGGTGTGGGGCGAGTGTGAATAGACGGGAATCCCGGTGTGCGTGAACAGCCGATGCTGGCGTATCGAGACGGCGGCGCCCCGGAACAGGTCCGCCTGATCGCGCGGCAGGTAATACCACACGGTTGCCGGCCACTCGGACGGCGGAACGACCACCATGTTCGCGGGTGCTGTGCCCACGCTGAGGTCGTGCACGAGTTGGGATGACGCCACGAGCGAGCGGTTGATGGGGGCTCCGGGAAGGTGACGGGCAAGACGCAGCGCTTCGCGCCAGGTCGATGCGTGGGCGCCTGTCGGCACTGCGGCGGTTCCCGTACCGCGAAGCACCTGGACCGCCTCGTCCGAGCCGCCGGCCAGCCGCGACAGCTCGCGCAGGAGGATATCGCGCTGGGCCAGGTTGAGTGCGCCGACCTCCGGATCGGTAAGACCTCGGTTGCGCAGCAGCACGTGCATCTCCGGGGTGACCGCATGCGGTGCGCCGCCGAGCAGGCCGACGTCGCGCCGATACGTCCACACACCGTCCGGCGAGCGGGCGATCGCCGGCCCCGTGAAGTTCGCATCGGGTGCGCCCGCACGCGTGAGACGCCAGGTCGCGTGTTCGCGGTCGTAGCGGACGCCGTAGACCTTGTCATGCTGGCGCAGGTAATGCCGCCCGCCCGTCACGTGGAAACCTTCCGAACTGCGCGTCGCTCCCGCCAGATCGACGGTGACCTCGAAGCGTGATTCGAACACGGCGTCGGCCCGGGTGATGCTTCGCCGCGTCGGCGTAAGCAGGGTGGACGAAGCCCGTGCGCGTACCATCGCACCGGCGACGCGTGGCAGCACCGGACGAAGGCCGATGACGTTCAGCGCCGAGGTATAGCCATCGACGATGTCGAGGTAAGCCTGCGAGTAGTCGCCCGCCTTGACGTTGTCATAGAAGCGCCAGGACGCCTGGAACGTGCGCGGTACCGACTGCACGACGCTGGACACGGTGTGCGCGACGGCGCGTTCCTGCCAGCCGATGACGGACATGAGCGACGCGAGTACGGCCTGGCGCCCCTCGGCATCGGCCTCGCCGGTCGTCCGGGACCCCGCGCGCACATCGTGCAGCATGTGATCGACGGAGGCGTCGTACATGGCCTTGAGGAAATCGTCGTGAATCTCACGCTCTTCGAAGGGACTGTCCATGCGCGACTGGCCCGTATTTCCCTGCTGCGACAAGACCCAGTTCGCCAGACGCGAACCGTCGCTCATGCGGAACCGCCGGCTGCCGTTCTGCTCGGTCTGCGCGAATTCCGCGGGAAGCCGGTCGAGCAGGTAGCTTTCGAAAGTGGGATTGAGCAGGAATTCCCGTGCCGCTTCGGCGCGCGAAGCGAACTCGCGATACGTGCGACCATCCGGCGCGTCGGGTGTATAGAAAACCACACGCGACGAGGCACGGCTGTCACGCGCGGCGACGAAGACCATGTCCGATAGAGGTACGCCCTTGAACGTGAGCTGGTGAACGACGACGTCGTGACCGAGTACCTTCGCGCGCCGTCCTGGCGTGGGCGCATCGAGCGCGGCGGCGAGCAGCCGGTAGCCGAACTCGCCCTGATCGTCGTAGAAGCTTCGCGGCTCGTCCCGGCGGTAATAGGCGATCCGCGCGTCGGCGGCTTCGAACCGCATCCGCGCCTGCTGCAACGCGATCGCGAAATCGCGCGACGTCGCTCCGGCCGGTGTCGAACGCAGTCGCGATTCGAGGTACTCCGCGTAGCGCCGCCCCGCGTCGAGCTCGCGGATCATTGTCGCGAGCGCCGCACCGTTCAGGGGTACGGACAGTGGCTGCCCGTCGTCGCGCGAGACCGCGCCCACGGACAGGCCATGCGACGCGATATTGCGCAACGCCAGCGCGACCAGCGGCACCTTCCGCCCCTGCGTTCCGCCGAACAGCATGGACAGCGTGGCGATCGGATCGCCGGTCGGCATGTCCGCCATGGTGACCGAGAGGATGGATGGATCGTCCGTGATGCCCAGCGGTACGAGCCGCGCCGCGAGCTGCGCGCGAACGAAGGCGTCGAGCGAGAGGGTCTCGGTCATGCCTTCACCGCGCCTCGCTTCGCCCATGCCCTGCATCGTGTTCCGGTAATCGGCGCGGGCGCGATACCAGTCGTCGCGCACGGCGGCGGGAACGTCGCGCAGCCGTGCCTCGTCGATCGCTCCCGCGAGCCGTACGTCCCGCTGAGCGAGCACAGCGTGAACATCGACGTAGGACGACAGGCGCAAGGCCGCGGTGACATGGTCCACCAGACCGGCGACGTCGCAGTCGCCCGCGGCGAACCGATCCCATGCGCTGCCGATCTTCCCGGCCTGGGTCGCGACGATGCGTTCCGCGAGGCGCGCGAAGGGTTGTTCGCCCAGGGGACGTTCGCTTACCGCCACGCCCTCGCCGAGCACGAGCGGCGAGGCGTCGTCGACGGCGACCAGGCCATGACCCGACGCGAGTGCCTGGCGCAAGCGATGGTCGAGCACCTGCCGGAGCGATTCCACACCGTCGAAGCGTTCCCATCCACGGTCGGGCGTGAAGGCGAGCACGAGGTCGGGCCGGCTGCCGTCTTCTACGACGAAGGCGCCCGCATAGGCGCTGCCCCCGACGAGCAGCTCGCTCATCGTCACAGAGGCGGGCAGCGGGGCTCCGCCTGCGCGCGAGGCGATCATGGCGAGGTCCGCCGCCGCGGCGTCCAGGGTGCCGTCGTCGCGTAGCAGGGCGCCGTCGTCGCGAGCCACGTCGGCCATGCGCTGCGCAAGAGCGCTCACGCGCGTTCCCGGAGCCATGGCGGGCGCACCATCGACCGGGGCCTGCCAGTGCGCATGCAAGGCACCGAGAAACGCGGCCTTGCCATCCACGTCGGGAGCGTCGGGAAGTACGGGCAGGGAATCCTGCTGCGCGATCAGCCAGGCCTGCATTGCGTCGAGGCGGGCGACGGTGTCGATGCTCGCCTGCGAGGCGTCGCTGACGATCGCAGGGGGTGCCTGCGGCGGGGTCATGTCCATGTGCGTCCTTTGCGTGGGATATCACGCAAAGGTTAGGCAGTCGCCCTACGGAGATATGTCCCCGTGCTCACCGACTTCCGGTCAGTGCTGCGACAGCGACCGCGTCGGGATAAACCTCGTCAGAACGAGCCCCGCGCTTTCAGAGCTTATAAGCGCGATGGATGGCGACGATGCCGTTCGTCAGGTTGCGAACTTCCACGTGGCCGAAGCCGGCCTTCAGCATCATGCCTTTCAGGGTTTCCTGGTCGGGATGTTTGCGAATCGACTCCGCCAGGTACTGATAGCTGTCGGCATCGTTGGCGAACAGCTTGCCCAGGCGGGGCAGGATGCGGAACGAATGCACGTCGTAGAGTTTCGAGAGGACGGGACTCTGCACCCTGGAAAATTCCAGCACGAGCGCGCGGCCGCCGGGCTTGAGAATACGATGCATGTCCGCTAGCGCCTTGTCCTTGTCGGTGACATTGCGCAGGCCGAAAGCGATCGTCACCGCATCGAAGCTGTTGTCGGGAAACGGCAGCGCCTCGGCATTCATTTGCGCCCAGCGCAAGCCGGAGACGAGTCCGCGATCGGTGAGGCGATCGCGGCCGACGCCGAGCATCGCCGCATTGATGTCGCCGACCACCACCTCACCATCGTCGCCCACGACGGGTTTCAGCAGGGCGGCGATATCCCCCGTGCCACCCGCGAGATCGAGCACGCGGTCACCACGACGCACGCCGCTCACCGCCACGAAATGGCGCTTCCACAGGCGGTGGATGCCGAACGACATGAGGTCGTTCATCAGGTCGTAGTTTCGGGCGACCGAGGTGAACACCTGGCCGACGAGCCTCTGCTTGTCGGCGACAGGGACGTCGCGGAAACCAAAGTGGGTGGTATCGGTCTTTTCCATGCGGCGATGGTACCCCGGTTGCCGCCCCCCGGCGAGCGCAGGGCTCGTCGGGAAGCGGCGGGCGCGGTCACGGCAAGGCCTGGCGTCCCGCGGTGAAGTCGCCCGGCTCAAGGCCGAGGAAGTTGATGGAGAACCCCGTGTCGGGCTGGATCACATAGGTGATTTCCGCCCCACGACGATCCTCGATCACCCGGATGGCCGGCCCGCCGTTCGGTCCCGGACGGTGCCGGTAGCGGTCCAGGTGCACTTCCACCCACTCCTGTGACCGCGCACCCGGCACGTTGCCCGTGGCCATCCCGGCGACGCGTGCCGCGGGCGGTGTGCGTGTCGCCGGCAGGCCGCGCAGCCCGGTGCCCGGCGACACCTGCAGCGGAATCACCTGCGAGCCGTTGCCGAGGGCGCCGTAAAAGCCCGCCGGGTAGTGAAACAGTGAGTTCGGCCATTCGCCCGGATTCAGCACGCGCCACGAGGCGCCGGGGCCCGGTTGCGCGCCGAGGGGCAGGGGCTCGGTCGGTGCGCCGCGGGCCGTGCGGAGCGCGTCGTTCCACGCCGTCCGCTGGCGCAGCGTGACGAAGCGGGGGTGCGGCTGCGACGTGACATCCCAGACGATCAGATTGGCTTCTCCCGCGCTGCGCAGCCGTTGTGCGAACGACTGCTCGAACGTCCAGCGCTGGAAGTCGCTCAGACCGGCAAGTTCCTGGCCGGTCACGCCGCGCGAGGCGGGTTGCGGGAATGCCGCGTCGTCCACCCAGCCGCCCCGTAGCCCCATGCCCGTGCGCAGGCGCCAGCCGCCGTAGGCCAGAGGCTCGATGGCCGGGCCTGCGAACGCCGCGTCGAGGGCATTCGGGCGGGCGAGCCGCCACGTACCGGAGGCCGCGTCATGGCGAATTTCGAAGACGGACTCCTGCTGGCGGATGTAGCGCCGGCCGTGTAGCCGGTGCACGCCGAGAGCGTCGGACGGTATGCCGGAGAGATCGATATCCCGGGTCGCATAACGAGGATCGAGCCGCTGACGCGTGTCCGTCAGGCGGAGGCCGGCATCCAGGCTGCGCAGCCCGCCTGCTGGCGGACGCAGCGACAGGCGTGGACGCAGCGCCTTGCCGAATCCCGCTCCCCAGCCGGCGACATGCAGCGATGCGGTATAGGCTTCCGTAAAATCGACGAATGCCTGGTGGCGGTCGCCCGCCTTGACGTTATCGTAGAAACGCCAGGTGGCGCGCAGCGCCTGGCCGACAGCGCTGAGCGAGTCCTCGACCAGTGCTTCCGGGCCGCGAAACGCACGCAGAACGACCGCCAGCGTGTCGGTGATCGACTCCCTGTCCGCCTGGTCCGTGCTGCGACCGATCCAGGCGACGTCACGGGCCTGGCGTTCCACCTCCGCGTCGAAGAGTGCGGTACGGACGTCGCCGTCGACGTCGCGTTCCTCGAACCGGGCCTCGGTAAGGGTGCCACGGCCGTCACCGGCGGCCGAAAGCACCCAGTGCGAACGGCGGGTCGTTTCCGAGATGCGGAACCGACGTCCGCCCCCCTGGGGCACGGGCTCGCTGAATTCCGCCGGCAGCCGCTGCAACAGGTATTGCTCGAACGCCTTGGCATAGAACAGCTGCCGTCCCGCCGTCGCACGGTCGCTGAATTCGTGAAAAGGCCGGCCATCGGGTGCATCGGGGGTGTAGATCACGACGCGCGGTGAACTTGCCGGATCGTGGACGCCGATGATGAGCACATCGCTGACAGCGGCGCCGCGATAGACCAGCTGTCGCACCGTGACACGGTGACCGCCGACGCGACGGCGCGCCGCCGCGGAGGGAGCGTCCAGTACGGCTTCCACCAGGCGATAGCCGCGTTCCTCGTGGTCGTCGAGGAAGACCGGTGTCTCGCCGCGAAGGTAGGTCG
This sequence comes from Dyella sp. 333MFSha, assembly GCF_900102405.1. NCBI lineage: Bacteria > Pseudomonadati > Pseudomonadota > Gammaproteobacteria > Lysobacterales > Rhodanobacteraceae > Dyella > Dyella sp. 333MFSha. The sequence continues at coordinate 717,368 of NZ_FNBR01000002.1, read as the reverse complement.
CCATGCGCGCGGACGCCGCTTCGACACGTATCCGCGCCTGCTGCAGACGCATGGTCGACTGGCGGAACGCGCGTCCGGCGGGATCGCTCATGCGCGCGCGCAGATAAGCCTCATAACGCGGAGCGAGATCGAGACGGCGGGCGATATCCCTGATGGTGGCGATGTCGGGCGCTCGCACCCCGTCGGGTAAGGCGGTCGAGACGACACGAAGGCGCCGTGCATCGATGTGGCCGGTGTTGCGCAAGGCGAAAGCGGCCAGGCTCATGCGCGTAACGGGGGCGGCTGGCGCGGTCCCCAGCGCGGGGACCGTGAGCGCTTCGCTTCCGGAGGCTTCGATCCCGATATCGTCGGGGTCGATCGGGAAGCCGCGGGAAGCCAGCGCGGACGCGAGCTCCGTCCGCGTCCACGTGGCCAGCGTCGACGGTGCTTCGCCATCCTGTCGCGTGGCGTCACCGGAGAGCGTGCTGGCGTGGCGGTAGGCGCTGACGGCGTCACGCCAGCCCTGTGCCACGTCCGCCGGCACACGGGCGAGGCGCTCCTCGTTCAGCGCCACCGCGAGGCGCGTTTCGCGCTGGCCGAGGATGGCGAAGACGTCGACCGTTACCGACAGATCGAGCGCGGACGAGGTTTCGTCGGCCACCGCCGCCGGCGTGGGAGCATCGGTCGACGATGGCCACGCGTCCGTGAGTTCACTTTTCTGCAGGGCTACTAGCGATTGCGCCATCGCATCGAACACGGGACCCTCGATGGGGGCCGATCCGACGAACCGCCCGTTGGCGATCACGCGCTGCGTGTCGTCGGCGCGCAATCCCGGAAGTTTTCGCTGGGCGGCAAGCCGCTCGCGCATCATCGTCTCGGTCTGCGCGTGCAGTTGCTCGAGGCTGGTGAAGGCGTCCCACCCGCGATCGGGCAGGAAGCGAAGAACGGTGTCGGGATGGTTGCTGTCGAGCAGGACAACCGCACCGGCACAGGCGACATCGCCGATGAGCAGCGAGCGCGCCTCCATGCCGGGCGGCGGCAGGCCGTCGGCCGAGCGCGCGAAGCGCGTGGCGAGCTCGACGGCGAGCGCTCCCAGCGTGTCGTCGCTACGGCGAACGATGGCTTCGTCGCGCATGATCGCCGCAAGCCGGGTGGCGAGTGCGGCGACACGCGTCACGGGAGCCGTTCCCGGCGCATCGTCGACGGCTTGTCGCCAGTAAGCGTCCAGCCCGACGAGGTAGGCGTCGCGGCTCTCGGTCGTGAGAGACGTGGGCAGTGCCGGCAGCGCATCCTGCTGCCGGCCTAGCCATGTCTGGGCGTCTGTCATGCGCTGGAGGGCATCGATGGCCTCCTGCTGGGTGCTGCTGACGACGGCAGGCGGCGCCTGCGGCGGAGTCGTATCCATGGTGCGTCCTTTGCGTGGGGAATCCCGAGCAAAGGTTAAGCAGACCGCCCGCCGACATCTGTCCCCATTGAGAGCGACAGCGTGTCGGCGCTTACTCCGCTGGATGTTCCCGGTGGCGGATCGTTTCGTTCGCCACGTGCCGCTCGTGCAGCGACTCGGCGGTGGTTTCGCCGGGATCGCTCGGCGGGCGGGCGTCCAGATCGCGGTCGTTTTCGCCGCCGGGGGTGATCTTCAGGATCGAATGGCGCACCTCGCGAGCGAGGATGACGCGTGCGTCACGCACCATGTCTTCCAGCGCGTCGCTGAAGTCGAGTTTGCCGGCGTTGTCGGTCCATACGACCTTGACCTCGCGCAGCTTCTGGATGAATCCACGGAACAACGCCTTGTCGAAGAACTCCGGCGCGGACAGCTCATTGAGCAGGCCGAGGCGCTGAGCGGTAAGCGTACACGCGGTTTCGAGTTCGCCCGAGCTCATCGTGTGCGGACCGTTCTTCACCAGCGCGGCGATGGCGATGTAGTAACGCTCGAAGGCCTGCAACATGCTGCGTGCGATGACACGCAGCTGATAGGAGCCGTCGTCCTGGCCGGGCCCGCGTTCGAGCACGCGGCCTTCGGCGCTGGACTCGAGGATGCCGCGGCGCACGAAGAACTCGATCGTTTCCTGGATCTGCGTGGCGAAACCGTCCTGATCCCAGGGCAAGAAAAGCTCGCCCTGGATGAACGGATAAATGATCCGGCCCAGCCGGATGACCGACGAACGGGACATGCGGCGGTTGTTGAGGAAGCACGCCGCCACCCAGGCGGCGGCCGCATTGAGGTGAAGAACGTTGTTGCGGAAGTAGGAGAGCAGCACCGCCTGCTCGTCGTCGGTGACCAGCACGTCGCCAAGCGGGTGCCTGACGCGACGGATCCAGCCCATCTGCTCGCCGTACGCGATGATGCCCTGTGGATTCATGGGCGTGATCGTGACGCGATCCGAATAAGGCAGTTCGATGAACATCGCCTTGGTCAGCTCGAGCTGCGCGAGCAGGTCGTTTTCCGCCATCGCGTGCTTGGGCGTCGCCAGCAAGGCGAGCGCAAGCAGGTTGATCGGGTTGACGTCCGCTGCGCGGTTGATGTTGATCTGGATGCGGTCGGCGAGATCGTCGACCACGCTGTTCATCCATTCCGGTTTGACATCCGGATCCGCGGTCGTCGCGCGCCAGTCGGGCGCGACGGCATCGAGCATCGGGGTGAGTTCGATGGGCTCACCGAAGTTAAGCGTGACGTGGCCATAGCGCTGACGCAGCACCTTGAGTCCGCGGATCAGTCCGAGCAGCGATTCCTTTTCCTTGGGCTTGCCGGACAGTTCGCCGATGTACGACTTGCCCTCCATCAGCTTCTCGTAACCGATATAGACCGGCTGGAACAGCACGGGGCGGCGCGGCGCACGAAGGAACGCCCGCAGCGTCATCACCAGCATGCCCGCGCGCGGGGCAAGCAGCCGTCCGGTACGCGAGCGGCCGCCTTCGATGAAGTATTCCAGCGGAACGCCGCGATCGACCAGTTGCGCGAGGTATTCGTTGAACACCACGGAATAAAGTGCGTTTCCCTTGAAGCTGCGACGCAGGAAGAACGCGCCGCCGCGACGCAGTATCGGTCCGACCACGGGCAGGTTGAGATTGACGCCGGCAGCGATGTGCGGCGGCACGACGCCGGAGTGATGCAGCTGGTACGAAAGCAGCAGGTAGTCGGTGTGACTGCGATGGCAGGGCACGTAGATCACTTCATGACCCGGCGCGGCGGCGCGTGCCTTGTCGAAGTGGTGCATGGCGATGCCGTCGTAGAGCTTGTTCCAGAAGTTCGCGAGCAGGAACGAGGACGAACGCACGACGGGATGCGAGTAGTCGGCCGAGATCTCCAGGGCGAAATCCCGCGCGCGGCGCTGCGCTTTCGCCAGCGTGATGTTTTCCTTGCTCGCTGTGGCGGCGATGGCGTCGCGCACCGGCTCGGTGTTGAGCACGGCGTCGACGACGGTGCGTCGATGCGACAGATCGGGGCCGATGACCGCCGCGCGGATGCGACGGAAGTGCGTACGCAGCACGCGGGCGATCTTGCGCGTCAGACGTTCCGGCGTGAGACCGCGCGATTCGTCGAGCACCGAGCGCAGCGATACGGGCGCCGAAAAGTGCACCACCGTATCGCGTCCGTTGAGCAGCAGCGCCAGCATGCGCCGGAAACGTCCCACGACCAGCCAGTTCTCGGCGAAAAGCACGCTGAACCAGCCGCTCTCACGGTTGGGCGCGCGACCGACGTAGATGGAGACGGGGACGATCTGGATGTCGCGCGAGGGATCGTCTTCGATCGCCCGGATGAGCTGACCGATGGGCTCCTTCGGACCACGGGCATCCGTACGACCGAACAGCCAGCCATGACGGCGACTGAGCGAGAACACCGAGCGACGGCGGCGCCCCGGCAGATCGAGCAATTGCATCGGGCTCGGCAAGCCGGCCTCGCGGCACGCGCGCTCCAGGATCAGCGCGTCCGAGGTGCCATCGCGCTCGATGGCGTAACACACGGCCGCCCCGCTCCTGAGTAACACGGCGGGTTCGGCGGGCTCGCGTTTGATCCGCACCCAGGGTTCGAGAAGCCGCCCCAGCAGCTTGAACCACCAGGGCGAACGGGCGACATGGACGTGCGGATCCGCACTCATCGGAATTTCTGACATCGTGGGATTGTACGGCTTCAGCGGCCCCGGGCGACCGCGACGGGTGCGCCTGGGCTTCGCGTGGGAGGAGCGGCCGTGCTCGCCGGGGCAGGCGCGGTGGCCGATGGCGCTGGCGGCGCAAGGCGCGCGTGGTCGTCGCGGACGCGCTGCAGCAGATCGCTGTCGTACCACCGCCCATCGAGCAGAACGAGGGTCGCGTCGGTCTGGATCGGCTTGTCGAGCAAGGTGTAAGTGATCGTGACGTGCGCCGATCCACCGCTGTTTTCCAGCGTATCGATGCTAACGGAGTCGAAGCTCTTGTCGACCGACAGGCCATAGACATCGAGCAGGCGTTTGAAGCCGAACCAGGCGGTCGACCATGTCGCCATGGATTGCTCGAACGTCATCTGGTGCAGCGCGTCAGGCGTGGACAGGCCAGCCTTGCGAGCCGTGTCGACCAACACGCCGATGGCTTCCTTCGCGCGGGCCTGATCGCCCCAGGCCACCGTCTGCGTCCACGGGGCGATGACGTTGACCGCCTCCCGGAGCTGCCGCTTCTGCGGCACGGTGAGGTCCTTGGCCTGATCGATCGCCGTGAGCGCCATCGACTGGCCCACACCGGAAATCAGGGGCATCTGGTCTTTATAGTCGCGATCGAAGCGTACGAGGGTCGGACGCAGGTCGGCGAACAGTTTCTTCTCCGCGTCCGGATCGGTCAGGCGTTTCACACCGGCCTCGAACTTGGCGCGGTCGTCCGGATCCATCGGCGCCTCCGCTTCGTTTCGACGCGGCCAGTCCTTGCGCAGATTTTCGAAGTCGGCCGGCGGGAGTGCGTGCTTCCAGAACAGGTCGAACTTGCCGTCGCGGATCAGGGCGAGCGACTCGCGTGTGGCGTCTTCGGGTGAGCCACCGCCGGGCGTGCCGGCCGTTTCCGCTTTTTTCTTGTCGCAGGCGGCGACAAGCGCAAGCAGGGCCAGAAGGACCGGTACGAGCAGGAGGGGGCGGCGCATAGGGGAGGGCTTCTCGCGTCTCGGCACAGCGGGGACGGGGAGCGTACAAGAAAAAACCCCGGAGACTCATCGTCTCACGGGGTTATCCAGCCCGAAGCCGGAAAGGGAAATGGCCTTGCCCGCATTGCTTTTGGCGCCACGGGTTTCGGCAAGAGGGATGATAGTTGGACGACATTGCTAAAGCAATACGTCACAAACATCTATCTAAGTGCCTGATTTTACTTGATGCGAAGCGCGTCGATCTTCTTCTGGCGGCGCTCGGCACGGGGCAGATCGTAGTCGTTGTCGAACAAAGCGGGCTCCCACGAGCCATAGGTCGGGTTCGGCAAGACGAACCAGCGTTCGCCGATCCATGCCGTGTAGGGTGCCATGGCCCTGGTCCGGCCTTCGTCGTTGTTGCCGGGGATGCTGGTGAAATCGCCGATCTGATCGCCGAACTGCATCAGCACGCGATAGTTCTTTGCCACCAGCTGACGGCGGCAGCTCTTCTCGCTGCCGGCCTGCTCGCAGCCTTCGACGAACGTCCCGAGGCCCAGGAACGATGCCTTGCCGGCCACCGGGAAGCCGGCCGAGCGCAGGTTGGCCAGGGTCGCCTCGTCCAGATCCTTGGCACGGTTGGACACGTAGAAGACGGCGACGCCGTGGTCCGCGGCGAAACGGGTGAACTCCACGGCGCCGGGCAGCGCACGGGCGGCCGCTTCTCTGCACCAGTCGGCCCAGGCGGCCTCGTTGAATTCACCGCCGGAGCGGATGAGACGCGCCTGATAGGGTGAGTTGTCCAGCACGGTCTCGTCGATGTCGAGGATCACGGCCGGCTTCAGGCCCTTGAGCGAGGGGTGCACCGCGCGGTCGTCCCGGGGCAGGGCGTCCCAGTTTGGATCCTGCTTCGCTTTGAGAATTTTCTCTTGTGCATTGCGGAACGTCTGCACGTAGATGAAGTCGTGCTCGCTGGCGCGCTGGGACCAGGCCACCGCGTTGAGATTGTCGTCGGCGGCGACGCCGGCCGTGGCCGGTGCCTCGACGGCGGCGGCAGGCGCCGACACCGCCGTCGGTGTGGACGCGGCGGGACGCTGCGCCTGCGCGCAGCCCGCGAGAGCGAGAGCGGCCGCGAGCGCGACCGGAGCGAACTTCATCATGAAAACCCCTTGTGGATCGGGTATCGGCACCCGAGGGGCGGCGATTCTCCACGGAGTTTACGACAGCCTGACGACGAGGCGCACGCCTCTGGCGCTGTGGCCCCGCGTACTGACAGACTGCGGTCTCACACACGACGAGGTCGTCCATGGACGCTTCCACCCCACGGACCCGCGCCGTGCGCATCGCCAGTTACGTCGCCGCCGCGGTCGGGCTGTTGCTCATTCTCCTGCTGCGTCTCTTGCCGGCGTTGCTTGCCGGCCTGCTCGTCTACGAAATGGTCGTATCCACGGCGCCGCTCATGGGACGTCGCCTTCCCGGCGACCGTGCGCGCGTGCTCGCCGTCGCGGTGATAGGCGTGGTCGTGGTGGGGTTGCTCACATTGCTGATCCTGGGCGGCATCAGTTTCTTCCGCAACGAGATCGGCAACCCGCAGGAGCTCTGGCAGGATCGCCTGATGCCGCTCGTCGAACGGGCGCGCCAGCAGTTGCCGGCGGCCATCGTCGATCGTCTTCCCGACAGCGTCGAAGCGCTGCGCTTCACGGCGATGGACTGGGCGCGCTCCCACGCCGTGACACTGCAGCTGGCAGGGAAGGAGGCGGCGCGCGTACTCGTGCATATCCTCATCGGCCTGATCCTCGGCGCCATCGTCGCGCTGAGCCGCACCCGCCCCACGCATCAGGTGGGGCCGTTCGCCGCCGAACTGTCGCTCCGCAGCGCGCGCCTGGCGGACGCGTTCCACAACATCGTGTTTGCGCAGATCAAGATATCCCTGGTCAACACCGCGTTCACGGCGATCTACCTGCTCTGCATCCTGCCGTTGTGCGGTGTGCACCTGCCGCTGACCAAGACCCTGATCATCGTCACCTTCATCGTCGGCCTGCTGCCGGTGATCGGCAACCTGCTGTCCAACACGGCGATCACCATCGTCGGCCTGTCCGTGTCCCTTTACGTCGGCCTGGGTGCCCTGGTCTTCCTGATCGTCATCCACAAGCTGGAGTACTTCCTCAACGCGCGTATCGTCGGCACCCAGATCCGGGCCCGCGCCTGGGAGCTGCTGGTGGCCATGCTGATGTTCGAGGCCGCCTTCGGCCTGCCCGGCGTGGTCGCGGCCCCCATCTTCTATGCCTACCTCAAGTCTGAACTCGAAGCGGAACGCTTGATCTGACGTTCATCTCCTTGCTGGTGGAATCGCCGCCAGTTCAAGGAGTTCCGTATGATCCGCACGCCTGGAGATTCCCGCGCCGTCCGCATCGCCACCTACGTCCTCGCGGCGCTGGCGTTGTGGGGCGTGCTGATGCTGCACCTGGTTTCGGCCCTCCTGGCCGGCCTGCTGGTCTATGAGGTCGTCGAGGCGCTGACGCCGTTGATCCGACGGGTGATCCCCGGCGAGCGTGCGCGCCCGATCGCCGTGGGTGTCGTCACGATCATCGTGGTGGGGGCGATCATCCTGCTGGTGTTCGCGGCGCTCAGCTTCTACCGGCGCGATATCGGCGATCCCCAGGAACTGTGGGACAGCAAGCTGGTGCCCTTGCTCGACAAGGCGCACGAGCAGCTGCCGGCCTGGCTGACCACCCGCCTGCCGGACAGCTTCAACGATTTCCGATCGCAAGGCATGGGATGGGCGCATGAGCACGCGGGCGACCTGAAGCTCGTGGGCACGACCGCGGCGCGTGTCATGGCGCATATCCTGATCGGTCTCGTGCTGGGTGCGATCGTTGCCGTATCGCACGGGGCCGGTGGCCGTCCGGCCAAACCCCTGGCCTTCGAACTCTCGACGCGCACGATGCGCCTGGCTCAGGCCTTCCACAACATCATCTTCGCCCAGCTGAAGATCTCGGCGATCAACACGGCGCTCGCGGCGTTGTTCCTGCTGGTGGCGTTGCCGATTCTCGGCATCCATGTGCCGCTGGCGAAAACGCTGGTGGCGGTGACCTTCGTCGTCGGGTTGCTGCCCGTCGCGGGCAACCTGATTTCGAATACGCTGATCGTCGTCGCGGCGCTCTCCGTCGGACTCTGGGTGGGCGTCGCGGCGCTGGTCTTCCTCGTGGTCGTCCACAAGCTCGAATATTTCCTCAACGCGAAGATCGTCGGCGGGCAGATTCGTGCGCGGACGTGGGAGTTGCTGATCGCGATGCTGGTGTTCGAGGCGGCGTTCGGCATTCCGGGTCTTGTGGCGGCTCCTATTTACTACGCCTACCTGAAGAGCGAGCTGGAGGCGGAGCGGCTTATCTGATCCGCTCCTTCCCTGAAACCGAGGCTAGCTAGTCGCCGATGGAAAATAAATAATTTTCCAGAACGTTCGCGCGCTCGCAGTACCTGAATAGCTCGGCATTGGCTACGTCAACATTGGCGACCTGATTGGTGCCGCCGATGGCAGTCTCGGCAGCTACCGTTTTGACGTTGAAATCCAGCCATGCACGCTCGGCTACCTTGACGGCCTCCCTGGTTCTGTCGTCCAGCTTCCTCATCAACTGCCCGTAGGCCTTGTTGAGACGAGCGTCCTGGATACTTCGCTCCGATGCGAGGCATTTTCCAAGCAGTGCCTGGTCGAGGCCGGCGTTATCAACGCACGCATAGAGCGCTTCTGTGATTCCTTTCGGCGCACTGCGGCGCATTGCCTGAGCCGTACGACTTTCAGCGTCGAAGGCGGAGGTCCCAAACGTAAGAACCGTCATGCACAGGGCTAGCAAAATACCTGTCTTCATCTTTCGTTTCTTCCATGCGTTCGCCGGTTAACGTTATCTGGCAGCCATCCACGCGGTACATCGGCTTCGCCTCGAACGACCTGCCGGATTCGCAGTTGTTATCCACCGCCCGCCAGCATCGCCCTGATGCGCGCGATATGCGTATCGGCCGCTTCTTTTTTCACCTCGGCATCCGCATCCGGGTCCTTGCCATCCCAGTGCAGATCGTCCTGGGGCAGTTCGTCGAGGAAGCGGCTCGGATCGTTCGACAGCACCTCGCCGTACTTGCGCGAGCGTGCCGAGAACGACAGCGTCAGCATTTCCTTGGCGCGTGTGATGCCTACATACATCAACCGTCGTTCCTCATCGAGACGGCCTTCGTCGATCGCGCCTTCGTGAGGCAGCGTGCCGTCTTCGCAGCCGACGATGAAGACGAAACGGAACTCGAGGCCTTTCGCCGAATGCAGCGTCATCATGCGCAACGCATTGCCCGGGTCGTCGCGATCCGCGTGGCTGAGCAGTGCGAGCTGCGCGGCGATATCGCCGGTGCGGCCGCCGTCCTTGCCCATCGCGCGGAACCAGTCGACCAGTTCGCGAAGGTTGCCGAGGCGGCGCTCGCGCAGCACTTCGTCCGTGGTGGATGCCGCGATCTGCGCGCCGTAACCCGTCTTTTCGATGACGGTGTTGACGAGGTCGGCCGCGCTTTCGTGCACGGCGTGGCTGCGTAACTCGTCCATCAGGCGGGCGAAGCTGGCCAGTGCCGAAGCGGGGCGGGCCGCGATGTTCTTCAGTGCGCTGTCACTGCGCGCGGCGTCCAGCAGCGAGGCATTGCGTGCCTGCGCCATCTGGCCGAGCTTTTCGAGCGACGTGGCGCCGATCTCGCGCTTGGGTACGTTGACCACGCGCAGAAACGCGGCGTCGTCGGTCGGGTTGGTCAGCAGGCGGAGGTAGCACAGGATATCCTTCACTTCCGCGCGATCGAGGAAGGACAGTGCGCCGCTCAGGTGATACGGGACGCGCGCGAGACGCAGCGCCTTCTCGATCACGCGCGCCTGAAAGTTGCCGCGGTACAGGATGCAGAAGTCATCCCAGCGGATGCCTTTGTCTTTGTACTTTTCATGCAGGCTGGCGGCGATCGAGGCGATGCGTTCCGCTTCGTGGTCGTTGTCCTTGCATTCCAGTACCCGGATGGGCGGGCCTTCGACGTGGTCGCTCCACAGTTTCTTTTCGTGGACGTGCGGGTTGTTGGCGATCAGCTGGTTGGCCGCGCGCAGGATGCGCTTGGCGCAGCGGTAGTTCTGTTCGAGCTTGATCACGCGCAGGTTGGTAAAATCGCGCCCGAGCTGGTCGATGTTTTCGGGGTTCGCGCCGCGCCACGCGTAGATGCTCTGGTCGTCGTCGCCCACGCAGGTGAAGCGTGCCTTGGGACCGGCGATGGCCTTGAGCAGACGATACTGCGCGTCGTTGGTGTCCTGGTATTCGTCGACCAGCAGGTAGCGCAGGCGCTCCTGCCAGATCGCGCGCGCCTCGTCGTCCGTCTCGAGGATGCGAAGAGGCAAGCGGATCAGGTCGTCGAAGTCCACCGCGTTGAAGGCGGCCAGGCGCTGCTGGTACAGGTCGTAGATGGTCGCCGCTTCGATCTCGCGCGGGCTGCGCGCCGAGGCCATGGCTTCTTCGGGTGTCAGGCCACCGTTCTTGGCCTTGCCCACCAGGTTGCGGATGCCCTGGATCACCTCGGGCTTGACGCCCTTGGGCGAAAGCTCCTTGATCATGTTGGCGCTGTCGTCGGCGTCGAGCACGGAGAAGCCGCGACGCAGCTGCGCGCGATCGTGCTCGATCTGCAGGAACTTCAGCCCCAGTGCGTGGAACGTGCACACGGTGAGCGCCTTCGCCGACTGTTCGGAGATCAGCCTGCCTACGCGCTCGCGCATTTCCTTCGCCGCCTTGTTGGTAAAGGTGATGGCGGCGATCTTCTCGGCCGCCAGGTGGCGTCGCGAGATCAGGTGCGAGATTTTTTCGGTGATGACGCGTGTCTTGCCCGAGCCGGCACCGGCCAGCACGAGAAGGGGACCGTCGCAGTACTCGACGGCCGCGTGTTGTTGCGGATTGAGCATCGGGATTCGGGCCGGAGAGGACAGGCGAACGAGGACGGGGATGGTATCAGGTGCGGAGGTCGGCGGACCCCGGACTCGTCACTCTCAACGGCGGCGAGACTGCCGTGGCGGGCACTTGGCGGTACCATGGCCGGTCACGTTCCGGACCGATCCCGTATGGCCAAGCTGTATTTCTACTATTCGGCAATGAATGCCGGCAAGACCACGACGCTGCTGCAGAGCGCGCACAATTACCACGAGCGCGGAATGCGCACGCTGATCCTGACCCCGGCGCTGGACAACCGTTACGGCGAGGGCATCGTCGCCTCGCGGATCGGCCTGCAGGCGCGGGCGCTGCGTTTCGCCGGCGAAGAGGACATCTTCGCCATGGTCGAGCGCGATATCGCCGCGCGTGGACCCTTGCACTGCGTGCTGGTGGACGAGGCCCAGTTCATGAGCAGGAACCAGGTCTGGCAGCTGTCCGACGTGGTCGACCGCCTCGGCATTCCCGTGCTGGCGTACGGGCTGCGCACCGACTTCCGGGGTGAGCTGTTCGAGGGCAGCCGGTATCTGCTGGCCTGGGCGGACAACCTGGAAGAGATCAAGACGATTTGCCATTCCGGTAAGAAGGCGACGATGGTGGTGCGCGTGGATGAACACGGCCGCGCCGTCACCCAGGGGCCGCAGGTTGAGATCGGCGGCAACGACCGCTATGTCTCCGTCAGCCGCGCCGAGTTCAAGAGCATTACCGGTGGTGAAGGCCGTATCGAGCTGCAGCAATCCGTGCTGCCGCTCGGCGAATCCGATTCCGACGAAGGAAAGCCCGCGTGACCGAGACGACGACCACCGCCGCCAGCTGGCCGCGCCCCCATTGGCAGCCGAGTAACGAGGAGGCGGTCCTGCTCTTCTTCGTCTTCGGCGCTTTCCCGCAGGATCTCGCCATCCCCGCTGCCCGCTATGGCAGCCCGGGCCTGCCCGAAGGTGTGGAGTTGCAGCGTTTTCAGAACGCCGTGCTGTCGCGCTGGGAGGGCTATCCGCTGTCCGGCGCTCTCGGCGACCTGCTGCGCGAAGATAGCCCCGAGGCCTTTGCCGCCGCCAAGGCGGCGCCGCATGTGGTGGCGATCCGCGGCCGCTTCCCGGACCGCGACAATCTCGACTACCTGCGTGACACCCTCGGCGTCGTCGCCGCGCTGACCGACATCGGTGGCAAGGCCGTCGTCGATCCGCAGATCCTGACCCTTTTCGATGCCGCCGGCTGGCGCGAGCACTACCTGGTCCAGGGTGGCGCGCCGACGCGGAATCACGTGCTGATTCTCTGCAGCCCTGAGGAAACCAAGGGGCGTTCGTGGATCCGTACGCGTGGCATGCGCAAGTTCGGTCGTCCGGATATCAGCCTGACCAACGTGCCCGATCGCGACATCGACCGCGCGGGCGCCTTGTCCGAGCGCTTCGTCGACCTCGGGGCGCTGGGCGCGCATTTCGAGCAGGATCAGACCGTCGAGGTCGATGGGGTGAAAGGTGGCCTGACCGTGGCTCTCTCCGGTGACGAGAGCGATCCGCTGTTCAACAACTCGCATGCGGCGATGCGCTGGCCTGACTGAGTCAGCGTGGTTCAGCGCGCGTCAGGTAGCCGATTGAGCCAGTCGACGAACGCCTGCGCATCGCCTTCGTCGTGGAAGTCGACGGCGACGTAGTTGGGCTTGCGCTTCGCTGCCGGAAGGCAGTAGTCGAGGTAACGGCGACGCAGCTCTTCAAAGGCGTTGTCGTGACCTGCGTGGTGTGCGACCGGTAAACCGTGGAAGTGATTCATGGTGAACAGCGGTCGCCAGCCCGGTTTGCCAGGGATGGACGTGCGGTCGAGGGGCTGTACGTCCGCATCCCACCGGCTGCGGCAGCTGCGGTCGTGGGTCAGCATCGTCATGCCCAGGCTCCAGTAGTTCTCAACGGTGTAGCGGACGGTCGGCATGATGTGTACGGTCCCGTGCGCGGTGAAGATCGCACCGCTGTTCGCTTCGTTGAGGCTGAAGATCAACAGGCGCTGGCCGCGGCTGATCAGCTCGCGATAGGTCGGCCATCGTTCGGTATCCCAGGTCGTGGGATCGAAGGTGACGCTCCCCAGGCGGGGAACACGTCGCAGCTCGGCTTTGAGTTGTGCCAGCGTGCTGAAATCCTCGAGCTGGAGCGTGATGACCGCCTCCGGATGGGTATCCAGGTAGGGCAGGATGGTCGCCTCCAGCAGCGTGGCGAACCGCTCGGTGCCGGGGCCGTAGGTGCACTTCGCATGACACAGTGCCACGCGTCCCTCGAACGGATGCAGGTCGAGCATGAACGCGCGTACGCCAGCCTCGAGTTGCTCGGCGATCGTGGTCCGCTGATTCCGAATCAGTCCGTTGCTGGTGAAGGCGTTGTGCGCGGTCAGCCACGTGTAGCGGTCGAACGGTTCGTCCAGGCCGAGGGTTTCCGTCGGGCCCGCAAGGGCCATCGGTGTAGCGATCGATGTCGCCACGGCGAACAGCAGTTTTTTCATGAGGGCATTCCCTGCCGCAGTAGGATAACTGTCAGCCTAGTGGCGTGCCCACGCGCTTCGGAGTCCGCGAAACGCTCGAAACGTTGTCGTCTTTTCTAATGCTGGCATGTAGGGCAATAGAACGACGCTCGCTGTCCGAGCGTCACGACCTTGATCGGCGTCGCGCAGGTTCGGCACGGCTCGCCGGCGCGTCCGTAAGCGAACAACTCCTGAAAGAAGTATCCGGGGGCGCCATCCGGCGCGAGAAAATCGCGCAGGGTGGTGCCCCCTCGTGTGATGGCGTACGCGAGAATCCGTTTGATCTCACTGGCGAGCTTCGCGTAGCGCTCGCGTGACACCTTGCCGGCGGCGCGGCGCGGATCGATTCCCGCAGCGAACAACGCCTCGCTGGCGTAGATGTTGCCGACGCCGACCACGACCGCGTTGTCCATGATGAAGGTCTTTACCGCGGCGCTGCGGCCGCGGGACAGTCGCCACAACACGTCACCGTCGAACGCGTCGGTCAGAGGTTCCGGACCGATACCTTCGAGCAAGGCGTGCGTCTCGCCGGGCATCTGCCACAGCAGCGCACCAAACCGGCGGGGGTCGGTAAAGCGCAGCACGCGATCGGATTCGAGCATCAGGTCGACGTGGTCGTGTTTGCCCACGGGCGTGTCGGGAGGAAGCACGCGCAGCATGCCGGACATGCCCAGATGGAACAGGGCGGTCCCCGCCTGTGTTCGCAGCAACAGGTATTTGGCGCGTCGGTCCACCGCTTCGATGACCTGCCCGGGCAGCAACGAGGAGATTTCCGGTGGAATCGGCCAGCGCAGGTCGGGTCGACGCAGCACGACGCCCGTCACGCGACGCCCTTCCAGGTGAGGTGCGATACCGCGACGGGTGGTTTCGACTTCGGGAAGTTCTGGCATGGGCCGAAGATGGGGGCTGTCGCGGCGGCTGGCAACCGCTGCCGGTCAGGGTGCCGGTGAGTCGTGGGTCGGCAGCGAGGCCGTGCGTGGTGCGCGCGGCAGGGCCTGAGCGGGTACGAAGGCGATCCGGTCGCCGACTTTCGCGTAGCGCTGCTTACCCAGGGCGGCCATGTCGCCGAACTCGACGCGGACGCCGTCGAGCACCAGCACGGCGACCGGCGGTGCCAGCCCGATTTTTGCCTCATCGAACGTCGAGGCTGGATTCCACGTTGCGACCGGCGTGGCGGCCAGTGAGGCGAGTTCGTCGGCACGGCCCTGATCGGCGATCCGGGTGCCATCGGTCAGCCACTGACCGTCGTGCCGTTCGAAACGCTGGGCAGGCGACCCCTTCAGGGTCAGCTCGACATGGCTCACCGTGTCCGGATCCAGCGCGGTAAGCAGGTGCGCGCGCGCATCGCTTTCATCCGCGCGCCATTGCCAGGCCACCGCGACGATCAGCGCGAGGACGGCGAGCAGGCCGATCAGTCGCGTGCGCACGTCAGCGTCTCCGTCTGCGCCAGGCGATGCCGACGCCGAGGCCGAGCAGCGTCACCGGCAACGCGATGAGGAAGCCGAAGCTGATGGCGTTGAGCCCTTCCTGCGACAACGAGATCACCCGGTCCGGTGCACCGCGCGTCGGCAGGTCGACCAGTACGTCGTCGCCGAGGAGCCAGTCGAGCACGCGTTCGCCGAGCGCGCGATTGCCGCCATTGCCGATGTACGTGTTGGACAGGAAGTCGCCATCGCCGATCACGACGGCGCGCTGCTCATTGCGATCGGGGCTGGGTGACAGTCGGTTCAGGGCGAAGCCGAAATCCAGCGGACCCTTGAGTTCACCCGCTTCCGGGTGGAAGGCGATCGTCGACGGTCTGGCGTTATCGATACCGCCGAAGGCCGTCCAGCTGCGCTCGCCCGAACGCAGGAAAGGCACCACGGCCCAGTCGTGGTCGGAGACCTGGGCCAGTCCCGATACCTGCGGGAAAAGGGTGCTTTCCCGGAACCCGCGAGTGATGGCGTGGAACGGGTAGTCGCCGAGCACGACCATCCGGGGATCGTTGACGTTGAGGGTGCTTCCCTGACCGTCGACGAGGACGCCCGGAAGCACACGCACGCCGAGCACGTCGGCCAGCGGACCGGTGCCGAGGTCTTCGTTACCCGGCTCGGTGAGCCAGAGCAGGTTGCCGCCGCCATGCACGTAGTCGACCAGCGCGGCGACGCTGTCCGCCGGAAGAGAACTCGTGGGGCTGGCGAGCACGACCAGGTCGGTGTGATCCGGCACCCCGCGCGTCTGGCTGAAGTTGAGCGGTACGGCACGAATGCCGCGGCGCTCCACCTGGGTCATGAACGTGCCCAGGTCCGCATTGGCGCGACCGTCGGGCTGGCGTTCGCCGTCGCCGGTGACGAACGCGACCACGCGTTCGCCGCCCCGGGCCAGCCGCTCCAGGGCATTCGACAGGTTGCGTTCGTTGATCGGGCTTTCGACCCGCTGCTCGCGGCCCTGATAGCGCACCAGCAGGGCGCCGTCGCCGGCGATACCGAGCTGGCGCGAGGCCGCCGGGTCGAGGTCGGGGTCGACGAAGGACAGCGTCAGATCTTTCTTTTCACGCGTATAGCGCTCGATGACGGCGGCGATCTGCTCGCGCAGTGGCCCGGTGGGCGAGAGGTAGCCGACCACCTCGACCGGGCCGTGCAGTGTGTCGAGCACGGCCACACTTTCCGGCGCGAGGCTGGCGCGCGCGCCTCGCGACCAGTCGGCCGTCCACGTGTGACGAGTGCTGAGGAAACCGATGCAACCGATGGCGACCAGCAGGCCGAGCAGGACGAGCCAGCGATCGAGGCGGCGCATTACTGGCGCTCCCGGTCGGCGCCGAGTCGGCGGATGGCGAGGATCAGTGACAGGGCGATGGCCAGTGCGAACCAGATGAGATCGCTGGAGACCACCAGCCCGCGAAGCAGGTTCTGCAGATGCGTGGCCATGGTCAGCCAGCCGAGGAAGCCGCCACTCAGGCCTGCCGCCTGAGCGCCCCGATCGATCGTCCAGAGGACGAGCGTCACGATGAGTGCCATCGCCGCGGCAATGGCAGGGAACGACGTCGCCGCGGAGCAGGCGAGGCCGATCGCGGCCAGTGTCGCCAGGAGCAGGGCCGTGCCCAGTGTCGCCGCGGCGAGCTTGCCCCAGTCGGCGGTGGATTCGGCACCAACCAGCAGGGGCATCGCCAGCGTGGCAAGCAGCCAAAGTGCCAGCCATCCGAGCACGGCGATGTATTTGCCCAGCACGATGCGTGTCGGTGACAGGCCCGTGGAGGCCAGCAGGGCGAGGGTGCCCGCGCGGCGTTCACCGGCGAGCTGGGTCATCGTCATCAGCGGGACCACCAGAAACGCGAGCTTGACCAGTTCCGCCAGCAGCGGAATGGCGACCAGATCCGTGAAGCCCGGCGCGTCGGCGATCCCCGCCAGCTTCACCTGCGCACCGAGAAATTGCCCGAGGCCCAGGACGAAGGTCCAGGCCAGCCAGGCGATGGTGAGTGCGGCGAGCGCCCATGCAAGCGGGCGGACAGCGAGGCGGCGCCATTCCAGGCGGGCGACGGCGGCGATGCTCATGCGCCGGCTCCCGTGGCGATGCCGAAGAAGATGGATTCGATATCGCCGCCGTGGTCGTCGTGCAGCGGAGCATCGTGGCGCAGGCGCCCTTCGTGAAGGATCGCCACGCGGTCGCACACGGCGACCACCTCACCGAGGACATGAGTCGACAGGATCACAGCGGCACCGGCGGCGGCCCGCTCGCGGATCAGTCGGCGCAGCTCGCCCACCTGCACCGGATCCAGTGCGTTGGCGGGTTCGTCGAGAATGATCAGCGCCGGGTCGTGGACGAGGGCGCAGGCGAGCCCGAGTCGCTGGCGCTGGCCCTGCGACAGGACCCCCGCGAGGCGCCTGCGAAGGTCGCCGAGCTGCAGGCGGGCGACGATCGTGTCCGCCGCGCGCTTTGCCACGGCCCGGCTGGCGCCGCGGAGCTGGGAAAACGCGATCAGGTGCTCGTCGACGGACAGCTCCGGCCACAGCGGGGCGCTTTCAGGCAGCCAGCCGAGCAGACGTCGCGCCATGGCCGGTTGCCGAACGAAATCCATGCCGTCCAGCTCGATATGTCCGCTGTCAGGGCGAAGGGCACCGGCGAGCATCGAAAGCGTGGTGGACTTGCCCGCGCCATTGACGCCGAGGAGGCCCAGGACTTCACCACGGTTCAGGCAAAACGACACCCCCTCGACGGCCAGGCGCCCGGCACGGCGTCTCGTAACGTCTGCGACATTCAGCAAACGGGCCGCGCTCATGCGGCTACGTCGCCGAACACCGCGTAACGCGCACTATCTTGCGAGCAAAAAGACGCAGGGGAGTGATCATGCTGAACGAGCGAGGGGGCGGTCATCCCGCGATTGTGCGGAAAGGGGTTCGGAAACCACAACAGTGGGCTTCACATTTCGCCGAATTCCGTGCTGGTGGGTATGGAATCGGCTCGTTAGACTGGTACCTGTACGACCCCTTCACTTCCCGCGCGGTACCGACCTGATGCTCGACACCCTGCTCGATTTCCTGGCCAACGGCCTCACCCACGCAAGCTGGGGCGAGATCGCTGTCTATGTGCTCGTGGTCACCCAGCTCACCATTTTCACGGTGACGCTGTACTACCACCGCAGCGCGACCCATCGTGGTGTGGATTTCCACTGGACCCTCAACGGCTTCTTCCGTTTCTGGGGCTGGCTGACCACGGGTATGGTCGTCAAGGAATGGGTAGCGATCCATCGCAAGCATCACGCCAAGGTCGAGACCGAGGAAGATCCGCACAGCCCGCAGGTCTTCGGTATCAAGAAGGTCTTCCTGGACGGTGTGTCGCTCTATCGTGAGGCCAGCTACAACAAGGCCGACATGGAGAAGTACGGCCGTGGCACCCCCGACGACTGGTTCGAGCGCAAGCTGTTCGGCGCGCACCCGTACTGGGGCCCGGTGCTGATGGCCTTTATCGATGTCGCGCTGTTCGGCGTGATCGGCATGGCCATCTGGGCCGTGCAGATGATCTGGATTCCGTTCTGGGCCGCCGGTTTCGTCAACGGCATCGGCCACTGGTGGGGTTACCGCAACTTCGAAAGCTCCGACACCGCGACCAACATCTCGCCGTGGGGCTTCTGGATCGGCGGCGAAGAGCTGCACAACAATCATCACGCCTTCCCGAGCTCGGCCAAGTTCGCCTTGCGCAAGTGGGAGTTCGATATCGGCTGGGCGGTGATCTGCAGCCTGCGCTTCTTCCGTCTGGCCAAGGTGCTGCGTGTCGCGCCGACGCTGAACATCCGTCCGAACGTGCACCTGCCGGATGCCGAAACGCTCAAGGGTGTCCTCGCACTGCGTTTCCAGGCCACGACGGACTACTACCGCAACGTCATCCTTCCGACCATGCGCGAAGAAGTCAGTCAGGCCGGAGACAATCTGAAAGCCGTGCCGCGTCGCGTTCGTCGTGCGCTGGCCGACGGTGGTCGCTGGCTCGACAACGATGCGCGTGAGCGCATGCATGCCGCGCTGGCCAATCGCCCGGCGCTCACCACGGTGTGCGAGTTCCGCGCGCGCCTGGTCGCCCTGATGGAAGAGCGCGGTGCCGACAAGGCGCTGAAGTCTCTGCAGCAGTGGATCGTCGAGGCGGAAGAAAGCGGCATCCGTTCGTTGCAGCAGTTTGCCCAGCGGCTGAAGGGTTACTCGGCGGTCGGCGCGTAACACGATCAAGCCGATTCGAAAAAAGGGCCCGCCATCTGGCGGGCCCTTTTTTTGTCTGGCCATGCGTAAGAGCCGCAAAGCCGCTTCGTAGCCGGGACATCGGGCTCGAGGTGGCGTAAGGCCTCATTCGCACGAATGTTGTGCTGAGGGTTCGCGCACGAAGTGCGCTCCTACGCGCGGCTTGCGCCGCGTAAATAAAAAAAGGCCGCCATTCGGCGGCCAATTTTTATTTGATCTTACCTTCCTTGTATTCCACATGCTTGCGGACGACAGGATCGTACTTCATGAACACCATCTTTTCCGGCGTGTTCTTCTTGTTCTTCGTGGTCGTGTAGAAGTGACCGGTGCCCGCGGTGGAAATCAGGCGGTGCTTATCGCGCTTGCTTGCCATGGTTGATCTCCTTAGATCTTTTCGCCGCGGGAACGGAGGTCGGCCAGCACGGCTTCGATGCCGTTCTTGTCGATGGTGCGCAGCGCGTGGTTGGAAACGCGGAGCTTCACCCAGCGGTTCTCGCTGGCGACCCAGAAGCGGCGCTCGTGCAGGTTCGGCAACCAGCGGCGACGGGTCTTGTTGTTTGCGTGCGAGACGTTGTTGCCGCTCTGCACGCCCTTATTGGTGACTTGGCATCTACGGGCCATGATGACCTCCTTTAGATTCGTTGGACCGCCCTTTGGCCAGGGTGGCGACGGCCCAGCCACGACCCGGTTACGGGGCGCCATGCGATGGCTGGAGGGGGTGGAACATCCCTGACAATGAGGCCCGCATCGCATGACGGGCGTTCCCGACGGATCGGGTTGGCATAGGGAAGCCGGGCATTCTCTCAGAATCCTACGTCGTCGCGCAAGCCGGACTGTGCGGGGCGCCGGGTTGTGTGAAACAATCCCGGCTTTCGTGCCAGCGGCACGTATCCCGCCCACACGACGCCTTCTCGAGGACTTACGCAATGGCAGAAATCACCGCCAACGGCCAGGCCGGCCAGCCGCAGCTCGTGCTGCAGAAGATCTACGTCAAGGATGCTTCCTTCGAAGCGCCGAACGCTCCGCAGGTGTTCCAGGAAATGGGCGAGACCGAGGCGCAGCCGCAGGTCCAGCTCAACCTCGGCCACAAGGCCGTCGACCTCGGCAACGACCTGTTCGAAGTCGTGCTCAGCCTCACCCTCACCTGCAACCTCGGCGAGCGCACCGCTTACCTCGCCGAAGTGCACCAGGCCGGCATCTTCGGCATCGGTGGTTTCACCGATGACGACCGCGACGGCATCCTCGGTTCGTACTGCCCGAACCTGCTGTTCCCTTACGCCCGTCAGATGGTCTCGGCGATGATCCAGGAAGGTGGCTTCCCGCCGTTCCTGCTGCAGCCGATCAACTTCGACGCCCTCTACGCCGAGCAGCAGCGTCAGCAGGTCGAAGGCGGCGCCGGTACCCATACGCTCAACAGCTGAGCGATGACCTCCGCCTCCCGACCCACCGTCGCCGTTCTCGGCGCCGGTTCCTGGGGTACCGCGCTGGCTGCGCTTCTGGCGCGCAACGACGTCCCCACCCGGTTGTGGGGGCGCGACGCCGACGCGCTCGCGGAAATGGCCGCGGCGCGTCGCAACCTGCGTTACCTGCCCGACCTCGACCTGCCGCCGGAACTCGCCTACGACGGCGACCAGGCCAGCGTGCTGCGGGGGGCGGACATCGTTCTGCTCGTGGTGCCGAGCCACGCGTTCGCCGCGCTGCTCGACCAGATCGTGCCCATGCTCGAACCCGGTGTCCGCATCTCGTGGGCTACCAAGGGTTTCGAGACGGGTACGGGGCGTTTCCTGCACGAACTGGTCAACGAAAAGCTTCCCGGCAGGCCTGCCGCGGTCGTCACCGGCCCCTCGTTCGCCCGCGAGGTGACCGCCGGCCTGCCCAGTGCCGTCACGGTCCACGCCACGGACGACGCCTTCGGCAAGGAACTCGCCGTGCTGCTGCACGCGCCCAACTTCCGCGCCTACACGGGTAACGACATCCTGGGGGCCGAGCTCGGCGGTGCGATGAAGAACGTGCTGGCTGTCGCCACCGGCGTCGCCGACGGTATGGAGCTGGGGCTCAACGCCCGCGCGGGCCTCATCACCCGCGGCATGAACGAGATGCTTCGCCTCGGTGTCGCGCTTGGGGCGCGTGCCGAGACGCTCATGGGCCTTGCCGGCCTGGGCGATCTCGTCCTGACCTGCACCGGCGACCTGTCACGAAACCGCCGCCTGGGTCTGGCCCTGGGCAGGGGCATTCCGTTGACGGAAGCGGTTCGCCAGATCGGTCAGGTGGTCGAGAGCGTCGTGACGGCCGACGAAGTCGCCCGCCTCGCCGGCTTCCATGGACTGGACCTGCCCATCTCGGCCGCCGTCCGGTCGGTGCTGCATGGCGAAGTCACCCCGGAAGAGGGTCTGCGCACCCTCATGGGGCGCGAGCAGAAGGCGGAATATCCCGTCGATTTGTTCCCCCACCGCCGCGACTGACGCCGCGGCGCGTCTCCCGTCTGGCTGAACCGGGCCGGTCCGCCGGGTAAAAAGTCCTACGGGCACGTCATCCCGCCTTTGCTAAGCTTCCTGTTTTGGTCGCGCTGACAGGCTCGCATACGGATGCATCAACCGGACGACAAGCGCAGGCGTCACGCCATGGCAGAAGTGCTGCCTCTGGCGTGGCAGCGCGCATTCGACGAGCCGGCCGCTCCTCCGCTGGCCGAGCGCAGTGTGCTGGGCTTCTTCCTCGAGGGCGTCAACGACGACCACGAGCCGGCGGCCCGGCTGGATGTCGCTCCGGTCCTGCTCACGCTGAGTGCGGAGGGCCGTTACTCCCGCCCCCTGCCGCTGGATAGCCGCCACCTGCCCGAAGCCGCGCTCACGGTGGCCGAGAAGCGTCTGGCGGCCACGGTGCTCGGCCTGCCGCAGACCTTGCGCAAGAGTCGCAGCTACGCGCGTTTCGCCGGTGCGCTGGGCGACCAGCTCCTGGCTGAAGTGCTCGATGGCGCACCGTGTTTCTTCGGCGGCGTTGCCGGTCTGAAGCTGTCGCGCGGGCAGGCTCATCCCCTGAGCTGGCGCTGGAACCTCGAAAAGGACGGCAGCCAGAAGCTGGTGCCGGCGCTTCCGACCAGTCAGCGTCTTTTTCGTGTGGGCTCGCTCTGGTTCCTCGACGCGGAGCATGCCGAGATCGGTCCGCTGGAAGGTTCCCCTGACGAAGGCGCCTGGCTCGATCTTCCGCCTCTGCCGCCCGAAAGCACGGCCGCGTTCCTCGCCCGGATGGAAGGCACGCGCATGGGGCCGCGCGTCCCGCCGCCGCAGGTGTTCGGTGACATGCGTCGGGCCGAAGTCTCCCCGCGCCCGGTGCTCGTACTCCACGCCCTGACCCGGCATGCGCGGCTCGCCGCGGGTACGCCCCCCCTGGCCTATGGAAGGCTTGCCTTCGACTACGCAGGCGAGCGCCTGCCCGGGCGCGGCGGTGAGCCGCTGGTCCGACGCGTGCGCAACGGCGCGCTGCTTGAAATCACGCGACGCCGTGCTGAAGAACTCGCCTCGATGGAAACGCTGGAAGGCGCAGGCCTCAATCCCGCGGTCGATACCGAGGGCTTGCCCTGGGACATGGCCGACACGCTGCCCGATGACGCGTGGATGTTCCCGGGCAAGGGCTATGCCGGTGCGTTGGAGGTCAATACACCGGCCCGATGGCTTGCCTTGCGTCCCCGGCTCGAAGGCGATGGCTTCGTGCTGGAGTACGACCGCAGCTTCCCCTTCGAAGTGCTCGAGGGTCCCGTGCACTGGTACGGGAAGGCGCACGAAGACGACGCGGACCGTGCGTTCGATCTGGAAATCGGCATCGAAGTCGAGGGCAAGCGCGTCAACCTGCTGCCTGCCGTCGCGCAGGCGCTGGCCGAGCACCAGCTCAGTCTGAGCCCGACGCCCGGTGAGGCTGAAGACTCGGTCTGGTACGCGCCCGTCGACGAACGCCGTCGCGTCCCGGTGCGTCTGAAAGAATTGCGAGGCTTGCTCGCTCCGCTCGCCGAATACCTCGAGAAGCCGCGTCAGCAACTGCATCTGCCTCGCGTACAGGCCGGTCGTCTCGAAGAGCTCGCGCAGGCCTTGCCCAGTGGCGGCTCGTTCGAAGCGCCCGAGCGGCTGCGTGGTTTCACCAGGCGTCTGCGTGAAGCGGCCGAGCGCGCCAGCGACGTGGTTCCCGAGGCGTTGCAGGCGGAGCTTCGCGGCTATCAGCGCGATGGCCTGCGCTGGATGAACGCCCTGGCCGAAGCCGGCACCGGTGGCGTACTCGCCGATGACATGGGTCTGGGCAAGACGCTCCAGCTCATCACGCATCTGCTGGCGCTGAAGGAAAACGGCAATCTCGAGTCGCCCGCGCTCGTCGTCGTGCCGACCAGCCTCGTGCCGAACTGGTCGTCCGAACTCGCGCGCTTCGCACCGAGTCTGCGTGTGCTGGCGCTGCATGGTCCCCAACGCGCGGAAACGTTCGCGCACATCGGCGAGAACGATGTCATCCTCACGACGTACGCATTGCTTCCGCGCGACGTCGAAACGCTGAAGAAGCAGGCGTTCTCCCTTGTGGTGCTCGACGAAGCGCAGCAGGTGAAGAACCCGCGCACGCAGGCGCGCCGCGCGTTGCTCGCGTTGAAGGTGCCGCGTTGCCTCTGCCTCACCGGCACGCCGCTGGAAAATCACCTCGGCGAATTGTGGTCGCAGATCGATCTCGCCGTGCCCGGCTTGCTGGGTGACGAAGGTGCGTTCCGTCGCCACTACCGTGCGCCGATCGAGAAGCACCAGGACATCGAGTGCCAGGACCGTCTGAACCGTCGCATTGCGCCGTTCATCCTTCGTCGCACCAAAGCCCAGGTCGCGTCGGAGTTGCCGGCGAAGACCGAGATCACACGTCGTGTGGTGATGGAGCCGCGTCAGCGCGATCTCTACGAAAGCCTGCGCCTCTCGCTGGCGGAGGAATTGCGCGAGGTCATCGCGCAGCGCGGCATCGCCCATAGCGGCATCGTGGTCCTCGATGCGCTGCTCAAGCTGCGTCAGGTCTGCTGCGATCCGCGGCTGGTGAAGCTCGAGGCCGCCCGTGGCGTGCGCGAGTCCGCCAAGTTCGAACTGTTGATGGACATGCTTCCCGCGCTGCTGGCCGAAGGCCGCCGTGTCCTGTTGTTCAGTCAGTTCACGGAAATGCTCAAGCTGATCGCGGTCGAGCTCGATCGACGGCGCATCAGTTACGTGACGCTGACGGGCGAAACGCGCGATCGCGCGGAGCCGGTGCAGCGCTTTCAGGACGGCGAGGTGCCGTTGTTCCTGCTCTCGCTCAAGGCGGGCGGCGTGGGCCTGAACCTGACCAGCGCCGATACCGTCATCCACTACGACCCGTGGTGGAATCCGGCGGCCGAGGCACAGGCCAGCGACCGTGCGCATCGCATCGGTCAGGACAAGCCCGTGTTCGTTTACCGGCTGATCACAGCGGGCACCGTCGAAGAACGCATCGAGGAACTCAAAGCCCGCAAGGCCGAGCTTGCCGACGCCGTGCTCGAAGGTGGCGGAAGCCGTGAGCGACTGAGCTTCGACGAAAGCGATCTCGACGCGCTGCTCGCTCCGCCGGCCTGAACCACTCGGTCTGCGGGCTCTCCCGCCGTGCCGCGTAGGAGCGATCGCGCACTCCCGGCGGACGGGAATCCCGGGTTCTCAACGGTCATGCGCGTCATCCGCGCGCCAGGCCTTCACCTGCGCGCGCCATGACGTTTACCACTCGGCTGGCTTAACGGCGCAGCGGCGTGCCGCCGGCTTCGACGATCGCCAGCGCCGCACCACCGATGAGGCCCGGCTCCGGGTTCATGATGGCCTGGGTCGGTACCTGCTCCATGGTGTCGCGGAAGCGGCCCTTGGCTTCGAAGCGTTCGCGGAACTTGCCCTTCTGGATCCACGGCAGCAGGATCGGCGTCATGCCGCCTGTGAGGTACACGCCGTCCCACGCGCCCAGCGTGAGCACGAGGTCACCGGCCACGCTGCCGAAGATGCCCGCGAACGTTTCGACCGCGCGTGCGCACATGGGGCAGGTTTCGTCGGTGGCGCGCTTGGTGATCTCTTCCGGGGTGATGTCGGCCTGCGGCTTCTGACCGGAGATTTCGCAAATCGCCTCGTAGAGATTCACCAGACCCTGGCCACAGATCAGGCGTTCGTTGGACACGCGGCCGTAGCGAAGATTGAGCACCTTGAGGATCTCGATGTCCTCGGCGCTGTGCGCCGCGAAGCCGGCATGGCCGCCTTCGGTCTGCAGCACGCTGACCTTGTCGCCACGAATGAGCAGGCCGCCCACGCCAAGCCCGGTGCCCGGACCGACGACGACGAAGGTCTGCTCTTCCTTGGCGCCGATTTTCGGCACGGGCAGGGTGCCGACTTCCACCAGATCCTGGTGGCCCTGGGCGTCCTTGTCCGCGCTCATCAGCATCACGGCCATCGACTGCGCCGCGAAGTCGTTCACCAGGTGAACCCACTCCAGATCCAGCTCCGCGGCGAGATTCTTCGCCGAGATGGCCCAGGGGTTGTTGGTGACCTTCACCGTCTCGCCGTTATCGATGCGACCGGCGGCGGCGATGATGGCGCGCTGCGCCTCGTGGCCGGTTTCCTTGAAGTACTGCTTGGCGGCATCGCCCAGCGAAGCGTAGTCCTTGACGTGGTAACGCCGGATGCTTTCCTGGATAAGCGGTTGATCTGCTTCCGGATGCGCAATGCCGAAGCGCACGTTGGTGCCGCCGAGGTCGGCGAGCAGGGTCGGCGCCGCGGCGCTAACTTTGGACATGTTTTAAGGACCTGTCAGATCACGGAAGCCCGCAAGGTTGCCTCGCGCGGGCGCTGGCGTCTAGTGACGGTTTGCTCTGCGCCGTCTTGACATACGCAGAGCCTCCCGGTGTGACGGTGGGGACCGGCACTTTGACGTAAACGTTTACGTCGGCAGAATACCCCATCGCCCGGGTCAATGGCAGGCAGTTGCCTGCCAGGCACGGGTACAACGGGAGAGTATGTGATGGCAGTGGTTCGCCTCGAGAAGGTGCGCAAGGTTTATCCGAACGGGCATGTGGCCCTGAAGGAGGCGAGCTTCGAAATCGCCGATGGCGAACTGCTGGTGCTGGTCGGGCCTTCGGGTTGCGGCAAGACCACGCTGCTCCGGATGATCGCCGGACTCGAGTCCATCTCGGGTGGCACGCTGAGCATCGGCGACCGCGTCGTCAACGACGTGCCGCCGAAGGATCGCGACATCGCGATGGTTTTCCAGAACTACGCGCTGTACCCGCACATGACCGTTCGCGAGAACCTCGGCTTCGGCCTGCGCCTGCGCGGCGTGGACAAGGCGGAGATCGATCGCCGTGTCGCCGGCGCCTCGGAGATGCTCGGCCTCGACGAACGCCTCGATCATCGTCCCGCCGCGCTGTCTGGCGGTCAGCGGCAGCGCGTGGCGCTGGGGCGTGCGATGGTGCGCGATCCCTCCGTTTTCCTGCTCGACGAACCGCTGTCGAATCTGGATGCGAAGCTGCGCCTGTCCACACGCGTGGAGATCGCGCGTATTCACCGCCGCGTGGGCGCCACGATGGTGTACGTGACGCACGACCAGATCGAAGCGATGACGCTGGGTCAGCGCATCGTGGTGTTGAACGGCGGTGTGATCCAGCAGCTGGATACGCCGATGAATCTCTACAACAAGCCGGCGAATCTTTTCGTCGCGGGTTTCCTCGGCAGCCCCGCCATGAATCTTTTCCACGGGACGCTGCGTCGCGCCGACGGGCTTCGTCTGGAGATGAAGGATGGCTCGCTCGCGCTCGCCACCGAGGCGGCCGCACTCGACCCCTACATCGATAAGCCGCTGATCGTCGGGGTACGCCCGGAGGACCTGCTCACGGTCAGCGACCATCCCGGTGTCGACGCACGCCTGCAGGCGCATGTCGACGTGGTGGAGCCCGTGGGTAACGAAGTGTTCCTCAACATGCGTCACGGTAGCGAAGAGCTCGTCTCGCGCGTACCGCCCCATTCGACGGTGCAGCCGGACAGCGACGTCGCGCTGGGCTTCCATCTGGAGCGGGTCCACTTCTTCGATCCGGAAACCACGCTGCGAATCGACGTGTAAGCGTGGGGCGGGGCGGCCCCATGGCGGCGTTCCGCCGATGCGCTATACCCCCCGGCCGTCGTATCGGTGGGCGTGAGACGCCTGCGACGCCTTGCCACCACCGGCGCGTCGGCCGAGGCGTAAAATGGGGCGATCGCCAACCAACAGGCCGCCGTCCCATGACTTTTCCCGCCGTCCGCATGCGCCGCATGCGCCGCGACGCTTTCTCCCGCGCCCTCATGCGCGAGAACGTGCTCACCGTGTCCGACCTGATCATGGTCGCTTTCGTGGTCGATGGCGAAGGCGTGCGCGAGCCGGTCTCGTCCATGCCGGGTGTCGACCGGCTGTCGATCGATGAACTGCTGAAGCTCGCCGAGGAGTGCGTCGCCCTGGGTATACCGGCGCTGGCGCTGTTCCCGTCCGTCGGCGACGGGGTGAAAAGCGAAGACGCCCGTGAGGCGTGGAATCCCGATGCCCTGTTCCAGCGCGCCACGCGCGAGCTGAAGAAGCGCTTTCCGGAACTGGGTCTCATCGGTGACGTGGCACTCGATCCGTACACCACGCACGGTCAGGACGGCCTGATCGACGCCGACGGTTACGTCATGAACGAGCCGACCGTCGAGGCGCTGATCAAGATGTCGCTGGCCCAGGCCGAAGCGGGCATGGACTTCGTGGCTCCTTCGGACATGATGGACGGCCGCATCGGCGCGATTCGCGACGCGCTCGAAGACGCCGGCTACATCCACACCCGCATCCTTGCGTATTCGGCGAAGTACGCGTCGAGTTTCTACGGCCCGTTCCGCGACGCGGTCGGCTCGTCGGCCAATCTGGGCAAGGGCAACAAGCACACCTATCAGATGGACGTCGGCAACAGCGACGAGGCCCTGCGCGAGGTCGAACTGGATCTCGCCGAAGGCGCCGATGCCGTGATGGTGAAGCCGGGCCTGCCTTATCTGGACATCGTACGGCGGGTGAAAGACGCCTTCGGCGCGCCCACGTTCGTCTATCAGGTCAGCGGGGAGTACGCCATGATCAAGGCGGCCTCGCAGAACGGCTGGCTGGACGAGAAGGCCGTCGTCATGGAATCGCTGCTGGCGATGAAACGGGCGGGCGCCGATGCGATCCTGACCTACTTCGCGGTGGACGTGGCGCGCTGGCTGAAGGGTTGAGCGGCATTTCGTCCAAAACGGCAGCGGGATCCGCATGACATAATCCGGGACGATTTCCCGGGAGCCGCAGCATGGATGGACATCACTTTCTAGAGACGGCCGTCGTCTTCCTGCTGGCGACGGTGGTTGCCGTGCCTCTCACCAAACGCTTCCGTCTGGGTGCCGTGCTGGGTTACCTGCTGGCGGGCGTCGTGATCGGGCCGTCCGTCCTCGGCCTGGTCAGCGACACCGAGGGCGTTGCGACGATCTCCGATTTCGGCGTCGTGCTGATGCTGTTCGTGATCGGTCTCGAGCTGTCGCCGTCTCGCCTGTGGGTGATGCGCCGTGCGGTGTTCGGCAGCGGCAGCCTGCAGGTGATCACCTGTGCGCTCGCTCTCGGTGCTATCGGCTACTTCCTGTTCGGCCTGACCTGGAAGGCGGGCGTGATCGTCGGTGGCAGCCTTGCGCTGTCGTCCACCGCGTTCGGCCTTCAGATCCTCGCTGAGCGCAAAGAGGCCGGCGCCGCCTACGGTCGCCAGGCCTTCGCCATCCTGCTCTTCCAGGATCTCGCCGCCATTCCATTGATCGCCGCGGTGCCGTTGCTGGGGGGCGCGGTCGCCCACGGCGCGCACGGTCCCGACACGATGAGCGTGGTCCGGGTCGTCGGCACCATCTTCGCCGTGATCCTCGGCGGCCGGCTGCTGCTGCGCCATGTGTTCCGCTTCGTCGCCCGCGCCAAGAGCACCGAGGTGTTCACCGCGACGGCGCTGCTGGTGGTCATGGGCACGGCATGGCTGATGGAGCTGGCGGGCATCTCCGTGACGCTCGGCGCCTTCCTCGCCGGTCTGCTGCTGGCGGATTCGGAGTATCGCCACGAACTCGAGTCGAATATCGAACCCTTCAAGGGGCTGCTGCTCGGCCTGTTCTTCGTCAGCGTGGGCATGTCGGTCGACCTCGCGTTGCTGGTCGCCAAGCCGCTGCTCGTGCTGGGCATGGTGGCGCTGCTGCTCACGGTCAAGGCCTTGCTGATCGTTCCGCTGGGCCGGCTGGTCGGCTCGCTGACCACCGCCGATTCGGTGCGCCTGGCGGCCGTGCTGGCGAGCGGCGGCGAATTCGCCTTCGTCATCCTCAACCTCGCACAGCAGAATCGCCTGATCGACGACAGCCAGCGTGGCCTCATGGTCATGGCGATCTCGCTGTCGATGGCGCTGACGCCGCTGCTCGTGCTTGCCGCGTCGCGTCTCGTGCACGAGCGTGTGCGCAAGCCGGACCGTGCATTCGACACCATCGAGGCCGATACGCCCCGCGTCATCATCGCCGGCTTCGGGCGCATGGGCCAGATCGTCGCTCGCGTGCTGCGTGCGCAGGGCATCCAGTTCGTCGCATTGGAGAGCTCGGTGGAGCAGGTGGAAACCTCGCGCCGCTTCGGCGGCACATCACTGTTTTTCGGCGATCCCGGGCGTCCGGAAATGCTGCGTGCCGCGCAGGCGGACAAGGCCGAGGTGTTCGTCATCGCCACCGACGATCCCGAAGCCAACATCCGCACCGCGCGGCTGGTGAAGCGCCAGTACCCGCACCTCAAGATCGTCGCCCGCGCGCGCAACCGTCAGCATGCGTTCCGTCTCATGGATATCGGCATCGAAGATCCCGTGCGCGAGACCTTCTACTCCAGCCTGGAGATGACCCGCCACGTGCTCCAGTCGCTGGACATGTCGGCCGACGTCGTCGACAGCCGTATCGCGCGGTTCCGCAAGCACGACGAGCAGGTGCTGCGCGCGCAGTACCTGGTGTATGACGACGATGCCGCCCTCATGCAGTCCTCGAAAGAAGCCCTGCACGACCTGCAGCAGCTCTTCGAGGCCGATGCGGTGGAAGAGCGCGAAAAGGAAGCCTGACCCTGAAGAGGCGAGCGCGCTCGCTGTAGGAGCGAGCCCCGCTCGCGACAGCCCGTCGCGAGGGAGCCACAGGCGGCCGTGGTCTTAGTCCGGCTGCGCCGGCTGCCGCAACGTCTGCCTCACGCTCGGAATCGCGCCGACACGCGTTCCGAGCTCGTGCGCGATGTCCACGTAACCCAGATGCCGGGCGACATCGCCGGCGGTCCGGCCGAACGCATCGGCCGCCTGACGGTTCGCACCGCGATGGATCAGGACGCGGGCCGGGCCCAGCAGCGCATGCATCGCACTTGCGTGCAGCGCGCTGACGCCGCGATGGTCGGCGTGTTCGATCTTCGCGCCCGCGTCGAGCAGGACGGGTACCAGCGCGCCAAGGTGGGTGGCATCCGCCTCGGTACCGGGGCGCAGATGCGCACCCAGCAGCATCAGCAGCGGGGTCACGCCGTCCTTGTCCGCCTTGTTCACATCGGCACCCTTGCCGATGACCGTATCGAGCAGGCGACGTGCGCGCAGGCTGTCGCTGCTGCCGAAGCAGTATTGCGCGGCGGCATGCAGCGCCGTGTGTCCGTGCGCGTCCTCGGCGCGGGCATCGGCGCCTGCCGCGAGCAGCATCTCGGCGATCTCGGGGTAGCCGAGGGCGGCGGCGATCATCAGGGCGGTCGTATCGCCCGGCAGTCGCTGGTCCGCCGCCACGCCGCGCGCGAGCAACGCTTCGACGATCGTGTCGCGACGCGCGTTCACCGCGGCGGCGAGTGGCGTGATGCCTGAAGCGGCGGCGAGCGTGGGATCGGCGCCCGCTTCGATGAGGTGTTCGGCCACATCCCGCCTTCCGGCGCCGGCGGCACGAAGCAGGGCGGTGGCGCCTTGCGCATCGCGCGTGTCCACGGCGAAACCGAGTTCGAGCAGCCGGTCGACCGCCTGTATGTCGCCCGCGGCGGCGGCGGCGGGTAAGTCATCGGCACGCAGCGGACGGCGCGGCAGTGGCCACGCGGTCCAGCTCAGCCAGCGCTCGACATCGCCATGGCCGATGCCGAGGCCGTACGGCGTCTCGCCATTGACGTCCGCCGCTTCCGGGTCCGCGCCATGAGCGACCAGCAGGCGGACGAGGGGCAGGCTCTCGCCGCCCTGTTCCAGCGCGGCATGCAGGGGCGTACGGCCTCCCGCGTCGCGCACGTTCGGGTCCATGCCCCGGGCGAGCAAGGCACCGAGCAACGCGCTGCGGCCGGTGGCCGCCGCCATGTGTACCGGCGTGCGACCGCGCGCGTCGGCGCCGAAGGGGTCGGCACCGGCTTCGAGCATCGCGAGCGTCAGGCGTTCGTCGGCACCGTCCAGGCGGCACACCGCCTGACCGAGGAGGCCCGCACCCGCGGGGGTGGCGCCCGCGCGCATCAGCTGCAGCAGCGCGTCGGCCGACTGGGGAAGCTGGGGGAGCAGGGCGTCGAACAGCCGGCGACCGGTCGTGTCGGTTCCGTCGGCCGGGGGCGCCAGCCGCGCCTCGGCATGAAGGCCATGGTCCAGCAGCCACGCGCGTGCCGCGTCGAAGCCCGTGCCAGCCAGATCGACATACAGCGCGGCGAGTTCTTCCGCGGGCCAGGCGCGAACCTTGGCGGTGAACGTGGAAGCGACGGCCCAGTGTCCGAAGCGCAAGGCATCGTAGAGATGCATCGGCGAATCCGCCCCCGCCTCCGGTACGACCGATTCGCTCAGCGATGTCGGCAGTGGCGTCTCCGGGTCGAGCAGGGCGACGAAGTCCCAGCGGCCCGTACCGGCCGCGTGGTCGAGCGCGCTGCGTCCATCCGCGCCGGCTTCCTTCGGCTGGGCTCCCAGCGCGAGCAGCGCGCGTACCGTGGCGGCCTGGGCGCGCGGCGACTGGCAGGCCAGCGTCAGCGCGTCGCGTCCGTGGCTGTCGCGCGGCGAGGCATTGGCCTGGGCGTCGGCCAGCAACTGGACGATGCCGTGAGCGCCGGCACGCGCGGCCTCCATGAGGGCGGTGGTGCCATGCCGGTCGGCGAGGTTCGGCTGGGCGTGGGCCTGAAGCAGGGCGCGGGCGATCTGCTCATGACCTTCCGCGGAGGCGGCGATCAGGGCCGAGCGCCCGTGGGCGTCGGTGGCGTTCACCGGCGCCTTGTAGCGCAGCAGCACCTTCACGCCTTCCGCGTCGTCGTCGGCGATACCGGCGGCGGCGACCAGGGCGGGCTCGCCGCCGACGGGAGCGGGTTTGGCACCGTGCTCGAGAAGGAAACGCACGAGTGCCCAGTTGGCCGCGCGGCACGCGATGGCCAGCGGCGTGTCGCCGGCGGCGTTGACGGCGTCGACCGGCGCGCCTGCATCGAGCAGCATGGCGGCGACGGTCGGCTCGGCGCTGAGCACCGCCCCGTGCAGTGCGGTGTTGCCCTCGGCATCGGTGGCGGCGGCGTTCGCGCCGTTGGTCAGCAGGGTGAGGACGGCTTCAGGGCGACCGTGCCAGCTGTCGCGCGTCGCGGCGTGCAACGCGGTCACGCCCTGATGGGCACGGCTGACCTGCGCGCCACGCGCGATCAGCGCACGCAGCAGGCGGATGTCGGGGGAAAGGGCGGCGAGCGTCAGCACGGGGCGCTGGTCGCGATCGCCCGCTTCCGCGGCGGTGTTGGGGTCGGCACCCGCTTCGACGAGCGCCACGGCCCGTGCGATGTCGCCTTCGCGGGCCGCTGCCAGGAGCGCGTGCTCGCGTACGCCGGGCTGACTTTCTTCGGTGCTGAGTACGGGAATGGGGGGAGGCGGCGCAGCCACGTCCGGCTCGATGCCCGGCTCACGCCGGGGCTCGGCGCGGGCCGTACGGATATGCCCGCGGCGCTCGCAGAGCAGCGCACGCAGGGTGCGGTTCGCGATCACCATGCCGGCGACGGGCAGCAGCACCACGCCATAGATCGCCAGCGCGGCGATCCGCATCTCCGGGGGAAAGACGCCGTACAGGCCGGAGAGGGCCACGGCGCAAAAGGCGAGTACGAGCAGGCTGAAGGCGGCGGGCAGGAAATGCGAGAAGAAACGTTCCTCGGCGGAAAGGTGACGGCCGAAGCTGACCGAGCGGGCCACCGCGGTGAAGATCCACGAGCCGTTACCGCTGTCCTCGGGGTAGGCATCGTCCCAGAGGAAAAGAAGCCCGAACGCCGGCCACATGCGCCACAGCGCCGCCAGCGCGACCACGAGCGTCGCTGCCAGCAGCAGCGCGACGCCCAGGCTGGGCGCCTGCGTCAGCTTGAGCAGCGGCCAGGCGACGAGCACGAACACGACGAAGGTGTAGGCCGTGAAGATCACGACGTGCGCCGAACCGCGGCGCAAAGCCGTACGCAGGAAGCTCGTTTCGGGATCGAAACCGATCGCGTGACAGACGGCGGCCATCACCAGGGCGTTAGCGAGCAGCAGCGGAATCAGCGCAAGCGGCGACGCCGTGAGACCCGCGCAGGCGACAGCGGCGAGGGCGGGAAGGAACCAGGGCAGCGCCTTGATCAGCGATGGTCGACGACGTTTGGGATTGGCCATGCGCGCGAGTATACGGACGCGCATGGCATCACGCGGTAACGACGTGTTAACCCACGCCGCACAGTCTGCCTGTGCGCGGATTCGGCCGATCAGACGCGCACGAGCGTCCGGTCGGGGTCGATCTCGCGATTGTGGTTGGGCTGGTTGCAGACGGTGAGCGTGTCGCCGGGAGGCGTCTGCAGATGCCAGCCGCAACCCGCGAGGTTGATGAGCACCTGCTCAGTGTCGTTGTGCGGGAGCTTGCGCTGCGGCGTGAGTTCGAACTCCAGCACGAAGCGGAGCTCACCCAGCAGGAGGACGAGCGGCTCGGGAAGCATGTCGAAGCCGTCCCGGCGGGTCATCCAGACGTAAGTATCGGGCTTGCGAAGGCTTGCGTAGACGTAGCAGTGCATGACGGCGGTCTCGCTTGCGGATCGGCAGCATACGTTAGCAAAAGAGTGACGGCGCAAGTGTGCATAAACGTCGGATGTTTCGACTTTGTTGCACATGCACTTGCAAATTATTCGTCAAGTCGTCCAGAGTCCCACCCCAGATTGTTAAACGCGCGTATGAAAACGGCTAACTTTTCCGTTCCGCGCACGTGACATCGACCCAGAACAGAACAAAAGCAGGAGCCACCACGCATGCAGAAGTTGACCCATACCCGTTCGCTGGCCGTCGCCGCCCTTTCGCTGGCCATCGCCGGCGCGCTGGTGGCTCCGCAGGCCGCTCACGCCAGCGCCTTCCAGCTGAAGGAAAACAGCGCCGCCGCCCTCGGTCGCGCTTTCGCCGGTTCCGCCGCCGCGGGTGACGACGCCTCGGTGATCGTGAACAACCCGGCCGCCATGAGCCTGCTCAAGGGCACCACGTTCCAGGCCGACGTCACCGGCATCAACTTCAGCACCAAGTTCCACGGCACCGCGACCGACGCTCAGGGTCGTCCCATCTCGGGCGGCAACGGCGGCGACGCCGGCACCACGATCCCGGTTCCGGCGTTCTACGTCGCGACCCAGGTCAGCGATCGCTGGCACATCGGCCTCGGCCTGACCGCCCCGTTCGGTTTCAAGACCGAATACGACTCCGACTGGAAGGGTCGTTACAACGCCATCAAGTCCGACTTCAAGTCGTATGACGCGACGCTGTCGGCGTCGTTCGACGTGACGGACGACTTCGCCCTCGGCGCAAGCTTCATCGCGCAGAAGACGACCGCGGAACTGACCAGTGCGATCAACTACAACACGGTCGGCCTCGGCCTGATCCAGCGCGCCGCCGCCGCCGGTCAGCTGCCGCCCGCCACCGCCCGCGCGCTGGCCGCACAGTACGCCGCCGTGGTTCCGCCGGGTAGCGACGGCGTCGCCAAGATCAAGGGTGACGACTGGGCTTACGGCTGGCAGATCGGTGGCCTGTGGAAGCTGACCCAGAACGACCGCATCGCCCTGAACTACCGCAGCAAGATCAGCCACAAGCTGGAAGGCACCGGTAACTTCACGATGCCGAGCAACGTGACGGCCGTGCTGTCCAACCCGACCGTCGGTGCGCTGCTCGGTTCGGGCCAGCCGCCGTTCACCCACACCAACGGTACGGCTGACTTCACCACGCCGTCCGTCGCCACCGCGAGCTTCTGGCACCAGGACGTGAAGTTCGGCCTGGGCTTCGATCTGTCGTGGACCAAGTGGAACGAGTTCAAGGACCTCACGGTCAATTACTCGAACCCGAACCAGCCGTCCACCAGCGAAGACTACAGCTGGCGCAACAGCTACTTCCTGTCCGCCGGTGGCGAGTACTACCCGACCGACAAGCTGACGCTGCGCGCCGGTGTCGCCGTCGACACGACGCCGACCTACGACGATACCCGCTCCCCGCGCGTGCCGGACTCGACCCGCAAGTGGCTGGCCTTCGGTATCGGCTACAAGGCCACCGACCGTTTCGAAGTCAACGCGGGTTACGCCCACATCTTCGTTAACAAAGCACACATCGCTGGCGTCACCAATGCCACCAACGACCGTCTGGTCGGCCAGAACGACGACAAGGGCAACCTGCTGAGCGTCTCGGCCAAGTACCAGTTCTGATCGTCTCCCCGATCGGCTGATATGAGCCAGTAAAAAAACCTCCCCGGTGACGGGGAGGTTTTTTTGTGGGTGACCTTCAGGCCAGTCGAACGGGATCGTGCGTGGGGCGCGCTCCTACAGGCCTTCGGCGCCGTGGCATTTTTTGAATTTCTTGCCGCTGCCGCATGGGCAGACGTCGTTGCGGCCGACTTTCGACTCGTCGCGCTGTACGGGCTTGCCGTGCCGCGGATGGCGGCGACGGTAGAGCTGGGCGAGCTGGAACGGGATCTCGTTGAGCAGATTCATCCGCTCCTCGAACGACGGCAGGGCCACCGTCGGTGTGCCCGGGTCCGGATCGGTCTGATCCGCCGTCAAGGTCAGCAGCATGCCGACGAACGGATAGGTCTTTTCATCCAGCCACTCGGACCATTCCTCCTCCCACTCGCTGAGGGCGAAGCGAAAGCCGAGCGCCCAGTCGCTCGCGAGCGGGAAGTCGCCATCGTACGAAGCGACGTCCTCGATCTCGTCGAATTCCTCGGGCGAGTCGATGAAGGGCAGGGCGTCTTCCGCCAGTACCTTGGGATCGCCCGACACGCGTGCCTCGATCACCGCCCAGAATTCCTTGAGCAGCGTGGCGACCTCCGCGTGCACGGCCTCGGACTCCCAGGGCGTCGCCTCGTCGGTGTCGAGGATCGCCATGCAGTCGTCGATGTCGACGTCGGCCGGGCCCACGATCGCCGCCGAGAAGAGCCCGTCCAGCGTCTCCAGCGAATAGCGGTTGGTCGAGATCAGGAGGTCGTCGAGACGGCCCAGGCGCGTTTCATTCATCTGCATGGCAATGACTCAGTAAGCGTAGTCGCGGAACACGGGGTCGACGCTGCCGTTCCATTCGCTCTGGAAGAGCTCGAGCTTGGTGTCGGCCTGGGTTTTGCCGGAGAGGGCGATCTCTTCCAGCGGTTCGAGGTAGACGGATTCGTCGACGCCGCGGTGACCGGTGCGGTTGCGCCGCTTGAGGCCTTCCCGGGCGATCTTCACCGCCTCCAGTGACAGCTCGCGCACGCTGTGGTCGCGGAAGCGAAGCGCGAGCGCCTCCTTCGGTACGCCGTCACGCAGCGCATGGCGCTCGGCCTTCGTGAAGTCCTTCACGAGGTCCCATGCGGCGTCCAGCGCGGTGTCGTCGTACAGCAGGCCCACCCAGAACGCGGGCAGTGCGCACAGCGAGTTCCACGTGCTGGTATCGGCGCCGCGCATCTCGAGGTACTGCTTCAGGCGCACCTCGGGGAAGGCGGTGGTCAGGTGATCGGCCCAGTCGCGCATGTTGGCCTTCTCGCCCGGCAAGGCGGCCAGCTCACCACGCATGAACTTCTTGAAGTCCTGGCCGGACAGGTCGACATACTTGCCGTCGCGATAGCTGAAGTACATCGGCACGTCGAGGATGTAGTCGACGTAGCGCTCGTAGCCGAAACCGTCTTCGAAAACGAAGTCGAGCATGCCCGTGCGATCGGCGTCGGTATCGGTCCAGACGTGCGAACGATACGACTTGTAACCGTTGGGCTTGCCTTCGGTGAAGGGGGAGTTGGCGAACAGCGCCGTGGCGATCGGCTGCAGCGCGAGGCCCACGCGGAACTTCTTCACCATGTCCGCCTCGGTCGCGTAGTCGAGGTTGACCTGCACCGTGCAGGTGCGCGTCATCATGTCGAGGCCGAGCGAACCGACCTTGGGCATGTACTCGCGCATGATCTTGTAGCGGCCCTTGGGCATCCACGGCATCTGGTCGCGACGCCACTTGGGCTGGAAGCCCATTCCCAGGAAGCCGATGCCGAGTTCCTCGGCCACCGAGCGGACTTCCTTCAGGTGGTTGGTGACTTCGTCGCAGGTCTCGTGAATCGTCTCCAGCGGCGCACCGGAGAGCTCCAGCTGCCCGGCCGGTTCGAGGGTGATGTTCGCCATGCCCTTGGTCAGCGCGACCGGGGTGTCGCCTTCACGGGCCACGTCCCAGCCGAAGCGCGTCGCCAGGGTCTCCAGTAGCTGGCGGATGCCCGGACGGTCCCCGTCGAACGGTGGCGGGGTGAGGTCGTCGCTGTAGAAGCCGAATTTCTCGTGCTCCGTTCCGATGCGCCAGGCTTCACGCGGCTTCTCGCCCCTGGCGAGATAGGCGACCAGATCGTCACGGTCGCCGATGGGCGTGCTCTTGGCGGCGCTGGGGATGGACACGGGGCTTTCCTTGAAGAGGGGGCTTTTTGGCCGGATGCGGCCCAGATGGGGGCGCATGCCCGCCGGGAAAAGGTGGCATGCCGGCGGCGCAGGGTAGCAAATGCGTCGGCGAGTCGGTGAAAACGAGGAGGTCGGGACCTTCTGCCCTTGCCGACCCTGGCGCTCGTCAGTCGCGCAGCTATCCAGGCATGCGTCGATGCTTCCTATACTCTGGCGGCAATATGCATCGACAAGGGAGTCATGAGGCGATGACCGTCAAGCGAAGGTCAAGCAAGGAGCAAGAGCCTGAGGCGTTGCCGACCGGCCAATGGGTGCTGCCGTTGTCGCCCGGGGTCGATCACGCGGTCGATGAGGCTCTGGCCGTGGCGCCAGCAGGCCGGTTCAGTAACTACGTCGTTTACGTTGACGAGAGCGGCGATCATGGTCTTGAAACCGTAGACCCGAACTATCCTGTTTTCGTGCTGGCATTTTGTGTCTTTCACAAAGGGCATTATGCGGATGCCATCGTCCCCGCGATCGAGTCATTCAAGTTCAGGCACTTCGGGCATGACATCGTCGTGCTTCACGAACATGTAATGACCCACTGAAATCCTGCTCAGGTGTTACTTTCCCAAGGGAGCACCCCCATGAGCATCGTGATGGAAGAAGAAATTAAGCGCTGGACGGCCCGCCGCAAGTCGGCATTGGTCCTGGAAGTGATCCAGGGCAAGACGTCCATATCCGAAGCCAGTCGCCAGTTTGATCTGCCGCCTTCGGAGATCGAAGGGTGGGTTGAAGATGCGAAGCGCGGCATGGAAAACGCCTTGCGGGCCAAGCCGGAAAACAGTACGAGCGTCAATTGAAAGACCTCCAGGAAGCCTACGGCGAGGCCATGCTGGAGCTGCGCGCACGAAAAAAATTGAGCTCCCTGCTGGGCAAGGACGAGACCTGATGGTCTCCCTTCAGCAGGGATTGCTTGCCGATGGTTTCGAGGTCTCCATGGTCAAGCTATGCCACTGGTTTGGCGTGGCGAGGCGGACGGTCTATTACCGTTCGGTCAAGGCGCCTCCGAAGATCCAGGAGGCGATCGCTGCGCCGGTGAAAGCCCTTATCGAAGCGGAGCCGTCGTTCGGCTATCGTACCGTCGCCGGCCTGCTTGGCATGAACAAGAACACGGTCCAGCGCATCTTTCAGCTCAAGGGCTGGCAGGTGCGCAAACGGCCGATTGGCCAGCGTCCACGTATCCAGGCACTGCCCTCGGTCGCCACGCGGCCGGACGAGCGCTGGTCGACGGATCTGTGCCGGGTCTGGGGTGGCAAGGACGGCTGGCTCAGCTTGGCGTTGGTCATCGATTGCCATACCCGCGAACTTCTTGGCTGGCATTTGTCGCGCAGTGGCAAGGCCAGCACCGCCACCGGCGCGCTGGAGCAGGCCTTAATCAGTCGCTTCGGCACGCTGGGAAGGGTCAATGCGCCGTTCTTGCTTCGATCCGACAACGGCCTGGTCTTTACCAGTCGCAAGTACACCAGCCTGGTACGTAGCTACGGGCTGCAACAGGAGTTCATCACGCCGCATTGCCCGCAGCAAAACGGCATGGTCGAGCGGGTCATCCGCACCTTGAAGGAGCAGTGCGTGCACCGGCATCGCTTCGAAAGCCTGACCCATGCGATGCGCACGATCGGCGACTGGATCCACTTCTACAACCATCAGCGACCCCATCAGGCGCTGAAGATGAAAACACCCGCTCAAGCGTATGCTTTAGCGGCCTGACCTGTGCAGGAAGTGGTGGGTCATTACAAACACGACATACGGAAGGAAAAGGGAATCTTCCGCTTCAACAATCGCCTGGAAAAGGAAGTTTTTCTTGACGAGCTCACTGGGTTGATCGACACGAGCAACTTTATTCTGATCAGCTGCGTCATCAGCAAGGCGAGGCTCAGGGAGCGTGCTCAGCTTGAAAGCAATCCATACCATCTGGCTCTCGGATTCTGTCTCGAGACGCTGTTTGAGCTTGTTGAGGAGAAAGAACAGGGCGATCGTCCGACTCACGTCGTCGTTGAGTGCCGAGGTAAAAAAGAAGATCGTGATCTGGAGCTGGAATTCCGGAGAATTTGTGACGGCGCTAACAGGTGGGGGCGCCAGCTGCCATTCGCCATTAAATTCGCCGACAAGAAGACCAACTCCTCCGGACTGCAACTCGCCGATCTCGTAGCCCGGCCCATCGGTCTGTCGGTCCTTCGACCGCAAAGCCCTAATCGGGCATTTGAGGTGCTCAAGCGTAAGTTCTTCTGCAAAGGAGGGCGCAAAAAGCTTGGCGTCGACTTCGAAGGGTGGGGGCTCAAGCTTTTCCCTGACGCAGAAAGCGAAAAGCCCCGGTGAACTCACCGAGGCTATGACGCCGACCGGGAACCCCCAGTCCACTTAGGCGTGAAGTTTAGAACGGGGGCCGCCAGTGGCACAAGGCACCCCCCCCTTCGCCGTCGATACGTTGCAAATTCTCGCGCGAGCCTCTCACTTGCCTGACCGGCGCGTGTGCTGGCACTCCAAAGACGAAGAGGCCGCCCGATGGGCGGCCTCTTCGCAAGATCCGGTGCGGCGCGATCAGCGCTTCATCGAATTGAAGAACTCGTCGTTGGACTTCGTGTTCTTCATCTTGTCGAGCATGAACTCCATCGCGGCGAGCTCATCCATCGGGTGCAGCAGCTTGCGCAGGATCCAGATCTTGGCGAGCAGGTCCGGATCGATGAGCAGATCTTCGCGGCGGGTGCCCGAGCGGTTGATATCGATGGCCGGATAGACGCGCTTCTCGGAGATACGACGGGACAGGTGCACTTCCATGTTGCCGGTGCCCTTGAACTCTTCGTAGATCACCTCGTCCATCTTGGAGCCCGTGTCGGTCAGCGCGGTGGCGATGATCGTCAGGCTGCCGCCTTCCTCGACGTTACGCGCCGCGCCGAAGAAGCGCTTGGGGCGCTGCAGGGCATTGGCGTCGACACCGCCGGTGAGGACCTTGCCGGAGCTCGGTACCACGGTGTTGTAGGCACGGGCCAGGCGGGTGATCGAGTCGAGCAGGATCACCACGTCCTTCTTGTGCTCGACCAGACGCTTGGCGCGCTCGATCACCATTTCGGCGACCTGCACGTGGCGAACGGCCGGCTCGTCGAAGGTCGAGCTGATGACTTCGGCGCGAACCGTGCGCGCGATTTCCGTGACTTCCTCAGGGCGCTCATCGATCAGCAGCATGATCAGATGGACGTCCGGATGGTTGTACTGGATAGCCTGCGCGATGTTCTGCAACATCATCGTCTTACCGGATTTCGGCTGGGAGACGATGAGGCCACGCTGGCCGCGGCCGATGGGTGCGACCAGATCGAGAATGCGGCCCGTGATGTCCTCGGTGGACCCGTTGCCGCGCTCGAGCTTGAACGACTTGCGCGGGAACAGCGGGGTGAGGTTCTCGAACAGCAGCTTGTTCTTCGACGCCTCCGGCGGATCGCCGTTGATGTCGTCGACCTTGAGCATCGCGAAGTAACGCTCGCCTTCCTTGGGATGGCGGACGCGTCCGGTGATGTAATCGCCCGTGCGCAGGTTGAAGCGGCGGATCTGGCTGGGGGAGACGTAGATGTCGTCCGGGCCGGCCAGGTACGACTCGTCGGCCGAGCGCAGGA
This sequence comes from Dyella sp. 333MFSha, assembly GCF_900102405.1. Classification (NCBI taxonomy): domain Bacteria; kingdom Pseudomonadati; phylum Pseudomonadota; class Gammaproteobacteria; order Lysobacterales; family Rhodanobacteraceae; genus Dyella; species Dyella sp. 333MFSha. The sequence continues at coordinate 675,595 of NZ_FNBR01000002.1, read as the reverse complement.
AGCCGAAGCCGTCCTGGAGGATTTCCAGCACGCCCTCCGCCCAGATGCCGCCGCCCGAACGGGCGTGGGCCTTCAGGATATTGAAGACGACGTCCTGCTTGCGCTGGCGGGCCACGCCCTCGCGGACACCGAGCGACTCGGCGAACTCGAGCAGTTGGATGGCGTTCTTGCGCTTGAGTTCGGTCAGGTTGATCAGGCGATCGTTGCTGCCGGCGTCGGCGTTCTCGTCATCGTCGACGGGATAACCGTTGTTGTTGTTGCGCGGGTGCTGGTAGTTGCCGCCGTTGCCGGGGTTACCGCCACCTGGGCGCTGCTGGTTGTTCCGGTCGCCACGGTCGCCGCGGTCGTTGCGTTCGTTCCGGCGACGACGGCCCCGGCCCTCGCGCTCGTTGTTCGGGTTATTCGGGTTGTTCGGGTTGTTACGGTCGTTGCGATTCGGCTGCTGGTTGGGGTTGTCGCCCCGGGCCTGCTGCTGACCGCCCTGACCCTGACCGCCGCCCTGCGAAGGGGCAGGCTGGCCGCCATCGCGCGTTTCATTCGACGGGGACGCAGGACGCGGCTCCGCCGGTGACGCCGGCGCGTTGCTCAACTGCAACTCGGCCTGCGGCGCCGGTGTCGGTACCGGAGGCAGCGGCGGCGGAGACTTGACCGCCGGCGGCGCGACGGGAGCCGGCGCGGGTGCGCTCGTCTCTACCGCGGGTGCGGCGGCTGGCGCCTTTCGGCGCGTACGGGGACGCGGTTCGGTCGCAGGCTGATCGCCGGCGCCCTTGGCGTCGATGGAATCTTTAGTTTCGATATCGGACACGGGCAAACCTCACGGGGCGCCGTTAAAAGAAGAAGGGAGAGGGTTCGCGACTGGAGGGGACAAGCGGTGTCCCGGCGAACTCCTAGAGCCTAGCATCGCGTGAGGCGCGGCGTAAAGCGCCTCACGCGGCGGCGTGGGTGAAACGGGGAATTCAGAGGGACTTTTCGATGAACTGGGTCAGCTGACCCTTGCCGACGGCGCCGATCTGGGTGCCGGCGACCTTGCCGTCCTTGAAGATCATCAGGGTCGGGATGCCGCGGACGCCGAACTGGCGGGGCGTCTGCTGGTTTTCGTCGATGTTGATCTTGACGATTTTCAGTTTGCCTTCGTACTCGCCGGCCAGTTCATCGAGCACCGGAGCGATCGACTTGCACGGGCCGCACCACTCGGCCCAGAAATCGAGCAGGACCGGGGTGTCGGAATCGAGGACTTCCTGCTGGAAGGCAGAGTCGCTCGTATGGGTGATCTTTTCGCTCACCGTGATCTCCAGAATGGGGGTAATAGGGGGTTGACGACCGTGACGCCTGCATCGGCTACACTAAGGAGCCTCATGTCGCGGGTCCAACCGGAACCGAAGGTCTTGGCCATTGCAGCCGCTGGCCCTCATTCCAACGCAACTAGGGGCGCGATTCAAGCGATTCAAGGGCGCCGACGGGATGGTTTCCGTTGACATAGGTGAAAAGGTTAATCGTTTCAAGCCTCTTCACCTATGCCAGCGGGAACCCTCGGGTCGCGCGCCGCCGCCTCCGGCCATCGTGCGCCGGGCGCGTCGTCTGGCCGCCGGACTGACACCTGGCCGCCCCCGACTCTCCCGTGACGCCGGCCGGATCACCCACCGTCCCGAGGCCCGCCCGGCCGCCGGGATGCCGTCGCGCCTCCGCGCGACGAGACGCCAGGCCATTCATACCTATGTCCCAAACCGTTCTCACCGATGTCTTCTACGAAAACCTCGACCTTCATCCGCTTCTCCATCAGGGCCTTGCCGCCGCCGGCATCACCCGCTGCACGCCCATCCAGGCGCTGACCCTGCCGCTCGCCCTGACGGGCCGTGACGTAGCGGGTCAGGCGCAGACGGGCACGGGCAAGACCTTCGCCTTCCTGGTCGCCCTGATGGACCGCCTGCTGAAGCATCCGGCCGCGCCCAACCGCCGCGACGCGGATCCGCGCGCCCTGATCATCGCGCCGACGCGCGAACTGGCCATCCAGATCGAGAAGGACTTCCAGACCATCGGCAAGGCCACCGGTCTGCGCAGCGCGCTCATCTACGGCGGCGTCGATTACGACAAGCAGCGCCAGCAGCTGCGCGACGGCTGCGACATCATCATCGCCACGCCGGGTCGCCTGCTCGACTACCACAAGCAGGACGTGTTCGGCTTCGGCTCGGTCGAAGTCATGGTCATCGACGAAGCCGACCGCATGTTCGACCTTGGTTTCATCAAGGACGTCCGCTTCATCTTCCGCCGCCTGCCGGCCCGCGAGCAGCGTCAGGTGCTGCTGTTTTCCGCCACGCTGAGCCATCGCGTGCTGGAGCTGGCCTACGAGCACATGCACGAGGCCGAAAAGCTGGTCGTCGAGACGGAAAACGTCACCGCCGACCGCGTCCGCCAGGTCGTCTACTTCCCGTCCAAGGAAGAGAAGATGCCGCTGCTGCTCAACCTGCTCGAAGAGACCAAGGCCGAGCGCAGCATCATCTTCGTCAACACCAAGGCCGCCGCCGAGCGCATCACCGATCGTCTCAAGCGCCACAACTTCCGTGTCGGCGCCATCTCGGGCGACGTGCCGCAGGTCAAGCGCCAGAAGCTGCTGCAGCGTTTCCAGGACGGCCAGATCGACATGCTCGTGGCGACCGACGTCGCCGCGCGCGGTCTGCATATTCCCGCCGTCAGTCACGTCTTCAATTACGACCTGCCGCAGGATGCCGAGGACTACGTGCACCGCATCGGCCGTACGGCCCGCCTGGGCGCTGAAGGCGACGCGATCAGCTTCGCCTGCGACCTCTACGCGATGGGCCTTCCGGACATCGAGACGTACATCAACCAGAAGATTCCGACCGCCTCGATCGAAGCGAAGATGCTGGTGATGCCGGCGCCGCGCCCGCGCGCCGACGGCGTGCAGGACGAAGTCGAGGATCCGAACGATACGGGCGGTCACATCCCGACGCGCGGCGCACCGCCGGAGAAGGGCGGTCGTGGCGGTCGGGAGGGTGGTCGTGGCGGTTCCCGCTCGGGCGAGCGCTCCGGCAGCCGCGAGCGTCGCCCGCGCCCGCCGCGCGAGGACACCCCGGTCGGTGGCTTCACCGCCGCCTCCACGGAGGTCCCGGTAAAGACCGTGATCGTTGCCGAGTCGGTCGAGGAGCTGCCGCCCGCTGCCGAGGCCATCGCTGCCGATGGCGCCCCGAAGAAGCGTCGCCGCCGTCGCGGTGGTCGTGGCCGCGGCGCGCGCGAAGGCGTGGAGAACGTCGAGGGTAGCGGCGCCACCGATCAGGCCGCAGGCCCGAAGGCAGCCGCCCCGTCGCGTCACGCGGATGGTCAGTCGCGTCAGGGCAGCCGCCCGTCGCGTCAGGTCGCAGCGAACCGCCCGACCGCTGCCGCTGCCGCTCCGGCGCCTGCACCGCATACGCATGAGAAGGTCGGTTTCTTCCGCCGCATCGGCCGGCTGTTCGGCGGTCGGTAAACCCACGACCGGTAGGAGCGCGCCCCGCGCGCGAAAAGCCAACGAAGCAATGAAGCGGCACCCCATCACCGCTTCGTAGGCCTTTCGCGCCCCGCGCGCGCTCCTGCATCCCGTCCGGCACATGCCCGGCACGTTCCACCCCGCACAACCCACCCGACATCCCTTATCCTCTGGGGTCCAACGGGCCAACAGGTAATGCGGTGATCGGTTTCGATCTGGTGAGCAAACGATACGAGGGCGGTCACCAGGCCCTTACCGATGTATCGTTCCAGGTCGCGGCCGGTGAAATGGCCTTCGTTACCGGGCATTCCGGCGCCGGCAAGAGCACCCTGCTCAAGTTGCTGGCTATGATCGAACGGCCGACCAACGGCGTCGTCACCCTCGACGGCCAGAAACTCAATACGGTCCGCTCGTCGGATATCCCGCGCATCCGCCGCAAGCTGGGCATGGTCTTTCAGGATCACCGCCTGCTCCTGGATCGCACGGTCTTCGCCAATGTCGAACTGCCGCTGGTGATCGCCGGCGTGGCGCCGGCCGACCGGTCGCGTCGCGTGCGCGCCGCTCTGGAAAAGGTCGGCCTGCTCAGCTACGAAAAACAGCTGCCCGAGGCGCTGTCCACGGGTGAGCAGCAGCGCGTCGGTATCGCGCGCGCGATCGTCGCGAAGCCGGCGGTCCTGATTGCCGACGAACCGACGGGCAACCTCGATCCACAGCTGGCCATGGAAATCATGACCCTCTTTGCGGAATTCCAGCAGGTCGGCACGGCCGTCCTCGTGGCCAGCCACGACCTCATGCTGATCAAGCGAATGAAGAAGCGGGTGGTCGTACTCGATCACGGCAAGCTGGTGGCCGACGTGCCTGCGACGGAGGTCGTATGAATACCGTTCGCGAATCCCGTCGTCCGCCGGAGCCGCCGAAGACCCAGCGCAGCGAAGGGCGCAAGGTCGGCGCCTGGCGCGAGCATCACGCCTGGAGCCTGTCGATCAGCTGGCGCCGTCTGGCGGCCCGGCCGCTCAGCACGTTGCTGACCGTCGCCGTCATGGGCGTGGCCCTGGCTCTGCCGCTCGCGTTCTACCTCCTGCTCGGCAACGTCGAGCGTATGGGCGACGCGCTGGGCCGCAACCAGTCGATCAGCGCCTTCATGAAGCCGGGCCAGAACGCGGCCATGGCGGAAACCGCCGCCTCCGCGCTGCGCGGGCGCCCGGAAGTGGCGGACGTCGTCGTTCGCACGCCCAAAGACGGGCTCGATGAGCTCGCCGAAGTCCAGGGGTTTTCCGGCTCCCTGCAGTCCCTCGACGTCAATCCGCTCCCATACGTCCTCTCGGTCCAGCCCCGGCCGGGTCTGGCGGCTGACGATGCCGGACGCCTGGTCGATGCGATGAAGGCCACGCCGGGCGTCGACATGGTTCAGGACACCGGCGCATGGCGACAGCGTCTCGATGCGCTGCTTGGCGTGGGTACACGGGCGGTGAGTCTGCTGGCGGCCTTACTGGGTATCGCGGCCCTTCTGGTGGTCGGCAACACCATTCGTGTCGATATCCAGAGCCGCAGCGCGGAGATCGGTGTGCTGCTGCTTATCGGTGCCAGCCGTCCCTTCGTTCGCCGTCCTTATCTCTACGCGGGCATCTGGCTCGGGTTTCTTGCCGGCGTTCTGGCCGTGGTGCTGGCTGTCGTGCTCGAACTTGCGATGGCCGGCCCGGTGGGACGTCTTGCGGCCGCGTACGATGGCAGTGTGAGCTTCGGCGGGTTGCCCGCGTGGTTGTTGCTTTCGGTACCCGTCGCCGCCGCGTTGCTCGGCTGGCTGGGTGCCCGTCTGGTGAGTGCACGACAGATCCGTCGCGCCGCGGCGGTCTAGACAAGGGGATTTGGGGTGGCGACTCACATCGGTTCAGGCGTTGCCGGCGCGGCGCCGCGGATTCTCCTGGTCGACGGCTCCAAGGTCGTCCGCCAGCTGATTTCGCGCGTGGTCAGCGCCGAGGTGCCGGGCGTCGAGATCGTGGGCGTCTCCACCGGCGCGGAGGCGCAAGCCGAACTGCAGCGAGGGGTCTTCGACTTCGTCACCGTGGCGCTGCGGCTGCCCGACATGGACGGGCTGGACATCGCACGCTTCGTGCGCGAATCCGCGCCGCAGATCTACATGCCGATCGTCGTCGTCTCCGGTGACGTGGAAGAGCGTCTTCATCGCCGGGAACTCGGCGAGTTCGTCACCGACTACTTCGACAAGTCACTGGGCTTCGGCGCGCTGGCCGAATTCATCCGTGGCTACGTGCGCCCGGAAGGCGGTGCCGAGGGCGAGGTGCTGTACGTCGAGGACAGTCGTGTGGTCGCCCTGGCCACGCGCCGCATGATGGAAAAGTACGGCCTGACGGTGCACCACGTGATCAGTGCCGAAGACGCCATCGTATACCTGCACGAGGCGAAGGCCCGCGGCGACATGGGCGCCGACATCGTTCTTACCGACGTCAGCCTCAAGGGTGAACTCACCGGTGGCGATCTCGTGGAACGTATCCGCAACGAGTTCGGCTACGGCAAGGGGCAGCTGCCCACGCTGATCATGACCGGCGACGAAAACCCCGCGAACCAGGCCGCGTTGCTGCGCGCCGGCGCGAACGATCTCGTCGAGAAGCCGGTGGAAGAAAAGTTGCTGATCACGAAGCTGTTGTTCCAGTTGCGGGTGGCGCTACACCTGCGCGAAAGGGCGGAAGGTTGAACGAGCGGGTCAAGCTGGAAACATCGTGGAAGGAGCGGATCGGCGATTACCTCGATCGTCCGGAGATGCTGGCGCTGTCGGCATTTCTGCGCGACGAGAAGGCGGCGGGGAAGGTCATCTACCCGCCCGGTCCCGAGATCTTCAATGCGTTCGCGCACACGCCTTTCGATCGCGTACGCGTCGTGATCCTCGGCCAGGATCCGTACCACGGTCCCGGACAGGCGCACGGCCTGAGCTTTTCGGTGCGGCCCGGCGTCCGCGTGCCGCCCTCGCTGCAAAACATGTTCAAGGAGATCGAGGCCAGCTTCGGTATACCGCGCCCCGACCACGGATGCCTCACACCCTGGGCCGATCAGGGTGTGCTGTTGCTCAACGCCGTGCTTACGGTGGAAGCGGGACAGGCCGCATCGCACCAGGGCAAGGGATGGGAAGGATTTACCGATGCGGCGATCGACGCCCTCAACCGCGAGCGCGAGGGCCTGGTCTTCCTGCTTTGGGGTAGCCATGCCCAGAAGAAGGGCCAGCTGATCGACGCCAGGCGCCACAAGATTCTGCGCAGCGTGCATCCGTCGCCGCTGTCGGCGCATCGCGGTTTTCTGGGCTGCGGGCACTTCGCCGACACGAACGCGTACCTCGAATCACGCGGGGAGGCGCCGATCGACTGGTCGCTGCCGCCAAAGGCCGCTTTGGTCTCCGCCCTTTAAAGTCAGCTTCAAGCCCCAACAACTGTAGCAACGGCGGACACATAGCCGCCGTCGACGCCTTCGGCGCCGCGTTTTCGCGGCCGGGGAGCCGTCTGCCTCCTGAACACCCCGGCACCGACTCTGGACAGGCCGGGGGTATTTCTGTACCATAGCGTACAGTTAACCGATGAACTTCGGGCTGACTTAGCACTCTCACATCGGGACTGCTAATCTGCATACAGACTTTCAGGAGGTTCCACACATGTCCCAAGCACTCGTTACCCGTAACTACGGGCTCCCGAGCGTCGTCGGCAGTCTGGATTCCTACATCTCGGCGGTTCATCGCATCCCGGTGCTCAGCCTTGACGAGGAGCAGTCGCTGGCGCGCCGCTTCCGTGACGACGCCGATCTTGACGCCGCCAAGCAGCTCGTTATGTCCCACCTGCGTTTCGTGGTCCATGTGGCCCGCGGCTATAACGGCTACGGCCTGCAGCTGTCGGACCTCATCCAGGAAGGCAACATCGGCCTGATGAAGGCGGTCAAGCGTTTCGACCCGGATCAGGGCGTTCGCCTGGTGAGCTTCGCGGTGCACTGGATCCGTGCCGAGATGCACGAGTTCATCCTGCGCAACTGGCGCATCGTGAAGGTCGCCACGACCAAGGCGCAGCGCAAGCTGTTCTTCAACCTGCGCAAGAGCAAGAAGCGCCTGGGCTGGATGAATGCCGAAGAAGTCCGTGTCGTCGCTCACGACCTGGGTGTCCCGGAAGCCACCGTCCGCGAGATGGAATCGCGTCTGTCGGGTCGTGACGTGGGCTTCGAAGCCCCGGCCGATGCCGATGACGACGACAAGCCGGCACCGGCCGCCTTCCTCGTCGACGAAGGCGCCGACCCGTACGACAACCTCGCCGAGGAAGACGCGAGCAACAACCAGATGGGCGCGCTGTCGTCGGCGCTCGGCAACCTGGATGCCCGCTCGCGCGACATCATCCAGCGTCGCTGGCTGGCGGAAGACAACAAGGCCACGCTGCAGGATCTTGCGGACGAGTACGGTGTTTCCGCCGAGCGTATCCGTCAGATCGAAGCGAATGCCATGAAGAAGATGCGCGTCGCCATCGCGGCCTGAGTGCCCCGTTCGGCGTAAGATCCGGAGCGGCCCCCTCGTGGGGCCGTTTTCCGTTGCCCCTTTGAGTCAGGAGTCGAAGCGGATGCCCAGGGCACTGGTCATCGAAGACGATGAAGTCACCGCCCGCGACATCGTCGCGGAGCTGAGCGCGCACGGCCTGACGGCCGAGTGGGTGGCCAATGGCCGCGACGGGCTGACCCGCGCGCTGGCCGATGGCTACGACATCATCACTCTCGACCGCATGCTTCCCGGCATGGACGGTATCGACATCGTGTCCGCGCTGCGTGAGCGACGTATCGATACGCCTGTGCTGATGATCAGCGCGCTGTCCGATGTCGACGAACGCGTGCGCGGTCTGCGCGCCGGCGGCGACGATTATCTGACCAAGCCGTTTTCACCGGACGAACTGGCCGCGCGAGCGGAAGTGCTGCTGCGTCGTCGCCGGCCCGCCGCCAACGAAACCCGCCTGCGTGTCGCCGACCTCGAACTCGACCTGGTCAGGCACAACGCGCTGCGCGGCGGTCAGCCGCTCACGCTGCTGCCCACCGAGTTTCGCCTGCTCGAATTCCTCATGCGCAATGCCGGTCAGGTCGTCACGCGGCAGATGATTTTCGAGCACGTCTGGGGATTCCATTTCGATCCGGGCACCAACGTGATCGACGTCCATATCGGACGCCTGCGCCGCAAGATTGACGGCACGGGGCAGGCGCCTCTGATTCGTACCGTTCGTGGATCGGGGTATCTCCTTGCGCCCGCTGACTGACGCCTGGCGTTCCGCCACCTCACGACTGATCCTCATCTACGGGGCACTGTTCGCGATCTGGTGCGTCGTGTTGCTTGGCGTGGTGCAGTGGGAGGCGTCACGCTACCTGTCGCGCGTGGTCGACCAGATGCTGGTCGCACGCATCCATTATCTGGAAGGCACCGACGCGCGGAACCTTCCAGACACGGTGGCGACGGCCAGTGCGGTCGACGTCCAGGGCTTCATGCGCGTGGGCCTGTTCGATGCCCATGGCCGGCGCGTCGCCGGCAACATCGCCCGCGTACCGGATGAACTGAGCGAGGACGGCACCGTGACCTCGGTGAAGGCCATGCTGGTGGATGCCTCGCGCGATACGCCGATGCGGGCACGCGGCATCACGCGGGAGCTCCCCGACGGACGCCGCCTGGTCGTGATCAAGGACAGCACCACGATCGACGGCCTCGGTGCGATCATCCGGCGCGGCCTGCTCTGGGGTCTGTCGCTCACGTTGATCCCGGGCGTACTGGGCGGCGTGCTCATCGCACGAGGGCCAGCCCGCCGCATCCGTGCGATTCAGCAAGCCATGGAGCCCATCCGCGAAGGCGACCTAAGCGTGCGTCTGCCCGTGAGCCGCGGCGGCGACGAGGTCGACCTGCTCGCCGCGACGGTCAACACCACGCTGGGCGAAATCGAGCGCCTCCTGGGTGAGGTCAAGGGCGTCAGCGACAACATCGCCCACGACCTTCGCACACCGCTGACGCGCATGCGCACGCGGCTGTACCGTCTGCAGCAACAGTTCGCCGACACGCCCGAAGGCGATCAGCTGGAAGCGTGCGTCGCCGAGATCGATACGGTGCTGGGACGCTTCCGCGCGCTGCTGCGCGTGTCCGAGCTGGAAGATCGCCAGCGCAGCGCCTGCTTCGAGGACCTGGACATCGGCGCGGTCCTGCGCAATGTTCATGACTTCTATGCGCCGCTCGCCGAGGACCGCGGGCAGGCTTTCGAGATCCGGCTGGACAAACTGCCGCCGCTGCGAGGCGATCCGCAACTGATGTTCGAGGCGTTCGCCAACCTCGTCGGCAACGCGATCAAGTTCACTCCGGACGGCGGGGCGGTTCGCCTCGTCGCGACCACCGACGCCGCCGGCGACGCGCGGATCGATATCGCCGATACCGGCCCCGGTATTCCCGAGGGCGAGCGCGAGGCGGTGTTCCGTCGTTTCTACCGCGGGGACGAAACCCGTACCAAGCCCGGTTGCGGTCTGGGGCTGGCCATCGTCAGCGCGATCGTTCGTCTGCACGGGTACTCGCTGTCGGTCGGTGGGGACGAAAAAGGCGCTGTGTTTTCAGTCATCTGCCCCCCGGTCGTTAGCTCATAAACAAATCTTAACTACGACGACGATCGTCATGGGCGCAAAATTCGCCGCGACGCAACATTCGCGCACGGAATCCGTCCCTCATGATTGGCATCGTCCGGATCGCACTCTCGCGACCGTATACCTTCGTCGTCCTCGCCCTGCTGATCCTCATCGTGGGTCCGCTGGCCGCGCTGCGCACGCCGACGGATATCTTTCCCGACATCAAGATTCCCGTCATCGCGGTGGTCTGGCAGTACACCGGCCTGCCGCCGGATCAGATGGTCGGCCGCGTGTCGTCGCCCTTCGAGCGGGTGCTCACCACCACGGTCAATGACGTCGAGCACATCGAGGCCAACTCGATCCAGGGCTTCGGCATTGTCAAGATCTTCTTCCAGCCGACGGTGGACATCCGCACGGCGAACGCGCAGGTCACCGCCGTGGCCCAGACGCTGCTGCGCCAGCTGCCCGCGGGCACGACACCACCGCTGATCCTCAATTACAACGCCTCGACGGTGCCGATCATCCAGCTGGCGCTCTCCGGTGACGGCCTGACCGAGCAGAACCTGGCCGATCTGGGCCTCAATATCATCCGACCCCAGCTGACCTCGGTGGCCGGCGCCGCCATTCCGTATCCGTTCGGCGGCAAGACCCGCCAGGTGCAGATCGACATCGATCCGCCGGCTTTGCAGGCCCGCGGACTGTCGGCGCAGGACGTGGCCAACGCCCTCGCGGCGCAGAACCTGATCACGCCGGTGGGTACGCAGAAGATCGGTAAGTACGAATACACCCTGCAGCTCAACAACTCGCCCTCGGTGATCGACGAACTGGGCAACCTGCCGGTGAAGACGGTCAACGGTGCCACCGTGTTTATCCGCGACGTCGCCAATGTGCGCGACGGATCGCCGCCGCAGACCAACATCGTCCACGTCGACGGCAACCGCTCGGTGCTGATGACGGTGCTGAAGAACGGTTCCGCTTCCACGCTGGCGATCATCGCCGGCATCAAGGAGCGCGTGGCGGCAATGAAGGACGGTCTTCCGGCCAATCTCAAGATCGCACCGATCGGCGACCAGTCCCTGTTCGTCAGCGGGGCTATCGAGGGCGTGGCCCGCGAGGGCATCATCGCGGCGGCGCTCACGAGTCTGATGATCCTGCTGTTCCTCGGCAGCTGGCGCTCGACGGTCATCATCGCCACATCGATTCCGCTGGCGATCCTCGGCTCGATCGCCGCGCTCTCGGCGATCGGCGAGACCATGAACATCATGACCCTGGGTGGCCTGGCGCTCGCCGTCGGCATCCTGGTGGACGACGCGACGGTGACCATCGAGAACATCAACTGGCATCTCGAGCAGGGCAAGGACGTGGAGACCGCGATCCTCGACGGCGCGGCGCAGATCGTCACCCCGGCCTTCGTCTCGTTGCTGTGCATCTGCATCGTCTTCGTGCCGATGTTCTTCCTCAACGGCGTCGCCCGCTTCCTCTTCGTGCCGATGGCCGAGGCGGTGATGTTCGCGATGATCGCCTCGTTCATTCTCTCGCGCACGCTGGTGCCGACGATGGCGAAGTATCTGCTTCATCCGCACGATCACGACGACCCCCACGGCGAGGGCAAGGCGCCGTCGCGCAATCCCCTGGTGCGTTTCCAGCGTCGCTTCGAAGCGCGCTTCGAGAAGATCCGCGAGAGCTACCACGGACTGCTGCGGCTGGCCCTGGATCATCGCAAGGCGTTCGTGATCGGATTCATGGGTTTCGTCGTGTTGTCTTTCGCGCTGGTGCCGATGCTCGGTCGCAACTTCTTCCCTTCGGTGGATTCGGGGCAGATCCTCATGCACGTCCGTGCGCCGATCGGTACGCGCGTGGAGGAGAGCGCACGTCTGTTCGCCGAAGTGACCGACGCCGTACGCCGCATCGTACCCAGGGAAGAGCTCGGCACCGTCGTCGACAACATCGGCCTGTCCTCGTCGGGCATCAACAACACGTACAACAACACCGGTACGGTCGGTTCGCAGGACGGCGACATCCAGATCGCGCTCAACGAGGGGCACGCGCCAACCGCCGACTACGTGCGCGAGATGCGCGAGAAGCTGCCGCGTGAGTTTCCGGGCGTGACCTTCTCCTTCCCGCCGGCGGACATCATCAGTCAGATCCTGAACTTCGGCTCGCCCGCACCGATCGACCTGCAGGTGCGTGGTCCGAACCTCGACGCCAATTTCGGTTACGCCAGCCGGCTGCTGCGCGATATCCGCAAGATTCCGGGCGTGGCGGATGCGCGCATCCAGCAATCGAACGCCAGTCCGACGCTGAAGGTCGACGTCGACCGCAGTCGTGCGCAGCAGGTCGGTATCACCGAGCGTGACGTCACCAGCAGCCTGGGCGTCAACCTGGCCGGCTCCAGTCAGATCGCACCAACGTTCTGGCTCAATCCGCAGAACGGTGTGTCCTATCCGATCGTGATGCAGACGCCTCAGTACAGCATCGACTCGCTGCCGGACCTCGAGAACGTTCCGATCAGCCCGAGCACGGGCAGTGGCGGCTCGCAGGTCCTCGGCGGCCTGGCCACGGTCTCGCGCACGACGTCGAGTTCGGTGGTCAGCCAGTACAACATTCAGTCGATGGTGGAGATCTTCGCGACGACGCAGGACCGCGATCTGGGTGCGGTCGCCGCGGACATCCAGAAAGTGATCGACGCGAACAAGAAGTTCCTGCCGAAAGCGTCCAGCACCGCCTTGCTCGGTCAGGTGCAGACGATGAACAGCGCCTTCTCCGGCCTGATCTTCGGTCTGCTCGGCGCGATCGTGCTGATCTACCTGCTGATCGTGGTGAACTTCCAGTCGTGGAGCGATCCTTTCGTGATCGTCACGGCGCTGCCGGCCGCTATCGCGGGCATCATCTGGATGCTGTTCGCCACGCATACGACCTTGTCGGTGCCCGCGCTTACCGGCGCGATCATGTGCATGGGTGTGGCCACAGCCAACTCCATCCTGGTCGTGAGCTTCTGTCGCGAGCGGCTCGCCGAACTCGGCGACGCGACCGCCGCGGCGCTCGAGGGCGGCTTCGTCCGCTTCCGTCCCGTCCTCATGACCGCGCTGGCGATGATCATCGGCATGGCGCCGATGGCACTCGGCATGGGCGAAGGCGGTGAGCAGAACGCGCCGCTCGGTCGCGCCGTCATCGGTGGCCTGATCTTCGCCACCACCGCCACGCTGTTCTTCGTCCCCGTCGTCTTCAGCATGATCCACGCGCGCCGTGGTCACCCGTCCCCCACCCCGGCGAATTCCGGAGAGCCCGTCCATGTCGCCTGATACCTTGCACACCCCTCCGCCGCGCCGTCTCCGTCTCGCGGGCATCATCGCCGCGATCGTGGTTCTCGCCATCGTCGTCGCCGGCGTCGCCACACGCGCCAACGACTCGCATAAGTTGCGCGAGTGGACCGACGATCAGGCCGTGCCCACGGTGAACGTGGTCAGCCCGGAAGGCGGGCAGGGCGGCGGAGACCTCAACCTTCCCGGCCGGCTGCAGGCCTATGCCCGTGCGCCCATCTACGCGCGTACCAGCGGCTACCTGAAATACTGGAAGGCCGACATCGGCCAGAAGGTGAAAGCGGGCGACGTGCTCGCCGAGATCGAGACCCCCGATCTCGACCAGCAGCTGCTCCAGGCGAAAGCCGATCTCGCCAGTGCGCGTGCCAACGAGGCGCTGGCGCAGACCACGGCGAAGCGCTGGAAGTCCATGCGCGACTCGGATTCGGTCTCCAAACAGGAAGTCGACGAGAAGACCGGTGACTACGACGCCAAGCACGCGCTGGCGACCGCGGCGCAGGCGAACCTCGAACGCATTCAGGCACTCAAGGGCTTCGCGAAGCTGACCGCACCCTTCGACGGTACGGTGACCGCGCGCGAGACCGACGTCGGCGCGTTGATCAACGCCGGTGGCGGTGGCCAGGAACTGTTCGTCGTGTCGGACACGCGCAAGCTGCGCATGTACGTCAACGTGCCGCAGAACTACGCGCCGTCGATCAGACAGGGCGCCACGGTAAAGCTCACTGTGCCGGAATACCCCGGCCAGACCTTCACCGGTACGGTCGAATCGTCGTCGTCGTCGATCAGCGCGGCGACCGGCACCACGCTCGTGCAGGTATCCGTCGACAACCAGGACGGCAAGTTGCTGCCGGGTGCGTACGCGAGCGTCACCTTCGACCTTCCCGGCAACGTGGCACTCTTCAACGTGCCGGCAAGCGCGCTCGTCTTCGACGAGAAGGGCCTGCGCGTGGCGGTGCTCGATGCGCAGAACAAGGTGAAGTTCAAGGACGTCACCATCTCGCGCGATATGGGCAAGACCGTGCAGCTCGGCTCGGGCATCGCGAAGGGTGACCGGCTGATCGAGAGTCCGCCCGACGGCCTCGCCGATGGCGACACGGTCCGCGTCAACGCGCCGAAGAAAGCGGAAGCCGACCATGCCAAGGCGTGATTCCACACGGCAGCGGACCGGCCTGGCCATGCGGGCCGTGATGGGAGCCAATCCTTTCGGTGAAGGCTCCCCGACACGATCGATCCTCGCCGGCCTCGTGGTCTCACTGGGCCTGTCAGCCTGCTCCCTCGCACCCGCGTACAAGACCCCCGACGTCCCCGTCGCCCCGCAATACGCCAACGCGGAATCGCCGTGGACCGAAGCCAGGCCCGCCGATCACCTCGATCGCGACGGCTGGTGGAAGCTCTACGGCGACAGCCGCCTGAATGACCTGCAGACAAAGCTCGTCGCGAATAACGCGTCACTCGCGGCCGCACTCGCCCACTACGAACAGTCCGAGGCGTTCACGCGCCAGGTCCGTGCGGGGCTGTTCCCGCAGATCGGCCTGAACGGTAACGGCACGCGTAACCGCGAGTCGGACACGCGTCCGCTTCGCGGCGCCACGTCGCCGACTTACTACAACTCGTACACCATCGGCGCGCAGCTCGACTACGAGATCGACCTGTGGGGTCGCGTGCGTGACACCGTCACCGCGGGCACGGCGGAGCAGGCGGCATCCGCGGCGGATCTCGCCTCCGCACGCCTCAGTCTTCAGGCGCAGCTGGCTGACAGCTACCTCCAGCTCAATGGCTTCGATCGTCAAATCAAGGTGCTGAACGAAAGCATCGACGCCTTCGCGAAGGCGCTCAACCTGACGCAATCGCGCCATGAAGGGGGTATCGCTTCCGGTCTCGACGTCGCGCGTGCGCAGACGCAGTTGTCCAGCGCTAAATCGCAGCTGACCCAGGCGCAGGCACAGCGTTCGCTGGTGTTGCACGCCATCGCCGTCCTCGTCGGTGACTCGGCGTCGAGCTTCCAGCTCGCCACCGACGATGAGCAGGTCAAGGTACCGACGATTCCGGTCGAGGTGCCGTCGGTGATCCTGCAGCGTCGTCCCGACATCGCCGCGGCGGAACGTCGTACCGCCGCCGCCAATGCGCGTATCGGTGTGGCCAGGTCGGCGTTCTACCCGCAGCTGACGCTGGACGCACAGGGCGGTTGGCAAAGCTCGGCGTGGGGCAGCATCGCCACCGCACCGAACCGTTTCTGGGCGATCGGCCCCACGCTCGCGCTCAACCTGTTCGACGGCGGTCGCCGCAAGGCGGTCGTGGCGCAGGCACAGGCAGCGACCGATGAAGCTGGCGCGCGCTATCGCGATGTCGTACTGAATGCGTTCGCGCAGGTGGAAGACAACCTGACGCTGTTGCGCGATCTCGGCTCGGCGCTGAACGACCAGCGCGCCGCCGCCGATGCGGCGCAGCGTTCGGTCGACCTGTCGCTGAACCGGTACCGTGAAGGCGCGGTGGGCTACCTCGACGTGGTGCAGGCGCAGACGACCGCGCTGGACGCACGGCGTAGCGTGATCGATCTGGAGACGCGTCAGCTCCGGGCCAGTGTGCAGCTGATCCGTGCGCTGGGTGGTGGCTGGTCGACGACCTGAGGTTGTCGGTCGGCCTGTAGGAACGCGCCCCGCGCGCGAAAAGCCTACGCAGCGGTGAAGCCGCACATCTTCATCGCTGCGCAGGCTTTTCGCGCGCATGGCGCGCTCCTACACTAGGCTGATGCACGATACCTTGCAGCGCCAGAAAGCCGCCCAGCTCGCCGAAGGCCCTCCCTCGGCGTCGGTACGCATCGATCGCCTCGATCGCGCGATCGGCTTGCTCGTCGACCACGCCAGCGACATCACCGACGCGCTCCGCGAGGACTTCGGTCATCGCAGTGTCGACGCATCGATGTTCACCGACGTCGCCGCGTCCATCGAGCCGCTGAAGCACGCGAAGCGCCATCTGCGTCGGTGGATGCGGCGCGAACGACGTCCTGTCTCGCCCGCGCCGCTGGCGCTGATCGGCGCGCGTGCCTGGATCGACTATCAGCCCAAGGGCGTCGTCGGCGTCATCTCGCCGTGGAATTTTCCGTTCAATCTCACCTTTGCGCCTCTCGCAGGCATCCTCGCAGCGGGTAACCGCGCGATGATCAAACCTTCCGAATTCACACCGCGTTCGTCGGCACTGATGCAGCGAATGATCGGCAAGGCCTTCAATGAGACGGAGGTCGCGGTGTTCACGGGCGGCTCCGACGTCGGCGAAGCGTTTTCGCGTCTGCCCTTCGATCACCTGCTGTTTACCGGCGCGACATCGGTGGCGAAGCACATCATGCGCGCCGCGGCGGAAAACCTCGTACCGGTGACGCTGGAGCTTGGCGGAAAATCTCCCGCTATCGTAGGACGCGACGCCGATCTCGAACTCGCCGCGAGGCGACTTCTGTTCGGCAAGACACTCAATGCAGGTCAGGTCTGCGTCTCGCCCGATTACGCGCTGGTGCCGCGCAAGCACGTCGATGCCTTCGTCGATGCGCTGTCACGCTCGGTCGCATCGATGTTTCCGACGCTGCGAGACAATCCGGACTACACGTCCATCGTCAACGAGCGTCACCATGGCCGCCTGCTCGGGTACCTCGACGACGCGCGTGCGAAAGGCGCGACATTGAGGGTGCTCGGCAAGGGCGACGAACGTTTCGACGATCGCCGCATCGCGCCAACGGTGGTTCTGGGCGCCGACGATTCGATGGACATCATGCGTGACGAGATCTTCGGGCCGCTGCTCCCGATTCTCCCCTATGACGATATCGATGGTGCGGTCGACTACATCAATGCGCATGCGCGACCGCTGGCCCTGTACTACTTCGGCAACGACACCGGGGAGCAGGAGCGCGTGCTGGCGAAGACGGTCGCGGGAGGCGTCACGATCAACGACACCGTCATGCACCTGGCGATGGACGATCTGCCCTTCGGCGGCATCGGTCCTTCGGGCATGGGTGCCTACCACGGGCACGACGGGTTTCTCACCTTCAGCCACGCGCGGTCGGTGTACCGACAGGCCCGCTTCGACGTGACGGCCATGCTCAGGCCGCCGTATGGCACGACGATAAAGCGGCTGCTCTCTCTCAAGATCCGCCGGTAGATACCGGGCGACGGGCAAAAAGAAGGGGCCTCGCGGCCCCTTCGTCTTACACCCGGTCGCGCGTGGCTTTACAGCTTCGCGCCCAGCAGTGCCTCGAGCTTGCGCTGGTCGACCGCGAACTTGCGGATACCTTCCGCGAGCTTGTCGGTGGCCATCGCGTTTTCGTTGTGGCCCCAGCGGAATTTGGCCTCGTCGAGCCTGGCCGGCTTGTCTTCCCTGCGGCCGCTATCCTTCAGCGCGACCGGCAGGTCGTCGTTGTTCTCTTCCAGTTCCTTCAGCAGGTTGGGCGAGATGGTCAGGCGGTCGCAACCGGCGAGGGCCTGGATCTGGCCGATATTACGGAAGCTGGCGCCCATGACGACGGTCTCGTAGCCATGCAGCTTGTACCAGTCGTAGATGCGACGGACCGACTGCACGCCCGGGTCTTCGGCCGGCTCGTAGGTCTTCTTGTCGGTATTGGCGACGTACCAGTCGAAGATGCGGCCAACGAACGGCGAGATGAGGAACGCGCCGGCTTCGGCGCAGGCCACGGCCTGCTCGAAGCTGAAGAGAAGCGTCAGGTTGCAGTTGATGCCGTCCTTCTGGAGCTTCTCCGCCGCGCGGATGCCTTCCCACGTCGAGGCGAGCTTGATCAGGATGCGTTCTTTGTCGATGCCGATGTCTTCGTAGAAGCCGATCAGGCGCTTGGCCTTCTCGATCGAGGCGTTCGTGTCGAAGGAGAGGCGGGCATCGACTTCCGTGGAAACGCGGCCCGGGACGATCTTGAGGATCTCGCGGCCCACGAGCACGGCCAGGCGATCGCTGGCATCGGTCAGCTGCTGGTCGCGGCTGTTGCTCTGGCTCTTGGCCCACTGCACGGCTTCGTCGATGTAACCCGAGTAGGTCGGGATACCGGCGGCGGCCAGCAGCAGCGACGGATTGGTGGTCGCGTCTTCCGGCTTGTACTTGGCGATGGCGGTGATGTCGCCGGTGTCGGCCACGACGGTGGTGATTTTGCGCAGTTGCTCGAGCTGAGTGGTCACGTTGAGAGTTCCGTTACCTGATGAGACCCCTATTGTCGCGCCGTTCGATGTGAAGTGACAGGCATCCGAAGGTATCGATTCAGTAATCTCAGTACAGATCGATCGGATCGACGTCCAGCGACCAGCGCACCTTGCGTGCCGCGGGCAGCGCGGTGAGCGCCTGCTGCCACGGCCGCAGAAACGCGTGAAGGCGCGCGCGTGTGCCTGCCTCGACCAGCAGCTGGCCGCGATGACGACCGGCTCTGAGCGGCATGGGGGCCGGCATGGGGCCCGCCACACGCAGGTCGCCCGGATCGCCCAGCACGGCGTTGGCCTGGCCGAGGAACTCGTCGACCTCCGCGCGGCCGTGCGCGTCGGCGCGCAGCAGCACCTGATGGGCGAACGGTGGCAGCTCGAGCAGCCGGCGCTCCTCCAGCAACTCCGTCGCCACCGCGCCGTAGCCGCCGCGAAGAAGCGCATGGAGCATCGGATGATCGGGATGGTGGGTCTGCAGCAGGACGCTGCCCGGCTTGCTTGCCCGGCCGGCCCGGCCGGCGACCTGTACCACCAGCTGTGCCAGCCGCTCGCTCGCACGGAAATCCACGCTGTGCAGGCCCTCATCCACACCGACGATGGCGACGAGCGTCAGGTTGGGCAGGTCGTGGCCCTTGGCCAGCATCTGCGTGCCGACGAGGATCGCGGGCTTGTCCTCGCGCAGGCCGTCGAGGATGTCGCCGAAGGCATCTTTGCGCCGTGTGGTCTCGCGATCGATGCGAACCACGGGCACCTCGGGAAACCGTTCGGTGAGGGCTTCTTCCAGTCGCTCGGTGCCCTGGCCCTGCGGGCTGATGTTGGCCGATCCGCAGGACGGACACACCGCCGGCACCGGCACGGTGTTGTCGCAGTGGTGGCAGATCAGGCGCCGACGGCCCGCGTGCAGCGTCATCGGTCGGTCGCAGCGCGGACAGTCCGCGTGCCAGCCACAGTCGTAGCAGAGCAGCACCGGCGCGTAGCCGCGGCGATTGCGGAACACGAGCGCCTGCTCGCCACGACCGACACAGGCGGCGACGGCGTTGATCAACGTGGGCGACATGCCGTGGTCGAGCCGCTGGGCGCGCATGTCGACGATCTGCACCCGGGTCGATTGCGTGGCGCCGGGGCGGCCGCGCAGCACCAGGCGCCTGTAGCGACCCGCGGCGACGTTGCCGAGCGTTTCCAGGGAGGGCGTCGCCGAGCCGAGCACCACCGGCACCCCGTGGGCACGGGCGCGCACCAGGGCCAGGTCGCGGGCGTGGTAACGGAAACCTTCCTGCTGCTTATAGGAGGCGTCGTGCTCTTCGTCGACGATGATCAGTCCGGCCGACGGCAACGGTGTGAACACCGCCGATCGGGTGCCCAGCACCACACGTGCGCTGCCGTTGCGGGCGCGCAGCCAGGCGCGCGCGCGCTCACCCTCGGCCAGGTTCGAATGCAGTACTTCGATAGCGACGCCCAGTCGCTCGCGCAGTCGGCGCACCGTCTGCGGCGCCAGGCCGATTTCGGGAACGAGCAGTAGGGTCTGCCTGCCCTCCGCCAGCGCGCGTTCGATCAGCGCGAGGTACACCTCGGTCTTGCCGCTGCCGGTCACGCCGTCGAGGAGGTAAGGCTGGAAGCCGCCAAAGCCCTCGCCAATGGCGGCGACGGCGGCGGTTTGTTCCTCGCTGAGGGCCGGGCCGGGGGCGGGGCTGTTCGGAGCGACGGCTTCCTCGATCTCCTGCCGTTCGACCAGATTGGCCTCGGCGAGCCGACGCGCGGCGGCCCGCCAGTCGGGCAGCGCCAGTCCCAGCTCGTCGGCGGCACGCGGGCCCCCGGCGAGGGCGTCCAGCAAAGCGGCGGAGCCACCCTTGCGCCGCTTCGCCTCGCGCGCCGCCTGCCCGTCCGGGGTCAGCGACCAGACTTCACGCCCGGTCGCGGGAAGGGCGCGCGGCTCGCGCAGGGCGAGGGGCAGGGCATTGGAAAAGGCCTCTCCCGGCGCGGCGGCCCAGTAATCCGCCGCCCAGGCCAGGGTGGCCATGAGCTCGGCATCGAGCAGAGGCGCATCGTCCAGTACCTCGCTGACCCGCTTGAGCCGTTTCACACCCACGGCGGCTTCGGCGGCCGGGTCCACCACGATGCCCACCATCTCGCCCTTACCGAAAGGCAGCCGCACGCGCGATCCCGCCCGCGCATCGCCCACCGCCGGCGGCAGGTAGTCGAACAGGGTGAGCAAAGGGACGGGTAAGGCGACGCGGAGAACGAGTGTCATGCCGGCCCTAGTTTACCGGGGTGTACCGATTTTGCTGGTCAATGATTGACCACGGCGCCATGGGTTTGGGACCTATTGAGACCTCCGGGAAGAGGAATCGCGAGTAAGTGCCCGCCGTCGGGAGGGTTTCGAGGTTATCCACAGGCTCTGTGGATAACTCTGTGGATGAGCTTCGGATGGAGGGGGTCCAAGGCGCATGGTTGGGCCCTCCGGGTTAGCTTGCGTACATTTTAACCAAGCTGAAATGTACTTATGAATCAATTAGTTGCAAATTGCTTGTCACGATCGTTCAGCGGGCGTCCGCAAAACCTTGACAAATGCGAAGGCGCCACTCCGCCTGTGCACAACCCTTCTCTGCTTAGGAAATAGTCCTAATGCGTCATGCCGATAACGAAGGCGACGGTGATGACGAAGAGCAGTAGCCAGAAATAGACGCTGCCTATCAGCCAGTACTTTACGATCGTCATGGGCCATCCCTGTCGATAGACGCGCTTTTGCATGATCAGCAGGTACAGCGGCATCCACACCCAGATGGCGAACTGGACCAGCCCGATCGCGCTGCCGCCGATCGCCAGATGCGACCGGACCGGCTCCTTCGCGAGCCCCAGCAGCGTCAGCGCAATGAGGGAGAGGAACAGGAAAGCGTGGCTGTGCAGGGCCACGATCACGTGTTCCATGTATAGCCGGCGGCGAAACGCGTAGAACACCTTCAGGATCAGGGCGAACAGCGGGACCATGACGAACATGGCCTGAGGCAGGACCGAAAAGAATCCCTCGAGGATGCGATGCATGGCCTCCTGACGCTGCGCACCGCCGTTGAGAACAGGGATCAGGTTGGCTTTGAAGTGGCTGAAGGCGGCGTCGAGGCGCCGGTTGACGGCACCGGGCAGCCAGGCGACGTCGATCTTCGCGTGGTTGCCGAACCAGCTGTCGACCCGCTCCTCGCCACTCCGTCGCACATCGGACGCCGGCTCGTCGGCCTGCCGTTCGATCGGAGGTGCTTTCAGTTCGGTCAGGCGCGTGTTGGCGGCGTTGCGAACGACGCCGTAGAGGGCGCTCATGCCCGCCCTGGCCGCGGCCGGGGTCTCCGGGTCATCCAGCGACTCATGGAGTTCGCGGACCTGATCCTTGTAGATCGCGTGCACCTCGTCCGGCGTTTTCGCCGCGGCGAAGGCGTCCATCGAATCCGCCGCGACGGGCTTGCCGTCGTTACTGCCGAACTTCGTGTCGCCGATGGCCAGGTGTAGCAGGAAAAAAGCCAGCAGGCAGAACACGAACATCAGCCGGAACGGCGCGATATAGCGCACCCGCCGCCCGGAGAAATACTCCAGGGTCAGGAAGCCGGGCTTCGTAAACAGCGGTGGCAGCGTATGGACGATGCGCTCGTCGAGGTGGAAGAAGATGTCCCCGGCATCCTCCAGCATGTGCGAGACCGGCTGGAGCACGCTTTTGATCGACTGGCCACAGTCGTGACAGAACGCGCCCCGCAGCGGCGCGGAGCAGTTCGCGCACAGCAGCGCGGGCGACGGCTCGAGCTCTTTCATTCCGTGAGTTCCCCATTGTCCCCTGACGGGGTCGGATCATCGCACGCGGCCCGGTACAATGGGCGGCCCACACGCCATTGCCCTCCCATGTCCTTCGACCGCGCCCGCGCCCGCCGCGAGATCGGCGCCACCGTCCGGTTGGCGCTGCCGATGATCGCCGCGCAGCTTTCCGCCATCGGCACCAATGTGGTCGATGCCGTGCTCGCCGGGCACCAGGGCGCGCATACGCAGGCCTCGGTGGTCACGGGTGCCAACATCTGGGTCCTGGCCATCGTCACCGGCATCGGCACCATGATGGCCGTGCCGCCCACCGTGGCCCAGCTGGACGGCGCCGGTCGCCGGGGTGAGGTCGGCGCGGTGTTCCACCAGGCGTTGTATATCGCGTGGGGTCTTGGATTGCTGCTGGGCATCGCGGTCTGGAACGCCTCGCCTTTGATGGACCTGTTCGGCGTGGTCGAATCCATGCGGGCCGACGTGCGGGCTTTCCTGCACGCCATCTGCTGGGCCGCCCCGGCCCTCACCACGTACTTCGCGTTGCGCGGACTCTCCGAGGGCCTGTCGATGCCCCGACCCTCGATGTACTTCAGCTTCGGCGGACTGCTCGTGCTGGCGCCGCTGGGCTACGTACTGATGTACGGCAAGCTGGGTTTTCCGCCGATGGGTGCGCGTGGCAGCGGTATCGCCACGGCGATCGTGCTCTGGCTGGAGATGCTTGGTTTCGGCATCTACGTCTGGCGTCACCGCAATTACCGCGACCTCAACCTGCGTCAGCGGATGGCGCCGCCCAGCGCGAAACAGATCGGCCAGCTGCTGCACATCGGCGTGCCCATGGCCGTGACCTTGCTGATGGAGGCGGGTCTGTTCGTCGCGGTGGCTTTGCTGATCGGACGGCTTGGCGAGACGGTTACCGCCGGCCATCATGTCGCGCTCAACGTGGCCTCGGTGGCCTTCATGATTCCGCTCGGCCTGTCCATGGCGATCACGGTGCGCGTCGGCAACGCGGCCGGCCGCCGTGACGCCGCGGGCGTGCGCTATGCCGGCATGTCCGGCATCACGCTGGTGCTCGTCACGCAGTTCATCTCCTCCGGCATCATGCTGTCGCTGCCCGGCCCGATCGCCCGCCTGTACACGAGCGACGCCGCGGTCATCGCCATGGCGTCCCAGCTGTTGATCCTCGCCGGGTTCTTCCAGTTCTCCGACGGTATCCAGGTGGCCTCCAACGGCGCCTTGCGTGGACTGAAGGACACCCGGGTGCCGATGGGCATCACGCTGTTCGCCTACTGGGGCGTCGGCATGCCGATCGGCTGGTGGCTCGCCTTTCCGCAGGGGCTGGGCGCGCGCGGCATGTGGATGGGGCTGATCGCGGGCCTGAGCATGGCAGCGATCCTGCTCTTCGCGCGGTTCTGGCGCAGCAGCGCGAGCGGCCGCTGGCGCGACGATCCCGACAACGCCACGCCTGTGCCAATCCACACGTGATGCAGGCCCTGCGACGCGCTACGCTGCACTCAATCATCAAGGAAATCGCTTAGATGTCGGATCGCTACGACGCCGTGCCGCCGCCCCTGCCGGATCACTCCCGTCCCGCGCCGTCGCCGCGTCGCGGTGGTGGCTTCGGTCGTTTCATGCGCGGCCTCGGCCGCGGCATCAACGTCACCCGCCTGATCATCATCAACGTGCTCTTTTTCGGTCTGCTGGCGGTGTTCCTGCTGGCGCTCTTCCTTGGCGGCCGGAACGCCAGGGTGGACGACAAGACGGTGCTGGTGATCGCGCCCGAGGGCGCGCTGGTCGAGCAGTACAGCGCCGATCCGCTGTCACGCGCGCTCAGCCGCATGTCCGGCGACGGCGTGAAGCAGGTGCAGGTGCGCGACATGGTCCGCGCCATCGACGCGGCCGCCACGGACGATCACGTCAGCCGTATCGTCCTGCGTCCGGACCGCATCCAGGCCGGCGGTTTCGCCGCGCTGCGCGAAGTCGGCGCCGCGCTCGACCGTTTCCGTGCGTCGGGCAAGCCCGTGCTGGTCTGGGCCGCCAATCTCGATCAGGGCCAGTACTACCTGGCGTCGCACGCCGACAAGGTCTACATCGACCCGCAGGGCGGCGTGATGGCCACGGGCCTGGCGAACTACCGGTTGTTCTACAAGGACCTGCTCGACCGCCTCGGCGTGCAGGTGCACCTGTTCCGCGTCGGCCAGTTCAAGAGCGCGGCGGAGCCGTTCATCCTCGATCACGCGTCGCCCGAATCGAAAGAAGCGGATGCGTTCTGGCTGGGCGGCCTCTGGTCCACCTGGATCGACGAAGTCGCCGCGCGTCGCCACCTCGACCCCGCCACGCTGCGCGATGACGTGGACGGGCTGGCTGAGCGCGTCCGCGACGCCAGGGGCAGCCTTGCCGATCTCGCCGTCGAGGAAAAACTCGTCGACGGCATCGCCACCGAGCAGCAGTTCGTGGACATGCTGCGCAAGCAGGGCGTGCCGGCCGGCAAGAAAGAGCAAGGTTTCCGCCAGGTCGACCTGGGTGGCTATCTCGCCGATCGCGGCCTGTCCAATATCGACGTGCTGCAGACCGGCGATGGCGTGACCGTGGTCGTCGCCGAGGGCGAGATCAGTGGCGGCAAGCAGGCGCAGGGCACCATCGGCGGCGATTCCACCGCGGCGCTCATTCGCAGCGTGCGCAACGACCGTCGCACCAAGGCGCTGGTCCTGCGCGTGAATTCGCCGGGCGGTGAGGTGTATGCGGCGGAGCAGATCCGCCGCGAAGTCGAACTCACGCGCGAAGCCGGTATTCCGGTGGTCGTCTCGATGGGCGACGTCGCCGCGAGTGGCGGCTACTGGATCTCGATGAACGCGAACCGGATCTATGCCGAGCCCAACACCATTACCGGTTCGATCGGCATCTTCGGCATGTTCTTCACCGTACCCGACACACTGGCGAAGATCGGCGTGAAGAGCGATGGCGTCGCCACGGGCCCGCTGGCGGGCGCGTTCGACGTGACGCGTCCGCTCGATCCCAAGGTCGGCGTACTTATCCAGAGCATCATCGACAAGGGTTACCGCGACTTCGTCGGCAACGTGGCGAAGGCGCGCGGCAAGGATTTCGCCGCGATCGACGCGATTGCGCAGGGACGTGTCTGGACGGGCCAGCAGGCAATGGATCGCGGTCTCGTCGACAAGCTCGGCAGCCTGGAGGACGCCATCAACGATGCCGCGCAGGAAGCTCATCTGGGCAAGGACTTCAACGTGCGTTACGCCGAGAAGCCCATGGGCGCGGTCGAGCGTTTCCTCACCAATGTCGGCGACAGCGCCGAAACGCGTGTCGCCCTTTCGTGGGGCATGCGCCTGCCGTCCTGGGTGGCCATGCTGCCGAAGCTGGCGCCGGAGTTCGCGTTGTTCCGCACGGCGGAGGCGGGCAAGCCTAACGTTTACGCTTACTGCTTCTGTTCGCCACGGTGATGGCACGGCGATAAGGGCATCGCGCGCAAGGCGCGCTCCTACCCGTAGGAGCGCGCCTTGCGCGCGATGTTTTATTGTTCCTGCGCCTTCAGCGCCGCATCCTGCGCCTTGGCCTGATCGTCGACCGTCTTCTGCACGTCCTGCGCCTTCTTCTTCTGCGCCTCGAGGGAATCCCACGGGGTTTCGACGCGCGCCTGGGGTGCGGGCGGGGTCGGTGCCGGCTGCGGCGGTTTCGAGCAGGCCGCGCAGGCAAGAACGAGCAGAACGGGCAGGGCGCGATGTGTCATGACGGGCATGTCCTCAGGGTCGGGCCGAGTCTCGCGCTCCGTGCGCTTCAGCGCAATCGCGCGCCGTAGAAATCGTTCACCCGGTCGACGTCCATACGCCAGCCGAACAGCTCGGACAGCCGGTCGGCTGCCAGCAGCTCGTCCTTCGGGCCCTCCCCGAACAAGGTGCCGTCACGCAGCATGACGATATGGCCGATCTCAGGGACGATTTCCTCGACATGGTGGGTAACCAGCAGCAGCGTCGTTCCATCCTGAGCGAGTTCGCGCAGCAGGTCGAGGAAGCGCCGACGCGTACCCGGATCCAGTCCCGCACACGGTTCGTCGAGCAGGAGCGCGCGGGGCCGGTGCACGAGCGCGCGTGCGATCAGGACGCGCCGGGCTTCGCCCGTCGACAGCGTCGATACGTCGCGCGATGCCAGGTGCGCCGCGCCGACACGCTGCAACGCCTGTCCGGCGCGCGAACGCATGTCGTCGGTCACGTCATGGTCGAGACCGAGCGTCATCGACGCGAAGAAGCCGGAGAGCACCGCGTTCAGTGCGGTCTCGCCGGATGCCTCGAACTCGCGCCGAAGGTCCGCCGAGACCACGCCGAGCAGCGAGCGAAGTTCCGCGACGTTCCAGCGGTCGCGGCCGAAGACGCGGATCACGGGCGACGCGTCGTCATGCACGAGCGGGTACAGGCGCCGCTCGATCAGCTTGACCAGCGTGGACTTGCCCGAGCCGTTGGGCCCGAGAATGGCGGTGTGCTGGCCCGGCGCGATCGTCAGCGACACGGCGTCGAGCAGCGCACGACCTTCGCGGATCACGGTGGCCCGGTCGATGCCGAGCAGGGGAGTCTGGACGTCCATCGTCCGAGCATACCTTGTAGGATGCCGACATCGAAGGAGACCACTCATGCATCCACGACTTCCCAGCTGGCGCCTCGACGGCCGCACCGCACTCGTCACCGGCGCGAGTAAAGGCATCGGCTATGCCTGTGCGCGCGAACTCGCGGCCCTCGGTGCCGACGTGCTGCTCGTCGCGCGCGATGAACTGGTCTTGCAGGAAGTCCGCGACGAGCTGGCCGAGGAGTGTCCCGAGGTGGAAATCCTGGGCATGGCCGCCGATCTTTCCGACCAGGAAGACCGACTCGCCGTCTTCGACTGGGTAGTCGACCTCGACGTTGACCTGTCGATCCTCGTGAATAACGTCGGCGGCAACACGCCGCGTCCGACACTCGACTATTCGCCCGACGAATACCGTGCGCTCTTCGAGCTCAACGTGTTTTCGGCTTACGAGATGAGCCGCGCGGCGTACCCGCATCTGATCCAGCACGCGAATGCCGCGATCGTCAACGTCGGCTCGGTCTCGGGCATCACGCACGTGCGCACGGGCTCGCCGTATGGCATGACCAAGGCCGCGCTGCACCAGATGACGCGCAACCTTGCGGTGGAATGGGCTGAAGACGGCATTCGCGTCAACGCGGTGGCCCCGTGGTACATCCGGACACAGCGCAGCGAGCCCGCGCTGGCCGACCCGGAATACCTCGAGGAAGTGCTCGACCGCACGCCGATGGGACGTATCGGTGAGCCGGAAGAAGTAGCCGGCGCCGTCGCCTTTCTCTGCCTGCCCGCGTCCAGTTATGTCACGGGCGAGATCATCGCGGTGGACGGAGGATTTCTGCGCTACGGCTTCTGACGTTCGCCGGGCTCAGCCGCAGGCCTGAAGCTGCCGGCGAAGCGATGCGTCCTTCGCTTCGAGCGGCGGCTTGTCGCTCTTGAACGCGTTGCGGATCGCCTTCTGGTTGGCATCGGCATCGTCGCGCAACACGCGGCAGGTCTCGTCGGGGCTCAGTGCACGGCACTGGTCCTGCACCCAGATGTAGTTGTTGTTGACGAGCGCGCCGACGCTGCCCTTGCCGCGGTTGAGCTCCGGTGCGGACGCGACCGCCGCGCGGCTGTTTCCGTAGGTATCACTCAATGTCCCCCCGAAATCGCCCACCACACCCGACGGTGCCAGATAAGGCTCCGGGTGGCCGTTGTGGCTGGTATATGGCTTGCCATCCGTCGCGCGGACGCAGCCGTACATGCGCGGCGGCAACGCAGCCGGCGGCGCCGGCGGTTCCGGGCTGTCGACGTCGTCGCGGGGCGGCGGTGCGCCGGGCATGGGAGCGACCTTGCCGTCAGCGGGAGCGGAGTCCACCAGCTGGATCGTCTCCTGACGCTGCGCTTTGGCGCACGGCGTCTGTTGGTAGATCGTCTGCCCGGCGGCGACACACTTGTATACCGTCTCCGCATGAAGCGCGGGGCCGGTCACCAGAGCGAGCATGGCGAGTGCGACGCGGGCAGGGCGCATGGTCAGAACTCGGCGATGTGGTCTTCGCCAGCCAGACCGATCGTCATCGCCCCTTCGCCGACGTTGACCATGCCCGTGATGCTCATGGGGCTCTCGAGGATTTCGACACCGGCGTCGCCGCAGATGCGCGTGAGTGGGTGATATCCCGGCAGGTTGCGCATGTCGTCCAGGTCACCGCCGTAGCTGAGTGACAGCGAGGGCACGAGCAGCCCGGCCTGGACCCGCTTGGCGGCGTATTCGAACAGCACCTGCGCTCCGTGCTCGAAACCACGGACCTTGCCGACCGGTCCGGTTTCGCCGCGGTGCGCGCGGAGGATCGGTTTGATATCGAGCGCGGTGCCGAGCATCGAGCTGAGAAAGCTGACGCTGCGATCGCCCTTGCTCCGGGCGCGCGAGCGCAGGTAATTCAGATCGCGCGGAAGCATGTAGCCGTACGAGCAATCGGCGACATGAGCGGCGCGTTCACGCACTTCGGCGGGTGACTTGCCCGCCTGGATCATCCGCACGGTCTCCGCGATGGCCGGGCCGGAGCCGGCGAAGATGTTGCGTGTATCGACCACCCGCATCAGGAAAGGCCCCGTGTGGCCCATGGCTTCACGGACCGGCCGGTAATTCTTCAGGATGGCGAAGCTGGCCTTGATCACGTTGTCGTGGATCGGGCTGCGCGTGGCCATGATCGTCAGGCAGACGACGCAGTCGAAGTCGCGGACCATGCGGTCGAGGAAAAGGTCCTGCACATCTTCAACCGAGCTTGCCTCGGTCTCCGCCGAATGACTGCGGCTACCCAGCTTCTGGTCGCGGAAGCGCTGGATTTCGGCAGGGTCGCGGTCGTCCTTGAACTTCTGGTCGTCGACCTTGACGGTGATCGGCATGACCGCGATGCCGTTGCGCTCCAGGAAGTCATGCGGCAGGTCACAGGCCGCGTCGATCGCCACTCCGATTCGCATCGGCACCACTCCCATTCACGGCTCGAGGCCTCGCGGCGCCCGAAACGCCCGCTGCGTTCCACTTCGCTCCGCTGGACCGGATGCTACACTTCGCCGAATGAATTTGGCATCTCCGCCGGCGTGGCGTCGCCGGTAACCGCGCCACCGGATTGTGAAGATCCCCCATGAAAACCAAGAACGAGATCGTCTCCAACTGGCTGCCCCGCTACACGGGCACCCCCCTGGAGGGCTTTGGCCGGCACATCCTGCTGACCAACTTCGGCCACTACGTCGAGCGCTTCGCCGCCGACCACGGCGTGGAAGTACGCGGACGCGACCGTGCCATGCCCAACGCCACCGCCGACGGCATCACCCTGATCAACTTCGGCATGGGCAGCCCCAACGCCGCGACCATCATGGACCTGCTCAGCGTGATCGAGCCGGAAGCCGTGCTGTTTCTCGGCAAGTGCGGCGGCCTCAAGCGGAAGAACGCCATCGGCGACCTGATCCTGCCGATCGCCGCGATTCGCGGCGAGGGCACGTCCAACGATTACCTGCTGCCCGAGGTCCCGGCGCTGCCGGCCTTCCAACTGCAGCGCGCCGTGTCCACCATGATCCGCGACCTCGGCCACGACTACTGGACCGGTACGGTCTACACGACCAACCGACGCGTCTGGGAGCATGACGAAGGCTTCAAGGACTACCTGCGTCGCACCCGCAGCATGGCCATCGACATGGAGACGGCCACGATCTTCGCCGCCGGCTTCGCCAATCACATCCCATGCGGCGCATTGCTGCTGGTCTCCGATCAGCCGATGATTCCCGAGGGCGTCAAGACGGAGTTCAGCGACGCGGCGGTCACGGCCAACTTCGTGGAGCGGCACATCAAGGTCGGCATCGAGGCACTGAAGCTGGTGCGGCGGCACGGGCGCAGCGTGAAGCACCTGCGCTTCGAGGACGAGCAGGACTGACGTCGTCGGAAGAAAAGGACGAGGCGATCACGCTAGACGATCCCGGGGCGAAATTTCAGAATAATCGTATTCCGGTCGTCGATCGCCTCCTTTAGGGTCGGCTTCCCCACCTCAGAAGGAATGACGGCCATGCGCGTGCGCGATCTGATGCTCGGCGCGCTGGTGACGGTGATCTGGGGCAGTAACTTTTCGGTGATCGAAGCCGGCCTGCGTGACCTCGACCCGTTTCTCCTCACCGCGCTGCGATTTCTGATGACGGCGTTGCCGTTGGCGTTCTTCATCCGTCGGCCGGTCGATGTTCCCTTGAGCGCCGTCGCCATCTACGGCGTTTTGTTCGGCGTGGGGCTATGGTTCGTGGTCAACCTCGCGATGTCGCAGGGCATGTCACCGGGGCTGTCGTCCCTCGTGCTGCAGTTCAGTGCGTTCTTTACGCTGTTGCTCAGCGCCGCAGTGCTTGGGGAACGAATTCGCGCACCGCAAGTCGCGGGCATGGTGCTGGCCGGTGGCGGCTTGCTGCTCGTAGTCGGCTATACGAAAGGCGCGGCGACGACGCGTGGCGTGCTGCTGGTATTACTCGCCGCAGTCAGCTGGAGCGTCTGTAATCTGATCGTGAAACGACATAAACCCGCCGATATGCTCGCCTTCATCGTCTGGTCGAGCGCATTCTCCGCCCCGGCACTGCTCCTGCTGACATGGCTCGTGCGTGGCTCGGCTCCGTTCGTCGTGCTGAGTCACGGCATTACCTTTCCCGCCGTAGGATCCATTCTCTTTCAGGCATACGTCACGACGATCTTCGGCTACTTCATCTGGAACACGTTGATGAAGACCTATCCAGCAGCGACGGTGGCTCCGCTGTCGCTACTGGTGCCGGTCTCCGGCATCGCCACGTCGTGGCTGGTCTTCGACGAGCACTTCGCATCCGGCGTATGGCTCGGCATCGCGGTGATGCTCGCAGGTGTCGTCGTCTTCGTCCTCAGTCCACGCTGGGCACGCGCCCCGGTGATAGCCAACCCCGTTGGCGAACGCTGACGATTGCGAAATCGGTCCAGATTCTCAAGACAACCGGCAATCGTTTTTGCTAGCTTGTATCCGTTGCCTGCGGAGTAGCGATCCACGCGTCGCAGGCAACCATCGCTCAAAGCGGTGAGAAGCGCGGACCAGGGGTGTTGACGCACCACAAGGTCCGCTGACCCTAATCAACAACACAGGTTGACCATGGCTATGCCAAATACTAAGGCATTCTCACGCGTGCCGCTTCCCGGCGGCACTCCCCTCAACGGTTACCGAGCCGTCTGCCGATCTCGCAAACACGGTTGAAGAACCGCGGCGCTGGCCGTTGTCAGTTGAGTTTTTTCTTGCCGTAGCTATCCGGCACGTTGCCGTGTGGGCGGAAGACAGCGACTGCCGCTGCGAACCACTTCTTGAACACACCGCCCGGCGTCCGGTCACGGACAGGCCGATGAGGCTCATCGTGCGAGCGATGGTGGCACGCCTTTGCGTTTTGGCGTGCCACAACTCGGGGCTGCGTGCGGCACGCATGGAGATGACTATGGAAAAGTTTGGAACGGTTGGCGAAGGGAGTTTTTGTATCGACCCCGATGTGGGCGTCAATGCGTTGTTGAATGACGCTAACGAGTTGTTGCAATACGCGCGGGGCATCACGGATCTGGTTGTCGAATCTCTGCAGGAAGACGAAATTCCCGAGCGTCAGCGCACGTTGCTTGCGCTGGGTGGTGTCGGTGCGCTGATTACGATGGGTGTGCAGTGTGTGGCGCGGGCGCACGCGAAGATGGAATGGGATAAGGTTTGATGTTGGTGCACCGCTGGCATGGACGGACGAAATGCATCGTTCGAGATGTCGACCGCTGAGGGTTCGCGAGCAGGCTCGCTCCTACATGAGCCAGGTGGCGTCAGCGTTCGGGGGGCGTCGGCGTCTGCCGTTCCTGGAGCGATTCCGCACGGAGGCGAAGGCCGGAGGAGGACTTAGCGACAGGAATGGCAGACGGCGACGCCCCTTGCCGCAAGGCCAGGCTTTGAAGCGACCGCGAAGGCGAAGCCGAGCCAGCCCGAAGGCACCCTCTTCGTCGCTTCGTTGGCTTTCGCCCGCAAGACGGGCTCCTACAGGAGCGGTGTCCGCAGCCACTCCTGCCGCGAGGCGAAAAAAAGCCGCCCGTGGGAGCGGGCGGCGATTCCGGGGAGATTTGCAAGGCGGCGCGTCCGGGAGGAACGCGCGCCCTGTCTTCTTGTGGTGGAGCTTAAAGCGAGAAGTCGTACTCGGCCGACAGCTGCACGTAACGCGGCTGCTGGAAGCTGGTCGGGATCTTGTACGTGGTGTCGGACAGCGAATTGCCGTTGTTGTCCTCACCCACTTCGTTGATCGAGGTGGTGTGCTGCTTGTTGAAGATGTTGAACACGTTGGCCGAGATCGTCACGCCCTTCGCCCATTCCGGCTTATAGGTCGCGTTGAGGTCGATGTTCCAGTACGTCGGCGTGCGACCCACCGAGCCGCGCTTCACGACCATGCCGCTGCAGTAGAGGTAAGCGCCGCCGCCGTAGCCACCGATGGTGCCGTCGATCGGGTTCAGGCCGTAGCAGTTTTCCGGACGACCGGTCTGCACGATGCCGTTCGCGCCGACGAGCCACTGGTTGTTGATCTGCCAGGCGCCATAGATCTTGAAGGTGTGCTTGCGATCGTTCGGGAGGTAACCGTTCGAGCCGGCCATGATCTCCGGATAGTCGAACAGCTCGGTCGTGCCGGTGTCGGCCTGGCCGTTGGACGAGTCGACGCCACCTTCCGAGTTGCCACGGGTGTGCGACCACACGTACGAGGCCTTCATGTACCAGGTGTTGTCGAAGTTGCGCTCGGCGGTCAGCTGCATCGCCATGTACGAGCGCTTGTAGCTCGGCTCGCCCACGGCCGAGCCCGGCAGGTGGATGTCGTACAGCGTACCGGTCGCATCGACCGGCGTGCGCAGAGTCACCGAGCTGCCCGGGTTGAAGATGTAGCACCCCGGTACGTTCGCAGCGGCCGGCGAGAGGCTGGTCGTGTCGAGGTTCAGTCCGTACTGCGCATTGGCGGCCGCGGCGATCGGACGGAAGTCGCAGGAGTCGTCGATACCCGTGAGGATCTTCCGGTAGATCGCCTTGGCGCCGAACGTCCAGTCGGCCACCTGCTGTTCGGCACCGAGGATGAACTCGCGCTGCTTGAACGGCTTCAGGTCCTTGGTGGCGACGGCGCCTGGGTTGGGTACGACGCCGGCTTCCCCATTGGAGTACTGGGTCACGGCACGCGCAGGATTGGCGGCTGCGTAGGCATCCGACACCGGTCCCAAACCCGTCGGCGCGCCGGTGACCGGATCGATACCCGTGTAGCTGAAGTAGCGGATCTGGTACAGCGAGGCGGCGGCGCCACGCAGGGCCACATTGCCGTCCAGCGGCAGCGAGTAATCGCCAGCGCTGCCGTAGACCTTCAGCGTGGAGTCGCCATGGACGTCCCACGAGAAGCCGAGTCGCGGCTGCCAGCTGTGCACCTGGCTGACATAGGTCTGGCCGAGGCTGTTGGTGTTGTTGAAGCCATCGTTACGCACGCCGATGCGGGCGACGAAGTTGTCCGTGATGTGCCAGTTGTCCTGCAGGTAGTAGGACTTCTGCGTGATGCCGACCTTCGCGCCCGTGGCGAACACCGCCTGCTTGACCACGTTGTCCGCCGGGTCGATGCCCGGGGTATGACCCAGGATGTCTTCGGGGATCGGCTGGTAGGTGTAGACCGAGCCACCCTCGTACGCCGTGCCGGTGTCGGTGGTGAAATGGTCGCGTGCCCAGCCGGCCTTCAGCTCGTGATCGCCGATGTGGTATTCGAAGTCGATACGACCGGCATTGCGCTTGTCTTCGCCGTTAGGCGTGGTGAGTTCGCCCGCGGAGGTGAACGAGCAGTGCGGCGCGGCAGGCACCGAGCCGGCCACGACCGGCGAGCGCTGGTCGACGATCGTCGGGCAGCCCGGCGAGTTCACGGCGTTGAAGATGTCGCCATCGTACTCTTCGACCGTGCCATCGGCTGTCGTCGCGCGCTCGACGCGCTTGTTGGTGCTCTTGCCGTACTGCGCCGAGATCGTGAAGTCATCCGTGATGTAGCTGGTGTACTTCAGGATGTTGTTCATGCCGCCGGTCTTGTCGTACTGCTGACCGAGGTAGTCGCCACGATGCGGCTGACCGTTTTCGTCGTAGTTGTAGCCGTAGATGCTCTGCTGCGTGGTGCTCGTGTCGCTGAAGCCGGTGTATTCGAGGATGTTGCTCTCGTTGATGTTCCAGTCCAGCTTGACCAG
This sequence comes from Dyella sp. 333MFSha, assembly GCF_900102405.1. NCBI lineage: Bacteria > Pseudomonadati > Pseudomonadota > Gammaproteobacteria > Lysobacterales > Rhodanobacteraceae > Dyella > Dyella sp. 333MFSha. Next base: position 640,918 of record NZ_FNBR01000002.1, on the reverse strand, counting down.
GTAGCGCGGATCCTTGATCGTGGTCTTGTTGAAGCTGCCGCCACCGGTGGCGTCGCCATAATGCTCGTCCGCCGTGCGCGTACCGCCGACGAGGGCGAACATGAACAGCTTGTCCTTGATCAGTGGGCCGCCGAGCCAGGCATTCCAGCGCTGGCCGAAGTCGGTCGCGTTGCCGCTGCCGTTGTTACCGATCACGTAGTTGCTGTTGTGACGGTTGTTCTGGTTGAGCGCGCCGTTCTGCAGGTAGATGTTCGGTTGGTTGGCCTGCAGCTGGTACGGGTTCCAGGTGAAGTCGATACCGCCCTTCCACTCGTTGGTACCGCGCTTGGTGTTGACCGAGATCACGCCGCCGGTGGAGTTGCCGTACTCGGCGCCGTAGCCGCCGTCCTGGATCTCTTCCTGGTCGATGGCCTCGAACGGCACCTGCGCGTAGGTCAGGCTCTGGAAGAAGTTGGTGACGTTGAAACCGTTGACGTAATAGCTGTTCTCGGCAACCGAAGCGCCGCCGAACGAGGCCAGGTTACCGAAGGCGCTGTCGCCCTTGGTCGCGCCCGGGGCGAGAAGCGCCACGGCGGTCTGGTTACGTGCGAGCGGCAGCTGCTTGATCTGTTCGGCCGTCATCACCGTGTTGGTCTGACTGGACGTGATGTCGATCGGCGGCAGCGCGTTGGCGGTCACCGAGACGGTGGTCAGGTCCTGTGCGCCAGCGGCGGCAGCGGGTGCGGCGAGGTTGAGGTTGAAGCCCTGGCCCGCGACGATGGTGATCGTGCGCGTCGTGCTCTGACCGCCGGTGGTCGAGGTGATTTTGTAATCGCCCGGCGGCAGCGACGAAATGTTGAAGCGGCCGTCGCTACCGACGGTGGCGCTGCGGCTGAGGCCGCTGCCGTTGTTGACGGCGGTGACCTGGGCACCGGCGTCCGCCGTGCCGTAGACACCGCCGACGGTGCTCTGTGCGAACGACGCGGCGCTGACGATGCCGAGCCCGACCGCGATGGCGAGCGAAAGCGAACGCCGCCGTGAGCGGTCCGATGAATGACGCAGCTGCATGTAGATCTCCCCGGCCACTGGCCAAATGCTTCAAGCCGCGCCGCCGTCGGCAGAGGGCGGTCGCGGAGTCGTGACTCAATCGAAATGGCCGTCCGGGCCCCTTGGTGGTGTCGACATCCTCCGCATCGAAACACCGCCTGTGCGACTTAACGAAACCGCAACAAGCATGGCGAAGCTAAGGCGCGGCGAGGGATGCACTCAAGGGGAGTTGCATGAACGAAATACCTTGCCCCGCTTGCGCGCGGTCGAATCGCAAGGGTCTTGCGCGTGCGCAAAGACATGCATCCGCGTCCAGGCGGGCGTTCGTCCGTGTATGCGCGTAAGAACACGTCGACGACGTTATCGCGTGGATGAAATAAGTTTCATCAAAGCAGAATTCTGCGTAAGCGTTGCGAGGCGTTTTCAGCTTTCAACCGGCTTTCAGTCAGCTTCCATATAAAAAAAGGCCGCTCAGGGAGAGCGGCCAATATCCGGGGAAACTGCTTCTTTTGTTGTTATGTCGTTATCGAATCAGAGCGTGAAGTCGTAGCGCGCGCCGAGGCGGACGTAACGCGGGTCCTGGAAGGAACGTGCGCGCTTGTACTGCGGGTTGGGATCGCCGGAGGGCAATTCGCCGACTTCGTAGTACTGCGTGACCTGCTGCTTGCCGAGCAGATTGAACACGTCGACCGTGAAGGACAGCTTGTGGTCGGCGAACAACGGCTTCCAGGCCGCGCTCACGTCCATGGTGTACGTCCAGGGGGTGCGGCCTTTCGATCCACGCGGCGACGGCTCGCCGTTGCACCAGAAATACGCGTTGCCGTAGCCGTAGGGATCGCCACCGGCCGAGGCCGGGCGGGTACCGATACAGCTGACGGGCGCGCCGGAGCTGATGCGCGTGACGGTCGAGAACTGCCATTCGTCGGACAGGACATACGTGCCATATACACGGAGCTGATGCTTGTGATCGTTCGGCAGGTCGCCGTTGGTGTTCTCCATGATGGCCGGGAAGTCCCAGCTCTCGGTGGTGGACACGTCCGCCTGCACGATGTCCGAATCCAGCTGGCCCTCCGAGTTGCCGTAGCTGCGAGAGAACGTGTAGTCGATCTTGCCGTACCACTTGTCGGCAAACTGATGCTCGGCGTACAGGTCCAGCATGTAGTACGAGCGCTTCGGCTTTGGCTCACCAATATCTTTCGCCGATAGCGGAATATCGATGTACTGGCCGTTTGCGGGCGAAACGACAAACGTGTTTGCGCGCCCGGGGTTGTACAACCAGCAGCCGGTGCTACGTCCGATACCTGCCTTTACCTCGTCGCTCAGCCCGTTCGCGTCGCCCCACGCCTGCAGCGGTGCCGAGTCGCACGTGTCGTCGATCAGGCTACGAAGCTTGCGGTACATGCCTTTGGCGCCGACCACCCACGAATCGCCCAGCTGTTTGTCGAAACCGGCGATGTATTCGTCCTGATAGTAGGAATGCAGCTGCTTCGACGACACCGTTTTGGCGTCCGGCGGTGTGCCGTTGGCTCCGTTGAGATAGTACGTGCCGGAATAGGCGCCACTGATGAGGCCGGTCGGCGTGCCGTTGGTCGGGTCGATGCCGGTGAAGCCATAGTAGTTCGACGGATACGTGGACGGGCCGGCGCCGCGGACGGCGACCGACGTCGGCAGGCCGAGATGGTAGCGGCCCGCGTTCGCGTAGACCTTCAGCGAGCTGTCACCGTAAACGTCCCATGAAACGCCCAGGCGCGGATCGAGCTGATGGCGCGAACGTGCATACGCCTGGCCCAGACCGTTGTAGTTGGAGAACTGCTCGTTACGCAGGCCTACGTACGAATGCCAGCGGTCGGTGATCTGCCAGTTGTCTTCGACGAACTGCGAACGCTGGTTCGTGCGAGCCGACGCACCCGTCGACAACGCCGACGACTCGACATAGTAACCATTCGGGAAGTCCGCGGGGTTGTACAGCGCGGGGTCGAGACCGAGGTTGGTCAAGCGCTGCTGGATGGAGCTTCCGTCGCCGATGTCGTTATAGGTGTAGTTCGTGCCACCGACAGGAATCGCGCCCCACGTCGCGCGCAGTACGTAGTTATCGACGCCGGCGCGCAGATCGTGATCTCCGATGCGCCATTCGATATTTGCGCTCCAGCCCTTGGTGCTGTCCTTTGCGCCGGGATACAACGTGGTGGTGGCGCCGACGGTGCAACCGGTCTGGTTGTTGCCGGAGAAGGCTGCGCGCTGGTCGAGAATGGACGGACAGGTGACACCCGTAGCGCTGCCGACCGTCTGTTCATGATCGGAATGTGCGCGGCCATACATGCCGTTGATCGTGAGGTCGTCGGTCAGGTAGCCGGTGTAGTGCGCGATGTAGGTATCGCCACCCGGTGTCCCGTTGGTCTGGGTGCCGTTGTAATTCTTGGTGTACTGGTGGCCGAGATACGCGCCCTGGCCCGTTTGGTAGCTGTAGCCGAAGATCGATGAATCCGTCGTTTCGCTGTCGCCGATGCCGGTCAGTTCGAGGATGTTGTTGTCAGTGATGTTCCAGTCGAGCTTGGTCAGCCAGCGGGTGGTTTTGGCGGTGTCACGTTCCTGATCGCTGACCGTGCTGGGGCCGGTGTAGTCGCCGGTCTGCTTGATCCAGTCCGCGGCGGCAAAAATGAACAGCTTGTCCTTGATCAGCGCGCCGCCGAGAGAGCCGGAATACTGCAGATTGTCCTGATTGCGCTGTGCGTATGCATTACCTTTTTGAAACAGGGTTCCATCTTTCAGATAGATATTCCGCGGGGTCTGCTGAAGCGAAGACGGGGACCAGAGAACCTGGACATCTCCCTTCCAGTCGTTCGAGCCACGCTTGGTGACGACGTTGATCACGCCACCGGTCGAGCGGCCGTACTCCGCACCGTAACCACCGATCAGCACCTGCTCCTGATCGATCGCGTCGTAGGGCAGCTGGCGCGAGCTGACTCCGGTCAGCGGATTGGTGACCTGAAAACCGTTGATGTAGTAAGCGTTCTCGGAAGCGGACGAGCCGCCGAACGAGAGCGCGTTGCCGTAGCCGCGTGCCGCGGGCGTGGTGCCCGGTGCGAGCAGAGCGACCGAGCTGATCGACGTGCGCGCGATGGGCAGCTTGGACAGCTGATCGGCGGTGAGCACCGTGCGCGAGTCGACCGAGCTGACGTCGATGCTCGGCAGCGCGTTGGCGGTGACCTGCACGCCGCCGAGGCTGGTCGCATCGCTGCCCGCCGGCGCGGCTGAGAATGAAATGTCGGTACCCTGGCTGATCTGGGTCTGTACGCCCTTGTGCGAATCGACGGTCGTGCCAGCGTGTATCAGGGTGACGTCGTAAGTGCCGATCGGCAGCGAGTTGGCGCGATAGCGACCGCCCGAATCGACGGTGATATCGCGGCGCAGGCCGGTGTCCTTGCTTTCGATATGGACGACATCGCCAGGTGTGGCGGAACCGAAAATCGAGCCGGTGGCGTTGCTCTGTGCGAGCGCGCCACCGGCGGCTCCGGCGGTGACCGCGAAGGCGACGGCAAGGGCGAGCTTGCGGCGTGCCGGGGCGGTGGAACGGGTGTGGTGCTGCATGAAAACGACCCTCCTGATGTAACGCATGACGAAAACCGGGACAAGGAACCCCTTACCCACGCGGCACGTGGGCAGGCCGCCTTTTCGAGGCGGTGGAATCACCGGAATGGAAAGAATGGTTGTTCGGCCGTACGCCTCTTAGCGGGCGCGCGGCGTCACGTCGTCAATCGAAAAGGGGTGCGAGCGAGCGCGTGTGGTGCATGTCGGTTCTCCCCAAAGAACTGCAAATGTCGTCCCTTACCGCAAATCGCCGCCGCCCGTTACGTCCCCACGAGTCGGCCGGTCGATGGCCCTGATCCCAGTGCGTGAAAATAACGTAAACCCCTAATAACTATGGGAACAATAGGAATAAATCCTAAGCAGGTATTTGCGGGATAAGGTGTTTTTTTGCGCCTTTCTTCGGCCTTTCTTCGGCCTTTCCGGCGTCTTTCGACGGCCGCTGTTCAAGCGGGCGGAAAAGGGTCGGAGAAGGCCTTCGGTTCATCGCCCGTTAGACGATGACGCTTGCCTGAAATCCGCGCCATCGCTAGCTTTCCCTGATGTCTTTAGTCATCACGATCCTCATCCTCCTTCTCGTCATCGCGCTCTCCGGCGCGATCGTTCGTGTCCTTCCGATCCGCTTGCCGCTACCGCTGATCCAGATCGCGTTAGGGGCGCTGCTCGCACGTCCTTTCGGCCTGCATGTGGAGTTCGACCACGAGCTGTTCTTCCTGCTGTTCATTCCGCCGCTTCTGTTCGCCGACGGGTGGCGCATTCCCAAACGCGAACTGTTCCTCCTGCGCGGCCCGATTCTCGCCCTGGCGATCGGTCTGGTCTTCTTCACCATCGTCGGGGTCGGCTATTTCGTCCACTGGATGATTCCGACGGTGCCGCTGGCGGTGGCGTTCGCGCTGGCCGCCGTGCTGTCGCCCACCGATGCCGTCGCCGTTTCCTCGATCAGCGGTGAGTCGCCGATTCCGCCGCGCCTGATGCATATCCTCTCCGGTGAAGCCCTGCTCAACGACGCGTCCGGTCTGGTGGCGCTGCAGTTCGCTGTCGCCGCCGAGATGACCGGCAAGTTCTCGCTGGTATCCGCCACGGGCGATTTCGTGGTGATGGCCCTGGGTGGCCTCGCGGCGGGCGTGCTCGTGGGCCTCGGCTTCGGCCTGTTCCGTCGCCGGCTGGTGCGCTGGAGCGGCGAAGTGGACCCGGCGGCTCAGGTGGCGCTACTGCTGTTGCTGCCTTTCGCGGCTTATCTGCTCGCCGAGCACTTCGGTGTTTCAGGTATCCTCGCCGCCGTGGCGGCGGGCATGAGCATGAACTACACCGACGTGATGAAGGGTGGCTACGTCGCCACGCGCATGCAGAGCCGGGCCGTCTGGGAGATGGTGGAGTTCACCTTCAACGGCATCATCTTCCTGCTGCTGGGATTGCAGCTTCCCGCCATCGTCGACGGGGCGAAGGTCGATATGGCGCAGGCGGGCGGTGGCCCGCTGTGGCATCTCGCCGCCTATGTCGTGGCGATCACCCTGGCGCTGGTATTGCTTCGTTTCATCTGGGTGTGGGTGTCGTTGCGCTTCGTGTTCATGCGCGCGCTGCACCGTGGCGAGAAGCGCCCCCCGGTGGGCACGCGGCTGGTATGGACGACGGCGCTGGCCGGCGTGCGCGGCGCGATCACACTGGCGGGTGTGCTCTCCCTGCCACTGATGAAGAGCGAGAACATCCCGTTCCCGACGCGCGACCTGATGATCTTTCTCGCCTCGGGCGTGATTCTCTGCACGCTGGTGTTCGGCGCGATCGGGCTCCCGCTCTCGGTCAAGGGTCTGAAACTGCCTGGCGAGGATCCGCGCGTGCGGGAAGAGCGCAAGGCGCGTGCCCTGGCGGCGGAGGCGGCGATTCGCAGCATCGAGAAGGAGCAGCAGCGTGTGCAGGAGGGTGGCGACGAGAACGCCATCGCGCTGGCCTCACGCATCGCGGCACGCGTCATGGGCGATTACCAGCAGCGCCTCGAAGCGGCGGGCGAGGAAGGCGACGTCCCGGAGAAGGCCCGTGCGGAGGCGGGTACCGAGCGCGTGATGCGTCTGGCCGCACTGCGTGCCGAACGGCGCGAGCTCCACGAGCTGCGCCGCAAGCACACGATCAACGACGAAACGCTGCGCAATCTGGTCCGCGAGGTGGACCTGGCCGAGGCGTCGCTCACCGGGCTGCATTCCGGTTGAGCGGACGCCGGCTCGCGTTTCAGAGGCCGAAGAACAGCTCGCTGGTCCTGACGCTGGATGCGGTCAGGGCCTCCTTCGACTCGCCCCGGTCTTTCGCTACCTCGTCGCGGATATGCGCAAGGTACATCGGTTCGTTACGGCGGTCCTTCGGCATGGGGCGGATGGTCCGCGGCAGCAGGTAGGGCGAGTCGGTCTCGAGCATGAGCCGGTCCGCCGGAATCAGCTTGACCAGCTCGCGCAGGTGCGCGCCGCGGCGTTCATCGCAGATCCATCCCGTGATGCCGATATGGCAGTCGAGTTCGAGGTAGTCGCGCAGCGCGTCGCCGGTGTCGGTGAAGCAATGGACGACGGCGGCCGGGACCCGGTCTCGGTAGCGCTTCAGGATGGCGAGGAAGTCGTGGTGGGCATCGCGCTGGTGCAGGAAGAGCGGCTTGCCGACCTCCACGGCGATGGCGAGCTGCCGCTCGAATACCTCGCGCTGGACCTCGCGCGGTGAGTAGTTGCGGTTGTAGTCGAGCCCCGTCTCGCCGACCGCCCGAACTTCGGGCTCGCGTGCCCATTGGCGGATGAGGGCATCGGTCGCGTCGTCATAGTCGATGGCGTGATGCGGGTGCACGCCGGCGGTGGCGAAAAGCCGGCCGCCGCTGGCCTTCGCCATGGCCAGGGCGTGCTCGCTTCCCTCTCGCGACGCACCCGTTACCACCATCCGGCCGACGCCATGGGCGCTGGCACGGGCCAGCATGTCATCGAAATCCTGCCGGAACGATTCGTGGGTGAGGTTGGCGCCGATGTCGATCAAGTCCATGAATTGGTTCGCTTTGGTGCATGTGTTTGAATGCGCCGCGCGCGTGTTATTCCCGCGCAAGGCCATGAATTGAAAAGCATATGGACGTCCGATCCTGGCTATCCCGGGATTTCCCGCCTAGGCCGTTCGGATGATGTCCGTCATCGCGTCAAATTATTGACGTTCGTATTTTCCTACTGCTAGGTTCCCCAGACGGTCCTCATGAAGAGGGCGCAGAGGGAGTTCAGAAGGATCTCAAAAAAACCTTTTTTCAGGGGACGTCCCGGAGACGTCAAAAAGGAAGGGGACCGGCAAGCGGTCGCCTGCAGCAATACCACGGGCAGAGGGTAGTGCAGATGGTAAATCGGATCGCCGCGGGGACGTTCGTCGCCTCGCTCCTCCTGGGCGTCGCGCCCGGGATCTTCGCAACCGGGGCGGATGCGCCCAAAGCGACTTTCGACGTCAGCAGCCTGCGTGCGCCTGGCGGCTACGACCGTTTCATCGTCACCTACCGTGACGGCACCACCGAACGCGTCAGCGCTTCCGCGGCGGCACAGTCCGTCGGCGCGGCGCTCTCGCGCACCGCAGGGACATTCAGCCAGCTGCGTGCCGGCAAGGTCGCCGCGATCCAGGCCGTCTACGGCCGCAAACTGGCCACCGGTTCCGACCTGATACGCACGTCGCGCAAGCTGACGCGCACCGAGGCGGACACGCTGATCCGGCAGATCGCCGCCGACCCGGCGGTGAAGCACGTCGAGCCCGACGCGATGATGCAGAAGATCGATGACATTCGTGCGACGGATGTCACCCCGGTCGTCGTCAACGACCCGTACTACGCCGGCTACCAGTGGCATTTCCGGCCGCCGACCGGCACCGCCGAGAAGATCGGTTCCGACGCGACCAGTTACGCCAATCGCGGCGGCAGCAACGTGGCCAATGCGTGGAACCTCGCGGATGGCACGGGCGTGACCGTCGCCGTGCTGGACACCGGCATCACGCAGCATCCCGACATCGACCTGTCGCTCGCCGACGCGGGTTACGACTTCATTTCCGACGGCTTCGTCTCCGGACGCAGCACGGATGCACGTGCGCCCGGTGGCTGGGACACCGGCGACTGGACCAGCGAGGACAAGTACCTGCTGGCCAACGGCGGGTGCATCGATCCGTCGGCGGGCGACGAGCAGGAGGATTCCAGCTGGCACGGCACGCACGTGTCCGGAACGATCGCCGAGCTCAGCAACAACGCCACCGGCATGGCCGGCGTCGCGTACAAGGCGAAAGTCCTGCCGGTCCGCGTCCTCGGCCACTGCGGCGGCTACACCTCCGACATCGCCGATGCGATCGTCTGGGCGTCGGGCGGCCACGTCGACGGCGTGCCGGACAATACGCATCCCGCGCAGGTCATCAACATGAGCCTGGGCGGCGGCGGTTCCTGCGCGGACGACGCGGTGACCTCGGATGCCATCGCCTCGGCGATCTCGCGTGGTACGACCGTGGTGGTCGCGGCGGGTAACTCGGGTGCGGACGCGACGAACTACTCGCCCGCCAGCTGCCCCGGTGCGCTCACCGTGGCTTCCAACGGCATCGCGGGCAAGCGCGCCTACTACTCGAACTACGGCAGCAAGGTCGCCCTGTCGGCACCGGGTGGCGGCATCTACGCCAACGACGGCACGGCGGGTTCGCCGGTACAGGCCGGTCTCATCTGGTCGGCGATCAACAACGGCACGCATGAGCCGACCACCGCCGCTTACGGCGGCATGGCTGGCACGTCGCAGGCCACTCCGCACGTCGCGGGCTCCGTCGCGCTGATCCTGTCGGCGACCAGGGCCGCCGGTGTGGCGACGCCGACGCCGGCCGAGATCCGCACGCTGCTGACCTCGACCGCAATGCCGTTCCCGGTTACGCCGGACAAGGCGATCGGTGCCGGCATCCTCGATGCCTACGCCGCCGTCAACAAGGCGCTGGGCAATGACGCGCCTGGCGAGCCGGGCGACGGCGATGCCACCGCGCTCAGCAACGGCGTCGCGCTGACCGGTCAGACCGGCCGCGCGAACGGCACGCTGGTCTATCGCATCGATGTCCCGGTGGGTGCGCGGTCGCTGGCGCTGCGCAGCTTCGGCGGCAGCGGCGATGTGTCGCTCTACGTGAAAAACGGCGAAGCCGCTTCGTCGACCGCGTACGACTACCGGTCGGTGAAGCCGTCCACGAACAACGAAGCGGTGACGGTCGCCCGTCCCGCGGCGGGTACCTGGTACGTGACCGTGGTGGGGGTGAAGGATTTCGCCAACGTCACGGTGCAAGCGAGTTTCACCGCGCCATGAGTAACGACCCACCGACGCGCGATGCGTCGGTGGGTCCGGATTGGCGTTGAGGGGAACGTCGAATCCTGAGGTGTTTACGCCGGCGAGGGGGTCTTCGCCGGTGGGCGTGCAGGGAGGGGTCCCGGCGCCGCACTAGGGAGGTATCGGTAATGAATTCACGAACACTGGCACAGGCTCTGGGCCTGGTGCTGACGGGCATCTTCACCGTGGCGACAGCGGCGCAGGCCGCTGAAACGCCGCAGGCCACCGCGCCGCAGACCGTCATGGTCCAGGGCGTGCAGGTGGCCATCGATCCTTCGACGGGTCGCCTCCGCGAGCCCACCGCCGCCGAGCGCGCGGCGTTGTCGAAGGCCTTCCAGGTCAACGCGGGCAAGTCGGCATCGCTCAGCGCGCGACCGCGCACCGCCGCCGATGCGAAGTCGACGTTCCGTACGGTCAGCCTCGGTAATGGCGTGCACGCCAGGGCCGTGCGCGTTCCGCAGGAGCTGATGAGCAGCGTCGTCGCCGAGCGCCAGCCCGACGGCAGCGTATCGATCCACCATGACGACCACGGCGTACAGGCTGCGCCGAAGGCACCGGAGGTCACACGATGATTCGCCGCAGCCTTCTCTTCACCGCGCTCGCCGCCGCCGGACTGTTCACCGCCGTGAGCACCCAGGCCGCCGAGATCAAGATCGTCAATCAGGACGTCGGCACCGGCAAGGGTCTCGACGATCCGACCCCGGCCACACCGGTCGGCGGTAATCCGGGCACCACGGTCGGCAAGCAGGCGCTGAACGTCTACCAGTTCGCCGCGGATATCTGGGGCGCCGTACTGCAGAGCGACGTCACCATCTCCAACGGCGCGACGTTCGAGCCGCTCTCGTGCGATGCCACCTCGGGTGTGCTCGGATCGTCCGGTACGACGTACATCTTCTACTTCGACGACACCAGCACCTTGCCCGCGGGCGCGCTGCGCAACACGTGGTATCACTCCGCGCTGTTCGACGCGCTGACCCATGAAGACGGCGCGCCGGGCGAAGACGATATCCAGAGCCAGTTCAACGGTGCGCTGGGTTCCACGGGATGCCTCGAAGGATCGAAGTGGTACTTCGGTCTCGACGGCAAGACGCCAGCGGGTTCGATCAACTTCCTCAACGTCGTGCTGCACGAAATGGCGCACGGTCTCGGCTTCTCGGGCTTCAACAGCCTGACCACCGGGTCGCCGTACGTCGGCGACGATGGCGTGGCTCGTCCCGACATCTACTCCACCTTCGTCTACAACGACACGCAGCAGAAGAAGTGGTACGACCTCACCGCCGCGCAGCGCGTCACGGCGGCGCTGGACGACGGCAAGCTCGTCTTCACGGGGCCGACGGTGAAGGCCGAAGCACCGCTGGCGCTCGGTACGCCGGACGTCTTCCACGTCACCGCGCCGGCTGCGGCCGTGGGTGATTACACCTTCTCGCAGGCCTCGTTCGGCCCGCTGGCGACGGCCTCCAATTTCACCGGCAGCGTCGTCCAGGCAAGCCCCGCGGACGGCTGCACGGCCATCACCAACGGCTCGGCACTCGCCGGCAAGATCGCCCTGATCGACCGTGGCACCTGCGATTTCACCGTGAAAACGCTGAACGCACAGAGCGCGGGCGCCAAGGCGGTGCTCATCGCCAACAACCAGGCCGGCGCGATCACGCCGGGAGGCACCCCCGCCTCGCCGGTCACCATTCCGGTGATCGCGATCAGCCAGGCGGACGGCAGCAAGCTCAAGGCGAACCTGACCGGTCTCACCGGCGCGGTCGGCAAGGGCACGGGTCTGGCCGGTGCGGATGCGCAGGGTAGCGTGCAGTTGTATGCGCCGACGGTCCTCGCTCAGGGCTCGTCGTTCTCGCATTACGACACGCGCCTGACGCCGAACGCGATCATGGAATACGCGATCAACCAGGACCTCGTCGGACAGATCGACGTCGACCTCACGCCCGCGCTGTTCCAGGACATCGGCTGGGGTCTCAACCGCACCTCGCAGAAGCTGCTCACGTGCGACACCGGCATTCCGACCCTCGTCCCGGGCGGCGTGATCATCGGTGCGAACGTGATCTCCAACGCGAAGATCCTCGCCGGTGCGGCTGCCACGGTCGGTGACTACCGCTCCGCGGTGCACGCGTATGCGACGCAGCTGGCGACCGACGGCCTGGTCACGGCGGCGCAGGCGTCGAGCCTCAACGCCTGCCTGTCCGATACGCAGACGCAGGCGCAGTACGACGCCTGGGGTCCGCCGGCCGCGCCGCCCGCGATCGTGCTCGCCAACAACACCGCCCTGAACGGCCAGAAGGGCGCGGCCGGTGCTACGACCGCGTACCAGCTGACGGTGCCGGCCAACGCGAAGACGCTGACCCTGCGCACCTACGGTGGCTCGGGCGACGTGTCGATCTCGGTGACCGATCCGAAGGGTGTGGTCAAGGCGCAGCCGAACCGACCGGGCAACAGCGAGCCGTTCACGGCCGCCAAGCCTGCGGCCGGTGTGTGGACGCTGACGGTGAAGGGGGAAGCGGCGTATTCGGGCGTGAGTGTCCTGGGTGCGTACACGCTGTGACGCGATGGAACAGATCCCGGTATGCCGGGATCTGTTTCCAGGGGATTGACGAATAGACGTATGGATGGCCGGACGACGACGCGTCGTCCGGCCTTATGGACACTTTGTCCGCCGCGGTCGCGACGGACAGGCGACGGGCAGCGCAAAGCGCGCCCGCGCATCGATCGCTCATGGCGGACATCTGGGAGGAAGGTTACATGAACACCATCTACAGCAAGGTCTGGAACAAATCGCTTGGCATCCTGGTCGTGGCATCGGAGCTGGCTCGGGCAAACGGCAAGGGCGGCGCCTCCCGACGCCTTCGCGCCGCCATGGCGGCACTGCCGCTGGCGGCCGGTGCGATGCTGGCGCTGGCCAGTGCGCCTGTACAGGCGAAAGACAACGGCACGGTATGCGGTGGCTTCCTCTTCGGTCTGCAGGGCAAGGCACCGAGCGCGAAGGGCGACGACGCCTTTGCGTGCGGTCAGGCCGCGAAGGCGATGGGCGATTTCAGCATCGCCATCGGCACCGACGCGAAGGCGAGCGGCAATTCCAGTTCGGCGGTAGGCCAGGACGCGCAGGCGACAGGCGATTTCTCGTCGGCGATCGGCCAGGGTACGCGCGCCACGGGTGCGGACAGCACGGCGATCGGGCAGGGCGCGAATGCCGCCTCCGTATCGAGCACGGCGATCGGCCGCGGCGCACGCGCCATCGCGAAGAACGCGGTTGCGATCGGCAGCGACTCCATTGCCAACCGCGCCGATACCGTCTCGGTCGGCCGCGCCGGCGCCGAACGCCAGGTGGTCAATGTCGCGGCGGGCACGCAGGCGACGGACGCGGTAAACAAGGGTCAGCTCGACCAGGTGTCGACAACCGTGACCGGTGTATCGAAGCGCGTGGACACGTTGTCGAAGCGCGTCGATGGCGTGCAGGGCGATGTGACCGCGCTGGCCGACAGCGTCAGCGACGCGGCGCACTACTACAAGGCTAACGGCGCCGGTGACGGCAGCGACGACGCGCAGGCGACCGGCGATTACGCGACGGCGTCGGGCTCCGGCGCCTTCGCTAACGGCACCGGTGCGAGCGCGACCGGTGCGGGCGCCGTCGCCAACGGACAGTTCGCGACGGCAACGGGCTACGGCTCGGTCGCCGCGGGACAGAACAGTTCCGCTTACGGGTCGGGTGCGCAGGCATCGGCCAACAGCGCCACGGCCATCGGCGGCCAGGCGCTCGACGCCGACGGCAAACCGCTGATCACCTATAACGCGACCGGTGAGGCGGTGGGTCCGGCAACAGCCTCGGGTCTCGCTTCCACGGCCATCGGTGCAAGTGCACAGGCGGAAGGTGAATTCGCCACCGCGCTGGGTACGGCCGCGTTCGCTCAGGGCGAGCAATCGACGGCGAGCGGTTTCCTTGCCCAGGCGTCCGGCGCCGGTTCGACGGCGACCGGTTCGCAGGCCTTCGCCGATGGCGACCTCTCGGTCGCGAACGGCTACGGTTCGGCCGCATACAGCGCGGGCGCGACGGCTGTCGGCGGCGGTGCCAGCGCGTCCGGTGCGGGAAGCGTCGCGATCGGTCGGTACGCCGAAACGGGTTTTGGCCTGTTCGGTCTCGAAGCCGAGAATGCGGTAGCACTCGGTACCAACAGCTGGGCACTCGGCAACAACGCGACAGCGCTGGGCGCCAACGCGTGGGCGCTGGGCGAAAATTCCGTGGCGCTGGGCGCCGGTTCGACAGCGGATCGCGATAACACCGTCTCCGTCGGCGATGTCGGCAGCGAGCGCCAGATCGCCAACGTCGCGGCTGGTACCGAGGGTACCGACGCGGTGAACAAGGCGCAGCTCGACACGTCCGTGAGCGACGCGACGCGCTACTTCAAGGCGACTGGCAATGGTGACGGGTCGGACGACGCGCTCGCCACAGGAAACTACGCGACCGCTTCCGGTGCCGGTGCGTTTGCCGGTGCTGACGGTGCCAGCGCGTTCGGTAGCGGAGCTGTAGCCACGGGTTCGAATGCCACGGCGACAGGCTATGGCAGCGTGGCGACGGGACAGAACAGCGCGGCCTACGGTGCGGGTTCGCAGGCGACCGGTCCAGGCAGTGTCGCCGTGGGTGGTGTGGCCGTGGACGAAGACGGCAATCCGTTGATCACCAACGCGGGTCTGCCGGTCGATACGGGTGCGACCAGCGCCGGTGTCGGTGGCACCGCGGTCGGTGCCAGTGCCCAGGCAAGTGGCTTCGCGGCCTCGTCGTTTGGCGTGGGTGCGTATGCCAGTGGCGCGCAGGGTCTCGCCCTCGGCGCCGTGGCCAACGCCACCGGCGACTATTCCACGGCGGTGGGCACACAGAGCGCGGCGACGGGCGCGAGCAGCGTCGCGGTGGGTGAAAGTGCGCAGGCCACGGGCGACGAGAGTGTCGCGGTCGGTGGCAGTACCTTCTTCGGCTTCATTCCGGCACAGGCGACGGGTACGGGCGCGGCGGCCTTCGGTGCCGGTGCCTGGGCGACGGCGGATTACGCGACGGCGCTGGGCTGGAACACGTACGCCGCCGCCGAAAGCAGCACGGCGGTCGGCGAACGCGCGAGCGCGCAGGATCTCGGTTCCAGCGCACTCGGTGCGCAGTCGCTGGCCAGTGGCGTGCAGTCCACGGCGGTCGGCGCGGTGGCGACGACGACGGGCGACTTCGCATCCGCGATCGGTAGCGGAAGCTACGCGGCGGCGAACAACGCCACAGCCGTCGGTGGGCTCGCGTCGGCGACGGGCGAGAATTCGACCGCTACGGGCGCCAATGCGGAAGCATCCGGGACGGGTTCCACCGCGACCGGCGAGAGCAGCGCGGCGTTCGGCGATGAATCGCTTGCACACGGCCATGGAGCGATTGCCGACGGCACGGGTGCGTCGAGCGTCGGCTCGGGTAGTTTCGCCAGCGGCGACTACACGACGGCGGTCGGTCAGGGCGCGATCGCGCAGGGCAACGGATCGTCGGCCATCGGCAGCGGGGCGAGCACCAACGCGTCGTTCGCCACCGCCGGCGGCTATGGATCCGTTGCATCGGGTCAGAACAGCTCGGCCTACGGTTCCGGCGCGCAGGCCTCGGCGAACGGCGCGACAGCGATCGGTGCGCAAGCCCTCGATGCCGACGGCAATCCGTTGATTACCTACAACGCGACCGGCGAAGCCGTCGGTCCGGCAACGGCCTCCGGTCTCGCCGCCACCGCCGTTGGCGCCAGCGCGCAGGCCGAAGGTGCTTACGCGACGGCACTGGGCACGGCGGCATTCGCGCAGGGTGAGCAATCCACGGCCAGCGGCTTCCTCGCTCAGGCCTCTGGCGCAGGCTCGACCGCCACCGGTTCGCAGTCCTTTGCCGATGGCAGTCTCTCTGTAGCGAACGGTTATGGTTCGTCGGCGTACAGCGCCGGTGCGACGGCCGTCGGTGGCGGTGCCAGCGCATCGGGTGTCGGCAGTGTCGCGATCGGTCAGTACGCGGAAACCGGTTTCGGGCTGTTCGGGCTCGAGGCTGAGAATGCGATCGCGCTCGGCACGAATAGCTGGGCACTCGGCAACAACGCAACGGCCCTCGGCGCCAACGCATGGGCGTTGGGAGAGAACTCCATCGCACTGGGCGCAGGCTCAACGGCCGATCGCGATAACTCCGTGTCGGTGGGTGACGTCGGCAGCGAACGGCAGATTACGAACGTCGCGGCAGGTACCGAGGCGACGGACGCGGTGAACAAGGGACAGCTGGACGCGGTATCCAGTGCGACCAGCGATGCGAGCCATTACTTCAAGGCTAACGGCATCGGCGACGGATCGGATGATGCGCTGGCTTCGGGTAACTACGCGACCGCCGCGGGTTCCGGTGCATTCGCCGCGGCCGACGGTGCCAGTGCGTTCGGCAGCGGTGCGGTGGCGACGGGTACGAATGCCACGGCAACGGGCTACGGCAGCGTCGCCACCGGCCAGAACAGCGCGGCGTACGGTGCGGGCTCGCAGGCCAATGGTCCCGGAAGCGTCGCCGTCGGCGGCGTGGCGGTCGATGCCGATGGCAATCCGCTGATCACGAGCGGCGGTGTGCCTGTCGACACGGGCGCCACGAGCGCGGATGTCGGTGGAACGGCGGTCGGCGCCAGCGCGCAGGCCAGCGGCTTTGCCGCTTCGTCGCTGGGTGTCGGTGCGTACGCGAGCGGTGCTCAGGCCACGGCGCTTGGCGCGGTGGCCAACGCGACAGGCGATCTCTCCACGGCCGTCGGCACCCAAAGCGCGGCGAGTGGTGCCAGCAGCATCGCCGTCGGTGAAAGTGCGCAGGCCACGGGTGACGAGAGCGTCGCCGTCGGCGGAAGCACCTTCTTCGGCTTCATTCCGGCACAGGCCGCGGGCACGGGTGCCTCCGCCTTCGGTGCGGGCGCCTGGGCGACGGCGGACTACGCGACCGCGCTGGGCTGGAACAGCTGGGCGGATGGCGTGAGCAGCACGGCGATCGGCGAATCCGCCATCGCCGGTGCGGCGAATTCGGTCGCACTCGGTGCGGGCTCGTATTCCGACCGCGCGAATACCGTCTCGGTGGGCGATGTCGGCAGCGAGCGGCAGATCACCAACGTCGCCGCGGGTACCGAAGCGACGGACGCGGTGAACAAGGGTCAGCTGGATGCCGTGTCGAGCGCGACCAGCGATGCGAGCCATTACTTCCGCGCCAATGGTGCGGGCGATGGCAGCGACGATGCGCAGGCGGTCGGTGACTATGCCAGCGCGTCCGGCTCGGGTGCCTTCGCGGCCGGTACGGGAGCGACGGCGACCGGTGCGGGTGCGGTTGCCGCGAACGACTTCGCTACGGCCAACGGGTATGGCAGCGTCGCCAGTGGCAGGAACGCCGCGGCGTTCGGTGCCGGCGCGCAGGCGACCGGCGCGGGAAGCGTCGCGGTGGGTGGCAATGCCATCGATGAAGACGGCAACGCGCTGATCTCCGATGCCAACGGCAATCCGGTCGATACCGGTGCGACGAGTGCCGGCGTCGGCGGTACCGCGGTCGGTGCGAGCTCGCAGGCGAGCGGTTTCGCCGCGACATCGGCCGGTGTCGGCGCTTACGCCAGCGGCGCGCAGTCGACGGCGCTGGGTGCGGTCGCCAATGCCACCGGCGACTACTCGACGGCGGTCGGTACGTCGACCACGGCGTCGGGCGCGGGCTCGGTCGCCGTGGGTGGCCCGAGCAACCTGGCGGGCTTCGGCCTCATCTACACCGGTGCCACGGGTGACAGCGCGGCCGCCTTCGGTGCGGGGGCGCAGGCGACGGCGGATTATGCGACGGCCCTCGGTGGTGTCGCGGCGGCGGAAGGTGTCGGGAGCACGGCACTCGGCTACTTCGCATATGCGCCGGGCGGCAACGCGACGGCACTGGGCATCAACAGCTGGGCCTCGGGTGCGAGCAGCGTTTCCGTGGGTGACTTCTCCACGGCGCGCGGCGCAGGCAGTGTCGCCCTCGGCGCCAACAGCCTCGTCACGACGCCGGCGACCAACGCCGTCGCCATTGGCAACGGCGCGACGGCCACGACGGCCAACAGTGTGGCGCTCGGGTCCAACGCCAATGCCGACCGCGTCAACACGGTGTCCGTGGGCGCGCGCGGCAGCGAGCGTCAGGTCACCAACGTCGCCGCAGGCACGCAGGGCACGGACGCGGCGAACGTCCAGCAGCTGACGGACCTTGCGGACAGCGTGAGCTCCGCGGCGCACTACGTGTCCGCCACGGGTGCGGGCGATGGCTCCGACGACGCCAGTGCGACGGGTGCCTATGCCACGGCCACCGGTGCGGGAAGCAGCGCCGGCGGCGATCTGTCGACGGCACAGGGTGCGTTCGCCACGGCCAGCAAAACCTCGACGACGGCGATCGGTGCATCCGCCAACGCCGGTGCGGCCAGCGCCACGGCGATCGGTGACAGCGCTCGCGCCCTCGGGGTGAATTCCGTCGCCCTCGGTGCGGGATCGGTGGCAACCCGCGCGAACACCGTGTCGGTGGGCAGCGCGTCGGGCAACCGGCAGATCACCAACGTGGCGGCGGGTACTCAGACCACCGATGCGGTGAACCTGGGGCAGCTGAACACGGCACTCTCGAGCGCCTTCTCGGGCACCTCGAACGCGGCGGGTAACGCCGTGGCGATGGCGCTCGGCGGCGGCGCGACGATGGGCGCGAGTGGATTCGTCGGCCCGGTATACCGGGTGCAGGGAAGCTCGTACGGGACGGTAGGCGATGCGGTCGGTGCGCTGGACGGCGCGTTGTCGTCCCTCGATACGCGGGTCGGTCAGCTCGAGTCGAAGTCGGGTGGAACCACGATTCCGGGCGGGACGCCCGTGCGGCGCAATTCGGTGATATCGCCGACGGTGGTCGGCGCGTCCGCACCGGTCACGGCCGATGCCGTGGTTGCCGCGCCGGTGGCCGCCGCGCCGGTTGTTGCCGCGGCGCCCGCGGCCGCCGCCGCCGCCGTCGTCGAGGGCACCGGTAACGGCACCGCCATCGGCGCGGGCAGCTACGCCAAGGATCCTACCGATCTCGCGGTGGGTACCAATGCCAGCGTCGGCGCCGAGAACGGCACCGCCGTGGGTACGGGAGCCACCGTGACGGCGGCCGCGACCAACAGCGTGGCGCTGGGTGCCAACTCGGTCGCCGATCAGGCCAATACCGTATCGGTCGGCAGCGCGGGCGCGGAGCGTCGCGTGACGAACGTCGCGGCTGGAACGGCACCGACCGACGCCGCCAATCTCGGCCAGGTCGATCAGGCCGTTGCCACCGCCAAGTCGTACGCCGATCAGGGCGACGCGACGACGCTGAGCAGCGCCAAGGCCTACACCGACCAGAAGTTCGGCGATGTGGTCAGCGGCGGCGCCTTCGATGACTACAAGCGCACGGTGGACCGTCGCTTCAGCAACCTCAACGACCGCCTGAACAAGGTGGGCGCGATGGGCGCGGCGATGTCGCAGATGGCCTTCAGCACGCAGGGGGTCAGCGGTGACAACCGTATGGGTGTGGGCGTCGGCGGCTACAAGGGGCAGGGAGCCCTGTCAGTCGGCTACTCGCGCGCCCTGTCGCCCCGTGCCAGCCTGACCTTCGGCGCATCGATCAGCGGAGGCGAGTCGTCGGGTGGCGTGGGTGTAGGCGTGGGCTGGTAATTATGCCCGGCGGCGCCTACACGGCGCCGCCAAGTCCTTGAAAGCCGGCGGCAACGCCGGCTTTCGCTTGTTGAGCCCTGTCGCGAATCGGAGGTTTCCCGGTCGCCCCCGACACACGGTCTGTGCTACCAATAGCGGCCCGCGCGGTCAGGAACGACCGCCTGGCAAGACGTAACCTACGGACCGTGTGGAGTTGGCATGTCTGCGATGACCGAATATAAGGACATGCTCACCGGGGAACCCGGCGAAGCCCAGGTTTGCGCGCATCTGGTCGCGCACGGCCGCCTGAAGGACACCGATCTCGCGCGGGCGCGCCGCCTGCACGATGAGACCCCGGATGGCACGCTGACCTCGCTCATGGCGCGGCTTGGCCTGGTCTCCGAGCGCGATCTTGCCGACGCCTGGGCCGATCTGCTGCGGCTGGACCTGCTCGCCGCCAAGGACGCTCCCGAGCTGCCGCCGGCCGACGTCGAACTCTCCGTAAGATTTCTCAAGCAATATCATGTCGTGCCGGTGCGCGAGGGCGACGAAGGCCTCGGCCTGCTCGTGGCCGACCCCGCCGATCCTTACCCGTTGCAGGCGGTGCGCCTGGCGACGGGCCGTGAGGTCCGGTTGCGCGTGGGCCTGCGCTCGGAAATCGACGATCTGATCGAGCGTTATTACGGCCAGGGTCGTTCCGCCATGGGCAGCATCGTCGAAAGTCTCGACGGCACCGCGGCGGTCGAAGACGACGTCGAGCACCTGCGCGATCTCGCTTCCGAAGCGCCGGTCATCCGCCTGGTCAACCTGATTCTCCAGCGTGCGGTCGAGCAGCGCGCGTCGGACGTGCACATCGAGCCGTTCGAGAACCGCCTGAAGGTCCGCTATCGCATCGATGGCGTGCTGCACGAGGTCGAAGCGCCGCCGTCCAGTTCGACGGCGGCTGTCATATCCCGTGTAAAGATCATGGCGCGGCTCAACATCGCCGAGCGTCGCCTGCCGCAGGATGGTCGTATTCAGCTCCGCGTACAGGGCAAGGAGCTCGACCTTCGCGTCTCCACCGTGCCGACCAGCTTCGGCGAGTCGGTGGTCATGCGTATCCTCGACCGCGAATCGGTCGTGTTCGATTTTGAATCGCTGGGCTTCACGGGCCATTTCCGCGACCGCTTCGTGGAGGTGCTCGACCGGCCGCACGGCATCCTGCTCGTCACCGGGCCTACCGGTTCGGGTAAGACGACCACGCTGTACACCGCGCTGTCGCAGATCAATACGCCCGACGTGAAGATCATCACCGTCGAGGACCCGGTCGAATACCAGATCGAGGGCATCAACCAGATTCAGGTGAAACCGCAGATCGGACTGGACTTCACCGGTGCGCTGCGCTCGATCGTCCGTCAGGATCCGGACGTCATCATGATCGGCGAAATGCGCGATCTGGAAACCTGCCGGATCGCGATCCAGTCGGCGCTCACGGGCCATCTGGTGTTGTCGACGCTGCATACCAACAGCGCATCGGGTGGCATCACCCGCATGCTCGACATGGGCGTGGAGGATTACCTCCTGGGCTCCACCGTCAACGGCATCCTGGCCCAGCGTCTGGTTCGCCGGCTCGATCCCGAGACGGCCGTCCCGTACGAGGCCCTGCCGGAAGTCATCGAGCAGTTCGAACTGCACAAATACACCGACGAGCGCCCCATCCGTCTGTGGAAGCCCGGCACCAGCGCGGCCAATCCGACGGGCTACCGCGGACGTCGGGCGATCATGGAGTTCCTCATCATGAGCGATCCGCTGCGCCGCCTGGTCATGCAGCGCGCGGATGCCGGTGAGATCGAACGGCTGGCTCGCGCCGAGGGCATGCGCACGATGTACGAGGACGGTCTCGCGAAGGCGGTGGCTGGGATCACCACGATCGAGGAAGTCCTGCGCGTGACGCAGGAATCCTAGGCCCACACTCATGAGCATGTTCCGTTACCGCGCGATCAGTGCCGCAGGCGAAGCCCTTACCGGTCGGATGGAAGCTTCTTCCGTCGCGGACGTGGTGGCGCGCCTCCAGGACCAGGGCCACACGCCGCTGGAGGCCGCGCCCGCGGACGGTGCCGCGTCGGGAGGCGGCATCGCCGCGCTGTTCCGCAAGGGACCTTTCACGGGCGATCAGCTGGCGCAGTTCACGCATCAGCTCGCCACCTTGCTGGGTGCCGGACAACCGCTGGACCGCGCGCTGGGTATCCTGCTCGACCTTCCGGAAGGCGATCGCGCGAAGAATCTGGTCGAGCGCGTGCGCGATCGCGTGCGCGGCGGAACGACCCTGTCCACGGCGCTGGATGAAGAGAACGGTGTCTTTCCGCGTCTCTACGTGAGCCTGGTGCGTGCGGGCGAAGCCGGTGGCTCGCTCGACGAAACGCTGCGGCGCCTGGCCGATTACCTCGAGCGTGCGCAGGCCTTGCGCGGCAGCATCATCAATGCCCTGATCTATCCGGCTTTCCTGATGGTCGGCGTGCTCGGCTCGCTCGTGCTGCTGCTCGCCTACGTGGTGCCGCAGTTCGTGCCGATCTTCGCCGACATGCAGGTCCCGATCCCGCTGATCACGCAGGTCGTGCTGGCGCTCGGCACGGTGATCAGCGACTGGTGGTGGGCCATCGTTCTGGTCATGGTCGTGCTCGGCGCCTTCCTGCGTCTGCGTTTGCGCGACCCCGATACCAAGCTCGCTTTCCACGGCCGTCTGTTGACCATGCGTGTCGCCGGCCCCTTGCTTCTGAAGGTCGAGACGGCACGCATCGCCCGTACGCTGGGTACCCTGCTCAAGAACGGCGTGCCCTTGTTGTCGTCGCTGGCGATCGCGCGTCAGGTCACCGGCAACCGCGCGCTCGACCAGGCACTCGAACAGGCCGCCGAGCGGGTCAAGGGTGGTGCGGGGCTCGGCACTTCCCTCGCCCAGACCGAGCGCTTCCCACGGCTGGCGCTGCAGATGATTCAGGTCGGCGAGGAAGCCGGCGCGCTCGACACCATGCTGCTCAAGGTCGCCGACACCTTCGACGTCGAGGCCAAGCGCGCCATCGACCGCCTGCTGGCGGCGCTGGTGCCGGCACTGACCATCGTCATGACCGTGATGGTCGCTTTCATCATGGCGGCAATCCTGCTGCCGTTGCTCAGTCTTACCAGCAACATCAACTGATCGAACCCGTTTCAAGGAGCTTGTCCCATGCGCGTGAACCGTACCCTCCGTCACAGCCACGCCCGCGGCTTCACGCTGCTGGAAATGCTCGCCGTGATCGTGCTGATCGGCATCATCGGTGCCATCGTGGTGACCCAGGTCGGCAAGAACGTCGATAAGGGCAAGTACGGTGCCGGCAAGGCCCAGGTGACCACGCTGGGCCAGAAGATCGAAAACTACGCCCTCGACAACGGCAGCCCGCCGCACAGCCTCGACGACCTCACCACCAAGCCGGCCGATGCACAAAACTGGCAAGGTCCGTATGCCAAGGAATCCGATCTGAAGGATCCCTGGGGCCATCCGTTCGGCTACCGCTACCCGGGTGAGCACGGCAGCTTCGACCTCGTGTTCTATGGGCAGGACGGCAAGGCGGGCGGCGACGGCTACTCGGCCGACTACGGCAACTGGCAGTAATCCGGCAGGACGGACGGATAACGGCCATGCGCACGCGCGGATTCACGCTGTTCGAGATGCTGGCCGTGATCCTCCTGATCGGGATCGCGGCGGCGGCCGTCTCGATCCCGGTGACCCAGGGGCTTGCCAGCGCCCGCGTCAACGCGGCCAGCGGTGAACTCGCGGCGGCGCTGCGCTGGACGCGGGCGCAGTCGATCGTGAAAGGCGAAAGCCTTGCGCTCGAAGTCGACACATCGGCGGCCACCTATCGTGCGCCCGGCAAAGGCGATGTGCGGCTACCAAGGGACATGCGCGTGTCGATCACCAGCGCCCGCGAAGACCAGGCCAACGCGACCACCGGGCGTATCCGCTTCTTTCCCGACGGCAGTTCCACCGGCGGTCGCATCACGCTCAAGCGTGGCGCACGCGAGTGGCACGTCAACGTCGCGTGGCTGACCGGCGCCATCCAGGTCGTGGACACGCGATGAAGCGCATCGCCCGACAGAATGGTTTCAGCCTGCTCGAAGTCATCGCCGCCATCGCCGTGCTTGCCATCGCCTTCGCGGCGCTGATGCAGGTGGCGGGCAGTTCGATGAGCCTGACGGCACGCGCCAACGAGCGAACCCAGGCCGCGCTGCGTGCCCGTTCGCTGCTCGACGGCGCGTTCGTCATGGACCCGATACGCGAGGGTGACAGCGAGGGCCGCATCGACGACACCTATCGCTGGCGGATGAACGTCAGCCGTTATCAGGTCCCCGGTGCCCGTCCGGTGCCGGATGGCTCCATGGCCGCGGCCGTGATCTATCGCATCGACCTCGACGTCATGTGGGGGCCGGAGGGCAGTGAGCGGCACGCGCGGTTCTCCACGCTGCGCATGGGCGGCTCGGGGCAGGAGGGACAGCCATGACGCGGCAGCGTGGCTTCAGTCTCATGGAAGTATTGGCGGCGCTCGCGCTGCTGACCATCGTCCTGCTGGGTGTGTATTCGGGCATCAGTACGGCGTCGCGTATCGTCCGCAGCGGTAGCGAAGCCATCCAGCGCATGGACGAGATCCGTTCCGCCCAGGGCTACCTGCGCACCGAGATCGCCCAGGCGCTGATCGTTCCCTTTGCTGAAACCGACGACGGCGATCCGATCGTCTTTTCCGGCGACGCGACGACGCTGCGCTTCGTCGCACCGATGCCGGGATACCTTTCACGACTCGGACCGCAACTGCAGGCCGTGTCGCTGGTGCGCGACGGCAACGATGGCTATCGCCTCGAAGTCGCGCTTTCGCTCCTGCCGCCCAACGGTGGTGAGCCCAGGCCGATCGGCGAACCCGAAGTACTGCTGCGCGGCATTCGCAAGGGCGCCTTCAGTTACCGCGGCATGGACGACAAGAACCAGCCAGGCGACTGGCAGGAAAGCTGGGACGATACCCGGCGTACGCCTTCCCTTATCCGTCTGGCGCTCGACGTCGGCGGCAACGTTGCCTTTCCCACGCTGGTCGCGCCCATCCGTCTCGATCCGACGGCGTCGCGCAACGGCTTTTCCCTGACGCGCGGAACGCGCGGACCGGTGATCCGATGATGGGCGTACGGCAACGCGGCGTCGCGCTGCTCATCGTGCTGTGGGGCTGTACGCTCCTGGCCATCATGCTTGGCGGCTTTGCGGCGCTGGCCCGTACCGAGGGCCTGCAGGCCCGCTATCAGTTCGCTCAGACGCGCGCGCACTACGCGGCGGAGGCCGGTGTGATCCGGGCCATTCAGGCGCTGCAGTCCACGGACATCGATGCGCGGTGGGTGGCGGACGGTCGTCCTTACCTCTTCGAATTCGACGACGCGAAGGTCACCCTCACCATCGTCGACGAAGATGGGAAGGTCGATCTCAACGCGGCTTCCGATGACGTCCTGACAGGCTTGTTCAAAGCGGCGGGTGCGAACGACGACAAGGCGAGCCACCTCTCGGCGGCCATCCAGGACTGGCGCCGCGCGGGCGATGCGGCGCTGCCCAACGGCGCGAAGCAACCACAATATGAAGCGGCGGGCCTGGGCTACGGCCCTCGCAACGGGCCCTTCGCGACGGTGGAAGAGGGGCGCATGGTGCTCGGTATGGATGCGCAGCTCTGGGCGCAGGTCGCCCCGGTTCTGACCATCTGGTCGGGTCGCGAACGGCCCAACACCGAACACGCGCAGCCACTCGCTCTGGCGGCGATCCCCGGTCTCGGCAGCGCCGGTGCGACGGCGATCCTCTCGGCGCGAGGGCAGGCCACGGGTGCGGCCGCGGCGGGTGGCAACGGTGTCACGCACACGATACGTGCGCAGGCGATCCTTGACGACGGAACCAGGAGTTCCCTTACATCGACGATCCGACTGCGTGGGATAAGATCGGGAAATCAGCCCTACGCCGTACTGCGTTGGCGCGAAGGAGACGAGGAATGACCGCTTTGCAGGACGCCTCCCAGTTGCAGATCGAGCGACTTCGCCGCGCCTGGCGAGGCAGCGCGCTGCCAGGGTTCCTGCGCTGGTGGGGTGGCGAGTTGTCGGCGCTGATGCCCGCGCGCTGGCGCGATACCTTCGCCGGTGGCGAACGCTGGTATGCGGTCGAACGACACGATGACGGCTGGTCGTTGCGTCGTGCCGGCGAGGGTTCCGCCGTGGCCGAGGCGGCCGACCTGGATACGACCGAGCATCGGACCGCCCTTCTGGCGAAGGCGCTGGCCGAAGCCGATCCCGCCGACCGGCGCGTTGCCCTCGTCCTGCCCGCGGCGCACGTCCTGCGCCGCCGCCTCGTCCTGCCGATCGCGGCGCGCGACAACCTGCGTCAGGTGGTCGGTTTCGATCTCGACAGGCAGACCCCTTTCCGGGCGGAGGAGATCCATTTCGGCGTGCGCGATCTCGGCGCGGCCGGCGCGGAGGGCCGCTTCGTGGCCGAGCTCGCCGCCACGCCTCGCAGCGCGCTGGATCCCCTGCTGGACGAACTCGCCGTGCTCGGCATCGCGCCGGACCGCGTCGATGTCGCGGACGGATACGATCTGGCCGGTGTCGATCTTCTCCCACCGGCACGCGCTCCGCGCCGCGTCGATCGCCGTGGCCGTCTCAATCTCTTTCTCGTCGCGGCCATCGCTCTGCTGACGCTCGGCGTCATGGCGATGTGGCTGCACAACCGTCATCTCTCGCTCGAGGCGATGCGTGCCGAAGTCGAAGGAATGGAAAGCGATGCGCAGCGGGTGAAGGCCTTGCGCCAGAAACTCACGGACAGCGCGGGCGCCTCGGGTTTCCTGGCCCGTCGCAAGACGGAGACGGCCGCGGTGCTCCCCGTGCTCGAGGAGCTGACCCAGCGCCTGCCGGACGACACCTGGCTCGAACGCTTTACGCTCAATGCCAGCGGTCAGCTGGGCTTCCAGGGTCAGAGTCCTCAGGCGGCGCGGCTCATCGATGCCCTCAAGGGTGCGCGCAGCATCGGCGACCCGAGTTTCCAGGGAACCATCCAGGCCGACCCCACCTCCGGCAAGGAGCGCTTCTACATGCAGGCGAAGGCACTGATTCCGAAACCGGAAACAGTCCCCGCCGTGGCTCACCCCGCGCGTGCAGGCAGCGCATCCGCGCCGGCCGGCGGCACAACCGTCGCAGCGGCTTCGACCAGCGCGAAGGAGGCACCCCGTGCGCATGAAGCCCGCTGAATCCCGCGTCGCCGCCATCCTTCTCGCTATCGTGGTCCTGGCGATCGCGTATTTCCTTTTCATCCACTGGTGGTTCGTGGCGCCGCAGTCCGCCATGGCCGACGAAATGGACGACCTGCGTGACACGCAGAGGCGTTACGCGGCGGCCATCGCCGAGCGCCCGCAGCTCGAAAAGCGTCTGGCCTCGCTCGAGCAGGGACAGACGCGCAGCGATGCCTTCCTGCCCGGCGACGACACCAACGCCGCCGCCGCCGGGTTGATGCAGCGCATCGTCGACGTCGCCGCGGCGCACAAGGAAGACGGTGCCTGCGACGTGGTCCAGAAAATGCCGGTTCCGAGTCAGGAAAAAGCGAGCGATCCCTACCGCAAGGTCACCGTGAACATCAGCCTTCGCTGCCAGATGCAGCCCATGACGGCCGTGATCCACGACATCGAAAACGCCACGCCGTATCTCTTCATCGAGGACTTCAGCATCTACCGGAACCCGGTCGCGGCACGCGCCGGCGGCGCGGCGCCCATGGAAGTTCAGTTCACCGTATCCGGTTACATCCATGCCGCCCGCACGGCAAAGGCGGCGACATGAATGCGGCCGGCCAGCGTCGTCTGACACCCGTGCTGGGTGGTGTCGTCATCGTCCTCGTGGGCGCACTTTGTGTCCTCGCGGCAGGCGTGGGTCGTGGCGTTCGCTGGGACGATCCCGCCGGCCCGCAGCCGCTGCCCGCGACCCGCCCGGTGGCGATGCCCACGCCCGTGCCGCTCGCACGGTTTGCCGAGGTCTGGCAGCGTCCTTTGTTCATGGCCGATCGCAAGCCGGTCGCCGCCGCGGGTGACGACGACAACGCCAGCAACATCGGCGACCTCGAACTCACGGGCATCATCGTGACGCCCGGCTTGCGCATGGCGCTGCTGCGCGACAAGGGCAAGGATGTCACCGTCCGCGTAAAAGAGGGCTCACCGCTGGCCGAAGGCCACTGGACGCTCGCGTCGCTCACGCCGCGCAGCGCCATATTCGACAACGGTGGCGAGCATCGCGAACTCACGCTCAAGGTGAGCGCGCCGGATGCGCTCGCCAAGGACGCCAGGCGACCCGGAAACGGCCCCGGTCAGCCGCCGCAGGCGACGCCGCTTCAGCCCTTGCCGCCGGGGGCGATGCGTGTGGAACCATCCCAGTCGTCGGGCATGACCGGTCCGGCGCTTCCGCACCCGGTCGATGCCGGTGCACGACAGTCGCCGCCGCGACAGGATGACGACGCCTTGCAGCGTGCACGCATCGAAGCACTGAAGCAGGCGGTGCAGAAGCGCCGCATGGAACAGCAACAACAGCGCCAGCAGGCACAGGACTCGCAGTAGCGGGCGCACCACGCGCCCCCAAGGAAGGAGCAGCAGCACATGAAACCATCCACATTCGGCGCGGCCACCTTATCGGCCCTGCTGATGGTCGGCTGCGCCTCGCATTCGTCGCGCATGGCTTCGGTCGCGCTTGAACGCGAAGCGATGGCGGGAACCGACAAGCCGGTGCCCGCGCCGTTGCCACTCGACGACGCCAACCAGACGGATGGCACCGCCGGCAGCGCGGCGTCGACGGAAATCCACGCGGGCAGCGGTCGCTTCGTTCACCCGCAGGCGCTGCGCTCGCCACGCGCGGCGGCAAAGGGCAGCGGTGCGGTGACGTTCAATTTCGAGGATCAACCCGTCGAGGCCGTGGTCAAGGCGATTCTCGGCGATCTGCTCGAGGCGAACTACGCGGTGCTCCCCGGCGTAAGAGGCACGATCTCGTTCTCCACCGCGCAACCGGTCGCGCGTGACGAAGCCCTGCCCATTCTCGAAACCCTCCTGTCCTGGACGGGGAATGCCCTCGTTCATGAGCATGGACGCTACAACGTTCTTCCGGTGGGGCAGGCGGTGGCGGGCCATCTGGTGCCCCGTCTGAAAGCGGGTGCGCCCGCTGCGGGCATGTCCGCCCGCCTGTATGCCCTGCGTTATGTCTCCGCTCCCGAAATGGCCAAGCTGCTTGCGCCGTTCGTGCTGCCGGAGGCCGTCCTGCTTGCCGACCCGGCACGCAATGTCCTCGTCCTGTCGGGCACGCCGGACGAACTCGCCAACTATCAGGCGACCATAGACACCTTCGACGTCGACTGGGTCGGCGGCATGTCGGTCGGCGTGTTCAGCCTGAAGAACGCGTCGGTCAACGAGCTGCTGCCTGCACTCGAATCCGTGTTCGGCGCCAGCAGCGGCGCCCCCGTGGCCGGGCTCATCCGCTTCATTCCCGTCGCGCGCACGGGTAGTCTCGTCGTGATCGGTACGCGCGAGGAACACGTGGCCCGCGTGGGCGAATGGATTGCGCGCATCGACGGCGGTGGTGGCAACGAGCCGCGTCTGTTCGTCTACGATCTTCGCAACCTGCCCGCGTCCGATGTCGCCCGGTACATTGCCGGTGTCTTCGGTGCCGCGGTCGACGGCGATGCGGGAGGGCGGGTCGCTCCGGGTCTGGGTACGGGTGCATTGGGCGACGACAGCGGCGATACGTCGGATGCGTTCGGCGGAACGGGCGCCGACGACAAGGACTTCTACCAGCCGCCGTCCGTGCCTTCGCCATCCTCGGCGGCGGGTCCCACGGCGAACGGTATTCGCGTGACCGCGATCGACGCGAACAATCAGCTGATGGTCCGCGCCCGTCCCTCGGAATGGGCCGATGTGCGCAAGGCGATCGAGCGCCTCGATGCGGTCCCGCTTCAGGTGCAGATCGAGACGAGAATCCTCGAAGTGGCGTTGAATGACGAGTTCCGCTTCGGCGTCCAGTGGTACCTCGAAGGGCTGGCGGGTGGAAACGGTGCCGTGAGCCAACCGGGTAACAAGCAGCAATGGGCGCTGGGAGGCGCGCTCGACGCCATGCAGGCGCGACCGGATGCGCTCTTCTATTCGTTCGTCAACAACGAACTGAGCGTGAAGCTCCGGGCCATGGAGCAGTCCGGCAAGACCAAGATCCTGTCCGCTCCCTCGCTGGTCGTCGTCAACAATCGCAAGGCGCGCATCCAGGTGGGCGACCAGCTGCCGGTCACGCAGACGTACGTCAATACCGCCGCCGGCAGCGGCAACATGGTCGGCCAGGTGGAATACAAGGACACGGGCGTGATTCTCGACGTGCGGCCCCGGATCAATCCCGGTGGTCTGGTGTACATGGACGTGCAACAGGAGGTCAGCCGCGCGGACCGCACGGCAACCGGTCCCAATCTTCCCATCATGAAGCGCAAACTGACCACACAGGTCGCCGTGCAGAGCGGACAGACCGTCCTCCTCGGTGGCCTCATTCGGGAGCTGGACACGCAGTCGACCGTGGGCGTGCCGGGCCTGTCACGCATCCCCCTGCTGGGTGCACTGTTTCGCAACAAGGAAACCACCGGTCGGCGGACGGAACTGGTCGTGCTGATCACCCCCCGGGTGATCGCGAACGGCATGGAAGCCAGGCGGGTGCTCGACGATTACCGGCGGTCGTTCCGCGCGTTGCGACCCCTGGAAGCCTCCGCCACCGCGCCTGCGGGAACGCGTACCGTCGAAGGCGGCTGACGAAACGCACGATCCGGCGCCGGCTTGCGTACCATAGCCGGCGCATGACTTCTTCGTTTCCCATTTCGCCGCTGCTGCCCGAGATCGTCGCCTCGCTCGATCAGCGGCCCCGGCTCGTGCTCGAGGCGCCTCCCGGCGCCGGTAAGACCACGCAGGTGCCCCTTGCGCTGCTGCATGCGCCATGGCTGGCGGGGCAGCGCATCATCATGCTGGAGCCGCGCCGTATCGCGGCGCGCGCGGCGGCATCGTTCATGGCGGCCCAGCTGGGCGAAGACGTGGGCGGTACCGTCGGATACCGGATCCGCTTCGAGTCCCGTACGGGCCCCCGGACGCGGATCGAAGTGGTGACCGAGGGCATCCTCAGTCGCATGATTCAGGACGATCCCTCGCTCGACGGCATCGGCGCCATTCTGTTCGACGAATTCCACGAGCGTCATCTGGCGGGCGACCTCGGCGCGGCGCTCGCGCTGGACGTGCAGGCCGGGCTTCGTCCGGATCTGCGCCTGATGGTGATGTCGGCCACGCTGGACGGCGAGCGGATCGCGCAATGGTTCGATGCGCCGAGGATCAGCAGCCCGGGCCGGAGTTTTCCTGTCCGTATCGAGCACGTCGCCGCACGCGCGCAGGAGACGACGGAGCAGCACCTCGCACGCGCCGTGATGCAGGCGCTCGCGGAAAATGATGGCGACGTGCTCGCGTTTCTCCCGGGCCGTCGCGAGATCGAGCGAGCCCGGGGCCTGATCGAGCGGCGCGACGAACACGTCGAAGTGGTCGCCCTGCATGGTGAGCTCTCGCTCGCGGAGCAGCAGCTCGCTCTGACGCCTGCGGATCCCGGCACACGCCGGGTCGTGCTGGCGACGAACGTCGCCGAATCGAGCGTCACGCTGCCGGGTATCCGCGCGGTCGTGGATGCCGGTCTCGCGCGTGAGCCCCGCTTCGATCCGAACTCCGGCTTCGCCCGCCTGGAGACGGTCAACATTTCGCAGGCATCGGCCGACCAGCGCGCGGGTCGCGCCGGTCGTGTAGCCGAAGGCACCGCTTACCGGCTATGGCCGCAGAGTCGCCGCCTCGAGCCCTCGCGCTCGGCCGAGATCGAACATACGGAATTGTCCGGCCTGGCGCTGGAGCTTGCCGGATGGGGCAGCGACGCCTTGCCGTGGCTGGATGCGCCGCCGGTGGGGGCCATGAGTCAGGCCCGCGACCTTCTCCGGCGGCTTGGCGCGCTCGATGACGCGTCGGCGATGACGCGGCTTGGGCGCGACATGCTGGCCCTTGGAGCCACGCCCCGGCTCGCCGCGGCGGCCTTGCGCGCGCCCACGGCGTTGCGGTCGCTGGTGGCCGATCTGCTCGCGCTGGTGGAAGCGCGCTCGCCGTTGCGCGGCGAGCAGGCTCGCAGCGACGATTTCCGTCACCGTGTCGCGGCCCTGCACCTGTGGCGCGATGCGGGCGCGCGGGGTGCGCGCGCCGGCTCGGCGGATATCGGCGCGTTGGCAGCGATTGAGAAGGCGGCCTCGGGTTGGCGACGCCGGCTCGACGTGCGTACCGCGGCGAGCGGTGTGCCCGACACGCATACGGTCGGCGATCTGCTCGTGCATGCCTTTCCCGACCGGGTCGCCCGGAGAGAGGAGTCGCAGGCGTCACGCTACCTCCTTGCCAACGGGCGCGGCGCACGGCTGCACGAAAACAGTGCGCTGCACGGCGAACCATGGATCGTCGTCCTCGACCTGCGGCTCGAAGCGCGTGACAGCCTGATCTACGCGGGCGCACCGTTCGACCCCGACGTTCTCGAGCGCGACCATGCCGGGCGCTTCGTCACCGAGCGCGTGCTGCGCTGGGACGATACGCGGCAGATCGCCGAAGCGTTCGAGGAGCGCCGCTTCGACGCATTGCCGATATCGCGAAAGCCCCTGCCGATGCGTGCCGACGATGCCATCCCCGCACTGCTCGCCGCGATACGCTCGCGAGGTATCTCCTCGCTGCCGTGGAGCGACGCCGCGCGCCGCCTTCGTGCACGTATCGGTGCCTTGCGCGCATGGCGACCCGAGCTGGGTCTGCCCGACGTCGACGATGACGCCTTGCTGGCTTCGATGGATACCTGGCTGTCACCGTATCTCTCCGGCAAGCGCCGTCTGGATGCGCTCCAGGCGGCGGAACTGTCGGGGGCGCTCGGCGCGATGCTCGACTACGAACAACGCCGCGCGCTTGACGCACATGCACCGGAAGAACTGAAAGTGCCCAGTGGCATGACGCGGCGACTGGAATACGGTGAACGCGATGACGAGCCTGGCGCTCCGCCCGTGCTCGCGGTCAAGCTGCAGGAGCTGTTCGGCCTTGCCGACACGCCGCGCGTTGGCGATGGGCGTATCGCCGTGATGCTTCATCTGCTTTCGCCAGCAGGCCGACCCATCCAGGTGACGCAGGATCTGGCGGGTTTCTGGAATCGTACGTATCCGGAAGTTAAGAAAGAACTGAAGGGCCGGTATCCCCGCCATCCGTGGCCGGATGATCCGTGGACGGCCACGGCGACGCATCGGGCGAAGCCGCGGGGTACCTAGTTCCCAACCACGTTGGTTGCACCGTCGTGCCTACACTTTTGCGCGGGCTCGCCCGATGGTCTGTTCGCACGAAAATCGATGGAATGACCGCCTCTACCAGGGAGGTCATTTATGCGCTCGACCATGAAGGTCGTCACAGCGGCGAAAGCCTGCGTACCTCTGCTTGCTCTGTTGGCGGCGTCCGTCGCGGATGCCCGGAGTCAGGGGCTCATCCACGAGGAATTCATCCGCGGCGATCACCACGCCCGGTGGACCCTGCTTTCATTGAAACGCGCGGGGCAGGGCGGTCCGACAACGAGATCACCGTTTCACTCCGATGAAGTCTGGCGTAGTGAATACCTGGAGACGCCCGACTCGATCTACAGCGACCTCGCCGCTCCTGTCGCTCTGGCGGCGAACGAGTACATCCCCCGGACAGGAAACCCGCGCGAGGGGTTGGCTTATAGCGAAGGCACGGGATCGCATCCAACCCTTGTCTGGCCCCGAAGTCCCCGGGTGCAGAGTGATGAGTCCGGATCTTTCCCGATCGACGCCGGTGTCAATCGAATGATCGCCTGGAATCTCGGGCTGTATAAGGCGCTTCCCACCGATCTGCGCAAGGTCACCTCGCAGCCGTTCGGCTGGTATCACGTCGAACCGTTTGACGATAACGCGCGCTTCAACCTGTTCAAGGCGGATATCGGGCCGGACATACTCGAAAAGGCGATGGCCTTGAGTGGCCCCGAACTGTCGACGCTCGGCGCACAGCTGGCGCTCTCCATCGCAACGCTCAGCCGATGGTCGGACTCGATGGATGATCCGGAGCGGTACGGCATTCGCCGGGCCACGCTCGCGCACTTCTGGTCCGCGACCACGCTGGCCGATCTCACCGAACAAGACCTTTCCTACCTGGCAGACATCCTGCGAATGGAACTCACAGTGGCCCAACTGGGCGTTCCCCCGGGTGACATCAATGGCGCCATCGCCATTCCGACGCCGCTACGCGTAGCGCGAACCGCGGCAGCCTGGCATGGCAGCCGACCCGGTTATTCCGCATGCCATGCCGACGGTAGCCATGATCCGGAGCAAGCGGGCCTCATACCGGAACGACTCGATCGGCCCATCTGCTTTATGGGTGCAACGGATCGTGCCGTGTACCGCTGGTATCGCGCAAGGCGTGCCACCGAGCTTGCGACGTCTTCCGACGACTTTGCCCATTTCGACCAGGCTGCGCGATTGATCGCGCACTTCGCCGATGTTCGTCCTGTCTGGGCCGGTGCCTATGCCGACGAGGCGGCTGACTGGGCGGTCCACGCCGAAATCATCGAGGCGCAACTGGTCGCGACTCAGACGCTTGGCTCAATGGCGTCTGACGAGGCCGGTTTTTTGCGCATGACAACCCGCGCCAATCAGCGCATCTGCCGGAGTCGTGAGCCATGACCTTTCGTCGGCGAAACCTCGTCATCGGCGGCTTGTTTCTTGCTTTGGTTTCCGTGGCTGATTCGTCCGGAGCGGCGGAAGTGATCAAAGAGCCGCTCAAGGATGACTTTCTCAGGTCAGGTGTCATGGCCAGGCTCCTGGCGTCTTTCGACGCGCATGCCGATGCGGCCCGGAAATGGTACGTCGATGCCTTTCATGGGCGACCCGTGGCTCGCGAAACGTTCGATCGCTTTGGCCAGTCGCTGGAGACCGATCGCATCGTCAGTTTTACCTACGAATACAACCGGGACGGAAACGCCATGACGCACGTCTACCATGGTCGTTCCGGCGCCAATAACCCGTGGAGTGCCCTGCCTTCTTCACGACGCGCCGCGCCCTACGCGTCGTACTTTTCCCGTGTGTCCGCAGACACGGTAGTGTGGAATCGCGAGAGGCTTCCTGCGGGCCGCGATGCCGAACGTAAGATTGCCCGCCAGATCGAGCGCGATATTCGTGACGGTCTGGTGTCTTCGGGCGGAACATTGCGCGGATTCAGCAGCGCAGCCCTTTGCGGGACCTGCGAAAGCGCCTTGCGCACGCTCTCGGACAGATGGGGGATATCGGTCAGAGTCACTCATTATGTCGAGGGCGGTTCCGCTCATCGACGCTTTCAGAACTTTCGCAAGCAGTATATCGAGTCGATTTATGCGGCGCTGAATGGCACTTCGTTGAACCGCCCGTACGCTGCTTCTTCCGGGGCGTCGCCAGTGCCGACGTGTATGCGAACGTCGCAGGTGGAGGTCGCCGAATGAAACGACACCTCAAAGCACCGCGGCGCGTTCATCGTTACCACGGGAGGACGATCGTCTTTTTGCTGCTGGCGTCCGCCCATGCCGTCGCTACGCCAACGGCGGAGCGATTCCACGCGCCCCCGTCACTCGGTGACGCGTTTCAGGCGTGGACGTTTCACTCGCTCGCCAGGATGGACGCGCATAGTCTCGGCGACTTTCATCCTCTCCAGGCGGATGTCGCCTGGCGTAGCGAGTATCTGAAAGACCCGGGCTCCATATACAGCGACCTGCATCCGCATCTCTTCTCCAGGATCGCCGGCGAGCCGCCACGCCCCGATGTCTTCCCCGCCGATGTTTCCAGCGGACGAAAGATCGCATGGGACCTGGGCTTCGATAAGGCCCTCATCGGATATCAGGTCCTTCCTGGGTATCCGCAACGACTTCCGGTCACCGCACATCATCCCCTGGTCTCCGCCAGCCTGGAAAAAGCGGGTGTGCGGCGGCGTTATTTCGATCTCGCATACAAGCTCAGCGGCACGGAGCTCTCCATGATCACGGCGGAGATGGCCGTGGCTCTGGAAGTGCTCCGGCATTGGGTCGACACCACACCGGTCGACGACCGCGGCATGTTGGGCGTCAACGCGCATGCGCTTGGACGGTTCGAGGCTGCCGATAATCTTACGGATATCCCGGACGCCGATCTCGCCTACCTCGCGGATGTCCTGCGTCTGGAACTGTCGCTATGGAATGCGGGCCGGGCAAATGCCGAAGGCTCGAATGCGGTACCTCAGCGAGAACTGCCGACTCCCCTGCGCATCGCCCGGGTGGCGGCCGCCTATCGCACGTCGCAACCGCCCCTCTACACGGCATGTCTGGCCGACGGGCAGCGAGATCCGGCGACATCGGGCGACAATCCCGAGGACTTGTCGCGCCCCATCTGCTTTACCGACGCAACCGACCGGGCCGTCTATCGGTGGTATCGCGCCGCTCGCGCACACCAGTTGGCGCAGGCGCCCGAAGCATTCTCCCGCTTCGACGTCGCGGCGCGCCTGATCGACACCTTTGCCGACGTCCGTCCCGCCTGGGCGGGCGCGTACACGAACCAGGCGCTGGACTGGTCGAACCATGTCGAGGTAGTCGAGGCACAGATGGCGCTCGCTGGGGACGCCTCGGGCAGTCACGACATCACCTTCTACCGTCTCGTCGAACGAGCCAATCTGCTCATCTGCCGGAGGTCCCTGCCATGAAACATCGTTACGGGCTTTTCGGGGCTTATCTTCTTGCCATCGGCTTGCTGTTCGCGTCGGCCTGGTCCGTAGCGGGACCCGTATTGAAACGTCGCGTAGACGTGGTAGGTACGGGCAGCGTCAACGCACGAATCCTCGCATCGTTCCAGACGCACATACGACCCGCTCAGGAATGGTATGTAACGGTGCTCGACGGCGGCACACCCAGCACCGCTCAGTTCGCGGCATTCTCGCGGCAGTTCGCGACGGCCACCTTCGTCAGTTTCACCTACGAGTACACAGTCAACGGCCGGTCGATGCAGCGCGTGTATCACGCACGCTCGGGGCATAACGAGCCGAACACGGGCATGGCCGGTGTTCGTGCGCCCAGGTCCTACCGGAGTTTCTTCACGCATCAGGGCGCCGACATCGTCGCCTGGCACGATGCACGGCCCAACACGAGTACGGTGACCGTGTCTCCCGTTCCCGGCGACAACTTTCCGCAGCAGCGTAAGCGCGACGCGGAGCTGAAGGTCGCCCAGCGCATCGAGCGCGACATTCTGGCGGGTCGCGTTCCGGCGGGAGGTCAGCTCTATGGGTTCTCGAGTCAGGAGCCTTGTGCGTCCTGCGAAGCGGCACTACAGGCACTGTCGGACCGCCGTAACATCACCGTGAGGGTCTCGTTTCTCGGTTTTGGCAGCGCGGCATATACGGCGTTCGACCGTCTCCGGCACCAGCATCTGACGTCCATTGAGGTGGCGGTCAACGGGGGGCAGCTGAACCTGTTGAACCAGTCGGCCGAGTCGCCGGCTGCCCGGGTTGGGGTCGCATGCATCGACACACCGGGGGATGGCGAGGTGGCCGACTGAGCGAGCCGCTCAACCTAAGGGGCGTACGCGAAACGTGCGCCCCTTGATCTTCCCGGCGCGCAAGCGCTCGAGCGCCCGGTTGGCGAGATCCCGTCGGATCGCCACGTATGCGCGCGTCGCAAACACGTCGATCTTGCCGATGTCCTTGCCGTCCAGGCCCGCGTCGCCGGTCAGCGCACCGAGGATGTCACCGGGGCGCATCTTGTCTTTACGGCCACCGTCGATGACCAGGGTCTTCATCGGCGCGAGGTTGAGGACTTTCTTCCCTTCGGGTTGCGCGCGGGCCGGATGCCGCGGGATCGTGCCGCCGAGACGCTCTTCGATCGCCTTGATCTTCGGCAACTCGCGGGAGCTCGCCAGCGAGATGGCCATGCCGTTGGCACCGGCGCGACCGGTGCGCCCGATCCGATGCGTGTGCGTATCCACGTCGTGCGCGATGTCGAAGCTCACCACCAGCGGCAGCGCGGCGATGTCGAGTCCTCGCGCGGCGACGTCGGTCGCCACGAGGATCGAGCAGCTGTGGTTGGCGAAGCGCACCAGCACCTCGTCACGATCGCGTTGTTCGAGATCGCCATGCAGGGCGAGCGCCGTGAAGCCACGCCGGTCGAGCTCAGCGGCCAGACTCTCGGTGTCCTTGCGCATGTTGCAGAAGACCAGGGCGGCCTCGGGCTTTTCGTGCGACAGGATGCGTGCGAGAACATCGGCCTTCTGCGCCGGCTCGACCTCGACCACGCGTTGCTCGATGGTCGGGACGTCGTGCGGTTCATCGGCGGTCACCGTGACGGGGTTGCGCTGGACGCGACCGCTCATGGTGCGGATGTCGTCCGGATACGTGGCGGAGAACAGCAGCGTCTGGTGGTGCTTCGAGATCCGCTTGACGATGTCGTCGATGGCCTCTTCGAAACCCATGTCGAGCATCCGGTCCGCCTCGTCCAGCACCAGCATCTTGATGCCGCCACCGTGCAGGCTCTCGCGTTTGAGGTGCTCCTGCACCCGGCCCGGCGTGCCGACGACGATGTGCGGATCGTGTTCCAGCGACGCCAGCTGCGGGCCGAGCGGCATGCCGCCGCAGAGCGTCAGCAGCTTCACGTTCGGGATGTTCACGGCCAGCCGTCGCAGCGCCTTGCTGACCTGGTCGGCCAGTTCACGGGTGGGGCACAGCACGAGTGCCTGCAGGCGGATTTCTTCGGGGTCGAGCTGCTGTAGCAGCCCCAGCCCGAACGCCGCCGTCTTGCCACTACCGGTGCGGGCCTGGGCGATGACGTCGCGGCCCTCGAGAATCGGCGGCAGACTGTCCCGCTGGATGGGCGTCATCGACGTGTAGCCGATGCCCTCGACGGCGGAGAGCAGGGCGGCCTTTAGGGGCAGGGAAGCAAAGGTATCCATGGCGGCATGATCGCACATCGTCCCCCGGTACCCCTCCCTGTCAGCATCCGGGCGCGGCCGACGGTTCCGCGGAGACGGCGGTGTCTTCCGTGGACGACCCCTCCGAGACCCGGGGCAGGCGCGGTGGACCCAGGCGAAACGACCGCCGCCGCCACGAAAAGCCCTTGAACGTCCGATCGAGAGCGCGCGGACTCAGGTCGCGGCGAATCTGGGCGGCGCGCGCGCTGTCCAGCACGTCGCGGGCCAGTAGCGGCTCACCCTCGGAGCCGACCAGCATGCGACCTTTGAGACGGGCGCTGCCGGACTCGATCAGGGCGCGCTGCTCGCCGCTGGGAATGGAGCCGAACATGTGGCTGACCCTGACCTCGACACCGTATTCGTCCGACAGCCTGCGCATGGCATCCTCACAGGAGCCGCACGTCGCGCCGCCGATTGCACCGCGTATGCGTCCACCACGAGGGATCACACCCGCACGGATGTCATTTTCGATCGTGCGCATGGCCTTGAACTCGGCATCGAGGCCGCCTTGCGCGCCGGGGGCCGTGTAGCTTGCCAGTACCGAACCGGACGAGGGGAGGACGCGCGCACGCACGTTCATGCTGTCGAACTCATCGAACAGCAGGTCGTCGGCGATATCCGCGTCGACGAGATCGCTCGCTGCGCCGAAGGTCTCCGTGGCGCTCGTCTCCTCGATGTCGCTGCCCGATGATCCGTCGAGGCTGCCCGGCGACTGCGGTGGAGTAGGTGATCCCCGTGGCGTGGTGCCGCCGAAGGCATCGTCGGCGATGACGCTCAGGGGTAGGCCATCCATCGCGTGGTAGACCCTGACCTGCTCGACCCCGTTCAGCGTGAAACGGTATTCGAAACGGGCGACCCGCGATCTGGTCATCGTCTCCTCGAGACCTTCCCAGCGGATCGCGCGGTACTGCTCGCGATAGCTCTGCACGATGAGCTTACGCATCGCGTTGACGAAGTACTGGCTGCTGCGTTCGAGCTGGGCCGTGACATTGCCTTTGTCGAGGCCGACCGACTCGATCACGACGGGTGCCGCGCGCGCGTGGACGACGACGAGGGCGGCAACGCCTGCCCCCAGGGAAACGATCAGGTGGCGATGCATGGGCTTCACTCCGGAATGGGGCACGAAAGCAGGTCGGCGCGCGCGAACGATGCCTCGGCCTCGGCATCGCCGATGGCTTCCGAGGTGACCAGGCTCTCCGCCACGGTGGCCTCGACGAACTCGAGAACGCCGGCCAGGTCCACCAGCGTCAGAACCAGGCCGGCGAACCTGGCCAGACGGCTGAGGCCGTCATCATGGTGTTCCGGGACGTAGGTGGCCTGGCGCGTGTACTCCGCCAGGTACCAGGCATGCACTGCGCGGTCGGTGGCAGCGGCGAAGCACAGGGGCCGGTCGTCATCGCCACCTGTGCCCGCCGATGACGCGCGAGGTGTGCCATCGCGGGTGCAGGGGGAACTGCCCACATATCCCTGGGCATCGCGGTAGGCGGCCGCAGTGCGCGCTACACGGTAAACGACTGGCAGGCTTCGATGCCCCGACGAGCTTTCCGCGCCCGCTTTCCAGTGGATCAGACGGTACTGCACGAGCGTAGAAAGGTACTCCAGATCGTAGGGACGCAGCTGGTCCATATGCTGCGCACGCATCACACGCGTAAATACGTCTGGGTCGATCGCGTTGGCTATCCACACGTCAGAAGGAACCGCGATCGCCTGCGCACGGAGAATCTGCATGCCGACCGCGTACACCGCGGCCTTGGTGGAGTGACGATAACCCGTCAGATCGAGCATATGCCAGAACACGTCGGCATCGACGTCGGCCTTGATCGCGCTGGCGGCGACGAAGTCATCGCGAAAGCCCGCCTTCACTTTGATATCCATCCGGGGACGCGCTCTCGTCATGCCGAGATCCCACTGCAACGCGGCGAGCGCACCCGCGGCAGTGAGGCCGCGGGCCGAGAACGCGTCGACGGTGGCCACCCAGTCCACGTCATTGGTGAACTCGGGCTGGGCGATCAGGTCGCTGTACGGAGAGCCCGGGTTCGAGAGCATTTGCCGGGCGATGTCCTGCGTGGCCAACGATGCCTGCTCTCCGCCAAGGCGCGCGATGCGCGTCCGTTGCCAGCGGGCGAGGACGTCCGCACCCGTGACGCGGGTGGCTTGTACCTCGGCAGGGCCGGCGAGTGCGACGAACGCGACGACGATAAAACGCATGCGTTTTGTCACGAGTTGCAGGCCTCGGCTTCTTCGGCGGTGGCGGTCGTTGTCTCGGCGCGTTCGATGGCGCCGGCCGCTCTCAAGGCTGAACGGGTTCGACCCAGGTTCTCCTTCGTGATCTGCTCGTTGGTGTACGCGTTGCGGCTCGATCGGAGCTCGATAGAGGCTCTACGGCTTTTCGCGATCGGATCGTCGCCGACGGGCTTGATCGTGACGACGCGGTTACCGACCACCATCTTCTCCGGCTCGATCATCTGGTGAATCGACCCGTTGATATCGTAGCGGCTCGCAAGCTCATTGAATGCCGCTTTGCATGACGCGCAGACTGTCTTGCTGACGAAGCCATCGACCGTTCCGCCTGCGCTTACGGCGCCCTCCCGGATGTCGACATCCATGCGGCGAACGATCTTCAGTTCGGCGTCGTTCGCATGCGATGCGACATCGCCGAAGTTGGTTTCCTCGATACCTCCCTCTACATCCGGCAGGGACGTTGCACGCACATCCCCCGGTGCGTCGTTCGTGTAGAAGACGGTTTCTTTCGCCTCCTGTCCCGGGAGCTCATCGATGGAGGCATTGCCTGTCGACGCATCGGTATCGTTGGTGTCGGATGCCGAGGAACCGCTGCCCTTTTCCTTCTTGGAAATGCCGACATCGGCAATGGTTTTCATAGAACGACCGCTTCGGGCGTGGTAGACGGTTCTGTAAGTTCTGCCGTTTTTTTCGTAGGTATATTCAATGCGTGCGACAGTGGCCCCGACGAGTTCGCGCCGGATGTAGCTGATCGTGTTTCGATTGGCGCTGGCGGCCATGCCCGGATAGTCAGTGGCCAGCATCGAGCGCATCGCATCGACGTGCGAACGGCCTTCCGCGGCTAGCTCACTGACTGCGTTGCCGTCGGCCATATCGATCGTGATAGTGCCGGCAGACGTGCTCCATGGCGCGACCGCCAGGGTGAGCGCGAGGAGTATGGCGTGCGGAGCCATAACGAAAGTCTTCATGGGGAAATCCTGCAGCTGAGTCGGGTGGAGCGCTCGGACGCGACCTGCGCGTCGGCCTCATCGATATCGCCATGGGTGGCAAGGCGCTCGGTGACGAATGCGTCCGCGGTTTCGATGAACGAGGCCATATCCATGAACACCAGAACCACGCCGATAAGGCGCGCCAGGTTGGCGAGGCCATGGTGCGGGTTCTCATGCATCGGAATTCCCGACATGTCGAGCCGCAGTTGTCGACGGAACCACGCGAGTACGCCACGGTCCGTCGCGGCGATAAAGCAAAGTGGCCGGTCGTTCTCCAGCGCTTCGGGGCCCGTCGGCTCGCCGGGGCGCGCGGCGTTTCCCTGGCAATAGCCTTTGGAGGTGAAGTAGCCGCTGGCATCGGCGTAGGCTGCCGCAACGCGCGCCAGTCGATACGCCGCAGGAAGGCGTTGTGCGGCTGTACCCTTCATCTGTGCGCCCCGTAGATCGAGCGATCCACGTAACCAGGTGGTCAGATAGCGCAGATCCGCGTCGGGAATGTTGTCGGGGTACCTTTGGTTCATGTATCGCGCGAGAACGTCTGGCTTGATCGCCATGCGCGCGTAGTCTTCGGGCGGGTTGGCGGCGGCTGCGTCGCGCAGCATTTGCAAGGCGAGCGCATAGCCAGCGGCGGCGGTGATCGCCGAGCCGCTCATGTCCCGCGCCTTCCAGAAGATATCGGGGTCGATGCCTGCTTTGATCGCATTGGCGGCCGCCTCGCGGCCGCGGTAGTCGCGCGCGGCGGTAGGTTCCAGCGTGACTTCCTCACCGGGTCGGGCCTTGGTGAGGCCTGTCTGCAGGCGCAGCGCGTTCAGCGCGGCGTCGCCATCGGCCGCGCCCGCCGGCTGCATGGCGGCCAGGTATTCGTTCCATGCAGGCGTATTCGTGACGACTGGCTGCTCAACCAGGTCGCTATAGGGCGAAGCAGGCGTCTGCAGGAACTGAGCGAGGAAGGTGGCCGTATCGGGCTCGATCGCCCGTGTCGTACCCATGATACGGATACGTGCGGCGAGGTATTCGTTGTAGGCGTCGACGGGTGCGGCGGCGCTTGCCGCGGTTGACGCGCTGAACAGCACGGCGACGATGGCCGGCCGGAGGGGTGACTTCATGTCGGGATCGTCCTTGATGTGGTGCGCGCTGCCACTCCGGCAGGCGGGCACCATTGTCCATCAAGGATTCGTTTGCGCGTGTCGGCGCAACCGGTATCGCTTAGTCAACCTTACGCTGATGCGTCGTAGGCGAATCTACCTACCATTGGGTCCGCGAAGGCAGGAGGCCCTTCAGTTCGGCTTCGGTCAGGTTGCGCCACTGGCCGGGCTTCAGGTGCCCCAGCTTCACGTTGACGACGCGCACGCGCCGCAACTGGGTCACCCGGTAGCCGAACTCGGCGGCCATCAGGCGGATCTGCCGGTTCAGACCCTGCGTGAGGATGATGGCGAAACCGAACTTCGCGATCTTCCTCACCTTGCACGGCCGGGTCATCTGGCCGTGGATGCGCACGCCCCTGGCCATGCCCCGAAGGAACTCGTCGGTCACGGATTTGTTCACCGCCACGAGGTATTCCTTCTCGTGGTTGTTCTCCGCCCGCAGGATCTCGTTGACGATGTCCCCGTTGCTGGTCATCAGGATGAGGCCTTCGGAGTCCTTGTCCAACCGACCGATCGGAAAGATGCGCTGCGGATGGTCGACGAAGTCGACGATGTTGCCGTCGACGGTCTGGTCCGTCGTGCAGGTGATACCGACCGGCTTGTTCAGTGCGATGTACACGCCGCGGCTTCTGGACGGGCTTGCGATCAGCGTGCGCGCGACCACCACCTCGCCATCGACCTTGACCACGTCGCCGTCGAGCGCCTTGGCGCCCGTGCTCACGACTTCGTCGTTGATCGTGACGCGGCCGGCGATGAGCAGCTCGTCGGCCTCGCGTCGCGAGCAGAGTCCCGCCTCGCTGATGTACTTGTTGACGCGCATCGGCTTACGAACGCATTCCGACGCCGCGGCTGAGCAGGCGCAGCGCCACGGCCGACAGGCCGACCACGAAGACGATCATCACGATGAACGCGGTGACGATGGGCACGTCGCTGACGCCGAGCACGCCGAAGCGGAACGCGTTGACCATGTACAGGATCGGGTTGACCAGCGAGATCGAGCGCCACGGCTGGCCGAGCAGGTCGACCGAGTAGAACACGCCGCCCAGGTAGGTCAGCGGAGTGAGCACGAAGGTCGGGACCAGCGCGATGTCGTCGAACTTCTTCGCGAATACGGCATTGACGAAGCCGGCCAGCGAAAACACCGTGGCACCCAGCACGACCGACAGGAAGGTGATGACCGGATGGGACACGTGCAGGTCGGTGAAGAACAGCGCGATCAGCAGTACCAGTGCGCCGACGACCACGCCACGCACGACGGCGCCGATGACGTAGCCGAGCAGGATCACCCAGTTGGGCATCGGCGACACCAGCATTTCTTCCACGTAACGGCCGAACTTGGCGCCGAAGAAGGATGACGAGATGTTGCCGTAGCTGTTGGTGATGATGCTCATCATGACCAGACCCGGCACGATGTACTGCATGTACGTGAAACCATGCATCTCACCGATGCGGCTGCCGATCAGCTTGCCGAAGATGACGAAGTACAGCGTCATCGTGATGGCCGGCGGGATCAGAGTCTGCGTCCAGATACGCATGATGCGCATGATCTCGCGACGGACGAGAGTGCCCAGCGCGACGAGGTTGGTGGAGGCGCTCATGCCGCGTTCTCCCGGCCGTGCTCGACCAGGCGGACGAAGAGTTCCTCCAGCCGGTTGGACTTGTTGCGCATCGAGGTCACGGTGACGCCGTGACCGGAGAGCGTGGCGAACAGGGAGTTGAGGTCGTGCGAGCGGGACATCTCGGCTTCGATGGTGTGGTCGTCCAGGACGCGCAGAACCACGCCGGCCGGGGTCGGCAGGTTGGCCGGCACGCTGGCCACGTCGAGCACGAAGGTCTCGACGTCGAGGGTGGCGAGGAGGCTCTTCATCGACGTGTTCTGGACGATGCGGCCCT
Source organism: Dyella sp. 333MFSha (assembly GCF_900102405.1). Classification (NCBI taxonomy): domain Bacteria; kingdom Pseudomonadati; phylum Pseudomonadota; class Gammaproteobacteria; order Lysobacterales; family Rhodanobacteraceae; genus Dyella; species Dyella sp. 333MFSha. The sequence goes on along the minus strand of NZ_FNBR01000002.1, from coordinate 595,980 downwards.
GGTCGATGATGGCGATGTTGCGGCAGAGCTGTTCCGCTTCCTCGAGGTAATGCGTGGTGAGGATCACCGTCGTGCCGGCCTCGTTGATGCCCGAGACGAACTGCCACATCGAGCGCCGGATCTCGATATCGACGCCGGCCGTCGGTTCGTCGAGGATCAGCAGCTTCGGTTCGTTCATCATCGCGCGGGCGATCATGAGGCGGCGCTTCATGCCGCCGGACAGGGTGCGCGCCTGCAGGTGCGCCTTGTCCCACAGGCGCAGCTCCTTCAGGTACTTCTCGGCGCGGACCCGGGCTTCCGCCCGGCCGACGCCATAGAAACCGGCCTGGTTCACGCAGATGTCGAAGGGCTTCTCGAACTGGTTGAAGTTGATCTCCTGGGGGACCAGGCCGATCAGGCGCATCGCGTCGCTGCGGTGCTTGTGGATCGATACCCCGAAGATCTCGGCGTCGCCCGAGGTCGAGTTGACCAGGGAGGACAGGATGCCGATGAGGGTGGATTTGCCGGCACCGTTGGGGCCGAGCAGGGCGAAGAAATCCCCCGGCTGGACGGTCAGGGAGATGCCCTTGAGGGCCTCCACGCCGTTGCCGTAGGTTTTCCGGAGATTCGTGACGTGCAGAGCGGGGATGGTCATGGGCTGCGCCGGGATGACAAGCCGCCTATTATACCGGGCTTTGCCGGGTCCCCTCGTTCCCTGGCGTCAACAGAGACTTTCCATGGCCGAACAATTCGAGCTCCGTCTGACCGACAGCTTCATGCTTGCCCCCTCGGTCCGGCACCTGTCGTTCGAGCGGGTGGACGGTCAGCCGCTGGCCTTTGCCCCGGGCCAGTTCCTGCAGGTCCACTTCCACTACGACGACGGCAAGGCGACCAAGCGCAGCTACTCGGTCGGCAGCGTGGGTGACGGCAGCGGCCCGGTCCAGCGGATCGAGATCGCCGTGAGCTATGTCGAGGGCGGGGCAGCGACGAAGCTGCTGGGCGACCTGGAACACGGCCAGACCGTGGACGCCAGCGGCCCTTACGGCCGCTTCTGCCTGATGGACGGCGACCGGAACACGCGTTACATCCTGATCGCCACGGGCACCGGCGTGACCCCGTACCGGGCCATGCTGCCGCAGATCGAGGCCCTGATCGCCAGTCGCGGCTGCCGTTTCGTGCTGCTTTACGGCGCCCGCAACGAGGGTGAACTGCTCTACGGCGAGGAGTTCGAGGCCTTCGCGCGTAAACATGAGGGCTTCACCTTTCACGCCTGCCTGTCCCGCGGCGCCCGTCCCAGCCCGCGTCCGCATGACCGCCTGGGTTACGTTCAGGACATGCTGGCGGAGCTGGAGCCCAGCGCCGAGGGGGATATCGCCTACCTCTGCGGCAATCCCAACATGGTCGATGCCGCGTTTTCGGCACTGAAAGACCATGGTCTGCCCGTCCAGCATATTCGCCGGGAGAAATACATCTCCTCGCGCTAAACTCGCCCCCCATGCACGCCTACGCCGCCCCGTCTGACCTCTCTGCCGAGATGCGGCGGTACGCGATGCTCGACCAGCGCCTGCTCGCTGCCGTCCGCGCCATCCGTATCCTGCCCACGGTCTCCTGGCCCGCCTCGGTCGAAGAACGCCTGATCGCGGAGTTTGGCGCCGGTCGGCTCTCGATCCCGACCATCGCGTACCACCCGCCGCAACTGGGCGACACGCGCGCCGAGCTGGAAGCGATCGAGACCGAAGCGTCCGAGGATCATCCGATCGCCGACTACCTGCGGCGCACGGCCGAGTCGTGGCGGATCGCCACGCAGATGCTCGAGTCCGCCGGCACCGACGGCGTCACGCAGGCATCCGTCGCGCTTTACGGTCGCCCCGGCGATGCCATACCCGGCAGCAACCGCAGCAACCTCGATGCCGCCCGCTATTTCGTGGACCTGGCCGACGAACTGGGCGCGGATCTGGAAACCGAAGACGCCACCGGCAACATCCCCGCGGAAGAGCTGCGCCGCGACATGGCCTCCCAGCTGGACGCGTTCTTCTCGCCAGGCACCATCTCCGTCGAGGTGGATCCGGAGCTGACCGCGAAGGCGGCGGCCGGCGCGACCCGCATCCGTCTGCGCGGTGGTATCCGTTTTACCGAATACGATCGTCACCAGTTGCTGGCCCATGAGGCCTTCGTCCATTCGCTCACCGCGTTGAATGGTCGCGAGCAGCCGGTCCTGGCATCGCTGGCGCGCACGTCGCCACGTGTCACCGCGACGCAGGAGGGCCTGGCGGTGTTCGCCGAGCTGATGTCCGGCGCCATCGATATCTCGCGGCTGAAGCGAATCAGCCTGCGCATCCTGGCGATCGACAAGGCCCTGAACGGTGCCGATTTCGTCGAGGTGTTCCGGTACTTCCGTGAGTGCGGGCAGAACGTCGCCGACAGTTTCCACTCGGCGCAGCGCGTCTTTCGTGGCGTGCCGCTCAGCGGCGGCTCGGCGTTTGCGAAGGACAACGTCTACCTTACCGGCCTGCTCGCGGTGCACACCTTTTTCCGCTGGGCGTTGCGTCAGCGCCGCCTCGACCTGCTGCGCAACCTCTTTGCAGGCAAACTGGCACTGCACGACGTCATGAGCCTCGAAGCGCACTTCGCGAACGGCGATATCGCGGCCCCTCGCTATCTCCCGCCGTGGATGCAGCACGTGCACGGGCTGGCGGGGAAGCTGGCCTTCTCGCTGTTCGTGAATCACATCCACATGGCGGGCGTCGAGGCCGAGGAAATCTCGCTCGGCCTCTGAGCGGCTCCGATCAACGGATACGGAAGTCGCCGGGCGACAGGGCGAAGAACGGTGTGCTCGTGTCGCTACAGGCAACCGCCACCCGGCCGCGCATGGTGGGCGCGACGGTTCCGGGGATGGTGAAGCGTGCCGTTCCGCTGTTCCTCACACCGGTGAGCAGGTTCTCTTCGAGCCAGCTTTCGCCGCCATCCACCGACAGCCTGACGTCCATACTCGTGCAGGAAAGCGGGGGCTTGTCGGTGCCGGCGACGCGCCATTTCACGGCGATCGCCTTGCCGCGGCTGAGCGTTGCGCTTTTCCGCGGAGCGACGACCTCGAATGCGGCGCCCGTGTCGACGACGTCGACCGTGATATCGCGGCTGACGACGTGCGCCAGCTGGTCGAGGTTGTCGCGTGCGGTGAGCCGGAAGTTCAGCGTGCGATCGCGCATGGGGAAGGCGTCGCCGCGACCGATCGGCTCCTTGCCAAGCAGCACCCCGGTCGCCGGGAAGGTCTGGCTTCCGCTGGCAGTGGGGCGGCGCGACCGGAACAGCGGCCCGTTCCCGGTATCCGTGAGGGCGGCCGTGGTCTGAGCGCGGCCGCGATCGATCTGCTCGAACGTGTACGTAGGTGTGGCACCGGCGTGCACGTAGCTGAGTGCCCCCGTCAGTTCGAACGGTGTCCGCGCGGGGACCGCCACATAGGACGGGTAGCTGGTGTCGACCATCGGGGTGCGGATCGGGTTGACGCGGGTGGCGGCACACGATCCGCCTTCGGAATCCAGCCACGCGCGGATCTCTCCGATGCTGCGGCCGTGGAAGTAATCGTCCGAGCGCGTCTGCAGGTTGGCGGACGTGATGCCGGCGTAGCCCATGATCGTGGAGCCGCCGCCGGGCTCTACCGCTGCATCGGGCTCACGCTGATCCGACCCGGGGTCGGCGATGTTGAAGGTGTGTTGTCCGCCGAACTGGTGGCCCAGTTCATGGGCGACGTAATCCACATGGAAGGTGTCACTGAAGGGATCGGCGCTGCCTGTCATGCCTGCCGCCTTATCCGCGCCACCGTCTTCGTAGTCCTGATCGGTGACTTTCGTTCCCGGCCGTATGTCGATCGTGCGTGTTGCGTTAAGACATGTGTTGCCGATGCGTCCCGCCAGTCCCGCGGTGCCGGAAGCGACAGCATGCACGAGATGGCCGACGTCATAGTTCTCGCGGCCCAGTGTCTGCGCGGCGACGGCGGCGTTGCGCAGGACGAGCTGGTCGTCGTCCCCGAGACCTTTGAAAGGGTCCGTGTCCTTATCCGCGAAGATGAGTCGGTCGTTGTTCTCCGCCAGCTGGAAATGCACGCCCAGGTCGTTCTCGTAGATCGCGTTCAGCCGGTTGACGACCTTCGCCACGCCGGCCAGGCCATCCTCGACAGTGCCGCCCATCTTCGCGACGTAGTCGCTGCTGGCGCTCATGGCGATGCGAAACGTTCGCAGGAGCTGGCCGCTGCCGGTGCGTGCCTTGCCTGCCCGCGTTCCCGGCGCGGCGGTGGGAAGGCCGCCGCCGTGCGGCGTTGTCTCGCGCAAAGCGGGACCTGCGGGTGCATCCGCTCGCCGGAATACGACGTGGATGGCCGGGGAATGTCGCGAGCGAGCCCCGGGGGCGCGTTTTACCGGCGTTTCGGGCTGAACGATCCAGTCGCCGGCGCGATCGGTCACACGAGCATGCACCGCGCCGGCCGCATCGATGTCGATACGCGCGGTGCGCCCTTCGGCATCGCGGCCGATCATGCTGCGGAGCCCGGGAAAGCGCGCGGCCAGCCCGGGAGGAAGTACACCCGAGTCCTCGAGGGTGAAGCGAGTGGCGCCGCTAACGGGCAAAGGAAGCTCGATGGTCTGCGCGGTCTGGCTGCTGCGCCCGACCGCCCGCGCTTGCCCGAAGGGGGCCAGACCGTCGGCGCGCAGTGCGACACGTCGCTGATGAACGGGAGAGCTGGTCGTCGCCGCTGTCCGGGCACTTGCGCCAGGACGCGTCACGTCCGACCAGAGCGCCTGAGGATTGGCATAGGCGACCGGGACACCGGATAGCAGCGCGACCAGGGCCGTGGAGAGTACGAGACGTCGGGGAGGGGAGTACAGGGACACGATGGAATTCCTTTTCGCGTGGGGACGCGTCGAGATGCGATGTGGGTGGACGTGCTCCATGACGCCATAGGTGCGTGGTCAACATCTGTAGGGGAATACCGATAGACCGCTAAGCGATGGCCTTCGCGTCACGGCGCGCGGATCACAAAAGGGCCTGGCGATACCGCGAAAAAAGGTCGCCAGTCGCAACGAAGACGAAGACGGGCGACATCGCTCTTCACTTCCGTGGGAAGCCGCACTGTCGCCGAGCCGTTATTCGGCACGTCCGTGGCCAGCGGCGTTTCAAGCCAGTGCGAGCCGGCATCCACCGAGAGGTCGACATGCAGGAAGTGACAGGAAATCGGCTTCTCCGTGGTGCCCGCCACGTCCCAGCGGATGTCGAGCGCGCCACCGGCGACGGCAACGATCCCGGCGGCCGGTGCCGCCATCGCAAAAGCGCGCCCCGTATCCACGACCCGCACCCGCCTGTCCGCGCTGGCGAGCGTGGCCGTCGCGCCGGCGTTGTCACGCACCGTCAGGCGGAAATGCAGGTCGCGCGATGTGGTTGGCAAGGTTTCTCCCGGACTCGCCCGCTCGTCACCGAGCAGCACCGGAAGACGAGGGAAGGTGCGTTGCGGCGTCGATGATGGGGCGAAGGAGCGAAACAAGGGCCCCTTCCCGTCGTCGACGAGCGGCCCCCGCTGCCCTGTCCCCGCATCCATCTGCTCCCAGGTATAGGTCAGGCGATCGCCGGGGGATGCCGCTTCCACGGCGGCGTCGAGGGTAAACGGCGTACGCGCCGGAATCACGGTGGTTTCGGCCAGCGGCACGGGATCGATCCAGGGTGCGACGGCGGATGTCAGGCGTCGCCCGGCGCAACGCCCGCCGCGCGATCCGAGCCACGCCTGGATCTGCTCGATGCTTCGGGCGTGAAAGTACAGGCCCGGGCGCGGCTGGAGCCAGTGGTCTTCCGTGCCGCAGCCCGACGTGGCGTAGCCCATGATCGTGCTGCCGCCACCCGGTTCCACGGCGCTGTCGTCGAGTGTGATGCGCCGGCACGCATCGGCGGTCGGCCATGCGCCGAGCTGGCGTCCGAGGACGTGCATGAAATAGCCGAAGGCATGCGATGACCCGGCCGGGTCTCCATGTCCGCTCCACGCGGCGGCCTTGTGCGTGGCGAAGAAGTCCGCATCGCGTGCGTCGCTGCACGATGTGCCGACATGACTGTCGCCGCCCTCGAACGTGCTGAAGGCATGGCCGATGTCGTAGTGACGCGACCCGATTTCCCGGTCGATCAGCGTGACGGCCGCCGGGCCGGGTTCATGCGTTTCGAACAGGTCGCCACGCGCGTTTGCGACGACGATGCGATGGTTGCGATCCACCAGGGTGAGATGGACACCCAGGTCGGTTTCGAGCACCTCGTTGGCGCGGTTGACCAGATGGACGATCTCCGCGAGCGCGCTGGCGACGGTACCGCCGTTCCTGGCGACGTAACGGCTGCTCGCGGCGACGGCGAGGCGGAAGTCGTAGCGCACGATGCCCGACGGGCGCGCGCTCCGCCGACGTTTCAGGGATGTGACCGCCTCGGCGGGTGCCTGCCGCGTCTCGGCGGCGCCACGCGTCTCGGCGACCGGCGTACTCGCGTTGCCGAGGGCAAGGAAGTCTTCCGGCTCCCTCTTCCATGTGTCGCCGGGGCGGATGAGCCACTCCGTACTGCCCGACCGGACGCTCGCCCGGATACCGTGCGGGGAGAGGTCGAGACGAAGCGTGCGGCCTTCGTCATCCTCGCCACGGAAGCTGCGAAGGCCGGGAAATCGCTTCACCAGCCCGCGCGGCAACGTGCCGGAATCGCGGACATGAAAGACGTGCGCGCGACCGTCCGCCAGTGGGAGGACGACATCGGTGCCGGGGCGCGGTGCCAGCGGGAGCCGAAGAAGCCGCTGACGGAGGGCCGTTTCGTCGACGGTGACCGCGGCAGCGAAGGCCCAGCCCGGGGCGAGAAGAAGCGCGAGAACCGAAGGAGCGATAAAACGCATGAGGACGGCCGGGAGACGGGAAGGGCCGACCACGTTAGGTAGCAGGGCGCCCCGGTTCTGCCGGATTCCGCAAGGCAGAAATGTAGGTTTTTCATATCACTGGATGTCGCAATGCAACACACCGCGACGCGGGAGAACCGCGGTCGCGGTGCTAACATCGCGGGCTACTTTCCCACCTAAGCTCCCACAGGACTCCATGGCCATCTCCGAGGAACTGAGGCAAGCCGCTCTCGAATATCACCGTCTTCCGCGCCCCGGCAAGATCAAGGTCACGCCGACGACGTCGCTGCTCACGCAGCGCGATCTTTCGCTCGCGTACTCGCCGGGTGTCGCCGCCGCCTGCGATGAAATCGTCGCGAATCCGACCTCCGCCGCCGACCTCACCGCGCGCTCCAACCTGGTGGCGGTGATCACCAACGGCACGGCGGTGCTCGGTCTGGGCAATATCGGTGCGCTGGCCAGCAAGCCGGTGATGGAAGGCAAGGGCGTGCTGTTCCAGAAGTTCGCCGGGATCGACGTGTTCGACATCGAGATCGACGAGACCGATCCGGACAAGCTGGTCGATATCATCGCCAGTCTCGAGCCGACGTTCGGTGGCATCAACCTCGAAGACATCAAGGCACCGGAGTGCTTCATCGTCGAGCGCAAGCTGCGCGAGCGGATGAAGATTCCCGTGTTCCACGACGACCAGCACGGCACCGCGATCATCGTCGGCGCGGCGGTCATCAATGCGCTGCTGGTCACGGGCAAGAAGATCGAAGACGTGAAGCTCGCCACCACCGGCATGGGCGCCGCGGGCATCTCCTGCGTCGACATGCTGGTGACGCTGGGCCTCAAGCGCGAAAACATCCTCGCCTTCGATCGTGACGGCGTGCTGCACAGCGGTCGCACCGATCTGGATCCGGACAAGCAGCGTTACGCGCGTGATACGGACAAGCGCACGCTGGCCGAGATCGTCAAAGGCGCGGATATTTTTCTGGGTCTTTCCGCCGGCGGTATTCTCAAGCCGGAAATGGTCGCCACGATGGCCGACCGCCCCATCATCTTCGCGCTGGCCAATCCGAATCCGGAAATCCTGCCGGAAGACGCCAAGGCCGTGCGTCCCGACTGCATCATGGCGACGGGCCGCTCGGATTACCCGAACCAGGTCAACAACGCGCTGTGCTTCCCCTACCTGTTTCGCGGCGCGCTCGACGTCGGTGCCTCCGTCATCAACGAGCCGATGAAGGTGGCCTGCGTCAAGGCCATCGCCGAGCTCGCACGTCGCGAAGCGTCCGACGTGAGTGCGCGCGCCTACGGTGGCAAGCCGCCGAGTTTCGGTCCCGAATACCTGATTCCGCAGCCGTTCGATCCGCGTCTGCTGATTCAGCTGCCGCCGGCGATCGCCAGGGCGGCGATGGATTCCGGCGTGGCCGAGCGTCCCATCGAAGACTTCCCGGCGTACATCGAAACGCTGACCAGCTTCGTCTTCCGTACCGGCCTGCTGATGAAGCCGGTGTTCGAGCGGGCGAAGGCCGATCCCAAGCGCGTCGTCTACGCTGAAGGCGAAGAAGAAACGACGCTGCGCGCCGTGCAGACGGTGGTCGACGAAGGCCTGGCCAAGCCGATTCTGGTCGGTCGCCCCGACGTCATCGAAAAGCGTATCGCGCGCGCGGGCCTGCGTCTGAAACCCGGCATCGACTTCGAGATGTGCAACATCCATTCGGATCCGCGTTTCGAAGACTACTGGCGTCTGTACCACTCGATCATGGAGCGCCGCGGGGTCACTCCCGCGTCGGCCAAGGCGGTGGTGCGTTCGCGTCCGACGGTCATCGCGGCGCTGATGGTGGAGCGTGGCGAGGCCGACGCGATGATCTGCGGCCTGGTCGGCACCTACCAGAGCAAGCTCGAATACATCGCCGACATCATCGGCCTGGACGAGGGCGTTTCGGAGGCCTCGGCCATGGCCGCGGTGGCGACTGAGAAAGGCACGTTCTTCTTCCTCGACACCTACGTGCAGGAAGATCCCAGTGCCGAGCAGATCGCCGAGGCCACGCTGCAGGCCTCCATCCGCCTGAAGCTGTTCGGCATCCAGCCCAAGATCGCCCTGCTGTCCAGTTCCAACTTCGGCAGCCGCGAGACCCGCAACTCGCGCAAGATGCGCGAGGCGCTCAGCCTGATCCGCAAGAGCGTCCCCAAGCTGGAAGTCGAGGGTGAGATGCAGGCGGACGTGGCGCTCAACCCCGAACTGCGCGAGCGGATCTTCCCGAACTCGCGGCTGGAAGGTAAGGCCAACGTCTTCGTCTTCCCGAACCTGGATGCCGCCAACACGGCCTACAACATGGTCCGCACTCTGTGCGACGGCGTCGTCATCGGCCCGATTCTCATGGGCGTAGCCAAGCCGGCGCACATCCTGACGCCCCAGGCGACGGTCCGCCGTGTGGTCAACATGACCTCCGTGGCCTGCGTCGAGGCGCAGATCCGTGCGGGTAAGCCCAGGACGGTCGTAAACGACTGATTGCCGGGTTTATCACGAGGCAAATCCCCATACCGCCGCGTATGCGAATACGTTGCGGTATCATGTGAAGGTTTTCCCGCCACCCGCGGGCTTCTTCAGACCCCATGAGCGCGCGGCCAGCGCGAGCGGAGCATCCATGGACCAGATCGACGATATCCTGAACCAGGACCTCGACCCTACCGAAACCCGGGAATGGGTCGAGTCGCTCAACGCCGTCATCAATCACGACGGTACCGAGCGCGCGCATTACCTGCTGGAGCGCATGGTCGATTCGACCCGTCGCGCGGGCGGCTACCTGCCGTTCGATCCGACGACGGAGTACGTGAACACCATCCCGCCGCACATGGAAGCGCGCAGCCCGGGCGACGCCGCCATCGAGTGGCGCATCCGTTCGCTGGTCCGCTGGAACGCCCTCGCCACCGTCGTGCGCGCCAACCGCAAGCCGGGCGACCTCGGCGGCCACATCTCCAGCTTCGCCTCCTCGGCGACCCTGTACGACGTCGGCTTCAATCACTTCTGGCGCGCCCCCAGCGCGGACCACCCGGGCGACTTGGTGTTCCATCAGGGCCATTCGGCGCCGGGCGTCTACGCCCGCTCGTTTCTCGAAGGCCGCATCGGCGAAGAACAGCTCGACCTGTTCCGCATGGAAGTGGAAGGCAAGGGCCGTGGCCTGTCCTCCTACCCGCATCCCTGGCTCATGCCCGACTACTGGCAGGTGCCGACCGTCTCGATGGGTCTCGGCCCGATCCAGGCGATCTACCAGGCGCAGTTCTGGAAATACCTCGAACATCGCGGCCTCATTCCGAAGTCCGATCGCAAGATCTGGTGCTTCATGGGTGACGGCGAGTCGGACGAGCCGGAGTCGCTGGGTGCGATCTCGCTGGCCGGCCGGGAGGGCCTCGACAACCTGATCTTCGTCATCAACTGCAACCTGCAGCGCCTCGACGGCCCGGTTCGCGGCAACGGCAAGATCATCCAGGAACTGGAAGGTGTGTTCCGTGGCGCCGGCTGGAACGCCATCAAGGTCGCCTGGGGCAGCTACTGGGATCCGCTTCTCGCCCGCGACACCTCGGGCAAGCTGCGTCAGCTGATGATGGAAACCGTCGACGGCGAGTACCAGGCCTGCAAGGCCTTCGGTGGCGCCTACACGCGCGAGAAATTCTTCGGCAAGTACCCGGAAACCGCCGCGCTGGTCGCCAACATGTCCGACGACGACATCTGGCGCCTGAACCGCGGTGGCCACGATCCGCACAAGGTCTATGCGGCCTACCACGCGGCCGTGAACACCAGGGGCATGCCGACCGTCGTCCTCGCCAAGACGGTGAAGGGCTACGGCATGGGCGCCGCGGGTGAGTCGCAGAATCCGGCGCACAACCAGAAGAAGATGGACACCGACGCGATCCGCGCCTTCCGCGACCGCTTTAACATTCCCATTCCCGACGACAAGCTCGACGAAGTGCCGTACTACCATCCGGGCAAGGACTCGGAAGAGGTGCAGTACATGCTCGAGCGTCGTCGCGCGCTCGGCGGTTCGCTGCCGCAGCGTCGCCGCAAGTCCGACCAGTCGTTCAAGGCACCGACGATCGAGTCGTTCGAGCAGATCACCAAGGGCACCGGCGATCGCGAGATCTCCACCACCATGGCCCTCGTGCGTGGCATGAACCTCATGCTGCGTGACAAGGAGCTGGGCCCGCGCATCGTGCCGATCGTGGCCGACGAAGCCCGCACCTTCGGTATGGAAGGCATGTTCCGCCAGATCGGTATCTATGCGCCGTTCGGCCAGAAGTACCGGCCGCAGGACGCCGACCAGCTGCTGTATTACCGCGAGGACCAGAAGGGTCAGGTCCTGCAGGAAGGCATCAGCGAGGCCGGCGGCATGAGTGCCTGGCTGGCCGCGGCCACCAGCTACAGCATCAGCAACGTGCCGATGCTGCCGTTCTTCATCTACTACTCGATGTTCGGTTTCCAGCGCATCGGCGACCTCTGCTGGGCCGCCGGCGACATGCGCGCGCGTGGCTTCCTCATCGGCGGTACCTCGGGCCGCACCACGCTCAATGGCGAAGGCCTCCAGCACGAAGACGGTCACTCGCACCTGCTCTCCGGCGCGATCCCGAACGTGGTGTCGTACGACCCGACCTTCTCCTACGAGCTGGCCGTCATCATGCAGGACGGCACGCGCCGGATGATGCAGGAGCAGGAAGACGTCTACTACTACATCACCGTGATGAACGAGAACTACGCCCACCCCGATCTGCCGAAGGGCAGCGAGGAAGGTATCGTCAAGGGTATGTACCTGTTCAAGGACGGCGGCAAGGCGAAGAAGAACGAGCCGCGCGTACAGCTGATGGGTTCGGGCACGATCCTGCGCGAAGTCATCGCGGCCGCCGAACTGCTCGAGAAGGACTTCGGTGTCTCGTCCGACATCTGGTCGGTGCCGAGCTTCTCGGAAGTCCGTCGCGAAGGTTTCGACGCCGAGCGCTGGAACCGTCTGCATCCGGAATCGCCGCAGCGCGTGCCGTACATCACCGGTCTGCTCGCCGACCGTCAGGGTCCGGCGATCGCCGCGACAGACTACGTGCGTGAGTTCGCCGATCAGGTCCGCGCCTTCATGCCGGACGGCATGCGTTACACGGTGCTGGGCACGGACGGCTACGGCCGCAGCGATACGCGTGCGCACCTGCGCAGCCACTTCGAGGTCGATCGCTACTGGATCGCCCAGGCCGCCCTGGCTGCGCTGGCGAAGGAAGGCAAGGTCAACGCCAAGGACGTCAGCCGCGCGATCAAGGAATACAAGCTCGACATGGATAAGCCGAACCCGATGACGGTCTGACAGCCGTCATGTGCGACGCGTAAAAAGGGCCGGAGCGATCCGGCCCTTTCTTTTTTGGCGTCACGTCATGTCGATGGCGGGGCTGTTATCCATGAACGCAACCGACTGCGGAATTCCTGCCATGCGCCTTCCTTTGCTCACTGTTGCCGTCGTCACGCTCGCTGCATGCGCGACCTCGCCCCAGCAGGGCTCGGCATCGCGGCTGCTGTATATCGCCGGCAGCAAGGTGCCATGCACCGCCGGCGTTATGAAGACCGAATGTCTTCAGTACCGCGAGGAGCCGAGCAAACCGTGGCAGGTGACATACGTGCCGGTCGAGGGCCTCGACTGGAAGCCAGGTAACGAGTACCTGCTGAAGATCACCGAGGTTCATTCGAAGAACGCGCCAATGGATGCGTCGCGCGTTACCTGGCACGTCGACAAGATTGTCGAACAGCACGCCGAGTCGATGCCGCCGACACCGTGATCGATGGCTGAACCCGATCGCTGGGATATTAAAAACCTCGTGCAATAAAAAAGGCCGGAAGCGATTCCGGCCTTTCATCGGGCAGTTCGACGTCGATCAGTCGTCGTCGCGCAGCGCGTGGCGGATCAGCAGGAAGGTGCCGATAGCGGCCGCGGCGATGCCGATGGTGACGCCCGGGTTGCGACGGACCTGCTTGCGCAGCTTGCGATACTGATAGGTCGCCTCGTCGGCGAAATCCTCAGCCAGGTAGCGCGCACGACGACCGGTGCTGCGGCTGGCGAACTTGTTGGTGACGCGACGGGTGCGATCGAGCAGATCGTTGCCCGAGCTCTGGGCCTCATCGGCGTAGTGACGGACGCGCCCCGATACACCGTTGACGGCGCTCTCGACCTGACGCGCGAATTCACGATTTCTGCTCATGGTGACTCCCTCTCAAGTGATGCGGACGGGGATCGACTTTGCGATCCCCGCCGTGAGCACGGTGTAAACAGCCGAGGGTGCGATTGAACGGCGATTCAGCGGGGCGGCTTCGGCGCCAGGTCGTAATCGCCGCCACGTTTCAGGGCCGCCTGATAGGCCGGACGTGCGTGGATGCTTTCCAGGAAAGCGGTCAGGCGAGGGCGTGACGCATCCAGTCCGCCCCGGCTTGCGGCGGCTTCCAGCGGGAAACTCATCTGGATGTCGGCGGCCGTGAACTCGTCACCGGCGAACCAGCCTGACTGGCCGATTTCGCCTTCCAGGTAGTCCAGATGCAGCTTGAGCTGCGGATCGATGAACGTTTTCTGCCCGCCCTTCGCCATCATTCGTGCCACCGGCTTCGCGAAGAACGGCACCGGGGCGCTCTCCATGCGGACGAACACCAGTTTGAGCAGGAGTGGTGGCATGGCCGAGCCTTCCGCGTAGTGCAGAAAATAGGTGTAACGCCGCGCATCGGCGGTATCCGCGGGTGGTTTCAGTCGTCCGTTGCCGTAGCGACCGACCAGGTATTCGATGATGGCGCCCGACTCCGCCACGGTGATGTCGCCGTCGACCACTACCGGCGATTTGCCCAGCGGGTGGATGGCGCGAAGCGACCTGGGCGCCAGCATCGTCTTCGGGTCGCGCTCGTAGCGGACGATCTCGTACGGCAGGCCGAGTTCCTCCAGCAGCCACAGGACGCGCTGTGAGCGCGAGTTGTTCAGGTGATGGACCGTGATCATGGCTGACTCGCGCGTGGAGGGAGGCGCAGGTTAGCAGCGTGCCACGTAGACATTCCATCGACGGGCGGAGAGTAGCGTCTGGGATCTTGTTCACGAGGAGCGATGCCATGAGCCGCGAAGCCGAGACGATTCACACTGGCCCCGGATCCATCGAGCGCCTTCAGGCGCTTATCGGGGATCTGAGGGATAACGCGAAGGTCGTGCTGCATCTGCGGGACGGCTCGCGGATGGAGGGCGTCGTGGCGGTGGTGCCGACGGTGCAGAATTTTGTGGACCCAGCCGGCACCGAAGGCGTCAACGGCGTGGTCAAGCTGATCGACCCCGCCCGCCCCGAGTGGTCGGCGACGGTTTCGCTCGACACGATTGCGAAGGTGGAACATCTGGACTCGGTGGTGTACGGGACGTCGCAGAGCTGAGTGACGTCGCGGAACCGGGGCCCGCTGCCGGCTCGCCCCGGTGTCCGGCGGCTCGGCCTCAGCCGGCAGCCGCCAACGACTCCTGCAGCTTCTTGCTCTGCTCCGGAAAGGCCTTGCCTTCCGCCGCGATGGTCTCCGCGACGACCTTCTTCGCCTCGCCATCGCGATGGAGTGCACGAAGTGCCTTTACCCGGAACGTCGCCACCGTAAAGCGATTCGCGCCATAGGCCTTCGTGGCCGCCGCGTCCAGATACGGGAGCCCACCGGCCGCATCGCCCTTCTCCACGAGGCGGCGTCCATAGCGATAGCTGTACACGTAATCGTCCGGGTACGCCGCGATGAGCTGCTTTTCCAGCGTGTCGAGCTCATCGCCCGCCTTCGCCCGCATGAGGTAGACGCGCAGGTTGTCGGCGAGATTGCGATCGCTCCTGAGGTCGCCGTGCAGCTTCTCGCGGCTGAGATCGATCGCCTTGCGCAGGACGGCCTGCTCACCCTCGTGATCGCCGAGCGCGGCGTCAAGGTCGGCAGCCGTCAGTACGGCGCTTCGCTGATCGGCACATGCGGGAGCCGCGGTGAAGACCTGCGTCGCGATGAACTGCTCGTACGGCGCCTTCTGCGGGCGCAGTGCGGCAGTGCGCGAGTCGGGATGTCGCGCTTCGGTGGCACCGATCAGATCGTCGAGTACGTACGGACGATCGCAGCCGATATTGCCGTCGAGAATCTTGGTCGCCGCGGCGACGATCGCGGCATCGTCCTTCTTCTCCTTCGCCTGGAGCAGAAGCAGGCGCTGCTTGGCGAGCGCGACGCGTTTGTCCTTGTCGGACACGTTGCGGACCATCGGTGGCAGCGTGTCGAACCATGCCATGCCTTCGGTGCCCTGATAGCGCAGCTGGTAGGTGTCGAGTACGTCGGCCACCGAGGCGAGCGAGCCCTTCGCGGCATCCGCTTTCTGCTTCGACAGGCGTGCATCGCCGGAGAGCAGTCCGGCGACTTCTTTATAGAACGTGTCGCGGGGACGTTCGGCGAGGATGCGTCCGAGCTCCTCGCCGTCCGGGCCGATGGCCACGTACGTGGGCAGGAAGTGCACGTTCCACTTCGTCATCCAGGCCTTGTCCGCCGGTTGGTCGGCGTCTGCCTCATAGAAGATCACCTTGGCATTGAGATCCGTCCACTCCTTGCCGTTGAGCACGTGACTGGCCATGAAGTAGCACGAGTAACACCATACCGCCTGAAAATCGACGAGCACCGGCTTGTGCTCGCGCTTGCCCTGGGCGAGGGCGGCATCGAGACTGGCCGGACCCTCATGGGCGGCGAAAGCCGGCGCGGCGAGGGCGACAAGGGTGGCGGCGAGCAGGCGCTTCATGGTGGACGTCCCCTTTTTGGCGGTATAGACGTCCACCCTAATAACACGTTTTGACGGGTGTGTCAGATCGTGTCGCTGGCGCCTTCGACGGGCTCCGGCTCGGATACCAGCCCCTGGCGGTGGCGCAGGGACGGGAACCACCACATCCAGAGCCCGACCACGACCAGTGTGCCGATGCCGCCGATAAGCGTCGCGTTGACCGCGCCAAGTGCCGCGGCGAGTATCCCCGACTCGAATTCGCCCAGCTGGTTGGAGGTGTTGATGAAGATGGCATTGACGGCGCTGACGCGGCCGCGCATGTCGTCGGGTGTCTCCAGCTGCACCAGCGCGCCGCGGATCACCATGCTGACCATGTCGAACGCGCCCAGCGCGAAAAGCGCGACGATGGACAGCCAGAGCGAGGTGGACAGGGCGAAGACCAGCGTCGCGATACCGAATCCGGCCACCGAGGCGAACATGATCGGCCCGACCCGGCGCTCGAGCGTGTGCCGTGACAGCCAGATCGACATCAGCAGCGCGCCCACCGCCGGAGCGCCACGCAGCATGCCCAGGCCCCAGGGCCCCGTGTGCAGGATGTCCTTGGCAAAGATGGGGAGCAGCGCGGTAGCGCCACCCAGCAGCACCGCGAACAGGTCCAGCGAAATCACGCCGAACACCGCCGGCCGACGACGAATGAAGTGCACGCCCGCGAACAGGGTTTTCAGGGTCGCCGGCTCACGGCGGGGCGGCGCGTGGTCGTACGACAGGCGCGACATCAGCGTGAACGCGACGAGGTAGAGCGCGGCGGACACGCCGTACACCGCGGCGGGGCCCGCGATATACAACAGGCCACCAAGCGCCGGACCGGCGATCATCGCGGCCTGTCCGGCGGCGGAGGTGGACGCCATCGCCCGTGGAAGCACATGCGCGGGAACGATGGCCGGGAGCATCGCCGACAACGCCGGAAACTCGAACGCCTTGCCGACGCCGATCACGAAGACCAGCGCGAGAATGCCCGCTTCGTTCAGATGGCCGGTGAAGCTGAAGACCGCCAGCGCCGCGATGGCGAGCCACTCGATCGCCTGGCACAGCGTAACGATCCGCCGACGGTCGAACTGGTCCGCGACATGTCCTGCCGGCAGCGCCAGCAATACCGAGGGCACGAACTGCACGAGGCCGATAAGGCCGAGATCCAGGGCGCGCCCGGTGATCTCATAGATCTGCCAGCCCACCGCGACCGACATCATCTGGAAGCCGAAGCTCGACGCGTTCCTGGCGAACCAGAACTGCAGGAAGGCGCGATGGCGCATCAGGAAAACGGGCGCCGGGGGCATGGACGACATGAGGACTTCCTTGGGAGCGTGCGCGCATTTTACGCGTCGCCTTGCCAATCGCGTCGTCGAAGGGCGAAGCTACGGCTTTCCATGCCGGAATCGCAAGATCATGCGCAGACTCGCCACGCTCATCGCCGTCACCGCGCTCACCGCCGCCTGTTCGTCACCGCAGGATCAGCCGGCCGCGCAGGCGCCCGTCGCCAACAATCAGGCCGACGAAGCGGCGAAGAAGCTCGAGACCTACCAGCAGTTGCTTAAGCTGCACACCGATGGCCCGGCCGTGCAGCTGGGACATGAGATCGTCGACAAATATCCGGATACGCCAGCCGCCGCCGAGGTGAAAAAGACGCTTGCCGATCTGGAAACCAACTACAAGGCCGCCAGCGAGAAGGCGCGCCTGTCCGCGTTGTGGCTCTACCAGACCTCACCCATGCAGGGCGGCACGCAGAGCACGGCCACGATCCAGACCACGCGCCCCACGGGCGAAGAGACGGTGCGCCTGATCCTGCGGCGGCATACCGCCTGGGGCCAGAGCGTGTTTCTCTACGCGACCGGCGGCAAGGGCTTCGTCTGCAAGGGCGACTGCGATCTCAAGGCTACCTTCGACGGAAAGCCGAAAACCATCAAGGCCTTCCGCCCGCCCACCGGGGAACCCGCACTGCTGTTCCGCAACGACGCCGCCTTCCTCAAGGATCTTGCGAAGACGAAGCGGCTCACGATCGACGTCGTGACGATCACCCGTGGTGAAACCACCCTTACCTTCGAGACCGGCGGCTTCGACAACGACAAATGGACGCCGTTGCCGAAGAAGAAATGATCAGTGCAGGAACAGCTTCTCGGTGATCCGCGTCAGCGGCCATTCGAGCATGGCGTTCATCTTCGCGGGAAGATCCAGCGGGCGGAGCAGCATTTTTACGGTCATTTCCGCGGGAATATGCCGTTTGAGGAGGCCTTCCGCCTTGCTGGTGACACGCCGGAATTCCGCGTCGTCGTGCGCTTTCTCCGGATACCGCACGTTGAAGACGTGGCGCAGCGCGATGTCGCTGTCCTCGTTCTTGATCTCGCTCAGGCGCTTGACCAGCACGCGCAACGTGCTGAAACGACCGATACCGTCGCGCTTTCGATAGATCCGGAAGTGCTGGTAGAAGTGCTTGTAATGACGCACTTCGTCGCTCTTGATGTGGTTGGTCAGTTCGCGCAGCACCGGCTCATCGGTGACGTCGTTGAGCGCGCGATAGAGGCTGGCGGTGCCTGTTTCGACGACGCAGCGCGCCGCCAGTTCGAGGCCACGGTTAGGCTCGAGTTCTTCGGCGGTGCAGACGGAACCGTAGTGCGCGAAGAAGTTCCTGAAGCCTTCGTCCCAGTCGAACTCGGGCCATACATGGCGAACGTAAGCCGCCAGTGCGCGGCCATGCTGCATTTCCTCGTGCTCCCAGTGATCGCGGAGCCAGGCCTGCAGATCGTCGTCACCGGCAAAATGATCGACGAGGTTGTGCGTGTACAGGTCCGAACCGCTCTCGACGAACGACGAGCTGCACAGCAGGAGGAACAGGTCTTCGTTGTGCCTGACCTTCTCGACGTCGATGCGCGAGAGGTCCAGTTGTTCGAGCGTCCATGGCAAGGTGGCGGCGTAGCTCACTTAAGGTGTTCCTCGATCGCTTGACGTGTTGCCCCCCGGGGCGTTGCCGAATTGTGACAAAGCCAGGCGATTAGCGCACCACGGTCACGGGAACATGCGCCTTGGCCAGCACGTCGGTCGAGGTCGAACCGACCAGCCAGCGGGCCAGGGCGCCCCGCTCGGTGTGTCCGATGACGATATGGTCGACCCCATGCTGAGCCACGTACGAGAGCAGGGCGTCGCCCGGGCTGCCGTGAACCATGCCCACCTCCACCTGGATACCCGGCGCGGCCTGGAGCGCGGCGATTTCGGCCCGCAGGGCATCGAGGCGGTCGCGGCCGTTGTCGCTCATCATCAGCGCCGACGTGTCGGCGCCGTTGTCGAGCTGCCAGACGGAGACCACGTGCACGCTGGCCTGGGCGCAGGCGGCTAGTTCGATGGCGAACAGGTAGGCGCGACGGGCGGTTTCCGAGCCGTCGTAGCCGACGAGGATGTTCCTGGGCATGGCAGTTCTCTCCACCTTCTCTGACGAACGGGTTCGATAGTAGATCGGCCATGTCGACGCGGCGAGATGGGTTCACCGGGCGTCCACGTAGCCTGCAGCTTCCTGAACGGCCACGGCGGGACTCCGCATTTCTTCACATTCGTGAGTGGAGAATCCGCCCACACACAGTCCCTGCCACTCACTCTTACGGAGAATCAACATGATCAAGCGCATCGCGGGTATGGCCATTATCGCAGTGGCCGCGGCAGGTGCTTTCACGGTGCAGCCGGCGAAGGCCGAGTCGACCGCCGCAACGAAGTGCCACATGACCTTCAGCACCACCGGCTGGGCCGCCATCTACAAGAAGGCTGACGGCCGCGGCCACGTCCGTTGCGACAACGGCCAGAGCGCCGACGTGCTCATCCACGTTCGTGGCGGCGGTCTGACGGCTGGCAAGTTCAGCATCGAAGGCGGCAAGGGCGAGTTCACCAACGTCAAGGGCATCAGCGAAATCTACGGCGAATACGCTTCGGGCGGCGCCAACGCGGGTGTCGTGAAGAGCGCCGAGAGCGCCGCCATGACCAAGGGCGAAGTCTCGCTTGCCGTCACCGGCACCGGCCGTGGCTTCAACCTCGGCGTGGACCTGAGCAAGTTCGAAATCGAGCGTCTCGGCAGCAAGTAATCGCGACCGCGGTGAGTTTCGAAGGGCGCCCCCTCGGGCGCCCTTTTTTTTCGGCCGGCTGACCGAGGTGAGGCCACCCCGCGAGGCCGGCGAGTACACTTACGGTATCCCACCCCTTCGAGGTTTCCCCATGCGCCGCCTCCTCAGCGTCATCGCCCTGTCCCTCGTCACCGCCGCCGCCTGGGCCGCGACCCCGGTCGCCGGCGAGAAGGCCCCGGATTTCCGCCTGCAGGATCAGAAGGGTGACTGGCACACTCTCGACACCCACAAAGGCAAGTGGCTGGTGATGTACTTCTATCCGAAGGACTTCACGGCCGGTTGCACCACCGAGGTCTGCACCTTCCGCGACGACATCGCCAAGCTGCACAAGGCCGGCGCGGACGTGGTCGGCGTCAGCCTCGACGACGTCAAGTCGCACGCCGAGTTCGCCGAGAAGTATCACGTGCCGTTCCCGCTCCTGTCGGACGCCGATGGCGCCACGGCCGTGAAGTACGACGTGCTCAACAACAAGCTCGGCATGAAGTATGCCCGCCGCGAAACCTTCCTGATCGACCCGGCCGGCAAGATCGTCAAGGTTTACAAGGACGTCGACCCGGAGAAGAACTCCGGCCAGGTGTTGTCCGATCTCGACCAGTTCAAGAAGGCGGGTGCCTGAGCGTGCTCCAGGCATCCCGCAATGCGCGCCCCTTCGCGCCGTGGCGCATCGTCGTATGGCTGGTCATGCTGCTCGCCGCGGCGGGCTTCGTCATCAATGCCTATGCGTCCGTGGTCGTCGCGCATGCCGCGGGGGCGCTGACGGAGGAAGCCGCTGCCGGCGGCCCCAGTCCCCGCATCGCCCTGGCCTGGTCGGTGGGTTACACGCTGGCCGCGTTCGGCATCATGGTCGTCGCGCTGTCCACACTGCGCTGGCGTGCATGGGCTCGGGATGCGATGCGCCTCGTCGCCCTGTTGCTCACGGTCTGGGCGGCATACACGGCCTGGTTCGCCTACGGTCAGTGGCAACAGATCGGCGTTGTGCTCGGTCAGCCGGGCCTGCCGCCGGATCTGGTGGCGGTCGCGAGCAGGCAGCACACCATCATGCTGGTGAGCGTGATTCTCAAGGTCGTGTCGGTGCCCCTGCTGGGCTGGCTGGCGTGGGCGCTCGGCAGCGTGCGTGTCCGGCAGCAGTTTCTGGCATCGGGTCTGTGAGAACGGTTCAGCGAGGATTAGTCCGGCGGAAGGTATCGAGTCACTTTCGCCGGGATCCTTCATGACCGCTCGCCTGACCGCATTCGTACTGGCCTTCTGCTTCGCGGGCGGTGCCGCAGCCCAGGATCTCGATCACAGCTGCCGCATCGCAAGCAGCTACGATCTGACCGTACGGCCTGATGCGCTGCTGTTCGAGCGGCCGGAGGTCGCTCCCCGCACCGTGCGAATGCACGACGGATCGCTGTCCACGGACGGTCGTGACGTCAGCCTCAGGCCCGACGAGCAGGACCGCGTCGCGTTGTTCGAACGAAGCGTCCGTGCGTTGTTACCCAAAGCGAAGGCCCTGGCGAGCGATGGGGTCGACATCGCTGCCCAGGCGGTACGCGATGAGGCGGCGACGGCGGCTCCGGGTGCGGCGGCGAGCGGCGATCTCGATCGCGCCCTGAATGCGCGGGTGGCCGACATCAAGCGCCGTATTGCCGCCAGCCAGAGCACCCGCGACTGGCAGGAAGACGCGATGCGCGCCTACGCGCAGGAAATCGTGTCCGATATCACGCCCATCCTGACCGAGGACGTGGGAGGCGAAGCGATGCAGCTTGCGATGAACGGCGATCTTCAGGGGGCGGCCGCGCTGCGTGACCGGGTCGCGTCGGTGTCCAGTGGCGGGCAGGCGCGCGTCATGACCCGCGTGGAAAACGCACTGAGGCCCCGTGTACAGGCCCTGTGCCCGTCCATCCGCCAGTTGCTCGACCTCCAGTCAGGGCTGCGCGATGCGAGCGGGAACCCGCTGCTTCTGCTCGAGAGCGGCGAATGACCGCTGGCTGACCGGGACGGGCCGCATTTAGGGGGCGCTAAGTCCCGGGGGTCTAACGTCCGCCCCATGGAACGTACTTCGATCCGTGTCGTGAATGGGCTGATCCGCCGCGTCATCGCGGATCGGGATCTCTATCGTCAGGCGGCCCGTAGCGTCCGCGAGCCGGGGCTCCGCGCGATCCTTGAAGAGTCCGCCGACTCCCTGACCGCCATTGCGGGCGATCTGCAGGGTCAGGTGAGCGCCACCGGTGGCAAGCCCGCGCTGGTCGGTAGCGCCATGAGTGGCGTTCGTCGGACGATGATGGAAGCCACGGTAAAGCTGTCTCACGATCCCGACGTGACCTGGATACGCACTCTCGAACAGATGGAACATCGCCTGCTTGAGGCGTTTCTTCGTCTCGAGGCGTCATCCGGTGACCGTGCGGCGGTGGGCCGGCACATCGCGCGGCTGCGCCTGCTGCACCTGGACATGACCAACCTCGGCGGCGCGACCGGGCGCTGACCCTCAGGCGGCTCTGCGCAGGTCGCGCAGGGTTCGATGTAGCACCCTGTCAGCCGATACGTGCACACGTTGCCGGCCCATGAGCGTCTCGCGATCGGCGAAGAAGTTGGCGAAAGCGATGGCGTCCGCCGGATCGGTGCGGACAGCGATCTGCATGCCATCGCGGAAAATGCCCCAGGCATTCCCTACGTCGGCGATGTGGTACTCGATGATGTGTCCGCTCATGCTTGCCTCCGTCCCCGCGCGATCGCGTTCCCGGACAGGATGGACTTGAGACACTGGGACAAAGAATCAGACGATTCTGAAAAACCGACTTTTCTTTTGAGAAAGTCCTCAAGTCAGAGGCCCGTGCTGCACGGCGTCCCGCAGCCGGGCCACGAAGCGATCCAGTAAAGAGGGCACGTCGGCTAGCCGTGCCATGGCGTCCTCCGCTCCCGTCCCTGATACGAGTGCGCGCTGGAGGGCTTCGACGCTGGCCGCCTCCGGCGACACGCCGAAAATGCGCATGCCGCCGAGTATCCGATGCAGCCGTTCGCCTGCGGCGCCTGGCGTCGCCGCGGCACGCAGTTCGTGGACGTCGTGGCGAAGGCCCGCGGCGAAGCGATCGACCATCGCGGGAAGTGCCGTCAGATCCCCGAAGGTTTCGCGCCACAGGTCGAAGTCCCACGAATCGCTGGTCGTCCGCGGCTCGTCTGCCGGCGGGACGATCGCGTCGCGCAGGGTCGCCAGTCGCAGCGGCTTGGTGACGAACGCATCCACGCCATCGGCCAGGCAACGATCCCGTTCCGTCGCCATGACGTCCGCCGTCATGGCGACGATGCGCATCGTTTCGCCGCGCTCGCGAAGTGCGCGTATGAGTTCATGTCCGTCCATGACGGGCATGTGGATGTCGGTGAGGAGCACGTCGACACGCCACTGCCCGGCGATGGCCAGCGCTTCAGCGCCGTCGTTGGCGATTCGGTAGGGATGGCCGAGGCGTTCGAGTTGCGCGGCGACGAGCTCGCGGTTGATCGCGTGGTCCTCGGCGACCAGCACATGGCACGTACGCGCCACGGTGCCGGTTGGCCCGGGCACGGTGTGGGTGGGACTCGTCGCCTCGCAGACGGGAAGGCTGAGGTCCACGGTGACCCGCGTCCCCTGGCCTGGCGAACCGCTCATGGCGATCTGCCCATGCAGGAGCTCGACGAGGCTGCGACTGATGGTCAGGCCCAGTCCACTACCGCCGAAACGTCGTGCGGTCGACGCTTCGGCCTGACTGAACGGAGAAAACAGCCGCTCGATATCGCCGGCCGCAACCCCTATCCCCGTGTCGCCGATGCAGAAGCGCACCGCCTGGACTTCAGCTGTGTCCTCGACGACGTCGACCGTCAGCTCGACGCCGCCTTCCTCCGTGAATTTCACCGCGTTGCTGACCAGGTTCAGGAGAATCTGGCGGAGACGGCTGCTATCCACAAGAAGGCATGCCGCAAGACGGGGATCGATGCGAGTGCCCAGTCGCAGGCCCTTCTTGCCCGCCTGCCAGCGATGAAGGTCGATGACTCCGGATACCAGTGAGCGGATGTCCACGGGCGAGGGATCGAGCAGGACGCGGCCCGCCTCGATCCGCGAAAAATCCAGCACATCGTCCAGGATCTGCAGGAGAGCCTCGGCCGAACTCTCGGCCGTGGTCAGCAGTCGCCTCTGTGCCTCGTCGAGTCCGGTTTCACCCAGGATTTCGAGCGTGCCGAGGACTCCATGCATCGGCGTGCGGATTTCGTGACTCATGGTGGCCAGAAAGCGGCTCTTCGCCTGAGTGGCGGATTCGGCCGCGAGCTTTGCGGAGGCCAGCTGGCTCGACTGCCGATGGCGTTCCGACACATCGATCCAGTACCCGGTAAATTCGATGGCGTCGTCGACGCGTCGCGGCAAGGCGTGGGACGCCACCCAGCGCTCCGGTACGACATCCCTGACACGAAGCTCCGCATGCAGGGGCTGCAACGTCGCGGCACTCTGCGCCAGCGCAGCCAGCAGCGACGACTGATCGCGCTCGTCCACCCGTTCGAAGGCGCGACGTTCGTCGCGAAGGATCGTTTCCGCGTCGATGCCGAACATGGGCTCCGGGTTGCCGCCGACGTAGATGAAGGTGATGGGACCATCGGTCCGGTACATGAACCGATAGACGACGGCCGGCATATGGCGTGTGACATCGGCCAGCTGCGCTTCGCTGCGCACGCGCCTTCGCGTTTCCCTGCGTAGCTGGAGGTAGGCGTACGACACGGCCATCAGCAACAGCAGTGCGAGCACGCCCGCTGGCCCGACCTTGCGTGCGATCTCCGTCCAGGACCCACCCCACGTGTAGTGCGAACGCAGCCACGTATTGCGGATCGACTGCGAGCGGCGTTCCGGCAAGCGGGCCAGAGCCCGGTCGATCAACGGGACCAGGGGGGCGTAGCGAGCCGACACGGCGACGGTGAGTTCAGCGCGCTCGTTCGTCGGGGCGGCCAGCTTGAGTTTCGCCGGATAATCGCGCCGGATCAGCGCCTCCGCGGTGGCGATGTCACCGACGTAAGCCTCCGCCGTGCCCGTGGCCACGGCCTGCAATCCATCCGCTGTGGTCCGGACATCGATGACGCCGACGCCAGGTATCGCCTTGACCGCTGCGGCCACGGCGCCCTGGGACAGGTTGGCCGCGACATGCCGTCCCGCGAGGTCGTGACTGTCGCCGATGGTGGCGAAATCCTCCCGGGTGACGATCATCACCGGAAATTCGGCGTAGGGCGCCGAAAAGATGAAATGCCTGCCGAGTTCCGCGTTACGCGCCGACGCGGCCGGGAGTACATCGATGTCGCCGGCTGACGCGGCGCGTACCGCCTCATGCCAGTCCGTTGTCGGTACCGTCCGCGTTCGGAGGCCGAGTGCGTGCAGCGCGGCATCCAGATAATCGATCGACAAACCCTCGGCTTCGCCATCCCGGCCGATCATCGATAGCGGTGCCGCTGTCGGATCGATGCCGATGCGCAATACCGGAAGCGTCGCGAGCCAGCGTCGTTCGTCCTCGCTCAGCGGGACATCGGCTTCCGACGATGATGGTAACGCCCACGCGTGATCGTCCGCCGTGCGCCCATCGCTCTGCCAGAGCGATGCCGATGCAAACGGTGGGTGATCACCCGCGTACGCCGTGTCGAGGGCCGCGCCCCAAGCGATGGCGAGACATCCCAATTTGACCAATTTTCTCAATAGCTTCATGGCGTTCCTTCGACCACGAACGGAGCTTTACTGTAATCTCCGCGATGCGAACAGAAGTAACATATTGCATGGAAAGCGGCTGCGCATTTCCGCCGCTGAGGGAAAACATGGTTCTGCGAACGATCATTGCCGACGATCATCCGGTAGTCCTGATGGGTACGCGCGCCGCGCTCGAGGCTACCGGTGACATCGAGGTGGTCGGTGAGGCAGCCAACGGCGATCGCTTGCTCGACGTACTCGCCGCGTGTCCGTGCGATGTCGTGGTCACCGACTTTTCGATGCCGGGCGGCCGTCACGGCGACGGGCTCGGCCTGATCGATCTCATCCGTCGTCGTTACCCCAGGTTGCCCGTCGTCGTGCTTACGATGGTCAACAACGCCGCCGTGCTGCAGGCCATGCGAGCGCGCGGCGCGCTCGGGCTATGCGACAAGCGCGCACCCCTCAGGGAAGTGGCTGTCGCCGTCAGGCAGGCCGCCAATGGCCGTCCGTTTCTCAGCGATACGATCCGCCGGCAGTTCGACGAGGCGGGCGTACAGGCGCCCAGCGACGCGTCGCGTCTGTCGGCGCGGGAGATGGAGGTCGTGCGGCTCTATGTCGGCGGGATGTCGATCTCGCAGATCGCGGAGCGCCTCAGTCGCAGTGTCAAGACGGTGAGCCGGCAAAAGCGCGACGCGATGCGAAAGCTGGGGCTCGACCACGACAGTCGTCTGTCCGAGTACGCCCGCGAACGCGGCATCGCTTCCTGACCGTGCCGAACGTCATCCCGTGACCTGCAGCCCATGCGTCGTTCATCGCATCGGTTTAAACCATGAGCGAGCCGGCCGCATCTGAGTCGGCGTCATCCATCTCAGGGAGCAGGGCCATGCGCCGTTCAACGATCACCGGCACGCTCGCCGCCGTAGCGGTGCTTACCGCCAGCGCCGTCGGTGCGCGGACGATCAACTTCAGCACCGACACCTGCAAGAGCGATTACTCCACGCCTTACGATGTCGACGTCACGAGTTCGGGCCTGTCTTTCCATCGCAAGGACGGCACGCCGGCCCAGATCTTTCTTCATGACGGTACGGTGCGCGTGGATGGCAAGCAGGTTGCCGTCTCCCAGACCGATGCCGAGGCGCTGCGCCGTTACGAGGATGGCGTCCGCAAGCTCGTGCCCCAAGTCGCGACGATCGCCCGTGAGGGCATCCAGCTTGGTTTTGCGGCGATGACCACGGTGACACTGTCGTTCGCCGACGGCGACCAGCGGGCCGCCATGCTGGAGAAGCTGAAGCGTAAGCAGGCCCAGGCCTTGCGTGAGATCGACGAAGGTCTGGGTGCCGGCCACTGGTCCGGCGACCGGATGGAGGAGACGATCGGCGGTTCGATTTCCGACAGCGTTGGCGAACTGGTCGGGTCGGTCACGTCCAGCGCCGTGACAGCGGCTCTGTCCGGCGACTCCAGCAAGGTAGCCGCTTTGCAGGCGCGTGCGGAATCGCTGGAAAAATCCCTCGACGGCGAGATGAACAAGCGCTCGAAGGCGCTGGAGAAGCGTACCGACCTGATCTGCCCACAGCTCAACGATCTCGCCGAGCTGCAGCATGGCTGGTCGATACGCCAGCCCGATGGCAAGCCGCTGGAACTGATGACGGTCAAGCCCAAGGGCAGCGACGATCATGAAGACGAGGCCGCGAAGGGCGGCAGGAAAGTCGCGTCCTTCTGAGTTCTTTTCAGGTCCGCCTGCCCAGCCACTCCACGATGTTTCTGACCGAGTCGCCGTAGAACGTCCGGTACATTTCCTCCGTGACATAGCCGATGTGTGGCGTGGCCAGCACGTTGGGCAGGTCGCGGAACGGGTGGTCCGCAGGCAGGGGTTCGGTCTCGTACACGTCGACCGCGGCCCCGGCGATGCGCCCGCTGATCAATGCGTCGACCAGGGCGGCCTCGTCGACGATCGGGCCGCGGGAGCTGTTGATCAGGCGCGCCCCCGGCTTCATCGTGGCAAGTTCGGGAGCGCCGATGATGCCGCGCGTGCGCTCGCTGAGACGCGTGTGAATCGTGAGAAAGTCGGACTGTGAGAGCAGCGCCTGCTTGCTGACCCGGCGTACACCCAGCGCACTGGCCGTTTCCTCCTGCAGGTTCTCGCTCCAGGCGATCACCTGCATGCCGAAGACCTGCCCGATCCGCGCCACCTTCGACCCGATCCGACCCAGCCCGAGAATGCCCAGCGTCTTGCCGCCCAGCTCGGTGCCCAGGCCCGTCTGCCATCCTCCCGAGCGGACGGACGCGGCTTCACCCGCAATGTCGCGCGCCAGGCCCAGGATCGCCGACCACGTGAACTCGATGGTGGGTGTCGACGAGTAGTCCGTATTGACCACCTCGACGCCATGCTCCGCGGCGGCTTTCAGGTCGATCGACGCATTGGCCAGCCCCGTGGAGGCGATGAGACGCAGACGGGGCAGGGCGGCGATCAGATCCGCCGTGAGCGCGGTGCGTTCGCGCATGACGCAGAGCACGTCGAACGGGGCCAGTCGCCGGACGAGGGCGTCGTGATCGTGGAGGTGGTCGTGGAAGATCGTGAGTTCCGCCCGTTCTTCCACGGGCGACCAGTCCGCCATGGTGCGGGCGACCTGCTGATAATCGTCGAGTACCGCGACGCGAATGCGATCGTTCATGGTCATTTCCGGTCAGAGGGTGGGCTGGATGAGATCCCAGGCGTTGCCGTAGAGATCTTCGAATACCACGACCGTCCCGTAGGGCTCATGCCGCGGCTCCTCGCGAAAGCGCACACCATGCCGGGTCATACGCGCATGGTCGGACGCAAAATCGTCGGTCTGCAGGAAGAGGAAGACGCGGCCTCCGCCTTGCTTGCCCACGTGCGCACGTTGCTCTTCCGTGACCGCGCGAGCCAGCAGGAGCTTCGTCCCCTCGGCGCCGCGTGGCGCGACCGTGACCCAGCGCTTGTCGGGACCCTGAGGCGTATCCTCGATCAGCGCGAAGCCCAGCGCGCCGGTAAAAAACGCGATGGCCTCGTCGTAGTCGCGGACGAGATAGGCGATGGCGCCGAGGGACTGCATGACGTTGTTCCTTGGGGATGGGGACGACCAAGCATCCAAGCTGACAGCGTTCGCCGCAAGCCCATCGTGGCACGACCGCAAGAAGTTTCGAAGGCAAACTTGCAAGTTAGACTTGCAAGTTTGCCTTGCGGACCCTAGGCTGTTCGTATGCCGACGAAACGCCCTGCGAAGCCACCATCCGCCGAAGCGGCCGCCGCCGATCTGCTCACCGCCTGCGGCCAGCTGATCCGTCGCCTGCGCGCGGAATCCAACAACCTCGAGCTGACCTGGTCGCAGATCGCGGCGCTATCGCGACTCGAGGGTGGAGCCATGTCCACGGCGGAGTTGGCACGCGCCGAAGCGGTCAAGCCGCAGTCGATGGGTGCGACGCTCGGCGTGCTTGAGGAAGAGGGGCTGGTGGAGCGAACCCCTCACCCGAGCGATGGGCGCCAGTTCCTCGTTCGCCTGACGCGAAAAGGTGTCGAAGCACGCCAGCGTACGCGCGACGCCAAGCAGGCCTGGCTCACGGGCGCCGTCGCGCGGCTGACGTCGGACGAGCAGGCGGACCTTATCGCCGCGGCCGCCGTCATGCGGCGCCTTGCGGACATGAGTCAACGGGACGCGTCGTGAAGCAGGTCGCCGATGCCCTGATCGCGATCGCACCGGTGTCCACCTCGCGCGAGTCTCCGATCGCACGCTCCCGCGTGTGACGTCTTCTTCCACCCACCCATCCCGAGGTTGTTAACATGCCGCTGAGCCAACTCGAAAAGAACGCCGCCCTCGTCGTCATCGACCTGCAGCACGGCATCGTCGCGCTGCCGACGGTTCATCCGTCCGCCGACATCGTTGCAAAGTGCGCGGCGCTTGCCCGCGCCTTCCGTGCGAAGCGTCACCCGGTGGTGCTCGTCAATGTGGTCGAGGCCGCACCGGGTCGTACCGACGCGCCGAAACATCCTTTCCCTACCGATCCCAGATTCGCCGAGCTCGTGCCCGAGCTTGAAGCGGCGCCGAGCGACATGCGCGTGAGCAAGCAGCGCTGGGGAGCCTTCCAGACGACGGATCTCGATGCGCAGCTGCGCGCGAAGGGCATCACGCAGATCGTGCTTGTCGGTATCGCTACGAGCATCGGTATCGAGTCGACGGCGCGCTACGCCAGCGAACTGGGTTACGACGTTGTGCTGGTCACCGATGCGATGACCGACCTCGTTGCGTCGGCGCATGAGAACAGCATCAACACGATCTTCCCGCGCATCGGCGAAACGACGTCGACCGACGAGCTGCTGAAGGCGGTCGGCTGACGATCAGCGTTCGCCCTGGGCGTTCCGATGCCAATGTGCGGTCAGCGGCGGCGTGCCGCCGTTGACTGGATCCGCTGACGGAAAGGGAAGGGTGCGGATGCGCTCGATCATCTCTGTGGTCGGCGCTTCACGACAGATGTCCCATGACTGTCCCTTGGGATAGGCACCGACGACAAGGAAGTCGTCACTCGCATCGAGCCGGCAGTGGCCGGTACCCGCAGGTAGCAAAATCACGTCGCCCTCGTTTGCGGTCACCTCGTGACCGCCGGGGCCGCCCAGCAGCAGTCGCGCGGAACCTGCGGCGAAGCCCAGCACCTCGTGCGCGGTCGAGTGATAGTGGTGGTAGTTGAAGACACCATCGCGCCAGTCCGCCGGCCACGTATTGCTCCCGAACAGGTTTTCCATGGCCGGTGCGAGGTCATGTCCGCGAACCACGTTGCGGTAGATCAGGACGGGCAGGGTCTCGTTGTTCGGTACCCAGTCGTTTCGGGTGAGTTGCAGAGCCTCGGGAAGAATGCCGGGTTGCGTCGCCATGCGGTGTCTCCTGTCAGTCAGCCGTGATGCTCATGGGTGTCGTCGGCCGCGAGTCCGCCGCCGAGGCCGAGTCCCGCGCCGGCCGCCATGCCGCCGCCCATTCCGCCACCGCCACTGCCACCGCCTTTGCCGCCCCCGGCGCCGCCTCCTTCGGATCTGGTCCCGCCGTCACCCTTGCCCTTCGCGGCCACGACGCGGGCAGGGCCCTGTCTGGGGATGGCTATCTTGCCGGACACGGGCTCGAGGTCGAGCACCTTCCTGATAAACGTGCGGAGCGAGACCACCAGTTCATGCATGTGGACGGGACGGCCCTCGACCATCTCCGTGGCGGCGCGCGCCGCCAGCGCCACCTGTTCCTCCGTGCCGAGAAGGATGATGTCCGATAGCGCGGCTTCTACCGCGTCGCGTACACGACGCGCGCGATCCGAGCCGCTGGACATGTCGGTCGGGCCGCTCTCGGCAGCCGCAGCGGCCGCACGCAGACGCAGGTCGCGCATGTGGCTCGGATCGACCGCCAGGTTGCCGGTGAAGGATCCGCCCAGCGTCTTGTAGGCAGCGATAAGCGTGCGCAGGCGTTCGTTGATCTGCCGGTTCTCACGCTCGCGTCGCTGCTGCACGGTCTGTTGCGCGAGGAGGCGGATACCCACGCCGATCAGGGTGATGACCGCCAGCCCGAAGAGGGTGGAGAAGAGGCCTTGCCAGGAGCTGAAGTCGAGGTTGCGCATCGAAAGCCCGTTTCGCTGAGGTTTGGCGTTGAATTCACGCTAACTGGTCTTTCGTGTGCCCGATGTCTTTCCCTTGGCGCAACGATGCACCGGGCCGAGCGCCGTCACACCATTCAATACGAGTTGAGCTGATCGAATCAGAGCATCCAGCAAGGCCCCGTCGACATCGAGCCCGCCCTCGTACTCGGCGAGGTTCCGTTTGTTATGAGCCTGACTCAGTGCGCGCCATTGCAGTGGCTCAAGCTTAAGCGTGTGTGCGAGGCACTGGAAAACCTGATAGCGGTTCTCGGACCGGTATCCATGCCAGCGAAGTGCAGCCAGCGACAAAGCATGCGCTGCGTTGTACGCCAGGTCGAAGCGGCTCTCCATGCATAGCGATGTAAGTTGCGAATCTTGCAGGCGAACCGTTCCCGAATGGATTAATCCATCAAGCTCGGCCTGTGCTGGTGGCTCGGCCTTGAGTTGGCCGACGCGAACCAGATTGTCCAGTGGCGATGAGGTCATCCATGCCTCCCAATAGCGTTATGAAATCACCCGCCAGCACCTTCGTCAGGAACGGCTGACTGGCCTCGACGCGGCGACGAAGCTCGGCGCTTGAGTACAGCATCGGACTGATTGCCCGACCAAGACGTTTCTCGGCGGACGCCACGCTGCCATACACGTCTTCCAGTGTCAGCGAGTCCGATACCACGAGCACGTCGATGTCGCCCGATGCGGCTGCTCGGCCTTTCGCGATGGAGCCATACAGCATCGCCCAATGAATCTTGTCGGCCAGGGGCGTGAGGGATTCCACGAGAATGCCTGGAACGCCAAGGAGTTTGTCAACGAGGCTTTTCAACTCGTAGAAAACCGGGCTTTCTCCGTTAGCGCGGTAGTGTTTCTGATTCCCGACAAGCGACTGGACAACTAGTCCACTGCGAAGCATTCGGCTTAGTTCGCGTTGCACCGCGCCTGATCCAACCCCCGCCAGATCGATAAGTTCCTTGGTAAAAAAGCTTCGATCGGCTTGGCCATAGAGAAGCGCCAGCACTCGCTGTTGCGTGCCGGTAAGAAGCGCGTCAGCCACACTGATCGACGGGTTGGACATGGCAAAAGTACCTCGGGGAGCAGAGTCTGGGTTACCCACTTAAGGTATTAGATTACCCTTTATGGGTAATTGAGTGTCTTCTTATTCCTGTGAAGTGGCCGCCCGTGTCCCCTTCCATGGATAATGGCCGACACGCCGCCGTCCAAACATACGGCTTCGGCTCATCCCATCCCCACCTTACGGGTGCTCCCTTGCTGTTAATGATCGACAACTACGACAGCTTCACCTTCAACCTCGTCCAGTACCTCGGCGAGCTGGGGCAGGAGGTCAAGGTCGTGCGCAACGATGCGCTCACCGTCGCCGATATCCGTGCGCTGGCGCCATCGCGCATCATGATTTCGCCCGGCCCCGGTACGCCGGACGACTCCGGCGTGTCGATCGACATCCTGCGTGAGATGGCCGGCGAGCTGCCGATCTTCGGGGTCTGCCTCGGTCATCAGGCCATCGGCCAGGTGTTCGGCGGCAAGGTCATCCGTGCGCGCGAGATCATGCACGGCAAGACGTCGCCGGTGAAGCACAAGGGCTTCGGCGTCTTCGCCGGCCTGCCGAATCCCTTCGAGGCCACGCGGTATCACTCGCTGGTGGTCGAAAAGCATTCGATCCCCGATTGCCTCGAGGTGACCGCCTGGACGGAGCGCGAGGACGGTTCGCTCGACGAAATCATGGGCCTGCGCCACCGCACCCTCGACATCGAAGGCGTGCAGTTCCACCCGGAGTCGATCCTCACCCAGCACGGCCACGACCTGCTGCGCAATTTCCTCGGCATGCCGTTGCCGCTCGCTGCCTGACGAAGAACAAGGATTCATGCTCCATGCCGATGACTCCCTCCGAGGCGCTCCAGCGCACGATCGAGCACCGCGAGATCTTCCACGACGAGATGATCGAGCTGATGCACCAGATCATGCGCGGCGACGTCAGCCCGCTGATGACGGCCGCGATTCTTATCGGGCTGCGCGTGAAGAAGGAGACGGTCGGTGAGATCACCGGCGCGGCGACGGTCATGCGCGACCTCTCCGCCAAGGTCGACGCCGGCACGCATCCGCATTTCATCGACATCGTGGGAACCGGCGGCGACGGCGCATCGACGTTCAACATCTCCACGGCGTCGATGTTCGTTGCTGCCGCCGCGGGCGCCCGTGTGGCCAAGCATGGTGGCCGCAGTGTGTCGTCCAAATCCGGCAGTGCCGATGTGCTCGAAGCGCTCGGCGCGCGGATCGACCTGCTGCCGGCCCAGGTGGCGGTGTGCATGAGCGAGGTCGATATCGGCTTCATGTTCGCCCCGAATCATCACCCCGCGATGAAGGTGGTCTCCCCGGTCCGTCGCGAGATGGGCGTGCGCACGATCTTCAACATCCTCGGGCCGCTGACCAATCCGGCGGGCGCGCCGAATATCCTGATGGGCGTGTTCCATCCCGACCTCGTCGGCATCCAGGTGCGTGCCCTGCAGGCGCTGGGCGCGAAGCACGCGATGGTGGTCTGGGGGCGCGACGGGATGGACGAGATCTCGCTGGGCGCCGCCACCCTGGTGGGCGAACTGCGCGACGGTGTGGTGCGTGAATACGAGATCGAGCCGGAGGACTTCGGTCTGTCGATGGCGTCGAGCCGTAACCTCCGCGTGGAAGACGCGACGGAGTCCAAGGCCATGCTGATCGACGCCATTTCCGGCGTGTCCGGCGTGCCCCACGACATCGTCTGCCTGAACGCGGGCGCGGCCCTTTACACGGCCGACGTGGCGCCGACGATCCAGGACGGCATCGATCTGGCACGCAAGACCATCGCAAGCGGCGCCGCACGTGCAAAAATGGACGCGTTCGTGGCCGCGACCCAGCGGCTCGGCGCCTGAGATCGCCGGGGTTCCCCCTTGCCCGGCCTTACCCTAGGAACCGCTTAGATGCCCGACATTCTCCATCGCATTCTCGACCGCAAGGCGGAAGAAGTGGCCGAGCGTAAGCGCAAGCGGTCGCTCGACGACCTCGCGGCGCGCATCGCCGGACTCGAGCCGACCCGCGGCTTCGTCGCCGCCATCGATGCCAAGCTGCACGACGGCCATCCGGCGGTTATCGCGGAAATCAAGAAAGCCAGTCCCAGCAAGGGGCTGATCCGCGCCGACTTCAACCCGGCCGAGATCGCGCGCAGCTACGAGAACGGCGGCGCCGCCTGCCTCTCCGTGCTGACCGACGCGGATTTTTTCCAGGGACATGAGGACTTCGTGCGCGAAGCGCGCGACGCCTGCTCGCTGCCGATCCTGCGCAAGGACTTCATCGTCGACGAGTACCAGGTCTACGAAGCGCGCGTCATCGGTGCCGACTGCATCCTGCTGATCGTCGCCGCCTTTGCCAGCAAGGAAAACGGGGACGTCACCTACGACGACAAAGCCCTGCTCGAACTGTCCATGCTGGCCGCCGAGCTTGATCTCGATGTCCTCGTCGAGGTCCACAACGAGGACGAGCTCGAGATCGCGCTCGATCTTCCGGTGCCGCTCATCGGTGTGAACAACCGCAATCTGCGGACGTTCGAGACCTCGCTCGGCACGTCGCTCCGGCTTAAGGATCGTGTCGGTGACGGCACGCTGGTCGCCGAGTCCGGCATCCACACGCCGGAAGACGTGAAGATCCTGCGCGACAAGGGCATCGACTGTTTCCTCGTCGGCGAGGCATTCATGCGCGCGGCGGATCCGGGTGCGGAACTGCGCAAGCTCTTCGGTACGGCCAGCCAGACGCACAAGCAGTAGAGCCGATATGAATCAGGGGCATGAGGCGGCGGTGTCCGGGGACACCACCGCCGTCGACGCACGTCGCGTCGTGCTGTTCGACTTCGACGGTGTGATCGTCCGTCACCAGACGCTCGAACTGTTCTTCCGGGAGCGTCTGTCCGGAATGGGGCGCTGGCGGTTGTTACTCGCCCTCCCCGTGGTCCCTTTCGTGCCACTGCTGCTGCCCACGGTAGCCGGTAGCCGATTCCTTGGCAGGACCTTCCTCCGCGTGGTGACCTTCGGCCGTCGCGAAGCGGCCTATCGTCGGCAGGTCGGCGCGTTCGCCCGTGCCTACGCGCGGCGTCCGGGCGTCTTCCTCCGCGACGCCGTGGCCACGCTGCGGCGGCACGTGGATGCCGGCGACAGGGTGGTCATCGTCAGCGGCAACGACCTGACCGTCGTCGAAGCGATTCTCGATGAGGTCAACCTGACCGGCTACGAGCTGATCGGTTCGACGACGCGTGGCGGTCCGATCGGCGTGCATTTCACCGTCCACAACGTCGAGGGCATGAAAGTCCGGACGCTCGACAAGGCGGGCGTCGCGCGCCCCTGGGCCATTGCATATAGCGATTCCCTGTCCGATCTCGCCCTGCTGCGCGCCGCTGACCGGGCCGTTCTGGTCAATCCGTCGCCGAAGGTCGAGAAGAGGGCGCGTCGCGCTTTGGCGGATAAGCTCGAGGTCGTGCACTGGTTCTGACGGCACGACTCAGCGAAGCAACCGCGCTCCCAGCTGGAAGAGGCTGATTCCCACGACCAGGCAGCCCACGGCGCCCATCACGTAGCGCGGCGGGAGGTGCTTCACCAGCCACGCGGCAAACGGCGCGGCGATAATGCCCCCCGTCAGCAGGCCGAGCACGATAGGCCAGTGCTGGATGCCCATGTGGAAGATCAGCGTCGTCGAGATCGCGATCGTGACCACGAACTCGGCGGCATTCACCGTGCCGATCGTTTGCCTGACGGCGCCGCCGCGTGCCAGCAACGTGGAGGTGGCGATCGGGCCCCAGCCGCCACCGCCAATGGCGTCGAGCAGGCCGGCGGAGAAACCAAGCGCCCCCTTGTGGCGAACCCGATGGTGAGACACCCCGCGGCCGGCGGCGCGCAGAAGCACGACCGTGCCCAGGACAAGCAGATAGACGTAGACGAAGGGCTTCAGCATCTCGCCATCCACGCTGGCGAGAAACCAGGCGCCAAGGATGCCGCCGGCCATGCCCGGGATGGCCAGGCGCCGGAACATCTTCCAGTCGACATTGCCGAAGAAGGCGTGCGCACCACCCGACACGCCGGTGGTGAAGACCTCGGCCGTATGCACGGTCGCACTGGCGACCGCCGGGGGCAGGCCGAGCGCAAGCAGCACGGCATTGGACACCAGTCCATAAGCCATGCCGAGCGCGCCGTCGACCAGCTGTGCCAACAGCCCGACGCCCGCGAATAGGAGGAACTGGCTCCAGTCCATGCCGGTCCGTGTCGTGAGTGGTGGTCTCACCATAACCAATGGGGGCGCGTACCCGACATGAAGAGGGGGTATCGCTTGCGTGCGGCATCCCGCCGCCGCTAGCCTCGCTTCTCGTCCCCACGACATGGATCCCCGATGTACCTCTCGTCCCTGCGCGAACTCGCGCTTGGCAGTCGCCTGAAAGCGCTCAGCGATCACTTCTATCAGGCCGTGGATGAGGTTTACCGGGCCTGCGGTGCCGGTATCGAGTCGCGCTGGTTTCCGGTCCTTCGCTTTCTTCGCGACGTCGGCCCGACCACGGTCACCGACGTCGCCCTGGCGATCGGCCAGACGCACTCCGCCGTCAGTCAGCTCGCCGACCGCCTCGTCGATGCCGGTATGGTGGTCCGTCAGCGCGATCCTCAGGACGGGCGCCGCAGTGTCCTGGCACTCACGGACGCGGGCGAGCGCGCGCTGGGGGCTCTTGGCCCGGTATGGCTGGCGATCCGCCGGGGCATGGCGGAGTCGATGGGGCCGCGCGGACTGGCGCTGCTCGACGCCATCGACGGTTGCGAGCAGGCGTTGTCGAGCCGTCCCCTCGTCGCGGCGATCCTCGATCAGCGGGCGGCACTGACCCGCGAAGCCGTCCAGGTGGTGCCCTTCGAGCCCGCCCTGAGCGAGCACTTCCGTCGCCTCAACCAGCAATGGCTGGAGCGTTACTTCCGGGTCGAGGACGTCGACCGGGCACTGTTTGCCGATCCCGAGGGGATGGTGCTGGCGCAGGGTGGCGCGATCTTCTTCGCGTTGTACGCGGGCGAAGTCGTCGGTACGTGCGCGCTCATCCATGAGGGGGAGGGCGTCTTCGAGTTATCGAAGATGGGTGTGGACGAGAACTATCGGGGTCTGGGCGCCGGCCGGGCCTTACTGGACGCGGCGATCGCCGACTATCGCGCCCGTGGGGGCAAGGAGTTGTTCCTGGAATCGAACAGCAAACTGACCAAGGCGCTGGGCATGTACCAGCGCGCGGGATTCGTCCTGCAGCCCGCGCTTCGTCCGGGCTCGCACTACGAGCGCGCGGATGTCTACATGGTGTACCAGGGCTAGCCGGGACGGCGGGACGGCCCAAGGCCGGTCCCGCGTACATCGTGGTCAGCGGGTGCCGCGCACCACGATGGTCTTGCCGGCCACGTCGATCATCCGCTCTTCTTCGAGCTGCTTGAGCACGCGACCGACCATCTCACGGGAGCAACCGACGATGCGGCTGACTTCCTGGCGGGAGATGCGGATCTGCGTCCCGTCGGGATGGGTCATGGCATCCGGCTCCTGGCAGAGATCGAGCAGGGTCCGCGAGACCCGGTTCGTCACGTCCATGAAGGCCATGCGGCTGACCTGACGCGAGGTGCGCAGCAGGCGGTGGGTCAGCTGGGAGCCGATGGCGAAGAGCAGCTTCGGGCATTCGGCGGACAGCGGTCCCTCGAGCAACTGGAACAGGCGTTCGTAGCTGATCTCGGCCATTTCGACGGCGGTACGGGTGCGAACGAGGGATTCCCGCTGCGCCTGCTCCACGAAGAGGCCCATCTCGCCGATGAACTGGCCCCGGTTGATGTAGGCCAGGATCAGCTCGCGGCCCTCCTCATCCTCGGTGCAGACCGCCAGCGAGCCTTCCACGACGTAATAGAGCGTGTTGGCCGGATCGCCGGGACGGATGATCGCGGTCTTGCCCGGATACCGGCGGCGGTGGCAGGCGTCGAGGAAGCGGCCCATGGCGGCAGGGTCCGGCGCGAAGCTGGTCGGAGCCTGCGAGCGCTCGAAAGCCTGTTGGAGCAGATATTTGAGTTGAGCCACAGCTGATTCCGTTGAGCCTCAATGGCATGGCGTCCCCCAATTTCGTCACGCCGCCGCCGGGATTCCGTCGGGCGACGTCGACTTGCCATGTCCCCGGGGCGATTATTGCAGACAACCGGGTGTCAAAATCCACAAATTAAATCGATCCAGCCCCTGCTGGTTCAAATCCGGGCCATCTTGCCCCATAATTTCACCCCCTCGGCGTCGGGACCCCTTGTCTCACGCCGTACACAAGCGCCGGGCACACTGTCGGCCTGTCGCTTACATCGCTGCGGGGACCCTAGCTGCTAACCCGCGTCTGCTGCTGGCCGTTATTCCCGGCCTCGGAGAGTCGCTGTGGTCAAACCGCTTCCCCGCCTTCGCCTGCAAGGTTTCAACAACCTTACCAAGGCGTTGAGCTTCAATATTTACGACATCTGCTATGCCGTTTCGGAACAGCAGCGTCAGAACTACATCGAGTACATCGATGAG
Organism: Dyella sp. 333MFSha; assembly: GCF_900102405.1. NCBI lineage: Bacteria > Pseudomonadati > Pseudomonadota > Gammaproteobacteria > Lysobacterales > Rhodanobacteraceae > Dyella > Dyella sp. 333MFSha. Next base: position 557,331 of record NZ_FNBR01000002.1, on the reverse strand, counting down.
CAGTACGACGCCGACCGCCTGACCCAGATCCTGACGGATGTGGCCGAGATCATCGGCGCCAACATCCTGAATATCGCCCGGCAGGATTACGATCCCCAGGGCGCCTCGGTCACGATCCTCATCTCCGAGGAGCCGGTCGTCGAGAAGCTCGGCCGCGACACCATCTCCGGTGCCGTCGTCGCGCACATGGACAAGAGCCACATCACGGTCCACACCTATCCGGAAACGCATCCGCACAACGGCATCGCGACCTTCCGCGCGGACATCGACGTGGCCACCTGCGGCGTCATCTCGCCGCTGAAGGCGCTGAACTACCTGATCGACAGCTTCGAGTCGGACATCGTCATCGCCGACTACCGCGTCCGCGGCTTCACGCGCGACGTGAAGGGCAAGAAGCACTTCATCGATCACAAGATCAATTCGGTGCAGGATTACCTGGCCAAGCACATCCGTCAGAAGTACGAGATGTTCGACGTCAACGTCTACCAGGAAAACATCTTCCACACGAAGATGCACATCAAGGACTTCGACCTCGACACCTATCTGTTCGAGGCCCAGGCCGACGATCTCTCCTTCAAGGAGCGTCAGCGCATCGAGTCGCTGCTCCGTCGCGAGATCGAGGAACTGTTCCACGGCCGCAACCTGATGTGACCCCGAAGCCCCGCGAAAGCGGGGCTTCCGCTATCCGGCCCTACGCGGTCGCGGCGCTCCTGATGAAGTCGATGAAAGCGCGCAGCGGTGCCGGTACCAGACGCCTGCCGGGGTAGTAGAGGAAGGGGCCCGGGAAGGCCAGCCACCAGTCCTCGAGGACGGGTTCCAGGGCTCCGCTGTCCAGCTGCGGGCGAATCCAGTCCTCGAACAGAAACACGATGCCGGTGCCGGCCACGGCCGCCTCCACGGCGAGGTCGGAGGCGCCGCCCGCGCGGACGATCAGCGGCCCCGTGGGCTCGACCATCACGGTCTCCCCGTCCTTTTCGAATTCCCAGGCGGGCATGTTGCCGCTGGCGAAGCGACCGCGCAGGCAGGCGTGGTCGAGCAGGTCGCGGGGATGGGACGGGCGGCCGTGGCGCGCAAGGTAGGCCGGTGAGGCCGCCGCCGCGTAGCGCTGGACCCGGGGTCCGATCGGCACGGCGATCATGTCCTGCTCGAGCCGTTCGTCATAGCGAATACCCGCATCGCAGCCTTCGGCAAGAACGTCGACGAAGTTTTCGTCGGTCAGGACCTCGAGACGAATGTCGGGATACGCGGCCAGGAAGGGCGGCACGATCGCGGGCAGCGCCAGCCGCGAGGCGCTCATCGGTACGTTGAGACGCAGCGTGCCCGCCGGGCGATCCCGGAAGTGATTGACGACATCCAGCGCGTCGTCGACCTCGGCCAGGGCAGGGGCGAGACGGTCCAGCAGGCCCTTACCGGCGTCGGTGGGAGAGACGCTGCGCGTCGTGCGATTGAGCAGGCGGACACCGAGCTGGGCCTCCAGCCTGCGGACCGCTTCGCTCAGGGCCGAGGCGCTGCCGCCGCTGAGGCGGGCTCCCTCGCGGAAGCCGCCGGCCGAGGCGACCGTCACAAAGGCGTTCAGATCGGCGAGGTCGGCTTTCACGGGCATATTCCCTGGTCGGGCGCATTGTGCGGATTGCGGTACAAGCCGTCCCGATTGTGCCCGCTTATCGCCTTATCCGGCAGCCCCTACCTTTGTAGCTCACCTTCCAGGAGCTCTCCCATGTCCCCGATCCAGAAGTCCGGCACGTTTCATCTTGGCGATCGTCCCGTCCATCGGCTGGGTTACGGCGCGATGCAGCTCGCGGGCCCGGGTGTGTTCGGTCCCCCGAAAGATCGCGACGCGGCGCTGGCCGTGCTGCGCGCCGCGGTGGAAAGCGGCGTCGACCACATCGACACCAGCGATTTCTACGGCCCGCACGTCACCAATCAGCTGATTCGTGAGGCGCTTCATCCGTACCGCGACGACCTCGTCATCGTGACCAAGATCGGTGCGCGCCGCGACGACAAGGGCGGCTGGCTGCCGGCGTTCTCCGCCGACGAGCTGACCGGCGCGGTGCACGACAACCTGCGCAACCTCGGTCTCGACGTGCTCGACGTGGTCAATCTGCGTGTGATGTTCGATACGCACGGCCCGGCCGAGGGATCGATCGCCGACATGGTCGAGGCGGTCGCCGAACTGCAGCGGAAAGGGCTCGTGCGGCACGTCGGCCTCAGCAACGTGACGCCGGCGCAGGTGGCGGAGGGTCGTGGGATCTGCGACATCGTCTGCGTGCAGAACATGTACAACCTCGCGAAGCGGGACGACGACGCGGTCGTCGATGCACTGGCAAAGGATGGCATCGCCTATGTGCCGTTCTTCCCGCTGGGTGGTTTCAGTCCGCTGCAGTCGGACACGCTCAACGAGATCGCGACACGCCTCGACGCGACACCGATGCAGGTCGCGCTCGCGTGGTTGCTGCACCGCTCGCCCAACATCCTGCTGATCCCGGGTACGTCGTCCGTAGCCCACCTTCGTGAGAACCTCGCCGCCGGCGATCTCGTCCTGAGCGATGAAGTGCTGCGTGAACTCGACAGCGTCGGCAAGGCGGCCTGACGCGCCATCACCCGTCCCAAAAAGGAAGGCCCGCAGATGCGGGCCTTCTCGTATGGAACGTCGAATCGCTTCCGCCTTCAGAAGCGATAAGCGACCGTCTTCATCACCGCGGATGCCGCGTGCATGAGGCCGGGAACCGGCCAGGGCAGGTCGATGCCACCGCGTGCCTGCGCCGCATCCGCGTGACGAATTTCATCGGCCTGCATCTGCGTGAGGATGGCGCGCGAACGATCGTCCTGCGCGGGCAGTCGCTCGAGATGCTCGGCCAGATGCGCTTCCACCTGGCGCTCCGTCTCGACCACGAAGCCGAGACTGATCGGATCGCCGATGGCGGCCGCGGCGACGCCGATGGCGTAGCTTCCCGCATACCACAGCGGATTGAGAAGGCTGGGGCGGCTGTCGAGCTGCTTCAGTCGCTCGGCGCACCAGGCGAGATGGTCGGTCTCTTCCTGCGCGGCATGCATCAGGTGCGCTCGCGTTTCTTCGGTGCGGGCCAGGGCGGCCTGGCCGACATAGAGCGCCTGCGCGCAGACTTCGCCGACGTGATTGATCCGCATGAGTCCCGCGGCGTGGCGGCGTTCCGCGTCAGTCATCGGCGCGTCCGCTATCGCATCGCCAGGCGATCGCCGGACGGCCTCCGGCGAGCCCGCGACGGCTTCCATGGCGCGCTCCACGCCAGCCAGCAAACGGTCGAAAGGACTGAGGGTGCGAACGGGCATGGAAGAAACTCCTGACGAACGGGGATGACACACGTTACAATGCTCGGCTCCCGGAGAAAGGTGAAGTTGCTGCGGCTGCTTGTCGCGCACGTCGGCCTCGTCATCCGGGAGGCTTGTGAAACGGCCCGCTCATCATGTTATGATTGTCGGCCCGAAGCTCACCTGCACGGTGGGCTTGCGCGATGAGGGAAAAGTCAGCTATTCTCTCGCGCCTTTGCTTTCACCGATTCCGTGTTCCGCCCTGCAAGGCGGCAAACCAGGTATTTGAAATGAAAACGTTCACCGCCAAGCCGGAAAGCGTCAAGCGTGATTGGTTCGTGGTTGATGCCACGAACAAGACGCTCGGTCGTCTGTCGACCGAGATTGCGCGTCGCCTCCGCGGCAAGCACAAGCCCGAGTTCACCCCCCACGTCGATACCGGCGATTACATCGTCGTGATCAACGCCGAGAAGGTGGCTGTGACCGGTGCCAAGCTGGACGACAAGATGTACCACCGCTTCACCGGCTACGTCGGCAACCTGAAGACCACGAGTCTCAAGGATCTGCTCGCCACGCATCCGGAGCGAGTCATCGAAATCGCCGTCAAGGGCATGCTTCCGAAGAACCCGCTGGGTCGCGCTATGTACCGTAAGCTCAAGGTATACGGCGGCGCCGAGCATCCGCATACCGCTCAGCTGCCCCAGGCGCTGGAAATCTAAGGAACTATGATGGCTATCCAGCAGAATTACGGTACCGGCCGCCGCAAGACCTCCGCCGCCCGCGTGTTCCTCCGCAAGGGCACCGGTGGCATCGTGGTCAACGGCAAGCCGCTCGACCAGTTCTTCGGCCGCGAGACCTCGCGCATGATCGTGCGTCAGCCGCTCGAACTGACCGAAAATGTCGAAAAGTTTGATATCATGGTCACCGTCGCTGGTGGCGGCATCACGGGTCAGGCCGGCGCCATCCGCCTCGGCATCGCCCGCGCCCTCGTCGAATACGACGAAGCGCTGAAGTCGCCGCTGCGTAAGGCTGGTTTCATGACCCGCGACGCTCGTGAAGTCGAGCGTAAGAAGGTCGGTCTCCACAAGGCCCGCCGCGCAACGCAGTTCTCGAAGCGCTAATTGGTTTAGTGCTTCAAAGTTCGACGCTTCAAGGTCAGAGCGCGTCGAAACCCGGTTTATTGGGAGATCGTCTAACGGTAGGACCGCAGCCTCTGACGCTGCTTATCTAGGTTCGAATCCTAGTCTCCCAGCCACCCCCGGAAAGGCCCTGTTTTTACGGGGCCTTTTCTTTTGCCTGTGGTTTGGCGGGTGGGACAAGTCGCTGGGTCAAACTATGCGTCTTGCACATCATTTGGTTCGCCGCTCGAGCGGCCTCTACGCCTTCCGCCTGGTCGTGCCCGCAGACCTCCGTGCCGCGGTGGGATTGGGCGTCGTCAAGCGGTCGCTGGGCACGCGCGACATCGCCCTGGCGAAGCTCTACGCCTACGCCCTCGGCACACGGTATGCTGCGGCCTTCGCGATGCTGCGGGGGAGCGCCATGCCGAAGGCACCGGACGTTGACAGGTTGCTGGCGGGGATGGACCCCGCTGCCATCCGACGCTTGGAAATCGACACGGTGGACCCCCGCACGCTTCAGCCACTGCGGGTGAAGACCGATGGCAGCGCGGGCGACAACGCTGCAGCCCTGGAGGCCCTTCGGGTCATCTTCGCGAGCCCGTTGCCGGCGGTCCCCGCTGCGACGCCCCCACCCCAGGCCACGGGCCCTTCGCTCAAAGTGGCCATCAAGACCTATGGCGAAACCGAGGGCCGCGGCATGAAGGCGGACACCTGGGATGCCCGACGCCGGGCCTTGCAAAGCTTCGCGGATTATCTGAACGAGGCCACCCCGGTGGGGGTCATCAGCCGCGCGAAAGCCTCGGAGTGGACTGATGCCCTGCTTCGGGATGGCAAGAGCAAGCAAACGGTCCGCAACTATGTGACCCATACGGCGGCGCTGTTCGACAGCTTGGTGCAAAAAGGTCAGGCGCAGAGCAATCCCGTCGCCGGCCTGATCAAAATCAAGACCCGTGAAAAGAAGGCGCGGCGCCAGGAAGGCTTCGGTTGGGAGCCGTTCGATGAGGCGACGCTCCGGCGCATCTACGACCCCGAGAGCCTGGCGAAGGCGCGCACCGACCATGTGCGCTGGGGCGCGGTGATTGGCCTCTACACCGGGGCGCGTGTCGGGGAAGTGGCGCAATTGGCGCTTCGCGACTTCGAAATCGTCGGAGGCCTGCAATGCGTGCGCATCCAGGCCGAACTCGACGGGCAGCGGGTCAAATCCGATGCTGGCCATCGACTTTTGCCACTGCACCCCGACCTCCTCGAGCTGGGTCTAATGGACCGGGTGGAGCGACTGCGGGCCGCAGGGGAGGAGTGGCTCTTCCCTGGGCTGAAGTTAGACGGAGCCGCAGGCGTAGGCAATGCGCTGTCCAAAGGATTCTCTTATTACCTTAAGAATCTTGGGGTGAAACCGCGTCGTATGAACGGCCGGGTGGGCTTTCATAGCCTTCGAAAAAACGTCACTCAGCAACTCCAGGCATCGGCCGTAACCGAGGAGCGCAGGCGGGCCTATATGGGGCACGAGCCCGGGGAGGACACGCACGCGGTGGTTTACATGCGCCCGTGGAACCCACCGGAATTGACAGCTGTTACCGACGGCCTCGCATGGCGCCAACTGATTGATTTGACCGGGCTACGGCACGAGTTGCTTGCAAAGGGGTAAGCGACTTGTCGGGACGAATCTCCGGTTGAGCGACAGCACACGTGCCATAATCATTTCATGAGCCGTCCACGCCCCCAACCAAAAATCGACCCGGCCCTAGTGGCCAAGGTCCAAGACATCCGCGCTGAGATTCGCGCCGAGTATCTGTCCGACCACGAGCACCCCTGGATTGTGGGCTTCTCCGGAGGTAAGGATAGTACGCTGGTGGCGCACTTGGTCTTTGACGTGCTGCTCTCCCTGGCGCCCCACGAGCGACGGCGGGAGGTGCACATTGTCTCCAATGACACTCTGGTTGAAAGCCCCCTCGTCATTTCGCACATCGCGACTTTGCATGCCGAAATCGACCATGCGGCCGACGCTTGGCGCCTTCCCATCCGGGTGGTCACGACCAGGCCCGACGGGGACGCCACCTTCTGGGTCAACCTAATTGGACGGGGCTACCCGCCGCCTAACCGTTCGTTCCGTTGGTGCACCGACCGAATGAAGATTCAGCCGACGAGTCGGTATATCAAGAATCTGGCCGACACCTCGGGGCAGGCCATCCTGCTGCTGGGGGTGCGTCGCTCCGAATCTTCAACTCGCGCAGCCACCGTGGCGCGCTACGACAATGGCGAACGGCTTAACCGCCACAACGATTTGCTCAACTGCATGGTGTTTCGGCCGATAGTAGAGTTGTCGACCGATGAGGTATGGGAGTATCTGGCGTTCAACCCGCCCCCTTGGGGTGGGTCACACCACGCACTTTTCCAGCTTTACATGGACGCGGGTGCTGCCGAATGTCCCACGGTGATGTCGCAAGATGACACTCCCTCTTGCGGGTCGTCCTCATCACGATTTGGGTGCTGGACCTGCACCGTGGTCGACAAGGACAAAAGTTTGGCGGGGTTCGTGGAGGCTGGCTTCGCCGAATTCACGCCCTTAGTAGAGTTCCGTGATTGGTTGGCCAGCATTCGTGATGTGCCGGAGCGGCGTATGGCCCGCCGACGCAACGGCAAGCTGACGATCACGTCGGAGGGCGTCTTCATTCCAGGTCCGTTTACATTGGATACGCGCCGCGAAATTCTCGCGCGGGTGCATGCGATGGAGACAGAAATGGGACGGACGTTGATTGAGGATGCGGAGGTAGCGCGCATCCGTGAGATTTGGGCCGATGACGCCAGCCAGGTGGCCGCGTGGTCAGCGGCGGTGGCAAACGGCTAACAGGGGAGCAACGATGCCAAGGGATGTAGTGACACTGTTTGCCCAAGAAAAGGGCAGCAAGCTCATCAAGAAACATTGCCGGGCGATTGGGTTGCCTTATGGCGACCTGAAGCGCCTGGTCGAAGAAGTCGTCGATAAGAGCACGATGGGTCGTCGTCACGGCCTATGGCAGGCCTTCGACGAGGTGTTGGGTGAGTCTCTGGAGGAGACCGAAGACTAATGTATCTAAAATCCATCACCCTTCGCGATTGGAAAGCCTACGAGACGGCGAAGTTCGACTTTCCGGCGCCGGGCAAGACCAAAAATATTGTGCTGATAGGCGGTCGGAACGGATTTGGCAAAACGACCCTCTTCGAGGCGCTAGCCCTAGGCATCTTCGGGCGCGACGGTTTGCATCTGGTGCAGCGTGCTGGCCGCGCCGCGGATGACCTGGGTCGCGCCCAATCGTTCAAAGAGTTCATCGAGCGCGCGCTGTTCGGCGATGCGCTTGCGCACGGGCGTAACTCGTGCCGTATCGAGTTGGAATTCGTTGACGATGCGGATGAACCCATTTCCATCGAGCGCACCTGGCATTTCACCGACACCGGCAAACTTCGCCCAGGCGACGGCGGCGAGTCCTTGCGCGTTTTCCAAGGAGTGGGCCGTAAAGTAGTTGGCCCTGGCCGCTCGGAGCAGGACCCGGATGGTTGGTATCGCGATTGGATTTCGCGAACCTTCTTGCCGACATCGTTGGCAGCTTTCTTTCTGTTTGACGGCGAACTGGCGTCTGAATACGCCGAACGGGACATGGGCCAGCAGGTGCGCGAAGGCATAGAAGGCCTGCTCGGTTTGAACTGGCTCCGCACCTTGAGTGAAGACCTGCGCACCTATGCGCGCAACAAGCGCACACTTGTGCCCAAGGGTGTTTCGACCGAAGCCATCACCGAATTGGACCATGCCATCGCCGGCATGGAGCAGGACCTTGCTCAGGCACAACAGCGCCATCAGGCAGTCGAAGTGGATTTGCGCGACAGCGAGAGCCTCCGAGATAGCCTCACGCGAGAATTGTCAGGCTACGGCACGGGCACGCGCGCCCAGCTCGAGGAGCTGATTCGCGAACAGGCTGAGCACGAGAAACAATATCAGATGGCTCAAACAGAGCTTGTGGCTAAGTCGGAGATGGACTTGCCGTTAGCCCTGGTTGGTCCCGCACTGCTTGGCAGGACCGGGGAGCGGCTTGAGGCAGAGCGCCGTCGAGAGCAATGGGAGGCAGCGACCTCTCAGCGCGATGAGCGAACGGCTCAAGTCGTTTCGCACCTCGAAGCGCAGCTGCCGACCATCGCGCCGCCTCTGACGCAGGGCCAGGACACCGCTGTTCGCGCTGCGGTTGAGAAAGCCTTGGAGGCGCTGTGGTATCCGCCACCCAAGGATGTTGCCGATGGATTCAATCATCCGCACGCCCGTGGGCCTATGTTTCAGCGAGTTATGGACCGCTTGCATAGCGCGCGCGGTCTTTCGTCGGGCAATTTGCTGACGATTCTCGAGGCGATGGGCAAGCATGCCGCGAAAGTTCGCGAGGTGTCGGCCGAGATTCGCTCCACGGAGGTGGCTGCGCCGCAGTTGAACGAAAAGCGTGCCAAGGTTGTGGAACTCAATGCCAAGGTGGGAGCGCTGCGCGAAGAGCGCGGTCAGCTCGACAACCGCATCGCGTCCCGCAGCGAAGACCTGGAGCAGAAGAAGAAGGAGCGCGGCCGTCTGACGGGCAAGCTAGACATGTCGCTGAAGCCGGCCCAGCTCGCTAGCCGTGCCGAGGAAGTTGCCGAAATGCTGGTGGAACTCAACGCCGAGGCTTGGCCGCTCCAGGCCGAGTCGGTCTCCGAGGAGATGACGCGAGGCATCCAGGCTATGGCGCATCGCAATGACTACCTCAGTCGCGTCGAAATCGATGAAGAGGGCGCTGTGGAGTTGCTGGCACCCGATGGCCGCGATCTTCGGAAGTTCGATTTGTCAGCCGGCGAAAAACAGATCTTCACCCAAGCATTGTTCTCAGCCATCGCCGAAGTGTCGGGCCGTAGTTTTCCCCTGGTCATCGATACGCCGTTGGGTCGTTTGGATGAACACCATCGCCTCAATGTCCTGCGGCACCTGTCCAGCCGCCAGGGCCAGGTCATCCTGATTTCAACTGATACCGAAGTGGTCGGCCCATTTTTGAAGGCCATCAAGCCGAAAATTGCCCGAACCTATCTCATTAAAAATGAGTTGGTGGGCGGCACGGCTCGCAGTTGGGCCGAGGAAGGGTATTTCGAGGGGCAGGAGATTTGATGATGTCGACGGAAACTCAGCATCCCTCGTTGGATTACCTTACCCTGGACACCATTGCCGGCGCGGGCTTTCGTGCCACCGGTGACGTGGACGAATTGGCGCAATATGTCAAAGATAGCCTGGGCTTTGGCGCCTTCAACATTCCCGCGCGGCTGGCAATAGCCCGCTCGTTGGCGGTGGCTGAGACCCCGCCGAAGTTGTCGGGCGATTTGGGCCGGTCTATCAAGGGTGAGACTCTCTTTGGTACCGGCCCGGACCTCGCCAGCTGGATTTCGCTGCTAATTGAACGCCATGGCGGTGCTCCGACATCGCTCAAAGAGTTTCAGGCGCTGGTGAGCGCGCATTGGGCGCGCGGCATGAGCATTCTGGCGGCTGAGCTGAAGGCGGCCGACAATGACTCCGGTGAATTTTGGCGCCGTTTGGCCGAGTCCGCCTTGCCCAAAGGTTCAGCCTCGTCGGGCGGTAGCACCGAGGGTTTCACTGGCACCGTCATGGTCGGAGCCGTCCGAGTCAAGTTGGGCGAGGTGGGTACGGATGTCGCTTCCGGCGAAGAGGTCCATTGGGACCTCAACGCTCCCGGAGGTAGCCCCCACTCTGCCTTCATGGGTGGCGTGGGTAGCGGTAAGACGCGCACGGCCGCCTATGTGTTGCGGTCCATCGCCGAACAATCGGGGGTGCCCCTGCTGGCCTTTGACTTCAAAGGTGATATGGCTGACCGCAACAACGCGCTTGATGCGGCTTTTGCTGCCACTGTGCTCTCCCCACCCAAATCCCCCATTCCGCTCGATGTGTTTGCGCTCAGCGGTACGGGGTCGCACAAAGTGGTCACCACGGCACAACGCCTGCGCGATAGTCTGAGCAACCTGAAGCAGACAAAGTTTGGCGACCAGCAGCGTCGCCGACTGAACGATGCACTGGAAATGGCGCTCAAGCAGTGTCACCCGTGTACCTTGGCCGACATCAGGAGTACGTTAGAGGGCATCTATGCCGACCAGGGCATCAAAGAAGATGGTGCTGTCTCCGCATTGGTCGACCTCTGCCGCCTGCCGCTTTTCGAACCCACGATGTCGCCCGAGGAGTTCTTTTCGCGGTCGTGGATTGTCTCGCTGCCGGCCGACGTGCCCGAATTGGTGCGCGTCGCCGTGGTATCGCTGCTAACAGACTCACTTGAGCGTTACATCAATGCTCTGCCGGATGCGCCCACCGACGATGAGGGCAACCGAGCGCTGCGCGTGATGTGTGTCATCGATGAGGCGCACCGCATTTTGGGGGCGAAGCTGCCAGGATTGCTTAATCTCATTCGTCTAGGACGCTCTAAGGGTGTGGCTGTGATGCTTATCTCGCAAAAGCCAGACGATTTTGAAGGTGAGGACGATGACTTCCTGTCCGAGATGGGGCTCATCACCTGTTTCGGCACCAATGCCAAAGAAAATGCAGTCAAACGCATTTTGGGCGCCGGTGCATCGCTCACCTCCCTAAAGAAGGGCGAGGCCTATGTGAAACAGCGTGGCGACGCGCGAGCCAAAAAAGTCATTTGTTGGAAATAAAGTCACTTCGAGGTCTGGTATGCCAACCCCGCCGAGGAACTACGCCAAGCGTGTGACAAACGAGTTTTACTATTGCAATCACTGCGGCAAAAGGCGAAGCGATGCCGGCGTGGATGGCGACTGGCGTTGTCTTATTTGTGGACGTTCGATTGGAATTTACGGTGGCACGGTTAACTCTCAGAAGGCCTTCGCGCGCAAGCGCGCGAAGGAAATTAGGATTGGTGACCTATTCGTTTTTTCCAACTACTCGGACAGCGAGCCCAACCGCGTGGATGAAATAAGGTACGGGAAGGATGTCACGGAACTTATGCTTAAGAAGCATGGCCGCACAACCGTTTCACCCGACCAGTTCGTGACGTTGCGAGAGGGAGGACGCTGGCCTGACGGAGTTAACCTCGAAACTGTCGCGGATGACGATTGAATCACCTCGAGCAGCTGGTCTCAGAATGGTATGAATTCCGCGGCTACTTCGTGCGCCGCAATGTCCAGGTTGGGCGTCGGGCCAATGGCGGCTACGACTGCGAGCTGGATGTGGTGGCATTTTGCCCGACGCGGCATCACCTCATTCACTTGGAACCGTCGATGGATGCGCACGCCTGGGCGGTGCGCGAAGCGCGCTACGCCAAGAAGTTTGCCGCGGGCCGCGCGCACATCCCGAGCCTGTTTGGCACGATGGTTCTGCCCGAGGCCATCGATCAGGTGGCCGTCTTGGGCTTTGCCAGCAACGCCAACGTCAAATCCGTAGGCGGCGGGCGCATCCAGACCACGGCCGAACTATTGGCGGAGATCACGGAGGCCTTGCGCACCCGTACCATCGCGTCAGCCGCAGTGCCCGAGCAGTTTCCGTTGTTGCGTACGGTGCAGTTTGCTTGGCAACACCGAAAGTTGGCCGGATGGTCGGCCTGAGGTCTCCTGAAGCCTTGAGAACGTTGGACTGCAACATCGCAACTGCAAAAACAAGGGCGCGTCTCAGAGTTGTTCCAACTCGCCGCTCAAAGCCAAAGTCCAAGCCACATCAAGAGCCGCCGACGCCTCAGCGTTGGCGCAAAACATGCCCTTGCGTCTGAAGTTCTTGTGTCAAGGAGACTTGACACAAGCTGGCAAACTGCTTAACTGGGTTGCAGGGCGGGCATGTGCCACCGCCTCACTTTGGGCATGACGCCCAGCCGGCCCACCGGTTCGCACACGGAGATCTCCATGAGCCATGCCCGCCCCCATTTGTCGACGCACGCGCGCGGCAAAGGCCATTCGGCCATTGCAGGCGTTGCATATCGCCTGGGGTTGCGTCTCCTCGACAAACGGACCGGCGAATGGCACGACTACCGCCACAGAGCCTTAGGCGATGAAGTGGTGGCTGCCTTCACGTTGGCGCCAGAGGGCGCCCCCGCCTGGGCGACCGACCCCTTCTTAGTCTGGAACGCCGTTGAAGCCGCCGAGCTGCGTAAAGACAGCCAGGTTGGCCATGATTTTCGCATCCCCATTCCCTTTGGGCTGACTGACAGTCAAGCCGAAGCCATGGCGCGCAGCATGGGCCAGCACATTGTTGCGGACTGGCACACGGTGGTCTCGGTCGGATTGCACCGGGATTCTCCCGTTGACGCCATGGGCCTGCCCAAGCCGCCCGGCAAGCAGGGTTTCCATGCCCATGTCTATTTCCCAACCCGTGCTCTGGCGTTCGACGCAGAAGCGGTGCGTGACCCGGACGAGAGCGGGCAGGGCGGTTCAGACGGATGGGCGTTTGGCGAAAAGCTGCACGCGTTCTCAAAAAAGAAGGCCGCCGCGGTCGTCATCGCGGAGCTAAACGCCCAGTGGGCAGTCCTTGCGAATACGCATGTCGCCGCCCTAGGCGGCGTGCCGGACTTCACACATCTCAGTTACAAACGCCTGGGGCTCGACCGAGTTCCCCAGCTCCGGATGGGTCCGCAAGCGACTGCGTTGGAGCGCAAGGGCATAGCCACGCGCAAGGGCGACGCGCTGCGCGCGCAGTTGAACGTCGAATCGGCCGGTGGTGTGCTCGCCGCGGAGGCTGTGCTGGCGCGTGCACACGAAGCGGAATTGGCGTCGTCCGTCCAGGCCCAGGTATCAATGGCGACCGCCATTGTCCGGCCTGCTCCGGTCGCCGCCGTGGACGCCTGCGCTTCTTCGGACGCATCGCGCACCTGGCTCCATCCGGGCGGCCCCATCGTGTTCCGCCAAGCGCCTGCGCCCGTGGCCAATCCAAAGGGTTTGGCCGAGCGCTTTATGGCCGAGCTGGCCGAAAAACCTGAACTCCTTCAGCCATCGGCAGCGGAACGCACCGGGCTGATTGAGTGGTTGCAACGCATCGAGAAAGCATTGCGCTCGCTGGCGGCCCTTGCGCTACGCCTGGCCGACCTGCGCGAGCGCCGTCAGCGCGACGACACGGCCAGGGCAACCTTTCTTGTTGAGGGCGATGACCGGCGCCGCCGTCGCGCCCAAGCCCGCCAGTCTGTCGCGGACTGGCTGAAGGCGCATCCGTGGCAGGTGCGTCTGTCTCGCATGGTAGGTGGCGTCGACCGTAAGCCCACAGAGCTTGCCGCGCTTGAGGCCACCGTGGCGTCATTCGATGCCGAGGTGCAGCAGTTCAAACGTGGCGCAGCAGACGCTGCGGGTCGCATCGCTACGCTGGATGCGCACATAGCGAGGGCCGAGACCGACCATGACCGCGCCAACGAGACTTTGACCGCCGCGGTCCAATCGGTGACGGCCCTGGAGCCGCTATATGGCCTTGTGCTGCTGAGCGCTGCCGACCCCGACCACGTCGCCCGCGTTACCGCAGTGTTGCCGCCCGCACCTCAACCGTCCGGCGAATCGGGCGTTGCAGTCACCTTGCGCACGCCTTCTGCGGAACTGACAGTGCCAGCTGCTCGCCCTCGACTGATGTGACCATGCGCCAATTGACCACAGCCCGCCGCGCCCGTGCAGCAGGGTCTTGCTTCGAAACGGGGCTGCACTAATCTTTGCGTCGACTCCCAATTTTTTCTAAGCACGATGACCAACGAAGCGGATGACCAGGTTAAGCGGATTTGTGCCGATTGCGTGGGCGAATCGTTTCTATCGAGGCTGATACGTGCAACTGGAACCCCCTCGACCTGCAGCTACTGCGGGTTTCGCCGTCGGAGAAGCTGGGAAATTGATGCACTCGCCGATAAAGTGGAGACGGCGTTTCAGCAGCATTTCGAAAGGACGTCCGACCAGCCAGATGTTTATGAGGAGATGTTGCTACGAGACAAGGAATCTTCTTACAACTGGTATCGCTCAGGAGAGCCCATTGCGGACGCGATTGAGTCGACAGCGGGGGTGCCAGGAGATGCAGCAAAAGACATCGTTGAAATCCTCGCCGAGCGCCATGCTGACTGGGACCGTGACCTGATAGGGGAAGAAACAGACTTTTCGGACGACTCCCATTACCGTGAGCGTACGGACCACGGGTCCATGCTTCGGACAATGTGGTTTCCTTTCGAGCATTCAATTAAGACTCAGGCGCGGTTCTTCAATAGCATCGCCTCGGAATACCTCTCCGATGTTTTCAAGAATCTCGACTCGCTGCGAACGCAGACCGGTCAGCGGGTAATCATCAAAGCTGGTTCCGATTCTTCTCTCAAGAGCTTATTCCGGGCTAGAGTGATTTTCGACCAGTCCTCCCTTGAGAGCGTCCTCGCGCGGCCGGACCACAACCTTGGGCCTCCTCCTTCAAGGCTCGCTACCGCGGGGCGTATGAATGCGCGTGGCGTTGCAGCGTTCTACTCTGCGACGAACCCGGAAACGGCGATAGCCGAAGTGCGCCCGCCAGTTGGAAGTGACGTTGTTGTCGCTCGATTCAAAGTCACGCGTCCACTTCGCATTCTTGACCTTACACGTTTGGAACGCGCGACCGCGACGGGAAGTGTGTTCGACCCAGAGTTCAGCAATCGATTGGAGCGTGTGAGCTTCCTGCAAACATTGAATCACTTGATGACTCGCCCAGTCATGCCCGGCGACGAATCTTTGGAGTACGTAACGACGCAAGCGGTGGCCGATTACCTGGCTACCGCATATAGGCCCGCAATCGACGGCATCGCCTATCGCTCCGCTCAAGTGAAAGTTGGGAAGAACGTGGTGTTATTCAACCATGCAGCGCGGGTCGAGGAACTCGATCTCCCTGAAGGCACAAGCATCGAAGTGAGCTTTGGACATGGCTCGGACGAAGGATGGGAGACAGATTTTGACGTGACCGAGCGAATTCCGCCGCCGGTAGAGGTGAAAGCGAAGGAAACAGACCCTTTCATTTTGTCCTTCGATGATCTCCCTGCACCTCCAGTTCTGCCCGCAGCACCCCCGTACATCATGGATTGGGACCAACGGGTGCCGGCCCTTGCGGTCGATACGGAGACTGTCGTTGTGCACCACATCGACTGGGTGCGCTTCGGCAGTTCGAATGAGAAAGTTGGTCGTCAGAGGGTTGTGTCGAAACCAGACCGCGCTGCTATCGGGAATAGGCCGCGCGGGCTCCACAAGTGAGGCCGGCATCCACATTTCACGGTGTAGTCCTGGCGCTCAGGGTTCGGCTATATCAGGGCGGCGTCAGGGGCCTTGCAGGCGCTGAAGACTCCGAGCACTTGGTCGGCCGCCCGCGCTTTCGAGCCACCGGCTTGCCCGCCTTGCGTTGATTGGTCTCGTGCTCGGCGGCGCTTAAGGCGTGCTTTAAGTAGGCATCGTATTGGCCCGTCTTGTATCTCGGCACAGCGAGGGTAGGAAAGGGCAGGCTTTCGATGGCGGTTTGGCACTCCACTAAGGTGGCACGCGCCACATACGTGCGGGCTCGCACACCTTCCCCGTCGGCGTGCCCGTTCAAGCTGGTCATGATGCTGTCCGGGATGGAGCAGCGGTCGGCCAGCGTGTTGATGGTGTGGCGAAAGCAATGCAGGGTTTTCGTCGGCACATCGATGCCTGCTTCTTGCCGGCGATGTTTAGCGTTGAACCACTGCGTCATGGCGCGGCCTGGGCCATCGCCGGACCAATTGAGCCCAGGAAACAGGTGGACAGCCTCTAGCCTGTCCAAATCTTCCAAATAGTCTTGAAAGCCTAGCTTGAGCAGCATCGAATGGACGGGGATGAGCCGTTGTGCGTAAGGTGTTTTGAGGCGCTGATTCTTCCGATGGGGAGTCACTTCGAAGCAGAGAATGGCGTGCTCAACTCCTTTCGTGTCGCGCACCCGTTCAACCCGGACATCTTTTCGGAACAACTGACAAATCTCGTTGACGCGCATACCCGTCAGCATCGCGATGAGCGGCACCCAGAATTTGTGCGGCCGGTCGCACGCGGCAATGCGCTTGGTCGAAAACAGAGCCTTGATATCCTCCTCCGTGAACGGCTCTTTTTTTCGCGGCATCAGCTCGCGATACCGAGACATTTGGATGAACCGAAACGGGTTTTGGGTCAGCAGTCCTGCTTCGATGCACCACGCAAAAAAGGCATTGATGGCTTTGATGTGTTTGGCCTGCGTGCTGCGCTGAATGGTAGGCAGTTCCAGTTCTTCCGTGCGCTTCACAATGGCCGCAGGCGACATGTGCGCGAAGTCTGCATGGTTGTGCCGATACGCGGGCCACTGGGATAGGGTGTCGGCGAACATCTCAGCGTCGGCGGCGGTAACGGCCGTTACCGGCTTGTCGCCAATGATTTGTTCGAGCAGTCCAAGAATGTATCGCCGCTCACGAACGGACGAGCGGTTCTTCAATCCGCCGCGGTCCATGTTGCTCAGATGCATAGTGGTCAGGCGCGAAAGGGATGCGTCGTCATCGATGGCTACTTCGGGCACGGCCGCCGCAGCGACCGGCGCAGCCGCTGGTTTCACCAACGCGGCCCGTGGCGGTGCCGAGTTCACCACAGCAGCGAGGGAGGGAGCAGTAGTCGCTGGCGCAGCGCTAACCGTGGGCTGGGGAGGCACCCCAGTCATCGGTGCGCTGGACTCTGCGAAGAGTCCCAGCCGTGCCATCAGTTCGACGACCAGTTCATGGCCGCGCTCGCAGTTCGGAGACAGGCGGACGCCCGAAGGGGTGGCTACGACATCGTAGAGGTGCTCCTGCACCGGCGATGTGCCGCCATACTCGCTAAACATTGAAACTCCGTGGCAATTCAGGGAGTGTCCTTCTAGGGCAGACTGCCCGGCTGTCAATGGCGCAAAAGCGGAAAGAATGATGCGTTTGGCATCCGTATTTGCGTAATCACTGACGCGACCACCCGCATTCGATGAGCAACCGAGAAACTGTGACGTGCGTTGCTGCGATTGCTCGCCCAAGCCGTTGACATGCCTTGCTTAAACGGTAGGTTGAGGCTTATCTCTCACGCGAGTCACGCCATGTGCCCGCCACGCCTCAATTTTTCTGCTTCGGTTTTTTCCCTTTAGCAGGCAAGGCGAAATAGCAGAGTCCTAAAGAGTGTTCTCTAAAGGTTGCGCAACCTGCAGCAACGTCTGACGTTTCCGCTCGCGAGACTCAATCGGGGACCCTGCAACAACTACCCCGGAGCATCCGATAAATTTGCCGATAACGCGCATCGATTGCGGGCGCTGCTGTTGCGGCATGTATTACATGTAATCAGCGCAGCTGTCAGGGGCTACGCGGGATGCTGCCCGTGTGCACAGTCTGCGGGGGAGCGGCGTGAACACTTATACCATCTACTTGATGCGCGACTCCGTGCAGTCGGCCAAGGATGCTGTCATCGACGGTGCAGAAACACACACCATTGCTGACGGCATGTCCCAATACGGCGTGTTGTTCGTCAAGCCTACCTATGCGGATTCTCCGAAATGGGCAGACCTCTTCGCGCCCTATGTTGAGAAGGAGAGGCTGGGTAAGGTTCAATCCTCGTCCTCAGTGTTCATGGTATGCGTCAACGAACGCTGGTTTGCCATCACCTTCGGCCAAGGCCGCTTCTTGCTCCATCCCGACCGCTACGAAGAGCGATTTGGGCTGATTGTAACCATCAACTCCATTGCTCCGGATGCCTTGCGCAGCGTTGACAAGCGGCGGTTCGTCGACGACCAAAACAGCCGAGTCCAGACCAACCAAGCGAGCGCCGTATTGAGCTTCGGCGTGGACATCGAGCGAGACCTCATCCGCGGACTAGTCGGGCAACCGTTGGACGAGGATTTGGGGCGGCGCATGGCGGGAGCAGACGCATTGACCGTGGTGACCACGGCGAACATCGCGGACCTGCCAGGGCTGCTGTGCCGCTACCTCCAGCAATTTGGCTCAAAGGCATATCAGGAGAATTTCCCCTGGGTCGACCAGGTGCGTCAGCTCGATGCCCGCGGGCACCAGGCTACCGAATTGGACAACGCATTGGTTGAGAAGCTTTCGAAGGCGTGGGCGGCGGGAGCCGAGGTCGACGACTGCTGGATGGCGATGCCTGACATCGTGGATTGGGCCACCGTTGATGGGTTTAAGTTCAATCTATCTAAACGTGCTGGAGTGTTACCCGACCTCCGGCTCGCAGACGCCATGCGTGCGTTCGCGGGAGAGGTGCCTTCCCTTGAGTTTTTGCGTTCGCATTATGCGTTCGCTGTCGACGCGGACGAGCGTGCTCTCGAGCGCTGGCCGCTCTACCGGTGCCTGCACTGCGAGTTGAAATCCGACGAGGGTTCATTTGTCCTCTCTGCCGGTCGCTGGTTCCGCGTTGACACGAACTTCGTGCAATCTGTCGACGCTGCTGTGGCGCAAATCCCTGCTTATGAGAAGGCCTTCCCGGTCTACCGGCACAAGAATGAAGGCGACTACAACGAGGAGGTCGCCGAAGCCGACCCCGCGCGGTGGGCCCTCATGGACCAGAAGCTTCTCCACGTGGGAGGTGTCCACGGCCGCATCGAGTTCTGCGACCTTTACGGACAAGGCGAGTTGATTCACGTCAAGCGATACGGCAGTTCAGCTGTGCTTGGGCATTGCTTCAATCAAGGTTTGGTATCCGGCGAGTTGCTGCACTCCAGCGAGGCCTACTTCGATTTGGCGAATGAAAAGCTCGCAGACGCACACCAACTGTGTTGTGAAGGTGCCTCTACAAAGGTGCCGAGGACGCTGGCAGATTACCGGGTAGTCTTCGCCATCATCGATGCCCGAGAGAGGCCGGGCGTGCGGCTGCCATTCTTTGCGAAGGTTGTGTTGAAGACCGTGACCGCCCGGTTGCTGGAGCGCGGCTTCAAGAGCGTTAGTCTGGCTAAGATTGATGCTGACGCCCAAGAAGCTGTAGTTGAGCGCTTGCCCTACCGCCCGCCTCGGAGGCGGCGGTCTAGCGCGCGGCTCGGTCAATAGCATGGGGCTTCTTCGCAATGCGAGGTCATCGGATGAACAACTGCCAAATTGAGACCTGTATCACACAGTGAGTCCTGACTCGGCGTAGCTTCGGCAGCTCAAGTTGCAGCAGTTGAGGTGCCTTATGGCACCCGCGTCATTCAGCAGTGCCGCCGAAGATCCGCCGACCGTTAGCGCGGCCGAGTATGTCCGCATGTCGACGGACCACCAAAAATATTCTACGGCCAACCAGGCCGCGGCCATCCGCGAGTATGCCGCGCAACACGGCATGACCATCGTTCGGTCGTATGAGGACGAGGGCAAGAGTGGGCTGGAGATTGGCCGCCGACTTGGCCTTCAGGCTCTCCTTGCCGATGTCCAAGCCGGCCGCGTCGACTTCGAGGTCATTCTGGTGTTCGATGTGAGCCGGTGGGGCCGGTTCCAGAATTCGGACGAAGCGGCCCACTACGAGTACCTATGCACCAAGGCTGGCGTGCGAGTGGTGTATTGCGCGGAGCCGTTTGAAAACGACGGCAGTCCGTTGGCCACCATTGTGAAAGGCGTAAAAAGGTCAATGGCCGCTGAGTACAGCCGCGAGCTATCGGCCAAAGTGTTCGCCGGGCAGTGCCGGCTCGTGCAGATGGGGTTTCACCAGGGTGGGTCCGCTGGAATCGGGCTGCGCCGTGCCCTGGTCAACGAGCGGCGAGAGTTCAAAGATATCCTGACGCGAGGCCAGCACAAGAGCATCCAAACCGACCGCGTGGTGCTCGTAGCCGGGCCGCCGGATGAGGTCGCGGTGGTACACCGGATTTACGAGGCCTTCTTGCGCGAAGACAAATCCGAGAAGGTCATCGCGGACGAGTTGAATGCGGAGGGTCTAAACACCGATTGGGACCGCCCGTGGACCCGTGGCACCGTGCATCAGGTGCTCACGAATGAGAAGTACCTGGGCAACAATGTGTATGCGCGAACATCGGGCAAGCTTAAAAAACCTTCGACCAAGAACCCGCCCGAGCGCTGGGTGCGGTGCGATGGAGCCTTCGAAGGGCTCGTGTCGCCGGCCGCGTTCCTCCGCGTCCGGGAAATCATCGCCGAGCGGTCGGTGCGCCTCGATGATGCTCAGATGCTGGACTTGCTGCGGCGGCTCTTGGACCGCGTCGGCATGCTATCGGGGCTCGTCATCGACGAGCAGGAAGACATGCCATCCAGCACGGCCTATCGCGCGCGGTTCTCGGGCCTTGTTCGCGCGTATGCGCTCATCGGCTATGACTCCGGGCGCGACTACGAATATCTCGAGGTTAACCGGCGTCTGCGTCAGTGGCGGCCGCACTTGGTCGACGACGTTGTTGCCGCCTTGATTGACCACGGCGGAACGACGCGTCGCGACCCGAACACGGACCTTATCAAGGTCAACGACGAATGGACCGCCTCGGTGGTGGTCTCGCGAAGCTCCATCACGCCTAGTGGCAGCTTGCGGTGGCATGTGCGGTTTGACACGAGCCTGCGCCCCGACTTGACCGTTGCCGTGCGCATGGACGAGCAAAACGAAGCGGCACGGGACTACTACCTGATTCCGCGCCTGGATACGGCCGCGTGGCCCCAGCACCTGACCTATGAGAATTCGCCCTTCATCGACGGCTATTGCTTTGAAGACCTGAGCATCCTGAGCGCCTTAGCTGCTCGGGTGCGGTTACGGGAGGTTGCATGAGCGCGGACATCAGTTCCATCTCGGATGCACCGACGGTCGAGCACATCTTGATTCGACACATCCATGTGCTGAACCCGCGCAGCCGCAGCAAGCGCTTGCAGCGCGAACTCATCGAAAACATCCAGCGCGTGGGCCTCAAGCGCCCCGTCACGGTCGCCCGTCATCAGGGTCTGGACCGCGTCGAGCCGTATGACCTGGTGTGCGGGCAGGGCCGGCTTGAGGCGCTGACGGCCTTGGGGCATACCACGGTCCCCGCCATGGTGGTCAATGCGTCTGAGGAGGACTGCCTGGTCATGAGCCTGGTCGAGAATGTCGCGCGGAGGCAGCACCATGGTATCGACTTCATGCGTGAAGTCGGGCGGCTGCGTGAGCGCGGGCATTCTGACCAGCACATTGCCGACATCATCGGGGTCAGCTCGGCCTGGGTGAACATGATTGGCAATCTGCTGGACAAAGGCGAAGAAAAGCTCTTGGCGGCGGTGGAGGGTGACTTTATTCCGCTGAGTATGGCCACCGACATTGCCCGCAGCAGCTCCGGCGAGATTCAGACCATGCTGGCGGACGCGTACGAACAGGGTTTTCGGGGAAAGAAGCTGTCTCGTCTACGGCGGCTGCTTGAGACCCGGGCGCGCCGCAGCCCGAAACTCCGGGTGAATAAGCCGGGCGGCCCCCGCGAACGCAAGCCGATGTCCGCGGCAGACATCCGTCGACTGTTCGAGAAAGAGGCCGAGCGGCAGCGACTGGTGGTGAAGAAAGCGGCTTTTGTAAGCGAGCGCTTGGTGTTCGCGACGCATGCCATCAAAGAGCTGCTCGACAACCCTGATTTTGTGGCACTGCTGTCGACGGAAAAGATGGATTCGTTGCCCAAAATTCTGGTTGAACGCATCAACGGAGTGGCCTCATGAACCAAGTCACGGGAAGGGGAGAGGAGCCGATTGCGGTCCGGACGGCATTTGCCGAAGCATGTGTGCGAGTTGCACTCGCCAACATTCTGCCGTTGAAAGTCGTGCGGCCGAGCATCAAGGACACGCTGAAGTATCAGCAAATCTTGGCGTCCATCGAAGAAATCGGACTGGTCGAGGCGCCGGTGGTCACCCGGGCCCCCAAACAACCTGGACAGTTTTACCTGGTCGACGGTCACCTGCGGCTGGTCGCGATTCGTGACCTGGGGTGGGCCGAGGTGGATTGCCTCGTGTCGTCCGACGACGACACCTACACGTACAACAAGCGGGTAAGTCGGCTGTCAGCAGTTCAAGACCACCGCATGATTGTGAGAGCAATGGAGCGCGGGGTGTCCGCGGAGCGCTTGGCCAAGTCGCTGGCCCTGTCGCCGGAGACCATCCGGCAAAAGTTTCGGCTGCTCAATGGCGTGTGCGAGGACGCCGTGGTGCTGTTGGCCGACAGTCCCTGCCCAGGCACGGTATTCGGCATCCTGCGGCAAATGAAGCCAGTTCGGCAGATCGAGGCGGCCGAGCTGATGGTGGGCAACCGGAACTACACCGTCCAATTTGCCAACGCCATGCTTGCCGCGACCCCTCCAGCCATGCTGGCGGCCGAAACGAAGTCGGGCAGTCAGAATGCGGCCACCGCAGGAAGCATTGCGCGCATTGAGCGCGAGCTGGCAGCGCTGCAACTCCAAACCAGCGCTGTCGAAGATTCCTATGGTCCCGATGTGCTGCATCTGACCGTCATCAAGGGCCACCTTGCAAAATGGCTGAGCAACGCTGCCGTGCTACGGTGGCTTGCAAAACACCGACCCGAGTACCTCAAAGAGTTCCAACGCATCGCGGATACGGAAGACATCGCGACAGCTTGAAACCGCAACTCAGAGTTCCAAAATTGGCCAGGTCGAGCGACATGAAAAAGCCCGCAGAGGGGGCTGCGGGCTTGGGGTGGAATCCATCGACGGCAGAAGAGCGGGGGGAGCCGCCGTCTGCTACGGGAGGGGCGCCTCACGGCAGCCTCGGAAATCACGATACCGGTCAGTGCGTGAATCGCTTTTAAGCGGGCTGTCCGTCAGCATCGTCGAGTGCGCGGTCAATCGCTCCGTTTAGATGGTTGAGCCGGGCCCGCCATGCGGTTGCTTCGGGATGAATCGAGGCGTCCAGCGTCGCGAGCAAGTCAAGGGCGGCCGTGCGGATTTCCGGGTGTCCCGTGTGGGGTGCCCGGGTGGCGAGCATGCGCACGAAGTGCCGAGCCTGCGGCCACCGCTGCGCTCCAAGTGCGCCGTTTAATGCCACGGCGTCGGAGAGGAGTGCAGCGAAGGCCAGCTCGGCGGGGGACTGGGACATCATGGGGAAGCTTCCTTGCGGCGGTATGAGTGAATGGTTCCACGCAGGGGATCGGCAGAGGGTCAGCGGTCCAGAAACGCGCCCAGGCGCCCGAGCCACTCTTCCGCTTCCGCGGCGTTGCGGGGGGCACCCCAGATGGTCGCCGGGTGGCGCTCGAACCGTGCCGTCAGCACCGGGGTATCCAGTCGCGTGGTTTGCAATTGAAGCCGATTCTTTGCCTTGTAGCCCCGGTCCGGCACCCACAAATGCGTCCAGTTGCGAATTTCCCTCGCCTCCAGGACGACCTCCCGCCCTTGCTCATCACGCACCCACACCTGAGCCTTATGCTCGTTCAGCGCAATGTTGTCGTGAACGTGGGTGGCATCAAAGTTCATCCGTGACGGCTTTGGAGGCGCGTGGTGCAAGGAGCGGAGGAATCCGGCCACCGCCCCAAACGCCAAGCCGACTCCGACGCCCGTCAAACCAAACAACGGTAGCAGACCCGTGGCGCTGACCAAGCCACCGACCCCGGCACCGCCGACGGCCCAGGTCGCCACCTGTTTGGGCGACTTCTTGGCTGCCATCGCCAGGGCCAGCGCAATCACCAAAACCAGCAATCCAATCGCCATGTCGGTCTCCTTACTTAGTCTTGGCTTTGGGCCGAGGTATGGCTTTCCAAGATGCCGCGGCGGTCAAACACCAAGCTGAGCATCTGACGGCGAGGGTGGTTGTCACCGCCAGCGAACGGGATGAAGTCCCGAGCCGATGCTTTGGATTCCGAGTAGGAGTAGAGCCACAGGCTGCTCCCATCCCCTCGGTCTTGTTTCGTTTCAGGCTCGCCGAGAGCAGTGCGGACCTCGGTTTGGGTGGTCCTGCCGTCGGCGAAACGGCTGGCCGCTTCCTGGTCGAAAGCGCGACCAGTTGTGGTGGCGCAGCCGGCGAGCCCGGTTGCAACCGCCAGACTGGCCATAAGGATGAATGCTTTCATGGATTGCCCCTGTTCGTGCCGACGCGAAGAAGGCGGTCGGCGTGCCTGGAGCAAACGCTAACGTAAACCCAATAGCTATATTTGAACAAGCGATAAACCCGTTAGGTTTACCTCCAGCAGGTGTATAGCTTGTTGACCCGCCACCTTAGCGGGTTTCGCCGATGTCACGCCTGCCACCCAAGCCGCCCAAGACGACGGCCAAGAAGTCCCACGCCCGGCCGGAGTACGCGGTCATTGGCGAGACGCTGCGTGCGTTCAGGGTCGAGGCAGGGCTGACCCAAGTTGACTTGGCTGGCCGGTTGGGCCGGTCTCAGAACTATGTGAGCCAGGCGGAGACGGGACAAAAACGGCTGGATGGGCTCCAACTGCTGGACTGGAGCAGGGCGTGTGGGCACTCACTCACATCGTTCGGGGCGCGCGTCGACGCACAGCTCGGCAGTGCCGGCGAAGAAGAGAACGGCGGCGCCCGTTAGGACCTTGCCAAGCGCCAAGGGTACGGTATGGATCGAGTCCAGTAGGACTTAGGACTCGGATCCCCCCATGAACGCCGCCGCCAGCATTTGCTTCTTCGGTTCGCTTGGTTTGACTCTCGCCCGCTTCGACGGCGGGGCTTCACGCGGCTGGCTACTGACCAGCGGATTCCATTGCTACGAGACCACCTACTTTTCTTCCCTGGCAGAGCTTTGGCGTTTTTGGCGTCACCTCTCAAACCGCATTCTCATGGAGCGTGAGTTAGCACGTTGCATAGCCCTGCAACGAGATGGAGTCAGCAGAGCGGAGGCCGACCATGTTCGAGCTTGGATTGACGGGGAATCGGTTGGATACCCTTACGTCATTGACAGGCTCAGCGCCCAAATTTTCAAATCGTGGAAGCAGCCCGTGTGCTGGAGAATGGCCATGTCACGAATTGTGGAACCCGCCGTTAATTTAAACTTCGGGTCAAACTTCGCCCACTTTTTTCGCAAAAGCTAGCCATGATTTGAGTGCTTGCCCTTTAGGACATATTATCCGGGTCCTAACCAACAAGGAATGCATATGGGAATGCGCGAGGCGCTAGAGAGAGAGCTAAGCAGCCTAAACCCTGATGGCGTTCCATCCATGTTGCAAATGATTTTACAGTCAGCCTGCCTGGACCTCTCCTGCGGGGTTCTTATTGCGCAGGCGGACGAAGAAACGGTCACGGGCGCCTTGTTAGGGGCGATTGCTGCCAATGCGGCATGGGCTAGTCGAATCGAGTCCGAAGGCGGCCAAGAAATCACTTGGCTGCGCTACCGTAAAACCAAGGGATATTTTGACTCAGAGTCGCGCACCGGAGTCGACTTCGGACTGATGATAAGCATCGGCTCTAACAATCATCGGCTTGCGGTGTTTCAAGCAAAGCGACCAGAGGCGTTGACTCCAGAAGTTCTTAATGTGCATCGCGTCGCCCCAGCGGATGGGAATTTATCGGAGGAGTCTCAGTTTGAGCGGCTTGTGCGTTATGGTCACGAGGTTTTGAATGCAATTGGCCGCCCCGCTGCGCCTGACGACACTCAGTGTCTTGATTGGATGCATTATCTAACCTATGTTGAAGACGGCCTCCCGACCTATACCGTCGCGCAGCTTGATGAAATTAGAAAAGCGTATGCCGGAGAGCAAGCCCAAGGCGTTTCTGGCAGGGCATCGATGCAGTTGGAGATCCTGACCAAGGCTGAGCTGGCATTCCTTCTAACCTCCGGGGCATCAGAAGTGCTAAGCCCCCAATTTGGCTGGCTTTCTCTCAGCGATAGGGACTCTGAAGCGGCAACCGGAAAGCTTTCGAGGCGAATGCCGATGCTTGAAGTCGCTTTGCCAGGTGCCCCTCGGCCTAGGAATGGCAGAATCCCCAAAGACATGGTGCAAGAAGAATTTGTGAAGCGCGGGCGGGCCCGACAGGCTTTGGCGGAAGATTGGACCAAGATGCGGATGCCAAAGCAGCAAGCAAGCGAGGATACTGACGCCTCGAACGACTCGGGCGCGATACTCACGAAAAAACGGAAGCCTAAGTAATGAAGTGTTTCAGAGTGACAGCAGGCTGCGCCGTGAACTTAACCTGCTAACATTACCGTGGGTCAACTCACTGGGACAAATCCTGGACGGCTGCCCCCTCCGCAGAGCCAGCAGGGCCGCGGGATGTGGCAGGTGACGTAAGTTCCTAGTCTCCCAGCCACCACTGAAAAGCCCCCGAGAAATCGGGGGCTTTTCTTTTTCTGCGCGCGCGTGATCCTCACGATGGTGAACCCCAGGCGTGCCAGGGAGCCCGGCGAAGGTACAGCTGTGAGCGTAATCGGCAGCCGCCCGACAGGGGCCTCTGGCGATGGGCGAAAGTGGATAAATCGGTCATGGCACTGCCCTGACCGAGTCGCAGGATCTGTAGCGCACAGCGCCCAGACTTGCTCCACACAGCCCAGGAGGATCCACCATGCGCAGCTTTGCCCGCTCTACGCTCGCTTGCCTCGTCGTCGCTTCGCTCGGCCTCGGGGCCGCTCACGCACAGACCGCTCTGTCGGGACTGGGTCAGTCCTGGCCGAACACGACCGACGTCAGCGCCAGCCCCAACTACCACGTCTATGTCTTCCAGCGCGGAACGACCCGGTATATCCAGGTCAACGACGCGAGCGGGAAGGTGCGCGGTGCGGTCGCCCGCACGCCTTACGCGCTGGTGGGTACGCCGGTCGGTTCCGACGCGTCCGGCGTCTCCACGCCGGACGAACCGTTGAACACCCCGGCCAGTGGCACGTCGGAGACCGTCTATAACGACGGCACGGTCGAGGTGAAGGCCGCCACGCAGCCGGATGGAACCGTGCGTATTACGGCTCGTCTTGCCGGCGAATGCCCCACGGTGCGCGACTGCAATGGTCACGGTCCGTGATCGAGCACGAGGGAAAGACCGGGGCGTCGTTCCGCCTGGGACCTTTCGGTCAGCGCTGACTGGGTTCCCGGCAGGCGCCTTTCAGTACCACCGGGTGGTTCGCCGCGATGCGGCGAGCCACTCGTACACCGAACAGCAGGGACGTGAAGATCACCAGCGACAGCACGACCTGCGCCTGGATCATCAGCGGCTCCGTCAGGAACGACGATGTCGATGCGAGAGCGATGCTCGCGAGCATGCCGGCCACCGCGCTGCCGTGCCAGCCGTGCCGCCAGGTCAGCAGGATGACGGGAACCGCCATCGCCATGCGTACGCTCTGCAGCGCGGCGGTACCTTCGACGACCTGTGACGCGAGGAAGATCAGGATCGCGAGCGAGGGTACGACGATCAGCAACGTATCGCGTGCCAGCGGGCTGGACCGCACGGCTTGCCAGGTGACGATGCCACCGGGCAGGGCAGCCATGCGCTCGCGCATCGCCATGATGGTCGGCGTCAGCGTAAGCGCGCCCAGGTATTGACCCAGGAAATAAATCAGGAAGTCCTGGACTTCGACCACGGGATTGGGCGACCCGTCGCCCATCTGCACGATCGACAGCGTAAAGGTGCTGGCACCGCCGCCAATGAGGGCGCAGGCAAGCGTCGCCACCATGATCATGTTCATGTTGATCTGGCCGTCGGCGCGACGCAGGTCCGCATGACGCCGGATCCACATCACCGCGGGCATGCACAGGCCGATCGTCGGGATCGAGACGAGGCAGGCCCAGAGCACGCCGAACGCGTGCGCATGCAGCGCAGCCATTTCAGCGACGGGCAGGGTTTCGCCGACCGCGAGCGCGGGCCAGAAGCGACGGGGAACAAGCAGCAGGCAGGCCAGGCGCAGGCCGGCAGGAAGCATCCAGTGCGAAAATGAAAAGTTGCGCGTGAGCTCGTAGCAGGCGGCATACGCGCCCGCGACGGCGACATAGCGCCCCCAGACCAACGGATCCTTGTTCAGTGCACGCACATTCGACCCCTTTTGCCTCCCGGGTGGCCGATCGGAGCAGTCGGTAGCGACGCTTTCCGCTCTCGGCATGCTTAGTTTGAAGGGTTATCGGCCCGCTCGCCATCGAATAAACGGCGAATTGGTAAATTTGCCGATTTCGCGCGCGGGTGAGACGAGCATGGCGGGTTCGATACACTGGCGGAATGAGCGACGAAGTCCACTTTTCCCACGGCCTCGCGGGCGACCAGCAGGCGCCGGACTGGCCGCCGCTGGCGGAAAACGAGGTGGCGTCGCTGCTCGACGGCTATCCCTCGCTGAAGGGGCCGTACGCCATCGTCTGGCACAGCCCGCGTCCGCTCTCGGCAGCGGCACGCGTCACCACCGCAGGTGGCGAGGTCTTCGTCAAACGGCACCACATGAGCCTGCGCGACGAGCGGACGCTGGCCGAAGAACATCGCTTCGCGGCGCACCTGCGGGCCGGCGGTATCCCTGTGCCGCACATCCTCGCTGACGCGACCGGCCGCTCCTCGGTGTCCAGGGGCGACTGGGTCTACGAAGTGCATCGCTCCGCGACCGGGAACGATGTCTACCGCGACGCGTTTTCGTGGTCGCCCGCGGGCGGCGCCGCGCATGCGCATGCCGCGGGTGCGATGCTCGCGCGGCTGCACCTTGCGGCGGAAGGCTACGATGCGCCGCAGCGGGGAACCCACCTGCTGGTCGCCCGTGCCGAGATGCTCTCGGCGTCCGACCCCGTCTCGGTACTGGCCGGACAGCTGCCCGGACGGCCGGCGCTCGCCGCCTATCTGAGCGAGCGCGACTGGCGCGACGACGTGGGTACGGTTCTCGGCCCTTGGACGCAGGCTGCGACCCTGGCCGTAGCGCGACAAACGCCTTTGTGGACTCACGGCGACTGGCACGTTTCCAATCTCTGCTGGAGCGACGCGAGCGATGCGGGACGAATCACCGACGTGCTGGACTTCGGCCTGTCCGCGCGCACGTTCGCACTGTTCGACCTGGCTACGGCGATCGAGCGGAACGCCATCGCGTGGCTCGACATCGAACGGGGCGGGATTGCCCGTATCGATCTGGCTCTCGGCCTGCTCGACGGCTATCGGTCCGTCCGGCCGCTTGCTCCGGCGGACCTGGCCGCGCTTGCCGATGTCCTGCCCGTCGTCCACGTGGATTTCGCGCTCTCCGAGGTGCAGTATTTCGAAGGCATCACGCGGCGCCGCGATCACGCCGACGTGGCCTATCGGACCTTCCTGCTGGGCCATGCCCGCTGGTTCGCCGGGACCGAAGGGCAGGGACTGCTCGACGCCCTCCGTCACGCGCGCTGACATTTCGTGCTTCAATAGGCGTTCTAGAAGCGGGGGTGCCCGGCATACGCCGGGCTGAGAGAGTCCCTTGGAACCTGACCCGGTTAGTACCGGCGTAGGGAGCTTGCAGAACCACAAACGCCCTGTCGGGCGGCGTGGTTCGCCGTCGCTTCGTCCGTGAACCCGAAGACGACGATGACTCTTGCCCGTACCCCGCTCGCCCTGGCCCTGCTCGCCCTCGCTCCGCTGGCCCAGGCCTCGGACGACCATGCCGCCCCGCAGCAGCAGGCCCGCACCCTGCCGACCATCGACGTGCACGCGTCGGCGACCGACGGCTACCACGCCGCGGACTCGCAGCTGGACACCTTCGGCAGCTTCGGCAGCGCGGCGCTGCACGACACGCCGGCTGCCATCACCGTGATCACCCGCGCACAGATCGACGATCGCCAGCCGCGCACGCTCAGCGAGCTGGTGCGCGGAGACGCGGCGATCAACGACAACTACGCGCCGGCGGGTTACTACCAGGACGTATCCATCCGCGGTTTTCCGCTGGATCTCGCGACAGGCTTTCGCTTCAACGGCATGATGATGTCCGCGGAGCAGCTGCAGGCGCTGGAGGGTAAGGAGCGCGTCGAAGTACTGAAGGGTCTCGGCGGTCTCGAGGCGGGCGTGGTCGAGCCGGGTGGCCTGGTCAATTACGTCAGCAAGCGTCCAGCCGAGGTGCACAACCTCACGCTCGGCACCGACTCGCACGGCTCGAGCTACGAAGCGCTCGACCTTGGCACATGGTTTACCCCGTCGTTCGGCGTGCGGGTGAATGCCGCCAACGAAAAGACGCACGGTGCCATCGAACACACCGACGGGCGTCGCAGCTTTTTGTCGCTCGGCGCGGACTGGAAAATCAACGAACAGGCGACCTTGCTCCTCGACACCGACTATCAGACCAGCGGTGGCAATTCCGCATCGGGTTATCAGCTGCTCGGTGGAACGGCGATTCCGGCGCACCCGAGTCGCACCCGACTGCTCGGCTACCAGCCCTGGCAACGACCGGTAGGTATCCATTCGAGCAACACCTCGCTGCGCTTCAACTACCGCTTCAGCGACACATGGAACGCGCAGGTGTCGGTGGGTCACAGCCATACGGTGATCGACGACAACGTCGCGTTCGCCTATGGGTGCTTCTACGCCGAGTCGTGCGCATCGGGTGCCACACCCGGTTACTTCTTCGCACCGAACGGTGACTACGACGTCTATGACTACCGCAGCCCCGATGACACGCGTCAGAACGACGAGGTGCGTGGCGTGGTCACGGGCAGCTTCGCCACCGGTGCGCTCGATCACGAGATCAACCTCGGCGCCAGCGCGTTCCGTCGCACGGTCGACCAGCGTCCTTACGTCTACGACTATGTCGGCACGGCCAACATCGATGATCGCGTCGTGCCCGTTTTCGACCCGTCGCCGAACCAGCCCGGCGCGTCCGTGCGTCGCCTGACCAGCTGGCAGCGCACGTTGTTCGCGATCGATCGCATCCACATGGGTGAGCAGTGGCAGGTTCTGGCCGGCGCGCGCCTGGTCAAGCTGGACGAGCGCGCTTACGACGACACCGGCGCACTCGAGCGCGACACACGTGAGACGAAGACGCTGCCGCAGGCAGCGGTGCTGTGGCAGCCGACAACGCCGCTGACGACGTACCTGAGTTACGGCGAAGGCATCTCGCTCGGTCGAGAAGCGCCTTACTGGACCTCCAACGGCGGCACGACGCTCGCACCGCTGCATTCGCGCCAGGTCGAGGCGGGTGTGAAATATGCCGTGAGCGATGTGCTCGACCTGCAGGCCGCCTTGTATCGCATCCGTCAGTCGTATCAGTTTGCACGTGCGGATGACACAGCCGAAGGCTTCACCTTTGTCCAGCAGGGACAGGAGGTGCATACGGGCGTCGAGTTGAACGTTGCCGGGCAGGTCACCGACCGGCTGCGTATCACGGCGAGCGCCAATGCGATCCGCGCGCGTGCGGAAAATACCGGCGCGCCGTCTTATGAAGACCACCAGGTAGTCAACGTGCCGCGCTGGCGTACCGCCGTCTATGCCGACTACAGCCTGCCCTTCGTTCAGGGACTCGCCGTGCTGGGCGGCTGGCGTTACGCGAGCAGCAATGTGGCGACGC
This sequence comes from Dyella sp. 333MFSha, assembly GCF_900102405.1. Lineage (NCBI taxonomy): Bacteria > Pseudomonadati > Pseudomonadota > Gammaproteobacteria > Lysobacterales > Rhodanobacteraceae > Dyella > Dyella sp. 333MFSha. The sequence goes on along the minus strand of NZ_FNBR01000002.1, from coordinate 525,632 downwards.
CGGACGGCGCCACGCGCGTGCCCGGCTACCATGTGTTCGATGCCGGGCTTCGTTACGCGACCACCGTGAGCGGCCATGCGATGACATGGCGTCTGAATGTCGATAACGTCTTCAATCGCTTCTACTGGCGCGACACGGGTACCTCGGGCGGCGACGCCTACCTGTTCCCCGGCATGCCGCGCCTGGCCCGCCTTTCGGTGACCTATGAACTTTGAGCTGTCGTGGTTCGAACTGGCGGCCGCGCTGGTGAGCGCAGCCGCCGTGTGGCTCACGGCGCGACGCAGTCCGTGGTGCTGGCCGGTGGGGCTGGTTTCCGTCATCGCCTACGCGTGGATCTTCGTCGACGCCAGGCTCTATTCCGACACGCTGCTACAGATCGCTTTCGCCCTGTTGATCCTCTACGGCTGGCATCGCTGGCGACGCAATCTGGATGGGAGCGGTCACGTCCGCGTCGCCGATCTGGATGGTCGGAGTGCGTTTACACACCTCGCGGTCGGCGCGGCGGCGGCACTGGCCCTCGGTTACGCGATGCATCGCTGGACCGACGCCTCCCTGCCGTGGCTCGATGCCGGGCTCACCGCGTTCAGCCTCGTCGCGCAATGGTGGCAGGCAAGACGACACGTCGCTGCGTGGTGGCTCTGGATCGTCGTCGACGTGCTCTACGTCGGTGAATACATCTACAAGGCACTGCCGGTCACGGCCGTGTTGTACGCGGGATTCGTGGTGCTGGCGGTGATCGGCCTGCGCGCGTGGCGCCGTCAACCGGCGCGGCCGGTCACGGCCTGAGCAAGGTTGGCGCCTGCCCGCTCAAAGCTTCGGAATGCGGGTGCGGCTGACCATCAGCGCGCCGGAGACCGCGAACATCAGGGCCAGCGGATGCAGGCCCAGCGTGGCGATCTGGACGCTGCCGAGCCACATCCGTTCGTGCAGGGCGCCGGTGGCCGACGCGGCGCAGAGCACCGCGACCAGGACGATCGAGGTCGGAATGGGCGTGCCCTCGAAGTGCGTCACCTTGCCTTCCTCGTTCGCGTGGGCTTCGGCGGTGACGTTGTAGCGGGCCAGGCGGGACACGCCGCAACAGACGAACATCAGCAGGATGGCGCGGTCCAGTCCGCCCTGCATACCGCAGCCGTAGCCGATGACGGCGGGGGCGACGCCGAACGAGATGACGTCCGCCAGCGAGTCCAGTTCGCGACCCATGAGCGACGCGCGCTGGCGCCAGCGCGCGATCCGTCCGTCCAGCACGTCGAAAATCAGTGCCAGCAACACCAGCCCCGATGCCATGTAGAGGTGCCAGACGCCACCTTCCTGCAGGTAGGTCATGGTCGAGAACAGGGCGCCCACGCCGCTGGCGGCGTTGCCCAGCGTGAACCAGTCGGCCAGCGCGAAGTCGCGGATCATGGAAAACGGTCGCGGTTTCGTGGTCATCGGCTCGCTCGGCGGGGTGAAGACGACAGTTTACAAGGCACGACAGTCGGGGCGACGTGGAGAGGCGGTCGCTTGCGATCCGCGCGATTTTTCAGAATTCTTCTATATGCCAAAGCGGCAACGACCGTCATGCTGTCTGTGTCGCCGCCGGTGGCGGGTCGGCTCAAGGATTTGAGAACGACTCGCCACGGTGACCGACAGCGGCCGGGCGTGGGACGCGTCCCGGCCGCTTCTTCCGATCAGTGTCGCGGCGCGGCACCCCAGTCCTCGGGCCCGAAGCGTAAGTGCAGCACCGCGCGCACACTGTCGTCACCCGGCGGCTTGTAGTTGAGTGACGTGCAGCCCGTGGCGAGCTGCCGACGCGCGGCAACCGCCATCGCCCTGGTCATCTGCGTGGCGTACGTGGCACCACCCGCCTTCGACATGCTGATGGCGATGCCGAAACCGTCCGGGCTCACGCTGTCGGTGAAATCCGCCGGGGCGGTCTGCCCGCTCGGCAGCGCCATGATGTCCATCTTCTTGCCGCAGCCGCCCACACTGACGATATCGACGCCGTCGAGCAGGTTGCCGATGAACTTGTCGGCGCGCTCTGCCAGGGAATCGACCGCGTCCACCGTCGTGCTCAGACGAATCTTGACGAAGTACAGCTTGCGGTAGAACAGGTAGGCGCGCGAGGTCAGCATGTCCTGCTGCGCATCGAATACGATCGGCAGGAACCGCCCCTCGAGTTTCTTCCCACCCGCCAGCGACGCCGTATAGGGAGCCTCGTCTCCCCACCACACGTTGCGGTAGATCTGCTGGCGCTCGGCGAAGTCGACCGATTCGCGGAAGTCGTCCGCGGCCTGTTTCAGCATCTTCGACGAATCGCCTTCGCCGGCGGGGTAGATGAACACGTCGGCGATGATCCAGTCCGCGCCATCGATGTGATAGCGCAGCGAGACGCCGGCGGCGATGTCACCTTCATCCGCGTAGTTCTTCACCGCCGCGAGCGTCGCGCCTGGGAGTCGTTTCGGCGCGACGATCCACGTGTCGTCGACGACGCCACGGTGGCTCTGCGCATCGGGGAGGGCGAAAGGGGGCGCGGCGGGCGCCTCCTGGGCCAGCGCACCGGACACGGTCGCCAGACCGAACATGACGGGAAACACCTTCCACCGCGACATCGTCAAACCAACCTCTGGAAAATGGAACGCGAACCCCGTGTGCGCACTATAGCCATCCGCATGCGTCAGCGGGAGCGGGCGGACGCACGAAGGCGCCGTCGCAGAAAAGCCAGGGTCAGCGCTTCCAACTTGCGCGGTGCATGGAGGCCGGTAGGTGGCACATGCCGATGAAGTTCGCCGACGAGCCACCCCTCGAACACCTCGGGGTGAATGTAAGACGCGCGGCAGACCGCAGGCGTATTGCCGAGCACGGAAGCTACCTGTTTTACGGCACCCGCCAGCGTCGCGCGTAAAGCCGCTTGTCCGCCCTTGTCCGGTAACGGCGTTGCCGCCAGGGTAGCTACGGCATGCACAGTACCGCCCCAGGTACGGAAATCCTTGGCGGTGAATTCCCCGCCCGTCACCCTGCGCAGGTAGTCGTTGACCATCCCGGAATCCACCGGCTGCCGGTTGCCCTCGTCGTCGAGGTACTGAAAGACGCGCTGGCCGGGCAGCTCCTGCACGCGGCGCACGATCTTCACCAGCCGACGGTCGTCCAGCTCCACGTCGCGCCACTGGCCACTCTTGCCGCGGAAGTGGAACTCGATGCGCCCCTTATGGACGGCTACATGCCGCGAGCGAAGGGTGGTCAGGCCGAACGAGTTGTTCTGTTTCGCGTAGGTGTCGTTGCCCACGCGGATCATCGTTTCCTCGAGCAGGCTGACGATCAGAGCCAGCACCTTGTCGCGTGGCAATCCCGGCAGAGCCAGGTCCTTGCTAAGGCGACGTCGCAGGGCCGGAAGCACCTTGCCAAACTCCATGACGCGCTCGAACTTGCCGCGATCGCGGACGTTGCGCCACTTCGCGTGATAACGGTACTGCTTGCGTGCGCGAGCGTCGCGTCCCGTGGCCTGCAGGTGGCCGCGTTCGTTCGGGCAGATCCAGACGCGGGTGTACGCCGGGGGGATGGCCAGGGCACGGATCCTGGCAAGCACATCCTCGTCGGTGATCCGTTTGCCTTCGGCGTCGAGGTAAGAAAACGCCCGCCCGCGCTTGCATCGGGTGATGCCCGCGTCGGTGTCGCAGACATACACCAGGCCCGCCGCTTTCGCGTGGGCCTGTTCGGCGGTGACGACCACGAGGGCGTCGGTGGGCGGCTTCCTGGACATGGCCCGGAGTGTGGGCCAGCGGGCGATCAAGGCCCGGTGAACGCCTCGTCAGCCCACGCGGCAGAACACCGCCTTGAGGTAGCGGTTCTCGGGGACGTTGCTGGCTACGGGATGGTCCGCGCCGGTACCGTCGACGTGAAGGACCTGCAGTTCGCGGCCCGCGTTGAGGGCGACGCGGCGGATCATCTCGAGGAAATCGTCCTCGCCGACCAGGCCCGTGCACGAGCAGGTGAGCAGGATGCCGCCCGGCGCGAGCACGTCGAGCGCCGTGCGGTTCATCGCGAAGTACTTCTTCAGCGCGTTGATGACCTGGTTGCGGTCGCGGGTGAGCTTGGGTGGATCGAGCACGATCGCGTCCCAGGTGTCGCCACGGTCGATCGCGGCGCGCAGCCATTCGAAGACGTCGCCCTGCTCGAACGTCGCCTCGACGCCGTTCATGCGCGCGTTTTCACGGGCGACCTCCAGGATGGCGGCGTCCGCGTCCACACCGGTGGCCTCGCGGGCGCCGGCCTTCATCGCGTGCACGGCGAAGCCGCCGGCGTTGCAGCACAGGTCGAGCACGCGGCGGCCACGCGCCAGCTGCGCGAAGCGGCGACGGTTGTCGCGCTGGTCGGCGAAGAAGCCGGTTTTGTGACCCAGGCCCGGCGCCGCATGGAAGGACAGGCCGTGCTCGTGCACGTCGACCGCGGCCGGCGCCTCGTTGGAGCGGACGTCGAAGGACTCCTGGCGCTGCACGTGCTGCTCGGCGAACCAGTACAGCGACGCGCCCGGGAAGTGCTTCTGCAGTTCGGCGTGGATGGCGTCGCGGAAGCGCCACATGCCGGCGGCGAAATACTCGACCACGAGGTGATTGGCGTAGCGGTCGACGACGAGGCCGGAGAGGCCGTCGCCCTCGCTGTGCACGACACGCCAGGCGTCGCTGACCTCGTCAAGACGGAGCAGCTCGCGACGCAGTTCGACGGCACGCGCGATGCGGGCGGCAATCCAGCCCTCGTCGATCGACTGGTCCGCGTCCGTGGTGAGCAGGCGCAGGGCCACGCGGGCGTGGCCATTCCAGAAACCCCGCCCGACAAAGCGACCCCGGGCATCGTGGACGTCGACGACGGTGCCGGGCGGCAGGCGGTCGTCGGGTTTGACGATCTGGGCCGACCAGACCCACGGGTGGCCGGGGACGCGGTCGTTTTTGAGGCGGATGGCGGGCAGGGCTGGCGTATTCATCCGCCCATGATACCGGGGCTCAGCGGCCGAAGCGCAGGACCAGCCAGGAAACGAGGGCGAGCAGGTTGATTCCCAGATGCGCGGCGGACGGGCCACCGAGGGCGAGCAACCACCCGTGCTCCGCGATCGCCCAGTCGAAACCCAGGTGCGGCGAGCGCTGCAGGGTGACCGAAAGGTTGGCGAAGGCGCCGCTGGACAGCGCATAGCTGAACATCGGGGTGGCGATCAGCGGCGCCTGAAGGAACTGGGCCCAGATCGACATCTGCGTGCCGCGACCGTCGTTGCTGGCCAGCAACACGCCGGCGATCAGGATGAAGCCGAAAAGCAGCACGCCGAGGACGGCGACGATGGCATCGACACCGCTGAAGCGTCCGTTGAGCAGACGCTCGAACTGATGGACCAGACCGAACAGGCCGCCGGCGATTTCGAACACGGCGATGATGCGGGTGAAGAAGGAATTCAAAGCGGTCTCCACGAGAAAACAGGAAGGTGTGATTAAAGGTCGTCGGCGATGTCGTGCAGGTCGGCGATGTGCTGTTCCCACCAGCGAGGCTCGGCCGCGAAGGGAAACGCGGCGGGAAAGGCCGGGTCGTGCCAGCGCTCGGCGATCCAGCCGGCGTAATGCACCTGGCGCATCGCGCGCAGCGCGGGCACCAGCGCCAGCTCCGTCGGGTCGAAGTCGCGAAACTGGCCGTAGCCTTCGAGCAAGGCATCCATCATGGCGTCGTCGCCCGCCAGCATCCACAGATCCTGCACGGCCGGTCCCATGCGCGCGTCGTCCAGGTCGACGAAGTGCGGGCCGGCGTCGGTCCACAGGACGTTGCCCGGATGGCAGTCGCCGTGCAGGCGGATGCGGTGAACCGGTCCGACCGCTTCGATGCGGTTCGCCACGGCGTCGTCCACGCGCGACGCGGCGTTGCGATACGCATCGAAAAGATGCGCGGGCAGCAGGTCGGAACCCAGCGCGGCGCGCATCGGCGTGTCGATCATCGTCGCCCGGTCGAGCGTGGTACGGGCACGAAACGGCTGGCGCGCACCGATCGCATGCATGCGACCGAGCAACCGTCCCAGCCATTCGAGCTGGTCCGCCGATTCGAGCGATGGCGCGCGGCCACCCCGGCGCGGATACACGGCGTAGCGATAACCCTCATGGCGCAGCATCGTCCGGCCATCGAAGGCGAGAGGCGCGACCATCGGCAGTTCCGCCGCCGCGAGTTCGAGCGCGAACGCATGCTCTTCCTCGATAGCCGCGTCGGTCCAGCGGCCCGGGCGATAGAACTTGGCCACCACGAAACCACCGTCGTCCAGGCCGACCTGAAACACGCGGTTCTCGTAGCTGTTGAGCGTCAACAGCCGGCCATCGCTCCAGGTGCCGGTGGCGTCCACAGCGGCCAGCACGACATCCGGCGACAGGGCGGCGTACGGCGCGCTTTCGCTCACGAGCGCAGGTTCCCCGGCGCGCCACCCGGCGATGGAATCACCGCCATGGTCAGGCGCGAGAGGCAGACCAGCTTGCCCTGTTCCTCTTCGATGCGGATTTCCCAGACCTGTGTGGTGCGACCCAGATGCAGGGCTTTGGCTGTGCCCGTGACGATGCCGCCGCGCACGCCGCGGATATGGTTGGCATTGATGTCGAGGCCGACGGCGACTTCTTTCTCGACGTCCAGCGTCAGCAGGGCGGCGGAGCTGCCGAGCGTCTCGGCCAGCACGACGGAGGCACCGCCGTGCAGGAGACCGAACGGTTGCTGCGTGCGGTGATCGACAGGCATGGTGCCGCGCAGCCAGTCGTCGCCGAAGTCGGTGAAGCGGATGTCGAGGGTCTCCATCATCGTGCCCCGGCTCCAGCCGTTGACGCGAGCGAGGTCGATGGGGTCTTTCCAGATGGCCATACGTGGGGTCGTCCCATGAGCAAGCCATCATTGTCCTACAATGCGCAGGTGCCCACCGTAACCCTGACATCGTCCGGCAAGCGATTCGACGCCGAGACCGACGAAACCGTACTCGAAGCCGCCCAGCGGGCGGGTATCGCGCTGCCGTACTCCTGCCGTGGCGGTGTGTGCGGCAGCTGCAAGGCCACCCTGGTCGAAGGCGACTGCGCCTACCCGCGCAATCCGCCCATGGCGTTGTCGGCGTCGGAGAGCGAGCACCACGCGATCCTGCTCTGCCAGGCCGTGCCGCAAGGCGACATCGCCATTCGCGCCCGCGAGATCGCCTCCGTCGAGGACATTCCGCATCGTCGCGTCGAAACCGAAGTGGTCGAGCGTCGCCTCCTCGCGCCCGATGTCGTAGGCATCTGGTTGCGTCCTTTACAGGGCGACCGGCTGAACTGGCTGCCGGGTCAGTACCTGGATGTGATCCTCGAGGACGGCAAGCATCGCCCGTTCTCGATCGCCAGTGGCCCTCGCCGCGACGGGCTCATCGAACTGCACGTGCGTCACGTCCCCGGCGGCGGCTTCACGTCGTGGGTGTACGAGTCGCTGAAAGTCGGCGATCGCCTCGCGATCGAAGCGCCCCTGGGGACCTTCGTGCCGCGCGAGGATTCCGAGCGCCCCATGCTGTTCATGGCCGGCGGTACGGGCTTCGCGCCCGTGAAGGCCATCGTCGAACACTTCATCGCGCTGGGTACGCGCCGTCCCATGCATATCTACTGGGGCGCGCGGATCGCCGCGGATCTGTACCTGCTCGACCTTGCGCGCTCATGGGCCAGCAAGGTGCCGAACATTACCTTCACGCCGGTGCTGTCCGATCCGGACGAAGCGAAGGCTGGCGGGTTGCGCGAGGGACTGGTCCACAACGCGTTGCTGGCGGACCATCCGGACCTGACGGGCGTGGAGCTCTACATGAGCGGGCCGCCGGCCATGATCGCGGCGGGCCGGGACTTCTTTGTCGAGGCCGGTCTTCCGGAAGACCGGCTGTATTTCGACTCGTTCGATCTGGCGCCGGATGTGCTCGATGCGATCCTGCGCGGGCGCGCGGGGATCCACGGTCTCTAGCGCCCCGGGGGGCGCCAGGGACTTCTGGCGCTTTCGTGTGGCGGGATCGCGCGCGGCGCGCGCTCCTACCGTTTGCCTTTCGCTGTCGGCAACTGGGCTGCCTGCCAGCCGTAGGTGCCGCCTTCGAGCACGAACACCCTGGCGAAGCCCGCCTTGATCAGGCGGTTGGCCGCCTTGCCGACGCCACGCCCGTCCTTGTCGACCAGCACGACCGGAAGCTCCTTCGCCTTGCTCAGGTCCTTCTGGGTTTCAGGGTCGAACTGGCTCATCGCGACGTTCTTTGCGCCCGGAATGTGGGCCTTCTCGAAGTCGGCGCTGGCCGACAGGTCGACGATGAGCGGGGTGTCGCGGTTGATCAGCTGGGTGAGCCCGGCCGGCGTCAGGCTCTTCCACTTGCGGAACAGCACGCTGACTTCGCCCGCGATCAGGGCGATCAGGATGACCACGAAAAGCGCGACCAGCGCGCCATGGTTGCTCACGAACTGGGGCAACTTCTGCAAAACGTCGTTCATCGGGTCTTCCGCGTGCCAGTAGGGCTAAACGCTCGATTATAGCGGCTTCACTGCGGTGTGAAGTTCGGCAGGCCAGTCATCAGGCGCCACTTCTTCTTTTCGCGGTCGTAGTGCCAGCGCTGGCGGTCGAGGACGGTCCGCTCCGCCTGCGTGTTGATGTTGACCACGCTGATCTGGACCAGCTGGACGACATCGTCCGGGCCGTCGGGCCGCGGGCCGCCGCCCTCGTCGTAGCCGGTCACCCGCAGCTGGGCCAGCCGGCTCATTTCGACCTGGCTGACCGGGTGCTCCTCGGCGTAATCCGGATCGATATAGATCTGCGCGCCGGTGAAATCGCCCCAGCGGATCGAGCCCGCGTAGTTCATCAGGGTGCTGTTGAGCGCCTGGTTACGAATGTCCGTGGCGCAGCCGGTGAGGGTCGCGAGCACGAGCACGAGGGAGGACAGGGCGAGTCGGCGCATGGCAGGGTCCGTTGAGGCGTCGGCGGGCATTATGCCCGGCGTTTCGCCACGAAGCGCGCGTCCATGCTGGCAAGCGGTTTGCCGTTGCCGCCGGGGACGACGCAGGTGAAGTCGGCGCGGGCCCTGCCGCGGCCGTCGAGCATCGCGAAAAAGGAGCTCCAGCGTGCGCCGGGCGCCAGACTGGCCTCCGCGCGCAGGTCGGTCCAGACCGGATCCAGGTAGCGCACCGTCGAATCCGCCACGAAGACATCGCAGTCGCTGCCACGACGGCGCAGCATGGCCTCGACCAGGCTCCAGCAGGCCAGGGTCATCAGGGTGACCAGGCTGCCGCCGAACGCACAGGCCTTGTCGTTGATGTTGGGGGCGAGCGGGGCGGTCATGACGAGGCGTTCGCCATCGAACTCGGCGAGGTGCACCCGCATGGCCTGCGCGAGGGGGATGCCGTCGAGGATGAAGCGCTCGAGGCTGGCGAGATCGTCGGGTATCGAAGTCATAAGCGGTCAAGTCTACGAGGCGAGGTAATCCGTTCGCATCCGTATGGCGCCCCAACCTTCGGCATTGGTGACGCGGCCCGCATCTTTCTATGCTGGCGTATCACTCGCAGGATGCTTTCACGTGAGCCGTACCCACCCGCTTCGCAACGTCACGGTCGTGATCACCCGGCCCGCAGGCACGGCTGGCCCGATGAGCCGTCGTGTACGCAAGCTCGGCGGCATTCCGGTGAGCGTGCCCGGCCTTTCGTTGCGCGCCACGGAGGATGCGAGCGCCGTCGATGCCGATCTGCGCCGTGCGCTCGAGGGCGATATCCTGATTTTCACCAGTCCTGCCGCCGTGCGTTTCGCCGCCGACGTGCTGCCGCTGGCCACGCGCGCCGTGGTGATCGCCGTCGGGCGCGGCACGGCGCGTGCCCTGCGTACCGCGAACCTGCCCGATGCGCGCTTCCCAGAAACGTCTCAGAACAGCGAGGGTGTGCTCGATCTTCCCGAGCTGGCGGACATCCGTGGCCGCCGTGTGGCCCTGATCGGCGCCGCAGGGGGGCGCGGGCTGCTCCGTGAGCAACTCGTGGCACGGGGCGCCCTCCTTGCGGAGATCCACGTCTATCACCGGGTAGCGCCCCGGCTGGATCGTCGGCACATCGACCCGCTCCTCAAGCTCACGCGGCGCTCCGCCGTCCTGCTTTCCAGCGCCGAGGCGCTCGACCATCTGCACCGCGCCCTGATCGCTCCCGCGTGGCGCCGCCTGATCCAGGCGGTGGCCGTCGTCAGCAGTGAGCGGCTGCGCGATATCGCCGTGCAGGTCGGTTTCGAACGCGTGGTGGTGGCTGCTTCGGCGCTACCGGGCGACCTCCTCGCGGCAGCAAGCCAAGTGTCGTTCACGCGCCGTTGAGGGATGTGTTCCATGCGTTGGCGTACGGCCTGCTAGCATGCGGCCCATGACGACCGAGACCCCACCGACCGATTCCGTCCCGGCACAGCCGGCCCCGGCCGCCGCGCCTCCGACCGCCCGTGCGCAACGGTCGCGCGACCCCGCTCCACGCCGTGGGGGTGGCGCGCTTGCCGTTGCCATCCTGCTTTCGCTGGCCGCGCTCGGCGCGGCGGGTTACACCGGCTGGACCGTCTGGAACATGCGCCAGGATCTGGGCGCGGCGAACGGTCTGCGCGGGCAGGTGGACACGCTGCAGGCCGCCGTCGACGGTCTGCGCGACGACAGCGCCAATCTTCGTCGCCGGGTCGGTGACGCCGATGGCGTGAATCGTTCCGCACGCGAAGAGATGCTAGGCGTGTCCGAGCGTACGAAGAACCTCGAGGATGCGGTAGCCAATCTGTCCGAGCGCAGCCTGAGCGGTCATGACGCGATGTTGCTCGACGAAGCCGAATCGCTGCTGCGCATGGCGAAGGAACGCTTCGCCCTGTTCGGCGACGCCAATGGCGCGCTGTCTGCTTACGACCTCGCCGACAAGACGCTGGCGTCGGTTAACGACAGTGCGTTCTCCGCGGTACGGCAGAACGTGGCCGCCGAACGCGAAGCGCTCAACGGCATCGCTCCGCCTGCACGGGCCAGCGATCTGGCGGCACTGGCCGACCTGCGTGCTCAGATTCCGACGCTGCCGCTGACGAGCACCGACGCGAAGAACGACACGGCTCAGGATCGCGATTTCTGGCAGCGTGCCGGCGACGCGCTGGGCAGCATCGTCAAGGTCAGTCACGACGACGGCACCCCGCTGGGTCTGGCCGACGACCGCATCGCACGCGAACTGGCCGCGCTGGATGTGGCTCATGCGGAATCGGCCGTGCTTGCCTACGACGATGTCGGCCGCCATGCCGCGCTCAAGCGCGTGGATGCCACGCTGGCCGCCCGCTTCGATCCGGCTTCGCCCGCCGTGCAGGCTGCGCGTTCGCGCATCGCCGCGCTGCTGGCCAGTCAGGCGAAGGGGCAGGAGCCTAAGCTCGGCGCCGCGCTCGCGGAACTGCGCAACCTGCGTTCCGTGCATGCGCTGAAGGGTGGCGACACCAACAGTGGTCCCGCCCATGCGGCCAGCGCGTCCGCGCCTGCGGCACCGGCCGTTCCGTCGAGCGCCGCTCCGGCGCCGAAGGCCACGCCATGAAGCTCTGGCGCTGGATTGTCGGTCTCATTCTCGTCGCGGTGATCGCCGCGTTCGCATGGCACTGGGTCGCCGACGATCCCGGCTATGTACTGATCCACCTGCGCGGCACCAACGTGCAGATGACGGTGGTGACCGCCGTCGTGATCCTGTTGCTGGCATGGGCGGCGATCACCGCGCTCGTGGCGCTGATCCGCTGGCCGTTCGGTGCGATGACGCGTCGTCATCGCAACCTCAGTCGCCGCCGTCTCTCCGATGGTCTCGTCTCGCTGATTGAAGGCCGTCACGGCGAAGCCGAGCGCGACCTCAACCGCGCGGCGCGTTACCCCTCCGTTCGCGGTCCCGCCCTGCTCGCCGCCGCCGAAGCCGCCGAGCGTCATGGCGAGTCGACCCGAGCGCTGGAAACACTCGACCAGGCCGCGCAGGAAACGCCGCGTGCCGCCCGCGTGTTGCGTGCCCGGTTGTTGCGTCGTGCCGGTAAGCCGGCCGACGCCGCCACCTTGCTGGCGCCCGAAGCCAACAGCGGTGCGCTCACGCCCGCGGGCTGGATCGAATTTGCCGAAGCCTCGCTCGCCTCGGGTGACGCACGCGGCGCGGTCCGCGCGATCGAACCCTTGCAGAAGAGCGGTGAGTTCGGCTCGCGTGCCTTTGCCGAACTGGAATCGCGCATCGTCACGGCGTATATCGCCAGCGCGCCGGACGGCGCGGCACTGGCCGCGTTGTGGTCGCAGCTGCCGAAGGGGCAGCGTCGCCTGCCCGCGGCCGTGGACGCGTATGCGCGGCAGGCGGCGCGTCACGGTCAGATCATGGCGGCGATGGACGAGATCGAGACGTCACTGCGTCGCGAATGGTCGCCGACGCTGATCGCCACCTATGGCGGCATGGGTGCGGAAGATATCGATCAGCGCCTGCGCAAGGCGGAGGCATGGATCGACACGCATCCGAACGATGCGGCACTGCTTACGGCAGTCGGCCGTATGTGCGTTCGCGTGCGTCTGTGGGGCAAGGCGAAGCCGCTGCTGGAGCGCGCGCTGGCCATCGAGCCCAGCGTCGCCGCCTGGGAAGCGCTTGGCGACGTCTACGTCGGCGAAGAGAATCCCGCCATTGCCCAGCGTTGCTATCGCAACGCGCTGGCACTGGCGCGCGGCGAGGTCACCGAGGCACTGCCCGAGATCCGTACGGGACGTATCGATACGCGTGTCACGGCGGTGGAAGAGCGTGACCAGCACGGGGTGCCGCGTTTGTCGCCGTGATCAGCGACCGGGCGCTGGCGGATGCCAGTGCCCGGCTCTGGCGCAGCGGTCCGCACGTGTCTTGAGGCGTTCCGCCTCCACAGATGCCCTTCCGGCCAACGCGTCAGGCGCATCGAGTTCCAGATAGAGATCGGCACACTGGCGTGGCGTATCCGCCGGTAATGGCGTCGGGTCGTACGGCACGGAAGGTTTGTCTGCGAACCCGTTAAAGACCAGATGTCCGATGCCTACGCACATCGACATGACCAGCACCGCCAGCCACGAGGACGACCTGCCTCGTGCGCGTTCGCGGGCACGGGCGACCCTGGCCGGTAGAAAGGCCGAATCGGGCAACGCCATGCGCCTGTACATGTCCTGGGAGGATGGCGACTGCGCGTCGAACATGGATTGCCATGCTTGCAGCGTGTCATGCGACAGGTGCAGGCCGAGCCACGCCGGATAGCTCTCGCGGAGCCTTGCCACCTCAGGCCAGTGTCGCAGCAGCGATGTGTCCAGCGACGTCCCGGCACGGGCGAATACCGCGAGCCATCCATGGCGCTGGTCGGTACCCAGCTCGTTCCACGCATCGCGTTCGGACAGCACCTTCTCGACCCACTGGCCCCGTTCGCCCAGCGCGGCAAGATGGCCCACCTCGTGCCAGTGGAACTGCTCTTCCGCCGCCGCGAAGACGTCCACCCGATGGCCGATACGCTGCAGCGCGACCAGATCGATCAGGTGTTCCTCGTACAGTCCCGGCGCATCGATGTATTGCTTGCGCACCTCCGCCAGCGAAGCAGCCAGAAGCGCGGCCACCTGCCCGGCGCCGTGGGTACCGACCCCGGCGGCGAAATCCATGGCCAGCGCCAGTGTGTTGTCCGTCACGGGGGGATGGTCGGGGGATGCCCCGGCGGTCACTTCTTCCGGCTCACGGGCGTCGTACCGGAGCGCCCCGACGTCCGTCGACACGGCGAGGGGCGGCTCGCTTGCTCCCGCCTCGCACCACGCCCGGGCCGCTTCGTACGCTTCGCGCAGCCTGCCGAAACCGGCGGGATCCGTTTCGGGATCGATCTGACGGAGCGCGGCGGCGTACGCGCGACGGACCGCGACCGGGTCCGCATACCCCGGCAACCCGAGCACCTGCAGATGCCACGGGGTTCCCGCGGTCACTTCATCCATCCGAGCTGGCGAAAGATGGCGACGGCGATGCGGACCGCCATGCCGAAGTAGAAGAGCCAGGCAAGTCCGCCAGTGAAACGCTCCCTGATCCAGCTCCACCACGCCGCCGGTGCCGCACCGCGCTCCGCCTTGCGTTCGAGCTTGCGACGACGCGCCGGCGGCAAGGCCGCAAACGCCTCGCGCCAGGCCTCGAGCACCTCGTTCGTGACGCGAAGTGACAGGTAGGTTCGATACGTACCGAGATATCGGGCGATCAGGGGCCATGCGGCGACCACGTGGGGCGCCCGCACGTCGTCCTCGCGTGTGGCGGCGCGAATCGCGTCGAAAACCCGCTCCTGCACGCGTTCCGGCAGTGCCTTCCATCCGGTCTCCTGGACGAGCACGTATTCGACCCAGCGCCCGTGATCGCCCAGCTCGGCGAGACGGCCGACCTCGTTCCAGTGGAATTCCTGCGTCGCCGCAGCGAAGACTTCATCGCGCCTGGTCAAATCCTGCCCGGCGATCGCGGCGATCAGCAGCACTTCGAACCAGGCCGGCGCATCGACGTGGCCGCGTACGGTCTGCGTCACGCGATACAGAAGCACACGCGCGCCGGTGCCAGGCTCCGCGACAAGGCTGCCCGCAAAGGACGACAAGGCAGCGCTCGCTTCGTCCCGGGGGTCGAGGCTGGCTGTCGCGGGTGTCGGCGGAACATCGTCCGTCACCGCGTGCTGGCGCGGAACGTCGGCGCCCGCGCCGTCGCGATACCACGCCTGCGCCTCTTCATACGCCTCGCGCAGCGTCGCAAAGGCCGCTGGCTCCCGCGCCGGATCGATGGCCTTCAGGCGTGTGGCATACGCGCGCCGGATGGCGCGCTCATCGGCGTCGGGATCGATGCCCAGCACGGCGAAGAAGGATGATTCCATAACGGTCAGACCGCCGGATCCGGCATGAGGTAATGGTCACGTTCGACGCTGTCGATCGCCTCGCGGAACGCGGCCGCGTCGCGTGCGATCAGTCGCGGATCCTGCGTGGCGAGCGTCTGTTCAAAGCGGAGAATGACGTCGCCGAGACGATCGCGCAGATCGCCCAGCGATTGCTCGTACATGCGTTCCGCCCGCGCGAGCAGCGTCCTGTTTTCCAGGGTGTCGCGGGGATGGATCTTCAGCTCGGACAGCGCGGCAAGGCGACGGGCGACTTCGGCGGGTTGCATGTGCGTATCGCCGCTCTCGATCACGAGCTGCTCGACCTTGCCCGTCGCGACGACGGTGACCTCCACCTCGAGCAGGCCGTTGACGTCGTAGGTGAAGCGAACATCCACACCGTCGGCGTGTCCGGGGCCCGGCTCCAGCGGCAAGGTCAGTTCACCCAGTGAGATGTTATCGCGCACCATGCGCGACTCGCCCTGATACACACCGATCCGGATCTGTTTCTGCTGCGGTGTCAGCGGTACGAAACGCTGTACACGACTCACCGGCACCACCGTGTTGCGTTCGATCACCGGCGCATAGAAGCCGGCGGCCTGGCTGCCGTTCTCGATCCGTCGAGACACTTCCGTACCCAGCGTGTACGGGCATACATCGGTCATTACCGTCTCGTCGAGCGCCTTGTCCTTCATTTTCAGGCCCGCCTGCACGGCGGCGCCGAGCACGACCACCTCGTCGGGAGGGTGACCGACCGCGGGGAAACGCCCGAACATGCGTGTCGCCAGCGCGCGAATCATCGGCATGCGTGTGGCACCGCCGGCCAGCACCACGTTGTCCAGGTCCGCGGCGCGAATGCGCGCGTCACGCAACGCACGCTCGATCGGGCGCCACAGGCGGTTCAGAAGCGGCTGGGCGAGCTTCTCGAACGCGTCCCCGTCGAGCGCCACGGCTACGGTCTGGTCACGCCAGGCGATCTCGAAGCGCGCCTTTCCCTGCGTACTCAGCTCACGCTTGGCGATTTCCGCCCGTGCCGCGAGGCGCTGCATGAACCTTGCATCGTCGCGTGCGGCTTGCGGAATACCCTCGACGAAAGCGAGATCGGCAATCAGTGTGGCGAAATCCTCGCCACCCAGCATGTTGTCACCCGCGCTGGCGCGCACTTCCATGACACCTTCGAACATCTCCAGAATCGACACGTCGAAGGTGCCGCCGCCCAGGTCGAAGACCAGAAACTGGGTCTCGCCGCCGGCGTCATGCAAGCCATAAGCGAGCGCCGCGGCCGTAGGCTCGTTGAGCAACCGCTCGACCTTCAGCCCGGCGAGTTCACCGGCGACACGCGTGGCTTTGCGCTGTGCATCGGAGAAATACGCCGGGACGGTGACGATGGCCTCGGTGACCGGCTGGCCGAGGAATGCTTCGGCATCCGCTTTCAGTGAACGCAGGACCAGGGCGGAAAGTTCTTCCGGGCGATACTCGCGATCGGCCAGACGTACGGTCCGGGCACTGCCCATGTACCGTTTGAACAGGGATGCCGTGCGCTGCGGGTGGGTCTGCAGGCGCTCGCGTGCCGCCGCGCCGACGAGGACGCTGCCGTCGTCATCGATGCCGACGCAAGAAGGCGTCAGCACGCCGCCCAGAGCATTCGGAATGAGGCGCGGCGCGCCATCGATCCACGCGGCAACGAGACTGTTCGTGGTTCCCAGGTCGATCCCGACGATCATGCCTTTCTTCCCTTGCCTGCATGAGCCGCGTAGTCGTCCATGCCAGGCGATCGGCGTTGGAGCCCCCTTACAACGCGGTCAGATTGGCATAAGCGTAAACCAACCACTTGCTCCCGGCATCCTCGAAATTCACCTGGACGCGCATGTGCGCACCGGCGCCCTCGGCACTGACGATGGTGCCCTCGCCGAACTTGGGGTGGCTGACCCGCTGTCCCAGGCGAATCGGCGAGGCTTCCTCGAGCGATGGACTGCCGGCGTAACGGTCCGCATACGCCGGGCGGGACACCTGCACCCGCGGGCGCAGCTCATCGATCAGCTCGGGCGGGATCTCGCCAAGGAAGCGCGACGGTCGGGCGAGCATCTCGGTGCCGTGCATGCGGCGCGATTCCGCATGCGACAGGAACAGGCGCTCGCGGGCGCGCGTGATGCCCACATACGCCAGGCGTCGTTCTTCCTCGAGGCGATTTTCTTCCTCCGTGGAGCGCTGGCTCGGGAACAGGCCTTCCTCCATGCCGACGAGGAACACCACCGGGAATTCCAGGCCCTTGGCCGAATGCAGGGTCATCAGCTGGACGCAGTCGTCCCACGCTTCGCCCTGACCTTCGCCCGCCTCGAGCGCGGCGTGTGACAGGAAGGCGGACAGCTCGTTGAGCCCGGCATCCACATCTTCCGGTGTCATCTCGAAGCGGCTGGCCACGTTGACCAGCTCGTCCAGGTTCTCGACCCGGGCCTCCCCGTTGCCGCGCTTGTCGTTTTCGTAGAAGTCGCGCAGACCGGTATGCAGGATGGCGTGTTCGATCTGCTCGGCGAGGTCGAGCGCGGTGGGGGTGTCGTCGCCGCTGACGTTGTCGTGACCGCCGAAGGTACGAGCCAGGTTATCGATGAGCCCGATGAAGGCCTTCAGTGCGTTTTTCGCCCGGCCCGCCAGCGAACCGATCGAGGCTTCGGTGAGTGTGGATTCCCACATCGAGCTGCCATCGCTGCGGGCGCGGCGGCGCAGTTCGTCGAGCGTGCGGTCGCCGATGCCGCGAGGCGGCGTGTTCACCGCGCGCTCGAAGGCGGCGTCGTCATGACGGTTGGAGGCGAGGCGCAGATAGGCCAGCGCGTCCTTGATTTCGGCGCGCTCAAAGAAGCGCAGGCCGCCATACACGCGGTAAGGCGTATCGCGCTGGATGAGCTGTTCTTCGAAGTTGCGCGACTGCGCGTTGGAGCGGTAGAGAATGGCGCAGTCGCGGGCATTGCCGTGCTCCGCGATGTGCTCGCGGATACGTTCGACCACGAAGCGTGCTTCGTCCTGTTCGTTGTACGCCGCATACAGCGCGATGCGCTCGCCTTCGCCGCCGTCGGTCCACAACTGCTTGCCCAGGCGTCCGCCATTGCGGGCGATCACCGCGTTGGCGGCGTTGAGGATGGTCGAGGTGGAGCGGTAGTTCTGCTCGAGGCGGATGGTCCTGGCGCCCTGAAAATCGCGCAGGAACTGCTGCACGTTTTCCACCTTTGCGCCGCGCCAGCCGTAGATCGCCTGATCGTCGTCGCCGACCACGAAGACCTGCCCCGTGTTGCCGGCGAGCACGCGGATCCACGCGTACTGCAGCGTGTTGGTGTCCTGGAACTCGTCGATCAGCAGGTAGCGCCAGCGATCCTGGTAGTGCTTGAGTACCTGCGGGTCCTTCAGCCAGAGCTCGTGCGCGCGCAGCAGCAACTCGGCGAAGTCGACCAGGCCGGCGCGCTGGCACTGCTGCTCGTACGCCTTGTAGACCTCGACGAACGTGCGCGTGACCGGATGGTCGCGGTGCTCGATGCTGTCCGGACGCTTGCCCTCGTCTTTCCAGTTGTTGATCTGCCAGGCGGCCTGACGCGGCGGGAAACGCGCCTCGTCCAGCCCCATGCCGGCAATCACCCGCTTGATCAGCCGTTGCTGGTCGTCGGAGTCGAGGATCTGAAAGCCCTCGACCAGCCCGGCCTCGCGCCAGTGACGGCGGAGCAGGCGGTGGGCGATGCCGTGGAAGGTGCCGACGGTAAGCCCCTGCGTACCGCCAGGGATGATCCCCTCCAGGCGCGAGCGCATTTCGCCCGCCGCCTTATTGGTGAAGGTGACCGCCAGGATCGCCCAGGGCGGAACGCGTTCGACCTGGGTCAGCCAGCCGATGCGGTTGATCAGGACGCGGGTCTTGCCGGAGCCGGCGCCCGCGAGGATCAGATAATGGCCGGGCGGGGCGCTGACAGCCTCACGCTGGGCGTCGTTCAGATCGTCGAGAAGGTGGGAGACATCCATCCGCCCATTGTAGCGGCTAGGCTCCCACCTTGGCCCGAGGGGGCGATCAGCGCTTCTGCGCGATGCCCGCGACAGCGACGATGCCGCCGATCACGATCCCGGCGATGCCCACCCACTGCGGGATGGACTTGTTATGGGTCGCTTCGATCTTGGCCGGTCCCAGCGACGCGACGGTGTCGGTCTTCTGATAGCTGCCGCCGCCGACGGTGATCCAGATACCTGCCGCGACAAGGATAATGCCAACGACAATCAGGCCTGCACGCATGTTTGATTCCTCCCGGTTCGATGTGGGCGGGAGGATGCGTTGACGGATGTGAGGGCGACGTGGGGAGAGCCGGTTTCCGCAAAAAAAACCCCGGAGGCCAGGGGAGCCTCCGGGGCGGGGTGGATGACCGGGCCCAGGGGAAGACCGGGTCGTCCTGAGGTGATCCCAGGGAGGTGGGATCCACCGATGGGACGCCGTTGCGTGCGTCCGAAGATATAGACGCGCGAACGAGGAGAAAGTTGCAACGGATCGCGAAAAAAAGTCAGCCCGTATTTATGGGCTGACTTATCAACGAGTTGCCGTCATTCAATATGAACGACAAAACGGAAATCTTACGTTTGGACGGCCGCGTGATTCCGAAAACGACCAAGAGCGCCGCGGTACGACGCTTGGTACACCCTCAGTGCGCCTCGTCCCAGTTGGCTCCGACGCCGATGTCGACCTGTAACGGCACGCTGAGCGATGCCGCACCGGTCATGTGCTTCTCGATGCCGGCGCGGATCTCGTCAACGGCGTCCTCGCGAACCTCGAAGACCAGTTCATCGTGCACCTGCATCAGCAGGCGGACATCGTCGCGGCCTTCGATCCAGCCCGATACCGCGATCATCGCGCGCTTGATGATGTCGGCGGCGGTTCCCTGCATCGGCGCGTTGATGGCGGCGCGCTCGGCACCGGCGCGAAACGCCTGATTGCGCGAGTTCAGATTGTCCAGGTACAGGCGGCGGCCGAACAACGTCTGCACGTAGCCGTCGCGATGCGCCTGTTCGCGGGTCGTGTCCATGAACGTGCGGACGCCGGGATAGCGCGAGAAGTAGCGACCCATGTAATCGGATGCTTCGCCTCGATCGACGCCGAGCTGCTTCGCGAGCCCGAAAGCGCTCATGCCGTACATCAGGCCGAAGTTGATCGCCTTCGCCGCGCGGCGCTGGTTGGTGGTGACCTCATCGGCCGGTACGCCGAAGACTTCCGCCGCGGTGGCACGGTGGACGTCGCCTCCCTCCCGGAATGCGCGAACCAGACCCTCGTCGCTGGACAGGTGCGCCATGATGCGCAGCTCGATCTGGGAGTAGTCGGCCGCGACGATGCGCCATCCCGGCGGCGCGACGAAGGCCTGGCGGATGCGCCGGCCTTCCTCGGTGCGCACCGGAATGTTCTGCAGATTCGGGTCCGACGAGCTGATGCGGCCTGTAGCGACCGCGCCCTGGTGGTAGCTGGTGTGTACGCGGCCCGTACGCGGGTTGACGATGCCGGCGAGCTTGTCGGTGTACGTCGAGCGCAGCTTGGCGAGGCCGCGGTACTCGAGGATGATGCGCGGCAGTTCGTGCGTTTCGGCGATCGCTTCGAGCGCTTCCTCGTTGGTCGAGGGCTGGCCGGTCGGCGTCTTCACCTTCGCCGCGAGACCGAGCTCGTCGAACAGCACGGCCTGCAGCTGCTTCGGTGAGTCGAGGTTGAACTCGTGACCGGCCGACGCGTGCGCGACGCTCTGCAATTCCAGCATGCGCTTGCCGAGCTGCTGGCTCTGCAGACGCAGCACGTGCGCATCGATCAATACGCCGGTGCGCTCCATCTTCGCAAGGACGGGGACGAGTGGTACCTCGATGTCCTGATAGACGTCACGCAGCGACGGCTCGGCTTCGAGCTTCGGCCACAGCGCGTGGTGCAGGCGCAGCGTGATGTCGGCGTCTTCCGCGGCGTAGCGGCAGGCCGTGTCGCAGTCCACCTGCGAAAACGGAATCTGCTTCGCGCCCTTGCCGGCGACCTGTTCGTACTTGATCGTCGTGTAGCCGAGGTAACGCTGGGCCAGCGAGTCCATGTCATGGCGCGTGGCGGTGGCGTTGAAGATGTACGACTCCAGCATGGTGTCGTGCGCCAGCCCCTGCACGTCGATACCGTAGTGCGACAGGACATTGATGTCGTACTTGCCGTGCTGACCGACCTTGCGGCGCTTCGGATCTTCGAGGACCGGTTTCAGCGCGCTGAGCACATGATCCCTCGGCAGCTGCGTCGGCGCGCCGGGATAATCGTGGGCCAGCGGGATATACGCGGCTTTGCCGGGTTCCACGGCAAGCGACACGCCGACGATCTCCGCCATCATCGCGTCGATGCTGGTGGTCTCGGTATCGAAGGCGATCAGCGTCGCGGTTTCGAGCTTCTCCAGCCACGCGGCGAGGCGGTCTTCGGTGAGGACCAGTTCGTATTCGCCGGGGTGGGACAGCGAGACATCCGGTGCGGCGACCACGGGAGCGGCCGATGTCGCCGGCGCGGCGGAACCCGCCGCGGAGACGGAAGCCCTGGCCGGTGCGTCAGTGCCTGCCTCGAGGTCTTTCAGCGCGGCCTTGAAGTCATAGCGCGCATAAAGCTCTCGCAGTGCGTCGACATCGCGATCGCGCATCGACAGGTCGACCGGCGCGAATTCCAGCGGCACATCGGTACGGATCGTCACCAGCTCGCGGGATAGCGGCAGGCGCGGGATGGCCGCGCGCAGGTTCTCGCCGATCTTGCCGCCGATCTTGTCGGCATTGGCAAGCAACGTATCGAGGTTGCCGTACTCGCCCAGCCATTTCGCCGCCGTCTTCGGCCCGCACTTTTCCACGCCCGGGACGTTGTCGATGCTGTCTCCCATGAGGGTGAGGTAATCGACGATCTGCTCGGGACGAACGCCGAACTTGGCGAAGACACCGTCGGCATCCATGGTGGTGTTGGTCATCGTGTTGATCAGCAGCGTGTGCTTGCCGACCATCTGCGCGAAGTCCTTGTCGCCGGTGGAGATGATCGTATCGATGCCCTGCTCGGCCGCCTGGCGGGCGAGGGTGCCGATCACGTCGTCGGCTTCGACACCGGTCACGCAAAGGATGGGAAAGCCCAGTGCGCCGACGATTTTCATCATCGGTTCGACCTGCGCGCGCAGGTCGTCCGGCATCGACGGGCGGTTGGCCTTGTACTCCGGATACAGATCGTCGCGGAAGGTACGTCCCGGTGCGTCGCAGACGAAGGCGACGTAGTCGGAACCGGCCTTCATGGTCGTGCGCAGCATGTTGACGATACCGAACAGCGCTCCCGTGGGTTCGCCGAAAGCATTGGTCAGGGGAGGCAGCGCGTGGAACGCGCGATACAGGTACGAGGACCCGTCGATGAGCGTGAGTGTAGGCATCCCCGGATTCTCTCACGGCCGGTCGCGCAGGGTTCGTCATGGCCGATCGTTCACGTGGAAACAGGGTGGCGCCTTGCTATCCTCGTTCCCCCGCCTGGAGAGATTCCCCATGAACCGCTCGTCTGTCCTCGTCGCCGCGCTCGCCCTCGTCCTGGCGCTGCCCGCCGCCGCGCAAACCGCCACGGATCCGAAGTTCGCCCCCCTCCCGCCGCCACCGGGGCTGAACGATCCGGGCGTCAAGCCGGGTGAAGCCGACCGCTCGGGGCAGAAGCCCGTCGACCGGCCGGTGACCTACGATGAGGCCCAGGACGGCAAGTCGACGCCGGCCACCTCGGACGCCCAGGGCGTTCGCTCCCCGGTCGACCTGCCGACCATGCAGGACCGTGGCGCCGTCGATGCCCGCGGCCAGCAGGCGCCTCAGGTGACCGTGCGCAATCAGGACAATGGCGACCGCGTTGAGGAATACCGTACGGGTGGCAAGCTGTTCATGGTCGTCGTGACGCCCAAGAACGGCGTGCCGCAGACGTATATGGCCGACCCGGACGGCAAGCTGCACAACGACCCGAAGAACGGCCCCGTGAACCCGGTTTACTACAAGGTCTACGAGTGGGGCGCCGCGCCGAAGCCCGCCGGTTCGAACTGACGGGTTGAATGGGTGCCCGCCGTGGCAGGCGGGCTCCTGCCCGAAGCTCAGTCATCCAGTTCGGGGTAATGCCGGAAGATGCCGTTGGTGTTGAACGGCACACGGCGTTCCGACGCCAGATAGGCGGCGATATTCGGCCGGTCGGCTACGCGTTTCGCCAGGTCCCTCAGCAGCGGTACTTTCTGCTTCGCCAGCGCTTTGGGAAACGCGTACTCCAGTCCCGCCATGATCTGGAACAGCGACAGGTCCACGTACGAGTGCTCGCGCAGCGGAAACCTGCCGCCGCCGCGTTCGAGCGACTTCTCGAAGTAACCCAGGAATTTCGGGATGCGGTGCTCGCGGAAATCCTTCGCGCGCTTCTTCGCCTCGTCGCGCTGGTCTTCGTAGTACAACTCGTTGGAAACCGGGTGATGCGTATCGTGGACTTCGGCCACGAAGTCGGTGATGGTCAGTTCCAGCTGGTGCGCATGCAGCCGCTTCGACTCGCCTTCCGGCACCAGCCCATGGCGCGGCCCGAGGTACTGCAGAATGTTGGCGACCTGCGCGATCACGAGGCGCCCGGACTTCAGGAAGGGTGGGGCGAAGGGCAGGGCGCCCTCCCGATCGCCGCTGAGAAACGGCATGATCGCATCGTCGCCCTCGATGCGCGCGACGTCGGCGTATTCGGCGCCCGCATCCTCGAGACACAGACGAACGAACTCGCCGCGTCCCTGCAGTCCCGTCCAGTAATAAAGCTGATAGCTCATCGACCGACCTCCTGCCACAAAGCGCGAAGGGTGCGCCCGCCGCGTTCAAGCCAGCGTGAGCGCGATGTCGCGGAACGTTTCCCAGACCGTTTGCGCAGGCGGCGACAACGATCGCGCCCGGCGACGAACCAGCGTGACTTCACGGCTCAGCTCCGGCGTCAGGCGTATCGCCACCAGGCCCGGCCGCAACGCATCCAGCGACAGCCGTGGTGTGACCGTCACACCGAGACCCGCTTCGACCATACGGAACGCGGTATGCGGGTGCCCCACTTCGAGTGTCACGTGCATCGGGATGTCGTGTGAGGTGAACGCGGCATCGATGATCCGCCGGCTGCCGGAGGCATGGTCGAGCAGGATCAGCGGCTGATCTTCGAGGGCCTCCCACGGCACGATCGGCATCGAGGCCATCGGATGATCGCTGCGGCACACGACGTCGAAAGGATCGCGAAGAATCGTCTCCGCGTCGAACTCTTCCACGGTCGCCGGTTCCACCGTCAGGCCGAAGTCGATCTCGCCGCCCCGCACCGCGTCCAGTACCTGGGTCTGGTTCTGGTCGCGCAGAACGATTTCCAGCGACGGGTGCCCGATCGCGCAGCGGGCGATGCATAAGGGCACCAGGCCGGCCGACAGCGTCGGTACCGCCGCGATTCGTACGCGCCCGCGCAGAGGATCCGCCTGGGTGCGGGCATGGGCGAGGACCCCGTCGAGCTCATCGAGGACGCGCGCCAGGGCCTGCTCGAGATAGCGGCCGGCTTCGGTCGGCACGACCTCGCGCGTGCTCCGGTCGAAGAGGCGGACGTCGAGCTCGCCCTCGAGGTCGGCCACGAGGCGGCTGACGGCCGGCTGCGTGAGATGCAGGGTCTCCGCTGCGCGTCGGAAATGCCGGTGGCTGGCGACGGCCAGGAACGCCCGGAGCTGTCGCAGGGAGACATTCATGCGATTAATGTATCACTGAATCAGATAAAACGAATTGCCTTATCAACCGGTTGAAGCTGCAATAGGTGCCATTCCCGCTGCCCCTGTGTCGCCCCCATGCGCCGCTTTCTCCCCGATGGTTTCACCCTTTCGCTGATCGCCACCGTCCTGCTGGCCAGCCTGCTGCCTTGCAGGGGCGAGGCCGCCGCCGTCTTCGAGGTGGTCACCGACCTCGCCATCGCCCTGTTGTTCTTCCTGCACGGCGCGAAGCTGTCGCGTGAGGCCGTGGTCGCCGGGATGACCAACTGGCGGCTGCACCTCACGGTGCTGGCCAGCACCTTCCTGCTGTTCCCGCTGCTCGGCCTGGTATTGAAGCCGGTACTGTCGCCGCTGGTCTCACCCGATCTGTACCTGGGCATCCTGTTTCTGTGCACGCTTCCCTCGACGGTGCAGTCGTCCATTGCGTTCACGTCGATCGCGCGCGGCAATGTGCCGGCCGCGATCGTATCGGCGTCGGCATCGAGCCTGCTGGGTATCTTCATCACGCCGTTGCTGGTCGGCCTGATGATCGCGGGCACCGGGCAGGGCGGCCTGTCGTGGCACTCGGTGGGCGCCATCGTCATGCAACTGTTTGTGCCCTTCGTCGCCGGCCAGATCGCGCAGCGCTGGATCGGCGGCTGGGTACGCAAACACGCGAAGCTGCTGACCTACGTCGACCGCGGATCGATCCTGCTCGTGGTGTATACGGCTTTCAGTGCCGCCGTGTTGCAGGGGCTCTGGCATCAGTTGCCGGTGCCGGTGCTCGCCGGCCTGATCGTGGTGAACATCGTGCTGCTGGCCTGCGCGCTGCTGGTCACGCGTTACGGTGCGCGAGCATTGGGCTTTGCGACGGAGGATGAGATCACGATCGTGTTCTGCGGCTCAAAGAAGAGCCTGGCCTCGGGCGTGCCGATGGCGAAGGTGTTGTTCGCCGGGCATCCGCTGGGACTGATCGTATTGCCGATCATGCTGTTTCATCAGATCCAGCTGATGACGTGTGCGGTACTGGCGCGGCGTTATGCGATGCGGCGGGTTGAATCGCCGGCAGGGCTGGCTTCTACAAGGTAACGGATTCCCTGCAGGAGCCAGCGCTGCTGGCGAAAGCACGCGACCTCAGTGCCTGAAGTGGCGAACGCCGGTAAACACCATCGCCATATCGTGCTCATCCGCCGCGGCGATCACTTCGTTATCGCGCATCGATCCGCCCGGCTGGATCACCGCACGAATACCGGCGGCGGCCGCCGCGTCGATGCCGTCGCGGAACGGGAAGAACGCATCCGACGCCATGGCGCTGCCCGGCACGACGAGGCCTGCTTCTTCGGCCTTAAGGCCTGCGATCTTCGCGCTCACCACGCGGCTCATCTGGCCCGCGCCGATGCCGACCGTGCGGTTGTCCTTCGCGTAGACGATCGCGTTCGACTTGACCATCTTGGCGACGCGCCAGGCGAACAGGAGATCGTCGAGTTCGGCGGCGCTGGGCTGGCGTTTGCTGACGACCTTGAGTTCGTTGCGCTGCACCTGCCGATGATCGGCCGTCTGCACCAGCAGGCCGGAGCCCACGCGCTTGATGTCGTGCGTATTGCGACCGTCACCGGGCGGAATTTCCAGCACGCGCACGTTGGCTTTCTTCGTGGCTTCTTCCACCGCGCCCGCATCCACGGACGGTGCGATCAGCACTTCGACGAACTGGCGCTTGAGGATGACCTTCGCGGTCTCCGCGTCGAGCGGGCGGTTGAAGGCGATGATGCCGCCGAACGCCGAGGTCGGGTCGGTCGCGTAGGCGAGTTCGTAGGCGGCGAGCGGATCCGCCGCGACGGCGACGCCGCAGGGATTGGCATGCTTGACGATGACGCAGGCGGGAGCGTCGAACTGGCGCACGCATTCCCACGCCGCATCGGCGTCGGCGATGTTGTTGAACGAGAGTTCCTTGCCCTGCAACTGGCGGAACGTCGCGAGCGTGCCCGCTGCCGGATACAGGTCGCGATAGAACGCGCCGGCCTGATGGGGATTTTCGCCGTAGCGAAGATCCATCACCTTCACGAAGCGTCCGTTGGACTGCTCCGGAAATTCCGCGCGCGACGAGACCGCGGTGTGCGTGTCGTCCAGTGAAACGCCGGAAAGGTAGTCGCTGATCGCCGCGTCGTAGTTCGATACGCGATTGAACGCGGTGACGGACAGCTTGAATCGTGTGGCGCGCGACAGGCCACCCTTGCCTTCGATTTCCGCGAGCGCGTCGTCGTACTGCGCCGGATCGGTCAGTACGCCGACGTCGTTCCAGTTCTTCGCGGCGGCGCGAAGCATGGCCGGTCCGCCGATATCGATATTTTCGATCGCATCGTCCAGCGAGCACGCGGGATCGGCCACGGTGCGCTCGAACGGGTACAGGTTGAGCACGAGAAGATCGATCGGCAGGATGCCATGCTCGGCCATGACGGCGTCGTCGGTACCGCGACGTCCCAGCAGGCCGCCATGCACACGCGGGTGCAGCGTCTTCACGCGGCCGGCCATGATTTCGGGGAAGCCGGTGAGGTCGCCGACGTCCCGCACGGGGATGCCCGCGTCGCGCAGCGCCTTCGCCGAGCCGCCGGTGGAAAGGATTTCGATGTTCGCGGCCGCGAGGCGGCGGGCGAGTTCCGTCAGGCCCTGCTTGTCGGAAACGCTGACGAGCGCGCGGCGGACGGGAACGAGGTCGGGCGTGGACATGGGCACTTCCGGGGCGGAAAGCGCTCCATTATAGCCGCCCGGACGTCCGTGCGGCCCCGGGACGGATTGCCTCAGGAAATGCCGTGGGCGGCCAGCTTCTTGCGCAGGGTGGCACGGTTGATGCCAAGAGCGACCGCGGCACGGCTCTGGTTGCCATCGTGGAAGGCGAGCACTTCGCGCAGGAGGGGGCCTTCGACTTCGCGGATGACCAGGGCGTGGAGGCCTTCGCCGCCTTCGGTGTCACCGATGTCGGCGAGATAGCGACGAACCGTACGGCTGACACATTCGCTGAGGGCACTCTGCATGGAGGTCTCGTTGGCGGCCTCACCAGCAGCAAGTCTCACAGCGTTCAAGGCATTCCCCTCTCACAGGCCGGGGCGCAGGGCCCCGGTCGGTTCTTATTCGGTATGGTCGCTTGGAATGCGACTTGGACACGCCGTGAACGGGGTCTGGAGTCGCGAAGGGAACCGAGTGTACTCGTCCCGGACCGGGAAGTGCAGGCTTGCAAAAAGAAATTTTTTCGCACGCTCATTCGAACGAGAAGGCGAAAGCGACCGCCCGCTGGCCCGGGTCTTGCACCTCGAAGACCATGGCGGTGGTCGCGCCGCCCGGCAGGCCCCGCTCGCGCACGCCCGTGTCGCCGACATAGTCCTCGGGCTGGAAACGCCGCATCGCCAGACGCTGCCCGTCAGCGTCGGACAGTACGATGGTGACCACGGGGTAGGGCTGCGCGAACGACGCATCGTTGCGCACGCTGGCGGTGATCAGGAGGCCGTCGCGTACGGAGGGATGCTGCTCCACATCGCGCGCCATCAGGCGCAGCTGTGACGGCGCCGGGACCAGCGGCAGGTGACAGCCGACCATGGCGCAGCCGGCGGCAAGCACCGGGCCTACGGTGGGATCGGCGATCAGGGAGTCGCGCTTCGCCCAGGCCAGCTGCGCGCCCAGGCCGAGCAGCAAGGCTACGCACACCACGGTCCACGCCGCCGTGTGCCAGGACCGCCGGCGCTTCCTAGCGAACCCGGGGGTGAAGGTGAGCTTCGAAAAATCTTCGGCGGCCCCGGAGTCATCGCTGGCGAGCGCATCGTCTTCCGCGGGCGGTTCGTCGATAACCGGACGCGGACGGAAGACCGCCACCTCGGCCAGCGGCGGCGTCTGGTCGAGCGCGTGCTCCGCAAGGCGGGTGAACGGCTCGGGCGGGAGCTGCGCGGCGAGGGTGCCCAGCGCGTTGAAAACCGTGTCGCAGTGGCTGCAACGCACGCAGCCGCACGCCGGGACGAGCGTCTCGGCTTCCAGCTTGTAGACAGTCAGGCACTCGGGACACTGCGTATACATCGTTCGATCATAACGTGCGCGCCCGGTAGAATCGTCCTCCCGACCAACGATCTGGCCCTCCGATGCCCTGGCTCGAACTCTCCCTGACGATCCGCGCCGCCGAACAGCCGCGTGTCGAAGCCGCGCTCGAAGACCTCGGCGCGCTGTCGATCACTCTGCAGGACGCCGATGCCGAAACCCCCGACGAAGAAGCGATCTTCGAGCCGGGCGTCGGTGAGCTTCCGCTGTGGAACCAGATCGTGCTCAACGCGCTGTTCGACGCGGAAGCCGATCGGCGCGGTCTGACCGCCGCCATTGCCGACGACCTCCCCTTCATCGAACCCGCGCAGATCGTGTGGCGCGACGTGGGCGATCAGGACTGGACGCGTGTCTGGATGGATGACTTCAAGCCGATGCCGTTCGGCCGCCGCCTCTGGGTCTACCCGTCGAACATCGATCCGCCCGCCGACGGCGACATCGTGGTCGTTCGCCTCGATCCCGGCCTCGCCTTCGGCACCGGTACGCATCCGACGACGGCGATGTGTCTGGAGTGGCTGGACGGCCAGCAGATGGCCGGCAAGCTGGTGCTCGACTATGGCTGCGGCTCGGGGATTCTCGCCATTGCCGCGCTGAAGCTTGGCGCGGCGCGCGCGGTCGGTATCGACAACGACCCGCAGGCGATCGTGTCGTCGCACGACAACGCGGAACGCAACGAGGTGCGCGACGATCTGGCCGTCTATCTCCCGGGTGAGGCGCCTGCCGAACTCGCCGATGTGCTGGTGGCGAATATCCTCGCCGGTCCGCTCGGCGAGCTGGCGCCGGTCTTTGCCGCCGCCGTGAAGCCTGGTGCACCGTTCGCGCTCTCGGGCATCCTGATCGGGCAGCACGAGGAACTGCTCACGCGTTACGCGGAGTGGTTCGACGATCTCGAGGTGCGCACGCTGGAGGACTGGGTACGGATCAGTGGGCGACGGAAGGCGTAAGCGCCGGAACGTGGCTTCGTGAGATCGGACAACTGGCCTGAGCGGGGCGCGATGCCCCATTAAAAAGAAACCCCGCTCGAGGCGGGGTTCTTTTTTTACGCGGCTGGCGGCGTTTCTTTCTGTTCCGCCATACGTTTTTCCAGGTAGTGGATGTTCTGTCCGCCCTGCTGGAAGCCGATGTCGGCCATGATCCGCTGCTGCAGCGGGATGTTGCACTTCACGCCCTCGATCACCGTCTCGTTCAGCGCCATGCGCATACGTGCGATGGCCGTGGCACGGTCCGGACCGTGCACGATGATCTTGCCGATCATCGAGTCGTAGTTCGGCGGGATGCGGTAGCCGTCGTACAGGTGAGTGTCCACGCGCACGCCGGGGCCACCCGGTGCCTCGAAACGCTTCACCGTGCCGGGGCTCGGCATGAAGGTGTCGGGATCTTCCGCGTTCACACGGCACTCGATGGCGTGGCCGGTGAGCACGATGTCTTCCTGACGGATCGAGAGCTTCTCACCGCCGGCGATCAGCAGCTGTTCGCGGACCAGGTCGATGCCGGTCACCAGTTCCGTCACCGGATGCTCCACCTGGATACGGGTGTTCATCTCGATGAAGTAGAAGCGGCCGTTCTCGAACAGGAACTCGAACGTACCCGCGCCGCGGTAACCGATGCGGAGGCAGGCGTCGACGCAGACCTTGCCGATCTCGGCGCGCATCTCCGGCGTGATGCCCGGTGCCGGCGCCTCTTCCACGACCTTCTGGTGACGGCGCTGCATGGAGCAGTCGCGTTCGCCGAGGTGGATGGCGTTGCCCTGGCCATCGGCGAGTACCTGGATTTCCACGTGGCGCGGATTTTCCAGGAACTTCTCCATGTAGACCTGATCGTTGCTGAAAGCCGCCTTGGCTTCCTGCTTGGTCATCACGATGGAGCTGGCAAGGTGCGGTTCGGTGCGCACGACGCGCATGCCGCGACCGCCGCCGCCGCCGGCCGCCTTGATGATGACGGGATAGCCGATCTCACGGGCGATGCGGATGTTTTCTTCGACATCGTCGCCCAGCGGGCCGCCCGAACCGGGCACGCACGGCACGCCGGCGGCCTTCATGGCACGGATCGCCTCGACCTTGTCACCCATCAGGCGGATGACGTCGGCCGTGGGGCCGATGAAGACGAAACCGGACTCCTCGACCTGCTCGGCGAAATTCGCGTTCTCCGAGAGAAAGCCGTAACCCGGGTGGATCGCGGCGGCGTCGGTGATCTCGGCCGCGGCGATGATGCGCGGGATGTTGAGGTAGCTGTCGACCGAGGGACCCGGGCCGATGCACACCGATTCGTCGGCCAGGCCGACGTGCTTCAGATTGCGGTCCACGGTGGAGTGCACCGCGACCGTCTTGATGCCGAGCGCGTGGCATGCGCGCAGCACGCGCAGCGCGATTTCGCCGCGGTTAGCGATGACGACCTTCTCGAGCATGGGTCTGGCCTCAGGCGATGACGAACATCGGTTCGTCGAATTCGACCGGCTGACCGTTCTCGATCAGCACGGCGACGACGGTACCGGCCACATCGGCCTCGATCTGGTTGAACATCTTCATGGCTTCGATGATGCCGAGCGTCTCACCGGCCTTGACCTGCTGGCCGACGACGGCGAACGCCGGTGCGCCCGGGGTCGAAGCGGAGTAGAACGTGCCGACCATCGGCGCCTTCACCACGTGACCGGCCGGAAGGCCGGACTCGGCGGGTGCCGCCGCGGGTGCCGAGGCCGCCGCGGCCGGTGCCGCTGCCGCGGGAGCGGCGGCCGCCGGAGCCGGCGCCGCATACATCGGCTGGGCGACGGCGGTGCCCTTCGGCACGCGGGACAGACGGACGACTTCTTCGCCTTCCTTGATTTCCAGCTCGGCGAGGTTGGATTCCTCGAGCAGGTCGATGAGCTTCTTGATCTTGCGCAGGTCCATGGGGCAACCCTTAGTCGGTGGTGGAGGTGCGGGCGCCGTATGGCGCGCCGCGAAGGGGAATTCAGGCGGCGGGTACGGCCAGCCGGAGAAGTGCGGCTTCGAGCGCCAGGCGGTAGCTGTCGCCGCCGAAACCGCAGATCACGCCCGCGGCGATATCGGACACATAGGAGTGGTGCCGGAACGCTTCACGCGCGTGCGGATTGGACAGGTGGATCTCGATGAACGGGATCGCCACGCCGGCCAGCGCGTCGCGCAGGGCGATCGAGGTATGCGTGAAGGCGGCGGGGTTGATCAGGATCCAGGCCACGCCTTCGTCGCGGGCCTGATGCACCCGGGCGATCAGCTCATGCTCGGCATTGGACTGGAACCAGCTCAGGTCGTGTCCGGCCGCCTGTGCGCGGCCCTGCAACGAGCTGTTGATGTCGGCGAGCGTCTCGCGCCCGTAGACCGACGGCTCGCGAACGCCGAGGAGATTGAGGTTGGGTCCATGAAGGACAAGGATCCTGGCCACGCTTCACCTGTGCCGTAGGTCCGGAAATCCGGAACGCCGCGCAGTGTGCGCCTGTCCCCCGGAGTTGTCCAGTTCGGTGAAGATCGACGCAGTTCGCTGGAGATCGCGACTTTCCACACGCTCCCGTATGGTCTTGGCTAGGGCTCGGGGAACAATGCCCGCCATCCGTCGTGCCCGAGCTTGTCCAGCGTGGCCATGTTGGCCTCGAAAATACTGGCCGCCTCCGGAAACGCGGCGACCGCCCGGTCGATGCTGGCTTCGCGCAGCAGGTGCAGGGTTGGGAACGGCGACCGGTTGGTGTAATTGGTGATGTCGTCCGGTGCGGTACCTTCGAACTGAAAGTCCGGATGAAAGCTGGCTACCTGGATCTCGCCGTCCAGCGAGAGCTCGGCCACCGTTTCGTCGGCGATCTCCAGGAATTCGTTGAAGTCCATGAAGTCGCCGAGGACGCGCGGGTGAATCAACAGCGTGGTGTCGATCGTCTCCGGATCGCTGTCCCGCAGGCGTTTGAGTTCCCGCACCAGATCGTCATGCAGTTGCAGGGGCTGCTCCGCCTCGCTGACGACGAAGCGGATCTGGCCCTTCCTGTGCACGGCCTTGGCGAACGGGCACAGATTGAGGCCGATGACGGCACGTTCGAGCCAGCGACGGGTCGCATCGATCGCCTGGTCGTCTGAAAGCGGGGCATCCATGGTGAAGTTCTCCGGGAGATCTAAGGCGCGAGCCATTCGTCGATCTCGGCCGCGCTGAAGCCGCCGAGTTTGCGCCGCAGGATACGCCCGTCGTCGCCGATGAGGATGCTGTAGGGCAGAACCCGCCGCGTATTGCCGAAGGAGAGCGAGCTGCCGGGGGCGTCGCTGTCGACCAGCAGCACGGGGTAGTTCACCGGGCGCCCGGCGAGATAGCGTGCCGCGTCGGCGTCGGTGTCCTCGGCCACGCCCAGAATGGCGACCGTGCGACCGTGGTCGCGGTCCGAGGCGGCGCTCAGGAGTGGCATCTCACGCCGGCAAGGGGCGCACCACGAAGCCCAGAAGTTGATCAGCACGCGCCTGCCTCGCCATTCGGACAGGCGATGGGGCGTGCCATCGATAGCGACGTAGGTGACGTCGGGCGCCACATCGCCCACCTCGGCCACCGTCATCCCGTCCGGGGGCGACGGATTGGCGCGGCGGTGCTCGACATACAGGCCGGCCGTGGCCCCGGCGATCGCCAGGGCCACGATCCAGAAGGTCGGGCCGCGTGTCACGAGCCGGGCGCGGTATCGAGCGCCTTCGCCACGCCGTCGTAGGTCAGGACGGTGGACAGCTTCCTGCCGTCGCCGCCACCCTTCGGATAGACGACGTACAACGGCACGCCTACCGAGTGGAACTGCTCCAGATACGCGGCGATGGGCGCATTGACGTCGGTCCAGTCACCCTTCATGTAGACGGTGCCCGTGCGCTTGAGCAGGTCTCTGAACGCGTCGGTGTCCAGCACGGCCTTTTCGTTGGCCTTGCAGGTGATGCACCAGTCGGCGGTCATGTCGACCAGTACCGGCGTGCCCGCGGCACGAAGTTCCGCGAGCTTGTCGGCCGAGTAAGGCACCGAGCCGTCGCTGGCCGTGGCGGTGGTCGTTGCGGCGGGAAGTCCATGCACCGTCCACAGCGCGGCCATGGCGCCGACAGCCAGCACGGCGGTGAAGACCCATGAGAGCGCGCTACGACGGCTGCGGCCGTACCACCACAGCGCCATCGCCAGCAGCACGCCGCCTGCCAGCACCAGCGCCGTCGCGTCGGCGCCACGCTGCTTGGTCAGTACCCACAACAGCCACACCGCGGTGAGGTACATCGGGAAGGCCAGTGCCTGCTTCAGCGTTTCCATCCAGCGGCCGGGGCGCGGCAACAGGCGGGCGACGGCCGGCACGAAGCCGATGAGCAGGAAGGGCAGGGCAAGGCCCAGGCCGAGTGCCAGGAAGATCAGGAAGGCGATCGCCACCGGTGCCGCGAAGGCGAAGGCGATAGCCGAACCCATGAACGGCGCGGTGCACGGGCTGGCGACCACCACGGCCAGCACGCCCGTGAAGAAATCGCCCGAGGCGCCGGAGCGCGAGGCGAGGCCGCTGCCGATGTTGCCCAGCGAACCGCCGATCTCGAACACGCCCGACATCGACAGGCCCACGGCGAGCATGACGTAGACCAGCAGGCCGATGGCGACCGGCTGCTGGAACTGGGCGCCCCACTGGATCCCGTGGCCGGCGGCACGGATGCCGACGATGATCACGCCGAGCGCGGCGAAGGCGACGAGCACGCCGGCGGTGTACCAGAGCGCGTGCTTGCGCGCGGCAGCGGGGCTTTCGCCACTCTCCAGCACCGTGATCGCCTTCAGCGACAGTACGGGCAGGACGCAGGGCATGAGGTTGAGCACCAGGCCGCCCAGCAGGGCGAGTCCGATCGCGGCGATGAAGCCGACCGGCGCATCGGAGGCGGCGCGCGTCAGGCCGGCTGGCCGCGGGGTGGGCGCCACCTCGGCCGGGGCGCTGGCCGGAGGCGCCTCGGTGGCGCCGCCGATCGTGGCCGCGTGGGTGGCGAGATCGACGCTGACCCGGCGGGTCATTACCGGGTAGCAGATGCCGTTCTCGAGGCAGCCCTGATAGGCCACGTCGACATCGACCTTGCCGCTCTTGCCCGCGCCGGTAAGCGGCACCGGCACTTCGACCTGGTCGAAATAGACGATGGTGTCGCCGAAGTGCTCATCGTGATGGGCGGTGCCACTAGGCCAGTCGGGCTCGCCCGCGCTGACGCCGGCCGGCGAGACCACCTTGAGTTCGGTCTTGTCGCGGTAGAGGTAATAGTCCTTCGGCATCGTCCAGCGCAGCAGCAGGCTGTCGCCGCCCTTGACCAGCGCCTCGAAACGGAAGGCCTGATCGGCGGGCAGTGCCTGGGCTTCGGTACCCGGCAGCGAAGCCGGCGCCCCCAGCAGCGAAGCGCCGCCGGCAGCGGCTGGCGGCGCGCTGGCGGGTGCCGCGGCCGGGATGGTCGACGGGCCACCGATCGTGAGCTTCAGGTGCTCGGTGTTCGGCGGGTAGCAGATCTTCGGCTCGACCTCGTGGCAGCCCTGGTACTGGACGTCGAGCGCGAGCGTCTTCGTCGCGGCGTCGGCGAGCGTATAGGGCACGGTCGCCTCGATCTCGCCGTGGTAGATCTCCACGTCGCCGAGGTATTCGTCGTGCTTTTTGAGGCCGTCCGGGAGGGTCGGCTGGCCCAGCGTGGCGCCGGCGTCCGCCGCCTTGATCCTGATCCGGCCGCGGTAGAGGTAATAGTCGGGCGCGATGGTCCAGTGCAGCCTGACCGAACCGGGCTGGCTCGCGTCGGAGGTGAGATGGAAGGCCTGGGTGACCGGCAGCAGGTCGTCTTCGGGATCCTGCGCGAAGGCCGGGGAAACGGCGAGCAACAGGCCGAGGGAGGCGACGAGGTTCCGCGCGAGGCGGGATAGCGGCGACATGGGGCTCTCCAGTAAGGCGTTGGTCATTATGACCGGGCAAACTCCAGCTGGCTTGCATCGGCGCGGGATGCTTTTTTGCACCGCGGCCCTTGAACGGTTCGCCGCCGCCGCCATCTGTCGACCATCCAGATAGTTCTTCCGATCCCGGGGCTGTTCTGGCTAAAATTCTGGCACTCACCCTGGGCAAGTGCTAACAGGGTGGCCTAAATTCCTTTCCCGTCAAACACATGTTTGGAGAAGTCATGAGCAAACTGCGCCCGCTGCACGATCGCGTCATCGTCAAGCGTCTCGAAGAAGAGCGCGTCTCGGCCGGTGGCATCGTCATCCCCGACAGCGCCACCGAAAAGCCCACCCGCGGCAAGGTCATCGCCGCCGGTACCGGCCTGCTGCTCGCCAGCGGCCAGCTCCGCCCCATGGGCGTGAAGGAAGGCGACGTGGTCCTGTTCGGCAAGTACGCCGGTCAGGAAATCAAGGTCGACGGCGAAGAGCTGGTCTTCCTGAAGGAAGACGACATCGTGGCGGTTCTGGAAGGCTGAGCCCCGGCTCGCCCCGTTCTCCCGACTTTCTCTACCTAACTATTCAAGGATTCAACGATCATGGCATCTAAAGAAGTCCGCTTCGGCGAAGACGTCCGCGCCCGCATGCTGAAGGGTGTCAACACCCTCGCCAACGCGGTGAAGGTCACCCTGGGTCCGAAGGGCCGCAACGTCGTGCTCGAGAAGAGCTTCGGCGTCCCGACCGTCACCAAGGACGGCGTCTCGGTCGCGAAGGAAATCGAGCTCGCCGACAAGTACGAGAACATCGGCGCGCAGATCGTGAAGGAAGCCGCCTCGAAGACCTCCGACGTGGCCGGTGACGGCACCACGACCGCGACCGTCCTCGCCCAGGCGTTCATCCAGGAAGGCCTCAAGGCCGTTGCCGCCGGCATCAACCCGATGGACCTCAAGCGCGGTATCGACCAGGCCGTCTCGGCCGCCGTCGGCGAGCTGAAGAAGCTGTCCAACCCGACCGCCGACGACAAGGCGATCGCCCAGGTCGGTACGATCTCGGCCAACTCCGATGCCAACATCGGTGACATCATCGCCACGGCGATGGGCAAGGTCGGCAAGGAAGGCGTGATCACGGTCGAAGAAGGTTCGGGCCTCGAGAACGAACTCGACGTCGTCGAAGGCATGCAGTTCGATCGCGGCTACCTGTCGCCGTACTTCATCAACAACCAGCAGTCGCAGCAGGTTGAGCTGGACGACCCGTTCATCCTCATCCACGACAAGAAGATCTCGAACGTCCGTGAGCTGCTCCCGGTGCTCGAGGCTGTCGCCAAGGCCGCCAAGCCGCTGCTGATCGTCGCCGAGGAAGTCGAGGGCGAAGCCCTGGCCACGCTCGTCGTCAACACGATCCGTGGCATCGTCAAGGTCGCCGCCGTCAAGGCGCCGGGTTTCGGCGATCGTCGCAAGGCCATCCTGGAAGACATCGCCCAGCTGACGGGCGGCACGGTCATCTCCGAGGAAGTGGGTCTGGCTCTGGACAAGGCCACCATCAACGACCTGGGTCGCGCCAAGCGCGTCGTGATCACGAAGGAAAACACCACGATCATCGACGGTGCCGGCGATGCCGAAG
Organism: Dyella sp. 333MFSha; assembly: GCF_900102405.1. Taxonomy (NCBI): domain Bacteria; kingdom Pseudomonadati; phylum Pseudomonadota; class Gammaproteobacteria; order Lysobacterales; family Rhodanobacteraceae; genus Dyella; species Dyella sp. 333MFSha. Next base: position 488,493 of record NZ_FNBR01000002.1, on the reverse strand, counting down.
GCATCCAGTCGCGCATCAAGCAGATCAAGGCGCAGATCGAAGAGACCTCGTCGGATTATGACCGTGAGAAGCTGCAGGAGCGCGTTGCCAAGCTTGCCGGCGGTGTTGCCGTCATCAAGGTCGGCGCGGCGACGGAAGTCGAGATGAAGGAAAAGAAGGCCCGCGTCGAAGACGCCCTGCACGCCACGCGCGCAGCCGTCGAAGAAGGCGTGGTCCCGGGCGGCGGCGTCGCCCTGATCCGTGCACTCAAGGCGCTCGAAGGCCTCAAGGGCAAGAACACGGACCAGGATCTCGGCATCGCGATCACCCGTCGCACGCTCGAGGCTCCGCTGCGCGCCATCGTCACCAACGCCGGTGAAGAAGCGTCGGTCATCGTCAACCAGGTCAAGGCCGGTGAAGGTAACTTCGGTTACAACGCCGCCACCGGTGAGTTCGGTGACATGATCGCCTTCGGCATCCTGGACCCGACCAAGGTCACGCGTTCGGCCCTGCAGTTCGCGGCCTCGGTCGCCGGCTCGATCATCACGACCGAAGCGGCCGTGACCGAAGTGCCGAAGAAGGACGACGGCGCCGGCCACGGTGCCCCGGGTGGCATGGGCGGCATGGGTGGCATGGACTTCTAAGTCCCCGCCTTCCGGCTCGCTGTACGAAAGAGGCCCCGCTTGCGGGGCCTCTTTTTTTTGCTTCGATGTGAGTCAGCGCCGTTGGCGGTTCAGTACGCGATGGTCGCCGATGTCGGCGTCGTGCTCAGTCCGTAATTGCACTGCGGATCGATGCCCGACGTATCGCTACCCTGCCACGGCGGTGACGCTACGCGCTGGTTGTTGCGGTCGTAGACCTCGATGTCATGGAAGGTGATCGGTCCTCCGGGATACTGCCCGCACGTCGCGACGCTGTACACCTCGAGCACACCACCAAAGACCCAGGTCAGATCCGCATACGGATTGGTCGTCAGCGAGCTGGTCTGGCCCGTGGTCGTGTTGCGCGAGTCGATCTTCCACGTCGAACAGGCTTCGCCCGCCGCGCATGTGGAGTACGTATCGCCCACGACGTTGTCACCTGCGCTTGCCGGTATCGGATCGCTGTGGAACGTCGTGCCGTCGACACAGCAGTTCCAGCTCGCCAGCGTCCACGCCTTGTCGCCGTAACCGTTCCAGCCAAGTACGGGCTGAAGGATGGACTGCACGTTGGGCAACTGTTCGAGGCCGGGGAAGAAATAGATCACCTGGTCGCTCTGCGTCGTCGGCGCACTGGGCACCGTCCACGTGGCCACGATGCGACCGATGGGCGTGCTGCTCGCGTAGTTTGCTGACTGCACCCAGCCGCTCTGCGCCGGTGGCGGCGTCGCCGCGGACCGTAGCGTATGGCGGCCGTCCGCTTCGACGCGTTCGCCCTGCAACGTGAAATTGGCCTTGCCGCAGGTAGCGGCTTTCTCCGTCATGCCCGAGGCACGTTTAATCAGACCGTTTTTCTGAAGCTGATCGCCTGCATGCACGGTGGCGACGCAGTCGGGTGAGAAATAACCATTGGGTGTGACGACGTAATCGTCCGGAACGCCCGCGGGCTTCGCGGTGGCCGGCATGGCGCCGACGCGGGTGAGTTGAAGCGTAGGCGCTGCCTGCGACGTATCCGCCGCGCTGGCGCTCAGCGTTACGGAGAACATGGCCGCGATGATGCCCGCGCGCGCCACAACCCTGCCGATTGAAGCGAACCTCTTCATGCGTACGACTCCTGCGTTGGAAGGATATCGTCCATGTGCCGCCGACCGGATGATCGACGTGCGTCCCCCAGGCTCCTTTGCACTACGACGAGTGCAGAGCCACGCTAACAGTGCGGTGACAGGTATTTTGTGACGCAGGCGCTATTTGAATGACAAATAGCTACGTATGCCATTTTTGCGCACGAAACCTTCAGCGGCGGCCTATTGTCCCGCGCCGGACGCCGCGGCTTCTTCGGCTTCACTGGCCTGACGAGCGACCAGGTTCGGATCGGGCTGCGCGTATTTCGCCACCAGGGGGTCGAGTTTCCGCTTCATGCGCAGCAACGCGACGTTGCGCATCGAGGTGTCGGTGAATTTCAGGCCGGCGTCTTCAGGCGCTTCCCTCGCATCGGGTGCGTGTGTCAGGGCCGCCAGTTGTCCACCGACGACCTGCGTCAGCGCAAAGTACGCATCGTCATGCACGCCAGCCTGTTCCAGCAGTTTCCCCGGCAGCATCCACGATGCCAGATCGGTCTTTACCGGAGCGGGGCCGTCCTCGTGTGCGTCGATCAGAATGTACGGCACGGTCTGAGTCAGCATGTCGCGACCGTTCGTGAAGCCGGCCTTGGCGTAAGTCTCGGTCAATGCGGGCAGGTGGTCGCCGTAAAACAGCAGGAGCGTCGGACGCTCGCGCTGCTTCAGGAGCTCGGCGAGGCGTCCGAGCTCGGCGTCCGCGTGACGCATGTGATAGATGTAATTGCGCAGCTGCAGCTTGGCATCATCGCTGATGCCATCCGGCACGGGAATGGCGTCGCGCTCCTTCGTGTCGATGTTCACCGACTTGTCGTAGGGCCCATGCGCCTCCATGCTGATGGCGAAGACGAACCGGGGCGGCCCGTCGTTCTTCAGCTGGCTCATGATTTCGTCGGTCATGGCGCTGTCGGCCATGTATTCGCCGTCCTTGCGGAAGCCCTTCGGGAAATCGGGCTGCGAAACGAAGCGATCGAAACCCAGCGATCTGAAGGCGGCCGTGCGGTTCCAGAAGCCGGCGTCGTTGCCATGCACGGCGATGGTTTCGTAGCCGTGCGAGCGCAGTACGCGAACCATGCCCGGCATGACACCGGCCTGCATCTGCAGATACGGGAATTGCATGGTCGGGAAGTAGCGCAGCGACAAGCCGGTCAGGACTTCGAATTCGGTGCGGATGGTGCCGCCGCCAAAGGTCGGTACGTGCAGCTGGCCCGTGCTGGCATGCTCGGCCAGGCGATGCAGGTTGGGCGCGAAGTCCTCCTGCTCGATGCCCCTGATGACGCTGGGATCAAAGAAGGACTCGCTCTGCACGATCACGATATCAGGCGTTTGTCGGCCATTGGTGGCGGCCTCCGCCATGTGCTGGCGCAGGTCGCCGCCGGTCGCGGCGATGAATTGCTCGGCCTCGGCGGGATCCGCTTTCTCCTTCTTGCCCGCGTTCTGCAGGCGGAACTGCATGATCGTGGTCACGACGCCGTTGTAGCCCGCGTTGGACGCGGCCGACCACGGCTGCATGCCAAGCCGGTCCTTGTTGTACATCTTCGACCACGCGGGAACGCCCGCGAGTAGCGTGCCGATCAATGCAAAAAGGGTAAGCCCGGTGATCAGTCGACGCCCGTGCGTGCGGCGCGCGAACAGCGCCGGCTCGAACCGGGCGACGATCGCGATGAGGCCGATGGTGCCGAGGATCGCGAAATACGGCAGGGGGCTCGAGGGCAGGTAACCGCCGAGCAGGTGCAGGCCACCATTCTTCAGCTGACCCACCATGCGGAAATCCGCAGGTAACAATGGCGAGCCGAGATTCTTCATCTTGATGGCGCTCACCGCGAGCACGGCGCCCTGCACCATGAACGCGACGCCGAACGACAGCCACGCCCGTCGGGTCAGCACCAGAAGCAGAAAGGCGAGCATGAGCCCCGGCAAGGCGTTGGCGAACAGGTGCCACGGGCGGTCGGCCCAGGCGCTGCTGGCGACGCCGGGATTCCCATCGAGGAACCCGGTATAGAGGACGAACGCGACCGCGAGCAGGAGCGGCAAGGCGACCCGTCCGGCGATGTCACGCCAACGCGTTGAATTGACAGTCATAACGTCCTCTTGTCACGCCCCTGTCAGCGAGGGGGTAGGGACTGTAACGCAACGGACATGAACCGGTTGTCAGGCGGATGCGCCATGTCGCGACGAAAAAGGTCATGATTCGTAAGAAAAATCTGAATCCTCTCACCCGGCCGCCACAGGCCTCGTCTCGGGCACAATGACCGCCTCATGAATGCTTCCACGCCAACACCGCGCGAAAGTCCCGAGCTCCGCGCCCTGATCGACCACCGCTACGCCGACGTGATGGCGGCGTGTCGTGCCGCGCGCATCCCCTTGCACGATGACGCGGGCGTCGCCGAGCGTATCCGCCGCACGCTTCTCGCCTCGGACTTCGCTTTCGATGTCCTGCGACGTCAGCCCGAGTTGCTTGCGCCAGCGGGACTGGAGCGACTGCGCGGCAATGCCGACGCGAGCACGCGCGCCACCTCGCTCGATCTGCCCGCCGACGAAGATCGCTGCATGGCGATGCTGCGCCGTTTCCGGCACGCGGAGGCGCTGCGTATCGTGTTTCGCGACGTCAACGGGCTCGACGATGTCGATGACACCTTGTCGTCGACGAGCGCGCTCTATGAAACGCTGCTGTCGGCCGCCCTGCGCTGGTCGGAGCACTCGTTGCACGCGCGCTTCGGCCGCCCGCGCGATGCGGCCGGTGTCGAACAGCGCATGGTCGTGATCGGCTTCGGCAAGCTGGGCGGCAACGAACTCAATTTCTCCTCGGATATCGACCTCGTGCTCGCCTACGCGTCCGGAGGTGAGACCGACGGCTCGCGTCCACTCGACAATGGCGAGTATTTCATTCGGGAGACGCGACAGCTCGTACGGCTGCTGGCCGAGCCGACGGTCGACGGCATCTGTGCCCGTGTCGACCTGCGACTGCGTCCGTTCGGCAACGCCGGGCGGCTGGCGTTGCCTTTCGCCGCCATGGAGCAGTACTACCAGCGCGAAGGCCGTGACTGGGAACGCTACGCGTGGATCAAGGCGCGACCGGTGGCGGGCGATCGCACGGCCGGTCGCGAATTGCAGGACATGCTGCGGCCGTTCGTTTACCGGCGCTATCTCGACTACACGGCGTTCGCCGGGCTGCGCGAGATGAAGTCGCTGATCGATGCGGAGGTGGCGCGAAAAGACCTTGCCGGCAACCTGAAGCTGGGTCCCGGTGGTATTCGCGAAATCGAATTCGTGGTGCAGCTCACCCAGATGATTCGCGGCGGTCGCGACCCGGCCCTTCGCGTGCGGGGACTGCTTCCCGCCCTGCGGGCATGCGAGGCGAAGGGCTATATCCCCAAGGCGCGCGCGAAGCTGTTGCGCGAGGCTTATCTCTTCCTGCGCCTTCTGGAGAATCGTGTGCAGATGTTGCGCGACGCGCAGACGCACGATATTCCGGACGACGAGCTGTCGCGCGAGCGCCTGGCGCTGGGTCTGAACTACCCCTCGTGGGATGCGCTGGCCGAAGTCCTGACGCGTCACCGCGACGCGGTCTCGGCGGAATTCGCCGCGGTGCTGGTGCCGCAGGCAGGCGGGAAAGCCGTCGCGCCCGCCGCCGACGTGGAGCTGTGGGAGGCCGCGCGGGACGAATCGCTGGTGGCGGCGACGATGGAAGCCTCCGGTTTCCGGCCCGGACACGACGTGGCGTCGGAGCTGATCAAGTTGCCTCGGGCGGCATCGGTGCGGTCGATGTCGGCGCGTTCGTCCGAGCGCCTGCAGCGGCTCATGCCGCAGCTGATCGGTGCCGCCCGCAGCAGTGCGTCGCCGGCATCGAGTCTGTTGCGCATGCTGCGCCTGGTGCAGGCCGTCGCGCGCCGTTCGTCGTATCTCGCGCTGCTCGACGAGCAGCCCAGTGCGCGCCGTCGTGTCGCCACGGTATTTGCGGACAGCGCGTTCCTTGCCGAGCGGGTGATTGCGCAGCCGCTGTTGCTCGACGACGTGCTCGATCCGCGCATCGATCAGCTGCCGCTGAAGCGCGCGGACATCGCGGTGGAGATGGCCCGCTCGCTGGGCACGCTCGACGAGCGCGACGCCGAGCACGAACTCGAGCGCATCAATGAATTCCGTTCCAGTATCGCCTTCCGGCTGGGTCTCGCTTTCAACGACGGTCGTGCCGACGCGACCGCCACGGCGCGTCGTCTCGCCGGACTGGCCGAGGCGGTGGTCGCCGCGGTGCTGGCGCTCGCCACGCGCGAACTGACCGCTCAGCACGGGCGCCTTCCCGGGGAGGGCAGCGGCTTCGCCGTGCTCGGCTACGGCAGCCTGGGCGGTGAAGAGCTGGGTTTCGCCTCCGATCTCGATCTTGTCTTCGTCTATGACGGCAAACGCGCCAATGCGATGAGCGATGGCCCGCGTCCGGTCGATGGCACCCGGTGGTATCAGCGTCTCGCCCAGCGTGTCATGCATTGGCTGAGCGCTCAGACGCATGCCGGCAAGCTCTACGATGTCGACACGCGTCTGCGGCCGGACGGTTCGAAGGGGTTGCTGGTCGCCAGCGTGGATGCCTTCGAGGCCTATCAGCGCGATCGCGCCTGGACCTGGGAGCATCAGGCGCTCCTCCGGGCTCGTCCGGTTGCCGGCGACGCGCGCGTGGGCGGCCAGCTGGCGGAGATCCGTCGGGAGATTCTCGCGACGCAGCGGGACGGTGTGCGGGTGTTCGCTGAAGTCAGCGCCATGCGGACTCGCTGGCGCGGCGAGCGCGACCGGTCGGATGCCGAGCAGGTGGATCTGAAGCAGGGCGTGGGTGCGCTGATCGACATCGAGTTCATCCTGCAGGGCATGGTGCTTGCGCACGCCGCCAGCTGTCCGCCCATTCTGGATACGCCGGCCAGCAGCAGCCTGATCGACGTGCTGCGCGAGCAGGGGCTGCTGACCCAGTCGCAGGCGGATACGCTGCACCTGGCCCATGCGGATCTGCTCCAGGCGGGACTTACGTGCACGCTCGATCTTCGTTCGCGCATCGCGACCCGTACCCCGTCGCTCAGACGGGTGCTCGCTGGCGTGAGCCAGGTCGCGTCGGAGCTCGGCTTCGAGTTCGGCACGGCCGAGATCGCGTCGCAGGCTGTCTGAAGGGCCCGGCCGGCGGTATGCTGTCCGGCCGTCCACGGACCGATAACCGATGACCCGACTTCCGTTGCTGATCGACACCGACCCCGGCGTGGATGACGCGCTGGCGATCCTCATGGCGCACGCGCATACCGATGTCGCCGCCCTGACGGTTGCCGCGGGCAACGTAGGCCTCGGTCATACGGTGCGTAACGCCCGTACGCTGGTCGAACTGATCGGAGCGACGACGCCCGTGTTCGGCGGATGCCCGTCTCCGCTGGTGCGTGCGCCCGATGAGGACGCCGCGTTCGTCCACGGCGCGGATGGCTTTGGCGATGTCGGCTTTCCTGAGCCCCAGCATGCTGCGGAGGCCGAGCACGCCGCGCTCGCGCTGATCCGCCTGACCCGCGAACGTCCGGACGAGCTCACGCTCGTCGCACTGGGTCCCCTGACGAACCTGGCCCTGGCCGTGCGTCTGGACCCGACGCTGCCTGCGCGCGTGAAGCGCCTGGTCATCATGGGCGGCGCCGTCACCGGTCACGGCAACACGGGGAAGATTCCCGCCGAGTTCAATATCGGATTCGATCCCGAGGCGGCGCACGTCGTCTTCGAGGCATTCGAGCACTTCGATCTGGTGGACTGGGAGGCGACCGTCCGTCACGCCTTCCCCGACGAGGTCTACGAGCGCTGGGTCGCCTCCGGCGATAAGCGCGCCTCGTTCTTCGAGAAGATCTTCGCGACGGCCCGCCGCTTCAACGCCGAGCACGAGCGTACCGGGTTCATCGCGGCCGACGCGCTGGCCATGGCCGTGGCGCTGGATCCCGCCATGATCGTGCGCGCCGAAACCCGCCACGTCGCCATCGAGCTCGACGGGCGACTCACGCGTGGCGCTACCGTGGTCGACTGGCATGGCCGTCTCGGCGGCAAGCCGAACGCCCGCATCGTGCTCGAGGTCGACCAGGCCCGTTTCGGCGAGCTGATCGCGGGCGCACTGGGCGCCGTCTGAGATCCCGCCCGCGGTGCCGGCTTGCACGACCCCGGACCCCGGGCTACAATGCCGCTCTTTTCACCCCGCTATTTCTCAGGTTCAAGCCATGAAAGAGAACATTCATCCGAAGTACCAGTCGGTGGTCTTCCAGGACCTTTCGTCCGATTTCGCGTTCCTGACGCGTTCGACGATGTCCTCCAAGGAGACCGTCAAGTGGGAAGACGGTAACGAGTACCCGGTCATCAAGCTCGATATCTCGAGCCACTCGCACCCGTTCTACACCGGTAAGCAGAAGACGCTGGACATCGGCGGTCGCGTCGACAAGTTCCGTCAGCGCTACGGTCAGAAGTAAGACCGCACCATCCGCGCGCCGCCTGCGGGGTGGCGTGTCGCGAGGATAGAGGACACGGGGCGAGCCCATGGCTTGCCCCGTGTCTTTTTGCGTGTGCGATTTACACGCGGTCCTAACGGACGTTTGAATCGTCGCTGTGTGATAATGGGGAACTTCGGTCGCGGGTTGCGGCCGGTACGGGACCTTCCCCAGGGTGCCGTTATTCCAACCATTGCTACGTCGTTCCATTGCGTGGAGCGGCGGGAACAAGCACAGAGGAGCTCGCCGTGTCCGACGCCAAAACCGTCAAATTGGTCGATGAATCCAACAAGCCCGTGAGCGAACTGCCGGTCATCGGCGGCACGCTCGGCGCCGAGTGCGTCGACATCGGCACGCTGTACAAGGACACCGGTTACTTCACGTACGATCCGGGTTACGGCAGCACCGCCAGCACCAAGAGCGCCATCACGTACATCGACGGCGACAAGGGTGTCCTGTTGTACCGCGGCTACCCGATCGAGCAGCTGGCCGAGAAGTCCACCTTCCTCGAGACCTCGTACCTGCTGCTCAACGGCGAACTGCCGACGAAGCCGGAGTTCGAGAAGTTCTCCGGTGAGGTCACGCATCATTCGATGATGCACGAGAACCTTAAGGACTTCCTCAAGGGTTTCCATCACAACGCGCATCCGATGGCCATGCTGGCCGCGTCGATCGCGTCGCTGTCGGCGTTCTATCACGACAAGCTCGATGTCGATAACCCGGAAGACCGCAAGCTCGCCGCCGTCCGTCTGATCGCCAAGATGCCGACCATTTCGGCCGCTATCTACCGTCATTCGATCGGCTGGCCGACGCGCTACCCGCGCAACAACCTCGAGTACGTCACCCGCTTCCTGCACACCATGTTCGAAGTGCCGAGCGAGCCGCTCGAACTGAATCCGGTGGTCGCCAAGGCGCTCGACCTGCTGTTCATCCTGCACGCCGATCACGAACAGAACGCGTCGACGTCGACGGTCCGTCTGGTCGGCTCGACCGGAGCCAACCCGTACGCGTCCGTTGCCGCCGGCATCACCGCGCTCTGGGGTCCGGCGCACGGTGGCGCCAACGAAGCCGTGCTCAAGCAGCTCGAAGAAATCGGTACCGCCGACAAGGTCGAGACCGCGGTCAAGCGCGCGAAGGACAAGAACGACTCCTTCCGTCTGATGGGTTTCGGTCACCGCGTTTACAAGAACTTCGATCCGCGCGCCAAGATCATCCGCGAGATGTGCCACAAGGTGCTCGAGGAGCTCGGCGTCAACGATCCGCTGCTCGACGTCGCCATGAAGCTGGAAGAAGCCGCGCTGAAGGACGACTACTTCGTGGAGCGCAAGCTCTATCCGAACGTCGACTTCTACTCGGGCATCATCTACAAGGCGCTGGGCATCCCGACCGAGATGTTCACCGTGATGTTCGCCATCGCGCGTACGTCGGGCTGGATCTCCCACTGGATCGAGCAGCACGAAACCCCGGGGGCCCGCATCGGCCGCCCGCGTCAGATCTACACCGGTGCCGACGTTCGCGATTACATCCCGAACGACAAGCGCTAAAAAGGAAACCCCGCGAAAGCGGGGTTTCTTTTTAGCGCGGTAGGAGCGCGCCCCGCGCGCGAAAGGCCAACGGAGCGACGAAGCGGTACCCCGTCACCGCCCTGTTGGCTTTTCGCGCGCGGGGCGCGCTCCTACATGGCCGCGTTGTAAGCGGCCAGGTCCTCTTCCGCCAGCAGGTTCTGCACCATCGACGCGGTGGCGCGGCGCATCGGCCGTTCGTCGACACGGTCCAGTGGCGCCTGGCGCAGCGCGTCCAGTGGCAGCACGGTGAGGTCGAACGGGATACCGTCCGCACCGAACAGCAGTACCGGATGTTCGCTCTGTTCGTTGTTGGACCAGCGCAGCCGGCGGGTCTGGGTCTCCAGCGGAATGCCTTGTTCCTGCAGGAACAACACGGGCGCTTCAGGGTCATCGCTGAACAGGTGCAGGCAGACGGCCGAGTGCTCGTCCGCCGTGCCTTCGAGCACCGCGCCGACCAGTCGTGCGTCGAACCCGCGCAGAAACCGCATCGCCTCGATGGCTGCCTCGCGACGTGCCCGCAAGGCCTGTGGCTGAGTATCGGCCTGGAAGATGCGCTGGTGTTCGCGCAACGCGTCTTCGATCTCGTTGTTGCGCGGAAGGGCCTGGGTGTCGACGATACCGAGCCGCTCCGCCGCCTTCAGCTTCGCGTGGTGGAAGTCACGAATGCCATGCTCGCTCATCAGGCGCGCCGCCTCCTGGGCGACGAGGACGCGATGCCGCTGCGTCCGGTCCTGCGCATGGATCTTGTGGTGCTCGCCTCGTGCCATGACTCACCCCCGTGTGGTGTGTAATGTGGACGTATCAGAAGATGTCGTAGGCGTGTTCCTGCTGATCCTCCTGCTGTTTCTGCGCCGCCTGTTCGCGAAGACGATCGACATCCTCGACCTTCATGATTTCGTTCATGCCGCCCGGTGAGGGCAGGCCGGAGCCCGGATCGATCTGCACCGTGGCGATGCCCGGAGGCATGGCCAGCGTATGCGACGGCTTGTCCTTGAGTACGGCGCCCATGTAGTCCATCCAGATGGGCAAGGCCGCCTTGGCGCCGAACTCGCCGCGACCCAGGGAGCCGAAGTCGTCGAATCCGACCCAGACGGCGGTGGAGACATCGCCATTGAAGCCGACGAACCACGCGTCGCGGTGATCGTTGGTCGAGCCCGTCTTGCCGGCGATATCGTCGCGACCGAGCGCGCGCGCCGCCGAGCCCGTGCCGCGCTTGACCACGTCCTGCATCAGCGAGGTCACCAGGTAATCGTTGCGCACGTCGATCACGTGCGGCGCCAGCTTGGGCGCCTGCGCTGTATTGTCGTGGGCATCGGCGGGCAACACCGCATCGCCCGTGCCGCTACCGGCGGCCGTGCTGGCGGCGGCGGGCTTGGCCGGGATCAGCGCCGTCGATGGCTGCGTCGGCGGGCCGGCGGGCGTCGGGTTGAGCAGGCGCTCCTGGCAATCCGAGCACGCGCGCTCGGGGTTCGCCACGTAAACCGGCTTGCCGTCCCGATCGTCGATGCGCGAGATGAAGTAGGGCGTGATGAGGTACCCGCCGTTGGCGAACACCGCATAGCCGCGCGCCATGCTCATCGGCGAGACCGAGGCGGTACCCAGCGCCAGCGAGAGGTTCTGGGGCAGGGCGTCCGGCGTGAAGCCGAAGCGCGTCATGTAATCGCGGGCGAAGCGCAGGCCGATCGCGTCCAGCAGGCGGACGGAGACCAGATTCTTAGACTGCACGAGCGCCTCGCGAAGGCGCATGGGGCCGGCGAACTTTCCGTCGTCGTTCGCGGGCGTCCACATGCCGTCGGGGCGCGACGGGTCGGGGAAGGCCACCGGCGCGTCGTTGACGATGGATGCGGGTGTGAACCCGCGCTCGAACGCGGCCGAGTAGAGATAGGGCTTGAAGCTCGAACCCGGCTGCCGTGCGGCCATGACCGCGCGGTTGAACTTGGACCGTACGAAGCTGAAACCGCCGACCAGTGCGCGGACCGCGCCGTCTTCCGGGTCCAGCGACACGAGGGCGGCCTGCACGGCGGGAATCTGGGTCAGGCGCCACGGCCCCTTGGCTGGCTCCGGATGGGACTCGGTGCTGACTTTGGCGGTATCGGCGGCGCTGGCGTTCTCGGACAGGTCGTCCTTCTCGCTGCGGATCAGGCGGACGATGTCGCCACGCTTGAGCACCGTGTCGACGCGTGTCGGAGCGGCTCCCGCACGCCCTTCGTTCACGTAGGGCCGGGCCCAGGCGATCGACTCGAGGCTGATGGTGGCGGTTTCCTTGGCGGACAGGTACACCGTGGCCTCCTTCGCGCCGGTCGCGGTCACGATGCCGGGCATCATGCCGGCCACGCTCGTGTAGCCCGCGAGAACGCGGTCGTAGTCCTCGGGGCCAGCCTGCGCGGGCAGTTCCTCGTGACCCTCGGGGCCACGATAGCCATGGCGGCGGTCATAGGCGGACAGGCGTCCGCGCAGCGCGTCGTTGGCGGCGGCCTGACTGTCGCTCGGCACGGTGGTGCGCACGACATAACCTTCGGTCAGGGCGTCGTTGCCCAGCTTCTCCAGCACCTGCTGGCGGACCATCTCGGCGAGGTACGGCGCATCGACTTCGATCTGCTGCTCGTGCGGGAAGGCGTCGTTGGGCTCCTTCACGGCCTCGTCGTATTCGGCCTTGGTGATGAACCGGTTCGACAGCATCTGGCCCAGCACCCAGTTGCGCCGGGTGACCAGTCGCGCCTGGTTGTTCAGCGGATTGACCACCGATGGCAACTGGAACGTGGACGCCAGCGACGCGCATTCGGCCACCGTCAGCTGGTCGAGGGTCTTGCCGTAGTAATACGAGGCTGCGGCGGCCAGTCCGTAGGACCGGTGGCCCAGGAACATCTTGTTGATATAGAGCTCGAGGATCTGGTCCTTGGTCAGCTCGTTCTCCATGCGCAGCGCGATGAAGACTTCCGTCAGCTTGCGCGAGTAGAGCTTCTCGGGGCTGAGGAAGAAGTTGCGCGCCACCTGCTGGGTGATGGTCGAGCCGCCGGGTCCCTTGTCACCGCCGGAAACGATCACATGGATGCCCGCGCGGGCGATGCCGTGCCAGTCGACACCCGGGTGGCTATAGAAATCCCCGTCCTCGGCCGATAAGACAGCATTCTTGAGGCGTGCCGGAACGTCGGCGATGTGGACCGGGACGCGGCGGGTTTCACCGAAGGAGGCGATCAGGCGTCCATCCGAGCTCAGGACTCGTAAGGGAACCTGCATGTGATAGTCGCGCAGGACCGCCACGGAAGGCAGGCGTGGCGCCAGGAGCCAGTAGGCGACGCCGATGGCGCCCGCCACGAAAAGGATGCCGGCCAGGGCGAGATACAGCGCGATGCGCAGCAGACGCTTGAGAATTCGCATGGAAGAGAAGGGGTCACCGGCGGATGGGTCGTCGCGGAGTATAGAGCCTCGCCGGGGGGTGGGGCGGGTGACCCGGGTTCGACGGGGTGTGAGAGGGTTTCGCTAACCCAGTGACAGGATTTGTGAATTAGTGCCGGTAAGGGCTGAAACGGCCCGTTGCCAATCCGTTAAGTTTTAGATCTAATGCCTTCGCGCCGAAGACCAATTCCGACAAGGCGCGGGGAAGGGGGACAACGTGGGGCTCTTTACACCCAAAGCGGCGCCGCTCATCGGCGTCGATATCAGTTCGACCGCAGTAAAGCTGCTGCAGCTCAGTCAGGCAGGTGGACGCTACCGCGTCGAGCACTACGCCGTTGAGCCGTTGCCGCCAAATGCCGTCGTTGAAAAGAACATCGTCGAGGTCGAGGCGGTAGGCGAAGCCATTCGCCGCGCCCTGGCCCGGTCCGGATCCAAGCTCAAGCACGCGGCGGCAGCCGTGGCGGGTTCGGCCGTGATCACCCGCATCATTCCCATGTCCGCCGATCTCTCCGAGGACGACCTCGAGGGGCAGATCCAGGTCGAAGCGAACCAGTACATCCCCTACCCGATCGAGGAAGTCAGCCTCGATTTCGAGGTCATGGGGCCGGTGCGTGACAACCCGGAAATGAATAACGTGCTTCTGGCGGCCTCCCGCACCGAAAACGTGGACATGCGCATCGCCGCGCTCGACCTGGGCGGTCTGACCGCCCGCGTGGTCGACGTCGAGGCCTTTGCCATGGAGAACGCCTTCGGGATGGTCGCCGACCAGCTCGCGGTGTCGCGCGACGCCCTGGTGGCGGTGGTCGACATCGGCGCGACCATGACCACGCTGGCGGTACTGAAGAACCAGCGGACCATCTACTCGCGCGAGCAGGTCTTCGGCGGCAAGCAGCTGACCGACGAAATCATGCGTCGCTACGGCCTCTCCTATGAGGAAGCCGGTCGCGCCAAACGCAAGGGCGGCCTGCCCGAATCGTACGAGATGGAGGCACTGGAGCCGTTCAAGGAGTCGCTGGTCCAGCAGGTCAGCCGCCTGCTCCAGTTCTTCTTCGCCGGTAGCGAATACAGCCGCGTCGACCAGGTGGTTCTCGCCGGCGGTTGCGCCGCGATCGACGGCATCACCGAGTTGCTCGAGCAGCAGCTGGGCGTGCCGTGCGTCGTCGCCAACCCCCTGGCGCGCATGTCGCTGTCCAGCCGCGTGCAGGCACAGACCCTGGCCCAGGACGCCCCCGCGCTGATGATTGCCGTCGGCCTCGCCATGAGGAGCTTCGACTGATGGCACGGATCAACCTACTTCCCTGGCGTGCCGAGCGCCGTAAACAGCGCGAGCGGGAGTTCTACATCCAGCTCGGTCTGGCCTTTGGCGCCGCCCTCGTGGTGCTCATCGGCTGGTCGCTGTGGATGGACGCCCGGATCGACAACCAGAACGAGCGAAACGACTACCTGACCACCGAGATCAAGCAGCTCGACGATCGCATCGCGAAGATCAAGGATCTCGAGAAGGTCAGGGCCGATCTGCTCCAGCGTAAGCAGATCATCGAACAGCTGCAGGCCAACCGGTCGCAGATGGTCCACCTGTTCGACGAACTGGTGAAGACGATCCCGGCATCGGCTCGCCTGGCCGGCATGAAGCAGTCGGGTGACTCGATGTCGCTCGATGGCGTCGCCCAGTCGAACTCCAGCGTGGCCGAGTACATGCGCAACGTCGAGGCGTCGCCCTGGATGGGCCATGCCGACCTGCGCAAGACCGAGAACACGCATGACGCCTCGCGCATGCCGTATGCCTTCGGTCTCGACGTGCACCTGAAGAGCCCGGGCGACAATCCGCAGGACGGCGCCCCCGCCGGTGCCTCCACGGTCGCCCCGCCGGCCGCCGCGGTGCCCGCGCCGCTGGTCAACGCCGCCAATGCCGTTACGGCCAGCCCGGGTGCTCCCGCACCCGCCGCGGCGCCGGCTACGCCTGCCACTCCGCCGGCGGCCACGCCTGCGGCTGCCGCCGCTCCGGCAGGAGTCAAACAATGAAATTCTTTGACGATCTGCGCAATCTCGATCGGCACAACGTCGGTGGCTGGCCGAAGCCCATCAAGATGTTTTTCACCGGCCTGGTCTTCGTGATCGTGGTGCTGGCTGGCTGGTACTTCCAGATCAGCAGCCAGCAGGACGACCTGGCCAGCGCCGAGTCCAAGGAAACCAGTCTCAAGTCCGAGTTCTCGCAGAAGCAGGCCAAGTCCGCCAATCTCGAGGCCCTGGAGCAGCAGCTTTCCGACATGCAGGACATGTTGCGGACCCTGCTGCGCCAGTTGCCGAGCAAGACGGAAATGCCCGAGCTGCTGATCGACATCTCGCAGACGGCGTTGGCCGCGGGCATCGAGACCGAGCTGTTCCAGCCCGGTCCGGAAACGCCGAAGGACTTCTACGCCGAGAAGCCGATCACGCTGCGCATGGTCGGTACTTACCACCAGTTCGGCACCTTCATCAGTGGCGTGGCCTCGTTGCCTCGCGTCGTGATTCTGACGCTGCACGACGTCTCGCTGAGCCCGAAGAGCACCGACAAGAAGGCGGCCGGCAACGGCCAGCTGGTTCTCCAGGGCACCGTGAAGACCTACCGCTACCTCGAGGACGACGAGACGCCGCAGGCGAAGAGCAAGCTGCAGAAGGGGAATAAGTGATGAATCGCCATTACTCCCTCGCCCGCCCGCTGGCCGTCGCGCTGTTCGGTGTCATTTCGCTCGCCGGTTGCACCAAGGGCACGTCCGACCTGCGCGAGTGGGTCGACGCCGAAAAACACAAGAAAGGCGAGCCGATCCCGCCGTTGCCGGTGATCCGCACGTTCGAGACGTTCGCTTACCAGGACCAGGGCGCACGCGATCCCTTCAGCCCGAGCACGGCTGAAATGGACAGCAATGTCGCCAGTGGTCCCCGTCCGGACGAAAACCGTCCGAAGGAACCCTTGGAAATGTTCGGCCTCGACGCTCTCAAGATGGTTGGCACGGTTGGTGCTGGTGCAAACCTGGAGGCGCTTGTGAAGGATCCCGGTGGGGTGATCCATCGTGTCCATCGCAATGAGTACATGGGGCAGGCCTACGGACGCATCACGGCCGTTGGCGAGGATCGGATCGATCTGGTCGAACTGGTGCCGAATGGCTCGGGCGGCTGGATGGAGCGTCCGGCAAGCATCGCGGTCGGCGAAAAATAAGAACTCGGGGATGACGCACATGACGACCAAACTGAATCATCTGCCGGGTAGCGCGCGTCTTCGCACGCGACGCTGGATCCTCGGCACCGCGCTGGCCTTCGCCGGCGGTTTCGCCAGTGCCGCGTCGGCGGAGAACACGTTGCAGAACGTGAGCTACGACGCTCAGCCCGGCGGCCGCATCGAACTCCGGCTGGCTTTCTCGGAAAAGGCACCGGATCCGAAGGTCTTCACGACCAACAATCCGCCGCGTATCGCGATCGACCTTCCGGACACCACCAACAGCTACAGCACCCGCCATCTCGATATCGGCAAGGGTTCGACATCGGGCGTGTCGGTGGTCTCCGCCGGTGGCAAGACCCGCGTCACGGTCGAGCTTTTCCGTGAGTCGGCATACCGCACGCGCGTCGATGGCAAGAACCTCGTCGTCACCGTGAACAACGGTCCGACGGGTGCCACGACGACGACGGCGACCGTTTCCGATCCGACCAAGGCGTTGCCTTCGTCAGCCGGCACGCCGGTATCGAACATCGACTTCCGTCGCGGGCCGAACGGCGAAGGCCGCGTGCTGGTCACGCTGGGCAGCTCGGCGACGACGCCGGAAATGCACCGCGAAGGCGACCACGTGATCGTCAGCCTGTCGGGCTCGTCGCTGCCGCCCAAGCTCGCTCAGCGTCTCGACGTGCTCGACTTCGCCACGCCGGTGCAGTCGATCGAATCGAAGTCGGCTCCCGGCGGTGCCCGCCTGGATGTCCGCACCAAGGGTGATGTCGAAGTCTCGGCCTATCAGAGCGGCAGCGATTATGTCGTCGAAGTGGCGCCGAAGAAGGCCGCCGCCCCGACGGGTAAGGCCGCGAAGGGTCAGGATCCGACGTATTCGGGTTCGCGTCTGACCTTCAACTTCCAGGACATTCCCGTGCGTTCGGCCCTTCAGCTGATCGCGGACGAAGCCAAGCTCAATCTGGTCGCCTCCGACAGCGTCGGCGGCAGCGTCACCCTGCGACTGGTCAACACGCCGTGGGATCAGGCGCTGGACGTGATCCTGCGGGCCAAGGGTCTGGACAAGCGTCGCAGCGGCAACGTCGTCTGGATCGCTCCGCAGGCCGAGCTTGCCAGCTACGAGCAGAGCCTCGCCGACGCTCGTCAGAAGGCCCAGGATTCCGCGGAGCTGGTGTCCGATTACATCCCGATCAGCTACGGCAAGGCGGAAGACATCGCCAAGCTGCTGACCCAGGGCAGCATGCAGGGCGGCGGTGGCAGCAGCGGCTCCAATACGACGCGTGGCTTCCTGTCCCCGCGTGGCAGCGTCTCGTTCGACGACCGCACCAACACGTTGCTGATCAACGACACGCCGGACAAGATCCGTGACCTGCGCGAGCTGATCGGTACCCTCGATCGTCCGGTGCAGCAGGTGCTGATCGAGTCGCGCATCGTGGTGGCGACCGATACCTTCACCCGCGAGCTGGGTGTGCGCTGGGGCGTCCAGGGATACAACCACAACAACGCCAACCAGGTCGTCGGTACGTCGCCGGATCTGAGCAGCGGCTCCACCGGTACCACGGCCGGCGGCACGGGCGGTCTGGTTACCAGCGTCCACAACAGCGATGTCGGCTATACCAACGCGGTGAACCAGTACAACGCCAACGGCGGCACGGGGACGATCCCGACGCCTGCCGCGGTCAGCCTGCCGGGTGGCTACAACGTCAACCTGCCGGTCGCCAACCCCTCGGGCAGCATCGGCCTGGCGATCCTGGGTGCGAACTATCTGGTCGACCTCGAGCTTTCGGCGGCGCAGACCGAGGGTCGCAGCGAGCTGATCTCCAGCCCGCGTGTGATCACGGCCAACCAGCAGGAAGCGGTCATCAAGCAGGGTCAGCAGATCGGTTATGTGACCTACCAGGCCTCGAGCTCCGGCGGCGGCGCGCAGAACGCCACGGTCCAGTTCAAGGATGCTGTGCTCGAGCTGCGTGTGACGCCGACGATCACCGCCGACAGCCGCGTGTACCTGAAGATCAACGTGAAGAAGGACGCGCTGGCCCAGTTCGTCGCCAGCCCGGGCGGCGGTTCGGTCCCGCAGATCGACACCCGCGAAATCAACACCTCGGTGCTCGTCGACAACGGTCAGACCGTCGTCCTCGGTGGCATCTACGAGATCACCAAGACGAACACGACCAAAAAGGTCCCGGGTCTTGGCGATATCCCCGGTCTGGGCGTGTTGTTCCGCAATACTTCGCGGACCAACGACAAGGCCGAGCTGCTGATCTTCGTCACGCCGCGGATCCTGTCCGACGCGCTGCAGTAAGCGCGTCGCCAGGACAACGGAGAAAGGCGGCCCGCGTGGCCGCCTTTTTCGTTTCGCGACCCGTGAACGACATCCGGGCCTAAACTTCCCGGCCTCGCTGTGGTCTCATCGGGGACTTCCACCGACACGAGAGCCCCCGATGTCCGAGACGCCAGCCGCCACGACCCCGCTCCAGGAGGCCTTCGTCCGCCTGCGCGAGGAACTGACCCGGGGCATCATCGGGCAACCTCACCTGGTCGAATGCCTGCTCATCGCCCTGCTGGCCGACGGGCACCTGCTGGTCGAAGGCGCGCCCGGTCTGGCCAAGACGACGGCCATCAAGGCGCTGGCGACGCGCGTGGAAGCCGACTTCCACCGCATCCAGTTCACGCCCGACCTGTTGCCCGCCGACCTGACCGGCACCGATATCTTCCGGTCGCAGACCGGCACGTTCGAATTCGAACGCGGGCCGCTGTTCCATAACATCGTGCTTGCCGACGAGATCAATCGCGCACCGGCGAAAGTCCAGTCCGCGCTGCTCGAGGCGATGGCCGAACGGCAGATCACCATCGGCCGCCGCACCTGGCCGCTGCCTGACCTTTTCATGGTGATGGCCACCCAGAACCCGATCGAGCAGGAGGGGACGTTCGCACTGCCCGAAGCCCAGCTCGACCGTTTCCTGATGCACGTGACCATCGGCTATCCGGACGCCGAGGCGGAACTCGCCATTCTCCGTCTTGCTCGGCAGCAGGCCCGCGAGGTCATGCACCCGGCGCCGCCACCGGCACACATGCTGCGCCCGGCGGACGTCTTCGCCGCGCGCGACGCGGTGCTCTCGGTACACATGGCGGCGCCGCTGGAGCTCTACATCACGCAGCTGGTCGTCGCCACGCGCGAGGCCGGCAAATACGGTGCGGAGCTGGCGCGCTGGATCGCCTGGGGTGCCAGCCCGCGCGCCACCATCGCGCTGGACCGCTGTGCGCGCGCGCACGCGTGGCTCGCCGGTCGCGACTATGTCCTCCCGGAGGATATCCATGCGATCGCCCACGAGGTGCTTCGCCATCGCGTCTTGCCGAGCTACGAGGCCGAAGCGGAAGGCGTGCGCGTGGATACGGTGATCGATCGCCTGCTGGACCTCGTGCCGCTGCCGTGAATGCCGCTGTCACCGACGTCGAAGGGCGCGTCCACGTCTCGCTCCCGGAACTCATCGCCCTGCGCTCCCGCGTCGCGCGTGCACCTGCTCCCCGGGTTGTATCGCGCGCTCCGCGACATGGCCAGCGCCCCGCGCGGCTGCATGGCCGGGGCATGGACTACGCCGAATCCCGCGTCTACCAGGCCGGTGACGATGTACGCCGCATGGACTGGCGCCTGACGGCGCGCAGCGGTGTCGCGCATACCAAACTCTTTCAGGAAGAGCGCGAGGGACGCCTGCTGATCCTGCTCGACATGAACGCAAGCATGCGTTTTGGAACGCGCACGCGCTTCAAGTCCGTGCAGGCCGCGCGAGCGGCGGCGACAGCCGCCTGGTACGCACTGCGCGGCACGGAGCGCGTGGGCGTGCTTGCCTTTGGCGGACAACGTCAGGTCGTCAGGCCTCAGGGCGGAGCGCGTGGCGCGCTGACGGTGCTCGGTGCGATCGCCGCATGGGATGCGCTCCCCGCGGATGGCGATGAGTCGCTGTCTTCCGCGCTGCAGCGGGCGGGACGATTGATGCACGGTGCGTCACGCGTTCTGTTGATCAGCGACGGATTCGCCGTGGACGAGGCCGCACGTGGCCGCATGCTCGGGCTGGTCGGCAAGGCTGAAGTCTCGGTGCTGGGCGTCGCCGATCCGCTGGAGCTCAGCGAACCGCCCGCCGGTCGCTACCCCTTCGCTTATCGCGGTACGCATTACGACATCGCGCTTCAGGGCGATCGACAGCGCGAAGAGTTCGCCCGCGGCCTCGGCGAAGGGCAGCGCAGACTGACCGCGCTGGCGGGCGGTCTTGGCCTGCGCGTGCGCACGATCGACACCACCGACGATCCGCTCGACGCGGTCACCGCGTTGCTGGGTACGAGGAGGGCGCGCTGATGCCGGATCAGGGACCCCGCTTGCGCGATGTTCACGTGCCGCACGTCTCCGCATGGTGGCCTTTGGCACCGGGCTGGTGGGTGCTGGCCGCACTGCTGCTGATCGTGGCGGCGGTGGTGATCCTGGCCTGGCGCAGACGTGCCGCGTGGCATCGGTACGTCGACGGCACGTTGCAGGAACTGCGTGACGCATCGCGGCGGCATGCGCAGGACGGCGACGCCGCGGCGTTCGCGACGACGGTCAGTCAGCTGATCAGGCGCGTGGCGCGCACGCGCGATCCACGAAGCGTGACCCTGCGCGGCGCCGCGTGGCGTGATGCGCTGGCGTCGATGGCGCCCCGGCAGGATGTCACGCGCATCGCCGAGCTCGATGTCGCCTTGTACCGCCCCGCGGTATCGCTCGACGCATCCGTCGTGGCTCGCGACGCCGAGGCCTGGGTCCGCCAGGCGATGCGTCGCGACGCGCAGCGTCCGCATGCGGGGAGGGCGAAGACGCATGTCGGTGCCTGATTTCGCGTGGCCCTGGGTGTTCCTCGCGCTGCCACTGCCGTGGCTCCTGCGTCGCGTCCTGCGACCGGTGAAGCCAGCGCAGGCAATGAATCTTCCACAGCCCGGCCTGACGTTGATGCAGGCGGCCCGGATGCGGGCGCCATTCGCATCGACGTTGTTGCTGGCGCTGGCGTGGCTCTGTCTCGTCACCGCGGCGGCACGGCCGCAGCGACTCGGCCCGCCGGAGCCGCAGCAGCGCAGCGGGCGTGCGACGATGCTCGCCGTCGATCTCTCGGGCAGCATGGCGCTCGACGACATGCGCCTGGCAGGACGCACGGTGACGCGTTTCGCCGCGGTCGAAGCGATCGCGGGCGATTTCATCGACCGACGTGCGGGCGATGAGCTGGGGCTCATCCTGTTCGGATCGCAGGCGTACCTGGTGACGCCGCTGACGTACGATCTCGACGCGGTGCGTGCGCAGTTGCATGGCGCCGTCGTCGGCCTGCCGGGACGGGAAACCGCCATCGGCGATGCGCTGGCTGTCGCCGTAAAGCGTCTCGCCGACATGCCCGAGCAGGCGCGCGTCGTCGTCCTGCTGACCGATGGCGTGAACAACGCGGGGTCGATCGCGCCGCGCGAAGCGGCACGCGCGGCGAAGGCCGCAGGCGTTCGTGTCTATACGATCGGCATCGGTGCCACCGCGATGCGCGTGCCCGACTTTTTCGGCAGCCGCACGGTCAATCCGTCGGCCGACCTGGACGTAGGCATGCTGACCGACATCGCCAACCAGACCGGTGGGCGGTTCTTCCGCGCGACGGATACGGATGAACTGGCGAACGCCTATCGTGCCATCGACGCGCTCGAGCCGGTGCCGCAGCAGGGCGCCGCCCTGCGCCCGCATGTCGAACTGTTTCGCTGGCCTCTCGTCGTCGCGCTGGGTTTGCTCGCGTTGGCCGCGCTGCCTCGTTATCTGGGTGGGAGAGTGCGCGCATGAGCACCTGGATCGCCGACTTTCATTTCCTCGAACCACGCTGGCTGTGGTTGCTGATCCTCGTGCCCGTCATCGGGTGGATCGTGGGGCGTCGCTCGGGAGAGTCCCGCGCCTTGTCCCGGATCGCGGACCCCGCCTTGCTTCCGTATCTGCTCGACGGCAAGCCCGCGGCATCGCGCGCGCCGGTCGCGGCGGTGGTCGCGGCATCGTCGCTCGCCGTGCTCGCGCTGGCGGGGCCCACATGGGATCGCCAGTCGCAGCCGCTGTTCGCCGAGCGAGCCGGGCAGGTCGTCGTGGTATCGATGTCACCGGACATGCTCGCGAAGGATATCGTTCCGGATCGCCTCAGCCGCGTGCGTTACAAGATCCGCGAACTGTATGCCGCGAACAAGGACGGCATGAACGCGCTGATCGCGTACACGGGCGAGGCATTCATCGTGGCGCCGCTGACCACGGATGCGCACAGCGTGGACGATCTGCTCACGGCGTTGTCGCCCGACACCATGCCGGTGACCGGCGATGATCCGGGCAAGGCGATCGACATGGCGGCGGACCTCATCCGTCACGCGGATCTGCGTGGCGGGTCGATCGTTCTCGTCACGGATCGCGCCGATGCATCCGCCGCGTCGGCAGCGCGCCGCGCGCGCGCGGCCGGCGCAACCGTGTCGGTGCTCGGCGTCGGTACGACGCGTGGCGGTCCCGTGCCGACCGGGGACGGGGGTTTCCTGAAGGACGATCGCGGCGATATCGCGCTGGCTGCCCGTGACGACGCGTCCCTGTCCGCCGTGGCATCCGCGGGCGGCGGCCGCTTCGTTCCCGTGGCGGATGGCGGCTCCGACGTCGCGGCGCTCCGGGCTTTTCTCAGCGGCGACGGTGACGGGAAGGCCGTTTCCGGCGCGAAGGCAGGTGAGTGGCAGGATCGCGGACCGTGGCTGCTCCTGCCCGTGCTTCTGCTGGTGGCGCTGGCGTTCCGTCGTGGCTGGTTGCTCGTTCTGGCGATGGCCTGTCTGCCATGGTCGCCGCCCG
Organism: Dyella sp. 333MFSha; assembly: GCF_900102405.1. NCBI lineage: Bacteria > Pseudomonadati > Pseudomonadota > Gammaproteobacteria > Lysobacterales > Rhodanobacteraceae > Dyella > Dyella sp. 333MFSha. The sequence goes on along the minus strand of NZ_FNBR01000002.1, from coordinate 465,272 downwards.
CTCATGCGGATGGCGTCGCCGATGCCTTCCGCACGCGCGATCAGCAGGCGGCGCAGGCCCTGCGCGAAGGCGATGCAAAGCGCGCCCAGGCGCTTGCACGCGATCCTGCCCTGCGTGGTGTGGCGGCGTATAAGGCCGGGGACTTCGCGACGGCGGAGGCGGCGCTCAAGTCAGGCAAGGACGGCGATTCGCAGTACAACCTCGGCAACGCGCTGGCGAAACAGCAGCGCTACGAGGATGCGATTGCCGCCTACGACCGTGCGCTGCGCATCGATCCGCATGACGAGGACGCGATCGCCAATCGCAAGGCGGTCGCGGATTATCTGAAGCAGCAGAAAGACGGTTCGAAGCAGCAGCAGGACAAGGGCGGCAAGCAGGACGCGAAGAACGGCGACAAGGATCAGCACGGCCAGTCGGGGCAGCAGGACAAGGGCCAGTCGTCCGGGCAGCAGGACGGCAAAGATAAACAGGACGGCCAGAGCGGGCAGCCGTCGGGCGCCGATGGAAAAGGCGAGGATGCGTCCGACAAGGGCGCGCAGGACAAGGCAGGCGAAGGCGAGGGCGGCGACAAGGCGAAGGACGACGGCAAGGGGCAGGCGCCGCAGGGCGACGCCACAGCCAAGTCCGCCGCCGAGCAGGCGCAGGCCGATCGCGCCCAGGCGGCGCTCAAGGAAAAGATGGATCAGGCGCTCGCCGGTAAGGCGGGGCAGCCGGATGCGAAGGACGACGGCAAGGGGCACGATCTGGGCGCATTGTCCGCCAGCGATGCCGCGTCGAAATTGCCGCCCGACGTGCAGCGCGCGCTGCTTCGCGTGCCGGACGATCCGGGCGGTTTGTTGCGGAGAAAGTTCATGCTCGAGTATCAGCGTCGTCATGGGACGGAGCCGGAGGAATGACGATGCGTCGCGTAATCCTCGCCTTCTTTCTGATGTGCGTGCCCGTCGTCGTCCTGGCACAAGCCAGCGGGCCAACGGCCTCGCTCGACCGAACGACGATCGGCGCGGGCGAAACCGTCACCCTGAACATCGAAGGCGCCGACGACGCCGACCCGTCGCCGGACCTCGCGCCACTGATGCAGGACTTCGTGGTTCTCGGCACATCCACCAGCCATAACCTCAGCATCATCAACGGGCGCCGTGAGGCGCATACCGTGCTTGGCGTCGCGTTGCGACCGCGTCGCGAAGGTCGTCTGACCATCCCGTCGCTGGTCATCGGGGGGCAGCGGACACAGCCCCTCTCGGTGGAGGTCAGCGCCTCCGCCGATACCGGCGCGGTACCGGCGGAGAAGTCCGTCGTTCTCGAGGGCAAGGCGGATCCCGCGCAGGTGTATGTCGGTCAGCAGATCGATTACACGCTGCGCCTGTACTTCGCCGTCAATCTGGCGGATGGACAGCTCGGCGATCCGTCGGCGGAAGGGGCCGAGGTCCGCCGTGTGGGGCAGGACGCGAACTTCCAGACCGTTCGCGGGGGCCGGCGGTTCAACGTGGTCGAGCGTCACTACGCCATTTTTCCCCAGCGCGCCGGGGCGCTGTCCATCCAGCCGCCAGCCTTTCAGGGCACGGCGGTGGATCCCACGGACGCCAATGCGTTCTTCGGCGCGGGTTCGCCCGTCAATGCCGTGGCCGAGCCCAGCAGCATCCAGGTGCGTGCGCGTCCGACCGCTGCGGCCAGCGGTGCGTGGATACCCGCCCGCGAACTCAAACTCGCCCTCGACGGTGTGCCACCCGATGGCAAGGCCCGCGTCGGTCAACCGCTGACGCTGACCATGCGGCTCGATGCGACGGGCATGCCGTTCGAGGCGCTGCCGGCGCTGTCGCTGCCGACGCTCGACGGCGCGGACGTCTATCCCGACAAGGCGGTTACCGGTGGCGGCGTCAGCGGGCCGTGGATCACGGGCCACCGGCAGCAGGGCTTCGCCGTGGTGCCAACGCGTCCGGGAACCCTGCATATTCCCGAGACGACGCTGCACTGGTGGAACGTGGTGACCGACAAGGCCGAAGTGGCGACATTGCCGGCACGCGACATCGAGGTCGCACCCGCCAGCGGCGCGGCGGTGGCCGCCGCCGGAACCACGCCGGTCGCGCAGACGGTCCGGCCGGACGCTTCGTCAGCGGCGGGCTCTACGGTTGTCGAAGCCGGCTTGCCGTGGCGATGGCTGTTCTTCGGCGCGCTCGCCTTGTGGCTGGTCACCGTCGGTATCTGGGTGATCCTGCGCCGACGCGGTGGGGTCATCGCGGCCGCGAGACCGGCGGAGGCGACAGCACCGGCGACCCGCGAAGGTCCGGCGCGTGAGGTTTTTCTCAAGAGTGTCGACGCCGACGAGCCTGCCGCCATCGAGCGCAACCTGCTTATCTGGGCGCGCGCGGTGCAGCCATCGATACGCTCACTGGGTGCGCTGTCGACCGCTCTGGCCCCGGGTTCGCAGCCGGTCGCGATCGCCGGTCTGCAGCGCGCACGCTTCGCTGGCGGCACGCTCGACCGGAGCGCCTTGCGGACGGCGTTCGCCAAGGGCTTCGTCTGGAAATCCGTCGGCGGCGCCGGTGACACGCCGGGCCTGCCGCCGCTCTACCCTCGCTAGGGGTTGAGCGCCGTCTCGTACGCGCGCGTCATCGCGGCACCGAACGTGCAGAAGATTACCTGCGCAGGCCTCCACGGCGCGCCGCGCAGGGTGTCGACGGCGACCCGGGCGGCCGCCTCGGGCGGGTAACCGTAGACCCCCGCGCTGATGGCGGGAAAGGCGATGGAGTCGATGCCGTGCTCCTTCGCCAGGGCCAGGCTGGCGCGGTAGCAGGCCGCCAGCAGCCCGGCTTCGCCGCGTGTGCCGCCGTGCCAGACCGGTCCCACGGTATGAATCACGAAGCGCGCGGGCAGGTCGAACCCCGGCGTGATCCGCGCTTCGCCGGTGGGGCAGCGAACGCCTCGCGGGCTTTCGGGGAGCGCACGGCAGGTCGCCAGCAATCGCGGCCCCGCGCCACGGTGGATCGCGCCGTCCACGCCCCCTCCGCCCAGGAGGGATTCGTTCGCCGCGTTGACGATGGCGTCGACGGCCAGCGTCGTGATGTCGCCTTCGCGAATCGTGAAGCTCATGGCTCAACTCCTTGTGACGGCACGCCCGCAATTGGCTACGATGGCGCCTTGTCAGTTCTGTATTGTTTCAGAAGGTTATGGCCGACTCGCTCAAAGTTGAAGACATCTCGTTCGCCTATCTCATCAACGACGTGACCTTGCTCTTCCGCAAGCACTTCGATCGGCGGGCCGTGCGCTTTGGGCTGACGCGCGCGCAGTGGCGTGCCCTGAAGGCGCTTCATCGCCGGCCAGGCATGCGCCAGAACGAACTGGCGGAGCAGCTCGATATGGAGCCGATCGCCGTAGGCAGGGTCATCGACCGCCTTCAGGCCGCCGGTTTCGTGGAACGTCGCGCCGATCCCAAGGATCGCCGCGCCTGGCGCCTGCACGATACGGAGCAGGCCCGCGGGGTGATCGACGACATGGAAGACATCGCACGCGGCCTGCGCCGGGATGCGACGCAGGGCATCTCGCCCGACGACCTCCAGGTCATGCTGGCCGTCATGGACCGCATGAAGGAAAACCTCCAGGGCCTCGATGGTCCCGGCGAGGAACTCTGAGCGCGGGGTCAACCTCGGCGCCGGATATGCGTTAGCTTTTACGGATAGCCCACCCGAAAAAAAACCATGTCCGCGTCATCGAGCGCGGCGACCGGAGCCTGAGGGTTCCGGCCGGAGTCCTCATGCAGCGATCCCCAGGGAAGAAACTCGTTCTCATCATCGGCCTGGTGGCCCTCGCCGCGGCCGGTGTGGGCGTATGGCGTCACGAGACGGGCGGCAAGGAGGCCCCGAAATCGCTCAACGGCAAGCAGGCATCGGCGGGTACGCCGGTCACCACAGCCGTCGCGCAGCGCGGCGAGATCGATCTGCCGCTCAAGATCATCGGCAGGGCTGAGGCGTATTCGACGGTCAACGTGCGTTCCCGCGTCAGCGGTCAGCTCGATACGCTGGCTTTCACGCCCGGCACCCACGTGAAAAAGGGCGATCTCCTTGCCCGGGTCGATCCGCGTCCGCTCAAGGCCGCGCTCGACGAAGCCCAGGGCAAGGTGGCCAGCGACGAGGCTCAGCTGGCCAAGGCCGAGGCGGACCTCGGGCGTTACCAGAACATGCTCGGCAAAGGCTTCGTCAGTCGCGCGGATTTCGATCTGTACAAGGCCAACCTCGGTGTGGCCCGCGCCGCCCTCGTCAGCGATCGTGCCGCGGCGCGTGCCGCGCAGACGCAGCTCGACTTCACCACGATCTCCGCGCCCTTCGATGGTGTCACCGGTGCGCCTCTGGCCTATCCGGGGGCGACGCTTACCGCCGACACGACCGATATCGTGGTGCTCAATCAGGTCGATCCCATCCGTATCGCCTTCGCGATTCCCGAGGACAGTCTGGCCGCGGTGCGCAACAGCGCGCGTCGCGGCGCGCTCCCCGTCCAGGCGAAAATCCCCGGCGACACCGGTGGACCGCTGAAGGGCGAACTGGAGTTCATCGACAACGCCGTCGATGTCACGACCGGCACGATCGTCCTGAAAGCGCGTTTCGCGAATGCGGACGGCCGCCTCACCGCGGGCCAGTTCGCTGAAGTGACCCTGCCGACGACGCGGCTGACCGATGCCGTCAGCATCCCGGTGATCGCGTTGCAGAGTTCATCCGCAGGCACCTTCGTCTTCGTGGTCAAGGCCGACAAGACCGTGGAACAGAGGCCCATCACGACGGGTGCGACGACCGCCGACCGGGTCGTCGTGGACAAGGGCCTGCAGGCGGGCGAACGCGTCGTCACCGAAGGTCAGCTGTTGCTCGTCGACGGTGCGCGAGTGCGATGAACCTGCCGGAGCTCTGTATCCGTCGTCCCGTCATGACCACGCTGCTGATGGCGGCGCTGGTGATCTTCGGCATCGTCGCGTACCCGAAGCTGCCGGTGAACGAACTGCCGAACGTCGACTTCCCGACGATCAATATCAGCGCGAGCCTGCCGGGCGCGTCGCCCGAGACGATGGCCTCGTCCGTCGCGACACCGCTGGAGGCGCAGCTGTCCACGGTCGCCGGCATCGACTCGATGAGCTCGTCCAGTTCGCTGGGCTCGACCACGATCACCGTGACCTTCGCCCTCGACCGCAGCATCGACGGCGCGGCTCAGGACGTGCAGGCGGCGATCTCCGCGGCGCAGCGCCAGTTGCCGCAGGACATGCCGACGCCACCCACCTACCGCAAGGTGAATCCGGCCGACGCGCCCATTCTGTTCCTCACCATGCAGTCGTCGACCTTGCCGCTGTCGACGGTCGACGACTACGCCGAGACCGAACTCGCGCAGCGCCTGTCGATGGTCGACGGCGTGGCCCAGGTCAACGTCTACGGTTCGCAGAAGTACGCGGTGCGCATCGCCGTCGATCCCGATCGTCTGGCGGCCACCGGTATCGGCGTCGATCAGATGTCCACCGCCATCGCCGCGGCCAACGTCAACAAGGCTACCGGCTCGCTCAACGGAAGTCGCCAGTTGCTGTCCATTCGTTCGGACGGCCAGTTGATGCGTGCCGCCGACTACGGGCAGATCGTGGTCGCTTACCGCAATGGCGCGCCCGTACGGCTTTCCGATATCGCCGTGCCGCGCGACAGCGTGCAGGACGACCAGAAGGCCAGCTGGTTCAACGGCGTCCGTGCGATCACGCTGGCGATCCAGCGGCAACCGGGCGCGAATACCGTCGAAACGGTCGACCGGATCCTCGCGTTGCTGCCCGGTTTTTCCGAGACGCTGCCGCCGTCGGTCAAGCTCGACGTGATGTACGACCGCTCGGTGTCGATCCGCGACTCCGTGCACGACGTGCAGTTCACGCTGGTGCTGGCGGGTATTCTCGTGGTGCTGGTGATCTACCTGTTCCTCGGCAATGCGTCGGCGACCCTGATTCCGGCGGTGGCGCTGCCCATCTCCGTACTGGGCACGTTCGGCGCGATGTTCGCGCTGGGCTACAGTCTCGACAATCTCTCGTTGCTGGCGCTGACGCTGGCCGTCGGCTTCGTCGTGGACGACGCGATCGTGATGCTCGAAAACATCATGCGTCACATCGAACTCGGCGAGACGCCCTACGAAGCTGCGATCAAAGGCGCGACCGAAATCGGCTTCACCATTTTCTCGATGACGCTGTCGCTGGTGGCGGTTTTCATCCCGGTGATGTTCATGGGCGGCATCGTGGGGCGTCTTTTCCACGAGTTCGCCGTGGTCATCAGCGTGTCGATCCTGATTTCCGGATTCGTCTCGATCACGCTGACGCCCATGCTGTGCAGCCGTTTCGTCAAGGCGCACGACCACGACAAGCGCAGTGTCATCGTGGTCTGGTTCGACAAGGGCTTCAGCGCCGTGACCGATGGCTACACGCGCACGCTCGCCTGGTGCATGCGCCATCCGCGCACGGTGCTGGCGGTCTTCGCGCTCAGTCTCGTCGCCACCGGCGTCCTGTTCGTCGTCACGCCGAAGGACTTCATTCCGGCGGGCGACAGCGGTCAGTTACGTGTCACCACGGAGGGGCCGACGGATATTTCGTTCGCGGCGATGTCCGCGCGACAGAAAGTGCTGGCGCAGCTTGCGCAGGACGATCCGAATATCCAGGGTGTGATGTCGAGCGTCGGCGCCGGCGGTGCGCGCGCCACGGTGAATTCCGGCTCGCTGCTTCTGCGACTGAAGGATCCCGGCGACCGCGGGCATACGACGCCGGACGAAATCATTCAGGCGCTCCGGCACAAGTTCGCCGACGTGCCGGGTATCCGTACCTACATCCAGAATCCCCCGGCGATCCAGGTCGGTGGGCGCCAGTCGAAGGCACAGTACCAGTACACCGTGCAGTCCACCGATCTGAGCGCGCTGTATGCGTGGTCCGGAAAGCTGGTCGCGGCATTTCAGAAGCTGCCTGGTTTCCAGGATGTCACCACCGATCTGGACCTCAATAGTCCGTCGATGGTGGTGACCGTCAATCGCGATAAGCTGGGTCCGCTCGGGCTGACGATGGATCAGGTGCAGTCCGCCCTGGGCGATGCATTCGGTGAGAACCAGATCTCCACGATTTACGGCACGGCCACGCAGTACTGGGTGATCCTGCAGGTGGAGCGACGCATGCAGGACGACCCGGCGGTCCTGTCGAAGCTTTACGTCACCTCGGACACCGGCAAGCTCGTGCCGCTGAACACCGTCGCGCAATTCGTGCGCAAGCCGCAGGTGCTGACCGTGAACCACCAGGGCCAGCTGCCCGCGGTCACGGTGTCGTTCAATCTCGCACCGGGTGTGTCGCTGAGCGACGCGGTGCAGAGCATTCAGCGCGCGACGGCTCAGATGAATCTTCCCGGCACGCTCAGCGGCAGCATCCAGGGCACGGCGCAAGCCTTCCAGGATTCGGTCAAGGGCATGGGATTGCTCCTGCTGCTGGCGGTGTTCGTGATCTATCTCGTGCTGGGCATCCTGTATGAGAGTTTCATCCACCCGCTGACGATTCTCTCGGGTCTTCCCGCCGCCGCGGTCGGCGCGTTGCTCACGCTGGTGCTTTTCGGCGCGTCACTGGATTTGTTCGCCTTCGTGGGCATCGTGATGCTGGTGGGCATCGTGAAGAAAAACGCGATCATGATGATCGACTTCGCGCTCGAACGTCAGCGCGAGAGAGGCGTGGCTCCGCATGAAGCGATCTTCGAGGCCTGCCGCGTGCGTTTTCGTCCGATCATGATGACCACGATGGCGGCATTCGCGGGAACGCTGCCGATCGCGCTGGGTATCGGTGCGGGCGCGGAGACGCGCCGTCCTCTAGGACTGGCTGTCGTCGGTGGCCTGGTGGTGTCGCAGATCCTGACGTTGTATCTCACGCCGGTGATCTATCTGTACATGAACCGGTTGCAGGATCGGCTGGCGTCGCGGAAGCCGGCGCGACAAGCGCCGGCTGTGTAGGAGCGCGCGGGGCGCGCTCCTACATGGTCCTATTTAGTCGTGCGCGCCGTCTTTTGCGAACGCACCGGCCGCCGAACCGAAATTTCCATCCGCCTGCGCAGCCAGATACGCAAAGGTCGCGTACACCGCCACGTTCTGCGCGAGCGCCTTCGGATCGATCTTGTCCAGCGTGTCGTTGGCGTTGTGGTGGTAATCGAAGTAGTCGGTGCCGTCCTGCGTCAGCGAGAGCGCGGCCATGCCTTTGGCATGCATCTGCGACAGGTCGGATCCACCGCCGCCGGGCCGGGCCGCGTCGTACGTCACGCCGATCGGCTCGATCACCCTGGCGATCTGCTCGATCGCGCCGCGTGCTTCGGGCTTCACGCTGGCGCTCATGCGCCAGATGCGGCCGGCGCCGAAATCGGATTCGGTACCCAGCTGAAACTTCGCCACGTCTTTCGCATGCGCTTCGGCATAGGCGCGTCCACCCCACAGACCCATTTCCTCGTTGGCGAAGGCGATGACGCGGATCGTGCGATCAGGGCGCTGCGGCATGTCCTTGATCAGCTTTGCCGCGGCGGCGGCGATCGCCACACCCGCGCCGTCATCGATGGCGCCGGTGCCCAGATCCCACGAATCCAGATGTCCGCCGATGGCGACGACCTGATCCGGGTGCTTGCGACCGGTGACTTCAGCGATGACGTTGGAGCCTTCGTACGTGCCCGCAAAGCCGACATCGAGGTCGAGCTTCAGCGTGACCGGCTTGCCTTCCTTCAGAATGCGCTCGAGCTGATCGGCATCGGGCAGGGAAAGCGCGGCAGCCGGGATCGCGTCCTTCGGATCCTTGAAGCCGGTGACGCCCGTGTGCGGCGTGCGGCTGTGCGGATCGGTGCCCGCCGACCGCAGCAGGAACGCGGCGGCGCCCATCTTCGCGGCCAGGACCGGGCCGCCCGTGCGCGTGGCTGAGCCCTTGCCGTAGTCGTGGCCGTCCTTCTGCTGCTGCATGTGCGTCGAGACGTAGACGATCTTGCCCTTCACGCTGGCCGGGTCGGCGTTCCTGAACGCATCGAGGTCGTCGAAGCCGACGACTTCGGCCGTGAGGCCACCCTGCGGGGTGCCGGCGGAATAGCCCAGCGCGGTCAGAGCGAGAGGCTGCGGAAAGGGCGACACGACCGCTGCGTGCTCGCTGCGGCGCTGCCAGAGCGGGTAGCTGACCTTCTCGGTGTAGACCTTGTCGAAACCCATGGCCTTGAACTTCGCCACGGTCCAGGCGACGGCGCGCGCGTCGGCGGCGCTGCCGGCCACGCGGGGACCCACTTCCGTGGTCAGGCCGGTCACGAATTCGTAGCCGGTGTCGTCGCTCATCGCGCGATCGCGCAAGGCGGTGGCGGCGGCGATCGCCTTGTCCGGAATGGTCGTCGCCTTGTCGGCGGCATGGGCGGTGAAAGCGAGCGCAAGGCACGCAGCCAGCGTGTGCAGGCGGAAGATATGACGCATGGTGACCCCCGGGACGGTAAAGGTCGATTATGACCATGGCGCGGGGTGCGGCCGCGTAGGTCGAAAGTCATGGTCCAGCCGTCCGGACGGCTGGACGGCTCCCGAAGTTACGGTTGTGGCAGGCTCACCACTACGCGCAGACCGCCTTCCTTGCGGTTGCGCAGCACGATGCTGCCGCCGTGATCGAGCACGATGGCGCGGACGGTGGCGAGGCCGAGGCCGATGCCGCCGGTGTCGCGGTTTCGCGAGGATTCCAGACGGAAGAACGGCGCGAAGACCTGTTGCTGCATGGCCTCGGGAATGCCCGGGCCGTCGTCATCGATTTCGAGCAGGCATTCGCCACGGACGGTGCGCAGGCGCATGCGCACCCTTTGCCCGTACTTGATCCCGTTTTCGACGAGGTTGACGACAGCGCGGCGCAGCGCCACCGGATCGCCGTCGAGCGTCACGGGCGGCCCGGAAAACACCGCCACGTCATGTCCCACGTCGACCAGGTCGTCGCTCACGCTCTCGACCAGCAGCCGGAAATCCAGCGGCTGGCGTTGCGTGCCCAGCGAGCGGTCGCGCATGAAATCGAGCGCGGCGGAGATCATCGTCTTCATCTCCTGGAGGTCGCCGTCCACCTTGGCGCCGAGCGGGCCGGGCAGGCCGTCGAGCCGGAACGACAGGCGCGTCAGCGGCGTGCGCAGGTCGTGCGCGATCGCGGCGATCATGTGCGTGCGCTCGTGGAGCAGACGATTCACGCGCCCCTGCATGCCGTTGAAGGCATCGACCGCACGACGCATCTCGGGCGGTCCCTCACGCGGCACCGGCGGCGCGCTGGTGTCCGCACCCAGACGCTGTGCCGCCTCGGCGAAACGATGGATCGGTGCCGACAGCGCCCGGGCGAACCACCATGCGAAGGGCAGCAGCACCAGCACGCTCACGCCGAACAGCAGGAACAGCTCCTGCTGAAGCATGGAAGGAAAGGGCTCCACGGGCACCGAGGCGACCCGCCATCGGCCATCCGCCTGTCGCCACCCGACCAGCGACCCCGCGCCCATGCTGACGCGCATCGCGCCGGGGTGGCGGTCCATGCCGCTGTCCACCGCATAGACGCGAAGGTCATCCTGGGCGACGCGCAGAAGGCCCGCCAGCCGCGGAAGGAGGTGTGCCGACAGGCGACTGTCGGAACCGTCCGGGGGCGTGGGCGCGTCGGCCTGGGTGCGCACATCGAGGTCGGCGGGGTTGGGCGGCATGAAGTCCATGCCGGGCGGGCCGCGGCGGTCGTCGCCGGGCAGCATGGCCGTGGCCTGGCCGTCGCGTGGCGCGGAGCCGGGCGGCCTCCGGTCGTCGAAGTCGCGCTGGCCGAACGGCGCTCCGTCGTTCCGCAGGGCGGCCGCCACGTCGAAGAGGCTCGCCATGGGCGGCAGCGTCGGCGGACGGAGGACGAGTACGCCCACCCCGATGCCGGAGGCGATCAGCAGCGCGCACACCATCAGCAGAAAGCTGCGGGCGAAGATCGACAGGCCGGAACGTCGCGTCACAGGCGGGTGACCTTCGGCAGGAGCATGTAGCCCTCGTTGCGCACGGTACGGATCATTTCGTCCTGCGCGCGGTCATTCAGTTTGCGCCGCAGCCGGCTGATCTGCGTGTCGATGGCGCGGTCGAACACGTCCGCGCGGCCCCGGTGAACGAGGTCGAGCAGCTGATCGCGGCTCAGGATGCGTTGCGGGTGTTCGACGAAGGCGCGGAGCAGGGCGAACTCGCCATCGGAAAGATTGATGAAGATGCCGGTCGGATCGCGCAGGTCGCGCCGCGTCAGATCGAGGCGCCAGCCGGCAAAACCGTAAGGACGGATCTCCTCGGCGGGTGAAGGCGCGTCCTGGCTGCTGCGCCGCAGGACGGCACGCACGCGGGCCAGCAGCTCGCGTGGGTTGCAGGGCTTGGCCAGGTAGTCGTCGGCACCGACTTCCAGCCCGATGATCCGGTCGGTATCGCTGCCGAGCGCACTCAGGATGATGACCGGGGGACCCTTCTCGGCGGCGAGGCGCCGCGCCGCGCTCAGGCCGTCCTCGCCCGGCATCATCACGTCGAGCACGATGAGGTCCGGTCGCTCACGTTCGATGGAAAGCGACATCTGGGCGACGTTTTCGGCTGCATGCACACGGTATCCGTGACCGCCGAGGAAATCGGTGATCAGCCCGCGCAGTTCGGGATCGTCATCCACGACGAGGATGAGTGACTGAAGGTCCATGGTCATGCTGCTTTAAATACCAGACCAGTCTACGAGGCGTTTGTCCCCGCGGCAAAACAGCCGACACAAAGCGGACACAAAAGGACATTCCCTCGTGACGGAAGCCACTTAGCGTGTGCAGACACCGCACACCACTAAGGATGGCCATGAAACCGTTCAACGCGCTGCCTTCGCTGCTCTTCTCCTTCGGGATCGCCCTGGCCGCCGCGGCGGCCGCCCAGGATCGGCCGCCCGGTCCCCCGGACGGTCGCCAGGCGCACCGCGACCCGAAGGTCGAGGCGGCGCTGGACGATTGCTGGAACGAACTCGGTGGCGAAGAGGACGACCCGGTGCCGCCGGACCTCATGGCTCAGTGCATGGATGAGAAGGGATTCAAGCGGCCTGTCGGGCCGCCCCCCGGCCCGGACGGCGCGCCTCCGCCGCCTCCGCCTCCCCCCGCCTCATAACCGGAATGACCGCCTTGTCGTCCATGTCGTATGCATTTCCTCCGCTGTCGCGCTCCGATGACGGTATCGAAAACAACCGGCTGCTTGCCCGGCGTTTCTGGCAGGCCTTTGTCGAGCGAGCACCCAGCCGCTTCGAAACCAGCACGCTCGTGGACGGCTACGCTGGCGATCGCCTGCGCCTGGGCGCGTTCCGGCACACGCCGCACGTGCTGACCGAGGCGGCGCTTCCGCGCGAGCATCGTCAGGCGGTGCTGCTGACCTTGCAGCTCGACGGACGGGCGCGTGTCGAGCAGCACGGGCGGCACAGCGACCTGGCCGGGGGCGATTTCTGCCTGATCGACCTGTCCCAGCCCTTCCGGCTGGAACTGGGGCGTTGCAGCGTCCAGTCGATCCATCTTCCGCTGTCGGTCCTGCGCGACGCCATCCCACGCCTGGACGATGTGGCGGCGGTCGGCCTGCCCGGACACCTGGGTCCCGTGGGCTACCTGCGTGTCCTCTTCCAGGAAATGTTCGCGCATCCCGCGGGCCTGTCCGAACCGGTAGCCGACCGGCTGGCCGATGCGATTCCCCATATGCTTGCCGCCGCGCTGGAATCCGTGGACGCGAGTGAATCGTCCCCCTCGCGCCTGCGGCAGTACCACAAGCGTCAGGTGCGTCAGTTCGCCCGCGAGCACCTCGCCGATCCCGAGCTGTGCATCGACATGATCGCGAAGGGTGTCGGTCTCTCGGCCAGTCATCTGTTCGAATTGTTTTCCGACGAAGACCTGACCCTCATGCGCTGGGTTCGACTCGAGCGCCTCGCACGGTGCCAGCGCGAACTGTCCGATCCCCGCCTTCGTCATCGCGGCATCGCGCAGATCGCCCACGCCTGGGGCTTCGGCGACATGACCAATTTCAGTCGTTGCTTCCGCGACCATGTCGGTACGTCACCGCGTCGTTTCCGTCAGGCCGCAATGGTCGGGACGTTGCCGCCGGTGGATCGTTCGGACGTCCAAACGTCCGACGAATGACCGAATGATGCGGCAGTTTCCGCCGTATGGATGCAGGTTCTTAACACTAAATTGAAGTCGTGGCCCCGTCGGCCACGCATCGACGAAGTCATAAAACGAATCACACGTCACGGGCAATTGGGGAAGGCGCCTTGCCAGGGTGCCGGCCTCGTGGCGTCGCGCATCCTAAATTTCGGGGAGTTTCCTAGTGAAGAATTCGACATCCATCCGCCTGAGCCGGATCAGCCTCGCGCTGGCCCTGGCGCTGGGCAGCACCGTGGCCATCGCGCAGTCGACCACCGGCAGCATCTTCGGCCAGGCGCCCGTCGCCGAGGGCGAGTCGGTCCAGGTCAAGAGCACCTCGGGTGTGACGCGTGAAGTCGCCGTGGGCAGCGACGGCCGTTACACGGTGGGTTCGCTGCCGCTCGGCAGCTATACCGTATCGCTCATGCAGGGCGGCAAGGTCGTCGACACGCGCAGCGACGTCGGCCTTCGTGTCGGTTCCGGTACGGAAGTGTCCTTTGCCGCGGCCTCGGGCGATGCGACGAGCCTGAGCTCGGTCACCGTGTCGGCCAACGCGCTCCCAGCCATCGACGTGTCCAGCGTCGACGCACGTACCGTCATCACCTCCCAGCAGCTGGCGAAGCTGCCGCTGGCGCGCAGCGCCGAAGCGATCGCGCTGCTCGCGCCAGGCGTCGTTCCGGGTTACAGCGGCTTCAAGAGCGGTACCACGGGTGGCTCGCTCGTTTCGTTCGCCGGTTCGTCGGTCACCGAGAACGCCTATTACCTCAACGGCTTCAACACCACCGACCCGCTCAGCGGCTTCGGCGGCATCAGCCTGCCCTATGGCGCGATCGATCAGCAGGAAATCCTCAGCGGCGGCTACGGTGCGGCTTACGGTCGCTCGGACGGCGGCGTGATCAGTCAGAGCGGCAAGCGCGGTACCAACGAATGGCACTTCGGTGCGCAGGTTCAGTGGACACCGGCGTTCGCGCAGGGCGTGAGCCCGAGCTCGTATTACGTGACCGGTGCCAACGCGGGCAATCTCTACCGTCGTTATTCCGACAACAAGTCCTGGGAAACCACCGAGAGCGCGTATGTCGGCGGCCCGCTGATCAAGGACAAGCTGTTCTTCTTCGCGGCGGTCGAAGGCGACAAGAAGGCCGGTAACAGTGTCGGTCCCGCGACGTCGTCGTACAACACCGATTACGAGTACAACAATCCGAAGTGGTACACCAAGGTCGACTGGAACATCAACGACAACAACATCCTCGAGCTGACCGGCGCGTCGACGAAGACGTCGTACAAGGGTAACGAGTACGACTACGACTACGCGACGAACCAGACGGGCGATCTGAACAGCTTCGACACTTCGACGAAGAACAGCGCCCGGGTCTCGATCGCCAAGTACACGAGCTACATCACCGACGATCTCACGCTGACCGCCATGTACGGTAAGCAGAAGATGACGTACTTCAGCCAGACCCCGGGTTACGACCCATCGCTGGAGTACATCAGTGGTTCGGAGTTCGAGAACCCGGCGATCACCGGCGGCAATTCCATCGTCAATTCTCAGACGGTGCTGACCGCGAACGATCCGAACCACCGCGCCACCAGCAGCAACCTGCGCGTCGATCTGGCGTGGAAGATCGGCGATCACACGATTACCGGTGGTATCGACAACCTCAACTCGCACGACGTCGACGATGGGGAGACCGGCTCGGCCTGGATCTACGGTTACGGCGATCCGGCGACCAACATCAGCGACAGTCCGTACGTCGCCGCGCCGAGCACCGGTGCGGGCGGTCAGGACGGCTACTACGTATCGAAGTACCTCTACAGCACCTCGGCGTCGGTGCGCGTGAAGCAGCGCGCCCAGTACATCGAAGACAGCTGGCAGGTGGACGATCGCTGGCTGGTGAAGATCGGCCTGCGTAACGACCAGTTCACCAACTACAACCCGAGCGGTGAAGCCTTCCTGCGCATGACCAAGCCGCAGTGGGCGCCGCGCCTGGGCTTCAGCTGGGACGTGAACGGCGACTCGTCGCTTAAGGTCTACGCGAACGCCGGTCGTTACTACCTGGCCATGCCGGCGTCCGTCGCGCTGCGCGCCGCCGCCGGTTCGCTGTACACCAACGAGTACTACACCTACACGGGCATCGACGCTAACGGCAATCCCACCGGCCTGACCCAGCTGGCCTCGTCCACGGGTGGCGCGGTGTCGGCCAATAACGAGTACGGCACACCGCCGGACGCGAAGACCGTGGCCTCCAGCAACATCAAGTCCGAGTACCAGGATGAATACATGCTGGGCTTCACCCAGCAGATCAACGCGGACTACGTCTGGGGCATGAAGGGTCAGGTGCGCAAGCTGCGTAACATCCTGGACGACATCTGCGACACCACCACGATCGCGAGCAAGGCGCAGTCGCTCGGCTACGACGTCGACGCCTCCACGCTCAACGGTTGCTACCTGTCCAATCCGGGTCGTAGCAACACATACCGCATCGTCAACCCGGCCGGCGGTTACTACAGCGTCTCGGTCTCCGCGGCCGACTTCGGCATGCCGAGCGCCAAGCGTAGCTACTACGGTCTGGAGACCTTCCTCGAGCATCCGTTCGATGGCAAGTGGCAGGCCAAGATCGACTACGTCTACTCGAAGAGCTACGGCAACACGGAAGGCCAGGTGCGCTCGGACATCGGTCAGACCGACGTGTCGGCGACGGTCGACTGGGACTTCGGCAAGCTGATGGAAAACTCCAACGGTCTGCTCTCCAACGACCGCACGCACCAGCTGAAGATCTACGGTTCATGGCAGGCGGCACCGGAGTGGATGCTCTCGGGCAACATCGCGCTGATGTCGGGCACACCCAAGACCTGTATCGGTTACTACGGCGCGGATGAGAGCAACCCGGTCGGTTACGGCAGCTATTACCACTACTGCGGTGGCGTCGCCTCGGCACCGGGCGACGCGGGTCGCCAGCCGTGGCAGCACATCATCTCGGTCTCGGCGGAATATCGCCCGATGTGGGCCGACCAGAAACTTGGCTTCAATGTCATGGTCTATAACCTGCTGAACGAGTCGGTGCCGACGTCGACGTATGCGATCTATGGCAGCAGCAAGGCGCTGAACACCAACTACGACCGCATCAACTACTTCAGCACGCCGCGCTACGTCCGCTTCGGTATCAATTACGACTTCTGATCGACCGATCCAAAACCATTCCAACAATAAGCGCCGTGAGTCTCCCGACTCATCTCCCGCGGCGCAACGTTCTCCCCGGATCAGGCCGCCGAGCTCCCACTCGGCGGCCTCTTTTTTTTCCAGACAGCAAAAAGGGACGAGGCAAGCCGGACATGCCGGTCACCTCGTCCCTCCGAAAGCGCGGAATCAGACGCGCGGCGGCTGCTGCCTGAGCAGGTCGCGGATTTCCGTCAGCAGCACCACGTCGGCGGCCGGTGCGGCCGGCTTGGCCTCTTCGCGATGCGTCAGGCGGTTGATCGCCTTGACCACCATGAAGATGGCGAACGCGATGATGACGAACTGGATCAGTACGTTGATGAACACGCCGTACTGGATCGCCACTTCGGCGGTCTTGGTCGCGGCGTCGGCGGGTTTGAGCACCCACTTCCAGTCTGAAAAGTCGATGCCGCCGATCAGCCAGCCGATGGGGGGCATGATGATGTTGTCCACCAGCGAGGTGACGATCTTGCTGAACGCCGCACCGACCACAACACCGACCGCGAGGTCGATGACGTTGCCGCGTAGTGCGAACTTCTTGAATTCCGCGACGATGCTCATCGTGGGTTTCTCCTTCTGGGTCTGGGCGTCGAACGTAAAAAACTAACGTTCCGGATGTCAGGACTTTGCGAAGTCAGACCACGCGACCTTCGAGCGTGGCGACGCCTTCGAGGGTCGCACGGAAACGATCGCCGCGCAGCAATGCCGATACACCGGCCGGTGTACCGGTGTAGACGATGTCGCCCGCCTTGAGCTCAAACAGCTTCGACAGCGCCGAGAGGATCGCCGGGACATCGAGCAGCATGTCGCCGAGGGTGGCCGCCTGCCGGGTCTCGCCGTTGATCTCCAGCGAGATCCGCGTCGCAGCGGTTGGCGTGACCTCCGAGGCGGGAACCAGGGCGGAGACCGGTGCCGAATGGTCGAAGGCCTTGGCGACGTCCCACGGCGAGCCCTTGGCCTTGGCCTGGGCCTGCAGGTCGCGGCGGGTCAGGTCCAGACCCACACCGTAGCCCCAGACCGTGGCGGCGGCCTGCTCGAGGGTCAGGTCCGTACCGCCCGATCCCAGCGCCACGACCATCTCCACTTCGTGGTGCAGATCGTGGGTGACGGAAGGGTAGGGCACGTCGGCTCCGTCGGTGACGAGGGCATCGGCGGGCTTGGTGAAGAACATCGGATTGGCCGTGTCGACCGACGCGCCCATCTCTTTGGCGTGGTCGGCGTAGTTACGGCCGATGCAGAAGACGCGACGGACCGGGAAACGCTCGCTGCGCCCGGCGACGGGGATGCTCGGCTGGGCCGGCGAAGGGATGACGGTATTCATGGGCGCCAAGACTATCAGGTGACACCTGTCACGGCAGATGACTGATGGGCGGAAGTGGCGCACGGTCCGCCCGGATCGCATGATCTTGCCGACGATCCGTATCGCCAGGGGACCACGGGGACATGAACTCGAACGCCGAACTGCTGCGGCAGCTGAAGATCGACAAGTCGCACAGGGAATCCCCAAGGGGTGGGAACGGCGGCGCCACGAAGATGGCGCTGATCGTGCTTGCCGTTCTCATCGTTCTGCTCGCCCTGGGCGGAGCGGCCTGGGCTTGGCTGGTGCATCGGCCCGTCGAGGTGACGGTAGCGACCGCGATCGCGCCGGCCGGTGCCGCGGAAGCCGGGGCGGTGCTGCAGGCCACGGGCTATGTCACCGCGCGGCGCCAGGCCACGGTCTCCGCGCAGATCACCGGCACGCTCACGGAGGTGCTGATCGAGGAAGGCGACCGGGTGAAGAAAGGCCAGGTGCTGGCGCGCCTGGAAGACAACGCCCTGCGCGCCGGCCTCGACGCCAACCGGGCGAACGCGGCGGCGGCGCGCGCCAGCGTGGTGCAAAGCCAGACCCAGCTCGAGCAGGCACTGCGCGACGCCGATCGGCAGGAGGCGCTGGTCGGCCGGGGCCTGGTCTCCAGACAGATCGCCGAGCAGGGACGTACGCAGGCCAACACCTATCGCGCCCAGCTCAACACGGCGCGTCGCCAGGCCGACGCCGCGGACGCTCAGGTCAGTGTCGGCCAGGTCAACCTCGACTACACGGTGGTCCGTGCGCCGTTCGACGGCGTGATCACCGACAAGGCGGCGCAGGTCGGCGAGATCGTGTCGCCGCTTTCGGCGGGCGGCGGTTTCACCCGTACCGGTGTCGGCACCATCGTCGACATGGATTCGCTGGAGATCGACGTCGACGTCAACGAGGCCTATATCGGCCGGGTCAAAGCCGATATGCCCGCCGAGGCGTTGCTCGACGCCTACCCGGACTGGAAGATCGGCGCGCATGTCATCGCCATCGTGCCCGCGGCGGATCGCGGCAAGGCCACGGTGAAGGTACGCGTCGCCCTGGAATCGAAGGACGCGCGGATCGTTCCCGACATGGGCGTGCGCGTGTCGTTCCTCGAACGCCGGGCGGAGCCGGTGGCCGACGCACCCAAAGGCGTGCTCGTCCCGGCCGGCGCGCTGGCGCGTCGCGACAACCGCGATGTCGTCTTCGTCGTCGCGAGCGACAAGGCGATGCGTCACGACGTCACGCTCGCCGCACGCAACGACGGCGAGCAGCGTCTGGTGACGCAGGGCCTCGCCCCCGGTGACAGCGTCATCGTGACTCCGCCCGACTCGCTCACCGATGGTGCCGCCGTCCGCGTCGCCACCCGCCCTTCGCCCTGATACGCAAGGAGACACGTCCCATGGCTACCCTGATCGACATCCAGGATCTTTCCAAGGTCTATGAGCGCGGCCGGCAGAAGGTCGAGGTACTGCATGGCGTGAACCTGAAGATCGAGGAAGGCGACTTCCTCGCGCTGATGGGACCGTCGGGCTCCGGCAAAACCACGTTGCTCAATCTCATCGGCGGTCTCGACACACCGTCAGGTGGCAGCATCGCGGTGGCCGGGGACCGCATCGACCGGCTGGGTGCCGGTGCGCTGGCGCGCTGGCGCGCGGCGCACGTGGGCTTCGTTTTCCAGTTCTACAACCTGATGCCGATGCTGACCGCGCAGCGCAACGTGGAACTGCCGCTGCTGCTGACCCGACTTTCCGCCGCGCAGCGCAGGCAGAACGCGTCGATCGCGCTGCAGCTGGTCGGTCTCGCGGATCGTTCGTCACACAAGCCGTTCGAACTCTCCGGCGGTCAGCAACAGCGCGTCGCGATCGCACGCGCGATCGTTTCCGATCCCACGCTGCTGGTCTGCGACGAGCCGACCGGCGATCTGGATCGCCAGTCGGCCGAGGAGATCCTCGGTCTTCTGCGCGAACTCAATCGCGAGCACGGCAAAACGATCGTGATGGTGACGCACGACCCGAAGGCGGCCGAGTACGCCAACCATACCCTGCATCTCGACAAGGGCAGCCTTGTCGGACAAGCCATGGCCTGACCGAGGACGCCCGCATGAAATACATGCATCTGATCTGGGCCGCGTTGTTCCGGCGCAAGACGCGTACCTTCTTCACCCTGGTGTCGATCCTGGCGGCATTCCTGCTGTTCGGCATGCTGGACGCGACACGTGCCGCGTTCGCCTCGGGCGACAGCGTCGTCGGCGTGGATCGCCTCATCACCACGTCGAAGTATTCGATCATCCAGTCGCTGCCGGCGAGCCTGTCCACACGCATACAGGCGATTCCCGGGGTGAAGGCCGTGGCCGCCGCCAATTGGTTCGGCGGCATCTATCAGGATCCGAAGAATTTCGTGCTGAGCTTTGCCGTCAGCGAGAATTACCTCGACATCTATCGTGAGATCGAACTGCCCGCGGACCAGCG
Organism: Dyella sp. 333MFSha; assembly: GCF_900102405.1. Taxonomy (NCBI): domain Bacteria; kingdom Pseudomonadati; phylum Pseudomonadota; class Gammaproteobacteria; order Lysobacterales; family Rhodanobacteraceae; genus Dyella; species Dyella sp. 333MFSha. The sequence continues at coordinate 445,121 of NZ_FNBR01000002.1, read as the reverse complement.
CAAGGTCTACGAAAACACGCGTACCGGCGCGGTGGTCGGTGAAGCGCTGGCGAAACGCTTCGGTTGGAAGATCGGCGACAAGGTGCCGCTGCAGTCGACGATCTTCCCGCAGCGTAACGGCGACAAGACCTGGCCTTTCGATATCGTCGGCATCTACAAGCCGGCCAAGGGCGCGGCGAACGGTACGGACCAGCAGTTCTTCTTCCATCACAAGTATTTCGAAGACGCCAACGCATTCCAGAGCGTCGGTACGACGGCAGGCTGGTACGCGGTGCAGCTGACCTCGGCGGACAAGGCGGACAGCGTCGCCAGGGCCATCGACGCGCTCTCCGCCAATTCCGACCACGAGACCAAGACGCAGACCGAGCAGGCGTTCAACGCATCGTTCGCCAAACAGCTCGGCGATATCGGGCTGATCGTGTCGGCGATCATGGGCGCGGTGTTCTTTACGCTGATCCTGCTTACCGGCAACACGATGGCGCAGGCCGTGCGCGAGCGGACCCATGAGCTGGCCGTCCTGAAGACCATCGGCTTCTCCAGCCACAGCGTCCTCGGCATGGTGCTGGCGGAAGGCATCCTGTTGCTGGTGCTCGGCGGCGTGCTGGGTCTGGCACTGGCCGGCATCGTGGTCCCCATCGTGGCCAAGGGCAGCGGCGGCATGCTCAATCTGCCACCCATCGGTACCCAGACCTGGATTCTCGGCCTCGTGCTGATGGTGGTGATCGGCGCCCTCGTCGGTGCCTTGCCCGCCCTCCGTGCCATGCGCCTCAACATCGTCGACGCGCTCGCCGGGCGCTGAAGGAACTCACCATGAAACGCATGAAGAAGTTCGGGTTCGGCCTGCTGACCCTGCTGATCGTCGCCGCGTTCCTCGTCGTCTGGATCGCGTTGCCCTGGCAGGGCATCGTCGCCATCGCCGTCGTATTCGCGCTGTGGATGGCGCTGACCCGTCGCGGACGACAGACCTGGCAGGTGACTCGCGTGGGACTCGCCACGGTGGTTCAGCGGCTCGGCTCGTCATCGGTGGTGGTGGTGGGCATCGCGGGCGTGGTCGGTGTACTCGTCGCCATGCTGGCGATGAGCGATGGTTTCGCCGAAACCCTGCGCTCCACGGGTAACGACCGGACGGCCATCGTCTTGCGCGGCGGCTCGCAGGCGGAGCTCAATTCCATCCTCGATCGTGACAGCGCCAACGTGGTGATGCAGGCGCCCGGTGTGAAGAAAGATGCCCAGGGCCGGCCGATCGCCTCGGGCGAACTCGTCGTCGTCGCCAACCTGCCACGCAAGAGCGATCCCGGCAGCGATTCCAATGTGCCCATCCGTGGCGTCAGCGCGGACGTGTGGTCGCTACGCGATCAGGTGAAGATCGTCGAGGGGCGCAAGTTCACTCCGGGGCTGCGTGAGCTCATCGTCGGCAAGGGCGCGCGGGGGCAGTTCGCGGGCCTCGATGTCGGCAGAAGCATCCGCCTCGCGGGACAGACCTGGACCGTGGTGGGCGAGTTCGTGTCGAACGACGTGCTGGAATCGGAACTGTGGGGCGATACGCAGAGCGTCGCATCGGCCTACCGGCGTGGCAGCAGCGTGCAGTCGGTGACGGTCATGCTGGATTCGCCCGCGGCATTCGACACTTTCAAAGCGTCGCTGGCTGGCGATCCGCGCCTGAAGGTCGACGTCAGCACGACGCAGGAATACTTCAGCAAGCAGTCCGAAGGCCTGACCAGGGTGCTGCGCGCCGTCGGTATCACGGTGGGCATCATCATGGCGATCGGTGCCGTGTTCGGTGCGCTCAATACGATGTTCGCCGCGATCCAGGCCCGGGCTCGCGAGATCGCCACGTTACGTGCGATCGGCTTTCGCGGGATACCGGTCGTGGTGTCGGTGATGCTGGAGACGATGTTGCTGGCGTTGCTCGGCGGCGTGATCGGTGCGGGCATCGTGTGGATCGTCTTCAATGGCTACACGGCGTCGACGCTCGGGGCGAACTTCAGCCAGGTGGTGTTCCGGTTCCATGTGAGCACCGCGCTCCTGTGGACGGGGATCAAATGGGCGTTGGCGATCGGCTTTATCGGCGGCCTGTTCCCCGCCTTGCGTGCCGCCCGGGTGCCCGTGACCACCGCGTTGCGCGAGCTCTGATTTCTCACGGCGCATCCGGTGGAAGCGCGTCGTCGGTCAGTTGCGGGTGGTCCGCCAGGACGACGTCGATCGCGCAGCGAGCGCGGTCGACGTCCCAGCGGCCGCCCCGTTCCTCGCAGGTGTCGAGATCGGCGTACATCGATTCGGTGTCGGCCCGGAAGCGCTGGCATGACGCGATGGCGGCCACGCCGATGCCCAGTACCGTCGCGCCGCGCGCCATGCATAGCCGCCGCCGATGGGTTCGTTGTGTCGGATTGGTCAGACTGCCCGTCATACCGCGCTCCCACCTAAGAGAAAAGCAGCCTAGGTGGGCTTGAGATTCGCGGACATCGAATAATTCTCAAAAATCGGCGCGCAGGCCCGGGACGAGACCTGCGTCACACTTGCCAGGGCGTCTCAGGCCTTGCGGGTCCGCATCATGGTGATGATGCCGACACCGACGAGGATGATCGCCATGCCCGCCAGGTCGAACGTGCCCACGTGCTCACCGGCGATGGCGACGCCGAACAGCACCGCCACGGGCGGATTCACGTAGGCGTAGCTGGTGGCCAGGGCGGGACGAACGGTCTTGAGTACGTAGAGATACGCGCTAAAGGCGATGATCGAACCGAACACGATCAGGTAACCCAGCGCGAGGGTGGCGCCCAGTTGCGGGTGCGCGGGGAAGCGCTCGCCATGCAGCATCGCGATGATCGCCAGCGAGACGCTGGCACAGAGCATCTGCGCGGCGGTGTTCATGGGGCCGGCCGGCATGTCCTGACGCTTGGACCACACCGAGCCGAAGGCCCAGGCCATGGCGGCGCAGATCAACGCGATCGCGCCGATCGGCGAGCCCGACAACCCGGCGCCAAGGTTGAGCACGACCACCCCGACAAAGCCCAGCAGCAGACCGACGGTTTCGCCGCGCGTGGGCCATTCACGATAGAGGCCGCCGAAGACCGCGGCGAACAGCGGCATGCTGGCCACCGCGACGGCGGCGATGCCCGAGCTGACCGACTGTTCGGCGAAACAGACCAGCCCGTTACCGCCGGCGAGCAACAGCGTGCCGACGATGGCGGCGTTCCGCCACTGTCGCGGGGTCGGCAAGGCGACACCGCGCACGCGCAGGACGGTGAACATCAGCACGCCGGCGATGGCGAAACGGATCGCCGCCATCAGGAACGGCGGATAGCTGACCAGCGCATAGCGGATGCCCAGATAGGTGGAACCCCAGATCAGGTACATCGACATCAGCGACAGCGGCACCAGCCAGCGCGCGGCGGCCAGCGTGGTGGCGGGGACTTTTTTTTCGGTACACACGGCGTCGGACATGGGGAACCCGGGGGCAGGCACGCGTCGCAAGATGCGGCGCGAATCACGAACGATATCGCCGCCGTCGTGGCCTTGGTAGCGAAACCTTCGAGGGTCAGCCTTGAGCGGCGCTCATGGCACGTTCGGTGGCGAGCAACTGCTGCTTGATCTCCATTCCCCAGCGCCACCCGCCGAGGCTGCCGTCTTCGCGGATGATGCGATGGCAGGGCACCAGCAGCGCCAGCTTGTTGCTGCCGCAGGCGCGTCCGATCGCACGTGCCGCCTTCGGCACGCCAAGTCTGGCGGCGAGCTCGCCGTAGCTGAGGGTCTCGCCGAGCGGTATCCGGGTCAGCGCTTCCCAGACGCGCCACTGAAAGGCGGTCGCGGCGATATCGAGTGGCGGCATGTCGGGGGCGGCGCCCCTTTCCCAGCCCAGCTCGCGGGTGACCCGGCCGATCACGGCGTCCAGCCATTCGTCGCGTCCCTCGTCGACGCGTTCCCGGTCGGCGAGCGGGAATTCTCCGGCCAGTCGCGTTTCCAGCGCCTCATCGTCGGCACCGAGCGTCACGGCGCAGATGCCCTTCGCCGTGGTGGCGACGAGCAGCCGGCCGAGCGGGGTACCCGTCGTGGTGTAGCGAATGGAGGCGCCCGCACCGCCGGCCCGGTAGCTCGCCGGGGTCATGCCGAGCCGGCGGTCGCTTTCCTCGTAGACGCGGCTGCCCGAGCCGAAACCGGCCTGATAGACCGCATCGGTCACGGCCGATCCTTCGCGAAGCGCATCGCGGAGCTGGCCGAAACGGCGGGCACGGGCGTACTCGGCCGGGCTGACGCCAAACCGGCGCCGGAAGGCGCGTTGCAGATGCGTGGGGCTGAGCCCGGCGATCGTGGCCAGACTGGCCAGATCGCTGGGCGCGTCATCTCGCTCCAGCGCGGCCCGGACACGGTCGAGCGGATCGTCGGCGGCGGGGCGGATGGTCTGGACCTGGGCTTTCATCGGGGCCTCCTGTCGTTGAAGGCCAGCGTAGGCGGACGCGACGACCGTCACCATCCGTTTCTTGCGCAGTGGCTCAGTGGTGAACCGGATCGCCCTGACGGATCACGACGAACTCGCCTTCGAGCACGTTCGGATCGTGCGTGGCGCGCGCCGCGGCCGGACGCGGCGCCGGGCGGACGCCGCCACGGGCCAGCTTCCACTGGCGGACCGCCAGGAACACCAGGCCGCCGGCCAGCAGCACGCCAAGGACGACCACACCGAACACGAGCAGCACCCCGAGCACGGCCAGACCGGCCACGACGGACAGGGCGCGGACCAGCGGGTTGCGAGAGCGGCGGATGGGCGGAAGGACGAAGCGCATTGGTTAAAAATCCGTGTGGCACAATGACATGCGTGGTTCCCCTTTACCTTGGGGCAACCCATCCCCACAGACAAGTGCCATGACTCCTACCGCCGACACCGCTCCCCTCTGCCTGCTGGCGGACATTCCCGATGGCAACGCCGTCGAAACCGAGGCCGTCATCCAGGGCGAGGTCGAGTCCCTGCTGATCTACCGCTCGGGGGAGGAGGCCCGCGCCTACCTCAACGTCTGTCCTCATGCGGGTCGGCGGCTGGACTATGCGCCGGGCAAGTTCCTGGTGCGCAATGGCACGATCATCTGCGCGGCGCATGGGGCGACGTTTACGGCGGAGAGTGGTGACTGCACCAACGGGCCATGTCGGGGAGATCGCCTGCGTGCGGTGCCGGTGTCGGTCGTCGACGGGGAAGTCCGACTGGCCTGAGAAATGCCGTAATCGCGGTGCGTCGCTCAGCGATACATCAGGTTGACGACCACCAGCGTAATCGCCAGAACCAGGAACGTCAGCGGCAGCCCGACTCGCAAAAAGTCCTTCGAACGATAACCGCCCGGCCCCGCGACCATCATCAACGCCGGATGCCCCGAAGGCAGCAGGAACGTATTGGACGACGACACGGCGACGATCAACGCGTAAGCCGAAGGATTTCCCCCCGTGCTCACCGCCACGCTGATCGCCAGCGGCACCATCATCACGGTGGCGCCCACGTTCGACATGACCTGAGAGAACATCAGCGTCAGCACCGCGATGCACAGCTGCAGCGTCCATTGCGGCGCCCCGCCCATGATCGCCAGGACTTCCTGCGCCAGCCACGACGCGGTGCCCGTGGAATCCATCGACCAGCCGAGGGGAATCAGGCAGGCGGTAACGAAGATCGTCTTCCAGTTGATGGCCTTGTAGGCCTCGTCCATGTTCAGCACGCCGGTGAGCAGCATGCCGACCGCGCCGGTCATCATCGCTACCGACAGGTCGAGGTGGGTGAACAGGGCCAGGCACTTGGCCAGCACGAAGAAACCCACCGCCTGCCAGATCTTGCCGGGGCGCTGCTCTTCCTTGGGGATGTCGGTGACCACGACGAAGTCGCGGTCTTCCTCGGCCAGCATCAGGTCGCGCCACTTGCTGTGCAGCACGAGGGTGTCACCGGCGCGCAGGCTGACCGCGCGCACGTCCTCGCGGTACACCTCGTCGCCACGGTTGACCGCCAGCACGGAGATGCCGAAGCGCTTGCGCAGGCGCAGATCGCCCACGGTCTGCTTGATGAAGCGCGAGCCGGGCGGCACGACGGCCTCGGAAATACCCGCACGCGTGGTGTTGAACTGTTCGCCCAGCTGGCGCATGCGCATGGAGACGCGGCACAGCTGGTTATTGGCGAATGCCAGGATGGCGTCCTTTGGCGCGAGCACGCCGAGCACCGTACCGACCCAGATCATCTGGTCCGATGGGGGGGCGACGCGGCTCTCGTTGCCGTTCTTGATCGCCAGGATCAGCGGGGCACCGTGCAGCTGCTCCGCCTCACCGATGCTCATGCCGACCAGCGGGCTCTCCGCCGTGACCGTAAGCTCGGCGGTCTCGCCGGCGATGCCGTAGGTATCGGCGAAGTAGCTCTCGGTGCGGCCGGGGGTGACTTTCAGGCGCTCGTCTTCGCGCTCGGGCAGCAGCTTGCGGGTGAAGAAATAGAAGAACAGCACGCCGACCAGGGCCAGCACGAGGCCCACGGGGGTGACGCTGAACAGGCCGAATCGGGGGATCGTGTGCGCGCCGGGCGGCAGATTGCTGTTGGCGCTGGCGATCAGGTCGTTCAGCACGATCAGCGGCGAGTTGGCGATCAGCGTGGTGTTGGTGGCCGTCAGGATGCAGAAGGCCATCGGCAGCAGCAGACGCGACATCGGCACGCCGGTACGCGCGGAGAGGCGGCTGGTCACGGGAATCATCAGGGCGGCCAGGGCCTGGCTGGGGATCACGGCGCTGAACAGGCTGGTGACGCTGTTGATCACGACGCCGAGGCGGGACTCGACACCGCGCGCCATGCGCATGACGAAGGCCGCGGTGAGGTTGAGCACGCCGGCGCGGTCGAGGCCGGCCCCCATGATCATGATCGCGATGATGGCGATCACCGCGTTACCGGCAAAGCCGTTGAAGACCTGGTCGCCGGGGATCAGGCCGGTGAGGCCGATCGTGACCACGACGAGCAGGGCGACCATGTCGGCCCGGATCCACTCCAGAACGAGCATGAGCATGGTGAAGCCCACCAGGCCCAGCACGAGGATCATTTCAGGAGTGAGGGTCAGTGCCACTGGCCGGCGGTTCCGATCCGGTCGTTGGAGACGTGCGGTGGCATGCTCTTGCCAGGCGGCTATCGTTGCCGCAGGAGTATACGCGCTGGGGGTGGCTCCCGGCTGAAGAAAAGCGCACGAATGGGTTGCGCCAGCGCACGCTCCCGCGCGGAGCGTGCGCTGACGGGTCCGATCAGCGGCTGAGGTTGCTCAGCGCGAGGTCGACGATCGAGTCGCCGCGCCCGCTCATCACCGCCTTCAGCGCGTACAGGCTGAAGCCCTTGACCTGCTCGCCGCTGATCTTCGGCGGCATCGACAGCTCGAGCCGGTTGCTGACCACATCGAGCAATGCGGGGCCGTCGTGCGACAGCACCTCCGCGATGGCCGAGGGCAGGTCGCTGGCGCGGGCGACGCGTCGTCCATGAATGCCCATCGCGTTGGCCATGGCCGCGAAATCCGGATTCTTCAGCTCGACGCCCGTTTCGAGCAGCCCCGCCGCCTTCATCTCCAGCTCGACGAAGCCCAGGGTGCCGTTGTTGAGCACGATGACCTTCACCGGCAGGCCCTGCTGGGCCAGCGTGATGAAGTCGCCCATCAGCATCGTGAAGCCGCCATCGCCCGACAGCGAGATCACCTGCCGTCCCGGGTGGGAGGCCTGCGCGCCGATCGCCTGCGGCATGGCATTGGCCATGGAGCCATGGACGAAGGAGCCGAGCAGGCGGCGCTTGCCGTTCATCGTCAGGTAGCGCGCGGCCCATACCGTGGGCGTGCCGACGTCGCAGGTAAAGATCGCATCGTCCTCGGCCAGCTCGCTGACCAGGCGGGTGACCTGCTGCGGATGGATGAGGTCGTGGCCGGGTTCGATGCGGGCGAGCTGGTCGAGGTCGTCGCGGGCCCGCGCATAGTGAGCGAGGCAGCGGTCCAGGTGGCCGCGTAACCGCTTGGGCTCGATCCGCGGCAGCAGGGCGCGGATCGTTTCACCCACATCGCCGACCACACCGAGTTCGACACGGCAGCGACGACCGATGTTGCCGGGGCGGATGTCGACCTGCGCGATCTTTGCGTCCTCGGGGTAGAACTGACGGTACGGAAAATCGGTGCCCAGCATCAGCAGCGTGTCGCAGTCCTCCATCGCGTAGTAGCCGGAGCTGAAGCCGATCAGGCCGGTCATGCCCACGTCGAAGGGGTTGTCGTATTCCACATACTCCTTGCCACCCAGCGCATGCACGATCGGCGACTGCAGCGCATCGGCCAGGGCGATCAGGTCGTCATGGGCGCCGGCCGTGCCGCGGCCGCAGAGCAGGGTGACGCGTTTGCCCGCGTTGAGCAGCTCAGCCAGGGCGTCCAGCTCACGCTCGGCGGGGATGACCTTCGGCAAAGGCGGCAGCAGCCCGGCCGCGGGCGTCACCTTCTTCACCGGCGACTTGCGCATGGCCACGTCGCCGGGAATCACCACCACGGCCACGCCGCGTTGGCCCACGGCCGCGCGGATGGCCGAATCCAGCACGTGGGGCATCTGCGACGCATCGGAAACCATCTCGCAGTACACGCTGCACTCGCGAAACAGCTCGGTCGGATGCGTTTCCTGAAAATAACCGCTGCCGATTTCGGCGCTGGGAATATGCGCGGCGATCGCCAGCACGGGCGTGCGCGAGCGGTTGCAGTCGAACAGGCCGTTGATCAGATGCAGGTTGCCGGGTCCGCAGCTTCCCGCGCAGACGGCGAGCGCACCGGTGAGCTGCGCTTCCGCGCCGGCGGCAAACGCGCCGGCTTCTTCGTTACGGACATGGACCCAGTCGATGCGCTGGCGCTCGCGCAGCGAATCGGTGATCGCATTGAGGCTGTCGCCCACCAGACCGTAGATCCGGCGAACGCCGGCTTCTTCGAGGGTTTCGGCGATCAGGTCGGCAAGGCTGGCGATGGACATGGGCAACTCCGTGAACACGAATCCCCAAGTTATGCGCCGCCCGCGGTCAACGGATTGTCGTTATCGACCCTGCCATTCGTACAGATAATCCCAGACACCGTGGCCAAGGCGCGTGCCGCGGCGTTCGAAATGGGTCTCGATGCGCCACGCGGGACGCTCCGCCGACTCGCCCGGACCGACACGGTTACGCCAGCCCGGGGCGGCTTCCATCGTCTCGCGCATGTGCTCGGCGTAGGCTTCCCAGTCGGTGGCCAGATGCAGCAAGCCGCCCGGCGCCATGCGCGACGCCAGCAATTCGACGAACGCCGGCTGCACGATACGACGCTTGTTATGGCGCTTCTTGTGCCACGGATCGGGGAACCAGATGCGTACTTCGGACAGGCTGGCCGGGGGGATCTCGTTTTCCAGTACTTCGACGGCGTCGTGCTTGTAGAGGCGAACGTTCCGCGCATCGCGTGCGGCCAGCGCGTTCATCAGGCGGCCGACACCCGGGCTATGCACTTCGACGCCGATGTAATCGCGCGACTGATCGTGCTCGCTGGCCCAGGCCAGTGCTTCACCGTTGCCGAAGCCGATCTCCAGCACGCGTGGCGCGCGATGACCGAAGGTGGCGTCGAGGTCGCGCCCGGTGCCGTGGTAATCGAGGCCGAAGCGAGACCAGTGATTGTCGAACGCACGTTGCTGCGCGGGCGTCATCCGGCCTTCGCGCAGCACGAAGCTGCGGATGCGGCGGTGGAACGGCGCGTCGCCGGCGTTGTTGTCGTCATCGGTGGTCATGCTCAGCCCACCAGTCCGTCGACCGGGCTCGAGGCCGAGGCGAAGCGCTTGCGCGGAATACGACCGGCGCGGAACGCCGCGCGGCCCGCTTCGACCGCGAGCTTCATCGCATGCGCCATCAGGACCGGATCCTTTGCGCCGGCGATCGCGGTGTTCATCAGCACGCCATCGCAGCCGAGCTCCATCGCGATGGCGGCATCGGACGCGGTGCCGACGCCGGCATCGACGATCACCGGGACCTTTGCGTTCTCGACGATCTCGAGCAGGTTGTAGCGATTCTGGATGCCCAGACCCGAGCCGATCGGCGCGGCCAGCGGCATGATCGCGGCGCAGCCGATCTCTTCGAGACGGCGCGCCAGGATCGGGTCGTCCGACGTGTAGACCATGACGTCGAAGCCATCGGCCACGAGCTTCTCGGCGGCGACCAGCGTCTGCACCACATCCGGGTAGAGCGTGCGCTCGTCGCCGAGGACTTCGAGCTTCACGAGGTTGTGGCCGTCGAGCAGCTCGCGCGCGAGGCGACAGGTGCGCACGGCATCGTCGGCCGTGTAGCAACCCGCCGTATTCGGCAGCAGGGTGAAGCGATCCGGCGGCAGCGCGTCGAGCAGGTTGGGCTGGCTCGCGTCCTGGCCGATGTTCACCCGGCGAATGGCGAGGGTGACGATCTGCGCGCCGGCGGCCTCGGTGGCGCGACGCGTTTCGTCGAAATCCTTGTACTTGCCGGTGCCCGTGAGCAGCCGCGAGTGAAACGTGCGACCCGCGACGGTCAGGACGTCATCGGCGGCAGGGGAGAAGTGGTTCATGCGGGCGATTTCCTGGAGGGGTGCGGCTCAGCCGCCACCGATGGCATGGACGATCTCGACACGGTCGCCTTCGGCGAGCACGTGCGTCGCGTGCGCGCTGCGCGGCACGATCTCGAGGTTGACCTCGACCGCCACGCGCTTGCCGCCGTAACCGGCAGCGTCGAGCAGCGCAAGAACCGAGGTGCCGGGCGCGCAATGGCGCGCGTCGCCGTTTAGAGTGATTTGCATCCGCCCATTGTAACGGGGCTCAGCGGCCGTTCCACCCATTGCCGCCGCGGACCGGTGTGCCGATGCCGGGCTGGGTCACGCGGTTGGTCACGCCAGAGCGGGGTTGCGTGGGGGTGCGGCTGCCGAAGCCATCGTTCCAGCCGTTCTCGCCGCGGTTGTTGCCGCTGTCGCGTGGACCGCGCGGGCCGTTGCGGTCCGGGGCGAGGTTCATGGCCGGGCCTGTGGCGCCGGCATGGGCCGAGCCGGGCGACTGGGCGACGGTGGTCGAGTTTCCGGGTGGGCGTCGGTCGTGGTCGCGGCCGCGACCGCCGTTGCCGGGCTGGCCGTGATCGTGATCGTGGTCCCGGACGCCGCGACCGTAGCCATAGCCGTCATCCCGGCCGTAGCCATAGCCGCCGCCGTTACCGCCACCGTAGTAACCGCTGCCGTAGTAACCGCCGTTGTTATAGCTGCCGTTTTCCGGGGGGTAGTTGCCGCTGTCATACCCGTCCTGCCTGGACGAGGCGCCCGTGCCGCCCTGACCGCCCGCGTACAGCCGTGCCGGCTGGGGCAGGGTGCCCGTACTCACGGTTTCCTTGCGGACCGGGGTCGAGGGGCCGGCGATATAGCTGACTCCCGGCTTCGGCATATTGGCCGTGGATACCGTGCGCGACTGCGCCAGCGTAGCGCCGGTTGCGCATAGCGCGAGCCCGGTAAAGATGGAAAGCGAAAGCGCACGACGCATGTTCCGGCCCTCGTAGGGATGCCCCGGCAAGATTATGCGCCTGCGACTGACCCGCCGCGCGGTGGGTGGCCGGCGCGTTCAGCCGGCCGCCACCTTTCGCCGGTGGGCGATCTCGTATTACCATCCGGGGCCTATGCGGGTGTAGCTCAATGGTAGAGCTGTAGCTTCCCAAGCTACTGACGAGGGTTCGATTCCCTTCACCCGCTCCAGCTTTCTTTCGTCGTTGCGTAACTTGTTGACGATGTTGAAGAAGCTGGCACGATGCCGAAGCACGAGACCGTTCCCTTGGGTATCGTTTCGGGTATCGTTTCCATGGCTAAGGCCCTCTTGCTCGACCGTCCTTCTGGCACTTTTGCGCGCTTTTTGGTGCCGCAGGATTTGCGTGCGAGCGTGGGGCGGCGCTACCTCGTCAGACGGCTTCCACCCAGCGACCGCGACCGCAGCCGACTCATCGGCGCGTGCATGAGGTACGCTTTGGGTAAAGCGTTTCTGAAGCTGCGGAAGGACCCCGTGAGCGACCCAAAAAAATTGATCGACGATGTGCTCAAGGCCGCGCAAGAAGGCCGTGTGCAGGAGTACATCATCCAAGGCCCCAACGGTTTCATGCTCAAGGTCGATGACGCCGCCGACCACGCGCGGGCAATGGAAGCCTTGCCGGTCATCCTGGAGAGTCTAGCGCCCGCCTCCGCGAGCACCAATGCATCGCCAGCGCAGAGTGCGCCTGCGAAAGCGGCGCCGATGTTGCACGCCTCTATCGCCCTTTTCCTGACGCAATTCGCTGAAAAGAACCCGGCGGCTGCAACGCTGCTGGAGACCCGCCACAGTGTGGAACTCTTCCGTGACCTGACCCGGGACAAGCCGCTGGCTGAGGTCGGGGTCGAGGAGTGCGATGCCTTCCGTGCCGCGCTCTCACTTTGGCCCGCTCGGGCAAGGGTGCTGCCGGATTACAAAGGCCTGACCCCGCGCGCGATCATCGCCAAGGCCAAGAAGCTCAAGCCGCCTGGCCTCAATGTGCGCACTAAAGAAAAACACTTGGACCGGCTCCGGGTGTTCTTTAACTGGGCCGTGCAGCGCAGGTGGATGAGCACCAATCCGTTGACGGGCGTGCGATTGCAATCCAAGGCGCAGAAGTATGCGCCAAAACGCCGTGGTTTCACTCGCGATGAGCTGAAGCGTTTGTTTGACCCAGCGTTGCGCCGCGAGCATTGCCTCACGGAGCCTTCCAAGTTCTGGCTTCCCTTGCTGGCAATCTATACCGGCGCACGCTTGCGTGAATTGGCGCAACTCCGGGTGGTCGACGTTCGGCAAATCGCGAACGTATGGGGCATTGATATCACCGCGGACGCCGGCTCACTCAAGAATGCGGCGAGCCAGCGGTTTGTACCCCTGCCCGATGCGATCTTCAACGCGGGCCTGTTGGACTACGTCCAAGCACTTACAGAGAGAAGCTTTGATCGTCTGTTCCCCGACGGGTCGTGGGACGCCAAGAACGGCCCGGGCGACCGCACCAGCGGGCGCGCACTCTTGCCTGGTGCGATCGCTACCATCGAACATCGGACGCGCATCAAACGTCACCGATTTGGGCTCTGAAGGGCTCACGAACCTGCCCATTGCGGAGCGAGATGATCGCGCCCATGCTGCAGCTGATCGCATCCGTAACGATCAGCGCAGGGCTGCGATTCGATTCATCCCGTGTCGAACTCTATATCCGCGAAATAAACCAAGCAGCGAGCAGCTATTCTTTTCTCATTGAGCAAGCTAGGGAGAAAACGAGATCCAGCGTGATTGATGGCGTGCACGCGCATCTTCTGCGGCGGCTCATTTGCGGCGCATTGGTCCGTCGATGTTCGAGCCGCCAGGATGTACTCGATTAATGCCTAGCTCCCAGTCATGCCTGCTTTGACTTCGAGCAGGTGATCGCGCACCGCCTGGCTCGCCGCAGAGGCGTCGCGCTCCAGGAGGGCTTTTACGATCGCGCGATGCTGCGCCATGTATCGTGCCTTGCGATCCGGGGTGAGGCTACGCTGCTTCAAGGCTTCCCATTCGGGCTGCTTGCGCACCCCGTTGATCGCCTCGTAGAGATCGATCAAGAGATGATTGTGCGATGACGCGAGGATGGCGTGGTGAAGCATCCCATCCCAATGCTCGAAGTCGAGCACGGTGTCGGCACGTTCGCTTTGTTCGAGGCAGTGCACGATCTGCTGTAAGTCTCGGCCGGTGGCGCGCGTGGCTGCGTTCTCGACAAAGGGCGGTTCGAGCACGAGCCGAAGCTCCATCACATCTGCCGGACTCGCCCCATAGATTCGCGCCAGCAGGCTTTCCGCAGCCGACTCGTCGGCCGGCTGGGAGGGCAACCGGGCGATGAAGGTGCCGCGGCCCACGTGCTTGACGATGACCCCATCCTCTTCAAGCTGGATCAGAGCTTTCCTGAGCGTGTTGCGGGCCATGCCAAACATGCCTACCAACTCACGCTCAGGCGGGAGCCGGTGCCCCACGGGCCAGCTGCCATCGTCCATCCGCTTACGGATGTGCTGCAGCAGCGCTGCGCTCGCGTGCTGGGCACGAATGCGCCTGTTTGGATTTGAACCGTCGCCCATTGCGCCTCCTTTGTGATCCAATTCTAGTCCATTTGAGCGTCGTTTGACAATGGCACAGCTGCGCGCTTGTGCAGCGCAGAATGACACTGTCAGCCAATTCACTATATTGGTTCACGTAGGGGCACTATTGGATCATGAGTGGATCACCATTGGCGGCGACCCGACGGGCGCGGCACGGGATCGGTTTGACCTTTTTCGGGCGGCGACGCCTATCACGCGGGGTGGATACATGCGCATGGGACGTTTGGCAACGCTCGCAGCGACAGCAGCTCTGGCCGGGCTGGGGGCATCGACGGCCGTGGCACAAAATTTTGCCTTGAATAATTTCAATCTGATGGTGACCAACCAGGCAAAGCCCGATCCCGTCTTTGGCTACGGCACGCCGGATCGGGATCTACAGATGTTTCAGTTCGAGCACTTCAGCACTCATGACTGGGGTGATGTGTATTTCGACGCAGAGCTGTATCACGGGCGCGACGTCGGAGCGCCGTTCGAGCTAGGCAACGACACGCAGAACTTGTTCGTGCTCAATCCGCGGTTGAGCATCGGCAAGCTCGCCGACACCCCCATCCATTGGGGGCCATTGAGCGATCTTTCGGTCATCGCCCGCTGGGAATCGGGAAGTTACCCGTCGAACGACCGGTTTCATTCCCAGAATTACGGCCTATCGGCCAACTTCGATGTCGGCGGATTCGCATGGTTCGAGTCGGGGCTGCTGTATCGGCACACGAACTTTGATCGCCGCACTTGGCTTTGGCGCTCCGTGCTCCTGTCCAAGCCCATCAACATCGGTGGCCAGGCGTTCCACTTCAACCTCCTGTCGCTCGTCAACGGCAGTGACCACCAAGGCACCGAGGTGCTCGAGCGCGCGGATGTGCTGTGGGAAGCAGGACACCATTCCGAAGTCCAGTTGGGTCTTCGCCTCGAATACGCGCGTTACGACCACAATCCGGTGGCGAGCGGTGGGGAATATCATCGCTTCACGCCATTTCTGATGCTGAAGTTGACCCCCTGACTTCCAAGGTAGCGCGGGAAGAGCCCACGCTGCCTTGGATGGCGCCTATCAGACCGGGCCGGGATTTCGCTCAGCGAAGCCGGCCTGGTGCCAGTAGGGGTAGGCGGGCTGGCGCTTGCTCGCCTTGTCCAAGCGTGCCACCTGTTCGGGCGAGAGATTCCAGCCGACCGCGCCGAGGTTGTCGAGAAGCTGGCTCTCGGTGCGCGCACCGATGACCACACTTGCCACCGTTGGCCTCTGCAGCAGCCAATTGAGGGCCACCTGGGGGACCGACTTGCCCACCTCATCCGCCACGCCGATCAGTGCATCGACGACGTCATACAGATATTCCTCAGGGACTTGCGGCCCCATGTCAGCAGTCGCGTGCAGCCGACTGCCCTCCGGTAGCGGCTGGCCGCGACGAATCTTGCCGGTCAACCGCCCCCACCCCAGCGGACTCCAGACGATCGCGCCCACGCCTTGATCGACGCCCAACGGCATCAACTCGCTTTCATAGTCGCGGCCGACGAGCGAGTAATAGGCTTGATGGGCGACATAACGCGCATAGCCGTACCGTTCGGCGACCGCCAGGGACTTCATGAGGTGCCAGCCGGAGAAGTTCGAGCAACCGATGTATCGGATCTTTCCGGCGCGCACCAGGGTGTCGAGCGTTGAAAGGGTCTCCTCCACGGGTGTCAGTGCGTCGAAGCCATGCAGCTGGAACAGGTCGATGTAATCCGTCCCGAGGCGCTGAAGCGCTGCGTCCACGGCATTGACCAAGTGATACCTCGAGGAGCCCACGGCGTTTGGCGCATCAGAAAAGCGGAATGTCGCCTTGGTGGAAATGATCAGGCTATCTCGAGGTCTGCCCTTCAGAGCAGCGCCCAAAATTTCCTCGGCGGCGCCGGAGGAGTAGACATCGGCGCTGTCGAACATGTTCACCCCGTGCTCGAGGCACACGTCGATCATCCGTCGGGCCCCGTCAACGTCGGTGGAGCCCCACGCGCCGAAAAATTCTCCCTTTCCGCCAAAGGTGGCGGTGCCGAAACTGAGCGCCGGCACGGTGAAACCGGAATGACCGAGTCTGCGAAAGTCCATGGGTTATCTCCTGCAGTTGGGAAAGGATGAAGTATCGGCAACGGCGGCACTGACGACTTGCGCAATGACCTTGGCTTTGCGCTCGCGCAGCGCTCGCGGTCTGCTTTCCGATTCGGACGGCCATGTTGCGGTGAGCACCGCCGAATGGTGCCGTTCGTTCGTAGGCAGCGAAGCGTAGGTGGCAGCCAGCTCGCTCAATGCGTGCTGGGCGGCTCGTTCGACGCCCACCTGCCACGCACCTCGAGCGCACAGGTGGATAGTGCGACCCGGTGTCTCCGAAACCATCCACGCCGCGGCATTCTGTGCAATCGCTGAGGTCTGGGTGAGTAGCGCCATGAGTTCGCTCGAACGATGAGTCAAGACAGGAATTTCGTCCATCGCACGCACGTGGACGACGATCGTCGGACGATCCACCCGACTCACCGCGCGCTCGAAGACATCATCAATGGACCGCTCGTCGCCGGGTTGGAAGGAGAAGCTTGCAAGGCGGCGTGTCACAGTGCGAAGAAGCGCCACGAGGGGAGCAGCCGCCATGTCCTTGGGGTGGATCAGCACGACACTTTGAGCACGCCTTGCGACCTGCATGGCGATGGTCGAGCCTGTCACGCTTCCATCGATAAACACCATTGCGACATGCGAATTTTCACGCGGCGGAGGGGCCTGGGTGACCTCGACGGCGCGCCGAAGCCAAGCGCCGAAGTCCCAGGGAAACACCCCAAAGGGGTCGTCCCACGGTGTATCAAGGGGTGGTTGTCTATGGGGGACAGTCATGTCGGATCAACTTGATCGAGGGTGCGCTACAGCCGTTCGCTGAGCCAGATGGCCGCGCGGCACAGGCGGCTGACCCCACCGTAGATCACCGCGTAGCCCAACGCGCCGCGTGAGCCGGACGATATCGCCCAGTCGCGGTGCTCCAGTTCGTCGTTGCGAACGGTCGTTACGGCGGCCCTGAGCGATGCGTCGCTCGGAGGAATCCATGCCAGCTGACCCGCATAGTGGCGCTCGACGACATCTTCCACTGCTTCGGTGCATGCCATCGCCGCTGCGTTGCTCCATCGAGCGGTCAGCACGCCCAGCGCGTAGGCACCCACGTGCCAAAAGGGCAACAGCACGGTGGGCCGTACGGCACGCTCCTGCAAGGCGTGCGTGAAGTAAGTCAGGTGCTCGACTTCCTGCGCACGCATCCGGCGCAGCATCAATGCGCTGGGGCTTCGTCCCAGCACAGCAAGCTGCCCTTCATAAATGCGGACGGCACCATACTCGCCGGCGTGATTGACACGAATGGCCCGATCGATGCGGCTCATGATGCATCTCCGCCCAGAGCCTCAGGGACGCTTCGCGTTAATCCGAGCCGTACTGTGCGAGAAACATGTCGACGGCCGCAGTCACCGCTGCATCGCGCTGCCGTACGGTGGGTGCATTCTCCACGCCGATCACACGAGCCCATAAGAGCGGCTCGTTGATCAGGCCGAGAAACTGGCGTGTGGCCAAGTTGCGGTCGTCGATATGCCGAAGTCCCTTGCCTTCCAGCTGCTTCAGGAAGTCGGCAACCGCCCGCAAGGTCGGGGATTTGCCGGCTGCAAAGAAGCGCTTGGCCAGATCCGGGAAGCGCTGCCCTTCGCTGATGACCATGCGCATGAGCGACACCGTCTCCGCGGGCGTCCAGAAATCGGCGACGGCCTGACCCAGCACCATCAGTCCAGCGCGTGCCCCCCTGGCGGCCGCCTCCCGACCGGTGATGGCGGGAACCTCCATGCGTTCCCAGAGTGCTTCCACCGTGGCTTCGAAGAGCGCCTCCTTGCTCTCGAAGAGGTTGTAAATCGTGCGGCGCGCGGCCCCCGCGCTGCTGGCGATCGTTTCCAGCTTCGTCCCTTCGTAGCCGTCGGCAAGAAAGGCCTGGGTTGCGGCGGCGATAATGGCTTGGCGCTTGGATTGCGCGGGCTTGACGGAGCGCATGAGGACTACGGTGCGATGGGAGGCTCATTACATCACACCTTCTTCACTGCCGCAGCTTCAGTCGCGACAACGCCAGTCGATCCTCGTCGTCCAGGTGGATGTCGTAGATGGAGAAATTGGCCAGCAAGCGGTCAGGTGAGGACGCCTTGGGAACGACCGCGACGCCCTGGCACACCACCAGATAATGCAACGCAATCTGCGCGGCACTGACGCCATGCTTGGCTGCGATCCGCTTTACGGCGGACTGATTGTTCACTGCGCCTTTGGCTAGCGGCGAATAAGCGGTAATGGAGCAACCCACGCCGCGTGCCGTTGTGACCACGTCGGGCAAAGAAGCGCCAACGTGGTATTCGATCTGGTTGTTCGCGATGGTTTGGGTCGTGAGGGAGGCCGCTTGCGAGAGCAGCTGGGAGCCGAAGTTGGACACCCCGATGTGCCGTGCCAGACCCTCGGCTTTGGCCGCGTCGAGCGCTCCCATGGTTTCCTTCAATTCCACCGAGGCATTCGGCCAATGCAAGAGCAGAAGGTCGATGTAGGGCGTCTTTAGATCGCGCAGCGATTTTTCAACGGAAGATCTTAGGTCGCGCCGACGAAAATTCGAAGGCCAGACCTTTGTCGTGATGAACACCTCCTCCCGAGGGACACCGCTTGCCAGCACGGCAGAACCGACCTCGCGCTCGTTGCCATACATCTGCGCGGTATCGATATGACGGTAACCGATCGCCAGTGCTTCGGTTACCGCCCGGACGCAAGCGGCTCCGGAGAGCTGCCAGGTTCCGAGACCTACAGCGGGAAGGCCAGCGTGATCGGGTAGCGCAATCTCAAACACGGTCGTCGCCTAAAGTGGGGCGCCGTGTGTGCATCCGGTGTTGAATGCACAAACGAGTGCAATGTAGGATGTCGGCATCCTACTCCCCATGCCAAAGGTCCACAAGCGATGGCCGAACCTCTGATCATCTTCGCGTTCCCGACCGTTGCGCTCGAATGGCGCGAGCGCTTCCTGGATGTGTTCAAAACCCTCACCGCCGCCACGCGCGACGAGGAGGGTTGCCTGGGCTTCCAATTGCACGCGCACGCGACGGATCAATCGCGCTTTGCGGTTTATGAGGTGTTTGAGAACCAGGCAGCCTTCGATGCCCACGTCGCCGCGCCGCACACCAAGGCGTTCCTTGAGTTTGTGACCCAGAGCGGCACACGCCTCGAGCACGAGCCGTGGACCCCCGTTGACTTTGCATCCCGCTGAGGAGCTTCCGATGTCCATCCAAGATCGCATTGCCCTGGTGACGGGCAGTTCCCGAGGGCTCGGCCTTGAAATCGCACGCGGCCTGGCCCGGTCAGGCTGTGCCGTCGCCATCAACTACGTTCGAAGCAAGGATGAGGCGGAGCAGGCGGCGGAAGCCATTCGAAACGAGTTCGGCACCCGTGCGATCGTCGTCGGCGCCGACGTGTCGATTGCCGACGAGGTCGAGCGACTCGTGGCGACCATCGAGCGGGAGTTGGGGTCAGTCGATATTCTCGTCAACAATGCAGGCATCAACCCGCCGGCATCCCTGGATGCGGTGACCAGCGAGTTGTGGGCAAAGACCCTAGCCGCCAACCTCACCTCGGCGTTTCTCGTGACACAGCGCGTCCTGCCGGGGATGCGCGCCAAGCAGTTCGGCCGCATCGTGATGATGTCGTCGGTCGCCGCCCAGCTGGGCGGGGTCATCGGCCCGCATTATTCGGCGAGCAAGGCCGGCATGCTGGGCCTGATGCACAGCTATGCCAGCCAGCTGGCGAGCGAGGGCATCACCGCCAACGCCATTGCGCCGGCGTTGATCGAAACCGACATGATCAAAGGCAACCCGAACATCCGGGCCGACCTGCTGCCGGTCAAGCGCTTCGGCAAGCCTTGGGAGGTGAGCGATGTCGCCGTCATGCTCGCCGCGAACGGCTTTCTCACCGGCCAGACGATCAACATCAACGGCGGCTGGTACCAGTCATAAGGAGTACGAACATGCGACAGCAATGGCATGTCGATTTTTCAGAGGCCACGGCGATTCTTCAAGCGGCCGTAGCGCACGCCAACACGTTGGGCGTGCCGGTCAGCGTCGTTGTGCTCGATGGCGGTGGCCATCTGGTTGCCGCGTCGCGGCTGGACGGGGCCTCGTTTCAAGTCTTCGAGGTTGCCTCAGCAAAAGCGCTGGGTTCAGTGATGATGCGTGCGCCGAGCAAGGCGCTGGAGGACGCAGCGCTGGCTCGCCCGACGTTGGCAACGTTCAACGACGGTCGGCTTCCCATCCAAGGCGCGGTGCCTTTGATGGTGGAAGGCCAGTGCATTGGCGCTGTCGGTGTATCGGGGGGCACGCCCGACCAGGACGAAGCCTGCGCCAAGGCGGGTGCCGCCGCGCTGCCGGCTAGCTCTCCCTAGGCCTACCCGCATCCCACTCACGCTGGGTGGGATGCCCGCGCTGGATCGTCGACCGCTCCGAGGACGCCCGCAATGGCGTCCTCGCTCCATTGGTGCGTGCGAAGAATCATTCCGAGTCGAACCTGCACAGACTGATTCAGTGCGCCGTGCGCCAGGTCCGCCGCTTTCATCACGCGGCGCGACGCCGCGCCCGGGCGCAGGGCTTCGGGGTGCGCTTGGGTGCCGAGTGTCGTGCCAGCGAGCTGGGCCAAGGCGCCGGCCATCAGGACGCTGTCGGGGCCGGGCTCGCTTTGCAGCAGCTCGTCCACCACGACGGCCTCGCGCAAGGCCAGCCGTTCGCCCCGGATATCCCCGCGGCTTAGGCGGCGAAGCAAGGCGCGCAGTAGGTCGTTGGGGCGAAAGGTGCAAGCGAAGGGGGGCAGCCGACGGGCGGCTTCGATGGACAGCCGCACGGGCACTGCCCGCGGCGTCCGATGCATGGCGATTAGCGCGAGCGGACGCGGAATCCAGGCCACATAGCCAGGCGGCACCACCAGCCAGTGGTCGCCTTGGCGAAATTCTAGGACGGAATCTAGCAGCCACAGTTCACGCCCTCGACCCATCCGCACCTGACTGGCGAGTGATTTTTGCACGGCAACTCCTTCGGCTTTACATCCTATCATCCTACCTATTAGTATTTGCGAATGCGATAGATTCGCAATAAACACAGGTGACGCCATGCACAGGTTCGATGCCCCCGGAGAGCCGCGCTTCCCGCCCTATGCCTATCGGGACCTCGAAGTAGTCTCAGTTCGTAAGCATCGAGGCTTGATTCGCGTGGTGCTGGGGGGCAAAGCGCTCGCCGACCTCACGGTGCCGCTCCCTGCCGCTTGGGTAAAAGTGTTTCTACCTGGGCCTTCGGGCGACGTTGGGCGGGCCTACACCGTGCGGCGTTTCGATCCAGTTCGCCAACTCCTAGAAATTGATGTGGTGCGCCGCCGTCAGGGAGGAGCCCTGTCCAACTGGATTTATGAGCGCCTTGCCGTCGGCGACCATCTGCACGTCGCCGGGCCCCGGGGAGGCGTGGAGCCCACGGCGCAGGCGGACTGGCACCTGCTCCTCGGCGACGAAACCGCGCTGCCGGCGATCGCCAGCATGGTAGAGGCCGGCCTTCCGGGACGTTCGATCGCTTTGGTGGAAGTGCCCTTTCCAGACGATGCCTACGACGAGAATCCGTTGATCCAGTTCCTGTTCCGGGGCCGTGCCGCAAACGACGAGCCGTCCTACCTGGAGACGGCACTGGACTCACTGCCGACGCTGCCCGGCCGGGGAAGGGTCTGGATCGCCGGCGAGGCCGCGGTCGTCAAGCGCTTGAAGCGTGCAGCAGTCGACCGATGGGGACCATCCGGCGTCACCGTTCATGCCGCGGGCTACTGGAAGATGGGGCAGACTGACTACAAGGATGACGCGCTGGTCACCGGCTGAGCCGTCGCGCGGCTGGTCGCGTTCGCGTGGACTCACCAGAGGCGGTGGTCAGCATCATGGTGGTGATGGCCTTGGCTACCTTGACGGCAGCCTTGGAATCCTGGGCGCGGACAGCATCGACCAAGGCCCGATGCAGCGCTTCGGCAGGGGCGTGGGCCTCGACCGCGGAAACGTGCTCGGCGAGTTGGGTGCGCACCGATCGCGCGAACAGGCCGTAAAGCTCCTCCAGCGCGACATTGTGCGACGCGCGCGCCAGAGCTAAGTGGAAGGCAAGGTCGTCTGCAGTGAATTTCGCGTGGCCTGGGGCGGGAGCGGCCGCGTTCCGCTTGCGAAGGGAAGCATCCAACTGCTTCAGATCCGCATCCGTGCGTCGCTCGGCGGCGCACCGCGCCACTTCGGCCTCGAGTAGCGCGAGCAGCTCCACGTGATCGCTCCATCCCGCCATTTCAATCCGGCGAAGCACGGCCGAGGAATCTTCGCGACTCCGGACGATGGTGCCGTGGCCTTGCCGCACCTCCAGCATCCCAGCATGGATTAGCACCTTGATCGCCTCTCGGAGCGTATTTCGACCCGTGCCAAAAATGGCGCAAAGCTCAGCTTCGATCGGAATTTTTTCCCCGACCGCCCAGGTGCCATCGACGATCGCCTCACGCAGCGCTTCCAGCACACTATCGACGAGCGACGTACGGCGTATCGGGGCAGGCATGGCAGGATCTCGGTTAGATATGCCGCGAGATCCTACCATGGGATGTTTCTTTCCGAACCACGGCGTGGTCGACGGCCCTGAGCTTAGCGCGCCGTACTTGAGTTCATCGCGGGCTTGGGCTTGACTCGTTTTACTCCAGCGTCAACGAGTGGGTCGCCGCCGCTGACGGAGCGGATGATGCCGCGCTCCGGCAGGATCGTGCGGGTGTTCTTGTGGATCTCGCCGTCCTTCATCACCAGCAGGATTTTCTCGGGATCCTGAAGCACCGACAGATCCTCCAACGGGCTGGATTCGACCAGCACCAAATCGGCGAAGCACCCTTCGCGCACCTCGCCGATCTTTCCTTCCATCATCATGATATCGGCTCCGCCGCGGGTGGCGGACATGAGCGCTTCCTTGGGGGTCATGCCGATGTATTTGACGAAGTACTCGAGGTCGCGCGAGTTGGTCCCGTGCGGCATCCACGCGAAGCCGTAATCGCCACCGGGAAGAATGCGGATGCCGCGCTTGTGCATCTTGGCAAGCGTCTCGGAAGCGACTTCCAGCTCACGGAAGTACCCCATCTTCTCGGCGACATCGCGGGTGATGCCGTACTCTTCCGCGTTGTAGCAGGTGTTGACGAGCCAGCCGATCCCAGGCGCCACGATGTGTTTATCCTTGGCGGCCTCGAGCATGTCGAGCGCTTCGGAGTCCGCGAAGCTGGCGTGGAACACCAGCTCCAAACCGTGTCGAACGCACTGCTTCACGGATTCGCTGGACCGGGCGTGGGCCGCTACGCGCTTACCGAAGCGCTTGGCTTCCGCTGCAAGCATCGCCACTTCTTCCTCGGAGAATGGCGTCAGTTCCGCATCCATGCCGGCGATGTACTCGCCCGACAAGTTGATCTTCAGGTGGTCCACGCCATACTTGATGAACATGCGTGCCGCCTTGCGCACCTCCTCCGGGCCGGACACCACTTGGCCAAAGTTGAGTTCGGGGTAGGGCAGGTGCGGGAGGGTGTTGTCGCCCAGACCGCCGGCCGTGGTGATCTCCTGACTCCCGGCGAGGTAGCGGGGGCCCGGAAAAGCGCCGGCGTTGATGACATTGCGCAAGACCACGTCCAACCGCGCCTTGGCCGCCGCGGCGCCGAGCGCTGAGGTCCACCCCATTTCCAGATACCGCTTGGCCACGCGCACGCACCACAGGATGTGTTCTTCGGGCGGCATGAACTGAATGGCGGCCAGGCTGGGCTGGTCGTTCCACGAGAAATGGGTGTGCGCCTCGGTCATTCCTGGCATGAGGAACGCCCCATTGCCGTCGATGTGTTGCGCGCCGTCGCCGTTCACCTGCGCTCCATCGCGGGCCACCGACACGATGCGGTTCGCCTTGACCAGGACCTCCCCCGGGTAAGGGTCGGCACCGGATCCATCGAAAATTACAACATTCGAAATAACCAACTTAGTCATATGACCTCCACCGGGGCATCAGTGCGCGTAAAAGCCCCGCAGCGCGTCGATGCATTCAAAGGGCTTTTCGAGCGGCGTCCAGTGGCCGCAATCGTTCACGATGACCAACTGGGCACGGCTGAACCGGGCGGCCAAGGCCTTGTTGCCGTCGGGTGATCCGACGCCGTCTTCCGAACCGGTAACCAACAGCACCGGCGCTTCGACGTTCTCGATGGCGGCGGGAGTCGCTTCTGCCAGGGCCTCGCAACTTTGCGCGTAGCCTTCCGGAGGCTGGCGCATCACCATCTCGCGGATGGCAGCAATCAC
The DNA here is from genome assembly GCF_900102405.1 of Dyella sp. 333MFSha. Lineage (NCBI taxonomy): Bacteria > Pseudomonadati > Pseudomonadota > Gammaproteobacteria > Lysobacterales > Rhodanobacteraceae > Dyella > Dyella sp. 333MFSha. The sequence goes on along the minus strand of NZ_FNBR01000002.1, from coordinate 420,640 downwards.
CGCAGGTGATTGCGACTTGGTCGCAGCACTCGTAGCGGCCTTCGTTATGGCATCCGCGATGTCCTGCATCGCCGCGATTCCCTGGCGAGCGGCTTCCGCGCGCGCCCGGGTCGCCACCTTCGCCGCATCCGGTTGAGCTGCCAGTGCGCCGAACAACGCGAGGCTCAGCACACGATCAGGATGAGCGACTGCGAGGTGCTGGGCCACGATGGTCCCCATGGAATGGGCGGCCACGTGCACCGACGGGAGATGAAGCGCATCCAGGACGGAAACGACCGACGCGACGAATTTCTTGATCGACAGCGGTGACGACAATAGATCAGATCGTGCGCTGCCTGGCAGGTCGATGCGCACGATTCGCTTGCCATCGAACGCGGGGATCAGAGGGGTCCACAGATTCGAGCTTCCGCCCAAGCCATGGATGCACAGAATCGTTTCGTCGCCTTCGCCATTGAGTTCGACCGCAAGCCCGTGAATCACCTGCGTGCTCATGCACCCACCTCGTTTTCCAGCACGCCAATCCCAGAAATCTCGATGCGCATGCGGTCGCCGACCTTCAAGAACCGTGGCGGATTGAATCCGATGCCCACGCCCTCGGGCGTGCCGGTCGCGATGATGTCGCCCGGATGCAAGGTGATCCCCGCGGAAATCGTTTCGATCAGCGTGGGAATGTCGAAAATGAGATCGCGGGTATTGGCTTCCTGGCGAAGTTCCCCGTTGATCCAGCAGCGCACATCGAGGTTTGCCGCATCGATGTCGTCTGCCGTGACGAGCACAGGACCCATGGGCGCAAAAGTGTCGAATGACTTGCCGAGGAACCACTGCTTGTGGCGCTTTTGCCAGTCTCGCGCCGTAACGTCGTTGAGGATGGTGTAGCCGAAGACGTGCTTGAGCGCGTCCGCCTTGGAGATCCCACGCCCCCCCTTGCCGATGACCACCGCCAGTTCGGCCTCGTAGTCCAGGGCCTCTGTCACCCCCTCCGCTGCCCATACCGGCTCGCCGTCGGCGATCACCGTCTCAGGAGATTTCGTGAACACGATCGGTGATTCAGGAATGGCGTCGGCGGGGTTGGCATGCCCCGCATCGAAGCCGCTCTTGGTGAATTCCTGTGCGTGGTTGATGTAGTTCTTTCCAACGCAAAAGATGTTTCTTGACGGACGAGGGATCGGCGCGAGGAGACGCACGTCCGTGAGGGCCACCGGCTCACCCAAGGCCAAGCTCGCGGTTGCCTCACCCGAACGAATCAACGCAAGCACATCGGTTACGGGAGTCCCGCCCTGCGTCAGCGGGGCCAGGGAGGCGCCGTCTGCGCTCAGCGCTCCGACGCCTTGCTGATGGTTGTGAATGAAAGTTGCCAGTTTCATGAGTGCTCCATTTGTAATCCAATCGCGGATTATTATGAACCAATATAAACCGCCGTGAGCCAATGTCACCTTGCGATGCACAAAAATCGATACAGTCAACGTTCGGCGGAATAGCATTGGTTCAATTGGTTGGCGCGTGCGGCGGTCGACATCGTTGATCTCGCCCCAGTCCTCGGCTCCTTGAACTGCGATCGGCATCTCACTTCGCGCATTCCGTAGATGGGCCAAGGCCACGACGCCTTCCTCACAACTGCATATGGGATCATCCTATGAATTCGGGCGACAGGGGTTGCCCATCGTTGAAACGTTGCGGAGGTCATCCATGAATCGGTATTTGATGGCTGCGGCGATTGCCGCAGCGCTTACGTGCAGCATCGCTGAGCCCATCCATGCGCAGGCCGCTGCAGCGGCCAATAACGCCGCTGGCGTCGGGGGCGCGGTCAGGGGCGGTGTGATGGCGGGCAGGGGTGGCGCGGCGTTTCGCACACTCCGTGGCCAGAACGCGGTGCGCGGGCATGCGCCTGACTTTCTTCGGGAGTGGATTGCGGACAACGCAGCCGACCAAATCGTTCGGCGCATGACGCTTTCGGAAAAACTGAACTACATCGGCGGAACGGGCGCATGGGACATCAAGCCCCTGGACCGGTTCAACCTGCCGCAGATCTACGCCACCGACGCCTCCCTCGGCGTACGTCTTTCCAGTCCCGCTGGCGTGAGCTATCCCGCAGGTCAGGCGCTGGCTTCGACGTGGAACACTGCGCTTGCGAGAGACTTCGGTGCGTCGCTCGGTCGCGATACCCGCGAACTCGGCTTCCAGAATGTCCTCGGACCTGGGTTCAACATGTATCGGACCCCGTATGCGGGGCGTGCATTCGAATATATGTCCGGGGAGGACCCGTATCTTGGCGCCGCGCTCGCACCTGACATCATCGACGGCATCCAACAGCAGGGCGTCTGGGCAACGCTCAAGCATCTGGTCGCCAACGACGAGGAAGAAAATCGTCTGAAGATCAACGTCAAGGTCGACGAACGGACGCTGCGGGAACTGTACCTCGTGCCGTTCGAGTCGGCGGTCAAGATTGCCAAGCCGGCGAATATCATGTGCTCGTTCAACCACATCGATGGCGACCAGGCCTGCGAAAGCGCCCACGTCGAGAGCGACATCGTGAAGAAGCAATGGGGTTACAGCGGCTTCATCGAGTCCGACTACAACGCGATCATCGACGGTAAGAAGGCTGCATTGGCAGGCACGGACATCGACATGCCCCAGGGCATTGGGATGAATGAAGCGAACCTGCGCCCATTGGTCGAGAATGGGACGATCCCACAGTCTGTCATCGACGACAAGGTCCACCGCATCGTCAAACAGCTCCTGCTGTTCGGGTTCACCGAAGGCAAGACGTCGACGGATAACACGCAGACTGCGGACGAGCGGCTGCGCAGCGAGGGGATCGCTCAGAAGGTGGCAGAAGAGGGCATCGTGCTCCTCAAGAACGCCGACAGTAACCTTCCGCTGTCGAGCCGGCCGCTGCGCATCGGCGTCATCGGGCAGCGCTCGGTGAGTGCACCGCCCGCAGGATTCGGCAGCGCCAACATCGACCCGTATGAATACGTCAACGACATCGACGGCATCCGGGCGGCCGCTCCCTCCGGGTCAACGATCACCTACATTGACCGGATGTCGCTCGATCCGGGCTTGACGCCAAGCGTCTCGGGGTTCACGGGCGCCTATTCGTATGCCGGCAACACGGTCACCCGCGACGACAGCCTCATCAACCTCAACTGGAATCAGGGCGCCTCACCGTTTGGCGGCAATTTCCCGGATGCTGCCGTATGGTCCGGGCAGATTCGGCCGACGGTCAGCGGCGACCATGTGTTCAAGATTCGCGCGGACGGTGCCGTTCGGGTGCAGATTAATGGAAAGGAAATCATCAACAACGGGGCCGGGACGGTCATCACCCCGACGATTCCGCCGACGCTGCCCGTGAGCGGCACCATCTCGCTCAAAGCAGGACAGGTGTACGACGTCAGCATCCAGTACGAGCGCAAGCCCGACTACTTCAGCACCCTCGGTGGCTTCCAGGGCGTGCAATTCAGCTGGGCCCAGCTTGTTCCCACGCCCGACCTGGCAAGCTATGACGCGGTGGTCGTGGTCGGTGGCCTGGGCTCCGAATACGAGGGGGAGGGCTTCGACCGCCCCTTCAAGCTGCCCGAAGCACAAGACGAACTCATTGCGAATATCGCAGCGGCCAATCCCCATACGACGGTGGTGATGCACGCCGGCGGCGGCGTCAGCATGCGGCCGTGGGTCGATAAGGTGGCCTCGGTGCTCTATGCGTGGTATCCCGGGGAAATGGGTGGCAAGGCGCTTGGCAACATCCTGTTCGGTGCCGTCAACCCATCGGGAAAGTTGCCGATCACAATCGAGAAGTACGAGTCGGATAACCCGACGTTCGCCAACTATCCGTTGCCGCAGAACAGCCTGCAAAGCACCGATATCGACTATAGCGAAGGACTGCTCACCGGTTATCGCGGGTTCGAAGCCAAGGGCATCGTTCCGGAGTTCGCCTTTGGCCACGGCCTGTCCTATTCTACCTTCAACTACGGCAACGTACGCGTCACTATGGGGAACATCCCCTTCCTTGACGACCGCAATATCGTGGGCACCGTTCGTTTCCGGATCACTAATACCAGCAAGCGTGAAGGTGCGGAGGTCGCGCAGGTCTACGTTGGCGAGAATTCGCCCTCCGTGACGCGGCCGAAGAAGGAACTGAAAGGCTTCGTCAAGGTTGACCTGAAGCCGGGCGAGAGCCGTGAGGTGGCCGTCCCGCTGAACGCTCGCGCATTTGCCTGGTTCGATACCTCGGCTACCGCGTGGCGCGTCGACCGCGGCGCCTACACGGTGTCCGTCGGGGCGGCGTCTGATGCCATCAAGGGTTCGGATCAGGTGTTCCTACCGAGGGGCCAAACCCTGTCGGTGCACGACAGCCTGCCGATCGTGATGCCGGACTGGGCGCGGCGTTAATGCCGACTTGGGGGAGCCCGACGGAAGTCGTGGCTCCCCCGTTTTTGCGGATTGGAAACCGCGTGCAAAACAATGGCCCAGGTCGCTTGACGGCGACCTGGGCCATTGCTGTGGCTCGAGCCTTTATGCGATGCGTCCGCCTCCGTCGACGTGAATCACCGTCGCATTGATAAACCCGTTGGTCATCACGGACAACACGGCTTCAGCAATGTCGTTAGCCTGGCCTACCCGGCCCACGGGAAGCTGGCTCGCCATCGAGTCGAACATCGCCTGCCGATCTTTGGCCGACAGGAAGTCCCACGTTGGAGTGTCGATGACGCCGGGGGACACCACATTTACGCGCACCGGCTTCAGCTCGAGTGCAAGGCCCATCGCCATCCCTTCCAACGCCGCGTTGAGCGCAGCCACGATGGTGGCGCCCGGCCCCGGGCGATAGGCAGCCAGACCAGAAAGAAACGTAATGCTGCCCCCGGCGCGCAGCAACGGTGCGGCGTGTTTCGCGGCGAACAGCGGGCCCCAGAACTTGGAGGCAAGCATGTCCTGGATTTGCGCCGTGCTCACCTTGTCGATGGGTGCGAAGGTCAGGCTTGCCGCGGTGCTGACCACATGATCGACGCCATCGAGGGTGCTGAACGCACGACGGACCGAGTCCTCGTCGCCGATGTCCACCGATTTCCAGGAGGCTTGCCCTGGGATGGTCTCCGCGGCTTGCTTCAGTTTTGTCTCGTTGCGTCCCAGCAGCACGACCTCGGAACCCGCTGACGCGGCCTGGCGTGCCACTTCGAGACCCATGCCGGATCCGCCCCCGATCACGACGACCTTCTTCTTCGATAATGCGTTCATGCGTGTACTCCTGCTGTAAACATCATGGAATCAACCTGCGTATCTGGCGCTTGCTCAGAATGAGGGGGATGAAAGCGAGAACGGCCCATGCTCCGGCGACGGGCGCCAGCCACGCGAGTCCCGCGTGCGCAATGACCGACCCGCCAGTGAACGAGCCCAGCACGATACCGAGATTGAACGCAGCAATATTGAGCCCCGAAGCCACTTCGGCCAGATCGGCCGCGACGTGACCGGCCACATCGATGATTCGCGACTGGAACACGGAAACGGCAGCGAAGGCCGCAAACCCGAGCGTGGCAACGACCGCGTAGGCAAACCACGAATGTCCGGTCCATGCTGCTGTGCCGAGCAGCGCGAGGATGAGGATGGCAAGCACCATCAAGGAGGCGCGGTAGGCACCCAGTCGGTCGCGGAGAATGCCGCCTGTACCGTTGCCAATCACAGCCGCGGCTCCGAATGCCAGAAGTGCTGCGCTGATCTCGTCGCCGGACATGTCGACCGTCGCCTTCAGCAGGCTCGCGATGTACGTATAGACCGTGAACAACGCGGCATAAGTCGCGGCGGTGACGGCTGCGGTCAGCACGATGGGGGAGGACGCGAGTGCCCGCTCCAGCGGCGTGAAGGCTGGTCCGGTAGACGCAGGTGCGTCTTCGTGCGCGAGCTGGGATCGAAGCGCTGCCCATCCGGCGCCAGCCAACACGGCGATGGCCAGCAAGAGGGCGCGCCAACCCGTCAGCCCGTCCAAGAACGTGCCAAGAGGCACGCCGAGAACAAGCGCCACAGTCAGTCCGCTGAAGACCAGTGCAACCGCTCGCCCGCCTTTTGCGGGCCCGGCGGCCGTGGCTGCAGCACTGGACGCGACGGCGAGGAAGAGGCCGTGCGCCAGGCCGCCGGCGAATCGGGTCAGCACCACCAGCCAGAGCGTTGGCGAGACCGCCATGGCAAGGTGAGCCATGGTGAACAGAGCAAGGCTCGCCAGGAGCCGGCGGCGACGGGTCCAGGATGAGAGCCAGCCGGTCAAGAGTGCGCCGCCCACGCAAACGCCGAGCGCATAGGCCGTCACGGTGGTGCCCACCTCGGGGATCGTCACGCGGAACGACGCAGCCATCGATGGCGCAAGACCGATGACGATGAATTCGCTCAGGCCCAATGCGAAGGTCGAAAGCGCAAAGGCATAGATGACAAAAGGCACGGCGTATTCGCTTTTAAAAGCCTCAAGGGCAGAGGTTTTATCGTAGGGACGACCCTTGGTTGCTACTATGGTTAAAACAGCAAGGCGGCTTTTCACCATGGCAAAGCTCCCCCCGTTCGAGGGCATGCTGGAATTCGTCGCAGCGGTCGATGCCGAAAGCCTTTCTGCAGCCGCTGAGTCGCTGGGGGTTTCCGTCGCCCACGTCAGTCGCAAGGTGTCGGCCCTGGAGCGAGACCTGGGACAGCAGTTGCTTTTACGCACTCCTCGGGGCTGCGTTCCGACGGATGCGGGACGCTCGTTCCATGCGCAAGGCAAGGTATTGCTCGCGGGTCTGGAGGAAGCGCGCGATGCTGTGCGTTCCGGCGGCGCGACCGTCAGCGGCTTGATCCGGATCAGCATCGGTGGCTATTTCGCCGAGCGGCAGATCTTGCCGTTGCTCACCCGGTTTGCGGCCGCTCATCCCGCGGTCGACCTCGATATCGGGGTGGTGACGCGCAATGTGGATCTGGTGGCCGAGGGATACGATCTCGTCATCCGAGCTGGCCCGCTCGCCGACTCCCGGATGCGCGCGAGCAAGATTGCCGTCTTCCAGGGACACACGCTCGCAGCCCCCGCCTACTTGGCATCCCATGGCACGCCTGCGCATCCTCAGGAACTCCATCCATCACAATGTTTGGTCTTGGGGCACCGCGAGTGGGTGTTCATGCGCGGAGACACGCGGGTAGCCTTCGCGCCAGCAGGCCGCGTGCGCGGCGACAGCGGCCTGACGATGCTGACTGCTGCGCGCGCCGGTCTCGGGATCGCGCAGGTGCCCAGCTATTACGGTGAGGAAGACCTGGCCCAGGGGACGCTTGTGCGGCTTTTCGATGGCTGGCAGAGCGCCGGTGTCTTCGAGTTCTTTGCCGTGCTTCCCCCTGCCAGCTATACGCCCGGTCGCGTCCGTCAGTTGGTCGACTTTTTGCACGCCGAGCTGTCGCTCTGACGGGCAAGCGCAATGTGCGCATCGCAATCCGCGATGCGCGGGCCGCCGTCGGCGACACCTAGACGGAAAATCGTCGGCGACTGCGCATCCTCACGACCGGGCGTAGCCGATGCGGAATGACCGCGCAGCCACGCAGCGCGACCACATCCTGTTCCTGAAGGTTTTGCGTCATTCGTGATGCCGCGGATGCGACACCGTTCGGTGCTTCACGATCATTGCACTCGTGTGTGCATAATTTCCCCTCCGTGGCTTTCAAAGACCGGAGAAGCTCAGTGACTACCGAAACGATCCAATTCATCAGCGAAGGCATTCCCTGCGCGGGGACCCTGTATCGGCCGGTCGGGGACGGCCCGTTCCCGGCTGCGGTGCTCTCGCACGGGTTTGGCGCAGTAAGAGGGATGCGCAACATTCCTGAACTTGGCACCGCATTGGCAGAGAGCGGTGTCATCGCACTCGCCATCGACTACCGCTATCTGGGCGACAGTGGGGGCACGCCTCGACAGCAGGTCATCCCGCACGCGCAGCGGCAGGACTTGGTCAATGCCCTGTCTTACCTTGAGACCCGCAAGGATGTGGATGCCGCGCGTTTGGGGCTGTGGGGAACCTCGTTCAGCGGTGGCCAGTCGATCCAGGTGGCAGCGTTCGATCGCCGCGTGAAGGCACTTGTGGTGCAGGTCCCGGCGACGGACCTCTATCGACAGATCCAGTTCGAAGCGCCGTCAGAGCAGCGGGATCTGATCAACAGCACGATCGCGTCCGAGCGCCCGCGTCACTTTGCGGGGGAGGAGCCGGCCACGATGAAACTCGCAGACACTGCGGAAAACCCGTCCGTGTTTGGTCCTGAATCGTTGGACTGGGCAACACGCAATGAGCAGGAACACGCCCAGTTTCATAATTACGTGACGGTGACGTCGCTGGAGCAGGCTGTCCAGACCGCTCCTGGGGATTACATCGCGTCGGTATCGCCGACACCGCTTTTGCTGATCCTCGCCGAGCCGGATAAGACCGTTGTCACGAAGCTGACGCGCCAGGCATTCGAGCGTGCGCGTGAGCCCAAGCAAATGCTGGTCGTCGAGGGGCTTCACTACGACGCCTACGATGTGCCGGAAACGCTCGCCAAGGTCACGGCAGCCGCGCGGGACTGGTTCGTGTCCCACCTTCGCTGACCCATTCACGCCCGGCCAAGCCCGCGGATCAGCCCAGCAGGGCTCCGGCTGGTCGGGCATGACTTTGGCAGCACCCGCTGGCCCCATGGAGCGCCGTGCTGACCCAATCGCCCGGCGAGCCAGCCCGATCGGGGCAAATTGCCGGTTCGTCCCTGCCTTCAATGAGCCATCTCCACAGTAGCGCCTGGGGACCGAGTGATGTATCGTTCAAATGCTAGTCGTCCGCCACAAACGTGATCTAAAACAACGTGTTGTGACCGGCTGACGTGGTCTCCCTTCACCCGCTCCACTCAGTGCCATCATTGCGCTAAGTGCCTTTTCTGCAATGTTTTTATCGGCTTCGTCAGCGGACCCGGGCGACCTCCCCCGAGGTATCGTCTGAGGTATCGTTTTGTGCCCAAGCCTTTGCTGTTGTCCCGACGCAGCGGTTTCTATGTCCGCTTTCTGGTCCCCGAGTCGCTGCGCCCGGCTATTGGTTCGCGGTTCTTGGTGCGGCCATTGCATGGGATGACTAAAGAGGCGGTCCGGCTGGCTGCGGCGCTCTTAGATGTGGCTCTCTCGCAAGCGTGTTTCAGACCAGCCATTGCGCGTCGCGGCTTTCGTCGGCAGGGCTCGATGTCGGGCACGTGGAGAGTGTCGTAGGAAAGAAGTCAGTGGGACACTGAGGAGTGCCTCTGAAGGTACTACGGTTGGCCCCTTCAGCGGCAGATTAAACGTGAACGAAGTACCCCTCGAATTCCGTGCATTTCCACTTCAGGACGGAAAGGTAAATGTCGGAACAATCTTTCCATTGCAGTAGGCGCCAAGATGCGAAAATTGACGCAGTCCGAATCGTCTGTAGTCCGAACGCTCGGAAATCTGATTACAGATGACGTGCTTCGGAGTCAGTTCCTACTAGATATCAATGAAGTTGAGGTCACGGACGAATCGCCAGACGGATCTCGGTTGCTCTTTCACCTGCCCGATGTGCAGCTCCCACCTTATCGAGGTCAAGATAGCTTCCGCGGTCGCGACGGATTTCCCGTCGAAGGAAAATTGTTGGATGCAGATGGCGAGTTCATTGACGTCTATTTTTACCATGTGAATGGACGGATGTTCGAACTCGAACTTCTGCGGCCAGATGGTCAATCTATTTTGAATCCCAATTGGACATCGTTCACCGCGGAGTAAAGAGCGTGTTGCATCGAGATATCACGGGGCGGCCAATCAGGCCGTCCTCCGTGTTCATTGCGAGACTATATTCAATACCGGGTGTCGCAAAGAGTGAACGCGGCGTTACTCCGCCCGGAAATGAGGTTAATGTGGACCACGTTATCCCAAGGTCCAAGGGCGGAGACGGATCGTTAAACAATGGTCAACCTGCCTGCCGAAACTGTAACCTCGATAAGAGCGACAAAATCAATGCCTGGATTGGTGAAGGTATTCTTTTCTATCCAACCGGACGAGGACGGCTATCCAGACGTTGGCAGTGAGTCGGTCTGGGCAAGACCAGCAGGATCGCCAGATACCTACACCATCGATAACATCCCGTTCTTTGCGCGCCAGGCCGGCCTCGGCGATACCGTCCGCGCACCTCTTCAGGATGGCGTTCGATGGTTCGACCGAGTGCTGGTGGAATCGCCGAACTCTTTATTTCGCGTGGTCTGCTTCGATGAGAACAGTGTCGATGCCGTTGCCGATGCGCTCCGGTCCTTGGGCTGTGTGACGGAATACTTTAAAGCGCGCAACCTGTTGGCGGTCAGCGTGCCTGGCGGCGATGTGCTGGAGGCGGCAGAGGCATATCTCAACCGGCAGGAAGGCGCGGGAGTGCTCGACTTTGAGGGTGCGATTTATCGCGAATAAAGCGCCTCGTTCGGAATGCTAGGGCTGGCCGTGAGCGCGTTGACCAAGCTGCCGGTTGGGAGTGTCGGTATCACGTGGATATGGGCAGGGACATATACCCTTGAAAAGGCGTCGTACGCATATTGCCGTAGGGCGCCGACTTCAATCGTATGGCCCCTCGGGCGACAACAAATGCCACAGGTACCTCGCCCAGGTCGGTGTCGTCGATTCCGACCACGCAGCATTCTTTGACGGCGCGATGTCTCTCAAGGTAGCTCTCGATCAGGCCGGGTGAGAGGTCTTCGCCACGGCGGATGATCACATCCTCGATCCCTACACCAACACCTATGCGACCGACCCGCTCTACACCACCTCGATGCGGCGCGGCCTCGTCGAACAGAACGGGGCGGAATGGCCCTCATGAATATTCTCCACCATGCGCGCAATGCGCTGGAGCGGGAGGGCGATGTCGGGGTCCGCGGGCACCCGATAGACCAGGTCCCCAACTCGCACTGGAGGGCGGCGATGGCGATCGAGCGCAGCCAAGGGTCGTCATTGCGCGCAACAGCCTCGATGGCGTGGTTCAGGGTGGTGAGCAAGGCGGGCAGGGGGTTGGTCATGTGAATCCGCAGCGGTCGATCGATGGAGAGCCCAATCGGCCGGTCAGGGCGGGGCAAGCGTGGCCCGGGGGGCTGCGGTCCAGACGGAGTTCGGGCTCCTGCAAGAGCCTGTTGAGACCAGACATCGCGTCACTGCCCTGGCGTAGACTGGATGCCAGGGCACAAAAGGTTGGCAAAAGACTCTCCGGCGATCATGGTCGCTTTCGTTCCTCGAGCCCGTACCGCATGCACATCTTGCTACTTGAAGACGACATCGAGTTGGGCGAGGCCATCAAGCATGCGCTTGAGCACCAGTCTTACGCGGTAACGTGGCTGACCGACGGCAGGCAAGGCGCGGCGTCGTTGTCTGACACGGGCATCGACTTGATCTTGCTCGACCTGGGCCTGCCTGGGAAAGACGGCTTGGAAGTGCTGCTTGAAGCACGCCGCGCGGGGGTGAAAACGCCCATCCTGGTAATGACCGCGCGGGATGCGACAGAGTCGCGCATCAAGGGCTTGGACCTGGGCGCAGACGATTACTTGGTCAAGCCGTTTGACCTGGGGGAACTGGCGGCACGTATTCGCTCGCTGACCCGCCGCGCGCAGGGCCTGGTGGACAATCGAGTGGAGGTGGGCAGTCTGGTGCTGGACCTGGCTACGAATGGCGTTACCTTTCGAGGTGAAATGGTAACCTTGACCCGGCGGGAGTTCGCGGTGCTGCGCATCCTGACCGAGCGCGCCGGCCGCATCGTTCGCCGCGAAACGCTCGAAGGGTCGGTCTACGGATATGACACAGTGGTGGATCGCAACGCCATCGAAGTGCATGTGCACTGGCTGCGCCGGAAGTTGAGTCCCGAGGTCATCCACACGGTGCGCGGCATTGGCTACATGATGCCCCGGGAACCCAAGTGACCTCCAGCAGCCTGCGCGCGCGACTCACCTGGCTCATCATCCTTGTCCAGGTGGCCGTGCTCATTCCGCTGGGGACCATCAGCTACCAGCGCGAACTCCACGAGATGAATCAGTTGCTCGATGGGCGTTTGGCCCAGGCCGGGCGAACGCTGGGCACCTTGATTGCCTACGGGCATGGCAACTACGGAGTACAGGATCCGGCGAAGACGCTGCAGCTCGCGACCGAGGCGCAAAAGGGTACCGTCGTCGTATCGGTCCATCCACGCAACTACGAGCCCGAAGTCGGCTTTCAGGCGTATGACCCCCAGCGCAAACTGGTCGCGGCAACCGCCAATCTGGCGGACCTGCCCTCACCGGCTCCTGGGGAACGCGGGTTTCATGAAGCCGAATATAACGGGGTCAAATGGCGACTGTTCACCCTCACCAACCGCTTCGACCTGACGGTGCGGATTGGGGAGCGGGCAGATAACCGGTCGGACATCACCCGCGGTCTCATCCTTGAGCACGCGTTGCCGCTCATCATCGGGCTGCCTCTGCTCGCCGTGTTGGCAGGACTCGCGGTCAAACAGGGACTCAAGCCTCTGGGTGTGCTGACTGCAGTGCTCGCGCAGCGCGAACCGGGCAGTCGCAAGCTCATCTCCATCGACCGCTCTCCCGACGAGATCAAGCCACTGATCGAGACGCTCAATCAGCAACTCGAGCGGTTGGAAGATGCGGTCGAACGAGAGCACCGATTTGCTGGCGATGTGGCGCATGAGCTGCGCACACCGCTGGCAGCCACCATGATTCACATGGAAAGCGCGCTCATTGCCAACGACCCGGCCGAGGTTCAATACACCGTCGGTAACGCGCGGCGAAGCCTGGTCCGCCTGGGACGCCGCATCGAGCAAATTCTTGCGATTGCGCGCTTGGAAGCCGGGGCCGCCTCACAACACCGCGTCCCTCTGGACCTGGTCATGTTCGCCACCGAGGTCATCGAAGAGTTGGCCCCCGTCATCGCCGAGAAAGACATCTCCCTGAGCCTCAACCACGAAGAGCCCGAATTGTGGGTGTCGGGCCATGAGGTCGCACTCACGGCGATGTTTCGCAACCTGATTGAAAACGCACTCCGTTATACCCCGGAGTGTGGCCAGGTCGATGTCGCTGTATGCCGCCTGGACGGCAAGATCCTGATTGCGGTCTCCGACGACGGCCCCGGCATTCCCAAGGACCGCAGGGAGGCTGCCTTTCAACGTGGCTACCGTGGTGCGGACATGAAAGAGCCGGGCTACGGCCTTGGGCTCAGCATCGTCCAGCGCGCGGTAGAGCTGCACGACGGGTCCATCGCGCTTCTGGAGGCCCCGTCGGGCAATGGACTTCTGGTGCACATCCTGATGGATCCGCTGACCGACGACGCCAGTAAACGCTGAGCGCCGAGCGCCAGATTCGAAACACAAAAGATTCCCACAAGAATCGGTTCGGATAATGACCCAGGGCACTTCTGCCCGGGTCAGATCCGAGCGATACCGCTGATGAAACCTTCCGCGCCACGGCGCCATGCGCAGCGACCCGTCCGCGTCATGATGCCGCCATCTCTATTGGCTCAGGGGCTCGCCGCATGCTAGCCCTCGTTCGCATCGCCCTCTCGCGCCCATACACCTTCATCGTGCTGGCGCTGTTGATCCTCATCGCCGGTCCGCTGGCTGCCTTGCGCACACCGACGGACATCTTTCCGAATATCGGCATCCCCGTCATCAGCGTGGTGTGGACCTATAACGGCCTGCCGCCGGACCAAATGTCGGGCCGCGTGATCTATTACTACGAACGCCAGTTGACCACCTCGGTCAACGACATCGAGCACATCGAGTCGCAGTCGTTGCCGGGCGTTGGCATTGTCAAGATTTTCTTCCAGCCGGGCGTGGACATTCGCACAGCCACGGCTCAGGTGACCTCCATCTCGCAAACGGTGGTCAAGCAGATGCCGCCAGGCATCACACCGCCGCTCATCCTCAATTACAACGCCTCGACGGTGCCGGTGCTGCAGATGGCCCTGTCGAGCCCGGTCTTGTCGGAAGCCACCATTCGCGACATCGCGCAGAACTTCATGCGCCCGACGCTGATTTCCGTGCCCGGCGTGGCCATTCCGACGCCTTATGGCGGAAAACAAAAGCAAGTAACGCTGGACTTGAATCCGCGCTCGCTGGCGGCCAAAGGCCTTTCGGCGCAGGACGTGGGCAACGCGTTGGCCGCACAGAACCAGATTATCCCCGTGGGCACGGCCAAGATTGGGACTTACGAGTATCACGTCCAACTCAATAACAGCCCAACGGCCATCGATGAGCTAAACAACCTGCCCATCAAGACCGTCAACGGCGCGACGATCACCATCGGCGATGTGGCCAATGTGCGCGACGGTGCGCCGCCGCAAAACAATGTGGTCCGCGTGGACGGCAAACGCGCCGTGCTGATGCCCGCGTTGAAGAACGGCAATGCGTCCACCCTGGATGTGGTGGCCGGCATCAAGAAGCTGTTGCCGCTCATTGCCGAGACCCAACCCAAGTCGCTGCAGATGCATCTGCTGAGCGATCAGTCCATCTTTGTCAAAGCCGCCGTGGCCTCGGTGGCTCGCGAGGGCGTCATCGCAGCTCTTCTGACTTCCGTGATGATTCTGCTGTTCCTCGGCAGCTGGCGCTCGACGGTCATCATCGCGTTGTCCATCCCGCTGTCCATCCTGTCGGCCATTGCCTTGCTGTCGCTGTTAGGACAGACCTTGAATGTGATGACCCTGGGCGGCCTGGCGTTGGCGGTGGGCATTCTGGTCGACGACGCCACGGTGACCATCGAGAACATCAACTGGCATCTGGAGCAAGGCAAGGGCGTGATGGACGCCATCATGGACGGCGCCAGGCAGATCGTGACGCCGGCCTTCGTGTCGCTGCTGTGCATCTGCATTGTCTTCGTGCCGATGTTCATGCTCGACGGTATCGCCGGCTTCCTGTTCCGCCCGATGGCTTTGGCGGTGATCTTCGCCATGGTGTCCTCCTTCATTCTGTCCCGCACGCTGGTGCCGACGCTCGCGATGTTCTTGCTCAAGCCTCACCATGTGGAAGGCGGCGAGGGTGCGCATCCCGAGGACGCCTATCTCAATCATCACGAGGGCGATCAGCACGGTCGCAAGCGCCGCAGTGCCGTAGTGCGCGGGCTGCTGCGGTTTCAGATGGGCTTTGAGCAGCGCTTCACGCAGGTCCGCGACGGCTACTACGGCTTGCTGGCGGTGGCTCTCGACAGCCGGAAGCGCTTTGTCGTCGGCTTCCTCGGGTTCGTCGTGGTGTCCTTTGCGCTGATTCCTGCATTGGGTCGGGATTTCTTCCCGACCGTGGATTCGGAATCGATCTCGATGCATGTGCGCGCGCCCATGGGCACCCGGGTCGAAGAGACGGCGGCCGAGTTCGATCACATCGAACGCGCCATCCGCGCCGTCATTCCGCCCGATCAGCTCGACACCATCATCGACAACATCGGCCTTCCGCTGAGCGGCGTGAACCTGGTTTACAGCAGCAGCGGTACCATCGGCTCGCAGGACGGCGATATCCAGATCGCCTTGAAGGAAGGCCATCGGCCGGCGGCCGATTTCATGAAGCAATTGCGCGAAAAGCTTCCGCGCGAATTCCCCGGCACCCAGTTCGCGTTCCTGCCGGCCGACATGACCAGTCAGATCCTTAACTTTGGTTCGCCTTCGCCGCTGGATGTCTCCATCGCCGGACGTGATCGCGTGGCCAACGAAGCCTACTCAGAAAGAATTATGAAGGAGCTGCGCAAGGTGGATGGCATCGTCGATGTCCGCTTGCAGCAAAGCTCGAGCTACCCGCAGTTGAACGTCAAAGTGGACCGGGTACGGGCGGATGGGTTCGGCATCACCGAGCGGGATGTCACCAATAGCATGGTGGCGTCTCTGGCAGGCAGCTCGCAGGTCGCCCCGGCCTTCTGGCTCAATCCGAAAAACGGCGTGTCCTACGCCATCGTGGCTTCCACGCCGCAATACCTCATGGACTCGATGTCGGATCTCAAGGCGCTGCCGGTGACCTCCTCAGGCAACGGTGCCACGCAAATTCTGGGTGGTCTGGCGAGCTTCACCCGTGGGCCCAGCGATGCGGTGGTGTCTCACTACAACATCATGCCGTCTTATGACATCTATGCGTCCATCCAAGGCCGGGATTTGGGGGGCGTGGCCAGTGATGTGGAAAAGGTTCTGGCGCAGTTTGCAAGTCAACGGCCAAAGGGCACCCTGGTCAGCCTGCACGGGCAGGTCGGCACGATGAACGAAGCCTTCAGCGGTCTGTTGTTCGGTCTGGTCGGGGCTGTGGTCCTCATCTACCTGCTCATCGTGGTCAATTTCCAATCGTGGATGGACCCGTTCGTCATCATCACCGCCCTCCCGGCAGCGCTTGCCGGCATCGTCTGGATGCTGTTTCTCACGCACACCAGTTTGTCCGTGCCCGCGCTCACCGGGGCCATCATGTGCATGGGCGTGGCCACTGCGAACGCGATCCTGGTGGTGACCTTCTGCCGCGAGCGGCTGGCCGAGCATGGGGACCCGGTCAAGGCGGCGCTCGAGGCCGGCTTTACCCGCTTCCGTCCGGTGTGCATGACGGCGCTGGCGATGATCATCGGCATGCTGCCCATGGCGCTCAGTCAGGAACAGAACTCCCCGCTGGGTCGCGCGGTCATCGGTGGCCTCATGTTCGCCACGCTTGCCACCTTGCTGTTTGTGCCGGTCATCTTCGCAATCGTCCACGGCCGGCCCGCTCCCGCCCCTTCCAAACAGCCGCTTATCGGAGATCACTCCCATGTCGCATGAAGCCATCGCCGCGATACCCGGGCGGCCTCCCCGTGTCCGTTTGATTCTGGCCATCGGCTTAGGCCTGGCCTCCGTTGGGGTGATTGCGGGTCTGTCTCTGCGGTCCGTGGAGTCCCACGAGCTGACGACGTGGACCCAGGCGCAACTTACGCCGAGCGTGCAGGTCATTTCTGCCTCTGCGCTCAGCGCCAACCAGGGTCTGACGCTGCCGGGTCACCTCGATGCATGGATTGCCACCCCCATCCACGCACGGGTCGGAGGGTATCTGAAGCAGTGGAATGTCGACATCGGCGAAAAAGTCAAAGCCGGCCAGGTTCTGGCGCTCATCGACACGCCGGAACTGGATCAGCAGTTCGAACAGGCCAAAGCCGAACTGGTGCGCGCCCAAGCCAATGTGCGCCTGGCCGACACCACCGCCAGGCGCTGGCAGAACCTGCTCGCGTCGCATTCGGTGTCCAAGCAGGAGTCGGATGAAAAGTCGAGCGAAGCGGAGACGGCGCGCGCCAATCAGCTGGGCGCCCAGGCCGATGTAGACCGCCTGGCCGCGTTGGAATCATTCAAACGCATCGTCGCGCCGTTCGACGGGACGGTGACGGCGCGTAACACGGACATCGGCGACCTCATCACGGCGAACACCAGCGGGGGCGAGCCGCTCTTTTCCATTGCCGATACCAGCAAAATGCGCCTGTACACGCAGGTGCCGCAAAGTTACGCGTCCTCCATCGTCCCCGGAATGAAGGTGAAGTTGCTCGTGCTGGGCCATGGCGGCGAGACGGTCGACGGCACGCTCATCGGGACGTCCCGGGCCATCAACCGGGCCTCCGGCACGTTGCTGGCGCAGTTCAAGGTCGACAATCCGCGCCAGGATCTGTTGCCGGGCGACTTTGCCGAGGTGCAACTCTCCACACACGCAGACGCCCACACGGTGACCGTTCCGGCCACGACCCTCCTGTTTCGCGCGCAGGGGCCGCAGATCGCGGTGCTCGGCAAGGACCACCATGTGGTGCTGCGCGATGTACACATCGCGATGGACCTGGGCGACAAGCTGGAGATCGACCAGGGCCTTCAGCCGGACGACCGCATCATCGATCATCCTACCGATTCGCTGAGCCAAGGCGATCTGGTCCAGTTGGCCCCCGCTGCCACCGACGAGAGCCACCATGCCAAGAAAGCATGATCTTGCCATCCGTGGCGGAGCATTGGTCTTGTTCATGGCGCTGGGCGGCTGCTCGCTGGCGCCGGACTACGTGAAGCCCAACGCCGGTGCCCTGCCGGAGGCCTTTAAGGGCGCCGCTAATCCTGAAGGTTGGACGCAGGCCGACCCCAAAGATGCCACCGCGCGCGGTCCGTGGTGGAAAGTCTACGGCGATCCCACTCTCGATGGCCTCGAATCCAAACTGGACGCCAACAACCCCGACATCGGCGTAGCCCTGGCTCGTCTGGATGCATCGCGGGCCTATCTCCAGGAGCTTGGGGCACAACAGTCGCCCCACGCAGGCATCGACGCCACACCGACCAACGCGCGGCAGTCCGATAACCGGCCGCTTCGGGGCTCCAGCCAGCCCAACGAGTACGACACGCGGACGGTCGCCTTCAGTGCTAGCTACGAGCTGGATTTATGGGGTCGGATTCGCAATGAGGTGGCCGAAGGCAAGGCGCGTAGCGTTGCGGCGGAGGCGGACCTGGCCTCCGCCCGCCTGAGCCTCCAGGGGCGCCTTGCGGACTTGTACATCGCATTGCGGGGGGATGACGTGGAGCTGCGCATCGTCCAGGACTCGTTGGCCGCGTTCGGCAAGGGCCAGTCGATCACGCAAAGGCGCATGGATGGGGGTGTGTCGTCGGGGCTGGATCTTGCCCGCGCGAACGCGCAATACGCCGATGCCCAGGCCCAGGAAACGGAGCTGCGTGTGCAGCGGGCACTCACCGAGCACGCCATCGCGGCGTTGGTCGGCGAATCCCCGTCGACCTTTTTGCTGCCCGCCCAGACCACGGCTCTGACCCTGCCAAGCATTCCGCTGGGTGTGCCTTCGACCTTGTTGGAGCGCCGGCCCGATATTGCTGCCGCCGAACGCCGTGCGTTCGCCGCCAACGCTGGCATTGGGGTCACGCGCGCGGCGTTCTACCCGACCATCAGCCTGGGTGCCGCCTTGGGCTGGCAGGACGTGGGTCACGGCAATCTCCTGGCGGCCAGCAACCAGTTTTGGAGCCTTGGGCCGTTGGCCTCGCTCGAGCTATTGGACGGCGGCGCGCGGCGCGGCCGCGAGGCGGAAGCCAAAGCGGAGTTTGCTGCGGCCTCAGCGCAGTACCGCGGCCTGGTGCTGCACGCATTCCAGCAGGTCGAAGACAACCTGTCCTTGCTCCAGGAGCTAGGCCGGGAAGGCCAGCAGGAGACGGCAGCGGCCGACGCCGCCAAGCAGTCCGAGACCTTGGCGACCAACCGATACAACGAGGGCGTCGTCAGCTACCTAGAGGTGGTCACGGCGCAGACCGCGGCGCTCAAGGCCGAACGCACGGCTGAGTTGGTGCGCACGCGACAGCTGCAGGCGAGCGTGGATCTGATCCGTGCTCTGGGTGGCGGATGGCGCGCCGCTGCTCAAGACGAACCGCAGGTCAGCGCACGCTGACCCGAGGCGCTTATCACTGTTTAGCGTGATGTTCTGACGGGCTCGCGCATCGTCCATCCGAGGAGATCTATCCGATGCAATTCAGACTCACGACTGTGCGCAGTGCTCTGGCTGTGTTCTTGGTGATGAGTGTCCTGACCGGCTGTGCTGCAGTCACCGAGACCAGCACGGTCAAGGAAAAAGACACCTACGACCTGTGGGACAAGCGGATGGACCACATTCCGTTCGTGTTTCACGATGCCGACGGCGCCGTGACCGCCTTTGACAACCGCGGCGACATTTTCAGCAAGGCCGCAACGGCTGTCGAGGCCGAGCGCGGGCGCCGCGTGGAAATTTGGGTGGGGCATTTCAGCGGCCCGCTCAAGACCTTGTGCTCAGGTGCCCCCGCGTCGGTGCCCGACGCAAAGGGTCCAACGGTCGTGTCCGCGCTGTGTGATCGCGATCGATCCGTCGTCTCATTCGCTGATCGTGCGCGGGAGCGCGTGATTGCCACACGACCGGTTTACATCGCTCGTGCACGCAAACTGCTGCTCAACGGCATTTGGGAAAGCGTTGCGCAAGAGCCAGATCCGCTGCCGTACTGAAGCGGTAGCGGCAGGTGCAAGACCTATGGCCGGAGCGCTCGCGCTCTACCTGGTCGTGCTGGCGCCGTCATCTGTTCCGCTGCCGCTGGAGAGAGAAACCATCGTCGTAGGAGATTCCTTGTATGCGCCTCGCGCTAAGCACGCTGCTCCGCCCCATTGGGTTAGCGGCGATCGCTGTGGCCCTTGCTGGCTGCGCCACCCGTACTGAGATGCAAATGGTGCGGGACGAAGATACCTATAACGTTTGGTCGTCTCGCATCCAGCATCTGCCTTTCGTGGTCCATCAACCGGATGGACGGTTTGAAGCTTACGATGGGACAGGGGCTCCGTTTCCTAAAGCGGCTGCGATGGTGGAGGCCGAGCACGACGACCGTGTCGAAATCTACATTGGTCGCTTTGATGGGCCCGATAAGACGCTCTGCTAAAGCACGCCTGATGCGTCCGAGCGCCCGAACGGGCCGAATGTGCTGGCCGCCTTGTGTGATCACGAGCGTTCCGTCGTTTCGTTGAGCGACCATTTGCAGCACCGACCCGGAGCGTCGGCAGTCCGGCTCAGTCTATCGATGCGCGCACTTCGTGGAGCCAACCCTCGGCAGATCGAGGGCGTACCCCCAGCTCCGCGCGATGATGGCGAGGGTTAGGGAGACGGAAACAGCAGCTTCGTCGGCTTGGCCGTCTCTGAGGTGTCTGTTGATGGCTCCCGCGGGCAGGCCTGGGTCGCGACCACCATCTTGGCATCGATAATCCAGGTGTTCACTGGGTCGGTTTTCTGACGCACGTAATACTGGGTATCGGTCGGAAAGACGAAATTGAACGGCACCGTCTGCGTGCCGCCCGGCGTCGCCAACAGATTGGAAAGGACAGGATCTTTCTCTGCGTCGCGGATCTGGTCCTCATGGGACGCTCTGGGCTTTTCTCCTGCACGGCAGGATGCGACGTGCTTCATCTGCCTCAGGAATGGACGTTCCATCGGGACCCATGAACCAGCCTGGCGTCATTTTCCTGTACGCATCTTCCGCTCACGCCGCCACCGCCAGCCGTCGGCACCGGTATGCCGAGAAGCAAATCGACCGGCGTCCCCGATTAGCAATTCTTGTCGAGCCGGGCTATCCATGCACGTTCTTCGTCACGCAGCGATGTGCGCTGATCAGGACTTAAGCCCTTGCGCAGGCGTTGATACGCGGAGTTCAACCGTTTGTGCTGGTAATCGTGCTCGTTACCGATACAGTTGTTGAGCGCGAGGGTGACGCCGCGCGTTCCAACAATCCAGCGCGTCATGCGAGGAAAATCCTGTGCGATGTTTGTTCGCTCGACCCTTGCCCCGGTCACTGTGAAATAGCTAGACAGTCGACGCAACTCGAGGCCAGCGCCAAGCGAGCCCCACAGTGATTAACGAGATCGTCATTTCGATCACGCCCATGGCTTTATAAAACCACCAGGCGTCCGTCATGGTGGCCGCCATGACAAGTGTGTAAAAGATTCCAAGAATGATGGTCACTATGCGGCATGCCCTGACCGGTAAAAGCAGTGACAATGCGATCATCAAGGCGGGCGCAGCCAGGAGCATCGACGCGCCGACGAGTGTGCCCTGGCTTGTCGGACCTATGGGCCCATCACCGTTGAGGACACCTTGTAACTTCCCTGGGACGTACAGGCCAAAGTAGTCGCCATAGATGTAACACGACATCAGCGATGTCCATAACGCGGCCAGCTTCAATCGTACGGGAACCGGATGGTCTTCGAATGAAGGTAATGCCATTGCGGTTTTCTCCTACTCAATCGACACGGTCGGATCGGGCGTAGGGGCACGTTCGTGCGATGCTCCAAAGACGAGCAACCATAAACAAGTGCCTATCTCGCCGAGGGCGGCTGGAACAGTCGCGTAGTCCGAAAACATCGAGCGGCTGTAGTCAGGTAACAACAGTTGCCCAAACACGTCGACGACATAGCCAGCGCTTCCCAGCATCAGCAGATAGCCGAACAGCCGTGGAATAGTCCGCGACACAGTGATGAGATAGCCCATCGGTGCGAGCCACAGCCCCCAAAACAGGCTGGCAATGAGCAACGTGTGGTCCCAGCTGTAGAGGGCCATGCACGCCAGCGCATGGCCGTACATACCGGCTTCACCGGCCGATAGCTTCGTATTCGTAAGCCAATTGACGGCATCGACACGCTCGACAACGCCGACGAGTGCTACCGGGACGCTGGCAAGTGCCAGAACCGCCATCACACTCGCGGCCCACCGGCCCGCGTGATGCAGTAGTCGGTAGAATAAAATTGGCAGCACACAAAAGGCGGCTTGCTCGATAAGAAACGCTGCCGTCCCTGCATTGTAGAGTCCCGGGTTTGCTAACAGTTGCTCGACCCGGCTCTGTGGCGCGCCGCTGCCTGACAGTGCGGCAGGAACATACATCAGGCTGAATAGCCCTGTGCCCACAACGACGAGATAGGTCAATCCTGTCAAGCGGCCCAGCGATTTATGCCCGTCCATATGCCTCCCCCCTGCTGACGACGCTAGTGCGCGAGTATGGGAGGTGTCGAAGTTCGATAAAAGCATGCCAGAAGTATCGAATCTTACTTATGGGCCGTTAGCGTCCAGGACACCATCCCATCCGGCCTCCCACCGCCAGCCCGTTGCTTTCGCCGGGTGCCGCCATGCCTCCTGCCGTCGGGCTCTTCACGCTCGTGCGGCCGCTGGCTGCCTCGCGCCCGTGGGTGACGTCCATGTCTCCGGCGGAAGGACAGCTTTCCCTACTGCTCAGCCGCCCTGAAGCGCCTTCTCGGACATCCGCGGCATACGTACGCGGCTGGGAAAGGCGTGACGCACGATCCGCCAGATGACCTGACCGAACTGCTTAGGTAACGAGCCCGTGTTGTAGTGCTGGCCGTAACGGGCGCAGATCTGCTTCACCTCGACCGCCATCGCCGCGTAGCGATTGGCCGGCAGGTCCGGGTAGAAGTGATGCTCGATCTGATGGCTCAGGTTGCCCGACAGCACGTTGAGCAGCTTGCCGCCGGCGATGTTGGACGAGCCGCGCAGCTGGCGCAGGTACCAGTGGCCGCGCGTTTCGTCGCGAATGGTTTCCTTCGGGAACACTTCGGCATCGGCGGTGAAGTGGCCGCAGAAGATGATGACGAAGGTCCAGATGTTGCGCATGCCGTTGGCGACGAGGTTGCCCAGCAGCACCGGCAGGAAGAACGGGCCGGCCAGCAGCGGGAACACGATGTAGTCCTTGATCAGCTGACGCGCCATCTTGCGACCGACCGGACGGAAGTTGCGACGCAGTTCCGCTGTCTTCATCTTGCCCGCGAACCAGCGGCCGATGCGCAGATCCTGGATAGCCACACCCCACTGGAACAGCAGCATGAAGAACACCGCGATGACGGGCTGCATCAGATAGAACGGACGCCACCGCTGCTCGGGGAAGATGCGCAGCAGGCCGTAGCCGATGTCGTCGTCCATGCCGCGCACGTTGGTGTACGTGTGGTGCTGGAAATTATGCGTTTTGCGCCAGGCATCGCCGGTGGCGACGATATCCCATTCGTAGGTCTGGCCATGCAGCTTGGGGTCGCCCATCCAGTCGTACTGGCCGTGCATGACGTTGTGGCCGAGCTCCATGTTGTCGAGGATCTTCGACAGGGCCAGGCAGATCGTGCCGACGATCCAGGCGGGGACGAGCACGCTGTGCACGAAGGCGCCGAGGAAGAGCAGCGCGCGCCCGGTCACGCCGGTCCAGCGCACGGCGGCGACGATGCGACGGATATAGCGGGCGTCGCGTGCGCCGACGTCGGCAGCGACGCGGGCACGCAGGGCGTCGAGCTCGTCGCCGAAGGACTGCAGCTCGGCGGCGGAAAGAATGCGGTTCTTGATGCGGGCCATGTGTATTCCTTAGAGGTCCAGGACCAGATCGGTGCTCGGCGCACTGACGCACAGTCGTACCGGGGTCGACGGCTCGCTGTCGCGGTCGCCGGTCAGCGTGTGACGTACGGTGCCCGAGGCGCGGCCGCAGGCGCAGGTGTTGCAGATGCCCATGCGGCAGCCATGACGCGGGCGAAGGCCCTGGGCTTCGAGACCTTCCAGCAACGAGGTGCCGCGGGCGAGGGTCAGCGTGCGTCCGCTGCGAGCGAGGTGTACCTGTACCTCGCCGGCTTCGCCCTCGACGGTGGCCGGCGTGCTGAAGGCTTCCGCGTCGAAGTGCGCGACGTAGCCCTGAAGGCGCGCGCGTGCCGCCTCGACGAATCCGCCCGGGCCGCAGGCGAGCACACGGCGTGCCTGCAGGTCCTCGATCGACTCCAGCGACACGTCGTCGACGCGACGCTCGGGCTCGACCCCGGCACGCGTGAGCAAGGTGCGCACACGCAGCCGCGGGTGGGTAGCGGCCAGCTCGTCGAGTTCGTCCACGAAGCAAAGGTAGGCGCGATCGCGCGCCCAGTACAACAGGTCGACCTTGACCGGCATGCCGCGTGCGGCGAGCGAGCGCACCAGGGCACGCATCGGCGTGATGCCGCTGCCGGCAGCCAGCAGGAGCAGGTCGTCGGTGTCGGAAGGCAGGGTCATCTCGCCGAAGGCCTGACCGAGGGTCACCACGTCGCCTATCCGGGCGGCTTTCGCCAGATGACCGCTGACCACGCCGCCGGGCATCGCCTTGACGGTGATCGCCAGCGTGCCGTCGTCCAGTGGCGTCGGGCTGTAGCTGCGCACCAGCCGGCGACCCTCGATTTCCACGCCGATATTGACGTGCTGGCCGGGGAGCATGCCCTGCCAATGCCGGTTGGGGCGGAGCACAAGGGTCACGGCGTCGCGGCTCGCCGCCGTGCGCGAGACCAGGCGCGCCAACGGCTGCTCCAGGGTCCACAACGGGTTGAGGCGGGTCGCCCAGAAGTCGAACAACGCCGGTGAGACGGCGCGTCGCACGGCGCGCTGGCGCCAGGAGGTTTTCGGAACGGGAAGGGCGTTCATGGAGTCACTATACGCGCATCCGCACAGCTGTGTATACAGTTGTGCATTCATGACTGGGGGTATGATTCGGGCCTAGTCCGTTATCAGCGCCTTATGACCTCGATCATTCTCACCCCGTCCCCGGATTTCCCGACGCCGCCGCGCAAGGCGGGGATCGCCCGTGAGGACCTGCTGGCCGCCGCGCTCAAGCTGATCGGTCCCAACCGCAGCCTGTCCACGGTAAGCCTGCGCGAGGTGGCGCGCGAAGCCGGCATCGCGCCCAACAGCTTCTATCGTCAGTTCCGCGACATGGACGAGCTGGCCATCGCCCTGATCGACCTGGCGGGGCGCTCGCTGCGCATCATCATCGGCTCGGCGCGGGAGCGTGCTACCTCGACCGATCGCAGCGTGATCCGTGTTTCGGTCGAGACCTTCATGGAGCAGCTGCGCGCGGACGACAAACTCCTGCATGTGCTGCTGCGCGAAGGCGCGGTAGGGTCGGACGCTTTCAAGCAGGCGGTCGAGCGCGAGCTGATGTACTTCGAGGACGAGCTCCGCGTCGACCTGATCCGCCTCGCCGCCGCCGAGCGCGCGACGCTGCACGAACCGGCGCTGGTATCCAAGGCGATCACCCGCCTCGTTTTCGCGATGGGTGCCGGCGCCATGGATCAGCCGCCTGAGCGCGACCCCGAGGTGATCGAGCAGATCTCGACGATGTTGCGGATGATCATCACTGGCTCCCGCGTACTGGAGCAATCCAAAGGCTGAATCCCGGCGCTATAGTTCGCTCCTCACCGGGGGAGTGACATGGTCGATAACGGGATGGGCTTTGCAAGATCCGGCGGGTGGCGCGTCGTTCGTTTCGCTGTCCTGACGTTCGTACTCACCATCGTCGCCCACGCGGTGGCCTACCTGGCCCATGAATACAGCCACTCGATGGCCGCGTGGGCGTTTGGCTGGATGAAGTCGCCTTTCGACATCGATTACGGCTCGGCTACCCCCGGCAACATCCTCCTGCTGGGCGACGTTTCCGACAACGTGGAATACGCGCCGATCATCGCGAGTGGCGCCGGGTGGCAGGCCTCTCTCATCGCACTGGCCGGCCCGTTCGTCGGCAACGGCGTGCTCTTTTTCATCCTGGACGCCGTGTCGCGCATGGACGCGGTGCGGTCGCGGCGGGGGCTGCAGTCCTTCGTGTACTGGCTGTGCCTGATGTGCGCGGGCAACGTGTGGAGCTATGTGCCCATCAGGGCACTCTCCACGCATGCGGATATCGCGCTGTCCGCCCAGGGCTTCGGCATCCCGGTGTGGCTGCAGTTCCCGTTTCTGATGGCGGTGTCGGGCTATATCGCCTGGCACTTCTTCAGGAAGACGTTTCCGGGTGTCTGTCAGAACGTGACCCACGGTGACCCGGCCCGATGGCTGCTGATGGCGGTAGTGACCGCTTGCTGGTTCTTCCTGTTCTTCGGTGCGGGCGGGATGTCCGGTTCGTACGGCACGATCGCGTGGATATTCTCGGTCGTCTCCTGCTTCCTGTTGTTCCCGCTGTGTGCGGTCTGGCTATGGAGCACCTGTGGCCTGGCAGACGCTTCGTCGACATCCGCATCGGGATGATCGTGGCACCCGCCCACCCGGGCCGTCCCATGACTGAGCCGACGCCATGTCCGAAACCATCTTCGAAGCCCTCCGCGAAAGCCACGCCACGCAGCGCTCACTCGTCCGCAAGCTGCAGCGCTCGGAGCCGGGTCCTCACCGGGTCGAGTTGTTCACCGCGTTACGGATCGAACTCGCGGCGCATGAGGCGGCCGAGGAGCGTTACCTCTACGTGCCGATGCTGATGGACGATCGCGGCTTGCACTCCTCGCGCGATGCGCTGGCCGACCATCACAAGATGGATGACCTGATCGAGGAAATGCAGACGCGGAACCACGCGGGTCGCAGCTGGACGGCGAACCTCGCCAAGCTTTCCGAAGAGCTGCACGATCATCTGCGCGAGGAGGAGAAAATCTTCTTTCAGCTGGCCGGCAAGATCCTGACGGCGCCCCAGAAGACAGGGCTGGCAAAGAAATATCGGAAGGACTTCGCCGCGCACGAGAAAAGGCTGCGCGCGGAGTGACGCCGTAATGCCGTGATGGGGGCGTCGTTCCGGCCATGCGTCTTTCGCCCCGTTTGCCCTCGGCGACGGGTGGTGTGACCATCACGGACTTACCAGGGACAGGAGAGTCCGTTGCTCAAGACACTGATATGGCGTCCGCTCCAGCGGCTGGCCGACTTCGCCGCCGGATCGGCCGTGGGCGGCCTCGTGCTGATGGGTGCCGCGGCGCTCGCGATGATCGTGGCCAATTCGCCGCTCGCCTCCGTGTATTTCGACGCGCTGCAGGCGCACGTCGGCCCGCTGAGCGTGCTGCACTGGATCAACGACGGTCTCATGGCGGTGTTCTTTCTGCTGGTGGGCCTCGAGATCAAGCGCGAGTTCATCGACGGGGAGCTGGCCTCCAACCGTCTGCGCGTCCTGCCGGGTCTGGCGGCGCTGGGCGGCATGGTCGTGCCGGCGGCCATCTTCCTGCTGGTCAACCGGGGCAACGCGGAATCGATGCGTGGCTGGGCCATTCCCTCGGCGACCGATATCGCCTTCGCGCTCGGTGTGGCCGCCTTGCTCGGCAGCCGGGTGCCCACGTCCCTCAAGGCGTTTCTCGCGGCCCTGGCGATCATCGACGACCTCGGTGCGGTCATCATCATCGCGCTGTTCTACACCCCCGATCTGTCGCTTGCCTATCTCGGTCTGGCACTGCTTGCCGTTGCCACGATGGCCCTGATGAACCGCTTCGGCGTCAGCCGCCTGTGGCCTTATCTGCTCATCGGTGTCGTTCTCTGGGTGCTGGTGCTGAAGTCCGGCGTCCATGCGACCCTCGCGGGCGTGGCGACCGCGTTGTGCATCCCGCTTAGCGACAGTGAAGGGCGCATGCCGTCCGACGGCGACTGCACCCATTCGCCTCTGCTGAGGCTCGAGCACGCGCTCCATCGACTGGTCCCCATCACGGTGCTGCCCTTGTTCGGCTTCGCCAACGCCGGCATCTCGTTCGCCGGTGTGGGGCTGGCGCAATGGCTCGCCGCGACCACGGTCGGCGTGGGCCTCGGCCTGCTCGTGGGCAAACTCGTCGGTGTGTTCGGTGCCGCATGGCTCGCCATCCGCTTCGGCTGGGCGGAGATGCCGCGCGGCGCCTCGCGCGGGCAGCTGTTCGGCACGGCGCTGCTGTGCGGCATCGGTTTCACGATGAGCCTGTTCATCGGGATGCTCGCCTTCCCGGATCATCCCGAGCTACGCGACGAGGTGAAGCTGGGCATCCTTGCAGGCTCCGTCCTTGCGGGTCTCGCCGGCTGGGCCGTCCTTCGTGTGACCGCACGCACGCCGGCGATGCCCTGAGCCAATCCTTGCCTGCGCGGCGCGCTATCCTCGTCGACGACCCCGCTTCCCCTCCGAAGGACACCCTGTGGCTGACCGTAAAGACATCGAGTGCTGGCTGACCGACATGGACGGTGTGCTCGTCCACGAGAACAAAGCCCTGCCGGGCGCTCCCGAGCTGATCCGCCAGTGGCGTGACCAGGGCAAGCCCTTCCTCGTGCTTACCAATAATTCGATCTTCACGCCGCGCGACCTGAGTGCGCGCCTGCGGACGTCGGGTATCGACGTGCCCGAGGAGCAGCTGTGGACATCGGCGCTGGCGACCGCGGCATTCCTCAAGGACCAGTCGCCCGGCGGCTCGGCGTTCGTCATCGGCGAGGCGGGCCTGACCACCGCGCTGCACGAGGCGGGCTTCATCATGACCGACACCGCGCCCGACTACGTCGTGCTCGGCGAGACCCGTACCTACTCGTTCGAAGCCATCACCAAGGCGATCCGTCTGATCGGCGCGGGCGCGCGATTCATTGCCACCAATCCGGACGTCACCAGCCCCAGTGCGGAGGGCCCGCTCCCGGCGACAGGCGCCGTGGCCGCGCTCATCACCAAGGCCACCGGGCGTCAGGCTTATATGGTCGGCAAGCCCAACCCGATGATGTTTCGCTCGGCGATGAACAAGCTCGGCGCGCATTCGCACAACACCGGCATGATCGGCGACCGCATGGATACCGACGTCGTCGCCGGTATCGAAGCGGGTCTGCATACGGTGCTTGTGCTCAGCGGTATCGCCGACCGCGCGGAGGTGGATCGCTACCCGTTCCGCCCGGCGGAAATCCTTTGCTCCGTGGCGGATCTGCTCGACGACTGACCGGATTACTTCGACGGTTTGGCGGCGTCGACCGGTTCCGGCGCTTCCACCTTGGGCAGATTCATTTTCTGTCGTGTCGTATCGATCCGGCGCTTGCGCTCGGGCAGGTCCAGCTTCTGCGGCTTGCCCGAAGCCAGCGCCTCCATGATGCCTTCGACGATCAGCACGTCGATCAGGCCTTCCTGGCCATCCGGCTCCGGATCTTCGTTGTCGAGCAGGCATGCGGAGAAATATTTCAGCTCACCGCCGAACTGGTCGGTCGCCGGGGCGGAAATCTTCCGCTCCTTGTCGCCCACGGTGATGGTCTGTTCGAAGGGCGTGCCGTAGGTGAAGCACGGGCGCATGTGCACACTGCCCTTGGTCCCCGCTACATAGAACGCATCGACGGCATTGCCGTAGTAGGACACGGTGAAGAGGGCCACGCGGTTTCCGGGAAAGCGCAGGGTCACGGCCACGGTGTGGTCGAAATCGTCGCCAAGTCCCGACTCCGGATGGCGCAGGCCCACAGCCGACACCACCTCGATCGGGTCGGCATCGAAGACGTAACGTGCCGCGTTGATCGGGTAGGGCGCCATGTCGAAGACCGGTCCGGCCTTGGCACCGTTGGTCGCCCGGTGGTTCTTCGGGTCGACCATCTGCGCGAACGTCGCGCTGAAGGTATGCACCTGGCCCAGCTCGCCGGCGCGAATGCGGTCGATGAGGGACAGCGTGGCGGGCTCGAAATGAAGCCGGTAGGCCACCATCAGCTTCGCCGTCGACGCGGCGGCCGTCGCAAGGATCTCGCGACTGGAGGCGTGGGTGATCTCGAGCGGTTTCTCCACCAACACATGGATCCCGGCCTTCAGGGCGGGGATCACGAACTCGGCGTGGCGCCAGTTCGGCGTCGCAATATAAAGTGCATCGATGCTGCCGGAGGCCAGCAGCTCGTCGAACTGGTCGTAGCTGTAGACGCTGCCGATGCCGTAGCGCTCGGCCACCTTGGCCGCCTTGTCCGTATCGCTGCTGACCAGGGCGGTGACGACCGAGTTTCCGGTGTGCGCGACCCCGGGCAGCATGGCTTCCTGGGTGATGTCACCGAGGGCGACAAAGCCGTAGCGGATCTTGCGCGAGGTGTTGGTCGAGTCGGACATCGGATACTCCTTCAGGCAGAACCCCGAGTCTGGGCACCGACGTGTTCATGAGGCGTCGTAAGCAGGCGAACGAAATCGTGACGACGCCTGCCTGAAGGCGAGCATGGACTGACATTGCGTCCACGCGCCGACCTGCCAGAATGCGTCGTCCCGGAGAACCCGATGCCCCACGCGCCCGCCCCCAAACTGCCTGCCGTTTCCGAGGCTCGCCGCCTTGCGGCGCTGTCGTCGTTCGATATTCTGGACACGGAGAAGGAAAGCGCATACGAAGACATCGTGCGGATCGCCTCGTATGTCTGCCGTGCCCCTATCTCGGTGGTCAACCTGATCGACGCCGACCGGCAGTGGTTCAAGGCGGAAGTCGGCCTGGGTGTGCGGGAAACGCCGCTCGACACCTCCATCTGCGCGCACGCGATTCTCGAACACGACCTGCTGGTCATACCCGATACCACCCAGGACCCCCGTTTTGCCGCCAATCCGCTGGTGACCGGTGAACCCGGCCTGCGTTTTTATGCGGGCGCGCTGCTGAAAACCGCCGATGGCTTGCCGTTGGGCACGGTCTGCGTGCTCGACACCCAGCCGCGGACGCTGGATGACGACCAGATCGACACCCTGCGCCGCCTGGCGCGCCAGGTCATGGCGCAGATGGAACTCCGCCGTATGCTGCGCCAGTCGCAGCGCCGCGGCGATCACCTCTCGCGGCTGCTCGCGACTGCGGGGCACGACCTGAAGGCGCCGCTGCGCTCGGCGCTGTACGCCATGTCGAAGGTGCGCAGCGGCGTGTCCGGCGAGCACGCCGCGCGTCTGGACGACGCGAGGACCGATCTTCTCAGCGCCGACCAGCAGCTCAGCCGGCTGCTCGCTTCGACGCATGCCGACATCGCGGGCGGAGATGCCGAGCTCGGCCCCGTCGTTCTGCATGAGGTGTTCGACGCTCTGTCGTCGACCTGGACGAGGGCGGCGCAGCGCAAGCGCGTCGCACTGACCATCGGGCGCACCGGCGCCATCGTGCGAGGGCATCCGTTGCTTCTGGAAACTGTGCTCGGCAACGCGCTTTCGAACGCCGTGAAATATACGCCCGGTGGTGGTGCGGTCACCATGCTGGCGCGATCCGGCGATGGAAAGATAACGATCGACATCCAGGATAACGGTTGCGGTATTCCTGCGGAAAAGGTCGAAGAATTGTTCAGCGCGTTTCGCCAGGCCGATCCGCAGGCCGAAGGGCTTGGTCTTGGCCTGTGGCTGATCCGGCAGAGCGCCGCCGCGATGCATGCGGAGGTGGAAATACATCCCGGTGCCACTGGCGGAACGATCTTCCGGCTGAGCCTCGACGCCGCCTGACCACGCCCCGGGTGCCCGGCCATCCTGGCTGAGCCGTAATGGCGCACCCGCCTGACGGATGGGTGACCGGTGGTAATCTGTCGCCCCCGAAATCAGGTGTGAGCACTCATGGCGGTACGCGATTCCAACGGCAACGAGCTGGTCGAGGGCGATGCCGTCACGGTCATCAAGGACCTCAAGGTCAAGGGTTCGTCGATCACCCTCAAGCGCGGCAAGCAGTTCAAGAGCATCCACCTCACCGATGACGAAGACGCCATCGAGGTCCGTGAGGGTAAGAGCGTGCTCGTGCTGAAAACGGAGTTTCTCAAGAAGGCGTGATGTGAGTCGCGGTCGTGGCGTTGACTTGGACCGTCCGCCTCCCGATGCTTGTCTGGCCATCGGCCACAGGGGTCATGGCGTCCGCAGGAGACTAGGATGGTCGTGCACACCGGCGACATTTCGAGAGATCGTTCGAAGCCCGGGCCTTCGCTCCAGGGTGCCCCGTTCGTAAAGCCGAGGCGCATTGCATCGTTATGGCACCTCGCCGGTTACGTACTCATCGTCCTTTCGATCACGGCGTGGGGTATTTTCTCGTCGTTCGGCCACGCAGCCGCCGGGCCCGTCGCTGAGGGGGCACAGGTGCTGCGAGCGTCACCCTGGCCTTTTTACACGTTGTCCGTGCTGGGCAACGTCGGTGTTCTTTACTACTGCTGGGTCGGCGTCCATCGCGAAGGTGGCACGCTGGCAACGCTCACGGGCGGTCGCTGGACGTCGCTGCGTGGGGTGATCAGGGACGTCGCCATCGCGGCGGTCTTCTGGCTGGTCTGGGAAGGCGTCGCCTGGGCCGCCTGGCAACTCGTGCCAGCGGTGGCCGGGGAGGGGGTTCCTTCGATGTTGCCGCAGACGCCCGTCGAAGCGGCTGGCTGGATGATCGTCTCCGTCGTCGCAGGTTTCGCTGAGGAGATTCAGAGCCGCGGCTACTTCCAGCAGCAGCTGTTCTGGCTGACCGAGAGCACCGCCCTGGCCGTCATCGGTCAGGCGGTTTTCTTCGGTATGGCGCATAGCTATCAGGGCTGGAACCACGCCCTCGTCATCGCGATCCTCGGCGTGCTCTACGGCGCCCTCGCTGTCTGGCGCCGCAACCTGCGAGCGAACATGCTGGCGCATGGCTGGTCGGACATCTGGGAAGGCTGGCTGAAGTTTGTCGTCTTTCGCTGATTCGCAGATCCGACAGCATGCCAGGCCTTTTCCTTACGTGCCTCGCGCGCGCCCGCCGGCCGCGTCGCCTTGGTCGGCGCACTAGCGTGTCGAAGGCGATGACGGGGCCTTAAAACGACCTTGATCATACGAAACCTTTCGTATACTCTGGGGCGTGTGCAGTGGGATACAAGGACGTGAAACGGCAGGTGTTGCTTGCGTTGATCGAGGGCCGATATCGCATCGCCCATCGTGCCTCCCTTGACTCGAAAAATGTCTTCTATACGGGCGAGCTCGATCTCGAAGACCTGCTTCTGATCCTCATGGGGTCCCGGGGCACCGAGCATCGGGTGACACCGCACCATCGGCAACCCGACATCGACGTGCACGTGATCGTCAGCGGCGGTTGGTACATCAAGTTCTATTTCTTCGAAGGAGCAGTCGATCTGCTCAGTGTGCACAGCACGGAGAAGTCATGAAAATTCTTCATCAGGGCGATACCGAGCCGGCCCTCTGTGATCTCGATGGCCGAGTGACGGTGACCTACCGTTACCGGGATGTTCCTTTTTCCGATGGCTCAGGCATGGCTCGTAACGTGCTGGCGGGAATCTGCGACGTTTGCAGCGAAGTCCTGTTGGTTCCGCCGCAATCGGTTCCCGCTATAGCGGCATCACGCCGTCGCTCGACGGGGCCGCTCGAAGCAAGTCTTCCCGCATCCTATGTGGACACGCTCGACGCCGCCGTATCCCTCGTCGATACCGAGGCAAGCAAGGAATTCCGCAAGCGACTGCTCATGTACTACCTTCACCGCTACGCGCGGGGAGATGAAGCCATGGCTGAACTGGTCGGGCTGGCGGGAGGCGCCGAGCAGTCTGCGTCCGGTCCGAACCGTCGACTCTCGTTCAAGCTCTCCGAGCAAGCGAACGCAAAGGTCGACTACGTCATGAACGAAACAGGCTTGTCGAAGACCCAGCTGGTCAAGGCGCTCATCGGCAAGATCGCCGCGGACCTCGTCCGTCGGACGAAAGCGCGTCGCCTCCAGGAGCTGATCGCGCTTTGCGAAGTCATGAAGGCCTGATAGTCCGATGGATCGCGCCGCTCAGAAATTCGCTCCGATCGACAACGTGGCGAAGTCATGGTCGGCCAGCGTGTCGTACGTGGGATGTCCCAGGTAGTTCGTATACGTCAGGTTGGCGAACCAGGTCTTGTCGAGCGTGGCGCCCAGGCCGAGCGTCGCCTGCTTGCGTCCACCGACCAGCTGCCCGTCGACCGAGTAGCCATGCACGTCCTGACCGATGCCCAGGCTTGGCGACAGCACCCAGCCATGCGCGACCGGATAGGTGAGCGCGCCCTTGACGCGATAACCCCATGCGGACCGCGTGTAATACCCGCCGTTATGGCACCCCGCGGGGTTCACGATGGCCGTGCAGGTGTTGACGAAGCCTTCGCTGGAGAAGCCCCAGTGGAAGCCACGCCCGTAGCGCACATCGGTCAGGCTCGGCAGGTCGGTATGGCTATAGGCAAGCTCGGCCGCGAGGGTGGCGCCGCTCGCGCCCAGCACGCCGGTAAACGCGCGCGTCGTGTTCAACAGCAGCTGCGTGCGGTCGTAGCGGTCGTAGCCGAGCAGCGTCCCGCCCGGAGGAATCAGCGTGTTGCGCACACCGATCGGTCCGCCGCTGCGGGTCAGTGCCGCGAACATGTCCGCGGTATTGATCTGTACGGGCAGGTCCTTCGTGTAGCTGGCCTCACCGGCCACCTTCCACTTCCCGAGCATGGTGCTGCCGGAAAGGCCCCAGAGACGGATGTCGTCCGGGTATTCCCACAACACATGAATAGAGGACAGGCGTGCGGACAACTGCGCGTCGGCGAGCGGTGCGCCCGCGGCGACCAGTAGCGGAATCACCCCGTTGTTCTGTTGCGAGGCGTCGATGGTGGTCGCATCGAGAATGGGGTTGCGTGAGTTGTAACGCAGGTAATACGCGGCGATGTTCGTCGCCGGACGATCGAAGGTGTAGCGCAGCGTGGCACCGTACTGACCGTGGTCGCGACCGTCGAGCGTACTGGCACGGGGCAGCACGCCGCCGACCGAATTCTGGTAGCCGTCGCTGAGCCACTGGCCAGCACCGGGGCTATACGCATTGAGCGGGTAGTACGCGTTGCTCTCGATGCCGCCGCAGCCCGGATCGATGCCGAGGTCGGTGCCCGAGAAGAAGGTGCCGCAGGGATCGAGTTCGGAGGGGCGCCACTTCCATTGGTAGAAGCCTTCGACACTCCAGTGCGGATCGATCGTGAGCTTGCCCCAGAGCATTTCGACCGGCAGCTGCGCTTCGGTGGCGGGATCCGTCCCCGGGCGGTGCAGCGTCGTGTAGTCGGTCGGATTGATCTGGTTGACGCCCTGCATGAACAGGCCCTCGCCCCACTTGACCGTCTGCTTGCCGAGGCGCAGGTCCAGTGCGCTTTCGTCGTCCAGTGCGAAGTGGCCGTAGACATACGCGTTGAGCCACGTGAAGCCGGAGAAGCGGTTGGACTTCGACAGTCCATGATCGTCCAGCGGCCGATCGGCGGCGAACGCGCTGGCGCCGCTGCCCTGGGGTACGTCGTGGTTTTCCTGTGTGTTGTCGTACCATGCCCGGGCGCTGGCGACGATACCGACGTTCTTGTATTTCAGGTCCAGTGCGCTGGTAACCTTGAACAGGCTCGAGTAGATATCGCCCTTGCCGTAGTTGAGGTTGCCGTCGTCAGCCGTGTCCGCACCATCGCCGCCCTTCGGCTTACCGTCGGAGCGGAAGCCTTTGCCGACGAGATGCTTCGACGGGTCATTCAGGCGCTCGCCGGCGCCGGCGACCACCCGCGTTTTGAGTGTCCCCTGGACCTCCCCATCGGCGAGTCGGAAATCGGTCGCGTGCAGTGCGGAGGCGGAGAGGGCCGTGAGCGACGCCACGGCGAAGATCCATCGACGTGGATGCATCGGCTATTCCGTTAAAAACTTGACGGCATTCTAGACATGGCAGCTATATTGCACGCAAGACGTCTGGACGTCCGTCGTGTGCGACTTTCGTCGCACATCGCCTTTTTCTCCCGCGGGACGATCGAAAACCACTCATGAGCGCAACACTTTCAGATGAAACCATCGACCGCCGTCCACTCGACCGCGGCGATGCCAAGACGCTGATTCTCTCCGCGCTCGGTGGCGCGCTCGAGTTCTACGACTTCGTGATCTTCGTGTACTTCGCGAAGACCATCGGGCATCTTTTCTTCCCGCCGGGCGGCTCCGACTGGCTGGCGCAGCTTCAGGCCTTCAGCCTGTTTGCCGTCGCCTATCTCGCACGCCCGCTCGGCGGCATCGTGATGGCTCACTTCGGTGACCGTATCGGCCGCAAGCGCATGTTCACGCTCAGCGTGTTCCTGATGGCGGTACCGACCCTGCTCATCGGTGCGCTGCCGACCTATGCCAGCATCGGTGTTCTCGCCCCCGTGTTGCTGACCCTGCTGCGTGTCGTCCAGGGCATCGCGATCGGTGGCGAAGTGCCGGGTGCCTGGGTGTTCGTCTCCGAGCACGTGCCCGCGCATCGCAAGGGTCTTGCGGTGGCGAGCCTGTCGGCCGGCCTGACCTTCGGCATTCTCATCGGCTCGTTGCTCGCGGCCTACCTCAACGCTCACATGACGCCCGAAGCGCTGATGGACCACGGGTGGCGCATCGCCTTCGTGCTGGGTGGCGTGTTCGGCTTCGTCGCCGTCTACCTCCGCCGCTGGCTCAGCGAAACACCGGTCTTCGCGCGGATGCGCGAGCGCAAGCAGCTGTCGGAAGAACTGCCGGCATGGGTGGTCGTACGTGACCATCTGCCGGGCGTGCTGCTGTCGATGGCGGTTACCTGGGTGCTCACCGCCGCCATCGTGGTCGTCATCCTGCTGACCCCGACCCTCATGCAGACGGCCTTCCATATCGACCCGGCGCGCGCCTTCACCGGCGGCAGCATCGGTGCGTTCACGCTCTGCGTCGGGTGCATCGGCGGCGGTCTGCTGGTCGACTGGCTTGGCCGTGGTACAGCCATGCTGATCGCCTCGCTGGGTCTCATGCTGAGCACCTATGCGCTGTATTTCGATCTCCAGGCGGGCGGCGCGCATCTCTATCCGCTCTACGCCATTGCCGGTGCCTTCGCCGGTGTCGCCGGCATCGTGCCCGCGGTCCTCGTGGCGTCGTTCCCCGCGCCGATCCGCTTCTCGGGCATTTCGGTGTCCTACAACGTCGCCTACGCCATTGCCGGCGCCGCCACGCCCGTACTGGTCGGCTATCTGGCCAAAGGTGTCGGCGGCATCGGGCCCGCGCATTACGTCGCCATCGTGTCGCTGGTCGGTGTAGCGGCGTCGATCTACATGATCGCCGGACAGCGCGGCGTCCGCGCCGACTGACGACGGCGCGGCAGGGAGCCTTCACGTCGATTTCATGGCGGTGACGGCGGCGTCTCTCCACGGAGGCGCCGTCACAGTTGCGCGCGGGTTCGGGGTTCGGCATGCTTTCGCTATCGCGACATGTCGTCGCGGCAGTCCGGATCGTTCCCCCGGTCCCGTCGTCCCCCATACCGTCGCTCCAGACCCATGACTGATGTCATCACCCTTGGCTGGCGCGAACGGCTCGCACTTCCGTCGCTCGGCGTCTCCGTCCTCAAGGCCAAACTCGACACGGGCGCGCGTTCTTCGTCGCTGCACGTGGAGTGGCTCGAAGTGGACGAGCGCGCCGACGGATCATGGCTGCGTTTTCAGGTCCGCACGACCCGCCGCGGCGGTCTGTCCGAACCTTGCGAGGCCAGGGCCACGGGGCGGCGCACGGTCACCGACTCGGGCGGCCACCGGACCACGCGCTGGTTCATCGAGGCCGAGATCGAACTGGCCGGCCAGCGATTCCTTGCGGAGGTCAACCTGACCGACCGCCGACACATGCTGTTTCCTCTTCTGCTCGGCCGGACCGCGCTCTTCGGGCGCTTTCTGGTCGATCCCGCGCTTTCCTATTCGCAGACGCCGCGCCGCGTCGTCCGGGACCATCCATGAAGCTCACCATCCTGTCGCGCAACGCGCGGCTGTACTCGACGCAGCGGCTCGTGGAGGCCGCGCGCAAACGCCGCCATACGGTGCGCGTGATCGATCCCTTGCGTTGCTACATGAGCATTTCGCCGGGGTCGTTCGCCATTCACTTCAAGGGCAAGCCGCTGGGGCCCGTGGACTGCGTGATCCCGCGGATCGGCGCCTCCAGCACCTTCTACGGTACGGCGGTGCTGCGCCAGCTTGAGCTCATGGGCGTGTACTCGCCGAACCCGTCGGACGCCGTGCTGCGCGCGCGCGACAAGTTGCGCAGCCTGCAGCTGCTGGCCTCCCGCGGCATCGACATGCCGCTGACCGCCTTCGGCGACAACCCGGACGATACCTCCGACCTGCTGGCGATGCTGGGTGACCCCCCGCACATCATCAAGCTCAACGAAGGCACGCAGGGCGCCGGCGTGGTGCTCGCCGAGAAGCGCTCGGCCTCGCAGAGCGTGATCGAGGCCTTCCGTGGCCTCTACGCCAACTTCCTGGTCCAGGAGTTCATCCGCGAGGCCAACGGCAGCGACCTGCGCTGCTTCGTCGTCGGTAACGAAGTGGTGGCGTCGATGCAGCGCTCCTCGGCACCGGGTGAGTTCCGGGCCAATCTGCACCGGGGCGGCTCGGCCGCCCAGGTCGAGCTGTCCGACGATGAGCGACGGGTGGCGATCGAGGCGGCGTCGGCCCTGGGCCTGGAGGTGGCGGGCGTCGATCTGCTGCGCTCGTCCCGTGGTCCGCTCCTGCTGGAGGTCAACGCTTCGCCCGGCCTCGAAGGCATCGAGGGCAGCACCGGCGTGGACGTGGCCGGTGCGATCATCGCCCACTGCGAGCAGCGCCTGGCCTCGCGTCCGGTCACGCCCAAAGCTCGCAAGCCCAAGGCGCCCAAGGGATTAACAGCGATTTAAACGCCGGTCCCCTATAAAGGTCCCACTGTGATTCCGCGACGCGGGGTGACGGTATCGGGGCAGTAGTTCTTTCGGCCCGGGCGGTTTTTCCGCCCGGGCCTCTCTTTTAGTGCTGTCCGCTTCACGGAATCCCCGTTAAGCTTGCTGTCGCAATAATCATAAGATTCCAAAAGCGACCGCCCAACGGAGTGCCGCATGCGCGTCCTGGTCATCGAAGACAACACCGACATCGCGACGAACATCGGGGATTACCTCGAAGACCGCGGCCATGTGGTCGATTTCGCCGGCGACGGCGTGACCGGCCTGCATCTCGCCGTGGTCCACGACTTCGACGTCATCGTGCTGGATCTCACCCTGCCGGGCATGGATGGCCTGGATGTCGCCAAGAAATTGCGCCACGAGGCGCACAAGCAGACCCCGGTCCTGATGCTGACCGCACGCGACTCGCTGGAGCACAAGCTCACCGGCTTCGAGTCCGGCGCGGACGACTACATGACCAAGCCGTTCGCCTTGCAGGAACTGGCGGCACGCCTTGAGGTCCTGGCCCGTCGCGGCAAGGGTCCGCAGAGTCGCGTCCTCAAGGTCGGCGGCCTGACGTACAACCTCGACACCCTCACGGTCAGTCGTGAAGGCAAGTCGATCCAGCTCAACCCGATCGGCCTCAAGCTTTTGCAGGCGTTGATGGAGGCCAGCCCGTCCGTGGTGACGCGCCAGGATCTCGAACAGCGCGTGTGGGGCGAAGAACTCCCCGATTCCGATTCCCTGCGTGTGCACATCCATGGCCTGCGTGCGGCGATCGACAAACCCTTCGAAAAACCGTTGATCCACACGCGTCACGGTATTGGCTATCGCATGGTCGATCCGGATGCGGTCCAGACGTAAGCTTCGTTTCCGCCTGGTAGTCACCTTCACGCTGTTCGGTCTTGGGCTGAGCGCTCTTTTCGCGTACGCGGCGATCAACATCCGTACGCGCGTCGAAGAGCAGCTGATCAACTCCGCCTTGCAGGACGAGGTCGATTCGCTCAATGCCAAGGTGCGAGCGAATCCGGACAAGCGTCCCGAGATCGAAATCGTCAAGGCCGCCACGTACAGCGACCGGACGATCTACAAGGCTCCTCTGACCTGGCAGCCTCTGGAAACCGGCGTGCACGATCTCTATGAGACCGGCCCTGACGGTAAGCCGCGGCATTACAAGGTCGGCGTCCGTCACGAGCAGGGCATCATCAGCTTCGTGCAGTTCGACGTGTCGCGTGACGAGCTGGGCAAGCGGCAGCTCGTGATCAGCGTGATCGCCGCGGTGTTTCTGTTCGGCCTGTTCTCGCTCGTGCTCGGCGTGTGGTTGTCCTCGCGCGTGTTGCGCCCCGTGACCGATCTGGCGAAGCGTTTGCGTGATTTCCGTCGTGTCGGCAAAGCCGAGGCGCTGGCGCCGCATTTCGCCGACGACGAAGTCGGTGAGCTGGCCGTCGCGCTCGATGAATACGCCATGCGTCTGACCTCGGTGGTCGAGCGCGATCGTGAGTTCAACTCCGACGTCAGTCATGAGCTGCGCACGCCGCTTGCCGTGATTGCCAGCACCACCGAGCTGCTGCAGGGCTCGCCGGACATGACCGACAAGTTGCGCGAGCGCCTCAAGCGCATCGAGCGCGCCTCGCGTCAGGCGACGGAACTGATCGAGGCCTTGTTGCTCCTGTCGCGCGCAGAGCGCCGGGGCCCCACGCGTGGCGAGACCACCGACGTGGCCAGGGTTGCGTCCGATGTGATCGAGAGCCAGCGCCCGCAGATGGGCGGCAAGCCGATCGAGATCGAGCTGGTGTCCGACGGCAGCGTCACGGTGAATGCGCCGGCCTCGGTCCTCTCGGTCGCACTCACCAACCTGATCGGCAACGCGATCAAGTACACGATGGAAGGCAAGGTCACGGTGCGCGTGCTCGACGGCCGCGTCGATGTGATCGATACGGGCCCGGGCATCAAGCCGGAGGACGCCGAGAAGCTGTTCCAGCGCGGTATCCGCGGCGAGAGCGCGACGGGCGGCGGTGCGGGCCTTGGCCTGGCCATCGTGCGTCGTCTGTGCGAACTCTACGGCTGGGACGTCTCGTTGCGTCCGCGCCCCGACATGGCGGGCGCCATCTCGACGATCGATTTCCGCTAAGTTGCACAACGGTCACGATTCCGTCTAGGGGCGACAGTCAATGAAGAAGTTAGCACTTTTTTAACAGAATCTTTTTGAGCCCGCGCCTGACGTGATGTCGGCCTGTGATGACTCGATAGTTACGCAAGCCCGTCGAGTACTGTCGTGCGTAGGGACTTCAGTAAAGAGGCCGATATAGATACGCTGCCTTTCGCTGACCGATACGCGGCTACGGTATCTTCTGTTTCGGCCGATTGAGCGTAGACTTTAAGCCGTGGTAGCAGCGCTGCAATTTGAGGAGGCACCCGATGACGGCCACTAAAAAGAACCTCGAAGGTAAGGGATACTTCGTGTCGACGAAGAATTCATACGTCCGATTCGAGGGCAATGGCATGTCGGTCGACATGGAGAAATTTCTCAAGACAAAGGAGGGGCTTGAGCGGTTCCGCGAGTTGACGAACTCCGCGTTTGCGCAAAAAAAGGCTGCGTCCCGTCTGGTTCGGGCAAAAAAATAGCGTACGAACAGGCAGGAAGCCATGCCATTCAATCAGTTGATCTTGCCGCTCTTGGGCGGCTATATTTTCGTCAATCACACCTATCTTTGCTGCTACTGGGCGTCGCGGCATCCGAAAGAACACATGTTGTTTCTGTCGGCGGTGGCGGGAGCTTTTCTTCTAGTAGTTGCCCGCGTCATATCGTATTTTGTCGCACTTACCGATATCGGCCGTCGTTCTTCGATCGTCTTACATGACGTGATTCCTTTCCCTGGAATCGGCACGGCCATACTTGCCTTTTTTTTGGGTTTCGTTTTCCGATCTTGGTTCAATCGAACTTGGACAAAGGCGCGGGCACCTTTATGGCTTTACGCGGCAGGACAATTCAACAAGCTTGAGGAAGTCCTCTTCCACAGTGCGTATCCAGTGAGTCCCAGCGACAGAGAACGCCGCCATCCATGGAGGCAACTGATCTTGGGGCTGTTTGCCTGGCATAAAGTTCAGAAGTTGGTATCCAAAGCTCTTCCAGGCGTTGTTTCCGAATCAACTAACTACGCTGTGAATACAGATCGCGCCGATCCTGAGCCGGTAATGCTTTGCTTGAAGAATCGTAAGGTTTACGTCGGTTATATTCAGTTCGCGCTGCCTATGCGGGCAGAAGTGAAATCGTATCTCACCATGCTTCCTGCCTGGAGCGGGTACAGAGACAAGGACACACTGGGCGTCGTACCAACGACAAATTATCAAGCGACCTACGACTACATTGATGGCTCGACCAATGGCGGTTATCGCTTGGATCTCAATCGGTTTATCAAAACAGTATGCATCGATGATGTGGAATCGGCAAATCTGTTCGATGAGGATGCGTTTGCATCATTCTCGATTCCCGACGACGCACCGTCCGAGGCTCCCAAGGGTGAAGACAACGACTTGTCGTGAACTTCCAATAGGTGTTTGCTACGTATCAGTTTTGATACAGAGTGAGTGCTGTAACCAAAGCTGTCACTAAGCTTTCATTTTTCTGTCCGAGTATCCAGGGCTTCACGGCACGTGATGGGCGGCCCTCAGGGGAGGTGCTTGCCGCAGCGTGCCCGCGCAAGTAAGGATGCCGTCCCTTGTTCAAGCACACCGTTCTGGCCGTCGCCCTCGGCATGGCCTTCGCTTCCGCTGCTTACGCGTCGGATACCGATACCACGTCATCGACCGATACGACTGGCACCGCCAGCAAACGTGAGAAGGCACAGGACCTCGATACCGTATCCGTCATCGGTACCGGTGAGACACGCCAGGTGCAGCGCTTGCGCACGGCCGATCAGAAGGCGCTGCCGCCTGGCACCAGCCTGCAAAAGGTGCTGAACACGCTGCCAGGCGTGAATGCGCAGTCGGCCGATGCCCTGGGTACGAACGAGCAGTCGATGACGCTGAGCCTGCGAGGCTTCAGCGGCACGCGCCTCGGCTACACGCTGGATGGCCTGCCCCTCGGTGACAGTGCCTACAACAACTACAACGGTCTCTCGATCAACCGCGCGCTGATCTCCGAGAACTTCGCCGGTGCCGAACTCTCCGAAGGTATCGGCAATCTCGGCACGCCGTCGACGAGCAATCTGGGCGGTACCATCGCTTACAGCTCGAACGATCCGCTGAAGACGATGGGCGGCCGCGTGTCGCAGACCATCGGCAGTGACGCCAACCGCCGTACGTACGCGCGCTTCGACACAGGCGAGTACAACGGGTTCTCGATGTACCTCTCGGGCGCGCGCACCACGTCGGACCTCTGGAACAACCAGAGCGCGTACAACGGGTCGACGACGAAGCAGTTCAACGGCAAGGCGGTGTGGGACTTCGACTGGGCACGCTTCACCGGCTTCGCCGATACGTCGCGCACCTCGCAGGCGGACTACTTCTACCTGTCGAAGAGCGAGCTGGCGCGTGGCCTCGGCTACGACTGGGGCGGCTCGGCCCCGAACTGGCAGCGTGCGCTCGGCAAGGCCTACTGCAACGCCGCCACGTTCAACGCCAGCCGTTGCGACCGCAGCGGCGCGGATACGGATGCGGACGGCGCGTTTACGGCGGGCCAGATCCTGCGTAGCGACGACCTCTATTACCTCGCCGGCGATTTCTTTCCCAGCGACTCCGTGACCATCCATGCGCAGGTCTATCACCACGAGGATGCGGGTGAGGGGCATAACTGGAACAGCGGTACGTACTCGTATCCGGGCACATCACGGCAGTTGCCGATCATCTTCCGCAACACGCTGTACACCATCAACCGCTCGGGGGCGATTCTTTCCGCCGCGTGGGACTTCGCCAACCATCACCTCGAAGGCGGTGTCTGGTACGAGCACAACGTCTCCAGCGCGTCGCGCTACAGCAGCTACGTGACGGGTCCGCGCGACCTCAGCGCACCTGTCGATACACAGCCCGACCTGGGTGTGTTCGATCAGCGGACCGTGTGGAATACGCGTCAGGCCTTCCTTCAGGACACGATGCGCTTCCTCGACGATGCTCTGACCGTCGACGTCGGCGTAAAAAGCCCCCACGTCACGTCGGACGCGCACGCACTTCCGGGCGAGGCGAAAACGCCGATCAACCCAGCGTCGAACAACCAGTTCGCCACGGGCAAGCTCAGTGCAAGCAAGGCGTTGCTGCCGCAGTTCGGTACGCGCTACAAGCTGGCAGAGGGCCAGGAAGTGTTCGCCAGCTTCTCGAAGAACATCGCCATGTTCCAGGGTGGCTTCAAGCTGGGCCCGCAGGCGGTCAGTCAGTCGATCTGGAACAGTCAGGGCGATCTGAAGCCCGAGAAGTCGCGCAGCCTGGAGGCGGGCTACCGCCTGGAGCGCGACGATTTCGCCGCGTCGCTGGCGGCGTACAACGTGCGTTTCGACAATCGTCTCCTTCAGTACAATCCGTGCGACTCGCGTCAGCCGGTCGGTCCCACCTGCGGTAACCGCTTCTACAACGTGGGCGGGGTGAACAGCCGCGGTGTCGAAGCCACCTTTGTCTGGCAGCCGACCAGCAACCTGCGCTGGTACAACTCCGCGTCGTATAACCGCTCGACCTACGCCGGCGACTACACGCAGGCGGGCGTCGTGCAGCACACCCGCGGCAAGATCCAGACCGATACGCCGACCAAGCTCTTCGCGACGCAGATCGACTGGAATCAGGGCCCCTGGTTCGCCTCGCTGCGTGGCAAGTACACCGGTGAGCGCTTCTACACCTACACCAACGATCAGGG
This sequence comes from Dyella sp. 333MFSha, assembly GCF_900102405.1. Classification (NCBI taxonomy): domain Bacteria; kingdom Pseudomonadati; phylum Pseudomonadota; class Gammaproteobacteria; order Lysobacterales; family Rhodanobacteraceae; genus Dyella; species Dyella sp. 333MFSha. The sequence goes on along the minus strand of NZ_FNBR01000002.1, from coordinate 376,002 downwards.
CTTCGGTGGCTTCACCACGTGGGACGTCTCAGCCGGTTACGACTTTGGCGCGTTCTCGGTGGCGAAAGACATTCGCCTGACGCTCAACGTGACCAACCTGACCGACAAGCGCTACGCGAGCAACCTGGATTCGAGCGCCTTCGTGTCCAGCGACCCGGCCGGTACGGCCTACGTGTTCCACGCTTCGGCGCCCCGCCAGCTCTTCGCGACGCTGGACGTGCGCTTCTGATGCGTCGTCTGATCGCCGGAATCGTTGCCACGGCTCTGTACGGCGGGGCGCTGGCACAAACCCTCGAAGTGCGTGTGCCCGACCTGGCCTCGACGCCACTGCCTCGCAGCGTCGACGTCGGCGGCACGACTTACGTCGATCGGGGGCTGGCCGCCGCCGGGTCGCTTCCGGCGGGGACGATCGATTTCCTCGGCGACACGCTGGGGTCGTTCTCGTCGCTCTCGATCGAGCCAGGCACATGGAAGCGGGAAGGCGATACGTACACCGGCGTGCTGTGGACCTTGCCCGACCGGGGGCGTAACGACCCCGAGCACAACGTCTTCTTCGATTATCGCGGGCGCCTGCATCGGTTCCGCTTCACGATGACGCTCCCGTCGACCGACGGCGCCGACTCCGGGACGGGCACGGTCTCCTTCGCCGTCGATGGCGGTCGCGAGTTGCGCGATTTCACTGGCAAGCCGTTCACGGGTGCCGAGCCTGCCGGGGGCCTGCGCAAGGAGCACGGCATCGTGTTGCCGTCGCCGGAGAAAGGGATCGGCGCCGGGAAAATCTCGCTCGATGCGGAATCGTTGCAGTTCACCCGCGACGGCGGCTTCTACATCGGCGACGAATACGCGGCCAACGTCTACCGCTTCGACAGGCAGGGCAAGCTGACGGGGATCATCGTGCCGCCGAAGGCGGTGCGTCCGATCGATGTGCAGGGTCGGCCCGATTTCACGTCGCTGATGCCGCCGGCCTCGGGGCGGCGCAACAATCAGGGTGTCGAGGGCATGGCACTGTCACCGGATGGCACGCGCCTCTTCGTCGTCTTGCAGAGTGCGCTCGTGCAGGACAGCGCGCCCGGCGATGCTTCCGGGCGCACGCTGACCCGCGTACTCGTTTATGACGTCAGCCACTCGGCGGTACCGAAATCACCCGTCGGCCACTATGTCGTTCGCCTGCCTTCCTACGACGACACCGGGCATGGAGGGGCTCCCAACCGGACGGCCGCGCAGAGCGAGATCCGTGTGCTGGACGATCACCGCTTCCTGATGCTCGCGCGCGACGGCAGTGGGTACGGTGCGGACGGCGGCAGGCCCATCGTCTTCAAGAGCGTGCTGCTGGTCGATACAACGGGTGCCAGTAACCTCGCCGGCACCCTCTACGAGACGGGCACGGCTTCCGTGCTGGGCGAGGGCGGTGTGTTGCGTGCCGACATTCGCGCGCTTACGTGGAAGCCATTCATCAACCTGCTCGATCCGGCGGACCTCGCACGCTTCGGTCTGGGCATCCATGCCGGCGAGTCGGGCAAGGCGCAGATCTCGGAGAAGTGGGAAGCGATGGACCTCGTTCCCGCGCTCGACGCGTCGCATCCGGACGACTGGTTCCTGCTGGTCGGCAACGATAACGACTTCATCGCGAAGCACTGCGTCATGGATGGCCAGCGCTGCGATTCCGACATCGATAACGACAATCGCATCCTCGTGTACCGGCTGACGTTGCCGGGCATGCGTTCCAACACCGCTCCTCACCACAAGTAAGGGTCACGCGCATGATGAAACGTACGGTTCTCTCGCTGCTCTCGGCGAGCCTCCTGCTGGGCTCCGTCGCCAGCCACGCCAATACCCCGGCCTACGTCGACAGCAAGGAGTACAAGGTGCTGATCGACCCCTCGCGCTTCGCGAGCAATCCATCGACGGCTGCGGCGACGCTGCTGCAGAACCTCTCGACGCGTCTCAGTGCGCTCGGCTTCGATAAGACCGTCACCGGAAACTTCAGCGCCGGCGACCGCGATACGCTGGCTTATTACGACACGGCGAAAAGCTGTTCGCTGATGAAGGCCGGCTACTCGGTCCGCACGCGCGCCGGCGACCACTCGGATATCCAGTTCAAGTTCCGTCACCCCGACGAAGAGCTCTCCTACTGGACCGACGTCTCCGGCGCGGGCAAGAACAAGTCGACGAAGCTGGAAACCGATGTGACGCCCGGTAGTCTGGTGCTCGCGCACTCGACCAAGCAGGACGCGACGACGACGCCGGCTACGGTGGCGGATCTCATCAAGCAGTTCCCTGGTGCCTCGGCGCTGTCGTCGCTTTCGTCGTCGACGCTGTCGAAGGTGGCCGGCGTGACGGTGACGCAGCAGGAATACGACGGTCCGGAATCGGATCTCGGACAGTCGAAGGCGGAGTTCGCACTGACCCTGTGGTATATCGACGGTGCGGCGACGCCCGCACTGGCCGAGCTGTCGTTCCGCGTCGAAGCGGACGAGGACAAGTACTTCACCACGCCGGTGTTGCAGCGCTCGCAGGTGCTGAACACCGCACTGGGTTCGATCGGTAACAACTGGAACATCGCCAACGATGGCGGCAAGACGAGCTGGCTGTACGCCTATCGCTCGTCCTCGTTCCCGAACGGCTTCTGCAACTGAAGAAAATCGCGCGCAAGGCGCGCTCCTGCAAGGGTAGGAGCGCGCCTTGCGCGCGACGCATCAAAGCTTCTCGAGCCAGCCCCAGCGATCGGCCGTCTTGCCGCTGAAGAGGCCGAAGAAGAGCTCCTGCAGGCGACGCGTGACCGGGCCGGCCTTGCCGGTGCCGATCTTCTTGCCGTCGACCGAGCGGATCGGCGTGACTTCGGCGGCGGTACCGCACATGAGGATCTCGTCGGCGAGGTACAGGTACTCGCGCGGCAGGTCCCGTTCGATCACGTCGATGCCTTCCTCGCGTGCGAGGGTCATCAGCGTGTGGCGGGTGATACCGGTGAGGATGGAGGCACTGGCGGGCGTCGTATGCAGCGCACCGTCGAACACCAGGAACAGGTTCTCACCGGCGCCTTCGCTGAGCAGGCCCGACGAGGCGAGCGCGATGCCTTCGCCGAAGCCGAGGCGACGCGCTTCACGCGCGATCAGCTGACCCGACAGATAGTTGCCGCCGGCTTTGGCGCCTGCCGGAATCGTGTTGGGTGCGAAACGCTGCCAGCTGGAAACGCAGGCGTCGATGCCGTTTTCGAGCGCCTCGGGTCCGAGGTAGGGGCCCATCGGCCAGGTCGCCACGGCGACGTCGGTCGGGCAGTCGGCAGACAGCCCGAAACCACCCAGGCCGCGGAAGGCCACCGGACGGAGGTAGGCGGCGCGAAGATCGTTCTTCTTGACGACGTCGCGGCAGGCGGCGGCCAGTTCGTCGATCGGGTACGGAATCTCGATATCGTAGATTTTCGCCGAGAGATACAGGCGCTTGAGATGATCCGTAAGGCGGAAGATGGCCGCGCCATCCGGCGTCTCATAGCTGCGGATACCCTCGAACACCGAGGATCCGTAGTGCAGCGCGTGGGCCATGACATGGACAGTGGCATCGCGCCAGGGCTTGATCTGCCCGTTCTGCCAGATCCATTCGGGGTAGTTCTGCGACATGTGAGCGCTCCGGAGGGGACCGCTCATGATAGCGGGTGGCGGCCCTGGTCACATGGCGCGTTGCGTCAGTACGCGCCCGGAGGGCTCAGGCGGGTGGCCGCAGCCACAGGCAACCCGCGTCGCGCACCACGTCGAAATGTGCCCGGCGGGTGGATGCGTGGGCCCCGGGCGATGAGGTCACGGCGTCGATGCCGCTGGCTTCGTTGCCCTCGAGTGCGACCAGCGGTTGCCGGATGAGCGACTCGATCCCGCGGATGCCATCGACGGCGCCCTGGCTCGAACCATTCCAGAGAATCAGGCCGCCGATGCGGTTGGCATTGCGGGTCGCAAACGCCTGACTTATCCCCTGGCGCAGGTCCGCCAGGTTTTTCGCGCAGAGCAGCCCGGCCGACGGGCCGGACGGGCCGGCCGCCGAATCGCCCGCGGTCGAGGCGAAGGCAGGGGCATTGGCAGGCGGCAGCACGGATGTCGCGCCGATGCTCGCGCAGGGCTGGTCACTGAACGCGGGACGCCCGTCGGCGCCGACGCAACGGTGAATCTCCGTCTGCGCCGAAGCGGGGAGGGCGATCGGAAGCAGGGCCAGCAGAAGGAGGGCGCGGATCACGGCAGGCACGCATGGTCGGGGTGCGCCATCATCGGTGACGGCGACTCCACGGAGGGTGACGGCGAGCACGCTATCGGGAGCCGCCGCCCCGGTTTGGTAGAGTAGGCGCTTCTCAAGCCCCCCACCGAGTCCATGGCCCAGCGCTCCCCCGACGCCACGCGTCTGCCGATTTCCGTCTGCGTCATCGCGCAGAATGAAGCCGATCGCATCGTCGCCTGCCTGACCTCGGCGTCGTTCTGCGACGATCTGGTCGTGGTGGATGGCGGCTCGACCGACGACACGGTGGCCCTCGCGGAGTCCGCGGGGGCCCGGGTGATTCATCGCCCCTTCGACGGGTTTCGCACGCAGAAGGACTTTGCCGTCGCTGCCGCCCGGCACGAATGGGTCCTGTGCCTGGATGCCGACGAGTGCGTCGACCCTGGCCTGCGTGCGGCCATGGAGAAACGTTTTGCCGAGGGCTTCGGCGATACGGCCGCCTTTCGCATCGTTCGCCGCAACCGCTTCCTCGGCAAGGTGATGAAGTACGGCAATGCGGGCTCGGATCGTGTCGTGCGCCTTTTCGACCGCCGTAAGGCCGGCTGGCACGGCGCGCGGGAGATTCACGAATCCGTCGTCGTCAGGGGCGAGACGCGCGCCATCGACGGTTGGCTGGATCACGATCCATACCGCTCGCTGTCGGCGATGCTTGCCAAGCAGGAACGCTACGCGCACCTGATGGCGGAAGAAGCCTTCGCGAAAAACAAGCGCACCGGGCTCGCGCAGATCGTGTTGAGTCCGATGTTCCGTTTCCTCAAAGGCTACGTCTTCCGCGGCGGCTTTCTCGACGGGTGGCGCGGTCTTGTCTACGCGCTGCTTCGTGTCGAGTACGTGCGCCGCAAATATCTCAAGCAGTATCTGCTGCAGAAAGGTTTCAAGCCCTGAGGATCAGGCCGGGAACAGCGACGCACGGTCGCGCCACGCCTTGTAACGTCTGACCAGATTGAGCGGCTTGCGGTGCAGTTTCGCCTTGCCGGCGGCGATCATCGCATCCGTCGCGTCGAGCACGCGTTCGCTGGAGCGGCCATCGCGGTAGGGATGGATGTCGTCACCATGGGCCTGGATCGCCGCCATCAGTGTCGGCGGCTTCGAAAGCGCGAGATCGATGGCCGCGTCCACGTCGTCGGGGGTGGCAACGTCAAGCATGAAAGGCTCGGGCCGACGGTTGGCGATGGTGACGACGGGTTTGTTCTGTACCGCGAATTCGTGGATCACCGACGACGTGTCGCACACGAGCATGTCGGCGGCGCGCTCCATATCGACCAGGCGTTCCGAGTCCATGAAGCGCGCATTGGAGGCCTCGAGCGCCTGGTAGGCACGGATCAGCCCGGGATCCGACTTGGGGTGAAGCGTCAGCAACCACTGGCGGTCGTTACGCGCGATGAGTGTGCGCAGCGTGTCGAGCATCGCCGGTGCGCAGCTCAGTCGGTGGCTGAACGTCGAAGCGAACATGATGAGTGGCCGTGCGTCGCGCTCGATCGGATCGGCCACGTTCCCGGCGAACAAGGGATCGAGTTTGGGCCAGCCGGTTTCGACCACTGCGAAATGGCCGTGTTCTCTGGCGAGCGCTTCGAACGGAAGCGTGGTCGCCGGGCCTTGCGTCGTATACAGGTCGAAAAACCCACGAATGGCGAAATGCCCGCGGTCGGGCTCACGCTTGTTGGCGTTGAAACCGTGGAATACCTGGACCTTGAGACCGGGGACACCGGGGGGCGCCCAGTTCGCCGCGCAGAATGTCGCATCCGGCGAAAAGGCGCGTATGTCGGCCATGTTGCGCAGGCGCTGCTCATCGACGGTCAGTCGCTGCGCCACCGCGTCGGTCACCAGCCAGCGAACCTGGACGCCACGCGCCACCGCCGCCGCAGCCAGTGGCCTCAGGATCGGCAAGGCATAGGTTTCGGTGGCGAACATGACGCATGCGCGCATGTCTGGGCTCCTGGAGGGGTCGGCGTTTTGGCGGATGACGAGTATAGAAGACAGCGCTAAGTGATGAGCCAGGCGTTCCGTGGGCGAAATCCTACATGTCGCGGTGCATTGACTCTGCGTTCGGCTTCGCGCACCATTTCGGCACCCCCCCGTCGGTCTCGGTCGCCGGGTCGCACGCCACCCATCGAGGTGGCGTTGCCTTTTCTAAGGAATGGAAATTGCGGACTGCGATCTACGTGGACGGGTTTAACCTGTTCCATCGCCTGCTTGAGGGCAAGGCAAATGTGAAGTGGCTCGATTTATTCGCGTTGGCGCGTGCCTGCCTTCGCAACGAGAACGACGTTACGATGATTCATTACTTTACGGCCCGCGTAACGGGCACCGAAACCGACCCCGATCAGCCAAGCCGGCAAGACGTATATCTGCGAGCCTTGCTCGCCCGCGGCGTGCACGTGCATTACGGAACGTTTCGGCAAAGACAAAAACGCGCCAGGTTGGTCGAACCTTCGGACAACGGCGAGTCAACTCACGTCAGAATCTGGACGCGCGAAGAGAAAGGCTCGGACGTTAATCTCGCGGTGCACATGTTGCACGATGCCTGGAACGATGAGTACGACTGTGCTGTCGTACTGTCGAATGACTCCGATCTGGCGGAAGCCCTGCGCCTGGTGCGTTCGCTGGGAAAGGTCGTCGGCATCTTGTGTCCGGTGGCGGGCGGACCTGCAAAAGATCTGCAGATGCATGCGGATTTTGTCCGCCCCATTCGTTCAGTGCATTTGCTCAGGTCACAGTTTCCGAGCGCCATCCGACTGCCCGGCGGCAGCGAAATTCGCTGTCCCTCACGGTGGTATTCGAGTCCGGCGGCGCAGGCGACGACTTAAAGGCGATCGAGTACCGACGTCGTCGCGCGCGCGCGGTTGATCGTGTAGAAGTGCAAACCCGGCGCGCCGCCTTCGAGCAGTCGACGGCAAAGCTCCGCGACCACATCGGCGCCGAGCTCGCGCACCGCGGCGGCATCGTCGCCATGCGCCTGCATGCGCTTGACGATCCAGCGGGGAATCTCCGCGCCGCACTGCTCCGAGAACCGACGCAGCTGGCTGAAGTTCGCGATCGGCATGATGCCCGGAACGACCGGCACCTTGACGCCGAGGCGGGTCACGTCGTCGACGAAACGAAAGTACGCGTCGGCATTGAAGAAGTACTGCGTGATGGCGCCGTCCGCGCCTGCGTCCACCTTGGTCTTGAAATGGCGAAGGTCGGCCAGGGCGTTCTCGGCCTGGGGATGGGTTTCGGGGTAGGCGGCGACTTCGATGTGGAAATGATCGCCGCTGTGTTCGCGGATGAAGCCGACCAGTTCCGCCGCGTAGCGAAAGTCGCCGGGCGTCGCCATGCCTGAGGGCAGGTCGCCGCGCAGCGCAACGATGCGACGGCAGCCTGATGCCTTGTACGTATCCAGCAGCGCGCCGATTTCCGCCTTCGTCCCGCCCATGCAGGAGAGGTGAGGGGCCACCGAGAGCCCGTGATCCGCACGCAGCCGCTTCACCGTGTCGTCGGTGTAGCTGAGCGTCGAGCCGCCCGCGCCGAACGTCACGGACACGTAGTCCGGCCCGCGTCCCTTGAGACGGGTGACCGCGGCGTCGAGCTGCTCGCGCTGTTCGTCGGTCTTGGGCGGGAAAAACTCGAAGCTGATGGCCGGCATGGACGCGGATCCCTGAAAGGTGTTCCGAGTATATATCTTTCCATCCAGATGGAAAGATGGCTAAATCGCCGTTGCAGCCGCGTTCAAGCGTTTCCTCCTACAACGGAGCCTCCCCCAAGGAGGCAAACCATGCTCGCATTGCTCGCGATGACCGCCCTCGCCGCCGCTCCCGCAACCGTCCCTGCATCCCCCTGCCGCGCGGAAACGCTGGCGCTGAGAACGGACGGCGAGAACGGCAACTTCGACGGCATGTCGCACGGCGGCACCCGTCTGATCGTGCGCAATACGGGCTCCTCCGACTGCCTGCTGCCGGGACTGCCGACGGTGATCTTCCTGGACGCCGACGGGAAGACCCTCGCCACGGAGCGTAAGGCGCCGGCTGGGATGCATCCCGGTCCGGTGGTGCTGCCGGTACGCCTGGCGCCCGGCGCGGAAGCCTCGACGCCGTTGCGTTGGGTCAGTGGCGAGGTCTACGACGACAGCCGCTGTGTGTCGATCGCCCGGGTGCGCGTGCGCTACGGTGCGAAGGCGCTCGTGGAGGGTCCGGCGAGTGGTCGCATCTGTGCGCCGGGCGATGCGCCGGCGGCGGTCGAGCAGCCGCCCCTGTCGCTGACGAAATAAAAAAAAGGCGCCCCTCGCGGGGCGCCTTCGTCGTTTGCGATAACGCAGCCGATCAGTAGCGGTAGTGATCCGGCTTGTACGGACCTTCGACCGGCACACCGATGTAATCGGCCTGGTCCTGAGTCAGCACGGTCAGCTTCACACCGATCTGCGCAAGGTGCAGGCGGGCGACTTCCTCGTCGAGCTTCTTGGGCAGGCGATACACCGTCTTCTCGTAGGTGTCCTTGTTCTTCCACAGGTCGATCTGCGCCAGCGTCTGATTGGAGAAGCTGTTCGACATGACGAAGCTCGGATGGCCGTGGGCGCAACCGAGGTTGACCAGGCGGCCTTCGGCCAGCATGTAGATGCTGTTGCCCTTGGCGAAGGTGTAGCGGTCGACCTGCGGCTTGATCGTCTCGCGGGTGACGTCCTTCGCGCCGTTCAGGCGATCCATCTGGATCTCGTTGTCGAAGTGGCCGATGTTGCAGACCAGGGCGTTGTTCTTCATCGCCGCCATGTGCTCGAGCGTGATGATGTCCTTGTTGCCCGTGGTGGTGACATAGATGTCGCCAAGGCCGAGGGTGTCTTCGATCGTGGTGACCTGAAAACCTTCCATCGCGGCCTGGAGGGCGTTGATCGGATCGATTTCGGTCACGATGACGCGAGCGCCGAAGCCCTTCAGCGAGTGCGCGCAGCCCTTGCCCACGTCACCGTAGCCGCAGACGACCGCGACCTTGCCGGCGACCATCAGGTCGGTGGCGCGCTTGATGCCATCGGCCAGCGACTCGCGGCAACCGTAGAGGTTGTCGAACTTGCTCTTGGTGACCGAGTCGTTGACGTTGATGGCCGGGACCAGCAGCTTGCCGGCTTCGGCCAGCTGGTACAGGCGATGCACGCCGGTGGTGGTCTCTTCGGAGACACCGCGCCATTCGGCGGCGACCTTCTTGAACCAGCCCGGACGCGCGGCGGCGGTCTTCTTGACCAGGTCCTTGATGACCTGCTCTTCGTGGTTGCCGCTCGGGGTGTTGACCCAGTCGCTGCCGTCTTCGAGCTCGACGCCCTTGTGGATGAAGAGCGTGGCGTCGCCACCGTCGTCGACGATGAGCTGCGGGCCGAGCTCACCCGGGTGGGTCAGCATGTCGAGAGTGCACTCCCAGTACTCTTCCAGCGACTCGCCCTTCCAGGCGAACACCGGCATGCCACCGTCGGCAAGGGCCGCGGCGACGTCGTCCTGGGTCGAGAAGATGTTGCAGGAGGCCCAGCGCACCGAGGCGCCGAGTTCGCGCAGGGTCTCGGCGAGGACGGCGGTTTCCTTGGTGACATGCAGCGAGCCCGAAAGGCGGACGCCCTTGAGCGGCTTCTCGCTGGCGTAGCGGGCGCGGATCTGCATCAGGCCCGGCATTTCCTCTTCGGCCATGCGGATGCGACGGCGGCCGAGGGCGGCCTGCGAGATATCGCGGACCTTGAAGTCGTCGGCATCGTTGATCTTGGTAACGGCGTTCATCTGGCGTAGCTCCGGAAGTTTCACGGGGGCGCCGTTTGGTGGGACGCCGCGCCGAGCCTGGCCTATGGGTCGGACCCATGGTCGCAGCGCCCCTCGGCGGGCAAAACGGTTTCCCGATTATATCGCGGAATCCGAATGCAGGGATGAACACATCTTTTTAGGTACTCTCAGGGTTTCGACCCCACGTGAGACTCCGATGGAAGCTGCGCGCGATCCGGAATTCCTGCCCCATGACGACCCCCTCCGCGAGGACGTGCGCCGACTGGGCGCCCTCGTCGGTCAGATGCTGGCGGAGCAGGGCGGCCAGCCCTTCTTCGACCGCGTCGAGCACGTGCGCACCACCGCGATCCACCGCCGCCGCAGCGGCGCCGCGGTAGATGCTCTGGCCGACCCGCTGACGGGCCTCGACCCGGCCGACGCCGAATCCCTGGCGCGTGCCTTCGCCACCTACTTCCAGGCGGTCAATACCGCCGAGCGCGTGCACCGTATCCGTCGCCGCCGCGACTATCAGCGCGAGGGCGGTGCGCCCCAGCCCGAATCGCTTGCCGCCGTGCTGGCCCGCCTGAAAGAGGATGGCGTGAGCCGCGACGAACTGCGTGCCTTGCTGGACCGTCTCGATGTCGAGCCGGTATTCACCGCCCACCCGACGGAAGCGGTGCGCCGTTCGCTGCTCGAGAAGGAGCAGGAGATCGTCCGTGCGCTGGTCGACGAGTTCGATCCCACGCGTACCCCGCAGGAACGACGCGATGACGATGCGCGCATCCTGATGGCGTTGTCGTCGGGCTGGCAGACGGCGGAAGCGTCGCCGGTCCGCCCCAGCGTGCAGGACGAGTTCGATCATGTCGGCTTCTACATCGCGCGGCCGATATACCGCGTGCTGCCGGCCCTGTACGAATCGCTCCAGCAGGCGATCGACGAGACCTACGGCGAAGGTGTGACCCTTCCACGCGTGCTTCGCTTCGCCACCTGGGTAGGCGGCGACATGGACGGCAATCCCAACGTCAACGCCGAGACCATCGCCGCGACGCTGTCCGCGCAGCGCGCGCTGGTCCTCGAGCGCTATCTGGAGGACGTGGCGGCGCTCGGTCGCCTGCTCAGCCAGACCGACGATCGCGTGACGCTCGACGATACGCTGGTGCGTCGTCTGGAGACATATCGCGAGGACCTGCCCGAGGCCGCGGCGAGGATCCGTCCGCGCCACGCGGATATGCCGTATCGCACCTTTCTCGCCTTCGTCGCGGCGCGACTCGAAGCGACGCTGCACGAACAGGCGCAGTCGTACCCCGATGCGGACGCCTTCATCGACGATATCGCGCTGATCGAAAAGAGCCTGGTTCAGCACGACGGCAGGCACGCGGGTGCGTATGCCGTCGGCCGCCTGCTCTGGCGTGCGCGGACGTTCGGTTTCCATCTCGCGCGTCTGGATGTGCGCCAGGACGCGCGCGTGCATGACGAAGCCCTGTCGGCTCTGCTCGACGATGCGGACTGGTCGGGTCGCGATACCGATGCGCGGGTGAAAGCCCTGCGTCCGTACGCGGCGGGTGAGCGCAGCTTCGTCGCCGGCGAGGACCATGAAGCCGCGGGCATGCTGCGTGACGTGTTTGCGACGCTGGCCGATTCGCGCACGCGCTACGGTACCGAAGCGACCGGCCTGTACATCATCAGCATGGCCGAAACCGCGGCGGACGTACTTGCCGTACTCGCGCTGGCACGCCGTGGTGGCCTGCTCGAAGACGGTCGCGTGCCGCTCGACGTCGCACCCCTGTTCGAGACCATCGACGACCTCGCCGGTGGCGCGACCACGTTGCAGGCACTGCTGGACGATCCCGTCTATCGTGCCCATCTGAAGGCACGCGGCGATCGCCAGTGGGTGATGCTCGGTTACTCCGACAGCGGCAAGGACGGCGGTACGGTCGCCTCCAAGTGGAGCCTGCAGCGTGCGCAGGTCGAACTGCTCGACGTCGCCGCGAGGGCGGGTATCCGGATCGGGTTTTTCCACGGTCGTGGCGGTTCGGCCAGCCGGGGTGGGTCGCGCATCACGCCCGCTCTGATGGCGTCCCCTCGCGGCTCGGTCGGTGGCGTGTTGCGCGTTACCGAGCAGGGCGAGGTCATCCACCGCAAGTACGGCATTCGCGCGCTCGCGGTGCGCAATCTCGAGCAGACGCTCGGTGCGGTCATGCGTGCCTCGCTGCGGCCGCGTGAGACCGAAGCGCGCGAGGCCGGGTGGAAGGACGTCATGGCCCGTCTGTCGGACGAGAGCCGTAAGGCGTACCGCGCCTTCGTGGACACGGAGGGCTTCGTCGATTACTTCCGCGGTGCCACGCCCATCGACGTCATCGAGCGCATGACGCTCGGGTCGCGTCCGGCGCGTCGTCGCAGCATGAAGGGCGTGGAGGATCTGCGCGCCATTCCCTGGGTCTTTTCGTGGACGCAGTGCCGTGCGGTGCTCACCGGCTGGTATGGCCTCGGTGGCGCGCTCGATGTGGTGGCGAAGGAGTGCGGCGAAGAGGCGCTGGTCCATATGGCCCGCGAGTGGCCGTTTTTCTCGACCATGCTGGATGACGTCGAGATGGTGCTGGCCAAGGCCGACATCGACATCGCCGAAGCGTTCTCGCAGCTGGCCGGGCCGCTCCACGAACGGTTCTTCCCCATGATCCGCGCCGAGTTCGAGCGGACCGTGGCCTGGGTGCTGAAGCTCAAGGGCGCCTCGGAGTTGCTGGCCGGCGATCCCCGTCTGGCGACCTCGATCCGTCTGCGCAACCCGTACGTGGATCCGATGAGCCTTCTGCAGGTCGATCTGCTGCGTCGCTGGCGTGCCACCGAAGGCAAGGACGATGCGTTGCTCAACGCACTCGTGGCCTGCGTCAACGGCGTGTCGCAGGGTCTGCAGAACACCGGTTGAGGCCAGATCTCCGGGATTGAGATTAAAGTCTCGAAATAACTTGCCGAAAACGGGTGCGAGCGGCATCCGTGGGGTGTCGCTGACCAATTCCGGGGCAGGGCACCTTATGAATGAGAACAAGGGCCGCGCTCCGCGCGGCATGAGCGTGGGTGCACGCCTGACATTGCAGGTCGTCGGCATCGTGGCCCTGGGGGTCGCGGCACTCACCCTCGTCATCACCAGCATGGTGTCGAGACAACTCGAATCGCGGGCGCGCGAGGAACTCGCTCGTGGCAACCGGTCGATCATCGCGACGGTAAACACGTTCAGCGGCGCGCTGGTCGCGGAGTCCGATCGCTTTCTGGCGGTCTTCCAGAGCTATTTTCCGGCGCGGTTTACGGTGGACGACGCGCACCGGGTGACGATGGCCGGGAGATCCGTGCCGGCGCTCATGCACGGCGGCAAAGTGCTGAACGACGATGTCACGCTCATCGACCAGTTCTCGTCCGGCGCCCATGTGGTCGCCACGCTGTTCGTGCGCGACGGGCAGGATTTCGTCCGCGTGACCACCTCGCTGAAGAAAGACGACGGATCGCGTGCCGTGGGCACGTCGCTGGATCACGCGCATCCGGCCTTTCCGCTGCTGCTCGCCGGCAAGTCGTATGGTGGGCCCGCCGTGCTGTTCGACCGGCCGTATATCACCCGCTACGAGCCGATCCCGGACGAGAGCGGCAAGGTGATCGGCGTCTATTTCGTCGGCGTGGAGATCAGTGCCGAGATGGCGCGCCTCGCCCAGGAGATCGCCTCGATCCGCATCGGTGAGACGGGCCACTTTGCCGTCATCGACGCGGCCCCCGGAAAGCGCTACGGCACGCTCATCGTCGACCCGACGGCGACGGACGCCGCCGCGAGGGCGCCGGGTGCCGCGCTGAAGGTCATGGACGTCGAAGGCAAGCCGGTCTTTGGCCGCATGCTCAACGCGCGGGAGGGCGAGATGCGCTACCGGATCGACGCGCAGGGTCGCGTGGTCGACCGGTTGTCGATCTACGCGACCAATGCCGCCTGGAGCTGGCTGGTCGCTGGCACGATCGACCTCGATGAGCTGTACGGCCCGGTGCGTCACCTGACCATGGTCGCGATCGGTGCGAGCATCGTGCTGGTCGTCGCCCTGTGCATCGTGCTGTTCGTGGCGATCCGCTCGCGGATCACGCGTCCGCTTGCTGAAGCGGTCAACGCGGCGCGCAGGCTGGCCGAGGGCGATCTCACCGCGCGTATCGGCTCGACCCGTGCCGACGAGATCGGTCAGCTGATGCGGTCGATCGACGGTATCGGCGATGGACTGGGCGATATCGCCCGATCGGTGCGCAAGGCTGCCGCCAGCATGACGGGGAGCACGTCCGAGATCGCGGCGGGCAATGCGGATCTGTCGTCACGTACCGAAACACAAGCCCACGAGCTGCAGCTGACGGCGTCCAGTCTGGACCTGCTCACCCGTACCGTGCGCGATAACGCGGCTCACTCCGAGCGGGCCAGCACCCTGGCTGGGGATGCCAGCGTCGCCGTGCAGCAGGAGGCGGGCTCGATGCAAGAGGCGGTGGAGGCGATGAACGGCATCCAGGCGTCGGCGCAGCGCATCGTCGATGTCATCGGCATCATCAATGGCATTGCCTTTCAGACCAATATTCTGGCGCTGAACGCGGCGGTGGAAGCGGCTCGCGCAGGGGAGCAGGGCAAGGGATTCGCCGTGGTGGCCGAAGAAGTCCGTAGCCTCTCGCAGCGCAGTTCCAGTGCGGCGAAGGAAATCGAAGCACTGATCAATGAATCGGTCGCCCAGGTGGACGCCGGTCACGGTCTGGTCACCGACGCTGGCCGCAACATGCAGGTCGTGATCGGCCGCATCCGCGATGTGGCCGATCTCATGGGCCAGGTCAGTCGCGCGTCCAGCGACCAGTCGGAGCAGATCGGCCGGATCAACCATGCGGTGTCCCGCATGGATGAGTCGACCCAGCAGAATTCGGCGCTGGTCGAGGAGGCCGCGGCCGCGGCCAGGAGCCTCGAAGATCAGGCCGCGGAACTGTCACGCGTGGTCGAGGTATTCCAGCTCTGATCAGCCTTCGAGTTCTTCCCAGCGCGCGAAGGCCGCATCCAGCTCGGCCTGCACCTTCGCCAGTTCGTCGTTCGCCCGCGTGATCGCGGCCGCATCCTGCTGGTAGTACTTCGGGTCGTTCATCGCCTCGGTGCGCTTCGCGATCTCCGTCTCGAGTTCTTCGAGCTTCGCCGGCAGCAGGTCCAGCTCGCGCTGTTCCTTGAAGGACAGCTTTTTCTTCGGTGCGGCGACGGGAGCGGCTGCCGGTGCCGCGGCGGGTGCCGCTGGCTTCGCGCTGGCGGCGTTGGCGGCCTTCGCCGCCTCGATCGCGGGCTTCTGTCGCAGCCAGTCGCTGTAACCGCCGATGTACTCGCCGACGTCGCCGTCGCCTTCAAGCACGAGCGTGCTGGTCACGACGTTGTCGATGAAGTCACGATCGTGAGACACGAGCAGCAGGGTGCCGGTGTATTCGTTGAGCAGTTCTTCGAGCAGTTCCAGCGTCTCGACATCGAGGTCGTTGGTCGGTTCATCCATCACCAGCAGGTTGGACGGCTGCGCGAACAGCTTGGCCAGCAGCAGGCGGTTGCGCTCGCCGCCGGACAGGCGGGTGATCGGCGCGCGTGCACGCTCCGGCGAGAACAGGAAGTCCTGCAGGTAGCCGATGATGTGCTTCCGCTGCCCGTTGAGCTCGATGTATTCACGGCCTTCGGCCACGTTGTCCAGCGCGTTCATGCTGTCGTCCAGCGTGGAGCGGTGCTGGTCGAAGTAGGCGATCTGCAGGCTGGTGCCGAGCGTGGATTCGCCCGTCTGCGGCTTGAGTTCGCCCAGCAGGATCTTCAGCAGCGTGGATTTGCCCGCGCCGTTGGGGCCCATGATGCCGACACGGTCACCGCGCATGATCGTGGTGGAAAGGTCTTTCAGCAGCGTGCGCCCGCCGTAGCCGTGGGTGACGTGCTTGACGTCGACCACCTTGCGCCCGGACGACTGCGCATTGCCCAGCGTGATCTTCGCGGTGCCGGTCTGCTCGCGACGTTCGCCACGTTCGCGACGCAGTGCCTTCAGGGCGCGAACGCGCCCTTCGTTACGCGTGCGGCGTGCCTTGATGCCCTGCCGAATCCAGACTTCTTCCTGGGCCAGCTTGCGGTCGAAGTGCGCGGTGGCCTGGGCTTCGGCGTGCAGGCGCTCTTCGCGGCGGCGCAGGTAGTTGTCGTAGTCGCCCGGCCAGCTGGTGACGCTGCCGCGGTCGATCTCGACGATGCGGGTCGCCAGCGCGCGCAAGAAGCTGCGGTCATGGGTGATGAAGACGATGCTGCCGGTGAAGCTCTTGAGGAAACCTTCGAGCCACGCGATCGCCTCGATATCGAGGTGGTTGGTCGGCTCGTCGAGCAGGAGGAGGTTCGGGTCGCGAACCAGGGCCTGGCCCAGAAGCACGCGACGCTTCATGCCGCCGGAGAGGTCGGCGAAGTCGGTGCCCGCGGGAAGCTCGAGGCGCTCGATCACCTGCTGGACGCGCGAGTCCAGATCCCAGGCGTTGTGGGCCTCGATCTGCGTCTGCACGTCGCCGAGGGCATCCATGTCGCCCTCTTCGAGCAGATGGTGATAGCGCGCGAGCAGATGACCCAGTTCCCCAAGGCCGTCGGCCACCACGTCGAACACGCTGCCGGTGGTGTCCTGCGGGACTTCCTGCGTCAGGCGCGCGATGCGCGTACCGCCCTGCAGGCGGATCTCACCGTCTTCGGCGTGGATCTCGCCGGCGATGAGCTTGAGCAGGGTGGACTTGCCCGCGCCGTTGCGCCCGACGACGCAGACGCGTTCGCCGGCGTCGAGGGAGAGATTCACCTGTTCGAGCAGGAGCGGGCCGCCGACGCTGTAGTCGACATTGAGGAGTTGGATAAGAGACATCCCCCATTGTACCCGGCGGGAGCCAGCGCTGCCCTTCAGTCCGTATCGACGGTGTACCGGGTGTGCTGGCGCCAGGTGACGCCGGGCCGGAGGATCGCGCCCTCGGCCTCGCTGCCGTTGACCTGGTCCGGAAAGGCCTGGGCCTCGAGCGCGAAGCCGGCAAACGGGCCGTAGGCGTCCCCGTGACGGCCCGGCTGACCGGCCAGTTTCTGGCCGCTGTAGAACTGCAGCCCCGGCCGGTCGGTCCTCACCGTGAGGCGGCGTCCGCTGGACGGCTCGCTGACCACGGCGACGACGCGGGCCGCCTCGCCCACGGGCCCATGCGGGATGTAGCAGTGATCGAAGCCTCCCACCAGCTGTAGCTGGGGGTCCGGCCAATGCAGCCGCGATCCGATCGGCGCCGGTTCGCGGAAGTCGAAGGCCGTACCGGCGACATGCTGGCGGCCGACCGGGATCGCGCCCGCGTCGATGGCCAGAAACTCATCCGCGTCGATACGGATGACGTGGTCGCGGATATCCGGGCGGCGGTCGTTGAGGTTGAAGTACGGGTGCGCCGTGAGGCTGAGCGGCGTGGGGGCATCGCTTTCCGCCTCATAGCGGAGGTCGAGGCTGCCGTCGTCCTCCAGCTGCACGCGCAGGGTCACCCGCACTTCGCCCGGAAAGCCGCCATCCCCCTCGGGTGAGACGAGGCGTAGCAGCAAGGCGTCGCCGTCCGGTTCGACGTCCCAGCGCTGCAGGTGAAAACCGTCGTGGCCGCCGTGCAGGTGGTTGCCGCCGTCATTGCGGTCCACCCGGTAGTCGATGCCGTCGACGCTGAAGCGTCCCCCGCGTATGCGGTTGGCCCAGCGTCCGACGATGGCGCCCATATACGCCGTGGAGGCGAGGTACTGCTGCGCGTCGGCGTGACCGAGCAGAATGTCGCCGACGCGTCCCTGCCGGTCCGGCGCCTGCCACGAGAGCAGGGTGCCGCCGAGGTCGGTGATGTCGATCTGCGCGTCGCGGGCGTTGCGCAGGGTCCAGCGGTGGAGCGGGCGGCCGTCGGGGAGCTGTCCCCAGGCGGTGGTATTCGATACGGGCATGGGTAGAGCGTTCCCTGCGGACGGCGATCAGGTCGTCGTCTTGCGATGGAGGTCGAGGTACTGGCGCGGCGTGCAGTCGTACTCACGACGGAATACCGCATACATGTATTGCAGCGACGTGAAGCCGCAACGCAGCGCGATGTCCGCGAGCGGCACGTCGGAGTTGGCGATGAGGTCGCAGGCCGTGTCGAGCTTGTGCTTAAGGATCACCTGATGGACGGTCTGCTTGAGCTCGCGCTTGAAATGTTCCTCGAGCACGGTCCGCGATACGCCCACGTAGTCGGCGACCTGTTCGGTCTTGATGCCGAGGCAGCCGTACTGACGGATATAGTGGCTGGCGCGCATGACGTGCGGGCTGCGCATCGGCTGGAAGCGGCTCGAGACCTGCACGTTGATGCCCACCGGTGGCACGAGGATGCGCGAGCTCGAGCAATCCACGCCCCGCAGCATCTGGTGCAGCAGGTGCGCCGCGGTGCGCCCCATCTCCTCGGCACCCTGAATCACCGACGTCAGCGGGATGCGCGTCAGCAGCTGGGCCATCGGGTCGTTGTCGATACCGACGATCGCGATCTGCTCCGGTACCGCGAAGCCACCCATGACGCAGGCCTGCAGGAGCTGGCGCGCACGGGCGTCAGTCACGGCGATGATGCCGATGGGCTTGGGCAGCTCGGCCAGCCACGTGATCAGTTCCTCCACCGCGTGGCCCCAGCCACCCGCACTGGTGGGGGAGCCTTCGTAGACGACGCCGTCGATGGATTCCTCGCGAACGATGGCCTCGAAGGCGTGTTCGCGCTCCTGCGCCCAGCGGCTGCCCGGGCTCGGGGGGATGCCGTAGAAGGCGAAGCGCGTGAGGCCCTGCTCGATCAGGTGGTCATAGGCCAGCCGCACGAGGCGCGCATTGTCGGTGGCGATATAGGGAACGCCCGCCGGATAGGCGGAAGCGTCGTGGTAGGAGCCGCCGACGGCGACCACGGGGATGTGCAGGTCGCGCAACGCATCCGGGGCGTCGGGGTCGTCGAAGTCGGCGATGACGCCGTCGCCCTGGAAGTCGTGGATGTCGCGCATCCGGCTGCGGAAGTCCTCTTCCATGAAGAGGTCCCACTCTACCCGCGTGCTGTTGAGGTAATGCCCAATCCCGGCGATGACCTGACGGTCATACACCTTGTTGGCATTGAAAAGCAGGGCGATGCGGTGCGGTGCCATGGCGGCGAAAACTAGCAGGAATCCGCGCTCCCGGCCATGACGCACCGCGGCAAAGAAAAGTACCGGGGTGGCGACTGAAATCGCAATTGCGCGGTATGCCCCCGGATCGTCAGCATCGACGGAATTCGCCCCCCTGTTTGTCAAGGATTTGTTATGTCGTACTTTTCGCACATTCCGAAGATCGCCTACGAAGGTCCGCAGTCGGACAATCCGCTCGCCTTCCATCACTACGATGCGAAGAAGCAGATCCTTGGCAAGAGCATGGCCGAGCACCTGCGCCTCGCCGTCTGCTACTGGCACACCTTCGTGTGGCCGGGCTCGGATGTCTTCGGTGCCGGCACGTTCGAGCGTCCCTGGCAGACCGCGGGCGACCCGCTGGAGAAGGCGCGTGAGAAAGCCGACGCCGCCTTCGACTTCTTTTCCCGCCTCGGCACGCCGTTCTACACGTTCCACGACACCGACGTGGCACCGGAAGGCGCGAACCTCGCCGAATACCGGAACAACTTCGCCGCGATGGTCGACGTGCTCGAGAAGAAGCAGGCCGAAACCGGCGTGAAGCTGCTCTGGGGCACGGCCAACGTGTTCAGCAACCCGCGCTACGCCGCCGGTGCCGCGACCAATCCGCAGCCGGAAGTGTTCGCCTACGCCGCGACGCAGGTCCGTCACGCCATGGAAGCCACGCATCGCCTCGGCGGTGAGAACTACGTGCTGTGGGGCGGCCGCGAAGGCTACGAGACCCTGCTCAACACCGACCTCAAGCGCGAGCGCGCGCAGCTGGGCCGGTTCTTCCAGATGGTCGTCGAACACAAGCACAAGCTCGGCTTCAAGGGCACGATCCTGATCGAGCCGAAGCCGCAGGAGCCCACCAAGCACCAGTACGACTACGACAGCGCCACGGTGTACGGCTTCCTCAAGGACTTCGGTCTGGAGAACGAGGTCAAGACCAACCTCGAAGCGAACCACGCCACGCTGGCCGGCCATTCGTTCCAGCACGAGGTCGCCACCTCCATCGCGCTGGGTCTGTTCGGCTCGATCGACGCCAACCGCGGCGATCCGCAGAACGGCTGGGACACCGACCAGTTCCCGAACAGTGTCGAAGAGCTCACCCTGGTGACCTATGAGATCCTCAAGGCCGGCGGCTTCACCACGGGCGGTTACAACTTCGACACCAAGGTGCGTCGCCAGAGCAGCGCGGCGGAGGATCTCTTCCACGGTCACATCGGTGGTATCGACGCGCTGGCGCTGAGCCTCGAGCGTGCGGCGAAACTGATCGAGCGCGACGCCCTCGCCGACTTCAAGGCGAAGCGCTACGCTGGCTGGGATGCCGAGCTGGGTGCGAAGATCCTCAACGGTGGTTTCACGCTCGCTTCCCTGTCGGACGAGGCGATCGCACGCGACATCCACCCGAAGCACGTCTCCGGCGGCCAGGAATTGCTCGAAAATATCGTCAACCGTTATATCTACGGCTGATAGGGAGTTCGTTTTGATGGAAGCACAGGCACGCATGTACCTCGGTATCGACCTCGGCACCTCGTCGGTGAAGGCGGTGCTGATCGACGACACGGGGGCCGTGCGGGCCAGTGCGTCCAGCCCGCTCGAGGTGTCCCATCCCAGGCCGCGCTGGTCCGAGCAGGATCCCGCGGCCTGGTGGGCGGCCACCGAGGCGGCGGTCACGGATGTCCTCAAGGGTGCCGATGCCCGCCGTGTGGCGGCCATCGGTCTCTCGGGCCAGATGCACGGCGCGACCCTTCTCGATAAGTCAGACAATATCCTGCGGCCCGCGATTCTCTGGAACGACACCCGGTCCGATATCGAGGGTGCCGAACTGGAAAAGGTGCCGGGCTTCCGCTCGATCACCGGCAACGTCGCTTTTCCGGGCTTCACGGCGCCCAAGCTCGCCTGGGTCCGCAAGCACGAGCCCGAGATCTTCGCGCAGGTCGCCAGGGTGCTGCTGCCCAAGGACTATCTGCGGCTGAAGCTCACCGGTGAGTACATGACCGATGCCTCCGACGCGGCCGGCACGCTCTGGCTCGACGTCGAGAAGCGTCAGTGGAGCGATGCGATGCTCGCCGCGACCGGCCTGGATCGTTCGCACATGCCCGAGGTCTTCGAAGGCAGCCAGCCGGCGGGTCGGCTGAGCCGGGAGCTGGCGGATCGATGGGGCATGGATACCGTGCCCGTCGCCGCCGGTGGTGGCGACAACGCGGCGGGTGCCGTCGGCGTGGGTATCGTCCGCAGCGGTCAGGCGATGCTCTCGCTGGGCACCTCGGGCGTGTACTTCGCGGTGTCCGATGGTTTCCGTGCCAGCCCCGAGCAGGCCGTGCACAGCTTCTGCCATGCCTTGCCGGACACCTGGCACCTGATGTCGGTGATGCTCAACGCGGCCAGCTGCCTGGACTTCACCGCCCGCCTCACGGGCTTCAAGGATGTCCCGGCACTGCTGGCGGAAGCCGAAGCCGCCGG
Source organism: Dyella sp. 333MFSha (assembly GCF_900102405.1). Taxonomy (NCBI): domain Bacteria; kingdom Pseudomonadati; phylum Pseudomonadota; class Gammaproteobacteria; order Lysobacterales; family Rhodanobacteraceae; genus Dyella; species Dyella sp. 333MFSha. The sequence continues at coordinate 354,405 of NZ_FNBR01000002.1, read as the reverse complement.
CCTGAAACCCGACGGCCCGGTGTTCCTGCCTTACCTCACGGGTGAGCGCACGCCGCACAACGATGCTCATGCACGCGGCTCATTCACCAACCTGGGTCCGGGCACGCTGCGCGCGGATCTCGCCAACGCCACGCTCGAGGGTGTCGGCCTGGGTCTGCTCGACGGCTTGCTGGCGGTCGAGTCGACCGGCCTGGTGGCCGACGAGATCACGGTCATCGGCGGCGGCTCGCGTAGTGCCTACTGGACTCAGATGCTGGCCGACATTCTGGGCAAGAAGCTGGTGTTGCGCGCCGGTGGCGAAGTCGGCCCGGCGCTCGGCGCGGCCCGTCTCGCACGCCTGGCGGTGGACCCGCAAGCCACGCTGGATGAGGCCTGCCCGATGCCGGAGGTTACCGCCGTCCGCGAGCCCGATGCAGCGCGTCATGCATATTTTCTTCAAACACGTCACCCTCTGTTCCGCCGCTCGTACGAGCGTTTGAAGCCGCTGTATTCCGACGCCGCCTGAGGCGACGAATTTCCGCCCTGAAGAGGGTGAACCCAGAAGCATGGAGATGAGCATGAAGCACAACGCCCTATACACGTTGCTCGCCGTATCGATGGTCGGCGCCAGTATTTTCGCGGCGCCGCAGGCGCACGCCAGCAAGGAAAAGCCGGTCATCGGCTTCTCCATCGACGACCTGCGCGTCGAGCGCTGGACCAAGGACCGCGATTATTTCAAGGCTGCCGCTGAAGCCAAGGGCGCCACGGTCTCGGTGCAGTCCGCCGATGCCAACGAGCAGAAGCAGATCCAGCAGATCGAGAACCTGATCTCGCGCAAGGTCGACGTCATCGTCATCGTGCCGTTCAACGCCAAGACCCTGACGACCGTCGTGGCCGAAGCGAAGAAGGCCGGCATCAAGGTCATCTCCTATGATCGCCTGATCCTCAACGCCGACGTCGACGCCTACATCTCGTTCGACAACGACAAGGTCGGTCAGATGCAGGCCCAGGGCGTGGTCAACGCCGCACCCAAGGGCAACTACTTCCTGCTCGGCGGCGCGCCCACCGACAACAACGCCAAGATCCTCCGCGAAGGCCAGATGAAGGTGCTCAAGCCGCTGGTCGACAAGGGCGACATCAAGATCGTCGGTCAGCAGTGGACCAACGAGTGGCTGGCCTCCAACGCGCAGTCGATCATCGAAAACGCGCTGACCGCCAACAAGAACAACATCCAGGGCATCGTCGCTTCCAATGACGGCACCGCGGGTGGCGCCATCGCCGCGCTGAACGGCCAGAAGCTCGCCGGCAAGGTCGCCGTGTCGGGTCAGGACGCCGATCTCGCCGCGATCAAGCGGATCAAGGCCGGTACGCAGACCATGACGGTCTACAAGCCGATCAAGACCATCGCCACGGATGCCGCCAACCTTGCGGTCGACCTCGCCCAGGGCAAGGCGCCGAACTTCACCTCCAAGATGAACAACGGCAAGGGCGACATCAACACCATCCTGCTGACCCCGACCCTGCTGACCAAGCAGAACGTCGATCTCGTGGTCAAGGACGGCTTCTATACCCAGGCCCAGGTGGGTCAGTAAGATCGGGGGCGCCCCGCTTCGTGCGGGGCGCCACCTTGAGTGAGGAAGACCGTGAGCGAATACCTGTTCGAGATGCGCCAGATCGTCAAGGAATTCTCCGGCGTACGTGCGCTCAATGGCATCGACCTGGCCGTGCGGCCCGGTGAATGCGTGGGCCTGTGCGGAGAGAACGGCGCAGGCAAGTCGACCCTGATGAAAGTCCTCTCCGGCGTGTACCCCTATGGCACGTGGGAAGGCGAGATCCTCTTTGACGGCAAGCCGCTGCGGGCGCAGTCGGTGCGTGACAGCGAAGCGGCCGGCATAGTGATCATCCACCAGGAGCTGATGCTGGTACCGCAGCTCTCCGTCGCCGAGAACATCTTTCTCGGCAACGAGATCCGTAAATTCGGCGGTGTGATGGATTACGACGCCATGTATGCGAAGGCCGAGGCGCTGCTCGCCCGGCTCAAGCTCAAGGACGTCAACGTAGCGGCCCCTGTCATGAACTACGGCGGCGGCTACCAGCAGTTGTTCGAGATTGCCAAGGCGCTGGCGAAAAACGCGCGCCTGCTGATCCTCGACGAGCCCTCGTCGTCGCTGACCTCCTCCGAGACCGACACGCTGTTGTCGATCATCGAGGACCTCAAGCGCGACGGTGTGGCCTGCGTTTACATCTCTCACAAGCTCGACGAAGTGGCACGCGTGTGCGACACGGTCACGGTCATCCGCGACGGCAAGCACATCGTCACGAAGCCGATGAGCGAGATGACCACGCACACGATCATCACCGCGATGGTCGGGCGCGAGATCGAAAACCTGTTCCCGAAGATGGACCACGACATCGGCGAGGTGATCTTCGAGGCGAAGCACGTCACCTGCTGGGACGTGGCCAACCCGAACCGCAAGCGCGTCGACGACATCTCGTTCGAAGTGCGTCGCGGCGAGATCGTCGGTATCGCCGGGCTCGTCGGCGCGGGTCGTACCGAACTGGTCTCGGCGATCTTCGGCGCCTACCCCGGCCGCTACGAGGCCGAGCTGGTGCTCGAGGGCAAGTCGATCAAGATCCGTTCGCCCGAGCAGGCGATCAAGGCCGGTCTGTCGCTGGTGCCGGAAGACCGTAAACGCCAGGGTATCGTGCCGCTGCTGGGTGTGGGCGACAACATCACGCTCGCCACGCTGGCGCATTATGCGCACGCCGGGCAGATCGACCGTCAGGCCGAGCTGCAGGTGGTCGACACCGAGATCAAGCGGCTGCGCGTCAAGACGGCCAGTCCCGAACTGGCGATCGTCGGATTGTCCGGCGGCAACCAGCAGAAGGCGGTCCTGACCAAAATGCTGTTGCCCGGCCCCAAGGTGCTTATCCTCGACGAGCCGACCCGCGGCGTCGACGTCGGCTCCAAGTACGACATCTACAAGCTGATGTTCGAACTGGCCGCCAAGGGCGTCGCCATCATCATGGTCTCCTCGGAGATGCCCGAGGTGCTCGGCGTGAGCGATCGCGTTCTCGTCGTCGGCGAGGGCAAGCTTCGCGGCGACTTCAAGAACGTCGGTCTGACGCAGGAGCAGGTGCTCGCCGCCGCGATTTCACACGCCGCCGAGGGGCCCGCACACGCGGCCTGATCCTTCGAACCCATCCACGCGCCACCACGGAAGCTCCTCCATGCAGGCCCAGCAAATCCAGCAACTGTTCGTCCGCTACAAGATCCTCGCGCTGCTCATCGCCGTCGCGCTCATCTGGGTGTTTTTTCACGTAAAGACCGACCAGGCCTTCATCACGCCCGGCAACCTGTCCAACCTGTTCCGGCAGATGGCCATCACCGGCATGCTTGCCTGCGGCATGGTGTTCGTCATCATCGCGGGCGAGATCGATCTGTCGATCGGCTCGCAGCTCGGCCTGCTGGGTGGCGTGGTCGCCATCCTCACGGTCAACCAGGGCTGGGGCACGTGGACGTCCATCGGCGCCGTGCTGCTGCTCGGCCTGCTTATCGGTGCGTTCAACGGCTTCGTGGTCACCAAGATGCGCGTGCCGTCGTTCATCGTCGGTCTCGGCGGCATGCTGGCCTTCCGCGGTATCGTGCTTTACATCACCGGCAGCTCCACCATCGCGCCGGCGCCGGATGACCTCATCCAGCTCGGCCAGGGCTTCGTCCCGGTGGCGATGTCGCGCTGGATCGGCGCCATCATCTTCCTTGCCATGGTCGCGCTGACCGTCCGCCGGCGCATGCGTCGGGGCAAGCTCGGTCTGCAGCAGGGCGCGGTCTGGGTCGATGCGGTCAAGCTGGTCGCCATCGGCGCGGTTATCTTCGGCTTCGTGCGCACGCTCAACGACGCCAACGGCATCCCCATTCCGGTGATGATCCTGCTCGGCCTGCTCGCCGTATTCACCTACGTCTCCACCCAGACCGTGTTCGGTCGCCATATCTACGCGGTCGGCGGCAACATGGAGGCGACGCGCCTCTCGGGCGTCAACGTCGCCCGGGTCAAGCTGGTCGTGTTCGCGCTGATGGGCCTGATGTGCGCTTTCGCCGGCATCATCACCGTGGCCCGCACCGGTTCGGGTTCGCCCTCCGCCGGTACCGGCGGCGAGCTGGACGCCATTTCCGCCTGTTTCATCGGCGGCACGTCGATGCGCGGCGGTTCCGGCACGGTCTACGGCGCGCTGATCGGCGCCCTCGTCATGGCCAGCCTCGACAGCGGCATGCAGCTGATGGATGTCGACAACTCCTGGCAGATGATCATCAAGGGCGCGATCCTGGTGCTCGCCGTGTGGGTGGACGTGCTGTCGGGTTCGAACCGTAACGGCTGAGCATGAAAATCATGGACGATTTCGACACCCTCCAGGGTCAGTGGCGCCAGGTTCGGTTCGAAGATAACGGCATCATCGACCCGCCGGATGACCACGGCGGGCATGGCGCGATCACCCTCATCGAGGGCGATACCTTCTCGGTGCGTCGGGAAGGCGGCGAGGTGCTGCTCGCCGGACACTTCGTGCTCGATACGACCACGCAGCCGAAGTCGATCACCTGGATCGACAGCATGGGCGACGACGCGGGTAAGCGCCTGCCCGCCAGCTACGTATTGGACGACGACCAGTTCCTCTTCATCGCGGCCGATGAAGGTATGGCCCAGCCGAAGGCATTCGTCACGTCCCCGGGGCTGACGTTGCGCGGCTTCGTCCGGCATCGCCCCTAAAAATGTAGGAGCGCGCCTGCGCGCGATGCTCTTGCGCTGACCATCGTGCGTCAGGCGTTAAGGGCATCGCGCGCGAGGCGCGCTCCTACAGGTCTTATTTCCCGCTGTTCAGCGCCCGAGCCATCTTCAGATGTTGCTTCAGCGTCGGCAGGGTCTTCTTCGCGAAGGCTTGCAGTTCCTTGTTCGAGCCCTTCTCGGCCTCGACCTCGAAGATGGCGATGGCCTTTTCGTGATCGGCGACGGCGACCTTCGCGTATTCCTTGTCGAACGCCGCGCCATTGAGGCGCTTCAGCGCGTCGATGTCTTTCTGGTTCGCGGGCGGCGGACTCTCGGCGGTGGCATAGCCGCGGTCTCCGCTCGCAAGATTCTTCAGCTCCTCGCCCGACTTGGTGTGGTCGTCGACCATGTGCTGGCCGAACGACTTCACCTTGGCCGATCCGCCGTTGGTCACGGCGATCTTGCCCAGCTCCACTTCGGCCAGGCCTGCGCCGCTGGCATTGGTGACGAAGCCGGCATCGGTCGGGGTACCGCCCTTGGAATCGGTCTGCTTGGTGTCGTCCTGCGCATGGGCGGCGAAAGGAACGGCAGCCACGAGTAGCGCGGTCGCGATGAGGCGGGGCAGGGTGCGTGACATCATGGATTCTCCGGTAGCACGGTAACGGCTCTCAGGTGTCTCATTCCAGCCATGAAAGCGTTGTGACCCCGGCGGCAACTTTCTGAAGTTCCTGAACGAAAACGGGCGCCCGAAGGCGCCCGTTTCCTATCGCATGTCGCACAAAACTTACTTGCGACGAGCAACCGTCGCGCCGAGGCCGGCGGCGTCGCGCAGGACGTCAGCCTTGTCGGTCTTCTCCCAGGAGAACGCCGTGAACGTGTTGCCGTTCTTGTCGGTGACGTCGTACGGCTTGCGGCCGAAGTGACCGTTGGAGGCGGTCGGCTGGTACATCGGGTGGACCAGATCGAGCATCTGGATGATGCCGTACGGGCGCAGGTCGAAATGTTTGCGAATCAGCTTCTCGATCTTCTCGTCGGGGATCTTGCCGGTACCGAAGGTGGTCACCGAGATCGAGGTCGGCTCGGCGACGCCGATGGCGTAGCTGACCTGGATTTCGCAACGGTCGGCGAGGCCGGCCGCGACGATGTTCTTGGCGACGTAGCGCGCGGCATAGGCAGCCGAACGGTCGACCTTGGACGGATCCTTGCCCGAGAACGCGCCACCACCGTGACGGGCCCAGCCGCCGTAGGTGTCGACGATGATCTTACGGCCGGTCAGGCCGCAGTCGCCCACCGGTCCGCCGATGACGAACTTGCCGGTCGGGTTGATGTGGAACTTGGTGCCCTTGTGCAGGAGCTTCGCCGGCAGCACGGGCTTGAGGATCAGCTCGCGCACGCCTTCGATCAGGTCCTTCTGCTTGACGTCGGGATCGTGCTGGGTCGAGAGCACGACGGCGTCGATGGCGACGGCTTCGCCGTTCTCGTAGCGCAGGGTGACCTGGCTCTTGGCATCCGGGCGAAGCCACGGCAGCGGCGAGTTCTTCTTCTTGCGGACCTTGGTCTGCTGCTCGACGAGACGATGCGCGTAGTGGATCGCCGCGGGCATGTACTCGGTGGTTTCGTTGGTCGCATAGCCGAACATCAGGCCCTGGTCGCCAGCGCCCTGTTCTTCCGGCTTCTTGCGGTCCACGCCCTGGTTGATGTCGGGCGACTGCTTGCCGATCAGGTTGAGAACGCCGCAGGTCTCGCCGTCGAAGCCGACTTCCGAGGAGTCGTAGCCGATGTCGAGGATGACCTTACGGGTCAGCGCTTCCAGATCGATCCAGGCGCTGGTGGTGATCTCACCCGCGACGATGGCGACACCGGTCTTCACCAGCGTCTCGCAGGCCACGCGCGCACGCGGGTCCTGGGCCAGGATGGCGTCCAGAACGGCGTCGGAGATCTGGTCGGCGATTTTGTCCGGATGGCCTTCGGAGACCGACTCGGAGGTGAAGAGGAAATTGCTCATCGAGGGTATATATCCTTCTTTACGGATAAAGAGATAAATGGGGCGCGCCATGATACACGCCCCGTCGCCGGTTTGCAGCGGCAAGGGTACCCCCGGCGGGTGACGATTGCATGGATGTTCAGCGGGGGAAGGGGTAGGAGGGGTTGGGAGGGGGTTGCCGCCCGCTCTGTTGGCTTTTCGCGCGCGGGGCGCGCTCCTACGGCAGCCGCCGTGTGGGAGCGCGCCCCGCGCGCGAAAGGCCAACAGCGCGGGGACACGGTGCCCCTTTTTCCGTCAGGCCACCTCCGCCAGCCGTTCGCGGGCCGCCCGGGCCACGGCCACCATTCCGGTCAGGGCCTCAGCTACCTCGGGCCAGCCGCGGGTCTTCAGGCCGCAATCGGGATTGACCCAGAGCTGGTCCGGACGAAGCACCTGGAGCGCCCGGGACAGCAGATCGGCCATTTCCTCCTTGCCGGGCACGCGCGGGGAGTGGATGTCGTAGACGCCGGGGCCGATCCCGTTCGGGTAGCGGAACCGTGTGAAGGCGTCCAGCAGCTCCATCCGCGAGCGGCTGGTCTCGATCGAGATCACGTCCGCGTCCATCGCGGCGACCGCCTCGATGATGTCGTTGAACTCCGAGTAGCACATGTGGGTATGGATCTGGGTCGAGTCGCTGACGCCACCCGCGGTGATCCGGAACGCGTCGACCGCCCAGTCCAGATAGGCGGCCCAGTCACGCCGGCGCAGCGGCAGGCCTTCGCGCAGCGCCGGCTCGTCGATCTGCACGATGCCGATGCCGGCTTTTTCGAGATCGTGGACCTCGTCACGCAAAGCCAGGGCGATCTGTCGGCACACCTCGGCACGCGGGAGATCGTCACGTACGAACGACCACTGCAGCATCGTCACCGGACCGGTGAGCATGCCCTTCATCGGCCTGGCGGTCAGGGACTGGGCGTATGCGGACCAGGCGACGGTCATCGCGGCGGGACGCGCCACGTCACCGAAGACGATCGGCGGCTTGACGCAGCGCGAGCCGTAACTCTGCACCCAGCCCAGAGACGTGAACGCGTAGCCTTGCAGCTGTTCGCCGAAGTACTCGACCATGTCGTTGCGCTCGGGCTCGCCGTGCACGAGGACATCGAGCCCCGCTTCTTCCTGAAACGTCACGGCGCGCCGCACCTCCTCGCGAAGCACGGCCGTATAAGCCTCGTCGTCGAGCTTGCCCGAGCGATGCGCGGCACGCGCAAGGCGTAGTTCCGTGGTCTGCGGAAACGAACCGATGGTGGTGGTCGGCAGGTCGGGCAGGCCGAAGCGCTGCTTCTGCACATTCGCGCGAAACGCGTAGGCCGAGCGGCGCTGTCCGAACTGGGGCGTCAGTCCACGCACGCGCGCCCGCACCTCGGTGCGCAGCACGTCGGGAGAAAGCAGCCGCGCCTCCACTGTCGCTTGCTGACGCGCGAGCGCGAGCTGCGCCGTTTCGTCGCCGACGGCGGCATCGGCATAGCGTCGCAGCTCGACGATCTTCTGCCGCGCGAACGACAGCCAGTCACCGATCGAACCCGGCAGGTGCTTTTCTTCCGACGCATCGATCGGCACGTGCAGCAGCGAGCACGAGGTCGACAGCCAGAGACGCCCGTCGCCGAGGCGCTCGCGTGCGCGGGCGATGCGCGGCGCGATGGCGGACGGGTCGCTCAACCAGATGTTGCGGCCGTCGAGCACGCCGGCGGACAGCACACGACCGGCAGGAAGCGCGTCGAGCACGGCATCCAGTTGCCCGGGCGCGCGCGCGAGATCGACATGCAGGCCGGCGACGGGCAACGACGCCGCCAGTTCGAGGTTGCCGCCGAGCTCGCCGAAGTAGGTCGCGAGCAGGATGCGGCCGCGCAACCGTTCACCGATGGCGGCATAAGCGCCGCGATAGGCCGCCTGCCAGTCCGGCTCGAGATCGAGCACGAGGGCCGGTTCGTCGACCTGGATCCAGTCGGCACCCGCGTCCGCGAGCGCATCGAGCAAACCGCTCCACGCCGGCAGCAACGCATTGAGCAGCGCGAGGGGATCGCTGCCGTCGACGGTCTTGGCCAGACGGAGGAAGGTCAGCGGACCGAGCAGTACGGGGCGCGCCGCATGGCCGAGTGCGATGGCTTCACGATATTCCGCGACGACCTTGTCGGCGCGCGTGGCAAACGACTGGCCCGCCTGCAGCTCGGGGACGATGTAGTGGTAGTTGGTGTCGAACCACTTGGTCATCTCCAGCGCGTGCAGGTCGACTTCGCCGTCCTGACGGCCTCGTGCCATGGCGAAATAGCCGGCCAGCGGATCGCGCTGATGGAGTGCACGGTAGCGCGGGGGAATGGCGTCGACCGCGACGGCGGCATCGAGCACCTGGTCGTAAAGCGAGAAGTCGTTGACGGGAACGCTGTCGGCTCCCGCGTCGCGCGCGAGGCGCCAGTGGCGTTTGCGGAGCTGACGGGCGACGGTGAGCAGGTCGTCGGCGCTGGTTTCACCCCTCCAGTGACTTTCGAGCGCGCGCTTCAGTTCGCGGCGTCGGCCGATGCGGGGAAAACCGGGGTAGGTAACGTGTGGCATGTGGATGATTCCTCTTCGTGGCAAAGAGGAGGGAAGGGCGGTTCGTCGCGGACGCACGTGCACTGCCACACGGAAGGTGCGGCAGCGTGAAGGCGTCATGCGGCTTGCCGTCGACCTTCGCCCCCGCGGGCGAACCGGACCCTCGCGCGAACGCGACGGCCCAGGTCGGGCAGGGCACACGCACCCATGACGGCACGCGCGCCCAGGCCGGCGGCAGGTCTTCGGGCTCGTGGATGTGGCACCTGGGTGCCGCCTTGCGTGTCGCTTCCCGGATCGCCATCGATCCAGTGCTGATGACGCGCTCGTCTCCACATACCGCTGCGGGGCAGCGCCGGATTCTCACCGGCTTCCCTCTTAGCTTTTATCCTTCCATTCGAATAGAGAGATAAAGACCGCTGGCGGCCCAGAGGTTAGCCCTACGGACGGGGCAGGTCAACGAGCCAGGCATGCATCGCGTCGACATGTCGCCCGCGACGATGCGCCAGGGCATCGGGAGTAGGGCATGGCGGCAAAGCACATCGTGATGGCGACGGTGGGATCGCAGGGTGACCTGTTTCCGTTCCTGTCCGTGGGGCGGGAGCTGGTGGCGCGGGGCCATCGGGTCACCATCGGTGCCCATGCGATTCATCGCGAGGCGGTGGCGGAGGCCGGGCTGAGGTTCGTCCTTGCCAGCGGGATCGCGGAGCCCGAGGACAAGGCCGCCTTCGCTGCCCGGGCGTTCCATCCGCTGCGCGGTCCGCGCTTCGTCGTACGCGACCTCGCCGCCGAGGATGTCGCCGCGAGCTACCGCGCGCTGGCGCCGGTATGTCTGGAGGCCGATGCGATCGTCACGTCGACGCTCGCCTTCGCCGGCCAGATTCTGGGCGAGACGACACGCGTGGCGTGGTTGTCCGCCGTCCTGTCGCCCGCGGTGTTCCTTTCCGCTTTCGATCCGCCGGCGACGGGCATGGCGCGACTCGACCGTTTCTTACGTGCGTCGCCGCGTCGTGGCGCATGGGTGCGCCGGATCGGCGAGCGGGTGACCGCACCGTGGACGCGTGCGGTGCGCAACTTCCGGCAGTCGCTGGGTCTGGCGCCGGTGTCGGTGTGGGGCGATCCGTTTCATCGCGGACAGCACGCGCGCGATGGCGTGCTGGCGATGTATTCGCCGTTGCTGGGTCACGCGCCGCAGGATGCCCCGGCGCACAGCGTGGTCACTGGCTATTGCCGTTACTCGCCCTTCAACGAAACCCTTCCCCCGGAGCTGTCGGCGTTTCTCGACGCGGGTGACGCGCCGATCGTGTTTACGCTGGGATCGGCGGCGGTGCACGCGGGCGAGGCCTTCCTTCGCGAGAGCATGGCGGCGGCAGGCGCGCTCGGACGTCGTGCCGTCTTGCTCACCGGCTCGCCCGAGATGCGCGCGCGCTTGCCCGACACGTTGCCAGCCGGGGTGATGGCTGTGGAATACGCGTCACACGGTGCGCTGTTCCCGCGCGCTTCCGCAGTGGTACACCACGGGGGTGTCGGCACGACGCAGGAGAGTTTGCGCGCGGGTTGTCCGGCGCTCGTGGTGCCGCATGGCTTCGATCAGCCTGACAACGCGGCGCGTGTGCTTCGGCTGGGTGTGGGCGATGTGTTGCCGGCATCGCGTTACCGCGCCGACCGGGCGGCGGCGAAGCTGCGCGTCCTCCTGACTGACGAAGGCGTGGCCTTGCGTGCCCAGCGCGCCGCGGGCGTCATCCGGGCCGAGCGAGGTGCGTCGCTGGCCGCGGACGTGATCGAACAGGCGATGGCGCGGCGGGGTTGAATCGCCGGCAGGGCCGGCTCCTACCAGAAGCGCGATGCGTTGCTCTGGTAGGAGCCAGCCCCGCTGGCGATCCGCGCGCAGCGCGGCGAGACCGCCGTATGGCAACAACATAGCCGAACTGCCGCAAGCAACGCTTACTCGAACCCTGCGATCGCCCGCGGCGTATAAGCCTCCTCCAAAGCGGCCGTCTCTTCCTCGGTCAGCTCCAGATCGATCGCCGCCACCGCATCATCGAGATGCTGCGGCTTCGACGCCCCGACGATCGGCGCAGTCACGCCGTCACGATGCGCCACCCACGACAATGCCACCTGCGCACGAGGCACGCCACGCGCATCGGCCACCTTCTTCACCGCCGCGACGATGGCGCGATCCGAATCTTCCGTGGCGTTGTAAAGCGTTCCGCCGAAGACATCGCTCTTCTGCCGGTCGCTGCCTTCGTCCCAGTCGCGCGTCAGCCGTCCGCGTGCCAGCGGGCTCCAAGGCAACACCGCGATGTGCTCGTCGATGCAGAACGGAATCATCTCGCGCTCTTCCTCACGCTGCAGCAGGTTGTAGTGATCCTGCATGCTGACGAACTTGGTCCAGCCGTGCATCCGCGAGGTGTAAACCATCTGCGCGAACTGCCACGCATACATCGACGAGGCGCCGAGGTAGCGGACCTTGCCGGCCTTCACCACGTCATGCAGCGCCTCGAGCGTTTCTTCGATGGGCGTGGTCTGGTCGTAGCGATGGATCTGCAACAGGTCGATGTAGTCGGTGCCGAGGCGGGCCAGTGAGTCGTCCACCGAATGGAAGATCGCCTTGCGCGACAGGCCGCCGCCGTTCGGACCCTTGCGCCAGTGGAAGAAGGTCTTGGTGGCGATCACCACCTCGTCGCGTTTCGCAAAATCTTTCAGGGCGCGTCCGACGATCTCCTCGGACGTGCCATCGGAGTAGGCGTTGGCCGTGTCGAAGAAGTTGATGCCAAGGTCCAGCGCCTTGCGAATGAAGGGGCGGCTCTGCTCTTCGTCCAGCGTCCAGGCGTGGTTTCCGCGGTCGGGAACGCCGTAAGTCATGCAACCGAGCACCAGCGGCGAGATATCCAGGCCGGTACGGCCGAGCTTGATGTAGCGCATGCGAAGACTCCATCGGGGAATACGCCATTGTGGCCGATCGGACGTAGACGTCGCATATACCTGCCATGGCTATGATCACCGTGAACCGCGGCTCCGACGCGATGCGCCCTGCCGCGTCCCCCACCGGAGTCATGAAATGCCGTCCACTCTCTATTCACGCAGGCCGCCCCGTATTACGGGCGTGGTCATAGCGCTTCTCGGTCTCTTTCTCGTGGGAGGCGGAGCGTGGCTCGCGGCTCTCGGAGGCTCGTTCTACTACCTCATCGCTGGCGCCGCGGTCGTAGCGACCGGCATCCTGCTCGTGCGCGGTTCGGCCAGCGCCCTCTGGCTCTATGCCGTGATCCTGCTCGGGACGGCCATCTGGGCGTTCACCGAGGTCGGGCTCGTGGGTTGGCAGCTGGAACCGCGACTGCTGGTTCCGGTGGTGCTCGGTATCTACCTCCTCATGCCCTGGGTACGTCGCAAGCTCACTCCTTCGGGCGGTGGCGTCTTCGCGGTGATCGTGGCCGTTATCGTCAGCGTCGGTCTCGGCGTGGCGGGTTTCATGCAGCCCGTCGGCACGCAGGGCGAAGCGGTCATCCGAAACATGGCGGATGGCCACGACGCCTCGGTGCCGGACAGCGACTGGCAGTTCTACGGCCGCACACCCAGGGGCGATCGCTTCTCGCCGCTTGACCAGATCAACGCGACCAACGTCAGGGACCTCAAGGTCGCCTGGACGGCGCGGACGGGCGACACCATGCGTCCGGGTGAGGACCAGGGCGGTACCGACGCGGGTCACGAGTTCAACTTCGAAAACACCCCGATCAAGATCGGCGACACGCTTTACGTGTGTACGGGCCATAGCTGGGTGGTCGCCTTCGACGCCGCCACGGGTGCGAAGAAGTGGAGCTTCGATCCCAAAGCCAATACCGATGCGGACGTCTATCTGGCCTGCCGCGGCGTGGCGTATTACGAAGCGCCGCAGGGCACGCAGACCGATTGTCCGCGTCGCATCATCGCGCCGGTACTCGATGCCCGCGTGCTCGCGCTCAACGCCGACACCGGCAAGCCCTGCGAGGATTTCGGCGAGCACGGCTTCGTTTCGCTGACGCAGTATCTCGGCCATGTGCCGGCCGGCTTCCACTTCGTGACGTCACCGCCCATGGTGCTGAAGGATCGCGTGATCCTCGGTGGCTGGGTCTACGACAATCAGGCGGAAGGCGAGCCGTCGGGTGCCGTGCGCGCGTTCGATCCGCTCTCCGGCAAGCTGGTCTGGGCGTGGGACGTCGGGCACGATCCGCAGAACTGGACGCCGGGTCCGAGCGATCAGCTGACCCGCGGCACGCCTAACGCGTGGGGCGTGTACACCGCCGATCCGGATCTGGGCATGGTCTACCTGCCCATGGGTAACGCCACGCCGGATTACTTCGGTGGCCATCGTCGTCCGTTCGACGAGAAGGTGTCGAGTTCGACGGTCGCGCTGGATATCGAAACCGGCGAGCCGAAGTGGACCTACCAGAACACGCATCACGACCTGTGGGACATGGACGTACCGACGGGTCCTTCGCTGGTCGACTTGCCCGGTCCCGATGGCGGCACGATTCCCGCCCTGGTACAGACGACCAAGCGCGGCGAGTTCTTCGTACTCGATCGCCGCACCGGCAAGCCGGTGACCGAAGTCGCCGAGAAGAAGGTGCCGACCGATACGGTGCCGGGTGACTTCGCGTCGCCCACCCAGCCGTACTCGGTGGGCATGCCGTCGCTGACACCGAAGGATCTCACCGAGCAATCGCTATGGGGCGCGACGCCGTTCGATCAGCTGATGTGCCGCATCGAGTTCCGCAAGGCGGCGTACGAGGGCCAGTTCACGCCGCCGCAGCTGAAGGACACGATCGTCTATCCGGCTTTCGATGGCGTGATCGACTGGCACGGCGCCTCGATCGATCCGTATAACAAGCTGATCATCGCCAACGCGAACTACATCCCCTTCATCGTCAGCCTCGCGCCGCGCCAGCCGGCGGAACAGAAGGGCTACGTGAAGCCGTGGGACGGCACCGGTGACGAGCCGAAGGTCGGCGGCGGTCTGGCACCGCAGTACGGCACGCCTTATGTCGGCAAGGTACATCCGTGGCTGAACCCGCTGGGCGTGCCGTGCAATCCGCCGCCGTGGGGCACACTGGCGGCGATCGATCTGGTCACGCACAAGCTGGTCTGGGAGCACCCGCTCGGCACGACGCGCGACACCGGTCCGTTCGGCACGCATACGAACGCGCCGCTGCCCACCGGCATCTTCAACATTGGTGGCAACATGACCACGAAGGGCGGCCTGGTGTTCATCGGCGCCACGGCGGATAACTACATTCGTGCGATGGACGAGCGGACGGGCAAGGTCCTCTGGCAGGCACGCCTGCCGGCGGGTGGGCAGGCGAATCCGATGTCGTACTCGGTCGGCGGAAAGCAGTACGTGGTGATCGCCGCCGGCGGGCACAGCGGGCTGGGGACCAAGTCGGGTGATTACGTGGTGGCTTACGCGCTGCCCTGAAGAGCGTCGCCGGCAGGGCCGGCTCCGGCCTCTCTGCGGGATCCGACCGGGTCGCCGCAGACAGGTAGGAGCCGGCCCTGCCGGCGATTCCCGCGCAAGGCGATTCCCGCGCAGCAAGGCCTTGAAACCTCACCAATCACCCCTACCTAGTGCGCAGAACGCCGACGAGGCGTAAGATCCGCCCCTCACCACGAGAGCCACACCATGTTCCGCTGCAAGCACGATTTGATGCTCGACCTACCGATCGCCCCTGGGGCGCGTCGCGGGTGCGCGCGCTCCGTGCAAGGTGGAACGCTGTCGTAAGACGGCGCCCGGCCTCGAAGATTCGAAAGCACCCGCAAGGGTGCTTTTTTTTGTTTCGCATTCGACCAAACCCGCCGTTTCCAGGCCTTTACCGGAGTCTCCGTGTCATGAAGAACAGCCGCGACCCCCGATCCTGACCCGTCCTGCTCTGCCAGGGGCGGCGGTCGTCGGATCGGGGAGTGCCTCGCTCGGAACCGCTTCTTCGAGCCCCTGGCGATCCCATCAGGACATCGTTAGCCATGAGTACCACCACTCGCGAAACCACCATTCCCGTCGGCCGCTGGCGCAACCTCGGCATCATCGCGCACGTCGACGCGGGCAAGACCACGCTCACCGAGCGGCTTCTCTACAAGACCGGCACGATCCATCGCACCGGTGAGGTGCACGACGGCGCGACCACCACCGACCATATGGAGCTCGAGCGCGAGCGTGGCATCACGATCGGCGCCGCGGCCGTGCGCGCGAACTGGACTCCGCAAGGTGACCAGCCGCATCGGCTGACCCTCATCGATACGCCCGGGCACATCGACTTCGCGATCGAGGTCGAACGTTCGCTGCGCGTGCTCGACGGTGCGGTGACCGTGTTCTCGGGCGTCGCCGGCGTGCAGCCGCAATCGGAAACCGTATGGCGCCAGGCGCGCCGGCACGGCGTACCGTTGATGGCCTTCGTCAACAAGATGGACCGCCCGGGCGCGGATTTCGATGCGGTGGTCGCACAGATGCGCGACAAACTCGGTGCCAATCCGTGGGTCGTCGCGCGTCCGGTGATCGAGGGCGAGCACATGACCGGTCTCGTCGATCTCGTCGGCGAACGCACATGGCGTTTCGATGACGACGGCACGCCGAGCGTGCACGGCTGGGACGGGACGGAACGTGCCGCCCATGCCGACGCACGCGCCGAACTCGTGGCCGCCGTGGCGGACCGTGACGAAACGCTTGCCGAACTCTGGCTGGCGGAACAGCCGATCGATGCCGATGTCCTCACGGCGGCACTGCGTCGTGGCACGCTGGCGGGCCTCGGCTCGCCGGTATTGCCGGGGTCCGCGTTCCGCAATGTCGGTATCGAGCCGTTGCTCGATGCGTTCGTCGCGTACCTGCCGTCGCCCCTGGATCGACCGTCCGTCGTCGCGCACACCGATAACGGTGACGTCTCGCTGGCCCCCGACGCGAACGCACCGCTGGCTGCGCTCGTCTTCAAGGTGGTCAACCAGGCACATGGTCCGCTGGCCTTCGTGCGCGTGTATTCGGGTCGCCTGCACGTCGGCGATGCCGTGTGGCGCAGCGGCACCGATCGCGTGCAGCGGGTCGGCCGCCTGGCGGTCGTGCGTGCGGAAGATACCGAAGCGGTGGACGTCGCCGAGGCGGGCGACATCGTCGCGATTGCCGGCTGGAAAGACGTCGCGACAGGCGAAACCTTGTCGGACTCGCATCGCCATGTGCGGCTGGAAACGATCCAGGCGCAGCCGGCGGTATTGTCCTGGCGACTGTCTCCCGAACGCTCGGCCGATCTGCTCAAGCTCGGGAATGGCCTGGCACGCCTCGCGCAGGAGGATCCTTCCTTCCGCGTGAGCACCGATCCTGAAACCGGCGAGACGCTGGTCTGGGGTATGGGCGAGCTGCACCTCGAAGTGATGGTCGAGCGGCTGCGTCGCGAGTGGGGTGTGCAGGTGCGCACCGGTTCACCGCGCGTGGCGTACGAGGAAACCCCCGCGAAGGCCTCGGGCCCGGTCGAGGGCAAACTGGCCAAGCAGACGGGCGGCAGCGGGCAGTACGCACGCGTGGTGCTGTCTCTGGCGCCGACCGGCGAGGATGCCAACCGGTTTGTCGACAAGACGACCGGCGGCGTCATCCCGAAGCAGTTCCAGTCGGCGGTGGAGAAGGGCGCGCATTCGGCCCTGCTCGAAGGTCCGCGTGGTTACCCGGTGGTCGGTGCGGAAGTGATCGTGCTCGACGGTCAGGCCCATGCGGTGGACTCGAACGAAGCCGCGTTCCATCGAGCGGCCCAGATCGCGGTGAAGTCGGCGCTGGAAGCGACCGGTACGGTGTTGCTGGAACCGGTGATGCGCGTGTCGGTGTCGACGCCGGGCGCGGCGGTCGGTGACGTACTGGGCGACCTGCAGCGTCGCGGTGGGCAGATCGTCCACCTCGCCGATACGCAGGAGCGAACCGAGATCGAAGCCGATGTGCCGCTGGCGCAGCTCGACGGCTACAGCACCGCGTTGCGTTCGCTGAGCCAGGGGCGCGCGTCGGCGACGGTGGCTTTCGAGGCGTATCGACCGGCGACGGTGCAGGAGGCGTCGCGCCGTTCGGCATGAATGGTGGGCGGGCCTGCTGGCGGAGCATCGCCAGCAGGCTGGCTCCCAACGGATTTGGGATCGACCGAGGCACGCTCCCCCAGATCGCCGCCTTCTGGTGGGAGCCAACCCTGTCACCGATGCTCTCCGTCCCACGAAGGGTTACCCTTCTCCCATGATTTCCTACCCCGACGCACTCGACCTCCTTCTCGCCGAATCCCGCCAGCTGGAGAGCGAGCGCGTCACGGTCGACACGGCGGCAGGACGCATTCTCGCCGCCGACATCGTCAGCCCGATGTCCCTCCCAGGCTTCGATAACGCCGCCATGGACGGGTACGCACTACGCGCACCGCGTGAGACGATCGCCGCGGGTGCGACTTATGCGATCGCGGCGATGCACGCGGCAGGCGACGGCGCCGAAGGCTATCCGGATGCCGAGTGCTGCGAAATCGCCACCGGCGCACGGATGCCGGCCGGGTTCGACACCGTCGTCCCTGTCGAGCGGTGTGAGCGCAGCGGAGGTATCGTTCGCTTCACCATCGACGAACGCCGCGGGCAGAACGTGCGTGCGGCCGGTAGCGACATCGAGGCAGGTAGCCTCGCGTTGGGTATCGGGCGGCGCATCGATGCGGCGGCCATCATGTTGCTGGCGGCACTGGGTATCGAAACGATCGACGTCGCCCGTCGGCCGCGTGTGGCCATCATCACCACCGGCAGCGAACTGCATCCCGTCGGGCCCTTGCCGCCCGGTGGCATCCACGATTCCAACGGTCCGTTTCTCGCGGCAAGCCTCGTTCGCTGGGGCGCCGAGCTCCTGTTCCGTCGTCGCGTCCCGGATATCGGCGACGCATTCCACGAGGCGGTGCGCGACGCTCTCCGGGCGGGGGCGGAACTCATCGTCACGACGGGAGCCGTGTCCGCGGGACGCTTCGACTTCGTTCCCTCGGCGCTGGCTTCGCTGGGCGCAACGACGCTTTTTCACAAAGTGGCCATGCGCCCGGGTAAGCCGTTGCTTGCCGCGCGTTTCGATCGCGGGACGATGGTGGTCAGCTTGCCCGGCAATCCGATCGCGGTGGCCGTCGGCTATCGTTTCTTCGTCGCTCCGGTACTTCGTGCCATGGCGGGTCTCGGCGCCGAGCGGTCGCAGCGGGTTCGCATGAGCGAGAGCGTCGGTATGCGCGAGGGCATGCATCATTTTGCCCTTGGCCAACGCGTCAGCGATGTCGATGGCCTCGAAGCGATTCGCCTGATGCAGGCACAAGCGGCCTATCGCATCGTGCCATTTACACAGGCGGATGTGTGGTTGAGCGCCGCCGACGCATTCGGCGATACGGCTGACGCCTGGCCGCTCGACCCGGCGGATGCGCCGTGATCGTCGGGCTCATCCTGGCGGGTGGGTTGTCCTCGCGCATGGGGGCTGACAAAGCGTCGCTCGTGATCGAAGGGCGCACTTTATTGCAACGGACGGCCACGGCGCTGCGCGCCGTCGGTGCGACGATCGTGGCGGTGAGCGGCGACCGGCCCGGCGGCATACCCGACCGGTGGCCGCGCAGCGGACCCGTCGGCGGCATCGCCAGCGCGGCGGAATACCTGCCGGATGGCGAGCTGCTGGTCGTTCCGGTGGATATGCCCCGGCTGAGTCATGCCGTGCTGGAACCGCTGATTGCTGCGCGCTCCGAGCGCACGACGGTGTGGCACGGCTACCCGTTGCCTATGCGCATGACGCTCGACGGCGCCTCGCGCATGGCGCTCGTTGAACTCATGACGCAGCCCGGCAGGACCTGCTCGGTATCGGCCCTGCAGTCTCGCCTGGGTGCGGCGCGACTCGCGATCGACACACTGGATACGCGCCTGCTGGTCAACTGCAACACCCCCGACGAATGGCGTGAGGCGAACGCATGAGAGTGCAACTGGAGAACGACACGATCCGCGTGCGCATCGACGAGGACGAACTGAGCGAACTGTTGCAGGACGTCGCGTTGCTCGGTTCGACGGCTTTCGGCACGGTATTCACCATGCGCTACGCCGTCGACGCGACCGACGCCGTGGTGTGTGGGCTGTCGGGCAATGCACACGAGTGGCGGATGGAAGTACCGCGGCTGGCGCTTGAAGACTTGCAGTCGCGCCTGCCAAGCAAGGACGGTCTGGTCTTCGATATTCCTGGATACGACACGGTGGCGACGACGGTGCGTTTCGATGTGGACGTAAAAGACAGCCTGCGTCGACGACGGGGCTGATCCATCGCGCGTCACGCGTCGGTGCGGATTACACGATGCGCTGGGGACGTGTGTAGACGTTGAAACGTCCCGGTCGTGCGAAGCCCACCAGGGTGACGCCGCAATCCGCGGCGAGGTGGACCGCCAGCGCGGTGGGCGCGGAGATGGCGACCACCACGGTGATGCCCGCGACCGCCGCCTTGGTCACCATTTCGTAGCTGGCCCGGCTGGTGATCGCGACGAAACCCTTGTTCGTATCCACGCGAGACGTCAGCAGGACGCCGATGAGTTTGTCGAGCGCATTGTGCCGTCCGACGTCCTCGCGAACGTGGATCAGCGTGCCGTCGGGGAGGGCCCAGGCAGCGGCGTGGACGGAGCCGGTGAAGGCGTTGATGGGTTGCGAGGCGCGGAGTAGTTCGAGAGCGTGTTCGATGGCGGCGGGGGTGATCGTGGGGCCTGAACCGACGGGGCCCGGGTGGCGGACCACGTCCTCGAGTTCGCGGCTGCCGCAGATGCCGCAGCCGCTGCGCCCGGGGAGTTCACCGCGGCGCGTATCGCCGGCACGGGTGGCTCCCACCGTCCGCACATCCACCGTGATGCCCTCGAGCACCTCATTCACCTCGACGGACACGATGTCGTCGGTCGAAGCGACCTTGCCTTCCGTCAACGCGAACCCGCGCGCGAAATCCTCGAGATCGCACGGCGTCGCCATCATCACCGCGAACGGCTGCCCGTCGAAATGCATCGCGACCGGCACCTCTTCGGCAAGCCGGTCGTCATCTTCCGTCGCCTGGCCGCGCTCGTAACGCAGCACGGGCCGCGTCGCGCATCCAGGCGGCGGGCGATCAGGCGACGGCATGCGGCGCCTTGCGTTTGTCGCGCGAATCCGCCGGCAGGGTGGAAGCCACGATACGCACCGGTACCGACTTGTATGCCGGTGTGCCCGAGCGGCGGTCGTGACTCTCGAGCGCGATCAGTGCATTCCCCTCGGGGTAATACATCGCCACCGAACCTTCCGCGATGTCGAACGCCACGGCCGTGAATCCACGTACGGCGCGCTCCTTGCCATCGGCCACGTTGATCCCGGTAGCGAAGACATCGATGCGATCGCCCGGCCTGAGCCCGCGCGCGGCGAGATCCTTCTCGTGCATGAAGATCACGTCGCGCCGACCGGTCACGCCGCGATAGCGGTCGTTGAGGCCGTAGATCGTCGTGTTGTACTGGTCGTGCGAGCGGATCGTCGTGAGCATCAGGTCGTCGTCGCCCAGCGGCTCGTCTTCGTCCAGACCGCGCGCGATCAGGAACTGCGCACGCTTGTCCGGTGTATCCCAGGCACGCTCGCTGGCGGCGACGCGAAGACGAAAGCCGCCCGGCACGTTCACGCGCTTGTTGAAGTCGTAGAAGATCGGAAAGACCTTTTCGATGTCGTCGCGGATCAGGTTGTAATCGCCGACGAGGCGGTCCCAGTCGACCTTCGTATCGGGCAAGGTCGCTTTGGCGATACCGCGCACGATCCAGGGCTCGGAGCGCAGATGCTCCGAGGCGGGCGTGAGCGTTCCCGCCGACGCATGCACCATGGACATCGAATCTTCCACGGTGACCGCCTGCGGCCCCGTGGCCTGCTCGTCGAGTTCCGTACGGCCGAGGCAGGGCAGGATCAGCGACTCCTTCGCAATGATCAGGTGCGATCGATTGAGCTTGGTCGCGATATGCACGGCGAGGTCGAGGCCGCGCATCGCGGCGAAGGTTTCTTCCGTGTCAGGCATGGCGACGGCCAGGTTGCCGCCGAGTGCGACCAGCGCCTTCGAACGCCCTTCGCGGATAGCGATGACGGCCGCGACCGCATCGTGGCCGTGTTCGACCGGCGGTTCGAAACCGTAGGTCTTACGGATGCCCTCATTGAGGGCCGCGTTAGGCTTCTCGGTGATGCCCACCGTGCGATCGCCCTGCACGTTGCTATGCCCACGCAGCGGACAGATACCCGCGCCCTCCCGGCCGATGTTGCCGCGCATGAGCAGCAGGTTGGCGATCTGCTGGACATTCTCGGTGCCGTGGGCGTGCTGCGTGATGCCCATGCCGTAGCAGACGATGACCTTGGTGGCCCTGGCGTAGATCCCGGCGGCGTGTTCGATCTCCGCGCGGGTCAGGCCCGACTTACGTTCGATCGCATGCCATTCGGTGGCTTCCACATCGGCGACCAGCGCGTCGAAACCGCTGGTGTTCGCCTCGATGAAGTCGCGATCGATGACGCCAGGCATGCCTTCCGCCAGCGCCTTCGCGTCCTCGACCAGAAGGTACTTCATCATCCCCTTGAGCACGGCCACATCGCCGCCGATCTTCAGCTTGTAATAGGTCGAGGCGATGCGCACCGAACGGTTGGTGATCATCTCGACCGGATGCTGCGGTGAGGTGAATCGCTCCAGGCCGCGCTCGGGGAGGGGATTGAGCACGACGATGGGCACGCCGCGTAGCGACGCTTCGCGCAGCGTGGACAGCATGCGCGGATGGTTGGTGCCCGGGTTGTGGCCGATGCAGAAGATGGCGTCGCAGTGCTCGAAGTCGTCGAGCGTCACCGTGCCCTTGCCCGACCCCAGCGACTGCGGCAGGCCCACGCTGGTGGCTTCGTGGCACATGTTTGAGCAGTCGGGAAAATTGTTGGTGCCGAACTCGCGGACGAACAGCTGGTACAGGAATGCCGCTTCGTTGGACGCGCGCCCGGAGGTATAGAACTCGGCCATGTCCGGGTCGGGCAGCGCACGCAGCGCCGCGCCGATACGCTCGAACGCGGCGTCCCACCCGATCGGCTGGTAGGTATCGCTGGCGTGGTCGTAAACGAGGGGATGGGTCAGCCGACCCAGCCCCTCGAGGGTGTAGTCGGTGAGATTCCACAGATCGGCGACCTTGTTCGTCGCAAAGAATTCCGGCTTCACGCGCTTGGCCGTCGCTTCCCACGACACGGCCTTGGCGCCGTTCTCGCAGAACTCGAACGACGAGGTTTCCTTCGGATCGGGCCATGCGCAGCCCGGACAGTCGAAGCCCTGCGGCTGGTTGACCTTGTGCAGGGCGATGGATTCGCGCGCGATCGCCATCTGGCCGCTGAGGGCGCGGGCTACGGCACCCAGGGCGCCCCATCCGCCTGCCGGGCCGTCGTAGGGCTCGAAACCCGGAACGTCTTTGTCGCTCATGCCTGTCACCTGTTGGGTACCCATGCCTTCTCTCATTCTACGCCCCGGTGGGTCCGGCGAAATTGAACGAAGGTACGGCGTGTTCACATCGCCTTGCCGGTCGCTGGCCCAACCTCCGCGCCGCTCGGCGTCCCTCCCCAGGCGCCAGGAAGAACCGACGTGCAAGCACAACAGCCGGCCACCATGCTGCATGAGGGCCTGACACCTTCGGGCGGCCTCCCCATCGGCGACTTGCGTGGGTTCGGGCGCGTGCGCGCCGACGCCGCCCTGGCGTGCCTGTCGCTCGATCGCTCGAAGCGCGAGCTGGCGTCGTCACGGGTCGATCGGTCCCTGCTGGTGCTCGACGTGGACGGCGACGTCGTCTGGGACCAGGCGTACGTGCCGGGTACCAACGTCATCGAGTCCACGGGGCGCATTGGCGGTGCCGAGCTCCGCGTCGTCGACTTCATGGCGCTGGCCGAGGGGCGGCCGGGGCAGGGAGACGCCGTCGCCGCGGGCCGTTTCGTCCGTATCGTGACCTGCACCGAGGGCGAGGTGACGTTCCGCCTCACGTGCGGGCTCGCCCTGGATGCCGCTCCGGGTCTCGAAGGGCGCACCGTCGACGGCGCCTACGTGGCGTGCTCGCACCTTCTGGATTTCAGCGACGAATGCGCTTCGGCGTCCGTGCACCTCCGCGCGGGACAGAGTGCGGCGCTGGTCATCGCCGCCGCGCCGCTGGACGGCGGTCCGGCGCTGATCGCGGACACGCTGCACGGCCTCGGTGACACCATTCATTATTGGACCTGGTGGAGCGACCGGTGCCGCTACAAGGGTGAGGATTTCGACGAGCGCCTCCGCGACGTCCTCGCGCTGAAGCTCGCATGCGCGACGGGCGCCGGGATGATCTGCGAGCGCCCCGGCGCGCATGGCTATGCGCCGGCTCCGCTGGGCGAGTGCTCCCGCGCCGCCGCGCGTTTCCTCGCGCTGGGCTACCGGCAGGAATGTGTCGACCTCCTGAGCCACGTCCATGTGCAGTCGGTGGAGGTGGATGCCGCTTCATGGGGAGCCGACGAGGCCTTCGTTTCGACGCTCGCGCACTACACCGAGCGATACGGCGATGCCGGATTGCCGCCGGCGCTTCGTCATGCGGCACTGCCGCAGACCGACCCTTTGCGCGCGGTGTGACCGCAGAATTCTGTTGATGCGTTGCATCAAAGTCATGGCGTCATGCAAGGCATGAGTTTTACGCATAGCTGATAGGCGCGCCCGGGCGTTGTTCGCCTGCCGCCGCACAGCCAGCATCGCTCCCGCCCAGCCGGTGTCCCGGCTGTCTGAAGGGGGTCTGCCGCTCATGACGTTCCACCGCATCGCCATCGTCCTGCTCGCTATCGTTGCCCCGGGCGTCGTGGACGCGCAGGCGACAACTGCTATACCGGAGCCGGGGCAGACGGCGCCGGCAACGGCGAAGGACACCCGAGGTCCCGTCGACACACTTCGCGACCAGGGTGTCTCGCTGCGTTTTGTCTGGGACAACGACTGGTTGGCCAGCGTGCGCGGTGGCGAGCGGCTCGGCGCAACCAACGGCGGCGGCGTGGTGGGCGGTGCCGATCTCGACATGGCCAGGCTGGCGGGGATCGCAGGCGCCAAAGTGCATGTCACCTTCACCCGATACTACGGGCACAGCCTTGCCGCCGAGGATATCGGCGTGATTCAGAAGGTTCAGGGCTATTGGTATCCGAAGCGCCAATGGCAGCTGGCAACCCTGACATGGGAGCAACAGTTCGCAGGCAGCCACCTCAACGTGCTCGCCGGACGGATGAACGCGACATGGCAGTTCGCGCGGTCGACGTATGGCTGTCGCTTCGTCTCGGCACCGGACTGCCCGTTCCAGCTGACCAATACGTCGGGTGGTTTCAGCGGTTTCCCGTACGTGAACTGGGGCGCCCGCGTTAAGTACCAGCCGGATGCGCGATATGTGTCGATCGGCGCGTTCGAGATCAACCCGGAGCGCAGGAACAACAACGGCCTCAACCTCGGCCTGAATGACTCCACCGGTGTGATGATCCCGGTCGAAACAGGCTACGAGACCAGCTTCGCCAACGATCCCTACCCGAGGCATCTGAAAATCGGCGGCTGGTACAACTCGGCGGACTTCACCGATCCGGAACTGAATACCCGGGGGCAGCATCGCGCACTGTCGGGTGGCACGGCGCGAACCTACGACGGTGGCCGCTACGGACTTTACGTGCTCGCGGACAAAGTGATCTGGAAGCCCGACCCGACGACCGATACTCGCCATCTCGCGATCTTCGGTTCACTGACCGGTCCGCTGGACAATGCGGAAAACTACACGCTGCAGTCGACATTCGGCGCGCTGTGGACTGGCCTTGCGGCCGGCCGTCCCAACGACTCGCTGGGATTCCAGGCGACGCTCTTCCGGTTCAGTCGCAAAGCGGTGGCCTACGAAGACGAACTCATCCACAGAAACAGCGGTACCGACGCGCGGTTCGATCGTAACGAATGGATGACCGAACTCAACTACAGCTACAAGCTCCTCCCGGTGGTGAGTCTGGTTCCCAATCTGCAGTACATCGTGCATCCGGACATTCTCGGCAACACCGTAGGCGTCAGGCGCGTTCCGGCGAATGCCATCGTTGTCGGACTTCGCGTGATGGTCAACCTGGGCGGCATCGGCAGCCCGTGAGGCAGCCTGCACGCATCTGCGCACATAATCGGGTCCCGATCACGACATGGCGCGCGAACCGACAGTGGACCTGAAACACCTGCAGAGCTTCATCCGCATCGTCGAATTCGGCAGCCTCACGCGTGCGGCCGCCACGCTCGACGTTTCACAGTCCCTGCTCAGTCGACAGGTCCGTCAGCTCGAGATCGAGCTGGGCACGCACCTGCTCGAGCGCAACGGACGCGGCGTCGTGGCCACCGATGCGGGGCGCGAACTGGTAGAACACGGTCGCGGCATCCTCCGTCAGGTGGAGGTCGCGCGCATGCAGCTCGGACAGGCTCGCGGCGTGTTCGGCGGCAAGATCGCCATCGGTCTGCCGCCCAGTGTGGGCAGCCTGCTCACCGTGGATCTGGTGATGCGTTTTCGTGAACGCTATCCCGCCGCGCAGATCAGCGTGGTGGAGGCGCTGAGCGCCAGCCTGCTGGAATGGCTGCAGCTCGGCCGCCTCGATTGCGCCTTGCTGTACAACCCGTCGGTCAATGCGAACATGCGTTTCCGACATGTGCATTCCGAAGAGCTCTACCTGATCGGCAGCCGGAACGACGGGCACTCGATGCCCGAGAACGTGCCTCTTGCCACGCTGGGTCAGTACCCGCTGATCATCCCTTCGCCGCTGCATTCCGTCCGTCAGCTGATCGAGGCGGACGCGGCGCGTTACGGCGTACCGCTGGACGTAAGGCTGGAAATCGACTCGGTGCGCTCGCTGCTCGATCTGGTCGAACGCGGGGTGGGCTACGGTGTGCTTTCGCGTAATGCGGTGCTGTCGCGGCGTGGGCCGCATGACCTGCATGCCGTGCCGATCGTGATGCCCAATATCGTGACCCGGCTGGTGGTCGCGACACCCACGCAGCGACCGATGAGTCCGATCACGGAACGCGCGCTGCTGCTGGTCGACGAGCTGATAGCCGAAGGCAAGCTCGATCCTCCGACCTGATGCTGCAATGCACAATACGCAAGACTTAGGCGATGGTATGCGAATAGCGCATATCAGATAGGCAGGGCATCGCGTTGTTCATGGGGCCTCGCGGGACGACCATCGTCGCTGTTATTCCCGAACGGCGTCCTGTATCGATGGCTCATGAGATTCCCTGCTGGTACCTGCGCGGCGGCACGTCCAAGGGTCCGTTCTTCCTGGCCCGCGACCTCCCCGACGATACGGCCACACGCGATGCGGTCATTCTTGCGGTCATGGGCTCGCCCGATGAGCGCCAGATCGACGGTCTGGGCGGCGCCAGGACGCTGACCAGCAAGGCCGGCATTCTTTCGATTCCTGCCGACGGCGTCGCCGACCTCGACTTCCTGTTCGCTCAGGTCGGCATCGCCGACGCGCGCGTCGATACCACGCCCAACTGCGGCAACATGCTGGCAGCCGCGTTGCCGGCCGCTATCGAAGCCGGGCTGATCGCCGCCGACGCGGGGACGACGACGCGCCGCGTGCGCACGGTGAACACTGGCGTCATCGCCGAAATCACCATCGTCACGCCCGACGGCGTTCCGATGTACGACGGTGACGCCCGTATCGATGGCGTGCCGCGCCCGGCCGCGCCGGTGACCTGTCGCTTCCTCGATACGGAAGGCTCGCTCACCGGCAGCCTGCTGCCCACCGGCAACGTACGCGACACGGTGGACGGCATCGAGATGACCCTGATCGACAACGGCATGCCGGTCATGATCATCGCGGCGGCCGATCTGGGCGTCCGCGGTGACGAGACCCCAGCCGAGCTCGATGCGAACGACACGCTGAAGGCTCGCATCGAGGCGCTGCGCCTGAAGGCCGCGCCGCTGATGAACCTCGGCGACGTCAGCACGAAGCCGGTGCCCAAGATCACTCTCGTTTCGGCGCCCCGCGCCGGTGGAACGCTCGGCACGCGCACCTTCATCCCGCACGACTGCCACACGTCGATCGGCGTGCTGGGCGCGGTCACCGTCGCCACGGCCGCGGTGCTGCCGGGCTCGGTCGCGTTCGACCTGGCGACACAGAGCGAAGGCGACACACGCACGCTCTCCATCGAACACCCCACCGGCGAATTCAGCGTCGAGGTCGGCCTCAAAGGTCACCGCGTCGTACGCGCCGCGCTACTTCGTACGGCCCGCCTGCTCATGCGCGGCACCGTTCCCGTCTCACCTTCGATCTGGCGCGGACCTGCCGCCTGATCCTTCCCCCTGGAGTCCATGATGTCCGACCAGAAGACCGCTCTCATCGTCAGTGCCCACTCCGCCGACTTCGTCTGGCGCGCCGGCGGCGCCATCGCGCTGCACGCCGCACAGGGGTGGAAAGTGCATATCGTCTGCCTGTCCTTCGGCGAGCGCGGCGAGTCCGCCAAGCTGTGGCGGCAGGCCGGTATGACGATGGAGAAGGTAAAGACCGATCGTCGCGCGGAAGCACAGGAAGCGGCCGATATACTCGGTGCCAGCGTCGAGTTCATGGACATCGGCGACTACCCGATGCGCGCCGATCTCGACGTCGTGTTCCATCTGGCCAAGGTCTACCGCGAACTGCGTCCGTCCTTCGTGCTCAGCCACTCGCTGAAAGATCCGTATAACTTCGACCACCCGCTGGCGACCCACGTGGCGCAGGAGGCGCGCGTCGTCGCGCAGGCCCACGGCCATGAGCCGCAGGTGCCGGTGATCGGCGCGCCGCCCGTGTTTCTCTTCGAGCCGCATCAGCCGGAACAGTGCGAGTGGAAGCCCGAGCTGTTCCTGGACATCACCCCGGTGTGGGAAAAGAAAAAGGCCGCATTCGAGACGATGCGCGCGCAGGAGCATCTGTGGGAGTACTACACCCGCGTCGGTCTGCAACGCGGTGCCCAGGCGTCGCGTAACTCGGAGTTCAAGATCACCTACGCCGAAGCCTTCCAGCGCGTGTTCCCGCACGTCACGCAAGGGACCCTGGCATGATCGGTATCGTCGTCCGCAATCGCCCTTCGATCACGAAGGAGCAGGCCGAATCGCTCGCTTCGATGGGCGTGGCCACCGTGCACGAAGCGCAGGGTCGTATCGGTCTGTTTCAGCCACCCATCGCGCCGATCCAGCACGACGCGTCCATCGCCGGCTCGGCGGTCACCGTGCTCGCACAGCCTGGCGACAACTGGATGCTGCACGTGGCGGTGGAGCAGTGTCGCCCTGGCGACATCCTCGTCGTCGCCTGCACGACCGGGAACACCGATGGCATGTTCGGCGACCTGCTCGCCACGTCGTTGCAGGCGCGCGGGGTCGCCGGCCTGGTCATCGACGCCGGTGTGCGCGACAGTGCCGAGCTGCGTCGCATGGGGTTCCCGGTCTGGGCGCGCGCCGTGCATGCGCGCGGCACGGTCAAGGCCACGCTCGGCTCGGTCAACGTGCCGGTGGTCATCGGCGGCCAGCTGGTCAGGCCCGGTGACGCGATCGTGGCCGACGACGATGGTGTCGTCGTCGTCACCCATGCGACGGTCGAGAAAGCCATCGCGGCCTCGCGCAAGCGCGTGATGAACGAAGCATCGAAGCGCGAGCGTCTCGCCGCCGGCGAACTCGGGCTGGACCTCTATGACATGCGACCGAAACTGGCCGAAGCCGGTCTGCGCTATGTGGACGATCTCCCGAATGAATGATCCCTCGAAATCCTGCCTTCCCCCCGATCCGAACCCGACCCGACCTGCGCAGGCGCTCCCCGCGGGGTCCTGCGACGCGCACTGCCACGTCTTCGGTCCGGCGAATCGTTTTCCGTACGCCGCGGACCGCAGCTACACCCCTCCCGACGCACCGTACGAACACCTGGTCGCACTGCATGACTTTCTCGGTTTCGACCGTGGCGTCATCGTCCAGGCCAGCTGCCACGGCACCGACAACACCGCGATGCTCGACGCCATCGCGCGCGGCGAGGGGCGTTATCGTGGCGTCGCCATCGTCGATGACGGCATCGACGAGAAGGGTCTGGTCGCGCTTAACGACGGCGGCGTGCGTGGCGTGCGCTTCAACTTCGTCCAGCATCTCGGCGGCCGCCCGGACATGAAGGTGTTCTGGCGGGTCCTCGACCGCATCGCGGAGATGGGCTGGCACGTGGTGCTGCACCTGGACGCGAACGACATCGTCGAACTTCAGGACACCCTGTCGAAGATCCGTATTCCGTTCGTCATCGACCACATGGGCCGTGTGCAGGCCGTCAGAGGCGTTGAGCAGGAACCGTTCCGCCTGCTGGTCGAGCTGATGCGCGACAATCCGCTGGCGTGGGTGAAGGTCTGCGGTGCCGAGCGCGTGTCCGTCGGCAAAAAGCCGTTCGACGACGCCATCCCGTTCGCCAGCAAGCTGATCGAAACGGCACCGGACCGCGTGCTGTGGGGTACGGACTTCCCGCATCCGAACATCTCCAAAGACATGCCCAATGATGGCGGTCTGGTCGACCTGATGTTCCGTTTCTGCCCGGATGAAGACCTGCGCAAGCGGTTGCTCATCGACAATCCTGCGCGCCTGTACGACTTCGCCTGATCGAACGCCGAGAACTCCATGTCCGAGAGCACCGCAACGACCCTCCCGTCACCGAAGCCGCGCAAGCCTTTCTACCGGCAGCTGTACATACAGGTCCTCATCGCGGTCGTGATCGGCGTGGCGCT
The DNA here is from genome assembly GCF_900102405.1 of Dyella sp. 333MFSha. Classification (NCBI taxonomy): domain Bacteria; kingdom Pseudomonadati; phylum Pseudomonadota; class Gammaproteobacteria; order Lysobacterales; family Rhodanobacteraceae; genus Dyella; species Dyella sp. 333MFSha. The sequence continues at coordinate 324,365 of NZ_FNBR01000002.1, read as the reverse complement.
CGGTTACCTTTCCCCGGAATACGCGCAGAAGATGAAGCCGCTGGGTGACGGCTTCATCGCCCTGATCAAGATGGTGATCGGTCCGATCATCTTCTGCACGGTGGTCACGGGCATTGCCGGTATGCGCGACATGCGCAAGGTGGGTCGTGTCGGCGGTAAGGCGTTGCTCTATTTCGAGATGATCTCGACGGTCGCCCTGTTTTTCGGACTCGTCGCGGGCCACGTGTTCCATCCCGGCAGCAGCTTCAACGTCGATCCGGCAACGCTGAAGGCTTCAGAGGTCGGCAACTACGTCGCGCAGGGCCACAACATCGAGTCGGTCGACTTTCTGCTGTCGATCATTCCGACCACCTTCGTCAACGCGTTCGCCAAGGGCGATGTGCTCTCGATCCTGTTGATCTCGGTGCTGTTCGGCTGCGCGCTTGCGGCGATCGGTGAGCGCGGCAAGCCGGTGTACGACGTGATCGAGGCGGGTGCGCAGGTATTCTTCAAGATCGTGCACTACATCACCGCGGTGTCGTCGATCGGTGCGTTCGGCGCGATGGCTTTCACCATCGGCAAGTACGGCGTCGTTTCGCTGGTCCCGCTGATGGAGCTGATCGGCAGCTTCTATCTGGTCTGCGTGATCTTCGTCGTGCTGGTGCTGGGGCTCGTCGCGCGGATCGCGGGCTTCAGCATCATTCGTTTCTGCGCATACATCCGCGACGAGCTGCTCATCGTTCTGGGCACGAGCTCGTCGGAAGTGGTGCTGGCGCCGCTGATGCGCAAGATGGAAGACCTCGGCTGCCCGAAGGAAACCGTGGGTCTGGTCGTGCCGACGGGCTATTCGTTCAACCTCGACGGCACCAACATCTACCTGACGATGGCGATCCTGTTCATCGCGCAGGCACTGAACATCGAGCTCACCATCCAGCAGCAGATCACGGTGGCGATCGTGGGCATGCTGACGTCGAAGGGCGCGAGCGGCGTCGCAGGAGCCGCGCTGGTGATGCTGGCATCCACGCTGAGCGTCGTGCCGGTCGTGCCGGTTGCTGGCATGGTGTTGATCCTTGGCATTCACCGGTTCCTCGGCACGGGGCTGGCGATGACCAACCTCGTCGGCAATGGGGTGGCTGCGATTGTCGTGTGTGCGTGGGAGAAGGAGCTCGACCGGTCGAAGCTGCAGGCGGTGCTGAAGGCGGCGTAATCGGGTAGCCGCTTCGCGACACGTGGTCTGGCGGCATCCGCCGCCTCCGTCGTGTTGCTCGGCTGAGGCCGTGGGCAGGCTGGAACCCTGGACCTCAGGCGGCGAGCGAAACCCCAGCCGCCAGCGCATCGAAATACTCGCGTGTAAGGCGGAGCTGCGTGGCGGCGTCTTCGGCCTGATTGACGACGTGGCGGAAGGCCGCATTTTCCGGCCGGTCCTTCGCATACCAGCCCAGGTGCTTGCGCGCGATACGCACGCCCATCTTCTCGCCGTAGAACGCATACAGCTGTTCGAGATGCCCGGAGAGGATGTCGCGCACCTCGGTGGGCGTCGGCTCCGCGAGGAAGCCGCCGGTTTCGAGGTGGTGGGCGATCTCGCGGAAGATCCACGGGCGGCCCTGTGCGCCGCGTCCCACCATGATCGCGTCGGCGCCCGTGGCCGCGAGTACGTCGCGTGCCTTTTCCGGCGTCACCACATCGCCGTTGGCCATCACCGGAATGCGCACGCTCGCCTTCACGGCGGCGATAGTGGCGTATTCGGCGTCGCCTTCGTACTTGTCCGCGCGGGTGCGCCCGTGCACCGCCAGCGCCGCGATGCCCGCGTCTTCGGCGATCTTCGCGATGGTCAGCGCGTTGCGGTGCTCACGGTCCCAGCCGGTGCGGATCTTCAGCGTGACCGGGACGTCCACGGCCTTCACGACGGCCTGGAGAATGCGCGCGACGAGCGGTTCGTCCTGGAGCAGGGCGGAGCCGGCCCAGACGTTGCAGACCTTCTTCGCCGGACAGCCCATATTGATATCGACGATCTGGGCGCCGTTGTCGGCGTTGTACTTCGCGGCCTCGGCGAGCATGCCCGGGTCGTAGCCCGCGATCTGAACACTGACCGGCTCGGGTTCGCCGTCGTGGTCCATGCGGCGGAGCGACTTGGTGGTGTTCCAGAGGCGCGGGTCGGAGGCGGTCATCTCGGACACGGCGAGGCCGGCCCCCATGCGCTTGCACAGGAGACGGAACGGTTTGTCGGTCACGCCGGCCATGGGCGCGAGCACCACGCCGGGCGCGATGGAGTAGGGGCCGATGCGCATGCCGGCGATTTTAGCAAACCGTCGCGTCCTGCGGTTTTCACGCCCGCGGGCCATCTGGGCATCTTCGGCAAGGATCGCCCGGCGACCGTTCGGACTATTGTTCCGTCGCGCCAGACGGCCTAACGTCGGAGGTGACGACGGGGGAGCAGTCATGCGAATCAAGACGAGTGCGATCGCCATCGGCGCGGGGTTTCTGCTCGCCGTGGCCTGTGGCTGCGCCGGCGGTGCGGGACGCCCCTCGTTCGACAGCCTCGCGGCGCATCGTGCCGGCGACCCCGCCAGCACCGACCCCTGCGGTCCACGCCGGCCGATCGTGGGTATCTGCCGGATGCTGCGCCCCGTCCGGGGCTGAGCGGTCGGAGCAGGGCCGTCGGAGCCGGACCGTCAAGAAAGGCGGTCACCGGCCGTTATGCTTCCCATGACCGGCGCCGTTTCGCCGGTACGATGCCAACAGGGGCGTAAGCCAGACCATGGGGACCGGGGTGGAGCAGGACATCTGGGAGCGCAAATACCATCTCGCGCTGGAGCGGATGGAGCGCGACGAGCGCGATTTCCGCGATCTCGAAGAAGGCCTGCGCCGGCTCGCCGTCCGTCTGACCGCGCTGGCGCGGGGGCAGGGCACGGATGTCGACCGTCTGCTCGACCGGCTCAACGAGGCTCTGCGCGACTCACCGAATCCGGCCGTCTTGGACGCCTTGCTGGACTCGCTGACCGAAGCGGTGGCCGGCCTGGATCGCCTGCCGCCCGCCGTCAACGATGACGCCCCGGTGGCGACGCTCGTCGCTACGGAGGCATTGGCCGATGCGCCCGTTGACGACGACATGGTCGTGTCGCTGCGCGCGGACATCGCCCGCCTGCAGGACCTGCTTGCCGCGGTGAGCGCGCGCCTGGGTGACATGACGCGATATCTTGCGGCGGAGCTGGACCACGGCGACGCCGCGGAAGGCAGCCGGCAACTGGATGCCACCGTGCGCGAGGAGATGAAGGCGCTCGGCGAAAGCACGCTCGCCGCCACCGATCTGGGCACCTTGCAGGCGGAGGTCAACTCCCGCCTGTCCCTGATCGACAGTCACTTCAGGGAATACCGGGAGCGGGAGGACGCCCGCATGGCCGCCTATCGTGACCGTGCCGAGCGTATGCGCGACCGCGTGGCCGAACTGGAGACACAGACCACTTCGCTGCAGGATTCTCTCCGACGCGAGCACGTGCTGGCCGTCACCGACCCACTCACGGGCCTGCCCAACCGGCTGGCTTACGAGCGGCACATGGAAGGCATCGAGCAGGATGTACGGAACACGGGTCGGGCCGTATGCGTGGCCGCCTTTGACATCGACCACTTCAAGACGATCAACGACAGCTTTGGTCACGCGGCAGGCGATGCCGTCCTGCGCATCGTCGGTCAGACATTTACGCGTGAGTTACCCGAAGACGCTTTCGTCGCGCGCTACGGCGGGGAAGAGTTCGTCGTCGTGTTCGGCGGCGCGTCGCCGGAGCAGGCGAGGCTGAAAGCCGAGGGCCTCTGCGCCATGGTGGCGCGGCTGGCCTTCCATGCGAGCGGCAAGCCCGTGACGGTGACCATGTCGGGCGGCATCACACAATTCGGCCCGGACGACACCCCCGCGAGGGCGTTCGACCGGGCCGATCGTGCGCTTTACGCAGCGAAGCGTCTGGGACGCAACCGCTGCGAATTGGCGTAAAGCCGACTCAGTCGCGACGGGCCAGCAGCATGCCGACGAGGATACCCACGCCGAAGCCGCTCAGGATCGCACCGAGCGGACGATGGGCGACCACGTCGCGGACGCTGTCGACGGCATCGCCGGCGGCTGCCTGCACGCGTCCGGCGGTTTCGCGGATCGCGCCTTCGCCTTCGAGCGAGTGATCGCCGACGAGGGCACCGGCGGCGCGCTGCACGCGTCCACCGACGGTATTCGCGGCGCCGCGGATCTGGTCTTCATTCATGGTTGTTTCCTCCCGTTGAGTTCGATGAGACCAGAAGGTGCCTTGGCGTAAGTGCACGAAGCGGCAAGACGCCGTCAATCGCATGCTTTCACCGGTTCCATGCCGCGACGCGTCATAATGGTCCACCTCCGGTTCGACAAGGGGTGCACCCACCCATGGAAGCGAAGTCAGACAGCCGACCCGAGGGCGGCGCCGCGGCGCGTCCCGAGGCCATCATCGAGCGTGGCGAGGTCCGCTTTACGGTCCTCACGCCGCGCCTGATCCGTATGGAATGGAGTGCCGACCGCCAGTTTCGCGACGGGCGGACCCAGGTGGTCGTCCACCGCGCGCTTGACGCGCCGCCGTTCCACATCGTCGAAGACGACGTGGCCATCCAGATCGAAACGGACCGGCTGCAGCTGTATTACGAGAAAGACAGCGGCCGTTTCGTCCCCGGCAACCTCCGGATCCGCGTCCGGCGTAAACCGGGCGACGAGATCGAATGGCGTCCCGGCGATTTCCAGCAGGCCAACCTCGGCGGGACCTTCCGCACACTCGACCGCTACGACGGCGACACCTGGCAGGACGGCAGCAAGCTGCCGCTGGAAGAAGGGCTGATCGCGCGCGACGGCTGGCATGTGGTCGACGATACCCACGGTTTCGGCATCGATGACGAGGGCTGGGTGACCGGGCGTCCGTCCGGCGACCGCCAGGATCTCTACTTCTTCGGCTACGGGCACGACTACCCGGCGGCCCTGGCCGATTTCGCGGCCATCGCCGGTCCGCAACCGATGCCACCGCGGTTCGTCTTCGGCTACTGGTGGTCGCGCTACTGGAATTATTCCGATCAGGAACTGCGCATTCTCGGCGCCCGCTTCGTGAAGGAGCGCATCCCGCTCGACGTGCTCGTGCTCGACATGGACTGGCATACGACCCCGGGGCTGTCGCTGCGTCCCGGACACGAGCATAAGGACGTCTTCGGCGAGCAGTCCGGCTGGACCGGCTACACCTTCAATCGCAGTCTGTTTCCCGATCCGGCAGCCTTCATGCGCTGGGCGCGTGGACAGAAGCTGCGCGTGACGCTCAACCTGCACCCGGCATCGGGTGTGCTGCCGCACGAAGAAAAATACGAGGCGATGGCAAAGGCGCTGTCGTGGGATACCTCGTCCCGGGCGCCCATCCCGTTCGAGGGCACCTCGCAGACCTATATGCGTGCACTCTTCGATACGGTGCTGGGCCCCCTGGAGCGCGAAGGCGTCGACTTCTGGTGGCTCGACTGGCAGCAGTGGCCGGAATCGAAGGCGCATCCGGGTCTGTCGAACACGTGGTGGCTCAACCATGCGTTCTTTACCGAGATGCAGCGTCAGGGCGATCGTCGCGGCCTGATCTATCACCGCTGGGGCGGGCTCGGTAACCATCGCTATCCGATCGGTTTTTCCGGCGACAGCGTGATCTCGTGGACGTCGCTGGCCTACCAGCCGCACTTCACCGCGATGGCGTCCAACGTGTTGTATGGCTACTGGAGCCACGACATCGGCGGGCATACCTTCCACAAACACATCCCGCGTCCGGAGCGGCATCTGGAGCCGGAGTTGTACGCGCGCTGGATGCAGCTGGGCGTCTTCAGCCCCGTGTTGCGGACGCACTCCGCAAAGGAAGCCAGTCTGCACAAGGAGCCCTGGCATTTCGGGCCACCTTACGGGGACGCGATCTTCGCGGCGATCCGCCTGCGTTATCAGCTCGCGCCGTATATCTACGCTGCCGCGCGACACGCCTACGATACGGGCCTGTCCATCGTGCGGCCGATGTACTACCACTGGCCCGAAAGCGACGAAGCCTACGCGTATCCGTCGCAGTACATGTTCGGTAACGATCTTCTGGTCGCCCCGGTGACCGTGCCGGTCGGTGCGGACGGCACGGCGTCGTTCCCGGTCTGGCTGCCGCCCGGTCTGTGGTACAGCCGCGATGGCGCGGAGTCGTTCGAAGGAGGGCGGGTGCTGGAACGCTCTTACACGCTCGAGGAGATACCCATCTTCGTGCGCCCGGGCAGCGTGGTCCCGCTTTATCCGGAAGGCATGCGGGATCTGGCCAACGTCCCCGACGAACTCATTCTTCAGGTCTTTCCGGGCGACGAAGGCTCGACGGAACTCTACGACGACGACGGCGAGAGCCAGGGCTATCAGCGAGGTGAATGCTCCCGCATCCGCGTGCGCAGCCGACGGGGCGACCGTGCCCATCGAGTGCACATCGACCGCAGTGAGGGAACCTTCGATGGCAAGCACGCGATGCGCTCCTACATCGTCCAGTTCCTCGACGCCGGAATTCCTGAGAGCGTCGAGGTCAACGGCGAGGCACTGCCTTATAGCGCGGAGCCGAAGCCCGGTACATGGTTGTTCGATACCGCATGGCTGTGCATTCGCGTCGATCTCGGTCCGGTGAGCATGGAAGAGGCTCACGATGTCGTCGCGCGTTTCCTGCCCGAGCACACGCCGCCACCAGGACTGCTGCATCGCATGCGGCGCGCGGAAGAGGCCGTGCTTTATCTCAAGCAGGTCTGGGGCGATATCTCCGCGCTTCCCGACGAGGTCGACCTCGCGGGGCAGGCGGCGCGCGTACTCGCCTACGCCGTCGACCAGGGTGATGACGCAGGCCGGGGCGACCGCTTCATGGATGGCGTGCGCGCCTTCGAGGCACGATTCATCGCGCTCCCTGAAAGCGTCAACGCCACGCCCATCGACGAAGCGCTGAAGCGCGGCTTCGTCGACGTGCTCGGGCGCTGACGCTTGCGTCGCCGTCTCGGCCTCCTGCTCGTCGTCCTCGCCGCTTTTGCCTTTGCGGTGCAGGCGCAGGACGCGGTGCGGGTGGGCTCCAAGGCGGACAATGAGGGCGCCCTGCTGGGCCAGATCGTGCTGCAGGTGCTGAAGCACGCGGGCATCCCCGTCGTCGATCGCACGCAGCTGGGTCCGACGTCCATCGTGCGCAGGGCGCTCATCAACGGCGATCTGGACGTCTATCCGGAATACACGGGTAACGCGGCGTTCTTCTTCCATCGGGAGAGCGACCCGGCGTTTCGCGATGCGGGCAAGGCTTGGGCGCTGGCGGCCTCGCTCGATGCGTCGGCCAATCAGCTGGTCTGGTTACGTCCCGCACCGGCGGACAACCACTGGGCTATCGGCGTGCGCCCCGACGTCGCCCGGCAACAGCGCTTGCGCACGCTGGACGATTTTTCGCGCTGGGCGCGTGCGGGCGGTGACGTCTACCTTGCCGGTTCCGCCGAGTTCGTGGAGAGCGACGCGGCATTGCCCGCTTTCCAGTCCGCTTACGGTTTCGCCTTGCGTGGCGATCAGCTGCTGGTCCTTGCCGGTGGCGATACGTCGGCCACGATCAAGGCTGCAGCGGAGGGCACATCCGGCGTCAACGCCAGCATGGTGTATTCCACCGACGGCGCGCTGGCCGTGACCGGCCTGGTGGTGCTCGACGACCCGAAGCACGTCGAGATGGTTTACCAGCCGGCCGCCGTGGTGCGCGACGCCGTGCTGCGTCGTTACCCGCGCATGCGCGGCTCGCTCGAAGCGGCGTTCAGGCCGCTCACCGTGGACGTACTTCGCCGGCTTAACGCACGCACGCAGATCGATGGGGAGGACGCTTCCGTCGTCGCCGCGGATTACCTCCGCAAGCAGGGGATGCTGCCTTGACCCGGGGTGGACTTGCGAAGGACGCACGGCGTGTCGCCGACGACTCCCCGCTCCCGGTGGTCGTCCTGACCGCTTTCGGTCTTGTCGCGACGCTCTTCGGCGCTTTCCTGCGCATCGCGCCGAATCGGCTTCTCAGCGGCCACGCGTACAGTCCGCATGCATGGGCGCTGGCGGCGATCTGGGGCATCGCGCTGGCCGGCGCGATCGTACGGTGGCCGGGCCGGCGGATCGTCGTCGGCCTACTCGCCTGGCTGGCGATGACGGGGCTTCCGCTGTTAGCGGGCATCGATGCCCACGCGTGGCTGATGCGCGCCGCGGCGAGCACTCGCGTCCAGCTCGGTGCCGGCTTCTGGTTGGCGTGGCTGGCGGCCGCGCTGCTACTGCTGGATCGGTTGCGGCCGGCGCGTCGCGTGGTACAGGTCGTCGCGTGGTTCGCTGCGCTGGTCGCCATCGCGATCATGGCGGCCGCCGGCGCACTCGACGGTCTCGCGCTTGTCCGTGAGTACGCTGCGCAACGCGCCCCGTTCGCCGATGCCTTGCTTACCCATGTCGCGATCGCCGTCGTCACGCTGGCCGTCGCCTTGCTGATCGGTGCGCCGCTCGGAGGATGGGCCTGGCGCGCGAAGCGCGGAGGCGGCGCACTCGTCGGGCTACTGACCTTCCTGCAGACCGTGCCTTCGCTGGCGCTGTTCGCGTTGTTGATCGGTCCCTTCGCGTGGCTGGCGAACGCATGGCCGGCGTTGGGTGCGATCGGCTTCGGCGGTACGGGCGCGGCGCCCGCCGTCTTCGCCCTCGTGCTGTATGCGCTGCTTCCCGTGGTCCGCTATACGGTCGCCGGACTCGACGCGGTGGCATCGGATACGCTGGAGGCCGCGCGTGGCCTGGGCATGAGCCGCTGGCAGGTGCTGGCGCGCGTGCAGTTGCCGCTCGGCTGGCCCGTATTGCTCGCCGGCCTGCGCATCGTCGCGGTGCAGACCATCGGACTCGCGGCGGTGGCCGCGCTCATCGGCGCGGGCGGCCTTGGCCGTTTCGTCTTCCTCGGCATCGGTCAGGGTGCCATGGACATGGTGTTGCTCGGCACGCTCGCGATCATCGGTCTTGCACTGGCGGCTGATGTTCTTTTTCAAGGTCTGCTCGCGTTGACGGAGTCTCCCGCATGATCGAGTTCGATCGCGTCCATAAACGTTACGGCGAGTACGTCGTCATCGATGACCTCTCCCTGCGCATCGAGGATGGCGAATTCTTCGTCCTGGTCGGTCCGTCGGGATCGGGAAAATCCACGCTGCTGCGCACGGTCAACCGGCTCGAACCGGTCGATCGCGGCACCGTGCGCGTCGACGGTGAAGACGTGGCGACGCGCGACGTCGAGGCCCTGCGTCGGGGGATCGGCTACGCGATTCAGTCGGTCGGTCTGTTTCCACATCGTACGGTGGCCGAGAACATCGCCACGGTGCCGCGTCTCCTCGGATGGGCCGACGCGGCGATCCGTGCGCGCGTGGCCGAGCTGATCGACCTCTTGCGACTCGACGAGCCCGGAATCGCGGACCGCTATCCGGCCACGTTATCCGGCGGACAGCAGCAGCGTGTCGGTGTGGCACGCGCGTTGGCCGCGCGACCGCGCATCGTGCTGATGGACGAACCGTTCGGCGCACTCGATCCGCTGACGCGCGAGTCGCTGCAGCAAAGCCTCAAGACCATTCAGCGCGACAGCGGTACGACGATCCTGTTCGTCACCCACGATATGGACGAGGCCTTCAGCCTTGGCGATCGCGTGGCGCTGATGCTCGACGGCAAGATCGCGCAGGTCGGCACACCGCTCCAGCTCATCCGCGAGCCCGCCGACCAACGCGTGCACGAATTCGTGGGCGGTACACGCACCCGCCTGCGCGAACTGGCCGTGCGTTCGGTGCGCGACAGCGCGCGTCCCGGCGAGCAGGCCGACGGTGATGCGCTCGATATCGCCGCCTCGTTGCAGGACGCGCTGGCGTCGATGCTCGCGCAGGGGCGCGACCGCTTGCCGGTGGAAGAGCATGGACGGCCCTTCGGCGTCATTCGCCTCGTCGATCTGGTGGCGCCGCGGCCGTGAGAGCGATCCTTCCCGCCGTGGCGCTGCTGGCCTTACTGGTGGTGCTGCCGTTTTCCGCGCCCGTGTTCCATGCCGGGTGGCCGGCGCTGAGCCACCCCCTGTACACGCGCACCTCGTTCCTCGCGCTGACGGCCGCACATCTTTCGCTGGTGTTCGTCGCCACGGTCGTGGCGGTCACCGTGGGTCTGTCACTCGGGGTGCTGGCGACACGTCCCGGCGGGCGCTCACTGCTGCCGACGGTGCGCGCGGTGGCCGTGATCGGGCAGACGTTTCCACCCGTGGCCGTGCTGGCCATCGCCGTCCCCTTGCTCGGCTTCGGCGCGGCGCCGACCCTGCTTGCGCTGGCGCTGTACGGGGTCCTTCCGGTGCTGGGCCAGACGATCGCGGGGCTCGACAACGTGCCGGCCGCGGCGCTGCATGCGGCGGACGGCATGGGCTACGGACGCTGGCGCCGCTTGTGGGAGGTGGAGTTGCCGCTCGCCGCGGGCCCGATCATGGGTGGCGTGCGTCTCTCGGCCATTGTCGGTGTGGGCACGGCGACGATCGGTTCGGCGGTCGGTGCGACGACCCTGGGTTCGCCGGTGGTGGAGGGGCTGGTGGGCAACAACACCGCTTATGTGATCCAGGGCGCGTTGCTCGTGGGTGCACTGGCATTGACGATCGACGGAGCGCTGGGTGCCCTGGAGCGCCGGATCCGTCGGTTGCATTGACGGATCCGGCGAGCCTTATCGCCTTACCAGATCTTCACCCGCTGCTTCGGGTCGAGATACAGCTTCTGCCCCGGTTTCGGCTGGAACGCGTCGTACCAGGGGTCGAGGTTACGCACCGTCTGTGCACGGAACTCACCCGGCGCATGACCGTCGCCGATCACCTGGGCACGAAGCGCCGCGTCACGGGTCTTGGTCCGCCACGACTGCGCGAAGGCCAGGAAGAATCGCTGGTCGCCGCTGAGGCCGTCGATGACCGGTGCGGGTTTACCACCCAGGCTTTCCTTGTATGCCGCATAGGCAATGGTCAGGCCTGAAAGGTCGGCGATGTTCTCACCCAGCGTCTGCTGGCCGTTGATATGCAGGCCCGGCAGCGGTTCGTACTGGTTGAACTGCTCGACGAGGCGCTGACCGGCATCCTTGAAATGCTTCTGGTCGGCATCGGTCCACCAGTTGGCCAGGCGTCCCTGTGCGTCGAACTCGGCGCCGGTGTTGTCGAAACTGTGGCTGATCTCGTGACCGATCACGGCGCCGATCGAACCGTAATTGGACGCGGGGTCGGCCTTCGGATCGAAGAACGGGGCTTCGAGAATGGCGGCCGGGAAGTTCAGCGAGTTCTGCAACGGCAGGTTGACCGCGTTGACCGTCTGCGGGGTCATCCACCACTCGGCACGATCCACCGGCTGGTGCAGCTTGGCGACCTGATGGCGGTACTCCGCCAGCGTCGCGCGCTGATGGTTGCCCAGCGCGTCGTCGGGACGAATCTCCAGCTTCGAATAATCGCGCCAGGTATCGGGGTAGCCGACGCCGACCTTGATCGTCGCGATCTTGGCCTTGGCCTTTTGTCGTGTGGCCGGCGACATCCATTCCAGCGTATCCACGCGGGCATCGAACGCCTTCAGGATGTTCTTCACCATGTCCTCGACCTCGGCACGCGAGGAAGCGGGGAAATAGCGTTTGACGTAGATCTGACCCACGGCATCGCCGAGATCGACATTGACCCGGCCCACGCCCCGCTTCCAGCGATCCCGCTGTTTCGGCGTGCCGGTCAGCACCTTGCCGTAGAAGCCGAAGGCGAGGTCGTCATAGGCTTTCGGCAACAGGCCGGAGGCATTTTCGTTGATGGTGTGAAAGCGCAGCCAGGCCTTCCACGTGTCCAGCGGTTCACTGGCGACCAACGCCGCGAACTTCGTCACGGTCGCCGGCTGCCAGACGATGAAGGTCGGCTGGTCGTCGAGGCCGGCCGCCTTGAAATAGGCGTCCCAGTCGATACCTGGCGCCCGGGACGCGAACGCGCTGCGCGGCCAGGGATTGTTCGCCTTGTGGATGTCCTCGCTGTCGACGATGGATTCCTGGGCCTGTGCGATCTTCGTTTCCAGTGCGACGATGGCTTTCGCCTTGCCGGCGGCATCGGGCGTGCCGGCCTGCCGCAGCAGCGCTTCGACGTACGCGGCGTACTTCGCGCGCGCGTCCACCATGTCCTTGTCATTCTTGAGGTAGTAATCGCGGTTGGGCATGCCCAGTCCGCCCTGCAGCAGGTACGGCATGTTCTTCGAAGGATCCTCGAGGCCCTGTGCGACGAACAGGCCGAGCAGATGGCCGGTGTCGAGGTTTGTCGCGTTGATCGGGTCGACGTCCGCGCGCAACTGCGCGCCCAGCGCCGTCGACAGTGCGGCTTTGTCCCCGATGGCGTCGATCGCACCGAGCGCGGGCTGCAACGGCGCCAGGCCGGCTTTCTCGATCGCCGCCTCGTCCATGTAGGCCTTGTAGTAGTCGGCGATCAGTCGCTGATTGCTGCCGGCGGCGGGGCTGCCCTCGCCCGCGGCCTTGATCAGTTCCGCATTGCGCTTCTCGGCCTTCTGGAAAACTTCGAGGAACACACCCGTGCTGGCGCGGTCGGCGGGAATGACCGCGGTTTTCTTCCACGCGCCGCTGGCATATCCGTCGAAGTCGTCACCGGGCTGTACCGTGTGATCGATGCCTTTCAGGTCGATGCCCGACGGATCGGCCGCCAGGGCCGCCGAGGAGGCGAGTCCGCAGGAAATCGCGGTCGCAAGAATCCGGTGAATCGTAGCCATGGGGCGCGTCCATTGAAGAGGGGAGGCCACGATAGCCCCCGCGCCATCACTTGTGTCCATGACCGATGGACTAGGCGTGGCCGTGGCGTCACGCGCCACGAAGGCTGCCGGGGGATATGCCCTAATGACTGTCCGGCCCCGCAACGGGGTCGGCATGGGTGGGCCGCGGGTCGCCCGGGCTCGCCCGGACCTTCAATTGGCAGCAGATCTTTAGGGAGATCTATATGAACGCACGTTTCGAACTCACCGGCTCGCAGACCGACATCGCCAGCTATCCGCTCTGGGCACAGGACATGGTGTCGTCCTGTGAGGATGCGCGGCGGCAGATCGTCAGCCATCCCATGTGGGATGCGATGAAGACGGCCACGCTCGACCCGGTGACCACGCGCAACTTCATGATCGGTGTCTGGCCGGTCATCGAGCGCTTCCCGGGGTACATGTCGCACAGCCTGCTGAAGACCCGCTACGGCCGCAGCCCGGGCGACGATCTCGCCCGTCGCTGGCTGGTGCGGAACATCCGCGTGGAACAGAACCACGCGGAGTACTGGCTGAACTGGGCGGAGTCGGCGGGCGTGTCCCGTGAGGACGTCCTGACGGCGGAACCCCCCAAGGGCAGTCAGGCGCTGGCCAACTGGTGCGAAGAGGTCAGCCGCGACGACTCGCTGGCCGCCAGCATCGCCGCGACCAACTATGCGGTGGAGGGGGCGACCGGCGACTGGTCGCAGATTATCTATGACAGCCAGGCCTATGCGGAAAGCCTGCCGATTTCGGGCCGCAAAGCCGGCCTGCGTTGGCTTCAGCTTCACGCCGCGTATGACGATACCCATCCGTGGGAGGCGCTCGAAATCGTCTGCACCATCCTGGGCACCAATCCACCGGTGGATCAGATCGAGCACATCAAGGAATGTGTCCGTCGCAGCTATATCGGCATGAGCATCACGCTCGACCGGTGCATGGACGCCCCGGCTCTCGTCCGCACGTTGAACGAGGTTGCCGCGTAACTCGCATGTTGGGCATCTTCTGGCGCAATATCACGTAAGTACGAGATCCGAGGAAGCGATGCGTCGCGTTGAGACCATTCACCCACAACCGTTGTCGAGACGCCTCAGGCCGCTGGCCTATGCGCTCGTCGCTGTCGTGGGCCTCGTTCTCGCATTGACGTGGGTTGCCCTGCAGACCCAGGTGACTCTCGCCGGTTTTCTCAACGGCGAGAGTCTTTGGGCAAAGGCTCAGAAACAGGCCGTGATCGACCTCGACGAGTACGCGGCGCACGGCCGCCCCGGCGATCTTGCCGCTTACCGGCGCAATTTCGCCGTCCTGATGGCCGACCGCAGTTCCCGCGACGCCATCGCCAGCCGCCGCTACGAACAGGCCGTCGTCGAAGACGGGTTTGCCCGCGGTGGGGTCATCCCCGAGGCCATTCCCGGCATGGTCTTCATCTTTCGTTACTTCGACGGCATGTCCTACGTCCGCGAAGCGATCGCCGAGTGGCGTTCGGTGGACGCCAGTCTTGCCGAAATCGACGAGATCGCCGGTCGTCTCGAGCGTGCCTATGCATCGGGCAAGCCTTCCCAGTCGCTGCTAGACGAGGAGCGCGGGCGTATCGCCTCCCTCAATACCTACGTGGAGCCGCGCGCCAAGGCGTTCTCCCTCTATATCGCCAACGGCGCCTCCTGGCTCGGCAGGGTGTTGTTCTTCACCGTGCTGGCCGTGGCCACGCTGGCTTCGCTGCTGTGGCTGCGCATGGCCCAGCGCATCCTCGTCGGCATCCGCGGCACGGAGGAGCGCTACAGCCTCCTGTTCGACAGCGCCGCCGACGCCATTTTCATGGTGGACGAGGAAACCGGCAGGATCCTCGACGCCAACCACCGCGCCGCCGCGTGGGCGGGATGCCCGTCGGGCGAACTGATCGGCATCCAGCTGGCCAGCCTGTTCGTCGATGGCTCACCCCATGCCGGCGCCGGTACGCTGCGCAACGGCGACGGCAGCGTGCGTCCCGTGGAGACCCAGAGCAGCCTCGTGGTCTGGGGCTCACGCCGGGTCTCTCAGGCCATCGTGCGTGATATCTCCGACCGCGTGGCGATGGAGCAGGAGCGCAGGATCGCTTCCGAAGCGCTGGCCAGCATCGCCGAGGGCGTCATCATCGCCGACGCCGATCGCCGCGTGACCTCGGCGAACGCCGCGCACACCAAGCTCACCGGCATACCGGTGCAGACGCTGCGACGCACGCGCTTCGATGCCACCCGTACGTTGCCCGACGGCAGGCCGTTGCCGCAGACCCTGTGGGACGACATCGACGCCGGCGACAACTGGCTGGGCGAGGTGGAAAGCCGCCGCGCGGACGGCACGACGTATCCGGAGCTGATGAGCATCAGCACCATCCGCGACAGCGAAGGCCGGCCGCAGCACTACGTGGCCGTGGTCTCCGATATCACGGCACGCAAGGCCGACCGGCAGCGTCTGCAGCACATGGCGACCCACGATCCGCTGACCGGCCTGGTCACCCGGTCCGAGTTCGAGCGCCGCTGCGCGGAGGCCATCACCCGCGCCGCCCACGAACGCGGTGCGGTCGCCGTACTGTTCGTCGACCTCGATGCCTTCAAGGTCATCAACGACAGCTACAGCCACGCGACCGGCGACGCGCTGCTGATGCGCGTCGCCGAGCGCATTCGCGCGCAGCTGGCGCCGCACGACGTGGCCGGTCGCATCGGCGGCGACGAATTCACGGTGCTGATCGCCGACCTGCGTTCGCGCGAGGAGGCGCTCGCCGTCGCCGAGGCCGTCCTGGCGGCGCTGGCCAAGCCCTTCGATCTGGGCGACTACGAGCTGTTCGTCAGCGCGAGCATCGGCATCGCCGGCTATCCGCTGGACGGCAACGACGCGGTCACCCTGATCGCCAACGCCGACGCCGCGATGTACGTGGCCAAGACCGAAGAGCGCAATGCCTTGCGGCTCTACACGCCCAAGATGCACGCGGACGCGCGGCGCCGGCTCAAGCTGGCCTCCGAGCTACGCCAGGCACTGGTCCGCAAGGAGTTCACACTGGCCTTCCAGCCCAGTGTCGAGATGAAGTCCGGCCGTATCGTGGCCGTCGAAGCGCTGATCCGCTGGCGCCATCCGGAACGCGGCAACGTGCCGCCGGACGAATTCATCCCGATCGCCGAGAGCCTCGGCCTGATCCGGCAGATCGATCAGTGGGTGCTGGAAACCGCGTGCGCGCAGCTTAAGCACTGGGACGACGCGAAACTGCCGCCGCTGCGCATGGCGGTCAATGTGTCGGCAAGTTCCTTCGGCCATCCGGACTTCCTGCCCGGTGTGAGCCAGGCGCTCCTCGAGACGGGAATCGCGCCCCAGCGCCTGCTCATCGAACTGACCGAGAGCGCGATTCTGCGGCTGGGCGAAGACACCGAGCGCTCCATGCAGTCGTTGCACAGCCTTGGCGTCGGCGTGGCGATCGACGATTTCGGCACGGGGTATTCGTCGCTCGCCTACCTGAAGCTGCCGGCGGTCGCCTATCTGAAGATCGACCGCTCGTTCGTCACCGGCCTGCCGGCCAACGGCAACGATGTGGCGATTACCGAAGCCATGGTGGCGATCGCGCGCAGCCTCGACCTGCACACGATCGCCGAGGGCATCGAGACCGAAGCCCAGCACGAGTTCCTGCTGCGCGCGGGGTGCCAGGAAGGGCAGGGCTTCCTCTACTCGCGCCCGCTGCCGCCCGACGAGATCGAGCGTTTGCTGGCGCCGCACAAAGCCTCGGGAGCGAAAAAACTTTCGCTGGTGCCGCCGCGTCGGGCCTGAGGGCCTGGCTTGCGCTACCGTTCCCGCAAAAGCACACCAGGCCAATCGCAGGGCCCGGCCTTCGCATCACAATGACCGTCCCCATATAGCGGACAACGTACCCGTGCAAGGATCCACCGTGTCCACCCACGATTCCCTCGTCTTCCTCTTCGACGTCGATAACACCCTGATCGACAACGACCGTTTCGGCGCGGATCTCGCCGCGCGCCTCGAAGAACGTCTCGGGGCCGAAGGCCGCGATCGTTACAACGCGATCGACAAGGAGATCCGCAAGCAGGTCGGTTACGCGGACTACCTCGGTGCGCTGCAGCGCCTGCGCGGACAGGACAGCGACATGGCCTATATGGATCTGTCGTTCTTCCTGCTCGACTACCCCTTCGAAGCACGTCGTTTTCCCGGCGTGATCGAGGCGATCGATCACCTGCGAACGATCGGTCGCCCGGTGATCATGTCCGACGGCGACACCGTGTTTCAGCCGCGCAAGATCCGCCGCGCGGGATTGTGGGAAGCGTTCCGCGAGGACGTGCTGATCTACATCCACAAAGAAGAGATGCTCGACGACATGCAGCGGCGCTATCCGGCGGACCACTACGTGATGGTGGACGACAAGCCGCGCATCCTTGTGGCGCTCAAGAAGCTGCTGGGCGACAAGGTCACCACGGTGTTCGTCAGGCAGGGGCATTACGCGGCCGCGGCCGGTGCGGATCTCGAGGAGACGCCGCCGGATATGACGATCGACTCGGTGGCGGAGCTGGCGACGATGGGGCGTGAGGCGTTCCGCGTGACGGCCTGAGGCCGGTCCGGTCAGCGATGCGTCAAAGCTCGAAGGCGTTCGGAATCCACTCGATCCCGTCGCCCTCGAAGGCCAGCACGTCGAACCGGCATGGCCTGCGGGCATCGTGCGGATGCCAGGCGAGCCAGAGGTGTGCGGCGCTGATCAGCTTGCGCCGCTTGGCTGCCGTCACCGAACCGACGGCGCCGCCGAATGCGGCGCTGCGCCGATAGCGCACCTCGACGAAAACGAGGGTCTCGCCGTCGCGCATGACGAGGTCGATCTCGCCGTGACGGCAGAGAAAGTTGGAGCGGACCAGCCGTAGTCCGCGCTCCCGCAGAAACGACAACGCCGCGCCTTCGAAACGATCTCCGGTGGCGCGGCGCTCGGTGGTCTTCTTCGTCGTGGTCACGCGAACCTCCCTGTTCGCGCCGGTGGGGATCAGCCCCCGCCGCTTTCGACGTTCGGGGCCGTGGCCGGCGCTTCGAGTTCGAGGCTACCCGCGACCGGGCGGGCAACGCCGTCGGCGAAGCGCGCCCAGATGAGTACGCGACGGACGCGACCGAACTCATCCGCGACCAGCTGGCCGGTCGCGCCGGGCAGGTAGCTGCCCGGATGACCACGCATCCAGTCGATGTAGGGCACCAGTCCCCAGGCATCCATGCCGAAGGCGAACAGGCGGGCGGTGACACCGCGCGTCGCGGGCACGGCCGCACTCAGTTCGCTGCGACGGGCGAGGCCCGGCTGGGCGTCGAACAGCCACGGCGCGTCGCAGAACTCCACGCCTTCCAGGTCGCGATCGGCGGCGGGGTCGTCGCTGCCGCCGTACACGTGCGAGGTCGCGAAGACGGGCAGGTTGTTCTTCGCCAGACGCAGCTGCGGGATCAGCAGACGCGCCTGCTGCGGTTTCATGCTGATGAAGACGCCGCTGGTGGCCGGATCCTGGCCAACCGGTTCGGACAACTGCGACGCGAAATCGATGCTGCCGGAGTCCAGCGTGATCTGGCCGGCCAGGGTGCCGCCACGCGCCTGCCACTCGGCGCGGAAGGCGTTGCCGGCGCGGCGTGCGAAATCGTCGGTGGAGACGATCGACGTAGCGGTCTTCATGCCGCGGTCGGCCATGTGGTCGGCTACCTGCGCGCCCTCGGTTTCAGGCAGCAGGCCGAACTCGTTGGCACCCGACGGCGGCAGGTTCTTGTTGTCGCTCGGGTAGTTCAGCGTGAGCATCGGTGCGGGCAGGGCGCCCTTGGCGAAGATGGCCGACACGCCTTCGCGATTGAGCGGGCCGACGACGAAGCGAGCGCCCTCGGCGACCGCCTTGTCGTAGGCGGCGACGGCATGCGCCGCATCGTTGCCCGAATCGTAGACCGCGACGTCCGGACGCGTCGCACCCGTGCGGCTCGCATCGACGTAATTGGTAAAGAAGCCGTCGCGGATGGCGGCGCCCGCACCGGCGAGCGGGCCACTGAGGGGCAGCAGCAGCGCGACCTTGGTCGGCACCTTATAGCCTTCGCGTACGCCCTTGTCGCCACTGACCGTACCGACGGCCTGGTCGAGCACCGCCGGTGAGCGGTCGACGCTGCCGAGCTGGGACTGCGCCTCCGACACCCAGGGTTTCATCGGATCGTTCGCCGGCAATGCCGCGGCACGCTCGGCGAGGGGCTGGGTACCGAGGCCGGTGAGCAGGGTGAGGATCTGCTGGCGGTTCTGTTCCCGGTCGATGCCGTGCAGCTGGCCGTCGAGCTCGACACGGGTCTGCGCCGCGCTCCACGGATCGTTCGACGCGGCCTGAGCCCGTGCGCGCAATTCGGACAGGCGTTGCGAGACCTGTGGCGAGACGTGCGACGACGGCTTGCCGGTCAGCGACAGCGCAGTCGTCGGATCGTTGTTCTTCAGTGCGATCTCCGCGCGTAACGCATCGAAGCGCAGCGAGTCTTCGCCCTCGAGACGGGAACGGCGGATGTCCGTGACGATCGGTGCGGCGCGATCGAGGGCGCCTTCCTGACGGTACGACTCGGCAGCCAGCAGCTTGTAATAGTCGCGGTGATCGCTGTCCTGCGCAGCCAGCGCCAGGTAAGCCTGAGCCGCCTGATCGAACTGTCCCTTGATGTACAGGGCCTGCGCCGCCTGCGTCGCCTCGCCGGTGGGCGCGGTCGTATGTTGCTGGACACCGCCCTGGGTCACGCAGCCGGCGAGGCCGGCGCTGAGCAGGAGGCCAAGGGTCGAGGCACGGATCGGTCGCATCGCAAATAATTCCTTGATAGGCACGTCGGCGCCCTCCGGCGCTGAAACGCTCGGATCATAGCCCATCGTTTCGCGAGGCCGGCGTGAGGCGCGTCCGGTCAGGCGCCGTAGAGGGCCTTGCGCGGGGCGCCGGTGATCGCGGCCGCCAGCTTCGCCGCTCTGGCCGGAGGCAGTTCGTCCTTGAGGATCGCAAACACGCGAAGTCCCTCGCTGAGGCGTTCGTCCTCGCCGGCTTCCCGCCCGGCGACCATCACCACGAACTCGCCCTTCTGCTGGTTGGGATCGGCTGACACGCGCTCGACCAGCGCCGAGAGCGGGTCACCCAGCACGGTCTCGAACATCTTGGTCAGCTCCCGGGCCACCACGGCCTCGCGATCCGCGCCGAACGCGTCGCGCATGTCTTCGAGCGACTCGACGATGCGGTGCGACGACTCATAGAAGATCAGCGTGCGCGATTCGCCGGCCAGTTCCGCCAGGCGTGAGCGGCGGGCGCCCGCTTTCGCGGAGAGGAATCCTTCGAAGACGAAGCGGTTGCTGGGCAGGCCGGCCACCGACAAGGCGGCGATGACCGCGCTGGGGCCGGGGACCGGACTGACCCGGAGGCCGGCGATGCGGGCGGCCCGCACCAGACGGAACCCCGGATCGCTGATCAGCGGCGTCCCGGCATCCGAGACCAGGGCGACATCGTCGCCGCCGCGCATCCGCTCCACGAGGCCATCCACCGCCGTGCGCTCGTTGTGGTCGTGCAGGGCGACCAGTGGCGTATCGATATTGAGGTGCTGCAACAGCGGCCGGGTGTGGCGCGTGTCCTCGGCGGCGATGACCCTGGCCCGGCGCAGCGTTTCGATGGCGCGCGCGCTGATGTCGTCGCGATGACCGATCGGTGTGGCGACGACATGGAGCGTACCGGGGCGGGGCGGGGACATCGGTGCATCCGGTGAGCAGGGCCGGACATTGTAACCGTCCCGTTCCGGCTATAATCGGAAGTGGAGTCGGCCGGACAGTCGCGTCACGCCTTCGGGCGTATCGAGGAAAGTCCGGGCTCCATAGGGCAGGGTGCCAGGTAACCCCTGGGCAGCGTGAGCTGACGGCCAGTGCAACAGAGAGCAGACCGCCGATGGCCCCGCAAGGGGATCAGGTAAGGGTGAAAGGGTGCGGTAAGAGCGCACCGCGTGCGGGGACAACGTCGCATGGCACGGTAAACCCCACCCGGAGCAAGACCAAATAAGGGGACTATGACGTTGCCCGCGTCGTCCCCGGGTAGGTTGCTGGAGCCTGGCGGTGACGCCAGGCCGAGAAGAATGACTGTCACGTCGCAAGACGCACAGAACCCGGCTTACAGGCCGACTCCTTCTCTTCTTGAACGGTGTGGGAGCGACGAATGTCGCTCCCACCTGTCTTTGCGGCCTCGTCACGGACGTCGACGGCGAGTTCGGTGAACGTGAGTTCAGCCCCACCTCTGATTTCACATTTCGCAGACGTCTGAAATCCCGGACTCATTCGCAAAAAACCTCAACGATTCAACCACCTCCCGCCCCTTCCTCAGAAACGGCTGGAATTGGTGATGAACGTGAGCTTTCTCCTTGATTCACAAGAAAAATTTCCTTGACAGTCTCAGGACCCGAGACTATCGTGGGCCCCAGTGTGAAATCGTGGGATTCGGTGGGGCGGACTGCAGACAATGTTCCAAGGTGAGACAGCCATCACGATCGACGACAAGGGTCGTCTGACGATCCCGACCTCGTATCGGGACCTGGTGGCCGACACCTGCGCGAACCGTCTGGTGATCGCTTACAACCCTTTCGACACCGGTTGCCTCTGGATCTTTCCGTACACGGAGTGGGAAAAGGTGCGCGATCAGGTCAATGCGCTCCCCAGCGTCAAGGCCGTCCATCGCGCATTGCAGATGAAACTGGTGGGTGCCGCGGCCATCGTCGAACCCGACGGAGCGGCCCGCATCCTCCTTCCATCGAGCCAACGCGCGGCGGCCGGACTGGAGAAAAAAGCCGTCCTGCTGGGAATGGGTAAGAAGTTCGAGCTTTGGAGCGAACAGGCCCACCTCGCGAAGATCCGCCAGACCATCGGCGAGGACGACATCAGCGACGACATGGCGGAACTGCAGTTGTGACGACGAACTAATTCGAGGTGCTGGTGAAACGGGAGCGGGATGTGGCGATGGCGGGGGTCGATGTACACATCCCGGTGATGCTCGACGAAGCGGTGGAGGGCCTCGCCTTGCGCGAGAACGGGCGCTATCTGGATGGGACGTTCGGTCGTGGGGGTCATGCCTCGGCGATCCTCGCCCGTCTCTCGGACGAAGGCCGCCTGTTCCTCATGGATCGCGATCCCTCGGCCATCGCCGTCGCCGAAGCCGGTCTCGCCACCGACCCGCGTGTCACCCTGCGCCACGACAACTTCGCCACGATGGGTGAGTGGTCCGCACTCGAAGGCGGTCTCGACGGTATCCTGCTCGATCTCGGCGTGTCCTCGCCGCAGCTGGACGATCGCAGCCGCGGCTTCAGTTTCATGGCCGACGCGCCGCTCGACATGCGCATGGACACCACGCGCGGTATCAGTGCCGCCGAGTTCCTGGCCGACGCCGACGAAGCGGAGATCGCCGACGTGCTCTGGCGTTTCGGCGAAGAGCGCTTCAGCCGCCGCATCGCCAGGACCATCGTCGAGCGCCGCGCGACCGCGCCGATCACCCGCACCGCGGAGCTGGCCGACCTCGTCGCCGGTTGCGTCGGTCGCCGCGAGCCAGGCAAGAACCCCGCCACGCGCACGTTTCAGGCGCTGCGCATCCGCGTGAACGCGGAACTCGAATCCGTCGAGCGTGGCCTCGACGCCGCGCTCGACCTGCTCAGCGTGGGCGGCCGCCTCGCCGTGATCAGCTTCCACTCGCTGGAAGATCGCACGGTGAAGCAGTTCATTCGTGCCCACGAAGGTCGCGTGCAGGGCAGTCGTCGCGGACCGCCCGCGGCAGCGAAGCTGGCCCGCCTCAAGCCGGTGGGCAAGGCGATTTTTCCGTCCGACGCCGAGGTCGCCTCGAACCCGCGTTCGCGCTCCGCCGTGCTGCGCGTCGCGGAGAAGCTCGCATGAAGGTCTTCGGCGCGATCTGCCTCTCGATCCTGCTGCTGGCGGTCATCGCCAGCGCGATCGGGGTGGTGTGGACGCGCCACGAGAGCCGCGTGCTCTTTGTCGAACTGTCCCGTCTGCAGAGCCAGAAGGACGACCTTGGCGTGGAATACGGTCGCCTCGAACTCGAGCAGGCCACCTACGCCGAACCCAGCCGCATCGATGCGGACGCCCGCGGCAAGCTCGGCATGTTCACGCCGAAGCCGCAGGACATCCAGCTGGTGCGCCGATGAAGGCGCGCTACGGCAAGCCCGTCGTGCCCAGCCGCCGTCGCGGTCAGGGCCCGAGCCCGCGCAAGCGCATGACCGTCGTCGTGGCGCTGCTCTGTGTCGCCGCGTCGGGTCTGGTCGTGCGCGCGTTCGACCTGCAGGTCGTGCGTAAGCAGTTCTATCAGGACCAGGGTGACGCGCGCTTCCTGCGCGAAATGCCCATCGCCGTGTCCCGCGGCACGATTTTCGATCGCAACGGCGAGCCGCTGGCCGTGTCGACCCCGGTCGCCTCGATCTGGGCCAACCCGCCCGAAGTACTCGAGAACGCCGACCGCATCCCTGAGCTGGCCAAGGCCCTGCACGTCGACGCCGACGATCTGAAGCAGAAGATCGAGCAGCGCGCGGACAAGGAATTCATGTACATCGCTCGTCAGCTGCGCCCGGAAGACGCGCAGGCGATCGTCGATCTGAAGATCCCGGGTATCTCGTCGCAGCGCGAATACCGCCGCTATTACCCGTCGGGTGCGGTCAACAGCCACATCCTCGGCTTCACCAACATCGATGACCACGGCCAGGAAGGTCTGGAGCTGGCGTTCGATGAATGGCTGTCCGGCAAACCGGGCGCCAAGCGCGTGATCCGCGACCGCATGGGCCATGTGGTGGAAGACGTCGAGCTGGTGCGCGAGCCGCAGCCGGGTCGCGACATCACGCTGTCGATCGACCGCCGCATCCAGTACCTCGCCTATAGCGCGCTGAAAGACGCTCTGGAAAAGAACAAGGCCGACTCGGGCTCGATCGTCGTGATGGATGTCCACACCGGCGAAGTGCTCGGCATGGCCAACCTGCCGTCGTTCAATCCGAACGCCGTGCGCGGCAGCACGCCCAACGATCGCCGCAACCGCGCCGTCACCGACGTGGTCGAGCCGGGCTCGACCATGAAGGCGTTCACCATGGCCGCGGCGCTGACCAGTGGTAAGTACACGCCGACCTCGCCGCTGATCGAGACCTCGCCGGGCACCTGGATGATGGGCGGCCACCCGGTACGCGATACCCATAACTGGGGCACGCTGACCCCGACCGGTGTGATCACCAAGTCGTCGAACGTCGGTGCCGCCAAGATCGCGATGACGCTCGATACCGACTTCCTCTATTCGATGTGGAAGTCGTTCGGTATCGGCAACAGCACCGGTAGCGGGTTCCCGGGCGAAGCCGCGGGCTATCTGCCGGTGAGCCGCACCTGGAAGCCGATCGAAAAGTCGCGCATGGCCTATGGTTACAACCTCAGCGTGACCCCGCTGCAGCTGGCCACGGGTTACGCCGGTATCGCCAACGGCGGTGCGCTGCGCGCGCCGAGCTTCATCAAGGGTGCGGACAATCCCCCGACCCAGGTGATCACGCCGGAGATCGCCCACGAACTCGTGCGCATGCTCGAGACGGTGTTGCAGCCGGGCGGTACGGGCTACGGCTTCGCCTCGGTCGCCAATTACAGCGTGGCCGGCAAGACCGGTACCTCGCACAAGTTCTCCGTCGGCGGCTACTTCGCCAAGAACTACATCTCGCTCTTCGTCGGCATGATTCCGGCGAGCAACCCGCGCCTGGTCACCGTGGTGGTCATCAACGATCCGCAGGGTGGTCATTACTACGGTGGCTCCGTCGCCGGCCCCGCCTTCGCCCAGGTGATGGAAGGCGCGGTGCGCCTGCTCGACATTCCGCCCGACAACGTCGGTCGCTGGTATGTCGGCGGCCCGAGCCAGGGTGGCCTGATCGGCACGGCCAACGCGCCACCGCCGCAAGCGGACGACAGCGCGGCGGAAGAGGTGGTCCCGTGACCCTGACCCTCGCCGAACTGCTCGACGGTTTCGCCGACGCCTCCGATGCCGGCGAAATCGTCGTTTCCGGCCTTTCACTCGACTCGCGCGAGATCGTCGAAGGCCAGGCCTTCGTCGCGCTGCGTGGCACGAAGGGTCACGGCATCGACTTCGCGGCAAAGGCCGTCGAGCAGGGCGCCGTCGTCATTCTGGCCGAGACACCGTTCGACGCGGTCGACGCAGGCATACCGGTGGTCGCGGTCGACAAGCTGCGCGACAAGGCCGGCCCGATCGCCGCGCGTTTTCACGGCAATGCATCCGCCGCGCTCGAGGTCATCGGTGTGACCGGCACCAACGGCAAGACCTCGACCGTGCAGCTGATCGCACAGGCGCTGACGTTCCTTGGCCGCAAGGCCGCGACCGTCGGCACCCTCGGCGCGGGCTTGCACGGTGCGATCGCGGAAGGCGAACGCACCACGCCCGATGCCATCAGCATGCAGGCGCTGCTCGGCGAATTCCGTGACGCCGGCGCGACGCACGTGGCGATGGAAGTCTCCTCGCACGCCCTGGAACAGGGCCGGGTCAACGCCATTGCGTTCGACATCGCCGTGTTCACGAATCTCACCCGCGATCACCTCGATTACCACGGCACGATGGAAGCGTACGGCGCGGCGAAAGCCCGTCTGTTCGCCTTCGACGGTCTTGGCGCCGCGGTGATCAATGTGGACGACCCGTTCGGCGCGAAGCTGGCGAAGGGCCTGCCCGAGTCCGTGACGAAGCTGCGCACCTCGATGGCGACCGACAGCACCGCGAAAGACGCCGAAGTCCGCGCGGATATCGTGGTGACCTCGGCCCGGGGGCTGTCGTTCAACCTCAATACGCCGTGGGGCATGCGTACCGTGCGCAGCGCGCTGCTGGGCCGCTTCAACGTCGCCAACCTGCTCGCCGTCGCGGCGGTGCTGGGCGCGCTGGGCGAACCGTTCGAGCGCATCCACGCCGCACTCGAATCCCTGCAACCGGTCAATGGCCGCATGAGTCGCCTCGGTGGCGACGGCCGCAAGCCGCTGGTGGTGGTCGACTACTCGCACACGCCGGATGCGCTGAAGCAGGCGTTGCTGGCGCTGCGCTCGCATACCAAGGGCAAGCTGATCTGCGTCTTCGGCGCCGGTGGCGACCGCGATCAGGGCAAGCGCCCGATCATGGCCGGTATCGCCGAGCGTCTGGCCGACGTGGTCATCGTGACCGACGACAATCCCCGCAGCGAGGACGGCGACGTCATCGTCGCGCAGATCGTCGCCGGCCTCATTCACCCCGAGACCGTGATGGTCGAGCGCGACCGCGCGCAGGCTATCCCGCTGGCGCTCGCCGACGCGAAGGCCGACGACGTCGTGCTGATCGCCGGCAAGGGTCACGAAACCTATCAGGAAGGTCCGGACGGCAAACGCCCGTTCGACGACCTCGCCGTCGCCCGCGAGGCGATGGATTCCGGCAAGAAAGGAGCCCGCGCATGATGCGCCTGTCCGCCGTCGCCCTCTGGACACGCGGCCGCCTGCATGGCGCCGATGTCGAGGTGACGGGTTTTTCCATCGATACGCGCACCCTCAAGGCCGGCGACCTGTTCGTGGCGCTGCCGGGCGAGCGCGTCGATGCGCATGATTACGTCGCCGCGGCCGCGGCGAAAGGTGCGGTTGCCGCGCTGGTCACGCGTCCGGTCGATGCGCCGATTCCGCAGGTCATCGTCGACGATACGCAGGCCGCCCTCGGCGATCTCGCCAGCGCCGCTCGCGCACGCGGCAATGTCCGTGTCGTCGGTATCACCGGATCCAACGGCAAGACGACGGTGAAGACGCTGACCGCGTCCATCCTGTCGCGTCACGGTCGTACCCACGTCAATGCCGGTAACTTCAATAACGAGATCGGCATGCCGCTCACCCTGCTGGCGATGCCGGAAGACACCCAGTACGCCGTGCTCGAGATGGGTGCGGGCAAACCGGGCGACATCGATTACCTCGCTGCCATAGCACGGCCCGATATCGGTCTCGTGAATTCCATCGCGCCCGCGCATCTTGAGCGCATGGGCACGATCGAAGGCGTCGCCGAAACCAAGGGCGCGTTGTATCGGTCGCTTCCGGCCGATGGCGTCGCCATCATCAACGCGGATGACGAGCGCTTCGCCGGCTTCTTCACGAACCTGGCCGGCAGCCGCAGCGTGCTGCGCTATGCGCTCGACCATCGTGCGGACATCGGTGCCGACATCGTCGAAGAGCGCATTGACGGCACTCACTTCGTCCTGTCCACGCCGCATGGCGACGGCGACGTGCACCTGCCGTTGCCGGGCCGTCACAACGTGGCCAACGCGCTGGCCGCCGCCGCGATCGCGACCGCGCTCAACGTTCCCGTCGAGACGATCGTCGAAGGTCTGGAGCAGGTGCCGCCTGTCGCCGGCCGTCTGAATCTCGAACCGATGCCGGGTGGCTGGACACTGATCGACGACAGCTACAACGCGAACCCGGGCTCGGCCGCCGCGGCGATCGACACGCTGGCCCTCGCTCTGGGCGAGCGCTGGCTGGTGCTGGGCGATATGGCCGAACTCGGACCCGAGGCCGTGAAGCTGCATGCCGGTATCGGCGAGCTCGCGCACCGCCGCGGTATCGAGCGGCTGCTGGCCACGGGGGCGAAAAGCGCCGCCGCGGTCGAGGCGTTCGGTCCGGGTGCGCAACATTTCGCCACGCAGGAGGCGCTCATCGAGGCGGCCTGCACGCAAATCCATGAGGGCGTCACGTGCCTCGTGAAGGGGTCACGTTCCTCCGGCATGGACCGGGTCGTGGCGGCTTTGAAGAAATACGCTGAAGGAGCCTCCGATGCTGCTTGAACTGGCGGAATGGATGGCTCGGCACTTCGCTTCCGTGCATCTTTTCCAGTACATCACGTTCCGCGCGATCATGGCGGCGCTCACCGCGCTGGCCGTGTCGCTGCTGCTCGGCCCGTTGCTGATCCGCAAGCTTGCCGCGCTGAAGGCGGGGCAGGTGGTGCGCAGCGACGGCCCGCAGACGCACCTTGCGAAGGCCGGTACGCCGACGATGGGCGGTCTGCTGATCCTGTTCGCCGTGGGGATCGCCACGGTGCTCTGGGCGGATCTGTCCAACCGCTACGTATGGGTCGTGCTGGCGGTGATGGTCCTGTTCGGCGTCATCGGGTTCTACGACGACTACCGCAAGCTGGTCCTGAAGGACAGCCGTGGCCTCGCCAGCCGCTGGAAGTATTTCTGGCAGTCGGTGTTCGGTCTCGGCGCCGCCGTGTTCCTCTACCGGACGCACCAGTTGCCAGCGGAGATCGCACTCTACGTGCCGCTGTTCAAACAGGTGGCGATCCCGCTCGGCATTTTCTTCGTGGTGGTCGGCTACTTCATCATCGTCGGCTTCTCCAACGCGGTGAACCTCACCGACGGTCTGGACGGCCTGGCGATCATGCCGAGCGTCCTGGTCTCCGGCGCGCTGGGCATTTTTGCCTACCTCGCCGGTAACAAGCTGTTTTCCGAATACCTCGGCATCCCGGCGATTCCGGGCGCCGGTGAGCTTGCGGTCTTCTGCAGCGCGCTGGCGGGCGCGGGGCTCGGCTTCCTCTGGTTCAACACCTACCCGGCCCAGGTCTTCATGGGTGACGTGGGCGCGCTGGCCATCGGTGCCGCCCTCGGTTGCGTCGCGCTGATCGTCCGCCAGGAAATCGTGTTGCTGGTGATGGGCGGCGTCTTCGTGATGGAGACCGCCTCGGTGATGTTGCAGGTGGGCAGCTTCAAGCTGCGCGGCAAGCGCATCTTCCGTATGGCGCCCATCCATCACCATTTTGAACTGAAGGGCTGGCCCGAGCCGCGGGTCATCGTCCGTTTCTGGATCATCAGCGTCGTGCTGGTGCTCATCGGTCTCGCTACGTTGAAGGTGCGCTAAGCCATCATGTTCGGCTTCGGAAACAAGCAGGCCAAACGCCGCCAGGGTCCCCGCGGGAGCTTCGATCTCCCGTTGCTCCTGGCTGCGCTCGCGCTCGCGACGCTGGGCGTGATCATGGTCACGTCCAGTTCGATCGCCGTGGCCGACGGCTCGCATCAGGGCGCCTTCTACTATCTCAAGCGCCATCTCGTGTTTCTCGTGCTCGGTGGCTGCCTGGCCGCCGCCGCGATGCGCACGGAACTGAAGACGCTCGAGAAGCACAGCTTCCTGCTGCTGCTGGTCGGCATCATCATGCTGTTGATGGTGTTCCTGCCGGTCTTCGGCATGCGCATCAACGGCGCACGTCGCTGGGTCAACCTGCTGGTCACCAGCTTCCAGCCGGTCGAGGCGGTGAAGCTGATCCTCGTCGGCTACCTGTCGAGCTACCTGGTCCGTCACCGCGAAGGCGTCGAGTACGACCTGTTCGGCGTGGTCAAGCCGGTCGCCGTGGCCGGTCTCATCGTGCTGTTGCTGCTGGCACAGCCCGACTTCGGTTCGGCGGCTCTGGTGGTCGCGACCACGGTCGGCATGGTCTGGCTGGCGGGTGCGCGCATGCGCAACCTTCTCGTGCTGGCGACGCCCCTGGTTCCCGCCCTGATTTATGCGGCGACCGCCGAGGATTACCGCATCAAGCGCCTCACCTCGTTCCTCGATCCGTGGAAGGATCCGTTCAACGACGGCTTCCAGCTGACCCAGGCGCTGATCGCCGTGGGTCGCGGTGAGTGGACGGGTGTGGGTCTGGGTTCCAGCGTGCAGAAACTGTTCTACCTGCCCGAGGCGCATACGGACTTCATCCTTGCCGTGCTCGCCGAGGAGCTCGGCCTGGCGGGCATCGTCACGGTCATCTTTCTTTACATCGTGCTGGTCGGCCGGGGTCTCTACATGGGACTGAAGGGCGTCGAGCTCGGTCAGCGCTTCTCCGGTTACGTCGCCTACGGCATCTCGCTGATGCTCGGCTTCCAGGCGATGGTCTCCATCGGCGTGAATCTCGGCGTGCTGCCGACCAAGGGCCTGACCCTGCCGCTGATCAGCTCGGGCGGCTCGTCCGTGCTGATGACCTGCGCGATGGTCGGTGTGCTGCTGCGCGCCACGTTCGAAATCAACCGCGCCGAAGACGCGCGGCAGACCGCCGTGCGCCTGCCGGCCAATGCCGTGCCGGATTCGGCGGCCTATGGCGGTGCCGCATGAGCCGCCCCGTGCTGATCATGGCCGGCGGTACCGGCGGCCACATCTTCCCCGGCCTTGCCGTGGCCGACGAACTGCGCTCGCGCGGCGTCCCCGTCGCGTGGCTCGGTGCCGAAGGCGGCATGGAGACCCGCGTGGTTCCCGCGCATGGCCTCGACCTGCACACGGTGGCCGTCGGTGGCCTGCGCGGCAAAGGCATGAAGACGCGCGTGATGGCGCCGGTGATGCTGGCGCGTGCGCTGATCGCGTCGCTCAGACTGCTGCGCCGCCTGCGTCCGGCCTGCGTGCTCTCGATGGGTGGCTACGTGGCGGGCCCCGCCGGCGTGGCGGCGCGTATCGCGGGCATTCCGCTGGTCGTGCACGAACAGAACGCGGTCGCCGGCTTCACCAACCGCAAGCTCGCCGGCTTCGCGAAAAAGGTGCTCACCGGCTTTCCGAACGTGCTGCCGAACGGCGAGTGGGTCGGCAATCCGGTACGTGCGCGCATCGCCGCGCTGCCGCCGCCGGCGCAGCGCATGGACGGTCGTGCCGGCCGTCCCCGCCTGCTCGTTCTCGGCGGCAGCCTCGGGGCACGCACCCTGAATCTGGCCGTGCCGAAGGCGCTGGCGTTCATGCGTGCTGACGCGCATCTGTCGGCCTGCGAGCCTGAAGTCGTCCACCAGACTGGCGAGCGCGGCCTCGACGACGCGCGCACGGCCTATGTCGACGCCGGCGTCGCGGCCAACGTCGTCCCCTTTATCGAAGACATGGCCGGTGCGTACGAGTGGGCGGACGTGGTGGTGTGCCGCGCCGGCGCGCTGACCGTGGCCGAACTCTGCGCCGCGGGCCTCGAAGCGCTGCTCGTGCCGTTCCCGCATGCGGTGGACGACCACCAGACGGTGAACGCGCGCGCGATGGTCGACGCCGGTGGCGCTCACCTCATCGCCGACAAGGCGCTGAACCAGGCCGGCTCTCCCGAAGCGCTGGCCCGTCTGCTCTACGACATGCTGCTGGACCGCCAGCAGATCCTTTCCGCGGCCAATGCGTCCCGTACGCTGGCCAAGCCCGACGCCGCATCCACGATTGCCCGTCATTGCATGGAGGTTTCCGCATGACGCCCGGTCGTTTGCGCGCCCACGACGATTTCATGACCTCGTTCCGCCGTGTCCACTTCATCGGCGTGGGCGGCGTCGGCATGAGCGGTATCGCCGAAGTACTGGCCAACCTCGGCTACAGCGTGTCCGGTTCCGACCGCGCGCACTCGACGACCACGGAGCGTCTGGCCAAGCTCGGCGTCGAGGTGCACGTCGGTCACGAGGCGTCGAACATCGACGGCGCGGACGTGATCGTCACGTCCAGCGCGATCCGTCAGGACAATCCCGAGCTGATCGCCGCACGGGCCGCACGCATTCCCGTGGTGCCGCGTGCCGAGATGCTCGGCGAGCTGATGCGTTTCCGTCGTGGCATCGCGATCGCGGGAACGCACGGTAAGACGACCACCACCAGCCTCGTCGCGAGCGTGCTGGCGGAAGCCGACTACGACCCGACCTTCGTGATCGGCGGCCAGCTCAACGCCGCCGGTGCGAATGCCCGTCTGGGCACGGGCCAGTATCTGGTCGCCGAGGCCGACGAATCGGACGGTTCCTTCCTGATGCTGTCGCCGGTCATCGCCGTCGTCACCAATATCGACGCCGATCACCTCGAGAACTACCAGGGCGACTTCGCGCTGGTGAAGAAGGCCTTCAGCGACTTCCTGCATCGGCTGCCGTTCTACGGCATGGCGGTGCTCTGCATCGACGACGAAGAGACGGCGAAGCTCGCGGAAGACACCTCGCGCCGCCTGCTCACTTACGGTATCGACAACGCCGCCGCGGACGTGACGGCCACCAACGTGCGCCAGCTCGGCTTCGAAATGCATTTCGACCTGCATCTGCCGGGCAGGGTCGACGCGCTGCCGGTGACGCTGAATCTGCCAGGCCGGCACAACGTGCAGAACGCGCTCGCCGCGGCGGCCGTGGGCTGGCAGCTGGGCGTCGAAGCGGAGGCCATCGCGCGTGCGCTGGCACGTTTCGAAGGCGTGGGTCGTCGTTTTCATCGTCGCGGTGAGATCGCGCTCGACAGCGGCAGCGCGCTGCTCGTCGACGACTACGGTCATCACCCGCGCGAACTGGCCGCCGTCTTCGCCGCGGCGCGCGGCGGCTGGTCGGACCGCCGTCTGGTCGTGGCCTTCCAGCCGCACCGCTACAGCCGTACGCGCGACCTGCTCGACGACTTCGCCAAGGTTCTGGCCGAGGTCGATGTGCTGGTGCTGACCGAGGTGTATCCCGCAGGCGAATCGCCGATCGCGGGCGCCGATGGCAAGGCCCTCGCGCGCGCTATCCGTGCCCGTGGCAAGACCGACCCGGTGCTCGTCGACCATCCGCGCGACCTTCGCGCCGCGCTGTCCGCGCTGGCGCGCGACGGCGACCTGATCATGCTGCTGGGCGCCGGCGATATCGGCGCGGCGGCCATCGAGCTGGCCAGTGCCGGCAACCTGAGGACAAGCAAGTGATGAGCACGACCCGTTTCCCCCGCATCGTCACCGACGCCGCCGATTTTGGCCGCGTCGCCGTCGTGCTGGGTGGTAACTCCGCCGAGCGCGAGGTGTCGCTCGACTCCGGCCGCGGCGTGCTCGAAGCGCTGCGGTCGCTGGGCGTCGACGCGCATCCGATCGACGGCATCCCGGCCTTGCTCGACGCGGTCCGTGCGGGTCACTTCGCACGCGTGTTCAACATCCTGCATGGCGCGGGCGGTGAGAACGGGGAGTTGCAGGGCGCGCTGCAGTCGCTCGGCGTGCCGTATACCGGCTCCGGCGTGCTCGGTTCGGCGCTGTCGCTGGACAAGGTCCGCGCCAAGCAGGTGTGGATCGCACTCGGCCTGCCGACCCCGAAGTTCAAGGCGCTGCCGCGCGGTGCGGACGTGCACGCCGCCGCTCGTGACGTCGGCTTTCCGCTGATCGTGAAGCCGGCATGGGAAGGGTCCAGCGTCGGCGTGACGCGTGTGTTCGATGAAGCCGGTCTCGATGCCGCCGTCGAACTGGCGCGCCGCTATCCCGGCGACATGCTGATGGAAACCCTGATCGAGGGCGATGCGAGCGAGGGCGGCGAATACACCGTCGGCATCCTGGGTCGCGAAGTGCTGCCCACCATCAAGATCGTGCCCAAGGGCGAGTACTACGATTACAACGCCAAGTACGTGGCGGAAGACACCCAGTACATCGTGCCTGGCCTGTCGGGCGAAGCCGAGGAAGCCATGCGCGCGCTCGCGCTGCAGGCCTTCGACGCGGTCGACTGCTTCGGCTGGGGCCGCGTCGACGTCATGCGCGATCGCCATGGCAAGAACTGGCTGCTCGAAGTGAATACGGCGCCCGGCATGACCTCGCATTCGCTGGTCCCCAAGGCTGCCGCCGTCGCGGGCCTCGACTATGCGGGTCTGTGCTGGCGCGTGCTGGAAACCTCGATGGAACGGGAGGCCGCCCGCGCATGAAGGGTTCCGCCGCCACGCGTCTGGTCGCCTGGGGAATCGCCATCACACTGGTGGTGTTGCCCGTGGTCGGCGTGATGCAGGGCTGGTTCGCCGTCGGCCGCTGGCCGGTGACGCAGCTCAAGGTCGAAGCGGAGTTCGCGCACGTCAGCGCCGAACAGATCCGCAGCGCCGTGCTGCCGAGCCTCGGCAAGGGCTTCTTCGCGACGGATCTGGAAACCGTGCGTCATTCGATCGGTGCGCTGCCGTGGGTCGAGTCGGTGGAAGTGCGCAAGCGCTGGCCCGACACGCTGCTGGTACGCATCTACGAGCGCCAGCCGTTCGCGCGCTGGAACGAGGACCGTCTGATCAGCCGCCAGGGGCTCGTCTTCGACGCGCCGGGCGCCGACCAGATGGGCGACCTGCCGCGGCTGCGTGGGCCGGACTCGCGTCTGGCCGAGGTGGTGAGCTTCTACGCACAGGCACAGAAATCGTTCGAGGGCAGGACAGGCCTCTCGATCGTCGGCGTCAGCCTCAGCGAGCGCGGCAGCTGGAGCGTCACGACCGAGAGCGGCGCCGAGATCGTCATCGGCGATCGCGAGCAGGCCGATCGCCGTCTGGCCCGCTTCCTCGATGTCTACCCGCAACTCGTCGCCGGTCGGCACAGCGGTTTCGCCTACGCCGACCTTCGTTACACCAACGGATTCGCCATCCGGTGGCCGCAACCGGAAACCACGGCCACACCCAAGGTCGGAAGCTGAGCAGGATCATGAGAAACAAGAACGACAAACAGCTCGTCGTCGGCCTCGACATCGGAACGTCGAAGGTCGTCGCCATCGTCGGCGAATACGAGCCGGGTGAGGCCATCGAAATCATCGGTATCGGCACGCACGTCTCGCGCGGCATGAAGCGTGGCTCGGTGGTCGACATCGAATCGACGGTCCACTCGATCCAGCGCGCGGTCGAAGAGGCCGAGCTGATGGCCGGCTGCGATATCCGTTCGGTGTACGCCTCGATCTCCGGCAGCCATCTGGAAACGCGTAACTCGCACGGCACCGCGGCCATCCGCGACCGCGAGGTGATGTCGGCCGATCTGGAGCAGGTACTCGAAGCGGCCAGCGCCGTGGCGATCCCGGCCGATCGCAAGGTGCTCTACAAGGAGTCGCAGGAGTACCGTATCGACGGTCAGGACGGTATCCGTCATCCGGTCGGCATGAGCGGCGTGCGTCTGGAGGCCAGCGTGCATCTGGTCACGGGCGCGGCGAGCGCGGTGCAGAACATCTCCAAGTGCATTCAGCGCTGCGGTCTGTCGGTCGATGAACTCGTGCCCGCCGCTGTCGCCAGCGCTAAGGCCGTGTTGACCGAAGACGAGCTCGAGCTCGGCGTGTGCCTCGTCGATATCGGCGCCGGTACGACGGATATCGCCATCTATACGCAGGGCGCGATCCGCTACACCAAGTCGCTGCCCGTCGGTGGCGATCAGGTGACGAACGACATCGCGTATGGCGTGCACACACCGACCGCTCACGCGGAAGAGATCAAAATCAAATACGCGTGTGCGCTCGCCCAGCTTGCCCATGCGGAAGAAACGATCCAGGTGCCGAGCGTGGGCGATCGTCCGCCGCGTCGTCTCGCGCGTCAGGCGCTCGCGCAGTCGGTGCAGGCCCGCTACGAGGAAATCTTCGAGATGGTGCAGGACGAACTGCGTCGCTCGGGTTACGAGAGCCTCGTCGCCGCCGGCATCGTACTGACCGGAGGCGCCTCGCGTATGGAAGGCGCGCTCGAACTGGCCGAGGAAATCTTCCACAAGATGGTCCGTATCGGCGTGCCCCAGCACGTGTCGGGCCTGGGCGATGTCGTTTCCAGCGAGTTGCATTCGACTGGCGTGGGCCTGCTTCTGCATGGCTCGCGGTCGACCGGCGGCGCGCGCCACACGAGTTCCGCCGCCGGCAATGTCGGCAGCATGGTCGAGAAGTTCCGTAGCTGGTTCACCAAGAATTTCTAAGCAGTAGTCACCGGATTGTCGGTGCCCGATGGAAGGGGGGCGCCGGGGCACAAGGGATGGCCCGCAACCCATGGCCGACAGGAGTCGGACAAGGGACATAAACCAAAAAAACTAAAAGTTCTGCGGAGGACGGGAAATGTTTGAACTCATCGAAAAGCTGGCACCGAATGCGGTCATCAAGGTCATCGGCGTGGGCGGCGGCGGCGGCAACGCCGTGGCGCACATGGTCAATTCCAATATCGAAGGCGTCGAGTTCGTCGTCGCCAATACCGACGCCCAGGCGATGAAGAGCTGCGCCTCGCGCACGCATCTTCAGCTGGGTGGCAATGTCACCAAGGGTCTCGGCGCCGGCGCCAACCCGGAAGTCGGCCGCCAGGCCGCGCTGGAAGACCGCGAGCGCATCGAGGAAATGCTCGAAGGCGCGGACATGGTCTTCATCACCGCCGGCATGGGCGGTGGTACCGGTACGGGTGCGGCTCCGGTCGTGGCGCAGCTGGCGAAAGAGAAGGGCATCCTGACCGTCGCGGTCGTGACCAAGCCGTTCCCGTTCGAGGGCCGTCGCCGCATGCAGGTCGCCCTGAAGGGTATTGAAGACCTGTCGCAGCATGTCGACTCGCTGATCACCGTTCCCAACGAGAAGCTTCTCTCGGTGCTCGGTCGTGAGGTCACGCTCCTCAACGCGTTCAAGGCGGCCAACGACGTGCTGCAGGGCGCGGTCCAGGGCATCGCCGACCTGATCACGGCCCCCGGCCTGATCAACGTCGACTTTGCCGACGTCCGCACCGTCATGAGCGAAATGGGTATGGCGATGATGGGCTCGGGCACCGCCCGCGGCGACGATCGCGCACAGGCCGCCGCGGAAGCCGCGATCAACAATCCGCTGCTGGAAGATGTGAATCTGGCCGGCGCCTGCGGCATCCTGGTCAACGTGACGGCGGGTCCCAACCTGACCATGCGCGAGTTCGACGAGATCGGCCGCGTCATCCACGACTTCGCCTCGGAAGACGCGACCGTCGTGATCGGCACCTCGCTGGACCCGGAAATGCAGGACGACGTCCGCGTGACGGTCGTTGCCACCGGCCTCAACCGCGGCGGTGCCACGGCCTCGTCCAAGCAGCCGGCTCGCCAGCCGGTGCAGCAGCAGGTCGAGATGCGTCAGCGTCCCCGCCCGGTCGTCCTGCGCACGGGCACCGGCAACGAAGTGGTCGATTACGCGCAGGCCGACTCCGTTCCGTCGGTCCGGTCGGAACCGGCCCCGTCGAAGAACGCCGAGCCGGCGATCGATTACCTCGATATCCCGGCGTTCCTGCGTCGTCAGGCTGACTGAGCGGTACTTGCAGATCCAGGCACGTTAAGGAAAACGTGAGGACGGCCCGACACGACGTCGGACCGCCCGACGCTCCGCCGCCATCCCGTCCGGGTGGCGGAGCGTCGCCGCTTCGCCTCAGGAAAACCTGCAAGTGATATCAGTTACTTGCAAGTGTTTGAACGGACGAATGTTTCAGTCGCAGGCCAGATGAGAATGGATCGCAGCTGATGCTGAAGGAACGGTGAAGCAACACTGGACTGTACCGTCCGGTTTGTTTATCCCGAGGTTAAGACTGTGTTAGCATGATTGCTACTTTAGGCTGCTGCCAACAAGGTTCGACCCAACATGATCAAGCAGCGCACGCTCAAGAACATCATTCGCGCCACCGGCGTCGGCCTCCATACCGGCGACAAGGTGTACATGACGCTTCGTCCGGCCGCGCCGAACACGGGTATCGTGTTCCGCCGCACCGACCTCAATCCGCCGGTCGAGCTCAAGTCGCGCCCGGAGAATGTCGGTGATACGCGTCTCTCGACGACCCTGATCCAGGGTGACGTCCGCGTGTCCACGGTGGAGCATCTGCTCTCGGCCATGGCCGGCCTCGGCATCGATAACGCGTACGTCGACCTTTCGGCGCCGGAAGTGCCGATCATGGACGGCAGCGCGGGTCCGTTCGTTTTCCTGATCCAGTCCGCTGGCATCGAGGAGCAGGACGCGGCAAAGCGTTTCATCCGCATCAAGAAGCCCGTGATCGTGAAAGACGGCGACAAGTGGGCCAGGCTGGAGCCGTTCGACGGCTTCAAGGTCGGCTTCTCCGTCGAGTTCGATCACCCGCTGTTCAACAAGCGCAATTCGCAGGCCGAGATGGATTTCTCGACGACGTCGTTCGTCAAGGAAGTCAGCCGCGCCCGCACGTTCGGCTTCATGCGTGACATCGAAATGCTCCGCGAGCGTAACCTCACGCTCGGCGGCTCGATGGACAACGCCGTCGTACTCGACGACTACCGTGTGCTGAACGAAGACGGCCTGCGTTACGACAACGAGTTCGTCAAGCACAAGATCCTCGACGCCATCGGCGACATCTACATGCTGGGCCACAGCCTGATCGGCGCTTACTCCGCGCACAAGTCGGGTCACGAGCTCAACAACAAGCTTCTCCGCAGTCTGATGGCCGACGCCGCGGCGTGGGAAGAAGTCAGCTTCAAGGATCCGGCCAAGGCGCCGATCTCCTACGCCCATCCCGCCCAGGCGGTGTAAGGCGACGCCTCACCGGGGCGTAGCGAAACGAGAGAAGCCGCGAGCGATCGCGGCTTTTTTTATGGGCGCTTGAGATTGACGTTTTACGGCTCGGCTTGCGCCGTCGCGTTTGGCTTTGTCGCGGCGTGTGGTGTCGCGTTGGAGAGCCGGCGGGGGTGACCCTCGCGGCCACGCCTGCGGCGACCCCTCAGGGAAAGGCCGCTACCGCGGCCGTATATCAATGGCCTTCGGCCGGGTCGGGCTTCGCCTGGGGGTTTTCGAGTCGGCTGTCCCTGCC
>NZ_FNBR01000002.1:217509-285709 GCF_900102405.1 Dyella sp. 333MFSha | reverse complement strand
GGGGCCGGTCAGGGATGACCGGCCGTTTTCGGGGAGGCAGGGACAGCCGACTCGAAAACCCCCAGTCGGAGCCCGACCCGGCCGAAGGCCATTGAGATACGGCCGCGGTAGCGGCCCTTCCCTGAGGGGTCGCCGCAGGCGTGGACGCGAGGGTGGCGCCCGCCGGCTCTTCCCGACCTCACCGCACGCCGCGACAAAGCCAAACGCGACGGCGAAGCCGAGCCCTCGAAAGCCTGGGCCCCAGGCAGCAAAACCATCAAAAACACCCATAACCGTCACCTCACCCCGTGAACTTTATGTGCAATTTAGGTGTTCGCCCGGTAGAGGCGTGCTATAAAGTTCGCCACCTCGCGGGATGCGGTGGTACTTACGGACCCGCATCCCGGGTCGTAAGTAACGGATTAATCTTCGTTTTCGGCCTGGAGTGCCAGATAAAGAAAAAGATCCCGCAGCGTGGGATCGGAGAGTGATGCCGCTGCGGACCGTAGATGACGGGCTGCTTCGGTGGAAAGCGGTTTATGCCGGTCGGGGATGACTTCCTCGGGCGGCAGCGGGGCCACTTTCACGGCAACCGAGTGGGCTTTCGCGCCGATGGCGCGGGCGGCTTCGAGGATCTGCGTCTGGTACAGGCGCACTCGCGAAGCCCAGGCCGACGAGGGCGCAAGGAAGACGAGCCGGCCATCGCGCAGGTCCGCAAAACGGATCTGGTCACGCATCGGTGCAGGCAGTGTCGCGCGCAACTGGCGGTCCAGCTGGTCGAGTTCGCGCGCCCGGGTGGCGAGCGAGACGACAGGTCCCACTTCCACGATGGACTTGAGTCCGCGCGTGGCATGACGGGACGGTTTGGGCGGCGGTGGCATGGACCGGCTTAACTATTCGATGTGGAACGTATGCAGATCATACTCGTGTCACGTGGCCAGAAAGGGCCGAAAACGCTCGACCTCTCCTGCAGGCGCCTGCGCTGCAAGATGGGCGCGATGGTGCTCGCGGGCATCGTCGGCATCGCCGGTGTCGGCGCCGGCATCGCACTTACCGTCGCCAGCCCTCGGGATCGCGCCATGGGCGACATCCATGGCTTGCAGCGCGAGGTGGGCGACCAGAACGCACAGGTCGCTCAGATCAAGCGTGATGCCCAGCGGGACCTCGACGCACTTGCCGTCAAGCTTGGGCAGCTCCAGGCACAATCGGTCCGGTTGAACGCCCTGGGCGAGCGGCTGACCCAGGTCGGCAAACTGGACGATGGCGAATTCAATTTCGACGAGGAGCCCGGCCAGGGCGGTCCTGAAGTGACCACTGGCGCTGAGCCGGATGCCTACACCTTGCCGGAGTCCCTGAACAAGAGCATCGACCAGCTCTCCGGGCAGTTCGACACCCAGCAGGCGCAGCTCGAAGCCCTGCGCGACATGCTGATGGATCGCAGTATCGAGTCCAGCCTGCGGCCCACGGGTATGCCGGTGAACGGGTACATCTCGTCGTATTTTGGCGGCCGCCCGGACCCGTTCAGTGGTCACAGCGCCCGGCATACCGGGATCGATATCGCCACCCCTACGGGTACGCCCGTGACGGCGGTCGCGGAGGGGATGGTCACCTTCGCGGGTCAGCGGAGCGGCTATGGCGACGTCATCGAAATCGACCATGGCAATGGGTACATGACCCGTTATGCGCATAACAGCGCCCTGGTCGCCAGGCCGGGACAGCGGGTCCGCGTCGGCGATGTGATCGCCAAGGCCGGCTCCACGGGCCGTTCGACGGGATCCCACGTCCATTTCGAGGTCTGGTACCACGATAAGGTCGTGAATCCGCTGGCTTTCGTCCGCAGTCACCGCTGACAGCCTTGAATCCGGCACGGCTCGCCGCCACCCCGAGGAAAGCCGGGGGCGGGCGTAGTATGATCGTCCCTTCGTGCCGGTCGGCTTTGCGCCGTCCGGCAGTCTTTTTTTCGTTTCAGATCCGGATGATCGATGTTCAATCGTGCCCTGACGAGTATTTTCGGCAGCCGTAACGAGCGTGTGCTGCGCGACCTGTCCAAGACGGTCAAGCGCATCAACGCCCTGGAGCCCGAATTCGAAAAACTTTCCGACGATGAGCTGCGCGGGAAGACCGAGGAGTTCCGCGGCAGGATCGCTGCCGGCGAGACCCTCGACAAGCTGTTGCCCGAGGCGTTCGCGGTCACCCGTGAGGCGGCCAGGCGTGTGCTTGGCATGCGCCACTACGATGTCCAGATGATCGGCGGCATGGTGCTGCATTCCGGCCGGATCGCCGAAATGCGCACGGGTGAGGGCAAGACCCTCGTCGGTACGCTGCCGGTATACCTGAACGCCCTGGAGGGTAAGGGCGTCCATGTCGTCACGGTCAACGACTACCTGGCGCGTCGTGACTCGGCGCAGATGGGCAAGCTTTACAACTTCCTCGGCCTCTCGGTCGGCGTGGTGTATCCGGGTATGGACCACGCGGACAAGCGTGCGGCCTATCAGTCCGATATCACCTACGGCACCAACAACGAATTCGGCTTCGACTACCTGCGCGACAACATGGCGCTCAGCAAGGAACAGCGCAACCAGCGCGGCCTGCACTACGCCATCGTCGACGAAGTCGACTCGATCCTGATCGACGAAGCCCGTACCCCGCTGATCATCTCCGGCCCGGCGGAAGACTCCCCGCAGCTCTACATCGCGGTGAACAAGATCGTGCCGCGCCTCAACCGTCAGGAAAAAGAAGACGGTGCCGGCGACTACATGGTCGACGAAAAACAGAAGCAGGTGCACATGTCCGAAGAGGGCATGGAGCACGCGGAGCAGCTGTTGCGCGAGGCGGGTGTCATCGAGGCCGACAGTGGCCTCTACGACTCCAAGAACCTGGCGGTGGTGCATCACCTCAACGCCGCGCTGCGTGCCAACGGCATCTATCAGCGTGACGTCGATTACATCGTGCGCGACGGCGAAGTCATCATCGTCGACGAATTCACCGGCCGTACGCTGGCGGGTCGTCGCTGGTCCGACGGCCTGCACCAGGCGGTCGAAGCGAAGGAAGGCGTGCCCATTCAGCGCGAGAACCAGACGCTGGCAACGGTGACGTTCCAGAACCTGTTCCGCATGTACAAGAAGCTGGCCGGCATGACCGGTACAGCGGACACGGAAGCCTACGAGTTCCAGACCGTCTACGGCCTGGAAGTCGTCGTGATTCCGACGCACAAGCCGATGGTCCGTGTGGACAATCCGGATTCCGTGTTCCTCGGTCCGGATGCGAAGTACAAAGCGGTCATCGCGGACATCAAGGCCTGCCACGAGCGCGGTCAGCCCGTTCTCGTCGGCACGGCGTCCATCGACGTGTCCGAGCTGGTCTCGGGCCTGCTCAAGCAGGAGCGCATTCCGCACGAGGTCCTCAACGCCAAGCAGCATGAGCGCGAAGCGCACATCGTCGCGCAGGCCGGTGCGCCGGGTTCGGTCACCATCGCCACCAACATGGCGGGTCGCGGTACCGATATCGTGCTCGGTGGCAGCCTCGAAGCCGCGCTGGCCACGTTGCCGGAGGATGCGTCCGACGTCGAGAAGCAGAAGGTCCGGGCGGACTGGAAGAAACGCCACGAGCAAGTGCTCGCCTCGGGCGGTCTGCACATCATCGGCACCGAGCGTCACGAGTCGCGTCGTATCGACAACCAGTTGCGCGGCCGTTCGGGCCGTCAGGGCGATCCCGGTTCCTCGCGCTTCTACCTGTCGCTTCAGGACAACCTGATGCGCATCTTCGGCGGCGAGCGTATCGGTCGCTGGATGCAGATGTTCGGCATGAAGGAAGACGAGGCCCTCGAGGACCGTCTGATCACGCGGCAGATCGAAAAGGTCCAGCGCAAGGTCGAGCAGCACAACTTCGATATCCGCAAGAACCTCCTCGACTTCGACGATGTCGCCAACGACCAGCGCAAGGTGATCTACGCGCAGCGTGACGAGCTCCTCGAGATCGACGATATTTCCGACATGATCGGTGACATCCGCCAGGATGTCGTCGTCGCGCTCGTGCGTCGCTTCGTGCCTGCCGACAGCATCGACGACCAGTGGGACCTCGCCGGTCTGGATCGCGAGCTCGCCAGCGAGCTCAACCTCCGGCTCGACCTCCCGCAGTGGGTCGAAGCTCAGAAGGAAGTCGACGCTGAAGGCATCCTCGACCATGTGCGCGAAGCGGTCGATGCGCTGTTCGTCGAGAAGGAAGCGCAGATCGGTGCCGAAACCATGCGCTCGCTCGAGAAGCACGTGATGCTCTCGGTCGTGGACAACGCCTGGAAGGAACATCTCGCCAGCATGGATTACCTGCGTCAGGGCATCTATCTGCGTGGTTACGCGCAGAAGCAGCCGAAGCAGGAATTCAAGCGCGAGTCGTTCGAGCTGTTCTCCGAGATGCTCGACCGGATCAAGGGCGAAGTGGTGCAGATGCTTGCGCGTATCCGCATCCGCAGCGAGGATGAAGTCCTGGCGATGGAAGCGGAGCAGCAGCGTGCC
Source organism: Dyella sp. 333MFSha (assembly GCF_900102405.1). Classification (NCBI taxonomy): domain Bacteria; kingdom Pseudomonadati; phylum Pseudomonadota; class Gammaproteobacteria; order Lysobacterales; family Rhodanobacteraceae; genus Dyella; species Dyella sp. 333MFSha. Next base: position 281,219 of record NZ_FNBR01000002.1, on the reverse strand, counting down.
GCTGAAGGTCAGCGCCTGCAGTACCAGCACGCCGATGCACAGGCGGCGGGCCTTCCCGCCGGCAGCGACGTCGGCGCCGATCCGGTCGTTCAGTCCGTCGTCAACGATGGTCCCAAGGTCGGTCGTAACGATCCCTGCCCCTGTGGTTCGGGCAAGAAGTACAAGCACTGTCACGGCCAGCTGACCTGACCATAAAAAACCCCGCCAATCGGCGGGGTTTTTTGTCGGGCAGAATGTAGGAGCGCGCCCTGCGCGCGAAAAGCCTACGAAGCGCTAAATCCGCACCCGCTCAATCTCCGCCACCCTTAGGCTTATGCCGGTGCGGCTCGGCATTCACCGTGATGTATTCCGGCTCTTCCGTGTCCAGCCGCAGCGCGGTCAGCTGGCCGCCCCAGACGCATCCGGTATCGATGGCGTAAACGCCCAGACCGGCGAAGCGACCCAGAGCCGACCAGTGACCGCAGACGATCTTCGTCTCGCGGCGACGCATGCCCGGTACTTCGAACCACGGATACATGCCGGGCTTCTGCGTGCCCGGCGTGCCCTTGCCCTCGAAGTCGATGCGTCCGTTGACATCGCAATAGCGCATGCGGGTCAGCGTATTGATCGTGGCGCGGTGCCGTTCCACACCTTGCAGGCGGTTGTTCCAGCCCGGAGGGCGATTTCCGAACAGGTTTTTCAGCAGGCGCTGGTGGCGTGGACCACCCAGCTCGCGCTCGACGTCGAGCGCGGCGCGCTGTGCCTGTCGCAGCGTCCACATCGGCGCCATGCCGGCGTGGATCATCGTCCAGCCTAGTGTTTCGTCGTGGTGCAGCAGCTTCTGCATGCGCAGCCACTCGAGCAGCACTGGCGCATCCTCGGCGAAGAGCACCTCGCGCAACTCGGGATTGACCCGTTGCTGCGCGTCCTCGCGTCGCTGGCCGATGGCCAGCAGCGAGAGGTCGTGGTTGCCCAGGGTGATGATGGTGCTGTCGCGCAGCGAGTGAATCAGTCGCAGCGTGGCCAGCGACTCACCGCCGCGATTGACGAGGTCGCCACAGAACCACAGTTTGTCGTTCGACGGGTCGAAACGGATCTTCTCCAGCATTCGCTGAAGTTCGGGGTAGCAACCCTGGACGTCGCCGATCGCGTAGACGGCCATTAGTCCAGTCGCTCCATCGCGCCGTTGCCGGCATGCACGCTTTCCATGGTTCGATCCTAGTGGAGCGTGCGCGGGATCGAAAGCACGAAGGGCGCGATAGGCGCATCGAATTGCGTGCCGTCATCCGCGACCATGCGATAGCTGCCTTCCATCGTGCCGACCGATGTCTCCAGTACGGCGCCCGAGGTGTACTCGAACGACTCGCCCGGACGCATCCACGGTTGCTCACCGACGACGCCGTCGCCGCGCACTTCCTCGACCTTGCCATTCGCATCGGTGATCACCCAGTGACGAGTGAGCAACTGCGCACCGGAATCGCCCGCATTGCGGAGCGTGATCGTGTACGCGAAAACGTAGCGATTGTCCTTCGGCTGCGACTGGTCGGGAACGAAGCGGGTTTCGACCTCCACGTTGATCGTGTAGGGGTGTTTAGAGTTCATGGAGGGATTGTCGAGCACGCGGAGGGGGTGGGCAAGTATGCCCTGAACGCGGTTAGTCCGCGTTTGCGAGCTTCACGAAGTCTCCGGGTGCCAGCGTCTCGGCGCGCGCCTGCGGGTCGATCCCGAGTTCACGCATCGTTGACGCATCCACCAGCCCCTTGAGCGTGTTCGACAACGTCTTGCGGCGCATGGCGAAGGCCGCCTTCACCACGGCGTGAATTCTGGCCGGATCGCCCTTGGGCAACTGCTCGGGAGGTAGCGGCACGAGGCGGACCACGGCCGAATCGACCTTCGGTGGCGGGCGGAACGCACCCGGTGGAACCGTGAACAGCGGCGTCACCTTGCAGGCAAGCTGCAGCATGACGCTGAGCCGCCCGTACACCTTGCTGCCGGGCTCGGCCGCCATGCGGTCGACGACTTCTTTCTGCAGCATGAAGTGCATGTCCTGGATCGCGGACGCATGCTCGACGCAATGAAAGAGGATCGGGCTGGAGATGTAGTAAGGCAGGTTACCGGCGATGCGCAGTCGCTCGGCGCCCAGTTCGGCGGCAAGCGTGGTGAAATCCACCTTCAGCACGTCGGAGTGGACGATGCGCAGTTCGCCGATGGCGTCGGCCCGCGCCTGCAAGCCGGGAATGAGATCGGTGTCGAGCTCGATGGCCGTCATTCGCCTGGCCACGGCGAGCAGCGGCAAGGTCATCGCACCTTCGCCCGGGCCGATCTCGACGACGGTATCGCCGTCCTTCGGCGCGATGGAAGATACGATCCGGTCGATATAGCGCTTTTCGTGCAGGAAGTGCTGTCCGAAGCTCTTTTTGGGGCGTGCGTTCATGGTGTGACCCGGTGGCGGGCAAGATCGATGGCGAGACGGGTCGCGGCGAACAGGCTTGCGGGATCCGCGCGACCGGTGCCGGCGAGATCCAGCGCGGTGCCGTGGTCGACCGAGGTGCGGATGTAGGGCAGGCCGAGCGTGACGTTCACCGTGCGATCGAACGCCTCGCTCTTGAGCACCGGCAATGCCTGATCGTGATACATCGCCAGCACGGCATCGTAGCGGTGACGCATGGCTGGGACGAAGGCGGTATCAGCCGGCAGGGGGCCCAGGAGCTCCATGCCTTCGTCGCGCAGGCGATCGAGCAGGGGGATGATCGTGTCCAGCTCTTCGCGCCCCATATGACCGCCTTCGCCCGCGTGCGGGTTGAGGCCCAGCACGGCGATGCGGGGTCGGGCGATGCCGAAATCCCGCACTAGCGAAAGTGCGACGATGCGCAGCGTGCGCTCCAGGAGCTCGGGCGTGACAGCGGAAGGTACGGCAGAGAGGGGGAGATGGGTCGTGGCCAGAGTGACGCGAAGCTCGGGGCTTGCGAGCATCATGACCACATCGGCAGCCGCACGCTCGGCGAAGAACTCGGTGTGGCCGCTGAAGGGCACGCCGCCTTCGTTGATGCTGGATTTCTGCACCGGACCGGTCACCACGGCGTCGAATTCGCCGCTGACGCAGCCATCGGCCGCGAGCGCGAGCATGTCGAGAACGTGCCGCGCGTTGCGTGGATCGGGGTGGCCCCAGGCTTCCGGCGCACCCAGCGGGACGTGACGTACCCGGATGCTGCCCGGTGTCCGGGTGGCGATGCGGTGGCCATCATCGTCGATGATCTGGAGGGAGACACCCGTCGCCGCGGCGGCGCGAGCGAGAAGGGCGCGATCGGTGATCGCGACCAGGTCCGCCGGAAAGTCGCTGGCCGCGAGGCGGGCGACCAGTTCCGGTCCCACCCCGGCAGGCTCACCGGCGGTCACGGCGAGCCTTGGCAGGGTGGTCGCGGTCATGACGGGCTTACGGCGTGGAGGCCGAGGCCTGCTTGTCGTCCGGGTCCTTCAGTTCGGGGACGCGGATGTCGACGAACGACGTGGAACGCAGCTCGCGCAGGTAGTTCTCGTAGGCCTCGTCGGCCTTGCGGTTGCCGATGGCCTGGCGGGCCTGATCACGCTGCAGCTGATCGGTGAGATCGCTCTGGCGGGTACCCAGGCGCTGCAGGACGATCCAGCCTGCATCCGTCTGGATGGGGTGCGAGACCTCGTTGTCCTTCAGCTGTTCGATCTGGGTGGCGATGGCCTGGCCCCAGGCGTCCTTGGCGAACCAGCCCATGTCGCCGCCGTTGTTCGCCGTGGTGTTGTCCTTGGACTCATCCTTGGCGAGCTTGGAGAAGTCTTCTTTCTTGTCGACGATGCGGGTGTAGAGATCCTGCGCCTTTTTCTCCGCCTGCTCAGGGGTCACGATTTCGGACGGCTTGATGAGGATCTGGCGGGCGTGGTACTCGGTGACGATCTGTCGGCCCGGGGCGCGCGTGTCGACCAGCTTCAGGATGTGGAAGCCGGTGGGGCCGCGAAGCGCGCCGGTGGTCTCACCCGGCTTGAGGCCGCCAACCGCATCGGCGAAAGCCGGCGGCACTTCGTCGAGCCGGCGCCAGCCGAGATCGCCGCCGTCGAGTGCATCGGGGGCGTCGGAGAAGCGGATGGCGGCGGCGTTGAAGTCCATGCCGCCCTTGATCGCCTTCATGGCCTCGTCGGCCTTTGCCTGCGCCGCGGCGATATCGCTGGCGCCGCCGTTGGCCGGCGTGCTGATCGCGATGTGGGCGAGGTGGACTTCACCCGCCTTGTAGCTCGGGCTCGCCAGGAGGTTGTTGACCTCGGCGTCGGTCACCGTGACCTGGTCGCGGACGACGCTTTCGTGGAGCTTCTGGGCGATGATCTGGTCGGACAGCTGCTGGCGGAACGCCGCATAGCTGTAGCCGTCCTGCTCCACGGCGCCACGCAGCTGGTCGAGGCTCATCTTGTTCTGCTGGGCGACGTTGCCGGCCGCCTGATCGATGTCCTGGTCGGACACATGGATGTTCTGGTCGTTGGCGCGCTGGACCTGGAGCTTCATCAGCACGAGGCGATCGAGCACCTGGCGGGCGAGGACGTCCTTCGGCGGCAACTGGCCCGGATTCGAGGCGTACTGGCGGACGATGGCGTTGATCGCCTCGTCCAGCTCGCTCTGCAGGATGACGTCTTCCTCCACGACCGCGACGATGCGGTCGAGGGAACCGTTGCCGGCGGTCGCGCCCGCGACGGTCGGCTGGGCCGACGGCATCAACTGGGCATGGGCCGAGGGCATCGCCGCCAGAAGGGAGGCAGCGAGCAGGGAGTACGAAAGGATCTGCTTCATCGAATAGGGAGCCCGGGGCGCTTGCCCCACTTATTGATAGCCAAGGATAGCACGGCGCAGGTAGGCGCCCGATTGCGGGTTGAGCGAGCCCAAGCCCTTGAATTCCACCTCAAACATGACCGCGTTGTCCGTCTGCCGGAGGTAGTCGTGTACGTAGTGGCGACCGAGCACGCGGAAGGCGACGCAGCAGCTGTCGTACTCGACGCCCACCGCGGCTTCGAGAGTGCGGTGGGAGTACGTGAACGTGGTGAAGCTTGCACCGTTATCCAGCGTGACCGGCAGGACGTCGCGGCGGGCGAAGACCCAGCGGGCCAGGGCCCGCCAACGTTCGGACACAGGAAAGACCGCGGATGTGTCGAATTGTTCCATCACGCCACGGCGGTAGCGGTACGAGAAGTTGACGATGCCGTCGCCGGCGATGCGGCGCTGGATCCCTACGGTGGCGAGGTCGGTGTTACGTCCCGAATCGTAGATGGCGCCCTGGTCGTTGACGTAGGTGCTCGGCTGCTTGTTCGGGTTCCACTGGTACGAGCTGTTCAGGCGCCACTTGTCGTTGAACTGGATGGCGAGCTGGGCCACGTAGTCGGACCGGCCGAAGTCGGTCGGGGCGACACCCGGCATCTGCACCTTCTGGCCGTTGAAATACTTGATCTGGCCGAGACTGGCCGACAGGCGCTCGACGCCCGTGTCGTCCAGCAGGCGCGTCGTGAGCGCCGCGGTCAGGTTGTTCGCATCCATCTGGCGGTCGGCGCCGGAGAACCGGTTCGTGGTGAACAGCTGCCAGAAGTCGAACGACATGGCGTTCGTATCGAAGGTCGGCAGGTCGTTCTGGTTCCGGTAGGGCACGTACAGATAGTAGAGGCGCGGCTCGAGCGTCTGGGTGTAGCTGCTGCCGAACAGATTCGTCTGGCGGTCGAAGATCAGGCCGGCGTCGACGCTGGAAATCGGCACCGAACGCGACGGATCCTGCTTGGCGTAGTGGTAATACGAGTAATCCGAATCCAGCCGGTAATCGGTATAGCGGTATTCCACGCGGGGGCGGACGAACCAGGATGCGCCCGAGAAATCGGCCGCCAGGTAAGGTGCGAGATCCAGGCGATTGCCGTCGACCTGACCGAGCTGAGCGGCATTGTTCGGGGCGAAGGGCGAGCGGTCGGGCTTCCGGAACGCCACCGCTTCCGTGTCGACGCCCGCGTCGAGCCAGTTGTTGATCGGCGCCTGCATGTTGAACGTCGCGCGCGGCCAGCGGCGATAGGGCACCACGTAGTTGGGCAGCCCGGCGTCCACGTTCTGGTAGTCGTCCGCGCCGATGGACGCGCTCCAGTATTTGCCGCCCTTGGATACATAGGCGCTCGAACTCAGGATGCCGACCGCCGACTGGTACAGGTCGTTGCTGAAGTCGCGGAAATACTGGTTATCCGACGCACGGTTGATGTTGACGCCGAGATTGAACCCGTCGCCCAGATTGGTCGAGTTCACGATCTTGACGAGGTAGCGCTGCTTCGAACCGTCACGGTCGCTGGTGCCGCTCTCGTCCTGATCCGGACCCTTGTCGTGGGCCATGTACTGGATGTCGAACGTGCCGTTCGAGCGCGGGAGCAGATAGCGGAACTCGGTGCCCAGCATGAAGCCGCGGTCGCTGTAGTAGCCCGGCGTGATGGTCGCATCGTAGTTCGGTGCGATGTTCCAGTAGTAAGGCGTGTTCAGGAACAGGCCCGAACGGCTCGACGAACCGAACGTCGGGTAAAGGAAGCCGCTCTTCCGGCGGTCGTCCAGCGGGAAGGTGAAGTACGGCAGGTACATGAACGGGACGTTCTTGAAGCGCATGGTCGCGCTCCGTGCCTCGCCGACGCCGGTTTCCTTGTTGAGATTGATCGTCTTGGCGCGGAATTCCCACATGCGGGCGCCCACGTCGCAGGTGGAATAGGACGCCATGTGGAAGCGGCCGTGCTGCGGATCGAGAATCTTCGCGTGGTCGGCCACGCCGTTGCCGCGCGACTGCAGCAGCTGATAACGGACATTGTAGGCGTCGCCGTCGTTCGGCGTAGTGGTGCCGGTCATGCGGTCGGCGGAGACCAGCATGCCGGCCTCCTGGTACTTCACGTTGCCCTTGGCGTCGTATGCCGTCGAGTCGGCGTTGTACGTGACGTCGTTGGCGCGCAGCACCTGATCGGCGCGCTCGAGGCGCACGCCGCCGGTCATGTGGTACTGGTCCGGTTCCGGGCTCTCGACCTTGACGCCGCTGGTGTTGCCGTCGTCGATGCCCGAGTGGACGTCGGTCACGGCGGTGTCGCGCAGCGAGCTGTCCTTCGTTATGCCGGGCTCGTAGAAGTCGAGCATCGCGTTCGGCCGACACAGCGCGTAGCTGATGGGGCGCGGCGGGCAGATGAAGGAGCCGAGGGGACAGGTTTCCGCCGGGACGGGCGCGGCGGTAGCGGCCGTGGTGACCGGCGCGACGACGGCCTGGGTTTCACCCTGGACCGGCGCACTCTGCGCCTGCGCTTGCCAGGCGGGGGCCGAGACGATCAGGGCGACAGCGGTCGCCAGCAGGCGGCGTTTAGGCAGGATGCTCATGCGTGACGTCACGGGCTCGGTCTTATCCGGTTTGCGAAAGGCCGCCAACTTAGCAGAATCCCCAACCCCGCGGCACGATGGCACGTCACCCATGAGCATGAACCCCTCGGGAGGCGCGACGTGAATCGCCGCACCGGCACCGCGAGCTTACACCGCGGACTCAGCCGCGCGGGCGGCGTTCGTGCTGCCAGAGTACTTCGCCGTGCCCGCTGCGCCTCGCCAGGACACGTGCCAGCACGAAGAGCAGGTCGGACAGGCGGTTCAGGTAGCGCTGCGCCTCGGGACGGATGGCTTCTTCGCGGGCGAGGGCGACCACCTCGCGCTCGGCACGCCGGCAGACGGTCCGGGCCACGTGGCAGGTCGCCGCCGCCATCCCTCCGCCGGGCAGGATGAAGTCCTTCAGCGCCGGCAGGTCGGCGTTGAAGCCGTCCAGAACGGCCTCGAGCCGGTCGATGTCCGTGGCCTGGATCATGGCCATGCCGGGGATGCACAGCTCACCGCCCAGGTCGAAGAGCTCGTGCTGGATCTGGACCAGTGCCTCGCGAACGTCATCATCGACGCCCTCGGATGCCAGCGTGACGCCCAGTGCGCTGTTGAGTTCGTCCACGGTGCCGTAGGCGGCTACCCGCAGTGAGTCCTTGCCGGTACGGCTGCCATCGCCGAGGCCGGTGCTGCCGTCGTCGCCGGTGCGGGTGTAGATCTTGGAGAGTCGATTGCCCATCCGGTCATTCTAGCGAGGGCCGTCGTCACTGTGGCAGGCGGCCGCAACGGCGGCGCATTCACGTGGCGGCGTTATGATTCCGCCCATGAGTCCCTCTCCCGAACCTATCGTGATCGTCGGCGGCGGCCTGGTCGGCGCCAGTCTTGCCATTGCCCTTGATGCCGCCGGGCTGCCCGCCGTCCTCATCGAGGCGGCCGCACCGACGGTCGGGCAGCAGCCGAGTTACGACGAGCGCAATCTTGCCTTGGCCAGAGCCACCGTCAACGGCCTCCGGGCGATCGGCGTGTGGGATTTTGCCGAGGACCGGGCCACACCCATCACGCATATTCATACGAGCCGCGCCGGCGACTTCGGCAGTGTCCGCATGAACGCGTCCGAGGAAGGCGTGGACGCGCTGGGCTGGACGCTTCCGGCCCGTGAACTGGGCGCGGCGCTCCTGCGTCGCCTCGATCGATGCCAGCACCTTACCCGCCTGGCGCCCGCGCGGGTCGAGGGCATCCACGCGGATGACCGGGGCTGGGCGGTCGACGTGGTCACGGACGCTGGCGTGCGATCGCTGCACACGTCGCTGCTGGTCGGCGCCGACGGCACGCACTCGGGAGTCCGGCGCCAGCTCGGCATCGGAACCCGCGAGCACGACTACGCGCAGGCGCTCTTCGTGACCACCATGACGCCGGAGCGCGATCCGCGTGGCCGCGCCTTCGAGCGCTTTACCGACGATGGTCCCGTCGCGGTGCTGCCGCTCACGGACCGCCGGGTCGGCGTCGTGCTGACCGTTGCCGCGGACCGGGTCGACGAAGTGGCCGCCATGGACGATCGGGCGTTTGCAGCCCTGGCGCAGGAGCGCTTCGGCTGGCGGCTTGGCCGGTTGACCCGACCGGGTAAACGTTCGCCGTATCCGATTCGCCGCGTCGCGGCCGAAGCGCTCACCTCGAACCGCGCCGTGCTGGTGGGCAATGCCGCCCAGACGGTGCATCCGATCGGCGCGCAGGGCTTCAACCTTGGTTTACGCGATGCGCTGACGCTTGCCGAACTCGCAGCGGGTGCTACCGATCCTGGCGCTCCGTCACTGCTTGCCGAATACGCCGCGCGGCGCGCCACCGACCGTGAGGGAACCATGGCGATGAGCCACGGCCTCGTCCGCCTCGCGTGCCTCGACCAGCCGTTTCTCGGCCCGTTGCGCTCACTGGCGATGCTGGCGCTCGACCGCGTGCCGCCCCTCCGCCACGCCCTCAGCCGCCGAGGCATGGGTTTTCGCGCCAACGCGCCGTTCGCGGTCCGGGAGAAAACCCCGTGAGCGATAGCTGGAGCGCAACCTCCTCCCGTCGTCGCGGCGGTCCGCTGGACGTCGCCGTGGTCGGCGGCGGCATGGTGGGTGCCGCCGCCGCATTGAGTCTGGCGAAGGCGGGCTTCTCGGTGGCTCTCGTCGACGCACGGGAGCCCGCCGCCTGGAACGCATCGGACGAAGTCGACCTGCGCGTTGTCGGTCTTGCGCCGTCTTCGGTCGTCCTGCTGGACCGCCTCGGGGTGTGGGGCGCCATCCGCGACGCACGCGCCTGCGGCTACGAGCGCATGCTGGTCTGGGACGCAGAGAACGGTGCCACGGTGGATTTCGACGCCGCCGACGAAGGTCGCGATGTACTCGGCTACATCGTCGAAAACAATCTCGTGCAAGCCATGCTCTGGGATGCGCTGGACGACGCGGGTGTTCGTCGCATCGTTCCCGCGCAGGTCGTGGGTTATGGCGAACGCGACGATCGCGCCCAGCTGGAACTCGCCGACGGTCAGTTCATCTCGGCGCGCATCGTCGTGGCCGCCGACGGTGCGGATTCCCCGTTGCGTGCCATGGTTGGTATCGGTACGCATGGTCGCGACTACGCGCAGCGCGGCGTCGTGGCGCATGTCCAGACCGCGCGCCCGCACGAACGTACGGCCTGGCAGCGTTTCCTCCCGTCCGGGCCGTTGGCGTTCCTGCCGCTGGCCGACGGCCGCTGTTCGATCGTATGGACCCTGCCCGAACCGGAAGCCGCGCGCATCATGGCGCTGGACGACGACGCTTTCCGCGACGCGCTGGGCGTGGCCAGCGACTTCCGTCTCGGACCCGTGCTTTCCGTCAGCCGTCGCGCCGCATTTCCCTTGCGGCTGAAGCTGGCCGATCGTTACGCGTCCGGGCGGTTGGTGTTACTGGGCGATGCGGCCCATGCGGTTCATCCCCTGGCCGGGCAGGGCGTAAACCTGGGCTTGCGCGATGTGGCCGAGTTGCGCGACACGCTGGTCGCCGCACGGGACGCGGGCCGCGATATCGCGGCTCCGCATGTGCTTCGCCGCTACGCAAGGCGACGCAACAGCGCCGACGGGCTGGACGCGTGGTCGTTCGACGCGCTCGGGCGTATCTATGCGTGGCAGGCGGGGCCGCTGGTCGCGGCGCGCGGCCTGGGCGTCCGGCTCGTGAACGGACTGGTGCCGCTCAAACGTAAACTCGCCAGGCACGCCGCGGGACTTTGACCGGTCTGGCGGCGCGCCCGTCGCGAGGCCTATCCTTGGGCACTTTCCAGGGAGTCACGCCGATGCGCCGTTCACTGCTTGCCTTGTCCTTGCTGGTCCTCGGTCACGTGGGAGCCGCCTCCGCGGCGATGGTGGCCAAGCCGGTCCAGTGGACCGACCACGGTGTGACCTATAAAAGCTTTCTGGTCTACGACGATGCGGTGACCTCAAGACGGCCGGGCCTGGTCATGGTGCCGAACTGGTATGGGGTCAACGATATGGCGGTGGCCAAGGCCAAGGACATCGCCGGCAAGGACTACGTCATCCTCCTCACCGATATGTACGGTGGCGACACGCGTCCGACGTCCGAAGCGGAAGCTGGCGCGGCGGTGAAGCCGCTTTACGCCGATCGCAAGATCATGCGGCAGCGCGTGGTGCGCGCACTGGACGAACTGAAGGCGCAGGAGAAGAACGCGCCCATCGATCCGTCACGGCTGGCCGCCATCGGCTTCTGTTTCGGTGGATCGGCGGTGCTGGACCTGGCTCGCACGGGCGCCGATGTCGCCGCTGTCGTGAGCTTCCACGGCCTGTTGTCCACGGACGATCCGAAGCTCGGTGCGCAGATCCATGCTCACGTGCTGGCTCTCAATGGCGCGGATGACGCCAACGTGCCTCCGGAGCAGCGCGCGGCGTTCGAGGCCGAAATGCGCGATGGCAAGGTCGACTGGGCTTCCACGGATTTCGGTGGCGCCGTGCACTGCTTCACCGAGAAGGAAGCCACCACGCCGACCGGCAATTGCCGGTATGACGACAAGGTGGCCAAGCGCGCCTACGCCGCGATGCGGGCGTGGCTCAGCGAGTCGTTCGCCGCGAAGAAGTAACGCCTCAGAAGCGGCGTTCGACCGAGTAATCGGCGAGCGCCGCGAGGGCGTCACGGTACGGCGAAGCGGGAAGTGCCGACAGCGCGTCGCGTGCTGCCGTCGCGTGCCCCACGGCTTTCTCATGCGTGCGCTCGATCGCTCCGGAGTCGCGAATCGCCGCGATGATCAGGTCGAGCGAATCCAGGCCGCCACGCTCGATGACATGCCGCAGGGATTTCAGCTGGTCTTCGTCGGCCACCTGCATCGCGTAGATCAGCGGGAGGGTGGGCTTGCCTTCGGCAAGATCGTCGCCGATGTTTTTACCCAGCGTCTCCGCATCGGACACGTAGTCGAGCAGGTCATCGGCGATCTGGAAGGCATAACCCAGCTCCATACCGTAGCGACGGAGCGCCGCGACCTGCGTATCGGGCAACCCGCCCAGCACGCCACCCAGTTCGGTCGCCGCGGCGAAAAGAACGGCCGTCTTCCGCTCGATCACGGCGAGATAGGCGGCTTCATCCACGTCCGCATTGCCGATGTTGAGCAGTTGCAGCACTTCGCCTTCGGCGATCGTGTTGGTCGTGTCGGCGAGGATGCGCATGATCCGCATATCGTCGAGCTCGACCATCAGCTGAAAGGAGCGCGAGTAAAGAAAATCGCCCACGAGTACGCTGGCCGCGTTGCCCCACAGTGCGTTGGCCGTCTTGCGGCCGCGACGCATGTCGGACTCGTCCACCACATCGTCGTGCAGCAGTGTCGACGTATGGATGAACTCCACGATGGCCGCCAGCTTGGCGTGATCCTGTCCGTCATAACCGGCCGTGCGAGCCGCGAGCACGTGCAGCATCGGACGGAGCCGCTTGCCGCCACCCGCGATGATGTGATCGGCGATCGCATTGATCAACACGACATCCGACGAGAGCCGGTGCCGGATCAGCGAATCGACTTCTTTCATGTCGGCGGCGGCGAGCGTACGGACGCCAGCGAAGTCGAGGGAGGTCGGGCGGGCGGCTATGGAGTCCATCTCTACAGGTCGTGTGCGGCAAAACAGCCCACAGTATAGGGGCTCACCCGTGGTTACGCCGTGGATTTGGCCGGTGTCCGTATAATCCGCTTCCGATGACATCAATCGGCCTCGCGCCCGGAAACCCTTGGTGAGCAAACTCAGTTCCCTGGAACGGCGCACCGCGCTGACCCTGGCAGCGGTGATCAGCCTGCGTCTGTTCGGGCTGTTCCTCATCCTTCCCGTATTTTCCGTCTACGCGCGAGCCATGCCGGGTGCCACGCCCTGGCTGATCGGCCTGGCCCTGGGTGTCTACGGGATCGGCCAGATGTGCCTGCAGATTCCCCTGGGACTGCTGTCCGACCGGATCGGCCGCAAGCCGGTCATCACGCTGGGGTTGCTCGTCTTCGCTCTGGGCGGAGTGGTCGCCGCGTTTTCCCACACCCTGACCGGCATCGTCGCCGGACGTGCGTTGCAGGGTATGGGTGCCGTTGCTGGCGCTGGCACCGCGCTGGCCGCGGATCTGACGAGCGAGGCCCATCGAAGCAAGGTCATGGGCATCATCGGCGTATCGATAGGGGGTTCGTTTCTTCTGGCGCTCATTCTGGGGCCGCCGCTCGAAGCCGTGGCGGGTCTTCCCGGCCTGTTCGGTTTCACCTCCCTGCTTGCGGTCGCGGCTATCGCCATGCTCTGGTGGCGCGTGCCCACGCCGACCCGTCATGGTGCCCCGGCCGCCGCGTCGTGGCGCGAGCTGGCCTCGATGTTTCTCGACCGTCGCATGCTCGTGTTGAATGGGTCGGTGTTTTTTCTGCACGCGTTGCTGACCGCCTCATTCGTCGGCCTGCCCATTCTTCTTACCGACGTCATGCGTATTCCGGTGGCGCGCCACTGGATGCTGTATCTGCCGGTGATGACGATCGCCGCACTCGGCATGGGCGCGATGCTACCCCGGATGAAGGACATGCGGCACGCGTCTCACGTCGTGGTCGGATGTGTCTGCGTGCTCGGGCTGGCGCTGGCGGGCATGGCGCTCGCCGAAACGCACGTCATCGTCCTCGGTGCGGCCGCCGCGCTCTTTTTCGGCGCCTTCAACCTGCTTGAGGCCGCCCTGCCGAGTCTCGTCTCCCGTCTGGCGCCAGCCACCCTCCGCGGCGCGGCGATGGGGGCCTATTCCAGCTCGCAATTCTTCGGCGCCTTTGTCGGCGGTGCCATGGGTGGGCTCGCGCTGGGTCACCTTGGCCTTCGCGGTGTATTTGGCTGCGCGGCCGCCATGACCCTGCCGTGGCTGCCGCTGGTCGTTCGCGGGACGCGGCGTATGGCTGCCGGCGGCGTAGCCTCGGCGGCTTGAATGCGGCGGGGTTGAAGGACTCGCCGACACGGATGTCGGCGTAGCTCGTCGCTCGTGTCATGGGTGCCTGCATGTATCGCGGCGTCTGTAGTCGTTATTTCAGAATTTGCGTATCGATCGCCTCCAGGTCCTCGACCAGACTTCGTGTGCGCGCCGTCCCGCACGTTTTCCGGTGCGCGTCCTTTCCCATTGAAGAGGCCGTCGCCATGTATAAGAAAGTTCTCTCACCAGTGTTCATCGCGTCGGCTCTCGCCGTCTCGTCGTCCGCTGCACTCGCGGCAAACGACGGTTCCATCGAGATCACCGGTCGTATCGTCGCCACCACATGCAACGTCGAAGGACAGGCGCCGGGTGGCGGGGCCGTCAAGAAATCCGTCGGACTCGACGGCATCTCCGTGGCAAAACTGGCGGCACCGGGAGACGTGGCGGGCGACAAGGGCTTCCTGATCGTCGTAGGCGGCAACGACGACTGCGCCGACGGACTGAAAGCGAAAATCCGTTTCGATCCATCCAGTCCCGCGATGGATCGCACGGCGGGTCGATTGAACATCGACACGGCGGCCGATGCCGCGAAGAACGTTCAGATCGAAATCGCCAACGGTGACGGAACGCCGATTCATTTGTTTACGGGCGAGTCCAGGCCGGTGGTCATCGAGGGACACCGCGCAACGATCGAATTGCTTGCGCGCTACTACAGCCTTGGCGGTGCGACGCAGGGCACGGCGAATTCTCGTGTCGGATTTCAGGTCGTCTACGACTGACCCGAACCCCGCGTGGCGAATCACGACGACCGGCCCCGTCTGTCCGGTCGTATCTCTCATGCAAAAGGAACGAGCATGCTGAAGCAAATGGCATGGACCGCGGGCGTCGTCATGGCTTTGATGGCGAGCCCGGCCAAGCCGGCAATCGTCATCGGCGCGACGCGTGTCGTCTTTCCCGCCGCGCAGCGGGACGTCGCTGTCCGCCTGCAGAATAAGGGGGAAGAGCCGGCGCTGGTGCAGGTGTGGATCGACGACGGCGATGAAGCTTCGTCGCCGCAGACCGCGCGTGGCCCCTTTGTCATCACGCCGCCGGTCTTTCGGATCGACCCGGGTCACGGGCATGCCGTGCGTATTGTTCATGTGGGCGATACGACGCCTGTCGACAAAGAAAAGCTCTATTGGTTGAACGTGCTCGAGATTCCTCCGAAAGTGGACAAGACGGAGAGTTCGAACGTTCTCCAGTTCGCTTTTCGACATCGCCTCAAACTGTTCCATCGACCGGAAGGACTGCCGTCGACGGTCGATCAGGCGCCCGCGAAGCTCGTCTGGTCGCTGGTTCGTGGCGATGGCCCCGCGTCGTTGCGTGTTGCCAATCCTTCGCCTTATGTCGTGTCGTTCAACGCCATCGGGCTGGGTCCGTCGGATGCACCGGGCGCGCCGACGGTGCCTCTCGGGGGTGGCATGGTCATGCCGGGTGGATCGTTGATCATCCCTGTTCCATCGCCCACGGGTTCTGAACTCACGCACGTCTCTTACGCCGTCATCAACGATTATGGCGCCGTCGTCCCCGGGACGGCGAAGCTGGCCCCATGATCCGGGAGAGGATTCATGGACGGATCCAGCGCGATAGGGCTCCGGTGTGGCGCTCTCCCCGCTCGGTGGGTGAGCGCGTGCATGGTGGGCGTGGCCGGGATGTTCATGAGTTGCATGGTGTGTGCGCAGGACGCACGATCCGTTCAGTTCGACGCGGGTTTTCTTCCGGATGGTCTCGCCATGGGACTTGACCTCTCCCGTTATGCCCATGGAAATCCCGTCCTGCCCGGCGTCTACGACGTCGACATCTGGATGAACGACGAGTGGCAGGTACGCCGCGCCGTACGCTTTGTCGAGCGTTACACGGGCAACGATGCTTCGCCATGCCTGAGTCGGGCAGAGCTCGAAAGTTTCGGCCTCGTCAGGAAAGAACGGTCGTTTGCGGAGGACGACTGCGCGCCTCTGAGCGAACGTATTCCGCAAAGCTCCTCGCGGCTCGACGTCGCCGAGCAGCGCCTCGACATTGAAGTTCCGCAGGCGTGGCTGGTACGTCGTCCCCGCGGCGTCGCGCCTCGCGAGCAATGGAAGGACGGCGTGACAGCCGCGCTGCTGGCGTGGCGCGCCAATTTTCATCAAAGCGCGTTACGGCATCGGTCCTCGCGCTCCCTGTTCCTCACCGGCGATGCGGGGTTGAATCTGGGCCGCTACCGGTTTCGGCACGCCGGATCATGGTCGCAGGGCGAATACCGGCAGGGACACACGTTCGTCGAACGAGCTGTCGACCGACTCCAGGCACGCTGGAGAGCGGGGGACGTCATCCTGGGGGACGATCTGCTGGAGCCGGTCCTCGTTCGCGGCGTGAGGCTTGCCAGTGACGTGCGTATGCGTCCCGACGCGGGTGATGGCTATGCGCCTCAGGTACGCGGCGTCGCGGCGACCCATGCGAGGGTGACGGTTAGCCAGGGAGGTCGTTTGCTCAGGGAGCTGTCCGTTCCGCCGGGTGCCTTCGTCATCGACGATCTCGGCGTGGCGGGCCGGGGAGGGGATCTCTCCGTCGAGATCGCCGAAGCCGACGGTCGCCGCATTCGTTACAGGGTGCCTTACTTTTCGCTCCCGCTTTTGATGCGTGAAGGCGCTACCCGCTACTCGATGGGCGTGGGCCGATGGCGTGGCGGTTCGTTCCGCCAGCCGTGGCTGCTCGAAGCCGCCTGGCGTCGCGGTGTGCGTCACGGCTGGACCGTACAGGCAGCACAGCGTGTGATCGGAAGCGACACGTGGCTGGTGGGTGGCGCGGCGGTCGACACGCTGGTCGGCGCGTTCTCGGCCGATGTGACTCACGCGCTGGCCCGGGGTGCGGGACCGGTTGGAACGCTCTGGCGGCTGCGTTACGGACATCGGTCGGACCGTGGCGGCGTGCTCTCAGCCACCGTGTCAGGTGGGGCGCAGCGAATGGCAGCGGGAGCGATGAACGCCGATCGCTCACGCGCGCGACAGCGAAGAGCGGATATCTCATATCAACACATGTTAGACGAAGCCGGCGGCTCATTCGGCCTCGCGTTCGGCTACACGCACCTGCCGGACAGCGGAGGCGGGGAGTGGGATCAGGCCTTGTCATGGAGCCACGTCAAGGGCGCGGCCGTTGTGGACGTTTCTTTACGTCGTTCGTTAAGAACGGCATCGCGTTCGTCTGACCGCGCCTCGGAAAACACCGCACAGGTAACGATCTCCCTTCCCCTAGATGGTGAGCGTTCGCGCGTGGCGTCGCAGGCGGCATTGCGCATGGGGCCGGACGGCAAGCAACTGCGAGCCGGCCTGCTCGGCAGCGCGGGTAGCGAGGGTGCGTGGGGATATGCCGCATCGGCTGCGACACATGCCGGTGGTCCACGGCTGGACGCATCGGTTTCCCGTTCCTCCGGTGGTGGCGATCTCAGCGTCGCGGTGGAGCGGTCCCGTGTGGGAAGGGCGGCGTCAATGTCCGCCTCGGGCGGTATCGTGGCTCATGCGGGCGGGATCACGCTTGCACCGTTTCTGGGTAACGCCTCCGGACTGGTTCAGGCGCGCCACGCGCGCGGCGCCCGCCTGGCATCCGCCACATCCGTTCACGTCGACAGGCGCGGATACGCCATCGTGCCGAGCCTCGCCCCTTACCGGTGGAACAGTGTGGACATCGATCCCACGGGTCTGCCGCTCGGGGTCTCACTGGCGTCGACTCACGCGCGCGTGGTGCCCACGGCAGGCGCGGTGGTCGTTATCCCATTCGAGACGGATGAGCACGCGACGATTCTTCTCACCGGCCGTCGCAGCGATGGGGCACCGTTGCCGTTCGGTGCGGAGGTGGTCGACGACCAAGGGCGCTCGATCGGGGTGATCGGGCAGGGCGGTCGGTCGTTCCTTCGCTCGGACGGCGGTACGCCCACCTTGAGAGTGCGGTGGTCCGATCAGGCGGGAGGCGTCTGCGAGTTGCGGCCGACGCTGGCAGGCGAACGGGCCGGACTGAAACATTACGAAGGAGTATGCAGATGACGATCAGGATCGCCTCCCTGACAAAGGGCGGTATGGCCGCGTTGCTCATGGCCTTGACCCCGGAAGGGACGCGGGCGGACGACCGTCTCGATTTCGAGGTCACCGGAGCCGTGGTGGCTTCTTGCGGTCTTGCGGATCAACGGATCCGGATCGACCTCGGAAGCGTCGCCTACGGAGACCTGGGACGGGTCGGTGCGGCTAGCCCATGGCGTCGCGCAGCATTTTCAGGCGTCGACTGCGTCGGTGCGACGCGCGCCGCCGTGACGCTGCGCGCTCGTCCGTATCCGCCCGACCCCCGGCTGCTCCAGCCTGACGGTACGGCGCGTGGTGTTGCGATCGAGATGCGGACCGGATCGGGGGAGCCCATCGTTCCCGATGGAAAGACGCCTGTCGGCTTCTCCTGGCCGGGTGGCGCCCCGCAGCTCGCTTTCGAGGCAAGGTACGTGAGAACAGGCAATCTTGGCGCCGGGGATGCGACGGCCACCGCGGTGGTCGAGATCACCTGGGAATGAGACTGGGACGACAGCGCGCTCCGGCGGCGGCCGGCGCATCGGGGTTTGCGGTGATGGCGGCCATCGCCCAAACTACACGGTCCGACCCCGCCAGCCCGCGCTTGCCGCAGGCTCGCTATGATGGGCGGGAGCGACGACGATCCGCCGGATCGGGCGTCCAACGACACGAATACGAGGGAAATCCATGGCACGCGGTATCAACAAGGTCATCATTGTCGGCAACCTCGGCGCGGATCCCGAGACCCGTTACACCGGTAGCGGTACGGCGATCACCAGCCTGCGTCTCGCCACGTCGGAAGCCTGGACCGACAAGCAGTCGGGCGAAAAGCAGGAGCGCACCGAATGGCACCGTGTGAAGTTGTTCGGCAAGCTGGCCGAAATCGCCGGTGAGTACCTGAAGAAGGGGCGTCAGGTATATATCGAGGGTTCGCTTCGCACCGACAAGTACACCGATAAGGACGGCATCGAGCGCTACTCCACGGACATCATTGCCAACGAGATGCAGATGCTCGGCGGCCAGGGTGGCGGTGAAGGCGGTGGCGGTTTCAGCGGCGGCCAGGGCGGCGGCGCACGTCAGCAGGCGCCTCGCAGCGGCGGTGGCGGCCAGAGCGGCGGTGGCAACTGGGGTGGCGGTAGCGGTGGTGGCGGTCAGCAGCGTGGGGGCGGCAACTACGGTGGCGGTCAATCGCAGCGTGGTGGCGGCGACGACTACGGCCAGCCCCGTGGTGGCAACGCGCCTCCGCAGCGTTCCGCACCGCCGGTCAACGAAGGCTTCGACGACGACGACATCCCGTTCTAGGACATGCCTTAGACCGTTTTTGTACGGTTTTGACTTACAAGCCCCCGATTCGTCGGGGGTTTTTCTTTTTTAAGACCGGACAATTTCGCACTGAACTCATCTCCGAGTCTTCGCCTAAGCTGCATCTTGAGAAGTGTTGCGAGCCATTGATTGGAGTACGGAGATGCTACTGAGATACCGAACTCGAGGTTTCATCATGGAAGATGGTGAAAGGTACCGAGTCCTTGTTGATCCCCGCTCGGATATCCCCCTCTTCTACCCGAACCTGCTTGTAACGGCACAGGTGCGTAATCGATCATTGTCAGTGGCGACCATGGACGCTGTGTGTGCTGCCCTAAATGTACTCCTCACCCACTGCAGCACGTGTGGTATCGATTTGGAGGACCGAATCAGGGGTCGGCGCTTCCTGAGCCCCGCCGAGTTGGATGCGATCAGAGACATATGCCAGAAACGGTTTGGTAAGCATGACAGCGCGGTGGTAGTGCCTCTTCGGCATAGCAGAGCAAACCAGCGGGTCAGACGGGAAGCGAGTACGTCCGCCTGACTCATATGGCCAACTATCTACGCTGGCTGTCCCACACCCTGCTGGGTTCAGCATTGGATGAGTCCGCCGCATGCCGCCTACGCAAAACAGTTACAGTAATTCTGGACTCAAGATCGGACCGCTACTGAAGGCGGGGGGACGTCGAAAGTGCCACCGGAGAGACTTGGGATCGTTGCGTTGGAACGTGCGTTTCGACATGGACCTGATGCCCGACGTCACCCTGGCCGTGCGGCTCAGCGAAGACAACACGGGTGCTCGCGACTACTACCTGGTACCGCGTCGACATGGC
The DNA here is from genome assembly GCF_900102405.1 of Dyella sp. 333MFSha. Classification (NCBI taxonomy): domain Bacteria; kingdom Pseudomonadati; phylum Pseudomonadota; class Gammaproteobacteria; order Lysobacterales; family Rhodanobacteraceae; genus Dyella; species Dyella sp. 333MFSha. The sequence continues at coordinate 261,262 of NZ_FNBR01000002.1, read as the reverse complement.
AACACGGCCGCGGCATCTTGGATTCGAGAATTCACCGTTCATCGACGGATATCAGAGTACTTCGGCGATCGCTTTAGAAACGCACGCGTAGCACGATCGTGAATCTCAGGAAGATCACGCATAAGATCCGCAAGGGGCAGGGTGAGTAACGTTCGGTCAGGATTTTTGGGGGTGGGCTCCGACTTGCCGAACCGACGAGATTCCCGGGCGCTCATGTAGGTCAGGACCTGGCATTCCCGTCCCGGCTTGTCTGCCAGAATCCGGAAGAGACAAACGACGGCGCTAAGCCGCTTATCCGCGGCGGTCTCATAACCGGTACGTATCTCCGGGCGCTGCATGCGAATCCATCGGGCGGATTGACCATCCGGGGTCACCAGATGCCGGCATGCCTCGAGCAGGGTGGCATTTGCGGGGTCGAGTTCGTCGTCGCCCTCATGCACATTGCTCTTGCCAGCGTCGGGTGTGCCGAAGCGCGCCTCCAGTACGTCATCAAGCGAAATCACGAACGACGAATCATTTTTTTTTAACTGCTTGTCACCCCAGACCTTCGGCATGGTATTCATGAATTCCGTGAACGCCTTCGCCTCGACGCCCGAGAAACGCATGTCCCCTAGGTGGCGCACGATCTCCAGCACATCCATGGCCTCGCCGCCTTGAACGGAATGCCCGTCCTTGATCCACGTGCGCGCGCCGCGACAATCGAATCGCTTTGCCTTGCTCATCCAATGCACGTCGATGAACTGAGCGTGCTTGTGACGATGAATATCGTTACCCCAGTTGTGGTAATAATCCAGCCCGCTTCTTACCTTTGCCTTGTCAGAGCTATCCGCCGATTCATCGGCACGTTCTTTTCGATCTTGTTGGGCGCGAGCGTTCTCGGCTTTCGTAGGGAATCGCCCCCACACGATGACGTGAATCTGCCGGTCCCGGAATCCGAGCCAATTATCTTTGGTGATGACAAAGGCATCGTTAGCCGCCCGAAGCTTTGGGCGCATTTTGCGGCGTAGAGCCCAGGCTTCCCGGGCGTTCTTGATGTCCAAGGGCGTGATGGTGCTCGCCTCGCTGTCCCATAGACTGGTGAACCAGGTCCGCAGGCGCTTCAGCTCAGCTTTGTCAGTGACGATGTAACCCGCCTCCTGCCAATAGGCGAGCTCGCCATCCTCAAGGCCAAGGCCGTTCGCAGAAAAATTGGCCGATCCGACGATGGCAACGTCCTTGCCGATAACGACCTTGGCGTGGAGGTTGTCCAGCTTCTTGACTGAGACCCTTGGGCTCTCCCCGAGCTTCTCGATCACGTCGGGGTTTGTGCCGCCGCTACCCAGGTTGCAGATAATCCGACGTGCGGAGCCAGCCTTGCTTACGGCTTTTGCCTCGGCACCCGTTCCCCAGAAAGCGATGGCAACGTCAAGCGGCTGCTCGGTTGCGAATAGTTCCTTTACGCGCGTGGAATATGCGTCCCCCGACACGAACATAATGATCTCCCTGTTTGGCGGAATGAAATCACACTCGTCAGGTCACGACAATCCCCTGCTGAGCAGGCCTAACGACCTACCCGGCGGCGTGGCATGAGTAGTTCCACAAGGCGTTCAATCTCCGTCGCTTCGCGGCGGAACAGGTTCTCGCTGGTGCAGGCGGGGCAGTGGGCGAATGACGTAATGCCATGGATCAAGGCATCCCCTGCAGGTGGCGTTGTCTTTCGCCAGTCGCAGTTCAGGTATTCGAATGTCCAACTAGGTGGCTTACCCCACATGGTTGCAGACCAGGCCGGCGAGGAAGGAGCCGTGATACCGAGAGGAGTCAGAAATGCTGGCTAACGCTCGCGGCACGCGCGAATAATTGATCACGGCAATACTCCGATATGCAAGTAAATTGAGGCATCCGGCCAGGTTGCTGCATGCCTCAGGATTCGGAAGCCTCCTATCCCATTCTCGGTAGCGGTGCGACATACTACGTCGCACATCGATGCATCATGGAGAGCGTCGATAGCTGCAGGGGGCGGAAACGTGAGTGCTTCAACCAATGAAACGATCTGGCGGCAATGGACGCTGTTGCGTGCCATGCCGCGCGCGCCACGACAGAAGACCGTTGCTGAGCTGAGTGCGGATCTGGCCAAGGAGGGTATCGAGGTCAGCCGGCGTACGGTCGAGCGCGATTTGCAGAATCTCTCAGCCAGGTTTCCTCTCGTTGCTGATGACTCCAGCAAGCCGTTCGGCTGGTCGTGGATGCGAGACGCGAATATCGAATTCACGCCGCGCCTGAGTATTCCGCAAGGGATTGCGCTGCTGCTTGCGCAGGTACATCTGCGGCCGCTGCTCCCCGATAGCCTGATGCGTGAGCTGATGCCGATTTTTTACCTGGCTCGGCAAGAGATGGCCCATGGTGCCTGGAATGACTGGCATCGGCGTACCGCCGTTGTCCCGACGGCCATGGCGCTCCTGCCGCCGGTGATTGACCGCCACGTCCTGAATGATGTTCACGAGGCTCTGGCGATGCGTCGCCAGCTGGTTGCTGAGTATCGGTCCAAGGGTGCGAGGGAGTCGCGCGAAGTCACGATTCATCCTCTCGGCCTCGTCGTTCGCGGATCGGTCCAGTACCTGGTGTGTACGTTGTTCGACTACGACAATATCCGCCAGCTGGCATTGCACCGCCTGTCCCGTACACGCAGGTCTCACGAGCAGGCCTCCGTGCCCGAGGGATTCGACTTCCAGGCCTATGCCAAGTCAGCCGCCAAGTACGAATCGCAGGGCTTAATCAAGCTCGTTGCGCGCTTCTCGGCGGGCGCGGCTGAGCATCTGCGGGAGACGCCCCTGTCGTCGGACCAGCAGGTTGTTGCTGCCGAAGGAGGGGAGCACGTCGATGTTTCTGCCACGGTCGAGCTGGATCAAACGCTCCGCTGGTGGCTCAAGGCGTTCGGCAGCAACGTGGCGGTGATTGAGCCGCAGGCGCTGCGTGACGAAATGCGGCGGGATGCTATGGCGTCCGTGGAACACTATGGCGGCGCGTGAGCCCTCAGTCCCCTGGCCCCGGTGTTCGGACGAATCGTGCGAGGAGGGAGCGACTAGGCTCCCTCCCCGACACGAGCGAACGTCAGATTGCCAGGTCCTGCACGCGTGCCGTAAGGGCCGCCCAGGCCAGTCTGTCGGTGTTGAGCGAACTTTCGCCTTCCCGCAGCGCGTCCAGCCTGGCGTCCACGGGCTCCACAAGCTGGTTGAAGTAATCCTTCAGCTGGGAATCGATGCCCTCGACGATGTCTGTCTGAATCTGCGTGCAGATGGAGGTGACGCGTTGCTCGTGCGCGAGCGCCTGTCCAAGCAGCACCTTGTTCTCATTGGCCTCGTCATAATGGGCCACGCCGGCCTCCGCCGCGGCAAGGCCCAACTGGAGCCACGGAGCCGCCTTCCCGGCGAGCTTTTCAAGGGTCTTCTCGTGGCGCCCCTTCAAACCGAAGAGCTTCAGCTTCCGCGCGAGAAGCAGGAGTTTGGTGATGTTCTCGGCATTGGCACCGCTTTTGGCGGTGTTGATGGCAGCGTCACGACCGGCACGACCCAGCTTCGAGTCATCGACTTGAGCGCTTTCACCGATGTCGATCTCTCCGACGCCAAGCCGCGCTGAGAGACCAGCGAGTACGCCGTGCTCTGCCTCGTCCTGAAGCCACTTCTCGACGGACTGGATAACCTCGCCTGAGACGACGGTCACCTGCGCAATCGCGGCCTGGGAGTCGCCGAGGGCGAGCGCCTTGCTCAGGGCGGCCCTGCGCAAATTGATCTCATGCCGGGTCTTGCTCATCGCGGTCTGCCGGAGGTACCTAGTAGCCCGGACCAGATCCGCCCTGGCCTGAACAGCGTCATCAGTCTCGGCATCGGGTAGCTCGACGTGGTCTATGGCCGCCTTGACGGGCTGCATCAATGCCCTGGTCACGTTCGCCTTGAGCGACGCCAGACGTTCCTGCACTCCCTCGTGGCGCTTTAGCCAGGCGTTGAACTGTTCGATGAACTGATCAAATCCTGCGCGCTCCTGAAGAAGCGCTTTGCCGTCCAGCCGGGCCCGGAGTGCGCTCCGGGCATTGAGGATGGCTACGGGAATCTGGGCAAGGGCCTCGACGCCGTACGCCGGCGTGCGCGCCGCCGCATACGTGAGCAGGGTGGCACCGAGCCGCTCCCGGGTGTGTTCGACGTAATCAGGGTCGCTGTCAGGGACATTGAGCACGATAAACACGGGATGCCCGGCATCGAGAAGCTCGAAGATACGCCGAAGCACGTCGTCAGCGTCTTGATCCTCCTGGCGGAGCACGAAAAGAACCAGGTCGGTCTCCTTGAGCCTGGCCAGGCTCACTTCCTCGTGCTCGATCGGGGCGTTCACCCCTGGCGTATCCAGAAGAACGTTGCCTTCCCAATCGTAGGCGTGCACGTTGTCCGTGGTAGGGATGTCACCGACCGTGGCGGCTTCTTCCGCCAGAAGGGTATTGATGAGGGTGCTCTTGCCGGCGTTGTACGCGCCGTAGAGCATGACCTTGACCCGGTCGTCCCGGACCTGCTGCTCGAGCGTGGAAAGGGTGGCATCAATCCCTGGGACGTAACGGGACGCCAGTGGTGCAGCATCGCTAAGCAGCTGCTCGCAGGCAACAAACGGGGTCATGCTTGCAATCCTTCCTTCATGGCGATCAGTTTGGCTTCGTATGTTGCGACGACCGCATTGAACTGGTCAGCGCCGTCGGTGATGAGCTTGATCGACGCCTTGAGGCGGTCGATTGCCCCGCGGGCGCCGATCTCGATAGATGACTTGAGTCGCGCCTGCAGTTGCACCTGAAGGTTGGAATAGCTCACGCCAACGCTTTGCTTGATGACTTCGCTGTCAGGGATGAATTCGGCACCCTTGGTGCCGATCATGCCACCCACGATACCGCCTGCTACGCCAGCCAGGATCGCGAGGCCGCCGGTAGCGATGGTGAGCCCAGCAAGTGCAGCACCACCGGCTGCTGTCGCCGCTCCAACCAAGGCTTTGTATGCAGCATTCTTCTTTCGATTTACGTCAATGGTGTCGTCTTCGAACCGAAGGTCCTCATCGGCCACAATGCGCCCCAAAGAATCATCGATGGTGACGAGAAATTCCTTTGCTACACGCTGCACTTCCACCTGTAATGAGGCGTTGAGCGCGTCGGAAAGTTCGCTACATACAGCGGTCACGTTTTGCCGGCCCTTATGCTTCTCAAGAAGCTGGGATAGTGTGGCCTCGCACTCCGTCTGCACCGCCTGCACGATGTGGGTTAAGCGTTCGTCGCAGCGTGATGCGGCGTTCTTCCCCATGGCATGCATGCGCTGGAAATGCTCGCCAAGATCGCCGCGCAGGGAGCGCAATATCTTCTCTTCCAGATGGCGGATCATGAGCTGTGGCACGCGCTTGCGCTTTTTGCTGACCGATTGGCTCACGATGTCATTCAGCTTGTCGAACAGCCGGTCAAGCCCGGCTTCTTCCATTGTGTGGGAGTTTCCGTTCCCTTTCCTGGCCATATAAACTGATACCGAGACCGGACGATCGGCGACTCGCGCGCAGGTGCTGATCGCCTCAAGCTTTTGCGCCGTACGAGCTTGGACATCGGTCTCTTGCAGGTCGCGGTTCGATTTTGACTTATTAATCAATACATTAACGATCTTGCCGTCCTCCTCGTCTTCCTCGTAGACATCGCTCTTGCTGATGACGGGGAGGAGCAGCGTTCCAGCCGAAAGCTCTGCAGCGAGGTCGTCCAGCTCCTGAACCTGGCCCGGCGACGTCGAGCTGGTGAGCCAGATGACCGCATCCGCGCTGTTGGTGAAGCGCCGGGTGAGGTCGCCATTTTCCTTCGTTACCGACAGCAAGCCAGGCGTGTCCAGGATCACCAGGCGGTTGCCCAGATAAGCGCCCTGGATGCGCGCCGTCGTTTCAGTCGCGCCCTCGGCGAAGAACTCGTCCATGTCGACGGGCCGCCCCTGGTCTACGTGGAAGCGCTCGGCTCGGTGACCGCGCGCCTCAAAGCGCTCCGCAAGGAAGTTGCAGAACGAGCTCTTTCCGGCGTTGACCTTACCGAACACGAGGACGACGCACCGGTCGCCAAACTGGCGTGCGAGCTCCTCCGCGGGGCCATTGTCATCCCACTGGTCGGCCCATGCAGTCAGGCAAGCCGAGGTGGCCTGGTGCATGGAGGTGACCAGTTTGCCGAACGCTCCGCGCTGCTTGAGGTTCTCCACCGGCGGCCGTATGGCATCGAGATCGCGGCAGAGCCCCAGGCGCCATGCTTGCAGCTTGTCGACATAGCCTGCCATGTTGTCCGTGATGAACTGGTAGCGATCGAGGGCATCGAAGAAGCGGCCTTCGCTTGAATCGTTGACGTAAGGGAGGGCCTTCATGGCGCGTCCGGATGGGTTGATTGGGTTTCAAGCATCTTGGCAAGGTCACCGCGGAGCCGGTTGACCGATGCAATGGCGCGACGCTTCTTATCAATGGCCGCGCGGCGCTTCTTCATGGCCTGCGTCTCGCCGAAGAAGTAAGCGCACCGGCCTATCAGCTGGTGTCGATTCACCGGATCACTCAGGCTGCTGTGGGTGACCAGTGAGAGGACGGTTGTCTTCACATGGTCGTCGTAGGGTATGCCGTTGGTATCCAGGCATTTCCGGACAACATCGCACGCCTGATTCTGCAGTTGAAAGGTACGTGCCCGGTGCGCCTTGTCGGTATCCACCGAGGCCGGCGTCGAACCAAAGACCGTGTCGTAGAGATCCGAGAGAAGGCCCATCGCTCAGTTGCTCCGCATCATGGAGATGGCCGTATCGACGGCGCGTTGCATGTTCTGCAGGAAGGACGTCTCGACGTCGCCGGCATCAGCGACCATCTCATCCCGCTTCTTGCGAAGGGCGCGCCCTTTCTTCTTGAGCGCTTGATCCAGGCGGTCCGCCAGCGTTGCTGCCTCGACCCGTCGTGCCGACTTCACGCCCTCTACAGCTCTCTCGATGACGCGCTGAAGCGCCGGAATGCCGCTGTGATCAACGAGGAGGTTCTTCTGCTCCATACGACCTTTCTGATGGCGCGTGGATGAGACCAGCGTGTGGGGGTATCCCTCGACCTGCCCCGTAATCGTGTCGCAAACCTTGGTCAGCACCGCGCCGTCGGGTACCTGATCGGCCTGGGACAGCACCAGGAGGGTTTTCCGTCCGGTTGCCTTGTCGTCAGCCCAGTATTCCCTGAACAGGCGCAGCTCCTCGGCGTCGAGTTCGCCTTCCTTCACCGAATGCACGAAGAGACGAATGTCGCCGCGGAAGTCAGCGGCAAGGGCCGCCTTCTGGTCATCGCTGCCAGTCACGTCGGCGTCGAGCCCTGGTGCGTCCAGCCACTGGGCCGTTTCGGTGCCATGGGGCTGGAGCTCGACAGTTGTCCGGACGTCGGCCACCGCGAAGATTTCACTTCCAATCAGCTCGTTGAGTAGCGAGCTCTTCCCATGGTTGTATTTGCCGACCACGGTCACTACCGGCGGTGCGCCAGACTGAAGCAAAGCCATGAGGCGATCAATCTCATGTGCATGCTTGGGCAGATGTTTCCGAAGGCGGCTCTCGACGCTCATGCCAATCCTTAGAAGTGCGTATCTGCAGATGGGACGGCGGCGTGGGCCGGGATAGTCACCACGAAGGTACCCGCGTTACCCGCGATATATTCGTCGGCAAGTTCTTGCGCCCTAACCACGCCAGCGACGCCGTCGACGGACTGCTCATTGGTCCATTCGAAAGCGCTACCCATCTCACTTTTGGTGACTTCGGATTCCATTGCAAAGCCCCTGTGATTTGTCTGGACGTTGAATCTGCCGGGCCATTTGGCTGGCAGGTAAATAAAAAGGGTTGGAGAGCTTCAGATGGCCGGCATCGTGCACGCTACCGCGAGCCTGTAGCGGCGACGAACATTCGTCGCGCGACGCTTTTACGTCACGCAAGGCGAGTGTGTTAGGCGTTGGTACTGGGTTGATTGATCGGCAAGCGTAAGATTCCCTTCATCATGTTCACCATGGCCCGATGCGATCGCGCGTTGCGCGCGGAGAGCGGGCCGCCCCTGTGGCTAAGTATTCGTCAAGCCGCGGAGCTTTGGCAATATGGCATTTGTCAAAGTACCGCTTCGTCTTTGGCGAGGTACTTGGCGAGGCCGAACAGTGCGAAGCCGTATACGACCGTGGTGCCGATGATCTTGAACATGTGTCAGTTCCTCAAAGGTTAAAGACGCCGCAACGCATGGGTATACGGCCAGGCCATATAGTCGGTGAGAGTGCGACAAGCTGTGTCGCACGAAGGGCAGATAGCGGCAGGCTTTCCGCGCCAGGTGGCACGACGTCAAGACGACCAGGACGGATCCGGTCATCGACCAGCTCCTGAAATAGATCTGTCAGCTCGTTCGCCGGAGGTATTTGGATAGCTCCGTCAGGGCATCGCCTGTTTCGTTGCGACCAAATCCGATACGGAAACGGTCGGCAGGCGTCGCGGTCAGCGTGGACTGGTAGTTGGAGGCGGGAAGCAACAGGATTCCCGCTTCTTCGACCAGGCGCCTCGCAAAGACTTCGACGCCTTCCGGACCGAGGTAGCGCGGAAAGGCGATGCAACCTCCGTCCGGGCGGCGCCATTCGAATCGCTCGCTCCACTCGCCGAAGAAGGCGTCGACACGTTCGAGATTACGGTCGAGAAGCTGTCGCTGCCGATCTAGGATGGTGTCGCGGGCTTTCAGGGCGATCAACGCAAGTTGTTCCGAAGGCCCCGAGTTGCAGATCGATGTGTAGTGCTTGTATCGCTCCATGCGTTGCAGGAGTTCGTGGTCGGCACAGGCGATCCAGCCAATGCGCAACCCCGGCAGTCCGTATGCCTTGGACATGACGCCGATCGAGATCGCACGCTCGTAGACATCGGTGGCCTGCGGCAAGTGCACGGTGCCTGTCGCTCCCAAAGGCCGGTTGACCTCGTCGCTGAGCAGCCAGATGCCGTGCTTGCGGCAGAGTCCGATCAGTGCGTCGAAACGATCCCGCTCGAGAATCTTGCCCGTGGGGTTGTGCGGGAAATTGATGGCGATCAGCCGCGTGTTCGGTCGTACGGCCGCTCTTATCTCATCGATGTCGAGCGACCAGTGATCGTCGGGACGGAGCGCGACGCCGGTGACGTCGCAGATCGCCGCAGGGATGGTTTCCGCCGACTGGTAATTGGGCGTGACCACGATGGCGTGATCGGTGGGCTCGAGCAGTACGCGCATGGCGATGTAGAGCGCTTCCTCACCTCCGGCAAAGCAGAGAATGTCTGCCGCGTGCCTGCCCTCGTAAGTCGACGCGATAGCTTCACGAAGTTCAGGGGCGCCGTACGTCTGCGTGTAGCTCAGCGGCAGGGAATCGAACGCGGCACGATCACGGTCATCGGCCAGGTCGAGTAGTGCCGATACGGTGAGGCTTTGCGCATCGGAAGCCGCGAGGTTGTAGCGCACCGAGAACTCCCAGCGGGAAAAGTAGGTCTCCAGCTGGAAATCGGGAAGGGTGGTCATCAGTCGGTCCTGGAAGCGTGGCGGATACGAGCGGGTCTGAGTGGACTATATGTCCATACGAGATTATCAGTCTAGTGTCCGCCTGTTCATCGCCGTCCGGACGGCGCCCATGGAATGCGCGCCAATGCCTCGCTACAGTGGCGCCATGACTCCCCGCCAAACCTCTCTCTGGCTGCCGGCCCTGGCCGTGCTCGGCTCGGTGACCTCGTTGTGCATCGGCACGTCGTTCGCGAAACGATTGTTCCCTCTCATCGGCGCCGAGGGCACGTCGGCGCTCCGGGTCGGTTTTTCCGCGATCGTTCTCGTGCTGTTCTGGCGACCCTGGCGCTGGCCGCTCAGTCGGCGTGACGCCGGCTTTGTGATCCGCTACGGGTTGACGCTGGGCGTCATGAATCTGCTCTTCTATCTGGCGTTACGAACCATTCCGTTCGGCATCGCCGTTGCCATCGAGTTCAGCGGGCCCCTGGCCGTGGCGATGCTCGCTTCGCGAAGGGCGATCGACTTCGTCTGGCTCGCCTTCGCCGTCATTGGGCTGGGCATGCTGTTACCGCTGGCCGGTCAGCATACGGTCGATCCCACGGGCGTAGCGCTCGCGCTCGGTGCGGCCGTTTGCTGGGCGCTCTATATCCTTTTCGGTAAGCAGGCCGGCCATTTGCATGCGGGTCATTCGGTCTCGCTGGGTCTGGTGGCGGCCAGTCTGGTCGTGGTGCCTTACGGTGTCGCCCATGCGGGATCCACCCTGCTGCACCCCGCGATTCTGCTCGCGGGACTGGGTGTGGCCATCGTGTCGAGCGCGATCCCGATGTCGCTGGAGATGATGGCTCTGAAGCGGCTTCCCAGTGAGACGTTCGGCATCATGGTCAGCCTTGAGCCAGCGGTAGCTTCGCTATGGGCCATGTTGCTGCTCGGCGAACTGCTTACCGTTTCGCAGTGGAGCGCGATCGGTTTTATCGTCGTGGCCTCCATAGGAAGCACGGTAACGGCAAAGCGCGGCGTTGCTTCATCGCCTGAGGTCGTCGGCTGACAGCGGACGCCGCACCGGTCATCCCGGGTCGCCGACGGCGACCCGGGATCTGCGTTTACCAGGCGCGACGAATGCCCAGGCTGCCGGTGACACGGCGGTACCCATGCGTGCCGAAGCGCGTTTCGACGTCGGACCACGCGCGCCACCCGTTGGCGCGCAGCAAGGTCAGACCCAGCTTCAGCGCGTAGGCATTGCGCGGCACGCCTGCGTTGAAGGTATCCGTCCCGATTTGCGTCGCATCCAGGCGGCCGAGGCGACGCAGCCAGCTGGCCGAGAAGTAGGGCGATGCCGTATGGCCGCCGGGCGTATGCCAGCGTGCAGCACCGCGCAGGCCGAGGCGCCCCGTGGCACCACTCGCGTGCAGCGGAGTGACGCGTGTCCCATTGGCTTCGGTGAGCGAGCCGCCACGAAGCCTTGTCGCGAGGACCTGCGCCTGCGGTTCGAGATAGACGTCCGTGTCGCGGTTGAGTGCCAGGCGCCAGCGACGACCGGCCTCGAGGCTGGCGCTAAGGGCGCCACTCCCGTAGCGCTCATCCGCCAGGGCATCGCCTTCAAGACGCTGGTTGAAATGAGCGTACTGGGCCCACCCGCGCACGTACGTACCATCGTCCAGACGTACGCCGCCGTAAAGACCGGCGGCCGTCCCGCGTACGCGCCCCTTCGCCGAGTAATGTGTCAGCGCGGACGTGGCACGCGTGTCCGCGCTCCCGGCCGCGGTCATGACGCCCAGGTAGCCTTCGGAAGAGGAATCGCTGCGAAGCAGATCGGCACCGAGGGTCAGCTCGCTGGTCGACGCGGTCGTCGTGAGTTCGTCGCCGATGTCGAACGCGGTATGGCGCCGGTCGAATCGTGCCCACACGCTTTGCCTGACGCCTTCGCGCTCGTCGTCCTCGCCGCCGCCGGGTCCGCCCTGGAACATTTCCAGCGCCGCCGTCTGGTTGGCGCGGTAGGTACCGACCTCGGGGCGCAACACCGGGGGTGGCGGGACCGGCGGATCGACAACGGCCGGGACGTCCGGATTGTCCGTCACGGGATCGGTGTCCGGGTCGCCCGGGTCGACGACCGGGTCGACAACCGGATCGACGACGGGATCGGTGATCGACGATCGCAGATACCAGCCGCCGTCGGCTGGATTACTCAACGAGCCCTTGTGGAGAAAATATTCGTAAGGACCGGCCACCGCGCGCCCCAGTAACGCGAAGACGCCTTCCGAGCGACCGTCGACGCGGACGAGCTGGATACCGTCGTGCGTCACATCGCCCTGGCTGCCCAGGGTGTCGACGGCGATGCCGCTGGTGCCGGATGTGTTGCCCAGCACATGGATGCGATCGGCGGGCGACGAGTCATCGCCGAGGCGCGCGCGCATGCGAAAGACGCCGTCCTTTCCGTCGTAGTCCCCCGAAATGGTCAGGGTGGCGAATGCATCGGGGCGCTCAGGCGCGAAGGTCACGATGCCCGCCTGGTTGCTCAGGCGGTCGACCCGGCTGTCTGCGGTCACGTTCCATGCGCCGCCCGACTGGAGGGAGAGATCGCGCACGATGGAAGTCGCACCCGTCCAGCGAGCGCCGGAGGTGATGTCCAGCGAGAGCTTGGTGTTATCGGGAACGGCGTCACCGTCGGCGGGGATGCGGCGGATAACGCCGTCCGCGGTTGCCGCGTTCTGAAGCGTGACAGTGATGGGCTGCTCCGAGTCGGGACTCAGGTCGACGAACACGCCATTGCCACCCCTGATGACCGTACCGTCGAAACGAAGACGCCTGGAGTCGCTCAGGCTGAGTGCCGAGGCCTTGTCGCTGATGAGCGAGCCTCCCTTCATATCGAGTGCGCCCCCACTCACGACCCGGGCGCCGAAGGCACCTGCGCCGTGAGTGACGATGTTCGTGTTCCGGGCCCGTATGTCCGCATCGTTAACGACGAGGCCGTAGGCGCCGTCTCCCTGGGTTTCGATGGATGAGCCCGTGACGTCGATACGGCCATCCTTTCGTGCGACCGCACCATGTGCCTTCGTTCCTGTCGTAACGATCTTCGTATCTACGGCATCGAGACCTGGCGACGCGTTGAAGTCGCCACCCTGAACGTTGAGACCGAACGCGGACTCGCCTGCCGTCGTGATGGAAACGCTGTCGAGGCCCACGGACGATGCGCGGTTATCGACGCCGATCGCGTTTTTTCCGGTGGTCGTCACGTTCGTCCGCGCGGCTACGATACGCTGGCCGTCGAGAACGTAGAGGCCATCCGCGTCGTCGCCCTGGGTATGCCATTCGCCGCCCTGGATCGTAATCTGGCCATGCAGTGTGTTTGCATCGAGCGCATGCGCCCACTTGCCGCCTGTGCTGATGTTAACGTCGGTCAGCGATGCCGTCGCGCCCAGCATCACGTGCACGCCCGTGCTGTCGTCTCCGTCGGTGCGGAGCGTCGTTGCAGTCGCCTGGAGCGCGGATGCCGTCGCTCCGTCGGGCGTCGAGCCGTCTACATACAGGGCATGAGCGGTCTTACCCCGGGTCGTGATGGTCGTCCCTTTGACCGACACGTTGCCTCCTTCGATGCCGCGGATGCCGATCGCCGTGTCACCGCCGGTCGTGATGCTGCCTCCGGTCAGGACGCCGCCGGCGTTTCCCTCGAAGGCCGCGCCCAGGGCGCCGGCTCCCTCGGTGACGATCGTCGTGCCCGTGAGCGTGACGTTCGCGGCGATGCCGGTATCTCTCGCACGGATGCCGTATGCCAGGTTTCCCCGCGTATGCAGGGTGCCGCCTTCGATCGTCACCTCGCTCCGGTTATCGGTGACGAAGACGGCGTGCGACTGAAAGCCGAACGTGTCGAACGTGGCATGGCCGACATGGGCGGCGCCCTTTTTTTCCACCTGCAGCACGTAGGAAGAGGCAGTGCGCGTTTCATACGTGCCGTCGGGGACGTCCAGGTTCTTGTCGGCTCCGGCAAGAAACAGCGGCGTTTCGGCGCCCGCCACGGGGGGCAGGAAGGCGGCTACGAGGGCGGTAAGGTAGCGGCGTCGCAAGGGGGAGCGACGGCGCGGTTGGGGGATGTGGGGGGTACTCATGAAGCGTCTCTCCTTGTCTGGCCGTCGGCAGGGCGCCGACGGCAACTTCCGAATGACAGAGTAGGGACTGGCTTCCGAGGGGGGAACGCGATTATTCTGAAAATGTCTGCGAGCACGTCTAGCGCTGCGCCGCCGGACATCCACGCTTCACTATCGTCGTTGCATTCTAGCCGAGCCTGTTTTCGGACCGGTTCGTCGAGGACGCGAGTGTTATCCGCCTGCTGGTGCGGCAAAATTCGTGGGGTACTGCCGCTTCGTGGCGGAATTCCATCGTCGTATCTGCCTATGTATTACAAAATGAGGAGCAAAGAATCATGAAGGTCATTTCCCTTACCGCCCTGGCGTTTGTCGCCGTCGCCGCCCTGTCGGGCTGCAACAAGTCGGAAGACGCTGCTGCCCCGGCTGACGCCCCGGCTGCCGCTGCCACCGCCCCGGCTGCCGCTCCGGCTGCTACCCCGGCTGAGGCTCCGGCCGCCGCCACCACGGCTGCTCCGGCTGCCGCCGGCACCGCTGCTCCCGCTCCGGCTTCGACCGCTCCGGCTCAGTAAGTCGCCGCGCCGCTCCTGCCCTGTTGGGCGGGACGGGAAGAACGCCGCTCTCCGGAGCGGCGTTTTTTTTGCGCAAAGGCCGTGCCACGCGGGCGGGAGCTGAGAAAGGTCGTAGCCCTTCCATTCAGGATGCGGCACGCTAGGGCGGTTCCTCCGTCCCACAGCCACAGGAATCCCGATGACGTCCCGTTCCGTTCTGCTTCCCATGCTGGCGCTTTCCTTCGCCGTCGCCTCGTCCCTCGCCACGGCGCAGACCGCGCCCATGACGCCGGATATCCCGGCTAAGTTCGATAGCCCCCTGGCGGCCAACGACTACATCAAGCGTGTCGTCGAGATTCCGATGCGCGACGGCGTGAAGCTTCACACCGTCATCGTGATTCCCAGGAACGCGAAGCACGCGCCGATCCTGCTGACCCGTACCCCCTACAACGCCGACGGGCGCGCCCAGCGCACGGACGCCCATACGATGCGCGACCTGCTGCCCGAGGGCGACGAGGTCTTCGTCGACGCCGGATATATCCGCGTTTTCCAGGACATCCGTGGCAAGTATGGCTCCGAGGGCGACTACGTCATGACGCGTCCGCTTCGTGGGCCGCTCAATTCGTCCGAGGTCGATCACTCGACCGATGCTTACGATACGATCGACTGGCTGACGAAAAATTTGCCCGAGTCCAACGGCAAGGTCGGCATGATCGGTTCGTCGTACGAGGGCTTTACGGTAGTCATGGCCCTGGTCAATCCGCATCCGGCACTCAAGGTGGCGGCGCCTGAAAGTCCGATGGTGGACGGCTGGATGGGCGACGACTGGTTCCATTACGGTGCTTTCCGCCAGACCAATTTCGACTACATCGCCGGCCAGAATTCGAAGCGCGGCAAGGGTGACGCCGTGACGCATGCAGGCTACGACGACTACACGAATTTCCTCACGGCCGGCTCGGCAGGTGATTACGCCCGGGCCGCCGGCCTCGATCAGCTGCCCTACTGGCGCAAGCTGAGCGAGCACCCCGCCTATGACGCCTACTGGCAGGGTCAGGCGCTGGACAAGGAAATGGCCCGTCAGCCGCTCAAGGTACCCGTCATGTGGCTGCAGGGCCTGTGGGACCAGGAAGACATGTGGGGCGCCATCCACAGTTACGAAGCCGTGGAGCCGAAGGACAAGGGCAACGACAAGAACTTCCTCGTCATGGGTCCGTGGCGGCACAGTCAGGTGAACTACAACGCCTCGTCGCTGGGCGCGCTCAACTGGGACGGCGACACCGCGCTGCAGTTCCGCCGCGACGTGCTCCTGCCGTTCTTCAACCAGTACCTGGTCGACGGCGCGCCCAGGGCGAAGACGCCCCCGGTGCTGATCTACAACACCGGCGAAAACCACTGGGACCGCTTCCCGTCATGGCCGCAGGGTAAAACGACGCGCCCCCTGTATCTTGGCGCCAACGGAAAGTTGTCGTTTACGGCCCCCGTGGACGGCGCGCCGAAGTATGACGAGTACGTTTCCGATCCCGCCAAGCCGGTGCCCTACGTACCGCGCCCGGTGCATTTTGCCGATCGCCAGTCATGGACGACCTGGCTGGTCCAGGATCAGCGGTTTGCCGATGGACGCCCGGATGTCGTGACCTACATGACCGAGCCGCTGACGGCTCCCCTGCGCGTTGCGGGCGCTCCGCAGGTGAATCTCTACGCCTCGACGAGCGGCACGGACAGCGACTGGGTGGTCAAGCTGATCGACGTCTATCCCGAAACGAACGCCTCGACGCCCGCCATGGGGGGCTACGAGCTCTCGGTGTCGATGGACATCCTGCGCGGACGGTATCGCGAGGGGTTCAGCGAGGCGAAGCCGCTGACGCCTGACACACCGCTCGAATACCGCTTCGGACTGCCGACGGTGAACCACACATTCCTGCCGGGGCACCGCGTCATGGTTCAGGTGCAGTCCTCCTGGTTCCCGCTGTACGACCGCAACCCGCAGACCTTCGTGCCGAACATCTTCTTTGCCAGGCCGTCCGACTACCGGAAGGCGACGCAGCAGATCTGGCACGCGCCGGGTACGGCCAGTGCGATCGAACTGCCGGTGATCGACGCCGGCAAGTAAAAGCGGGGTGCAGGGGCGCCTTTGGCGTTCCCTGCACGTCGGCGGCGCGATGCTCGGGCCTCCCGTTGCCCGAGGATCGCCCGTATGGCCCGCCCCATCTGGACCGGTACATTGTCGTTCGGTCTGCTCAACGTGCCGATCCGCCTGATGTCGGGCGAGCGCCGCAACGACATCCACTTCCGTATGCTCGATCAGCGCAGCAACACACCGGTTCGCTACGAGCGCGTCAACGCCGATACCGGCGAAGAGGTGCCCTGGAAGGACATCGTCAAGGCGTTCGAATACCAGAAGGGCAGTTATGTCGTGCTCGAAGAGGACGACATCAAGAATGCGGCCAGCGACGCGCATGAGACGGTGGAAATCGACGCATTTGTCGACGCCGCCTCCATCGCGCCTTCGTACTTCGAAAAGCCGTACATCCTGCTTCCGGCCAAAAAGGCTGAAAAAGGTTATGTCCTGCTCCGCGAAACCCTGAAGAAGACCGGCAAGATCGGTATCGCGCGCGTCGTCATCCGCACGAAGGAGTACCTCGCGGCGGTGATGCCGCAGGGCGATGGTCTGGTTCTCAACATCCTCCGTTATCAGTCCGAAATCGTCGATATGAACGATTACGAGCTGCCCGACAAGGGCGCGTCGTCATACCGCATATCGCCACGCGAAATCGAGATGGCGTCGGATCTCATCCAGTCGATGTCGGCCGAATGGTCGCCGGGCGACTACCGGGACGAGTTCCGCGACAAGTTGCGCAAGACGATCGAGAAGCGTCTGAAAACCAAGGGCGTCACGACCACGGTGGACGATGAAGACGACCGGACACCGGAGAACGCCACCACCAACGTCGTCGACTTCATGGCCCTGCTCAAGAAAAGCCTGGGCGCAAAGACGCGCACGCCTGCGAAGAAAGAGGCGGTCGGCTCGGCTCCCGTGAAAAAAACAGCCATGAAGAAAACCGCCGCGAAAAAAACGGCAGCGAAAAAAGCACCGGCGAAGAAGACCGCGGCGCGCAAGACGCCTGCCAAGCGCCGCCGGGCGGGCTGACGTCGTGGACCCGCTCATCGTCGACGGCGTCGCCATCACGCACCCCGACCGCGAGGTGTTCGGCAAAGGCGGACCCACCAAGGGTGATGTGGCCGCTTACTACGAAGCGGTGGCGGAACACATGCTCCCCGAGTTGCATGGACGGCCGTTGTCGGTCGTGCGGTGTCCCCGCGGAACGACGGGCGCGTGCTTCTTTCAGAAGCACCACGCGGATGCGCTGGGTAAGCATGTCAAAGCGGTAAAGCTGAAAGAGAAGGACGGAGGCGCCGCGGAATATCTGTACGTTGAGGACGTCGAAGGCGTTCTCGAACTCATCCAGATGAACACACTGGAGTTTCACCCGTGGGGTGCACGCGTCGACGATCCGGATCGGCCCGATCGTCTCATCTTCGATATCGATCCTGCCGCGGGCGTCGAGTGGAAGGCCGTGGTCGCATGCGCCCGGGCCATCCGTGAGCGACTGGCGGCCGCGGGCCTCGAATCGTTTGTGCGCACATCGGGAGGCAAGGGTCTGCACGTGGTCGCGCCGTTCGATCGCGGCCCGTCGTGGGAGGTGTTGAAGGTCTTCTGCGAAGGCGTTGCGCGCGACATGGTGGACGCTGCCCCGACACGGTATATCGCGGAAGCGAGCAAGGCGAAGCGAGAAGGGCTGATCTTTATCGACTGGCTCCGCAACACGCGGGGTGCGACCAGCGTCACCGGATGGTCGCTGCGTGCACGTGCGGGGGCGCCGGTCGCCATGCCGGTGCGCTGGGAGGAGATAGCGCGGTTGAAGACGGGCGCTGCATTCGACCTGACGAAAGCGTCGAAACGGGCGAGGTCACTGGCGGCGGACCCGTGGGATGGGATCGGGACGCTGAAGCAGTCGCTGCCGTCGAAGCGTTGAAGGGATGCGGGCGGGGCTCGCCCGCATCCGTGGTTCGCACAGGCCCTGTTACCTCTGCATACGACGCAGGGAGGCCATGATTTCGTAGCACGCGCCCATCGTGTGGTAGTCGGTCTTGCCGGCGGGGCTCTTTTCGTCGTCGTACTTCTCGTTGTTGCGCTTGAGAATGCGATACCACGCGCCATACGTGTGATCGACGAAGTGCTCCCAGCTGTAAGCCCAGATCTTTTCGTAAGCCTCGTCGTACTTCTTCTCACCCGTGGTCTCGAACAGGAGCTGCGCGGCACCGAGCGATTCGGCCTGCACCCAGAAATACTTGTCGTCGTCGCAGACGTCGCCCTCGGGCGAGAACCCGTAAGCGATGCCGCCGTACTCACCGTCCCAGGCCTTGGCCAGCGCCTCGTCGAACAGATGCTTCGCGGTCGGCACCAGCCACGGCTTATGCTTCGGCGTGCCCTTGGTGTAACGCTCGAGCATGAGCAGCAGCTTGGCCCATTCGGTCTGGTGACCCGGCTGGAAACCCCAGGGGCGGAACAGATGCTTGGGATTGTCGAGGTTGTATTCCCAGTGGATCGTCCAGTCGCTGTGGTAGTGCTCCCAGACCAGCTTCTGCGGCGTGAGGCCTGCCTGGCGCTGGGTCATGTTCTCGGCCAGCAGCAGCGCGCGGTCGAGGTAGCGGTCGTCCTTCGTGGCTTCCCACGCGGCGATCATGGCCTCGGTCATGTGCATGTTCGCGTTCTGGCCGCGGTAGCCGGTGAAGTTCCAGTCCTTGTCGGCCTCGTCGCGGTACAGACCGTACGTCGGCTCGAAGTAACGCTTCTCGAGCAGATCCCAGATCTCGCCCTGCCACGCCTTCGCTTCGTCGAAACCGACTTTGACGCCGCAGGAATAGGCCAGCAGCATGAAGGCCAGGCCGTAGCAGTGGTTCATCTGGTCGTCGCGCTTGCCGTCGGCGATGGTCCAGGCGTAACCGCCGGTTCCCGGATTCAGATGCACCTCGCGCAGGTACTTCAACCCGTGCATGGTGAGTTCCTTGTCCTCGGGCTTGCTGAACTCGAGGTAGGCCATCGCGTGGTTGAACACGAAGCGCGTGCTGGAGACGAGGTGGCGGTGAGTCTTATCGTAAACCGAGCCATCGTCCTTGAAGTACTGGAAGAAGCCGCCCGCGGGGTCGACTTCGTTCGGCTTATAGAACGCCATGGTCTTTGCGACATGGTCGCGGAGGACATCGACGTTGTGAAAATCGGGGAGGGGGACAGTCGTCATGCGTGCTTCTCCATGAAGGCCTTCACTTCGGCCTGGTCGGGAATGGCGGTGAACGAGCCCTTGCGGGTGGCGGTAATCGCGCCGCAGGCGGCGGCGAAACGGACGAGGTCGACCAGGCGTGCTTCGTCCGCGATCAGTGCGTCGAAGCTTGCCGGTGTGACCTTTTCGTGGTCGAGACGCGCGAGGAGGCCGCCGACAAACGCATCGCCGGCGGCGGTCGTGTCCACGGCTTCGACCGCGTAGCCCTTCAGTTCGCCCTTTGCCTCACGGGTGAACCAGCGCATCGGTTCGCCGCCGTCGGTGACGAGCAGCAGGCGTGCCTTGCCGAGCCAGAGTCGCTCGAGCACGGCGTCGTCGGAGCCGGCGCCCGCGTGGATGAACGCGAACTCTTCCGCACTGAGCTTGATCACGTCGGCTTCGTTCAGCGTTTCCCAGAGGCGCGGCAGCGGCGCTTCGTCCTTTGGCCACAGGGCGGGTCGCAGATTCATGTCGAAGCTGACCAGCGCGCCGGCCGTCCGGGCGCGACGCATGCCTTCGACCGTGGTCGCGGCGATCGCGGCCTCGGTCAGGGAATTCGAGCAGACGTGGAAGATCGACACATCGTCGAACGCGCCGGCACGGAAGTGCTCGGGACGGAACAGCAGGTCCGCGGCGGGCGGACGGTAGAAACTGAAGCTGCGATCGCCCTTGTCGTCGTGCGCGACGAAGGCGAGTGCGGTGCGTGCGTCGTCGGTGCGGGCCACGTCGTCCGTGCCGACACCGAGATCCTTGAGACTCTTGAGCAGGAAGTCGCCGAACATGTCGCGCGCGAGCATGCCGGCAAAGCGTGCCGTGGCACCGAGGAGGGCGGCGGCGACAGCGACGTTGGCGGGCGCACCGCCAGCAAAAGGAACGAAGGCGGGAGGCTGACCGGCGCCGCCCTGGGGCTGTGCGTGGAAATCGATCAGCGCCTCGCCGAAGCAGAGGATGGAAGACATGCGTACGGCCTGTCCTTTTCGGGGCGAGGGATTGGAAAGACGACGGCCGGCATCGCGCCGGCCGTCGTCAGGAGCGTCAACCGGCCTTGGCGGCGACCGGGACGTTGCGGATCTTCGAGCCACTCAGGCCGTAGAACACGATGTACGCGTAGCAGATCAGCGGGACGAAGAAGGCGTGCTGGAGACCGATGTGATCGGCGATCGCGCCCTGGATGACCGGGATCAGCGCGCCACCGACGATGGCCATGATCAGCAGGCTCGACGCCTTGCTGGTGAGCGGCCCCATGCGCTCGATACCCAGCGAGAAGATCGTCGGGAACATGATCGAGTTGAACAGACCGATGGCGACGATGCTGTACACGGCCACGGTGCCCGTGGTCACCATCGTGGTGATGACGAGCAGGACGTTGATCGCGGCGAACACGGCCAGCAGGACGCGCGGCGAGAACTTCGCGAGCAGGGCGGAACCGATGAAGCGGCCGACCATCGCGCCGCCCCAGTAGAACGCCACGTGGGAGGCGGCGACTTCACCCGTCATGTTGCCGATTTCCGGCAGCTGCAGGTAGTTGATCATGAAGCTGCCGATCGACACTTCGCCGCCGACGTAGAAGAAGATGCCGAGCACGCCGAAGAACACGTGCGGGGTCTTCAGGGCGTCCATCAGCGAGTGGTGGCTTTCGTCGGCCTTCTCGGTGGTTTCTTCCAGCTTGGGCAGGTTGAACAGGTAGACGCCGATGGCGATCACCACCAGAACCACGGCCAGGCCGATGTACGGCACCTGCACGGCACTGGCTTCGGTCGCGCGGTAGCTCACCTGCTCGGCGGCGCTGAGCTTGGCGATGTCGTCGCTGCTCTTCACGGCGTTGGACAGGATCAGCACACCGCCGAAGAACGGCGCGAGGAAGGTGCCAAACGAGTTCAGCGCCTGGGCGAGCGTAAGGCGGCTGGAGGCCGTCTTCTCCGGACCGAGCAGTGCGACGTAGGGGTTGGCGGCGACCTGCAGCACGGTGATGCCGGTGGCCAGGATGAACAGCGCGCCGAGGAAGATCGGATACACGCGCATGCCAGCGGCCGGCCAGAACAGCGCCGCGCCGATGCCGGCGATGATCAGGCCGGCGACGATACCCTTCTTGTAACCGAGGGCCGCCACCAGCTTGCCCGCAGGCAGGCCCATGATGAAGTACGCACCGAAGAACGTGAACTGGATGAGCATCGCCTGGAAGTAGTTCAGCTCGAACACACCCTTCAGGTGCGGGATCAGGATGTCGTTCAGGCAGGTCAGGAAACCCCACATGAAGAAGATCGTGGTCATCACGCCGAGAGCGAGCGGGAAATAGGTGTAGCGGGTGTCGCCCGAATTCGCCGACGAGGGCGAAGAGGTGGGCAATGGCGTGGATCCGGTGGCCATGGGGCGCTCCAGTTGGTGGGTCAGGGAGAAGACGGCGGGCAGCTGCTTTCGCGTACGACCAGCCGCACTGGCGCGATCGTATAAGCGGTGTCCGTCTCGGGGTTGGTTAGTCTTTCAAGAATGAGCTCGGCGCTGCGCCGTCCCAGGCCACGCGGATCGACCGCGATGGTGGTCAGGGGCGGCACGCATACCGAGGCCTCGGCGACGTCATCGAAACCGGTCAGAGCGAAGTCCTCGCCTGGGCGCCGGCCGCGTTTGGTCAGGCCAAGGATAAGCCCGAGCGCGACAGCGTCGTTGTAGCAAACCGCCGCCGTAGGCGCGGGATCGCGCGCGAACAGGGCGCCGGTCTGCCGGGCGGCTTCGAGGCGTGTGGGCGCGCTCTCCACCAGCCAGCTGGGATCGACCTTCAGTCCCGCGTCCTGCATGGCGCCCGCGTAGCCGCGGCGGCGCTGGGCGACCGAGCTCGAATCGCGGTGGCCGCCGAAAAAAGCGATGCGCTCGTGGCCGAGCGCGATGAGGTGTTCGGTCGCCAGTCGGGCGCCGTGCTCGTTGTCCATCTCGAGCGTGTCCCAGCGATGGGCACCCTCGTCGTCCGGGAGTTCGCGGTTGAAGACCAGCAGGGGCGTGTGCATGCCGACCGCGGCCAGCACCTGTTCGCCCTCGCTGCCTTCGGCGGGCGAGAGGATGATGCCTGCCGGACCATGCTCCACCAGCGAGTTGAGTACCGCCTGCTGGCGATCGGGGGATTCCCCCGTATTGCCGAGCAGGGTGACGTAACCCGCGCTGGCGAGGGCCTCATCGGCGCCGGCAGCGAATTCGGCGAAGAACGGGTTGCCCAGATCGTTGATGACCAGGCCGATACTGGACGACGTCCGGCGACGCAGATTGGCGGCGGCGCGGTTGTAAACGTAGCCCTGTCGCTTGAGCTCCGCCTCGACGCGGGCCCGGGTGGCGGAGTTCACCAGAGGGCTGCCGCGCAGCACCAGGGACACCGTGGCTCGCGACACGTCGCAGCCCAGCGCGATATCGGCGAGCGTGACCTTGCGGCGTTGCGGGGTGATCCTGGGCATTGTGGCTCCTTCAAACGATCTAAACCGGGCGATCATCGCGCGGTAGGGTTCGGGATGCATCACGCACTGCAACATGCGCCGCCGCGCTATCTTTGCTACGTTCGACCTGTTTGTCACGATCCAAACGATCTGAGGGGAACCATCGATGCCGAGCTCCACCTGTCTGCGCCGCGGCCTGCTGTCCGCCGCCCTCGCCCTGGCCCTGCCGGCCCTCGCCTTCGCGGCCACCGCGGACAAGCCGTCCGCCGCCTTCGAGGCCGTCGACCCCACGATCGGCACGGGTGGCGACGGTCATACGTTCCCCGGCGCGACCGTGCCGTTCGGCATGATCCAGCTCTCGCCGGACACGGCGATGCCCGATTTCAAGCACGCCTACAAATGGGCGGCCGGCTATCAGTACGGCGACTCGAGCATTCTGGGTTTTTCCCATACGCACTTCTCCGGCAGCGGCCATTCCGATCTGGGCGACGTGCTCGTCATGCCCATCGCCGGCGACGTCAAGCTGGATCCGGGTTCCCCCGACCAGCCCGGCAGCGGCTATCGCTCGCGTTTCGACCACAAGAGCGAGAAAGCCGAGGCAGGTTACTACGCCGTCACGCTGGCCGACTATGGCGTTCGTGCCGAGCTGACCGCCGGCTCACGGGTGGGCTGGCATCGGTACACGTTCCCTAAGGGCAAGCCGGCCCATCTGCTGCTCGACCTGCGTCCCAGCATCTACGACTACGACGGCAAGGTGCTGTGGTCGTCGGTTCGCGTGCGTAAGGACGGCACCGTCACCGGCGGCCGGACCACGCGGGGCTGGGCTCCCGGTCGTCAGCTGTATTTCGCGATGCGTTTCAACCAGCCGATGACGTCGCGCAGCCTGAAGAACCGCGAAGAGAACGTGCCGTACCGGGGCTTCGGCGGTCCGGGAAACCGGGCGGAAGACGCGGACGCCATGACCGGGCGTGCGCTCGAGGGCGTGTTCGACTTCGGTGACCTCGGCAAGCCGCTGATCGTCAAGGTGGCCGTATCTTCGGTCAGCGAAGACAACGCCGTGGCCAACCTCGACAAGGACGGTGAAGGCTTCGACTTCGATGCCCGCCGTGCGGAGGCCCGCCAGTCGTGGGAGAAGGTGCTGTCCACGGTGGACGTCAAGGCGTCGGCCGAGAGCCGCCGGATGTTCTACACCGCGCTGTACCACTCGATGATCTCGCCCAGCCTGTCGATGGACGTCAACGGCGAGTACCGCGGCCCGGACAACCAGGTTCACACGGCCAGGGGCTTCGATTTCTATTCGACCTGGTCGCTATGGGACGTCTATCGCGCCCAGCAGCCGCTGATCACGCTTCTGCGCCCCGACATGAGCAGCCAGTTCGTCAGTTCACTGATCGCCTCGCGCGAGTCCAGTCCCTTCGGCATCCTGCCGATCTGGGCTTACCAGGGCATGGAAACCTGGTGCATGGTCGGCTATCACGCCGTGCCGGTCATCGCCGATGCCTATATGAAGGGCATCCGTGGCTACGACCCGGACAAGGCGCTCGAGGCCATGGTGGCCAGCGCGACGTACGGCCCGTATGGCGGCATCGACGACTACATGAAGCTCGGTTACGTGCCCATCGATCGGCAACCGGAGGCGGCGTCCAAGACGGTCGAATACGCGTTCGACGACTGGTCGCTGGCACGGATGGCCAAGGCCATGGGTAAGGACGATGTCGCCGCGACCTTCATGAAGCGTGCCGGCAACTGGAAGAACAGCTTCGATACGAAGACCGGCTTCCTTCGCGCCCGCAAGAGCGACGGCGGTTTCCGCGAGCCGTTCGACCCGTCGTCGGCCGCCTATGGCAGCGATTACACCGAAGGCAACGCGTGGCAGTATTCGTGGTACGTGCCGCAGGACGTCAAGGGCCTGATCGACGCGCTGGGCGGCAAGGACGCCTTCGTCAGGAAGCTGGACTCGGTTTTCGACGCCAAGGTCGACCCCAAATCGTTCGCGCACGTGGAAGACATCACCGGCCTGATCGGCTGGTACGCTCACGGCAACGAACCGAGCCATCAGGTCGCTTACCTCTACGACTACGCGGGCCAGCCCTGGAAGACCCAGGAGCGCCTCGTCCAGATCATGAAGACCCAGTACTCGCCGACGCCGACCGGTCTGGTCGGCAACGACGACCTGGGGCAGATGTCGGCCTGGTACATCTTCAGCTCGCTGGGGTTCTATCCGGTGGCGCCAGGCAGCAACCAGTACGTCATCGGTCGTCCGTTCGTCGAGAAGGCCACGCTGAACCTGCCGGGTGGCAAGCACTTCACGGTCTCGGCCGACCACCTGGACGCGAAGCATCCGTACGTGGGCAAGGTCACGCTGGACGGCAAGCCGCTGGACCGGACGTTCATCCGCCACGAAGAGATCGTCGCCGGTGGCGAACTGCACTTCAGCATGCAGGCCGAGCCGGCGAAGGATTGGGGGCAGGGTCCGGGCTCGGCGCCTTATTCCATGAGCGACGCGGCGCCGTAAGGTCGCAAGGGCTGCGCTCACGAGGTCTTCACGGCTTTTTGGGCAAAAAGCAGGCCTCCATAAGGACGGGCGCGCCATCCCTCATCGCTCCTGCCGGTTCCGGCAGGCAGCGGGGATGGCGTGCCCGTACTCGTGTTTCAGGGGTCATGCCGTGTTCCGTCAGCGAATCAAGACATCCCGCGTCTATAATCGTGCCCTTAACAGGGCAGGTATCGTTGTGGGGATGACGGCAGCATGATGGTAAGGATCGGAGCGCGCTGGCGGATCGCGGGCTTGCTCGCGGCCGTGCTGGTCATCGTCGCGCTGCCCTACGCCGTCAACCGGTCGAGTTCGGACGCGGCGCTGACCACGCGCGACTGGGTCACCCATACCGCTGAGATCAAGGCCAACGTCTACCGCGCCGATGCGATCCTGCGCGGCAGCGAAGCGGCGGCTTACAGCCTCGTCGCCGGGGCGCCGCCCGATCAGGCGCTGGAAGACCGCGTCGCGGCCACTCGCAAGCTGGTGCCCGGCCTCATCGCCGAGCTGCGCACCATGATGGCCGACAACCCCGAGCAGCTCACCCGCCTGGGTGGGCTGGAGGCGACGGCCAACAGTCGCGCCTCGCTCAGTGAAAAAGCATTACAGCAGGTGAAGGCGGGCGATCACGATGGCGCCTTCAGGACGATGGAAGACCTCAGGGTTCTCTTTCCCATCCGGCAGACGGTGATCGATCTGCTTTCGGAGGAGTCGGCCCTGCTGGAGCAGCGTCGAGGCCAGGCGGTCGATTCGGCCACTGATAACCGTACGGTGCTGCTGATCGCGTCGCTGGCGCAGATCGCCCTGCTGGCAATCGTCGTGGTCGTCTCCGAGCGCCAGATCGCGATCCGCCTGAAAGCGGAATCCAAGGCCTCGGGCGCCGTGCATCGCTCGCAGCTGATCGTCCAGGCGGTGCGCGAGCCGATCGCCATGCTGGACGCGTCGCTGCGCACGCTGCTGGTAAACAACGCGTTTGCCGAGCTTTACGGCTTCGATACCGAGAGCGACAAGAATCCGCCCCTCAACGAGATCGGTGAAGGCGCGTGGAGCGACACGTCTCTGCTGCAGCGCCTGAACGACGTGGTGGCGCGCGATCGGGAACTCTGGGATTACGAGCTGACCCAGCGCACGGTCGACGGCATCGATCGCTTCGTCGTCATCAATGCACGCCGCATCGAAGAGTCCGACGGCGACGCTCCGGCGGTGCTTCTGACCGTCAGCGATATCACGGCGCGCGCGCTGGTCGAGCAGAAGGTGAGCGAGCTCAATCGCCAGCTCGAAGGCAAGGTCGAGCAGGTCTCCGACGTCAACCGCGAACTGGAGGCCTTCAGCTACTCGGTATCGCACGATCTGCGCGCGCCTTTGCGTCACATCGCCGGCTTCGCCGGAAAGCTCGAGGCTCACCTGGCCGATCGGTCGGACGATCGCGTCAAGCATTACATCGACGTGATCAGCAGCTCGTCACGGCGCATGGCACAGCTGATCGACGACCTGCTGGTGTTCTCCCGCCTCGGCCGTGGCGCGTTGCGCCTGCAACCGGTCGACATGCAGTCGCTGGTGGAAGAAGCACGCGCACTGGTCGAAACCGAAGCGCGTGACCGTCAGATCGAATGGCGCATCGCACCGATGCCGATCGTCGTCGGTGACGAGAACATGCTGCGGACGGTCTGGCAGAACCTGCTGGGTAACGCCGTCAAATACACGGGCAACCGCGAGCGCGCGATCATCGAGGTCATGCTGGAGCGGACGTCCGCGGGCGATTACGAATTCACCGTGCGCGACAACGGCGCCGGTTTCGACATGCAGTATGCGACCAAGCTGTTCGGCGTTTTCCAGCGCCTGCATCGTGCCTCGGAGTTCCCGGGCAACGGTATCGGCCTGGCCAATGTGCGACGCATCATCGCGCGCCATGGTGGGCGGACGTGGGCCGAGGGGGAAACCGATCGCGGCGCCACTTTCCATTTTTCATTGCCGGTATCCGACGTTCCGGGTGCCCAGACAGGTGACTCATGAATCAGCGCGACCTGCGCACGATCCTCATCGTCGAAGACTCGATGGCCGATGCCGAGATGGCCATCGATGCGCTGCGTGAGGCCAAGCTCGCCAATCCCGTGGTGCACGTCGAGGATGGCGTCGACTGCCTCGACTGGCTGCACCGCCGCGGTCCGTACGCGAATCGCCCGGAGGGCGATCCGTCGGTGATCCTGCTCGACATCAAGATGCCGCGCAAAGATGGCCTCGAAGTGTTGAAGGAGCTCCGTGCCGAGGAAAAGTGGAAGCGCCTGCCGGTGGTGATCCTCTCGTCGTCGCGCGAAGAGAGCGATCTTGCCCGCAGCTGGGATCTCGGCGTCAACGCCTACGTGCTCAAGCCCGTGGACGTGCAGCAATTCTTCACGGCCGTGCAGACCCTCGGCCACTTCTGGGCGGTGCTGAACCAGCGCCCGGAAGGCGAGTGATTCCCACCAACGAGCCGAGCGACTGACATGGGCGGGCAGGGCAAGAACAACAAGGTGCGCATCCTTCAGGTCGAGGACAATGAGTTCGATGCCGAGCTCATCCTGTCCGAACTGGAGCAGGACGGACTCGATTACGAGGTGCTCCTTGTCGACGAGGAGGCCGCGTTCATCGCCGGGCTGGATGACTTCCATCCGGACATCGTCCTTTCCGACCTGAGCCTGCCCGTTTTCAGCGGCGAGCGTGCGCTACAGCTGTTGCGCGAGCGCGACGTCGCGACTCCCTTCATCTTCATCTCGGCGACGCTGGGTGAAGAGGCGGCTATTGAGGCACTGCGCAACGGCGCGACTGACTACATCCTCAAACACAATACGGCGCGCCTCGCGTCGGCGGTGCGCCGCGCGCTGCGCGAAGGCGAAGAGAAGCGTGCACGTGCCCGTGCCGAACAGGAACTGATTCGCGCCCAGCGCTTCGAAAGCCTCGCGTTGCTCGCGGGTGGCCTGAGTCACGATCTTCGCAATCTTCTGCAGCCGCTGCTGCTTGCGGGCGACACGCTCGAGGATTACGCCGACGATCCGCGCCTCGGGCGCCTGGGTACGCTGGTTCGCGATTGCGGCCGGCGCGGGCTCGAGATGGTGTCGTCGATGTTGTCGTTCGCGCGCGGCGCGCGCCGTGCGGAGCAGGTTCGCCTGGGCGCCTTACTCGATGCGCTGAAGCTGCTGCTTCAGGGTAGCGTGCCGCGCACGGTGCAGATGAGCGTGGAGGTCTTCGATCCGGATGTGACCTTCGAGGGCAATCACACCGAGTTGCAGCAGTGTCTGCTCAATCTCAGCCTCAACGCCTTCCAGGCGATGCCCGCCGGCGGCACGCTGCGCATCGAGACGGCGCAAGCCAACCTCGCGGATGACTTCTTCCTCGAGGGTGAACAGCCGCTTCCAGGTCGTTACCTGCGCCTGTCGGTGATCGACACCGGTCTGGGCATGCCGCCGGAAGTGCTCGCGCGCCTGTTCGAGCCGTTCTTCACCACGAAGGAAAGCGGAACGGGTCTGGGCCTGCTGTCATGCAAGCGCATCGTCGCCAGTCACGGTGGCCTCATGCGTGTTCGCAGTGTTCTGGGTGAGGGCACACAGTTTCATCTTTACCTGCCGCTGAGCAGCGACGAGGAAGATTCGGCGCCGGCGTCGATCATGGACGCGTCGCTTCAGGGCGAAGCCGAGCGCGTGCTGGTCGTCGTCGAAGAGGCGGTGCAGTTGTCGCTGCTGGTCGACACGCTGGACGCTTATGGCTACCAGGCCGGCGCGAGCCAGAGTGGTACGGCGGCATTGCAGTGGATCGAAGCGCACGGTGTTCCCGACCTGGTCGTCATGGACGCGGACATGAACCTGTTCACCGGCGTGCGCACGCTGGCCGCCTTGCTCGAGCACGGTTACAGCCGCGCGGTACTGCTGCTCGCACGTCCGGATTCACCGCCGAACCTGGACGAACTGCCCCAGCTGGATCACCTGTACGTGCTGGATAAGCCGATCCAGTCCAGGGCGTTGCTGCGCAAGGTGCGCGAGGCGCTCGAGGCGAGCGAAGCGAAATCAGGCTGATTTTTCAGAATCCTTCCATATCGCGCGCTTCTGTCGCTGAGTAACGTGGGCACCCATTATCTCTCCGGGGTGCCTCATGTACTGGGACACACACAAGGAAGCGAAGGCCATTCAGCGAAGGATGGCTTGCCGCACGCGTATCGCTTGGTTCACCGCAGGATCCCTGCTGCACCTGGTGCTCGCGGTGCTGGTGCTTCTCTGGCAAACGTCGTGCGACTCTCCGCGGTGTGTCGAAGGGATCCACTTCGACATCGTGCGGGGAGCGATGCGCGTCCCGCTCTTCATCACCCCATGGCTTGGACTCCCGTCGCCGGAACTCGAATTCCACAGAGGCTGGCCACTTTTCGGGTGGCTCGTACTGAATGCCTTGATGGCGGTGGTGTTTTATTGGGGGCTGACGCTTGCCTGCCGCCGCGGCTACGTCGCCTGGCAGGTCTGGCTCCGCACGCGCGAAAGGCCGGGACGCGCTTCGCGTCCCGGCTGATCGTCGGTCAGTCGATGCCGAGCTTCTTGAGCTTGTAGCGCAGGGCGCGGAAGGTGATGCCGAGCTTCTTCGCCGTCGCGGTCTTGTTGTAACGCGACTCTTCGAGTGCCTTGATGATGGTGTCGCGCTCGATGTTCGAGATGAAGTCTTCGAGCGACCCGTCGGCACCGCTGGAGGCCCGTGGCGCCACGGCAGCGGCCGTGACATGGGTCGCGCCACCCGGATCGGGAGTCGCCGTCGTCTGCACTGCCACACGCTGCGGCAACATCAGATCATCCGCTTCGATGATATCGCCTTCGCACATCGCCATCGCGCGCTCGAGGATGTTCTCCAGTTCGCGGACGTTACCGGGAAACTGATACGCCTCCAGCGCGGCAAGCGCATCGGGCTGCAGGCGGCCCGGGGCGCCGCCGCCGGATTCTACGGCGAGCTGCTTCAACACGAACTCGGCCAGCTTCGGCACGTCGCCGCGACGCTCGCGCAGAGGCGGCACGCGCAGTTCGATGACGTTGATGCGATAGAACAGGTCCTGTCGGAACAGACCCTGCTCGACCAGCCCCGCCAGATTTTTGTGCGTGGCGGACAGAATGCGCACGTCGACCGGGATCTCGTCGCGTCCGCCGATGGGGCGTACCGCTTTTTCCTGGATGGCGCGCAGCAGCTTCACCTGCATGTGCAGGGGCAGCTCGGCGACTTCGTCGAGGAACAGCGTGCCGCCCTGGGCGGCCTGGAACAGGCCTTCCTTGTCGGCGTGAGCACCCGTGAAACTGCCCTTGCGGTGACCGAAAAACTCGCTTTCCATCAGCTCGGAAGGAATGGCGCCGCAGTTCACCGGCACGAAGGCGCCGGCGGCACGCGGGCCCAGTTCGTGGATCAGGCGCGCGACCAGTTCCTTACCGACGCCCGATTCGCCACCAATGTAGACCGGCGCCTGATTACGGGCCAGCTTGGCGATCTTGCCGCGGACCTCGACCATCACCGGCGAATCGCCGATCAGACGATCGGCGCCGGGAACGCCCCTCGCGCCGGCTTCCGACTTGCGCTCCTCGGAGAGACGCAGCGCGGTTCGCACCAGGCGACGCAACAGGTGGATGTCGACCGGCTTGGAGACGAAATCGAACGCGCCCGCCTTCAGCGCGTTCACCGCCGCGTCGACGTTGCCGTAGGCGGTGATCATCGCCACCGGCATGTCCGGGTGGCTGGCGGCGATCAGTTCGATGATCTCCTGGCCGCTGCCGTCGGGCAGGCGCATGTCCGTGAAGCAGAGGTCGTAGCGACGGGAGGCCAGCGCATTCCGCGCTTCGGTGACGCTGCCCACAGCGTCCACGTCGAGTTCCATTCGACCAAGGGTGATGGTCAGCAACTCGCGGATATCCCGCTCGTCGTCGATAACCAGTACGGACTGCTTGCTCATTGGATCCGAAAGGTTCGGTAATGGGGACAAATGTAACCGCCCGGGCGGCCTGCGCAAAGCGCGGCGTTCACGCGCGGGCCGCCAGGGGGACCGAGGCGGCGGTACGCGCCGGCGGCGTCAGGCTGATCCGGAAGCAGCTGCCACCCCCTGCGACCCGCACATATTCCAGCGCGGCCTGGTTGGCTTCGGTCATCTGGCGGGCCAGGTACAAACCGAGCCCGGTGCCGTATTCGTGGGTCGTGAAGAACGGCTCGAAGATCTGCGCCGCCACCTTCGGCGGGATGCCCGGGCCGCGATCGATTACCTCGAGGATGGGAATTCCGGCTTCGGAATGCCGCGCCACCAGCATCACTCGCGCCGGCTCGCCGGGCAGGCGGCCGTAGCGCAGCGCGTTCTGGACCAGGTTCCAGATGACCTGCTGCAGGTGCTGGGGGTCCGCGACGGCGGCGACCGGCTCACTGCCGGACACCGCGCGCAGGATGTCCGCGCCCAGATCGTTGCCCTGGCGGTACTCGGTCACGAAGTGATGCACCCACTGGCTCAGGTCGAGAGTTTCCGGCCGGGAGCGCTCGCGCCGGGACAGCTGGAGGATGTTCTCGATGATCTCGTTGAGGCGCGAGCAGTGGTTGTTGATGATCTCCACCATACGCAGGTCGGTGTCGTTCATGTCCGTGGATTCGGCCAGTAGCTGCGCCGAATAGTGGATCGCCGCCAACGGGTTACGGATCTCATGGGCGATCGAGGCCGACAGCCGGCCAAGCGAGCTGAGGGTGAGTTCCTCGGCGCGGCGCGACACCAGCGACGTATCGTCGAGGAAAATCAGGACGTGGGAGTCGTCATTGGGCGCCAGGCGGGAAAAGCGCGGAATCACCTCGGGGGTGCCATCGGCCAGCATGGTCGCGCTCTCGTCCAGCTTGCCGGACGTGCGCCAGTGGTACAGGCGTCGCGACAGCTCGGGCGCCAGACTCCCCAGGTCGCGCTGCTCCGCCGAAGGATTGCCCATCAGCATCCATGCCGACTCGTTGAGCTGATGGATCCGGTTGCCTTCGTCGACCAGCAGCACGCCGGTCTTCATGCGACGGATGATCAGTTCGTTGACCTGGGACAGGTTGGCCAGATCGATGCCACGCTGTTCGGCCAGGGCTTCCGACGCGCGGATGTTGCGCCCCAACACATAGCACAGCGATGCGCAGGCGAAATAGGCGGCACCGAACAGCGCGTACTCCACCAGCTCGCGGTCCGAGCTGGCGGCGGCTTCCAGGTCGAACAGGGAATGGCCGAGCATGCCCAGGGTGGCCAGCGCGGCGAAGAACATCGACAGCCGGAAGGGCAGCAGCAGCGCGCCCGTCGCGATGTTGACGGCCAGCATCATCGCCACGCCCATGCGGACATCGTGCATCAGCACCAGGGCGAGCAAGGCGGCTGCGATGTCCAGGGTCAGACCGATCGAGACGATGAGGACGGGACGATGCAACGTGCCCCGCGTCCGGGAAACCATGAGCAGGGCGGCGAAGAGGTAGGCCAGCGCAAGCACCCGGGCGAAGACAGGTTCCGGCAGCGCCGGCCAGTTCATATGCTCCGGACGGAACGCCAGGGCGGTGTAGACCGCCGCCTGGCCCAGCCGGAAGTAGTTGAAAAAGAACAGTTCGTGGCGTGCGGTGGTCTGCACCGCACGGGAGCGGGCGGCCATGGTCGGCGCGGGCGTGGACACGTGGGTGGTTCTCCGCCGGTGGCCCCCCAGGGCCTCGATGACCGCCAGTATAGGCGGCGGCGACCCCGGGGCAACACGCAGTTCCAGCAGTGAAAAAGGGCGAAAAGCGACGAAATGTCGCGGCGCCTCTTTCCATCCGGGGCGCCTTCCGGGAAAATACGCGGCCGTATTGCGTCATTTTGGCGCAATCGATCGATTCATCCCCCACTCCCGTGCAGGCCGCTCCCGGCCCGCATGCATTCACACGCTTCTCCCGTTCGCTCGAGGTATCGAATGAATTTCCACGAGTACCAGGCTAAAGAACTGTTCGCCAAGTACGGCATCGCCGTGCCGCCGGGCAAGGTTGCCAACTCTCCCGATGCCGCTGTCGACGCCGCCAAGCACCTTGGTGGTTCGCAGTGGATGGTCAAGGCCCAGATCCATGCCGGCGGTCGCGGCAAGGCCGGTGGCGTCAAGTTCTGCCGCAGTCTCGACGACGTGCGCGCCGCTGCCAAGGGCATGCTCGGCACGAACATGGAAACCTACCAGTCCGCCGGCCGCGCGCTGCCGGTGAACCTGGTTCTGGTCACCGACGCGACCGACATCGCGAAGGAACTGTACCTCTCGATCCTCACCGATCGTGACACCAAGTCGATCTCGTTCATCGCCTCCAAGCACGGCGGCGTGGACATCGAGCAGGTGGCCGCCGAAACCCCGGAAGACATCCACACCTTCCAGGTCGATTTCGTCGAAGGCCTGCAGCCGTACCAGTGCCGCGATCTCGGGTTCAAGATGGACCTGAATCCGAAGCAGGTCGGTCAGCTCGTCAAGATCATGCTTGGCCTGTACAAGCTGTTCAACGAGAAGGACCTGGCCCTGGTCGAGCTGAACCCGCTCGCCATTCTCGAAGACGGCAACCTCGCCGCCCTCGACGGCAAGGTGAACTCGGACGACAACGCCGAGTTCCGTCACGCCGACCTGGCCGCCATGCGCGACCTCACGCAGGAAGACGCCGCCGAAGCGGCCGCCGTCCAGCACAACCTCAACTACGTGACGATGGACGGCACGATCGGCTGCATGGTCAACGGTGCCGGCCTGGCCATGGCCACGATGGACGTGATCAAGCTGGCGGGCGGCGAGCCGGCCAACTTCCTCGACGTCGGCGGCGGCGCCACGAAGGAGCGCGTCTCCGAGGCGTTCAAGCTGATCCTGTCTTCCGACAAGGTGAAGGCCATCCTGGTCAACATCTTCGGCGGCATCGTCCGTTGCGACCTGATCGCCGAAGGCATCATCGCCGCGGTGAAGGAAGTGGGTCTGCAGATCCCGGTGATCGTGCGCCTGCAGGGCACGAACGTCGAAAAGGGTCGCGAACTCCTGGCCAACTCGGGTCTGGCGATCACGCCGGCCGACGATCTCAACGATGCGGCCCGCAAGGCCGTGGCCGCAGCGGCCTGAGGAGCGAATTCTAATGAGCGTCCTGATCAACAAGAACACCAAGGTCCTGGTCCAGGGTTTCACCGGACAGCAGGGTACCTTCCACGCCGAACAGGCGATCGACTACGGCACCAAGGTCGTCGGCGGTGTCACGCCGGGCAAGGGTGGCTCGGAGCACATCGGTCTGCCGGTCTTCAACACCGTGCGTGACGCGGTCGACCAGACCGGTGCCGACGCCTCGGTCATCTTCGTGCCGCCCCCGTTCGCGGCCGACTCGATCCTCGAAGCCATCGACGGCGGCATCAAGATCATCGTCACGATCACGGAAGGCATTCCGGTGCTCGACATGATGCGCGTGAAGAACGTGCTCAAGTCGCACCCGGACGTCGTGCTCGTCGGTCCGAACTGCCCGGGCGTCATCACCCCAGGTGAGTGCAAGATCGGCATCATGCCGGGCCACATCCACAAGCCGGGCAAGGTCGGTATCGTCTCGCGCTCGGGCACCCTCACGTACGAAGCGGTGTTCCAGACCACGAACGAAGGCCTCGGCCAGTCCACCTGCATCGGTATCGGTGGCGACCCGATCAACGGTCTGAACTTCATCGACTGCCTGAAGCTGTTCCAGGACGATCCGCAGACCGAAGGCATCATCATGGTCGGCGAAATCGGTGGCAGCGCCGAAGAAGACGCGGCTGAGTTCATCAGCCAGTACGTCAAGAAGCCGGTCGTCTCGTTCATCGCGGGCGCCTCGGCACCTCCGGGCAAGCGCATGGGCCACGCCGGTGCGATCATCTCGGGCGGCAAGGGCACGGCGGAAGCCAAGTTCGCCGCGCTCGAGAAGGCAGGCGTGACCACGGTCAAGTCGCCGGCCGACCTCGGCAAGACCCTCGCGGGTCTGATGAAGTAATACCCCGTTCGCTTCGGCGAGCCTAAAGAGCCGCGGCCTTCGGGTCGCGGTTTTTTTATGCGCGCATGTCATCCACAGCCTGTGTGGATACCGCCTGCATAACGCTGTGCATAAGTCGGGGATGCCCAACGCGGGCAAGCGGTTAGCTCATGTTGGTCATTTCCTGACCAGCGGGCGTCAGTCGGCGACCAGCGGGCCTCGTCGGCTCCCGACGTCCGCTCCGGGGTTTTCGATGATGTACTTCCGCATGCGCCGTTGGTTCTCCGGCGTATAGGTGTAGCAGTTGCCGCGCAGGCTCAGGGATGAGGCATACATGTTGCTCTCGCACCACCAGCCTCCCGTGTAGTTGACCGCACCATGCTCGTGGTCGGCGCCGAACAGGTGGCCCAGCTCGTGAGCCACCACCCGGTAACGCCCGTTGATCGATGCCATCGCCGTGCTGCCACCCTGCCACGCAATGCCTGACGCGCCTGGCTGCGGTACCTGGGGGGTGATCAGGAGGAACTTGCGCGTATGGGTGGGCGTCATCCCCTCGCGGTCGGCCCAGGCCATGACGGTGTGGGTCCATTCGCCCAGCGCGGCGTCGTGCATGTAAGGAATGTCGGTAACGCCGTTGACCGGCGGCAGGTAACGCACCTGGATGCGCGCGAACGGCACGACCTTGCTCATGTCGGCAAGCCACCACGCGACATAACCGGCGTGTATCCGTTCGTGCGACATGTAGTGCCGGACGTCATCGTGTACGAAGAGATGGATGTCGAGCCGAGGCGGTATCGGCGCGCTGGCGTCGCCTTCGGCAGCGAGCGCCGGCAGGGACATGGTCAGCAGGAGGGCGAAGGCCATGTTCGGGCGGGTGAGGCGGCGCGTATCAGTCATCACGGTTCCGTGTGCTGGAAAGACAGGCCAGGCAGCTTAGCCTTTCGTTACGGGCTCTTCTGTCGGCGAAACACGCCGCTGGCAAAGTGCTCACGTGGATCGCGTCATACGCTGACAGAGAGAGTCGGGGGCGATGGCGATTCATCCACAGCCTGTGTGGACAGTCGCTGCATAAGCATGTGCATAACTCCGGAAACCCGTCGCGTGACAGTCGGTTGCGTTGCGCTGCTTATTTTTTGCCCACCGCCCCGGCGACTAGAGCGCGCTTATCCACAGCGAATGTGGATACGATCTGCATAAGGGTGTGGATAACTGACGATTCGTCTTTCCCACCATCGACTTGCGTTTCGCTGGTCAATGAGTGACCACCTGGCGCCCTAGAGCACCGGCAGATTCCAGGCGCCACGAAGCCGCGCGTATTCGCCTCGCGGCAGCAGCACGAACACGGGTTTCTTCTTCGGGTCGAGCCACGCGAGCAGTCCTTCCATGGCTTCGTCGGTCATCGCCGTGCATCCGGCGGTCGGCGATGTCGGTGACTTCCACAGGTGCGCGAAGATGCAGCTGCCCGCGCCCTTGCGTCCCCCGGCGTTGTGTTCGATGACGAAACCGATGCGATAGGCGTGGTCGCCGTTGAAGTGCAGGTCGCGCCGCATCGCCTCCGTGGCTCCGTCGACCGCGCTATGGCCTACCTTGTTTTCATCGACCAGCTGGTTGTAATACGGCGAGCCGTCGACATCGACGCAATAGTCGGACGCCGTGAGCCCCCGGTAGGGGAGCGCCGTGCCGTTTCGTTCCGCGTAACCGAAAGCTTCGCCGATCCGGAATATCCCCGCCGGGCTGCGCCCGTCGCCCTCGACCTTCGTCGGGCCGTCGGTCTGCGGCGGATGCAGTCCCACGCCCCAAGCGCTGCCACCTTTGCCGATCGTGACCGGTACCGGCGACCCGACCGCCCGCCAGCCGCTTTCTTCGCGTTCGAAACGGCGAAGCGTGCCTTGCGTGGCGTCCCAGTTGTCCGTGGTGACGACGATCATCTGCCGCGATACCGACCAGGCCACGGGCGCCTCGAACGCGATGGCGAGCCCCGTGATCGAAAGAAGAAGCGATACAAGCAGAAAGCGAGGGAGGCGACGCATGCGGATCACCATTCAGAGAGGCTCGAGGCCGCGAACCGAGCGAATGCCCAGGCCCGGAAGAGGCGGTATGGAAAGGTGCGACTCATCGAAGTCGACGCCGCCGTCCACCGGATTGAACGTGCACAGCGAGGGTCCATCCAGGTCGATCTTCGTGATGACGTTGGATCTTGCGACGGCCACATGAACGGCCGCCGCCACGCTGATGCTGCTTTCGAGCATGCAGCCGATCATGCATTCCATGCCGTGCATAGCGGCGATATCCGCCATTCGCAGTGCGCCCGAGATGCCGCCCGTCTTCATCAGCTTGATGTTGACGATGTCCGCGGCGCGCAGGCGGATGAGTTCGAGCAGATCCTTCGGGCCGAAGGCACTCTCATCCGCCATGATCGGCGTATCGACGTGGCGCGTGACGTGTCGCAGGCCTTCCAGATCATGCGCATTCACCGGTTGCTCCACGAGTTCCATGCGCACGCCAGCGTCTTCAAGCTGGCGAATCGCGCGCACCGCTTCCGCGGCGGTCCAGCCCTGGTTGGCGTCGAGACGCAAGAGCGCCGATTCGCCGACGGCGGTATGAATGGCCCGCACCCGGACGATATCGTCGTCGATGTTCTTGCCGATCTTGATCTTGAGCGAGGTGTAGCCACGGGCGATGGCGTTCAGTGCATCGGCGACCATCGTGTCGACGTCGTTCACGCTGATGGTCAGGTCGGTGGACAGCCGTGGATGACCGCCACCGAGCAGCTGGTAGAGCGGTGCGCCGTGGTATTGCGCCCAGAGATCGTAAATGGCGATCTCCGCGGCTGCCTTGGCGCTCGTATTTTTTTCCAATGCGCTCTGAATGAGGCCGACGATGCGGTTGAGATCGGCGATGTCCTCGCCGATGAGACGCGGCGCGATATGCCGACGTACGGCTGCGATGATCGACGCATGCGTCTCGCCGGTGATCGCCGCCGTCGGAGGCGCCTCGCCGTAGCCAATGTGGCCATCGTCCGTATGGACCGTCACGACGATGTCCTCCACGCTGTCCACCTCGCGAAGCGCCGTACGGAACGGTGTGCGTAGCGGAACGCGAAGCATGAACAGACGGATCTCAACGATCTTCATGGCACGGCCTCAGCGGATGCGGACGATGCTGGTCATGCGATCGACGAAGCTGGTGTCCTTGTCGAACATCAGCGGCAGCAGTGGGGTGACCGATACTTCGTTGAGTTTGATGCGACGCAGGCTCGTGGTGCCATCACGGAGGCTGATGCCGCCGACGTCGTGAACCACGTAGGGCTGTCCATCCACCTTGCCGATCACCATCATTACGTGGCCCGGAATGTAGACGAGGTCACCGACCTCGAGCGCCATCGCCGCGGCGACGCGCGCGTCATGCCCGTCCTTCGGCGTGTATGCCGTGTGCGAAAGACCCGGACTCGACGCCTGGTCGCCTGTGTTGCGCGGCATCTGCACACCCATGCTGCGATAGACGTCGGAGACGAATCCGCTGCAGTCGCGGCCGTTGAAATCGTGCCCCCAGCCGTAGCGCTCGCCGAGGAATCGAAACGCCTGGCGAATCACATTGGCACGGGTGAGCGGAAGATAGCCGGCCTCGGACGGCTGATTGCGCTGGAGCAGCGCGGGCCGGAAGGACAGCGCGCCTCGTGCGTCGCGCACCGGCAAGCTGAGCACCCACGAGGTATACGGATGCTGTCCGTTGACCGGTTGGCCTGGCGATAGCGACGTGTCCAGCGGGACGCGCGTGCCCATATCCAGCTGCAGCTCCGAGAGCGCGGCTGCCTCGGGCGTGAACACGGTGTGCGGTGCGGCGCCGGTGATGACGCGGAAGGGCGTGGCGTCGGCATGGGCAAATACCTGCGCCGCCGTCCCATAGGCGATCGCCTCCGCCGGTGTCCATGCCGCGTAGCGTGCACTGACCGCGAACACCCAGCGACCATCGGCACTGCTGTGCACGACGACGACCGGATCGCCGGGGAAAAGCGCGCTCTCCTGGAAGCGATCGATGTCGGTATCGACGGGCTGCGTGAACACGCGCGCCTCGGTGGCATGGCTGCGCAGTGGTGCGCGACGCACGGCCATGCCATAGCGCGGTGTCACTTCTGAAGGAATGGCGTTCGTCGCATCGTTGGCAAGTATCGAATCGATGGCGCTCGCCGGCAGTGACTGGCCTTTCGCATCGAACAACGCACGGGCCGGGCGTTGAGAGACCTTGTCGATCCAGACCATGACCTGGTCGCGCGTCAGCGACGATGGCAGATGGCGGATGTCGTGCATCGAGGGATCGAGGCGCCGCAGCTTATCGTTCAGCGCCGCGATGGCTGGCGCGTCGAGGACGACACGATCCGCGTCCGGCACCCGTGCGATCCACCAGTCCGGCGATAGCTGGGCATCCGTTACGCCGGGGATCCCGGTATCGACGATCGGTGGTGGGCTCGCCAGCGACGCCATTCCCGGAAATCCGGTGAGGAGGGCAGCGAAGAGCAGGCGATGGCGAAACAGGGGCATGCGGGGATCCCGGTCAGATAGCGAGTCTGGACAGCACGGCCGCGACGACGAGGCCGAAGCCGGTACCAAGGATATAACCCAGCAGCGCCAGCAGGATGCCGACCGGTACCAGCGAGCGCGAATACGTGGCGGCCAGAACCGGTGTGGCCGCCACGCCGCCGATGTGTGCCAGTGAGGAGATGCCGCAAAGGTACAGGTCGAAGTGAAACACGCGCGCCGCCGCGCACAGGAGCACGGCATGCAACGCGATCACCGTGACCCCGCACAACAGGTAGATCGGCGCGGCGGCGATACCGGCGAAGCTGCTTTGGGAGGCGAGCACGGCGACGACGGAAATCAGCAGGGCGCTCGACACGGCTTGTGCGCCGGGCAAGCGTGCCAGTGGCGTATGCGCGACGATCAGACCGGCGACCGTCGCGACGAGAATGGTCCATGTGGTCGCGGAGACCATGCTGCCCACGGGGAGTAGCGCGGCCACGCCCGGGGCCAGTGCCGCCACCAGCAGCGCGAAGCCCAGCCAAAGCAGCACGCCGTCCATGGTCGCCGGCGCACGCGGTGCGGTTTCGGTCACGATGAGGTCGGCACTCGAGGTCGCACGTGTCCAGCGGTTGAACGCCGGTGCCAGGCGTGCAACGGAGAACAGCACCACCACCCACATCGAATAGCAGAGGGCATCGGTGAGCAGCGCGGTCGCCAGTGAGGTGTCCGACATGCCGATGGCCTGCTTCACCGCGATGAGGTTGGCCGTTCCGCCCACCCAGCTGCCCGAAAGAGACGCCAGCGGTTTCCAGCCATCGCCCGGCAGCCAGTGACGGAACATCAGGAAGGCCACGATAAAGGCGATAAACAGGCTGATCGAGGTGCAGACGAACACGCCGAGTACCCGCGGACCCAGGCGGAAGATCGCGCGCAGATCGCAGCCGATCATCAGAAGAAAGAGCAGGGCGGGAACCAGGTGCCCCACGATGACCGACTGGGCGGCGTGGATCCCGGGCGATGCCGACCAGAGTCCGGCGACCGACAGGGCGGTGACGCTGAGGTAGGTCAGCACGATGGGCGGGAGGATATCGAATACCCTCCAGCCAAACCGTCGCTCGATCGCCGGCCAGAAGCCCGCGACGAGCAGCATGACGGCCAGATAGGGCCAAACCGATTCGATCATGCGTTTCTCCGCGGGCGACGGGGCATGATGTCAGCAAATGCGGCACGATGGGCATGGCAGTATGGGCACATGACGATCCGGCTCTGGCCCCTCCTGCTGCTGTCGCTGGCGCTCACCTGCGGGCGCTCTCTTGCCGCCGACACGCCGCACCTGTCGACGGCGCGTACGCCCGCCGACGCGGGGCTGATGGATATCCGCAAGGTCGCGCCCGATATCGCGGAAGACATGAAGTACGCGGCCCCGGACAATTTCACCGGCGCCAGGGTGCCGGGCTATCTCGCGCCGGCTTGCCTGCTGCGCACCGGCGCAGCGCGGGCCCTTGCTCAGGTGGAGAGCGATCTGCGCCCTCACGGCTACCGGCTGCGCTTGTGGGACTGCTATCGCCCGGCGCGCGCCGTGGCTGCCTTCGTTCGCTGGGCGGGCGATCTGTCCGATACCCGCACCAGGGCATCCCATTATCCCGCCCTGCGCAAGGACCAGTTGTTGGGCGAGTACATCGCTCCGGTGTCAGGTCATAGCAAGGGCGCGACGGTCGATCTCACCCTGATGCGGTGCGAGGGCGTCCATTGCACGCCGCTCGACATGGGCACGGACTTCGACTTCTTCGATCCACTGGCGCATACGGACGATCCGCGCGTCACACCGCTTCAGCACGAGAACCGCCAGCGCCTGCTGAAGGCCATGGCGGCGCGCGGGTTCGTCAATTATCCGCAGGAGTGGTGGCATTTCAGCCTCCCCGGCGCGGCCGATGGCGACACGATCTACGACGTACCGGTGCAATGAGCCCGCGTCGGTGCGACGGTGGCTTATCATAGGCAGTCCCCGCGACCGCACGGATTCCCGATGTCCACCTTTCGCTTCGCCCTGGCCCAGTTCGATTTCCCCGTCGGTGCCACCGCCGACAACGCGCGACGGGTCAAGGCGCTGGCCGATGAAGCGCGCGATCGCCTCGGCGCGTCGCTGATAGCCTTCCCCGAGCTGACGCTGTCCGGCTACCCGCCCGAGGACCTGCTGCAGCGCCCCAGTTTCCTCGAAGCCTGCCATCGCGAACTGCATGCGCTGCTGCCGGCCATCACGGGTATTTCGGCGGTCGTCGGCTACCCGGATGCGCAGGGCGAGGTTTACAACGCGGCGTCGCTCATACGCGAAGGCGCCCTGGAGTGGACGTACCACAAGCAGGCGCTGCCCAATTACACCGTGTTCGACGAGAAGCGCTATTTCCAGCATGGCGACGCCACGCGGGTGTTCGCGATCGAGGGTGTGCAGGTCGGCATGCTGATCTGCGAGGACATCTGGGAATCGGACCCCGCCAGCCGTCTCGCCGACGCCGGCGCGGAGCTGATCCTGGTGATCAACGCGTCGCCGTGGGACAAGCGTCAGGCCGCGACCCGTGAGGCGCTGCTGCGCGACCGCGCCCGCGAGACCGGGCTGCCGATCGCCTACGTAAACCTCGTCGGTGGTCAGGACGACCTGCTGTTCGACGGCCATTCGCTGCTGGTGCAGGCCGATGGCGAGATCGCGGCGCGCGCTCCGTCCTTCGAGGAAATGCTGCTGACGGTGGAGTTCGATACGGTCACGCGTCGCCTCACGGCCGTGGACTGGCCGGCGCCGGGCACCCGCTCGCCGGAGGCGCTGATGTATGACGGCATCGTCCGCGGTATCCGCGACTACATTGGTAAGAACCACTTTTCCGGCGTGTTGCTGGGTCTGTCGGGCGGTATCGATTCCGCGCTGACGCTCGCGATGGCGGTCGATGCGCTGGGCAAGGACAAGGTCACGGCCATCATGATGCCGACCGAATACACATCGGACCTGTCCCTGCGGGAAGCCAAGGCCCAGGCCGAGCACATGGGCGTCGAGTACCACGTGCTACCCATCGAAGGCATCTACGAGGCCTTTACCGGCGCCCTGGCGCCGGTGTTCGAGGGTCGCAAACCCGACATCACGGAAGAAAACCTGCAATCGCGAACCCGCGGCGTGCTGCTGATGGCGATGTCCAACAAGACCGGCAAGCTCCTGCTGTCCACGGGCAACAAGAGCGAGATGGCGGTGGGCTACGCCACGCTGTACGGCGACATGTGCGGCGCCTATGCGCCGCTCAAGGACGTCTACAAGACCGTGGTCTACGCGCTTTCGCGGTGGCGCTCGGCGATCGACGGAGCCATTCCGGCGGCCGTGATCGAGCGTCCGCCGTCGGCGGAACTGCGCCACGAGCAGACCGATCAGGATTCCCTGCCGCCGTACGATGAACTCGATGCGATTCTCGAGCACTTCATCGAAGGCGAGGCCTCGGCGGAAGACATCATCGCCGCCGGCCACGACGATGCCACGGTGCGTCGCGTAATCCGCATGGTTTTCATCAACGAGTTCAAGCGCCGTCAGGCGGCTCCGGGGCCGCGCGTCACGACCAAGGCTTTCGGACGCGAGCGGCGGTATCCGATTACTTCGGGGTGGCGGTAAGTCACTTAGAGCGAAGAGCTGAAGGCTCGGCTTGCGCCATCGCGGTTGGTTTGTCGCGGCGTGTCGTGTCGCGTTGGAGAGCCGGCGGGGGTGACCCTCGAGGCCACGCCTGCGGCGACCCCTCAGGGAAAGGCGGCTACCGCCGCCGTATATCAATGGCCTTCGGCCGGGTCGGGCTCCGACTGGGGGTTTTCGAGTCGGCTGTCCCTGCCTCCCCGAAAACGGCCGGTCATCCCTG
>NZ_FNBR01000002.1:0-217159 GCF_900102405.1 Dyella sp. 333MFSha | reverse complement strand
ACCCGGCCGAAGGCCATTGATACACGGCCGCGGTAGCGGCCCTCCTTGAGGGGTCGCCGCAGGCGTGGACGCGAGGGTGGCACCCGCCGGCTCTTCGACGCGACACCACACGCCGCGACAACGCCAAACGCGATGGCGCAGCCGAGCCCCTACAGAGCATTACCAACCAAAAAAAAACCGGCTTTCGCCGGTTTTCTTCGTCATCCAGGGATCAATGGTGCCCCGAGAACGGGATCGCCTTGCGCCAGACCGACGGGTGGTGCGGCCAGTTCGGGTCCGTGAGATACGGGTGGTCCGGATAGTTCAGGGCCAGCACCTTGCGGCTCTGGTCCGCCAGCGGCTGACGGTCGAGGCCAAGGTAGCTGCGGGTCAGGATGGCCAGGGCGTCGCCCGTTTCCGGCGACTGCTGGTAGTGCTCGATCACGTACTGGGCGCGATCCGCCGAAGCGATGTAGGCCTTCGTGCGCAGGTAGTACTCGGCCACGTTGATCTCGAAGCGGGCCAGCTGATTGCGCAGGAAGATCATGCGCTGGCGGGCGTCGGTGGCGTAGGCGCTGTTCGGATAACGACGCGTCAGCTGGCTGAAGTCGTCGAATGCGGTCAGGTTGAACCCCTGGTCGCGACGGGTCGAACCCGAGTTGTCACGCTGCAGATAGCGCTCGATGATGCCGCCCGT
Source organism: Dyella sp. 333MFSha (assembly GCF_900102405.1). Taxonomy (NCBI): domain Bacteria; kingdom Pseudomonadati; phylum Pseudomonadota; class Gammaproteobacteria; order Lysobacterales; family Rhodanobacteraceae; genus Dyella; species Dyella sp. 333MFSha. The sequence goes on along the minus strand of NZ_FNBR01000002.1, from coordinate 216,483 downwards.
GCGATCGAAATTGATCAGACCGCGCAGGTAATAGGCATAATCTGCATGCTTGTGGGTCGGAAACGTCTTGATGAAGCGGTTGATCGTCGAGTAAGCGTCGTCCGGCTTGTTGTCTTTGTACTGCGCGTAAGCCAGTTCGATTTGCGACTGTTCATTGATGTCACCCGACGGGAAGCGAGCGATCAGTCGCTGGTACGCTTTCTCGGCCGCGGCGTAATCGGAATGCTCCAACGAGTTGTGAGCATTGGCATACAGCCGGTCGACCGGCATCGTGTCGATCGTCTCCTTCTTGCTGCGGAACATCGAGCAGGCGCTCATCGACAGGGCGAGGACGAGCAGAATGGTGATCTTGGTTGCACGCATTGAGAGAGTTCGGATGCTTAAGCGAATGGGCATGATAGCCGAAACCGGCCTTCGGCCGGGCGGGTCGGTATGACGACGGTCCGGCATGAAGCCACGGTACCGGTGACGGCCGCTGGACGGCGTTTCGACCAGTCCGTGGCCGAGATGTTCCCCGATTACTCCCGATCCCGCCTGACGGGCTGGATCAAGGACGGGAAACTGTTGCTGGACGGGGCCCGGGTGGCTCCGCGGCATCTCGTCCGGGGTGGGGAGCACGTGGTGCTGGAAGCGGAACTGGAGGCGGAAGTCCACGCCCTGCCCGAGGATATCGCTCTGGACATCCGCTATGAGGACGACGACCTCCTGGTGCTGGACAAGCCTATGGGGCTGGTCGTCCATCCCGGGGCGGGCAATCCGGCGGGCACCCTGCTGAACGCGTTGCTGCACCACGCGCCGTCGCTGGCCGAGCTGCCGCGTGGCGGCATCGTGCATCGTCTGGACAAGGACACGGCGGGTCTCATGGTGGTCGCCAAGTCCCTGGCGGCGCACACGGGCCTGGTCGCCATGCTTTCGCGCCACGACGTCCACCGGCAGTACGAAGCGGTGGTACTCGGCACCATGGTCGCCGGCGGCACCGTGGACCAGCCGATCGGCCGTCACCAGCACGATCGGCTGAAGCAGGGCGTTCGCGACGTGGTGGACGGCGGCAAGGAAGCGATCACCCATTACCGGGTGCGCGAGCGGTTCCGCTCGCACAGCGTCCTCCAGTGCAACCTGGAGACGGGGCGTACCCATCAGATCCGCGTGCATATGGCGCATATCGGCCATCCGCTGGTCGGCGATCAGCTCTATGGCAACGGTCTGCGCCTGCCACGCGGCGCCAGCCAGGAGCTGATCGACGCCCTGCGCGGCTTCCGTCGGCAGGCTCTGCATGCCGAGAAGCTGGCCTTCGACCACCCGATCACCGGTGAGCGTCTCGAGTTCGACTCCCCGCGGCCGGCGGATCAGGACGCCCTGATCGCGACGCTGCGGCTCGATACCGAGCTGCATCCGATCGAGGACTGAGCATGCCCGACGCCTGGATCGTTCCGGACTGGGTGGCGCCCTCGGGCGTCGGCGCCGTCGTCGCCACCCGGAACGGCCCCGGCGTATCGGTCGGTCCGTACGGACGGTTCAACCTGGGCCTGCGCTCGGGCGATGCGCCGGAGGCGGTGGCCGCCAACCGCGCGGCGCTGTTGCCGGCCCTCGGTCTCCCCGAGGCGCCGCTGTGGCTGCGCCAGGTCCACGGCGTCGACGTGGCCGACGCACCCGGCGCCCACGGTGAGGAGCCCGTGGCCGATGCCGCGATCGCACGCGGGCCGGGTCGTGTCCTGGCCATCCTGACGGCGGACTGCCTGCCGGTGCTCTTTTCTTCGACGGACGGTGAGACCATCGGCGCCGCTCACGCCGGCTGGCGCGGACTGGCGGCCGGTGTCCTGGAGCACACCGTGGCGCGGATGGATGCCGATGGCGTTCAGGCCTGGCTGGGACCCGCGATCGGTGCGGCGTCTTACGAAGTGGGCGAGGAGGTCCGTGCGGCCTTCGTCGACTCGGATCCGGGTGCCGAAGCGGCGTTCACGCCGACGCGGCCCGGACACTGGCGTTGCGATCTGTACGTGCTGGCGCGGCGCAGGCTGTCGCGCGCGGGAGTGACGAACGTGTCCGGTGGCGGCTTCGACACCTTCCGCGACGACCGCCTCTATTCGTATCGTCGCGACGGTGCGGCCAGCGGCCGCTTCGCCAGTCTTATCTGGACCCGCTGAGGCGACCGCCTCAGGGGGCCGTCATGGGTCGCTGCACGTAGATTTCCGGCTTCACCTTGGGCGGCTCCATCAGCGCATGCAGGAACGCGTTGCGCCACGTCGTAATGTCGTTCCGCTCGAGCACGTCCATCATCGACTGCCAGCGCATGCGCCGCTCTTTCAGCGGCATCTCGAGGGCTCGCTTGAGCGCTTCCGACACCTCGTCCAGATCGGACGGGTTCACCAGCAGGGCGGCGTCCAGTTCCTGGGCCGCACCGGCAAAGCGCGACAGCACGAGCACGCCCGGATCCTGCGGGTCCTGGCAGGCCACGTATTCCTTGGCGACGAGGTTCATGCCGTCGCGCAGGGGCGTAACGAGGCCGACCTTGGCCACACGGAAGTACCCGGCGAGTACCTTGTGCCCGAAGGATTTGTTGACGTAGCGAATGGGCACCCAGTCCGGCTCGGCGTACTGGCCGTTGATGTGACCGGCGCTGCGCTCGAGTTCGCGGCGCAGCGAGCGATATTCCGGAACGTCCGAGCGCGAAGGCGGGGCGATCTGCAGCAGCGAGACCCGGCCGCGCATGTCCTTGTGGTCGCGCAACAGCCGCGCGAAGCCCTCGAAGCGCTCTGGAAGGCCCTTGGAGTAGTCGAGGCGGTCGACGCCGATGATCAGCTGGCGATCGTCGATGCTGGCCCGGAGCTTGGCGACCGCACCACTGTCTTCGGCGCGATGGGCCAGCTCGACCGCTTCGGCCGTATCGATGCTGATCGGGAAGACGCCGGCGCGGAAGATGCGACCGTTGGCGGCGCGGATCCGGCCACCCGTGCGCATCGCCGCGCCCAGTTCGTGCAGGAAATAATCTTCCAGCGCGCGCAGGTCGCGCTGCGTATGCAGGCCGACCAGATCATAGGAAGCCAGCGGCTCGAGCAGTTCGCGATGGCGGGGCAGCGTGATCAGCAGACCGGCGGCCGGCAGGGGCGTGTGCAGGAAGAAGCCGATCCGGTTCTCGACGCCCAGTTCGCGCAGCATGGAAGCCAGCGGAATCAGGTGGTAGTCGTGCACCCAGATGATGTCGTCTTTCTTGAGCAGCTTGGCCACGCGCTTGGCGAATGCCCGGTTGACCCGGAAATAGCCTTCGAGGTGGTCGCGCCGGTAGTCGACCAGATCGCCCCGGTAGTGAAACAGGGGCCAGAGCGCGCGGTTGGCGAAGCCGCTGTAGTAGTCGTCATGGTCCGCTTTGGACATGTCGATCGTGGCGTATTCGATGTGTCCGTCGCTGACTTCGTGCAGCTCCTTGCCGGTCTCGGCAGCGATGTTGCCGCTCCAGCCGAACCAGAGGCCGCCCATTTCCTGCAGCGCCGCGTTCATCGCGGAGGCAAGGCCACCGGTCTGCGTCTGCTTGGGCAGCGCCACGCGGTTCGATATGACGACTAGTCGGCTCATTGTGCGCGCACGGCTCCTTACATCAACCTGGATTTCACGGAATCCAGCCAATTGTGAACATCGGCCGGGCTAGACAATGTGAACGTCGCTTGTGACGGGGTCCGCGTGCCGATCCGGATGGATGCGCCGCCCCGTTCATTGACGACGGCAAAGGCGTGCTCATCGGTCAGGTCGTCACCCACGTAGACCGGGCGTCGGCCCGCGAAGGGCGCTTCGGCGAGAAAGGCGGCGACCGCCACCCCTTTGTCCATGCCCCGGGGTTTGAACTCGAACACGTAGCTGCCCGGCTGAAGTTCGAAGCCGGGAAACGCCGCCGCGATCTCCGGCGTCCGTCTGGCCAGTTCGGCTTCGAAACGCGGGTGTTCCCTGCAGTGGAGCGCCACCGACCAGCTCTTGTCTTCCACCCGCACGCCCGGCAGTTCCGCCGCGACGGCGTGCACCGTCGCACGCAGCCGGGCCAGGGCTTCCTCGTCGACCGGCACCGTCACCAGTTGGCCCTTGTCGTCCCGGCGCTCCAGGCCGTGCTGCCCGGCGGCCGCCCAGTCCGGACGATGGAAGATCGCGTCGAGCCCGGCGATGGCCCGTCCGCTGACCAGTGCCACGGCGCCACCGAGTTCCCTGCGCAGGGCATCCAGCGTATCCATCAGGCCGTCCGCGGGCGCGACGGCGGCGGGGTCGTCGGCGAACGCCAGGAGCGTGCCATCGGCGTCGAGGAAGAGAGCGGTCCGGCTGTCGATCAGATCCACAGGTGGACGGGGCAAGGTGTCGCGGTCGGCTGTCACGGCGTTTCCATCGGGCGGCTATTCCCCGAGGATGCCGTCGCTCGCGTGAAAAAAGTGCTCGCTTTTCACCGTTGAAGGACTAATGTTCGAGCCGCATCTCTTGCGCCAGAGGCGGTCGCGGGGAGGTCCCGGGTCGCGCCATCACCTTTTGGGAGACACCTTACGATGCGAATGGACAGACTTACGTCGCGTTTCCAGCAGGCCCTGGCGGACGCACAGTCGCTGGCCGTGGGCCGCGACAACAACATGCTCGAGCCGGCCCACGTCCTGGTCGCGCTGCTCGACCAGCAAGGCGGTTCGACGGGTCCATTGCTCACCCAGGCCGGGGTCAACGTACCCGCGCTGCGCCAGCGTGTGGGCGAGATCCTCGACCGCCTGCCGCGCGTCAGCGGCCAGGAGGGCAACATCAACCTCGGCAACGACCTCAACCGCCTGTTGAACCTCACTGACAAGCTGGCCCAGCAGCGTGGCGACCAGTTCATCGCCAGTGAGCTGTTCCTCCTGGCGACGCTGGAGGATCGTGGCGAAGTGGGTGGTGCGCTCAAGGCCGCGGGCGCGACGAAGGAGCGCCTCGAGGCCGCGATCGAGAAGCTGCGCGGTGGTGAGAAGGTGCAGTCCGAGAACGCCGAAGAGCAGCGGCAGGCGCTCGAGAAGTACACCATCGACCTGACCGAACGGGCTGAGAACGGCAAGCTCGATCCGGTGATCGGCCGTGACGAGGAAATCCGGCGCACGATCCAGGTGCTTCAGCGCCGCACGAAGAACAATCCGGTGCTCATCGGTGAGCCCGGCGTGGGCAAAACGGCCATCGTCGAAGGCCTGGCGCAGCGCATCGTCAATGGCGAAGTGCCCGAAGGTCTGCGCGACAAACGCGTCCTTTCGCTCGACATGGGCGCGCTGATCGCGGGCGCGAAATTCCGTGGCGAATTCGAGGAGCGCCTCAAGGCCGTGCTCAACGACCTGTCCAGACAGGAAGGTCGGGTCATCCTGTTCATCGACGAGCTGCATACCATGGTCGGTGCGGGCAAGGCCGACGGCGCGATGGACGCGGGCAACATGCTCAAGCCGGCGCTTGCGCGTGGCGAACTGCATTGCATCGGTGCCACGACCCTCGACGAATACCGCAAGTATGTGGAAAAGGATGCCGCGCTCGAGCGTCGCTTCCAGAAGGTCTACGTGGGTGAGCCGAGCGTGGAAGACACGATCGCCATCCTGCGCGGGCTGAAGGAGCGCTATGCCGTCCATCATGGTGTCGAGATCACCGACCCGGCGATCGTGGCGGCCGCCACGCTTTCGGCGCGCTACATCCCCGATCGTCAGCTGCCCGACAAGGCCATCGACCTGATGGACGAAGCGGCATCGCGTATCCGCATGGAGATCGACTCCAAGCCGGAAGAACTCGACCGCCTCGAACGCCGGCTGATCCAGCTGAAAATCCAGCGCGAGATGCTGAAGAAGGAGCCGGACGACGAGTCGAAGCAGCGCCTCGCCAACCTCGAGTCGGATATCGAAACCCTCGATCGCGAATTCTCGGACCTCAACGAGGTATGGAAGTCCGAAAAGGCGATGTTGCAGGGCGCCACGAAGATCAAGGAGCAGATCGAACAGGCTCGCCTCGAACTCGAAGCCGCACAGCGTCGCCAGGATTACGGTGCGATGAGCGAGATCCAGTACGGCCGTTTGCCCGCTCTGGAAGCGCAGCTGGCGGCCGCGCAACAGGCCGAGAAGCAGGACTTCACACTGCTGCAGGACCGCGTGACGGCCGAGGAGATCGCGGAGGTCGTCGCTCGCTGGACGGGTATTCCGGTCAACAAGATGCTCGAAGGCGAGCGCGAAAAACTCCTGCACATGGAGAGTGCGCTGCACGCCCGTGTCGTCGGGCAGGAAGAGGCGGTGCGCGCGGTGTCGGATGCGATTCGTCGCGCGCGTGCCGGCTTGTCGGATCCGAACCGTCCTTATGGCTCGTTCCTTTTCCTCGGCCCCACGGGCGTCGGCAAGACGGAACTGTGCAAGGCGCTGGCGGACTTTCTGTTCGATACGCAGGACGCGATGGTCCGCATCGACATGAGCGAGTTCATGGAGAAGCACTCCGTGAGCCGCCTCGTCGGCGCGCCTCCAGGTTACGTCGGTTACGAAGAGGGTGGGTACCTGACAGAAGCAGTGCGTCGTCGTCCGTACAGCGTGATCCTGCTAGATGAGGTCGAGAAGGCGCATCCGGATGTGTTCAACATCCTGCTGCAGGTGCTGGACGACGGTCGCCTCACCGACGGTCAGGGTCGCACGGTCGATTTCCGCAACACCGTGATCGTCATGACCTCGAACCTGGGCTCCAACCTGATCCAGGAGCAGGCGGGCGACAGCGAGGCCGACTACATGCAGATGAAGGCATCCGTGCTGGGTGTCGTGCAGGCGCACTTCCGTCCGGAGTTCATCAATCGTCTGGACGATCTGGTGGTGTTCCGCCCGCTCGACAAGAAGCAGATCCGGTCGATCGCCCGCATCCAGCTGGATTACCTGGCAAAGCGTCTGGCCGATCGTCAGCTGTCGCTGGAACTGAGTGACAAGGCGCTCGATCTGCTGGGAAGTGCGGGCTTCGATCCGGTCTACGGTGCGCGCCCGCTCAAGCGGGCTATCCAGCAGCAGCTGGAGAATCCGCTGGCGCAGCGGATCCTGCAGGGTGCGTTTTCGCCCGGGCAGACGATCCGGGTCGATTCGGATGGTAATCACCTGATCTTCGAGGCGGCATAAAAGCCCGTGTAGGAGCGCGCCTCGCGCGCGATTCTTCACGATCGCGCGCAAGGCGCGCTCCTACACGTTCCGGTTCTTCAGAACCGGAACCCCACCTTTGCGTAGTAATACCGCCCGTTGAAGCCGAACGGCGACAATGCCGAGTACTGCAGGCCGCTGAAGTAGTCCTCGCCGCTGTTGGTCGGCTTCACGCGCTGCGGGTACTGGTTGGTGACGTTATCCACGCCGACGCCGAAGTTCCACTGGCCGATGGTGTAACCGCCGGACAGATTGAGCAGCCAGCGCGCTGGAAACTTCTGATCGGTGCTCGGATCGGTGTTCACGCGGATCACCGAGCCATAGCGAGTCAGATCGGCATGGGCGTTGAATCCACCAAGCGTCCAGTCGGCACCGAGCAGGAACTTCGTTCGCGGTGTTGCGCTGGTCAGGATGCCCTGGCTGGATCGGCCGAAGAGTTCGATCGGGCCTGACGAGTTCTCCTGCAACACGGCTGGTGTCGCCCCGACCGAGAGCACCTTCACCTTGTTGTAGTTGCCGCTTGCCAGCAGGTTGAACTGGCCGAAGCTCGTCGTCGGCACGCGATAGTTCAGGACCAGATCGGCACCGCGCGTGCGTGTGGCGGCCGAGTTGGCGAAGTACTGAATCGCCGTTACCTGCTGGCCGGGTACCACGCTGTTGAAATACGCCGCCAGCAACGGGTCGGTGAGGCTGATGGTGTCGGAGTAGAGGATCTGGTGCCAGATACGGATCTGGTAGACATCGAGCGTGGCACTGAAATCCGCGGTCGGTTCCCACACCGCGCCGAGGCTGTAGTTCGCGGATTTCTCCGGCTTCAGGGGTTTGGCGCCGAGGGCGACGGCCGCGGGATCGGAGGTGCGGTACGTGCCGGTCTGCGCAAGCTGGCCGGTCGTGGGGTCGATGATGGTCACGACCGACTGATAGTTCTGCTGGGCCAGCGACGGTGCGCGGAAGCCGTTCGAGATGGTGCCGCGCAGCGCGAACTCAGGCACGAACTGGTAGCGCGCGGAAAGCTTGCCTGAGCGTGTCGAGCCGGAGTCGCTGTAGTGCTCGTAGCGGCCGGCGACCCCGGCGGAGAACTTGTCGGTGAGGTCGGTTTCGAGGTCGACGTATGCCGCCTCGCTGTGTCGCGTGAAGCTTCCGGCAGCGGTCGGGTTGAGGCCCGGAAACACCTGCGCACCGCCGGCATACGGCGTGTCCGTGCCCGGAATCAGCGTGTTCTGATTGAAGTAGTACGACTCCGGATCGCCCGCATCGATCTGGTACTTCTCCTTGCGGTACTCGGCACCGAAGGCGAGCGTCAGGGGGTTGGGCAGCCAGCCGACACTGAAGTCCTTGCCGATGTCGATGTTGGCCAGCGCCTGCGAGTTCTTGAAGGTGCCCGCGTTGAAATACGTCGGCGACGCGCCGGTGGAGTAGTACAGATTGGTGTTGATGCTGTTCTGTACGTCGAACACCAGGCTGTTGATGCCGTAGTTGCCGGAGGCGTCCCAGCGCCATCCGCCGTCGGTCACGCCTTTGACACCGAGTACGCCGGTGGAGTCGTTGGTATGGTTGACGATCTGCGGAAGGAAACCGTCGGGGTAGATGTCGGGTACGTTGCGCGCGTTCGTGGCGCCGCGGTAATAGCCGTTGGAGACGACGTCACGACGGCTGAGGCTGAGGAAGCCATAGACGTCGACGTTATGCGCGACCGCGTACTGAAAGTTGGTCAGTACCTGGTAGGTCTTTACCGCAGGGTCGCCGTAACGCTGGTGGGCGACGTTGCCGTCGGCGGCCTCTTCCGGGGTGAACAGGCTCACCGGCGAGGCGCGGTTGGTGTTCATCGAATTCTGGTAGTTGAACGCGATACGCGCCCAGCCCTTCGCATCGGCTCCCTTGCCGCCGAGGTCGATGCCGAGCGACCCGTCGATACCGTTGGTTTCGCCGTCGCCCTTGTCCATGATGCCGTAGTTGGCATTGATCGAGTTCTTGCCTTCGCCGGCGCCGTGTTTGAGCACGACGTTGATCACGCCGGCGATCGCATCCGATCCGTACTGCGCCGCGGCGCCGTCACGCAGCACCTCGATGTGGTCGATCGCGGAGATCGGAATGGAGTTCAGGTCGGCCGGTGCGGCGCCGCGTCCCACCGAGTTGTTGTAATTGACCAGTGCCGACGTGTGATAGCGCTTGCCGTCGACGAGGACCAGCGTGGCGTCGGGGGACAGGCCGCGCAGGCTGGCCGGGCGGATCGCGTCGTTACCGTCGTTGATCGCGGGACGCGGAAAGTCCAGGGAGGGCAGCAGGCGTCCGAGCGCCGTGGCGAGGTCGGTACTGCCGGTTGAGGTAAGATCCTTGGGCGAAAGTACGTCGATGGGGGAAAGCGAATTCGCTTCCGTCCGCGTCGTGCTGCGTGTACCCGTGACCACCACCTGATCGAGCTGGCGTGCCTCCTTCGTATCGGGGGGCGGTGCGGTGTCCTGTGCATAGCCGGGCGTCACGATCATGAGGCCAAGCGCGGGTAGCCAGAAGTTGGCCGACGGTTTGCGTCGTAGGGTCTTGCCTGTCGTCATTGATGGGTCCCCAGGGCGAGCTACGGTACGCGAGGCGGGACACCCCGCGGACGCGGGCGAAAGTGCCGCGTTGGATTCACGCTATGCACGCACCTTGCGGTGCGTCAACACGCTCGTAACAAATGCGCCATAATGGTGAAACGAAGGCATGACGAGCCCTTTTTTTAAGGGTCTGGCACGAAACTGGCTCGTAAGACCATGTTGGTGCAATGCAAAATCCTGTGCCCGGTTCCGCGTTCGCACCGCCGGGCGGATCATTGAAAATCCCCGCGCCGGCCAGATAATGCCGGGCTGAATCCCAAGGCTCCCGCGTCATGCCCATCTACGAATTCCAGTGCAAGGCCTGTGGTCATCGTTTCGAGCGGCTGCAGAAGATGTCCGACGCCGATCCGTCGGTGTGCCCCAGCTGCGGCGAACCACAGGTCGGCCGGATGCTGAGCGCGCCGCAGTTCCGCCTTGCCGGCGGTGGCTGGTATGAGACGGATTTCAAGAAGGACGGCGACAAGAAGCGAAATCTTGCGGAAGGCTCGTCCGGGGCGCCCGCGCCGGCCGCTGCGCCGGCTCCGTCCCCGGCGCCCGCGCCCGCGCCGGCTCCCGCCGCGGGTTCGAAGTCCACGGGCGACTGACGGCCTGCCGTGGCGGCAACGTTTTCCTGCGATCCGTTCAAACAGCGTTGCGGATCCTTCCGATAGTTTTTGCGCCACACACATCGGAGGTCAGGGGTATGAAACGCATTCTTGGGTTGGTCGGCATGCTGGCGCTGGGCGCGGGCCTGTTCGCTACGCCGCACGTCGCCCATGCCCAGCGCGGCGGCGACACGGTCAACTGCTTCAGCGACAACGGCCGCCGGTCCTACTGCCGGGTGCCGTGGCGTGACGCCCGCCTGATCCGCCAGGATTCGAAGACCGCCTGCATACGGGGTCGCACCTGGGACATGGACCGCAACGGCCTGTGGGTCGACGACGGTTGCCGCGGCATCTTCCAGGAGGCCGGCGGCTGGGGCGGCGGCGGGCGTCCGGGCTGGGGCGATGGCGGTCGGCCGGGCTGGGGTGACGATGGTCGTCCCGGTGGCGGTCGTCCGGGGTATGGCGGCAACAGCGGCCAGATCGTCTCCTGCGACAGCGAAGACAACAAGCGCGTGTTCTGCCGCTGGCCGCTCGGCCGCGGTGCTCGCCTGGTTGAACAGAACTCCAATGCCTCCTGTCGCGAGGGCTACAGCTACGGCTTCACCCGGGACGGCATCTGGGCCGATCACGGTTGCCGCGCGAAGTTCGATATCGGCCGCTGAGCGGCTCCCGTCGGCGCCTGGGGACCCCGGTCGTGTTACGATCCGGGGTCTTTTCCCACGAAGCTTCAAGCGCATGCGCACTCATTTTTGCGGACTCATCGACGAGTCGCTGATCGGTCAGGAAGTCACCCTGTGCGGCTGGGTCAACACCCTTCGCCTGCAGAGCCATGTGGCCTTCGTCGACCTTCGTGACCACGAGGGCATCGCCCAGGTCGTGATCGAGCGCGAGAATGCCGTCGCCTTTGCCGTCGCCGGCGACCTGGGAAACGAGTTCGTCATCCGCGTCACGGGCCAGATTCGCCAGCGTCTGTCGCCTAACGACAAGCTCAGGACCGGCACCGTCGAGCTCCTGGCGGATTCCGTCGAGATCCTCAACGAAGCCCGCGACCTGCCGTTCGCGCAGCACGAGACGCCGAACGAGGACATGCGGATGACCTACCGCTACCTCGACCTGCGCCGTCCCGAGATGCAGCAGATGATGCGCACGCGTACCGCACTGGTCCGCGAGCTGCGTCGTTATCTCGATACCGCCGGTTTCCAGGACATCGAAACCCCGATCCTGACCAAGGCCACGCCGGAAGGCGCGCGCGACTATCTGGTCCCCAGCCGCGTGCACCCGGGCCAGTTCTATGCGCTGCCGCAGTCGCCGCAGCTGTTCAAACAGATCCTGATGATGGCCGGCTTCGATCGCTACTATCAGATCGCCCGCTGCTTCCGCGACGAAGACCTCCGCGCCGACCGCCAGCCGGAATTCACCCAGCTCGACCTGGAGTTCGCCTTCGTCGAAGAGCGTGACGTCCAGGACTTCGTCGAGAACCTCATTCGCCACGTCTTCCGCGAAGTGCGCAAGGTCGAGCTCGATGCGTCGTTCCCGCGTATGACCTATGCCGAGGCCATGCGCCGCTTCGGGTCCGACAAGCCCGACCTGCGCATCGCGCTCGAGCTCACGGACATCGCCGAGGCCGTGAAGCACGTCGAGTTCAAGGTTTTCTCCGGCCCCGCCAACGACCCGGCCGGTCGTGTGGCGGCCCTGCGCGTGCCTGGCGCGGCGGATCTGTCGCGTAAGGACATCGACGGTCTGACCGAATACGCGGGTCGCTACGGCGCGAAGGGCCTTGCCTGGCTGAAGGTCGACGACCTCGCCAAGGGTCGCGAAGGCATCAACTCGCCGGTGGCTAAGTTCCTCGACGACGCCGCGCTCGAACAGGTGCTGTCGCTCACGGGCGCCGGCAACGGCGACATCGTGTTCTTCGGTGCAGGCGCATGGAAGACGGTTACCGACTTCATGGGCGCCCTGCGTATCCGTGTCGGTCGCGATCGCGGTCTGGTCGAAAACAGCTGGAAACCGCTGTGGGTCACCGACTTTCCGATGTTCGAGTACGACGACGAGGAAAAACGCTTCGTCGCGCTCCATCACCCGTTCACCGCCCCGAAGGTCGACGACATAGCCGATCTTCGCGCCCATGCCGCTGACGCCGTGAGCCGCGGCTACGACATGGTCCTCAACGGCAACGAGATCGGTGGAGGCTCCATCCGTATCCACCGTCCCGAGATGCAGAGCACCGTATTCGACCTGCTCGGCATCGGCGCGGACGAGGCGGAGGCCAAGTTCGGCTTCCTCCTCAAGGCGCTGCGCATGGGCGCGCCGCCCCATGGCGGCCTGGCCTTCGGCATCGACCGCATCGCCGCGCTCATGGCGGGTACGGAATCCATCCGTGACGTCATCGCCTTCCCGAAGACCACCAGCGCCCAGGATCTTATGACCGATGCGCCGTCGCCGGTCTCCGAGCCGCAGCTGAAAGAACTGCACGTCCGCGTCGCCGCCGCGGAGGCGCTGAAAGCCTGACCCTCGGAGCCTCGTGTCCATGAGTGACTCGCCTGCCGATGTCCTGCTCCTCCATGGCTTGTGGATGCGGGGCTTCGCCATGGCGATGCTCAGCCGGCGGCTGCGCGAGGAAGGTTTCCGGGTTCACCAGTTCGAATACATGAGTGTGGCCGCGCCGCCGGAGCAGGCGATCGCGCGGCTGCGCAAGCGCATCCGCCATCTGGGGCCCGGGCCCGTCCACGTGGTGGGGCACAGCCTGGGCGGCATCCTTGCCTTGCTGGCCTGCCGCGACGAGGACCTGCCCCAGGGTCGTATCGTATGTCTCGGTTCGCCGCTCAATGGCAGTGGCGCGGCCCGTGGGCTGACCCACCGCTGGGGCGGCGACATGCTGCTCGGACGCGCCCGGGGCCTGCTCGAGCACGGTCTGGACCGCTGGGACGGTCCCCGCGAGGTCGGCATGATCGCCGGCCGCATGCCGGTCGGTCTGGGGGCGTTCGTCGGCGAACTCGGTGCCGAGCACGATGGTTCCGTCGGCGTGGAAGAAACCCGCCTGCCGGGGCTTTGCGCGCACTGCGTTCTGGAGACCAGCCACACCGGCATGCTGGTGTCGGCGGACGTCGCCAGGCAGGTCGGTGTCTTCCTGAGGGAGGGGCGTTTCGATACCCCCCTTAGCCCCCCGACGTGATTGCGGATAGAATCGCGCCCTCGTCCGTCCGGTAAGTCCAGGAATCGAACATGGGTAGAGGCCCTTCCATCGAAGGTCGCAAGAATGCCGAAGACGCCAAGCGCGCCAAGGTGTTCACCAAGCTGATCCGCGAAATCACCATCGCCACCCGTGGCGGCGTGCCCGATCCCAACGGCAACCCGCGCCTGCGCGCGGCTGTCGACAAGGCGCTGGGCGCCAACATGACCAAGGACACCATCGATCGCGCGATCAAGCGCGGTTCGGGTGCCGAGGGCGGGGCGGACATGCACGAGGTTCGCTACGAGGGCTACGGTCCGGCGGGCACCGCGCTGATCATCGACTGCGTCACCGACAACCAGACCCGCACCGTGGCCGACGTCCGCGCGTCGCTGACCAAGCTCGGCGGCAACCTCGGGACGACCAACTCGGTCGCGTTCCAGTTCACCCGTGTGGGTCAGGTGCTGATCCATACCGGCGGCGACGCGGACATCGAGGGCAAGCTCGAAGAGGCCGCGATCGAAAACAACGCGGAAGACATCGTCATCGAGAATGGTGTCGGTACGGTGCTGCTCGCCGCCGACCCGATCGCCGTGGAGGCCATGCGCAAGGCGCTGGTGGCGGCGGGCTTCGAGGTCGAAAGCTCCGACGTGGTCATGCGGCCCAACGGCCCCCTGGTCACGCCGACCGGCGAGGCGCTGGAGCATTTCGAGAAGCTTCTCGACCGGCTCAACGCGCTGGACGATGTCGACGAGGTCTACCACAACGCCGTTCTCCCGACGCAGGATGCGGACGAGGCGTGACGCCTCCGCCCCCTTATCGTCTTGCGTATTAATTCGCTGTCATGACCCGCATCCTCGGTATCGATCCGGGTAGCCAGCGTACGGGCGTCGGTCTCATCGACGTCGCCGACAATGGCGCGCTCACCCATGTCTGGCATGGCGCGCTCGTCGTCGGCGGGGAAGCGACCTTTCCCCTCCGGCTGAAACGCATCTTTGACGAACTCTGCGCCATCATCGGTACGCATGCTCCCGCGGAAGCCGCGATCGAGCGTGTGTTCATGGCGCGCAACGCCGACTCGGCCCTGAAGCTGGGTCAGGCGCGTGGCGCGGCCGTGTGTGCCGTTGTCAGCCAGGGAATCGTCGTGCATGAGTACGCGGCGACCGAGGTCAAACAGGCGGTGGTCGGTACCGGCCGCGCCGACAAGACCCAGGTCCAGCACATGATCGGGATGATCCTCGGTATCAAGGGTCCGCTCCAGGCGGACGCCGCCGACGCGTTGGCGATCGCGATCGCCCACGCGCATACCCGTTCCAGCATTGAACGCGTGGGTATCCCGCGCACGGCATGGAGACGTCGCCGATGATCGGCCGCCTGCGAGGCACTCTTATCAGCAAGCAGCCGCCCTCCCTCCTCATCGAGGTGGGTGGCGTGGGTTACGAGGTCGACGCTCCCATGTCGACCATTTACGACCTTCCGGCGACCGGCAAGGAGGTCATCCTTCTCACGCATTACGCGGTGAAAGAGGATGGCGTGTCGCTTTACGGCTTTATGCACGAAGCCGAGCGGGCGATGTTCCGCAACCTGCTCAAGGTGAGCGGTATCGGCGCGAAGATCGCGCTGGCCGTGCTTTCGGGCGTGTCGACCGATGAGCTGTCGCGCCTGGTTCATGCGGGCGACGTCGTGGCCCTGACCAAGATTCCGGGCATCGGCAAGAAGACCGCCGAGCGGATGGTCGTGGAACTCCGTGACCGCGTCGACGCGGTGGGCGTGCGCCTGCCGGCGGCGATGGGGGCGGGCGTGTCCGCGCCGGTCGACCCCGTGAGTGAAGCCACGGTGGCCCTTCAGCAGTTGGGCTACAAGCCGGTCGAAGCGTCGCGTCTGGTCCAGAAGGCGGCCGCCGACGGCGACACCGCCGAAGCCATCATCCGCAAGGCGCTCCGCGCCGCCCTGGGGGGCTGAGCCATGGGCCATCATAATCCCGCCGAAGAACTCCAGAACGCGCGCGGCAAGAAACTGGCCGCGCTGGCTCTGGGCGCCATCGGTATCGTCTTCGGCGACATCGGCACCAGCCCGCTGTACACGATGAAGGAAACGCTCGGCACGCACGGCATGACGCCGCAGCCCGCCGCGGTGCTCGGCGTGCTCTCGCTGATCTTCTGGTCGCTGCTGATGGTGATCTCGCTCAAGTACGTCACCTTCGTGATGCGCGCCGACAACAAGGGCGAGGGCGGCATCATGGCGCTCATGGCGCTGGCGCAGCGCAGCGTCAGCGGTTCGCCGAGGGCGCGCTGGGTTCTGGCCGCGATCGGCATCTTCGGCGCCTCGCTGTTCTATGGCGATGGCGTGATCACGCCGGCGATGTCCGTGCTTTCGGCGGTGGAGGGCCTGGAGGTCGCCGCGCCATCGCTGGACACCTACGTGGTGCCGATCTGCCTGGTCATCCTGGTGGTGCTCTTCGCGATCCAGCGGCACGGCACCGAGATCGTCGGCAAGGCGTTCGCGCCGGTCATGACGCTGTGGTTCCTGGTGCTAGCGTGGCTGGGGCTGCGCCAGCTGATCCAGCATCCGCAGGTGCTCTGGGCCTTGAATCCGTACTACGCCGTGAAGTTCTTCACGGAGCACGGCCGCTCCGCCTTCATCGCGCTTGGTGGTGTCGTGCTGGCACTCACCGGTGGTGAGGCGCTGTATGCCGACATGGGGCACTTCGGCAAGAAGCCGATTCGCCTGGCCTGGTTCTTCTTCGTCCTGCCGGCGCTCCTGATCAACTATTTCGGGCAGGGCGCGCTGCTGCTGCACGATCAGACCGCCATCGAGAACCCGTTCTACAAGATGGTCCCGGAGGACCTCCTGTATCCGATGATCGCGCTGGCGACGGCGTCCGCCGTGATCGCTTCGCAGGCCGTCATCTCGGGCGCGTTCTCGATGACCCGCGAGGCCATGTCGCTGGGCTACTCGCCGCGCATGGCCGTCGTGCACACCTCGCACGAGATGTCCGGCCAGATTTTCGTGCCCTGGGTGAATCGCCTGCTGATGGTGCTGGTGTTCCTCGCCGTCATCGGCTTCCGCTCGTCGAACAATCTGGGCGCGGCCTACGGCATCGCCGTGACCGGTACGATGACGATGACGACGCTGCTCGCCCTGGTGGTCGCGCGCCGTCGCTGGAACTGGCACTGGTCGGCGGTCATCACCGTCGGCGTCATCTTCCTCATCACCGATCTCGCGTTCTTCGGTGCCAACGCGCTCAAGATCGCTCATGGCGGCTGGTTCCCGCTGGTGCTCGGTGTGGTGATCTTCACCATGATGACGACGTGGCGGCGGGGCAGGGAGCTGGTGGTTCGCGAGATCAAGCAGTCCGGCCTGGCCCTCGAACCCTTCGTCGCGAATATCGCCGATCACCCGCCGCTGATCGTGCCGGGGACGGCCGTGTTCCTCACGGCCAACCAGAACGCCGTGCCGCACGCCATGCTGCATAACCTCAAGCACAACAAGGTGCTGCACGAGCGCAACGTCCTGCTTACCGTCGAAATGCTGGAGACACCGGTGGCGGACTTCGACGAGCGGATGGAAGTCATCGAGTACGGTGGCGGCTTCTTCGGGCTGCAGCTGCGCTATGGCTTCGCCGAGGATCCCAACATTCCGCTGTCGCTGTCTCGTGCCAGCTCGCGAGGACTCGACTTCGACATGATGGACACGACGTTCTTCCTGTCCCGCGAAACGATCGTCGCGGATGCCCGCCGTCCGGGTATGGCGTTGTGGCGCGACAAGCTGTTCGCCTTCCTGGCGCGTAACGCGATGCCGGCCACGGCGTTCTTTCAGATTCCGGGCAACCGGTTGATCGAGCTGGGCGCGCAGGTCGAGATCTGAGGCGGCATGCCATAATGCGGGCATGTCCGAGCACCGCATTATTTCCGCCACCGCCGCCATGGATGACGACGCCCTGGAGGCGAGCATCCGGCCGAAGCGCCTGGCCGAATACCTCGGCCAGGAGACGGTGCGCGAGCAGATGTCGATCTACATCGAAGCGGCGCGTCGTCGTCAGGGTGCACTCGATCACGTCCTGATCTTCGGGCCCCCGGGGCTGGGCAAGACGACGCTGTCCCACGTCATCGCCAACGAGCTGGGCGTCAATGTGCGCTCCACCTCGGGGCCGGTTCTCGAGCGCGCCGGCGATCTCGCCGCGCTGCTGACCAACCTCGAAGCCAATGACGTCCTCTTCGTGGACGAGATCCACCGGCTGTCGCCCGTGGTCGAGGAGGTCCTCTATCCGGCGATGGAAGACTTCCAGATCGACATCATGATCGGCGAGGGCCCTGCCGCCCGGTCGATCAAGCTCGATCTGCCTCCCTTCACCCTGATTGGCGCCACCACACGCGCGGGCCTGCTCACCGGCCCCCTGCGCGACCGCTTCGGCATCATCCAGCGGCTGGAGTTCTACAGCGTGGACGAGCTGACCGCGATCGTCCGGCGTGCCGCGAAAA
Organism: Dyella sp. 333MFSha; assembly: GCF_900102405.1. NCBI lineage: Bacteria > Pseudomonadati > Pseudomonadota > Gammaproteobacteria > Lysobacterales > Rhodanobacteraceae > Dyella > Dyella sp. 333MFSha. Next base: position 198,537 of record NZ_FNBR01000002.1, on the reverse strand, counting down.
TTTTCGGCATCGACTGCGATATGGATGGCGCGATCGAGATCGCCCGGCGCTCGCGCGGTACCCCGCGTATCGCCAACCGGCTGCTGCGCCGGGTGCGCGATTACGCCGAAGTGCGGGGCGACGGCAAGATCACCCATGCCCTGGCCCGGGCGGCGACGGACATGCTCAAGGTCGACGCGGAAGGTTTCGACGACCTCGATCGCCGCCTGCTACGTACGATTATCGAGAACTTCGAGGGTGGTCCGGTCGGTGTCGAGTCGCTCGCGGCGGCCCTGAGCGAAGATCGCGGCACCCTGGAGGACGTGGTCGAGCCCTACCTGATCCAGCAGGGTTATCTGATCCGCAGCGCGCGCGGCCGCATGGCGTCGGCCAAGGCCTGGCGCCACCTCGGGCTCAATCCGCCCCCGCGCCAGACGGCCATGCCGGACCTGTTTTCGGACGACGCATGAGCGATTTCAGCTTTCCTGTCCGCATCTACTGGGAAGACACCGACGCCGGTGGTGTCGTGTATCACGCCAACTACGTGCGCTTCATGGAGCGGGCCCGTACCGAATGGCTGCGCGCCCAGGGCATCGACCAGCTGGCCCTGAGGGAATCCACCTCGCTCGGCTTCGTGGTCCGCGAGATGCACCTGGACTTCCTGCGTCCGGCCCGTCTGGATGATGAACTCCAGGTCACGGTCGCCGTCAAAGAGAGGCGTTCAGCCAGTATGCTGTTCGGTCAGGAGATCGTGTGTGGGGGCACGACGTTGTTGCGAGCCACGGTGCGAGCAGCCTGCGTCAACCTCGACACGATGCGTCCGGCCCAGATTCCGGCCGGGCTGTTCCCCCAGACCTTCCCTATTACCTAAGCCCCAGATACCCGGCGGAGAGCCTTCAAGCGATGAACGGTGGACTGAACATTTTCAAGCTGGTCGCGGAAGCGAGCCTGCCGGTGCAGCTGGTGATGCTGCTTCTGCTCGTCTTCTCGTTCCTGTCGTGGGTCATCATCATCCGCAAGTACAGCCAGCTGAAGACCGCCCACGACAACGCCGAGACCTTCGAGGACCGTTTCTGGTCCGGCGCCGACCTGGCCGCCCTGTTCCGCGAGGTGGGCAACCGCGAGGGGCAGCACGGCATCGAGAACGTCTTCGAGGCGGGTTTCCGCGAGTTCGCGCGTCAGCGCCAGCGCCGCGTGACCGATGCCGACCGCATCATGGAAGGCTCCGAGCGCGCCATGCGCGTGGCCGGCACCCGCGAGATCGGCAAGCTCGAGCAGAACCTCGAATTCCTCGCCAACGTTGGCTCTATCAGCCCCTACATCGGCTTGTTCGGTACCGTCTGGGGCATCATGGGTGCCTTCCAGGGTCTGGGTGAGATGAAGGACGTGACCATCTCGGTCGTCGCCCCGCACATCTCCGAGGCTCTGATCGCCACCGCCATGGGCCTGTTCGCCGCCATCCCGGCCGTCTGGGCCTACAACCGCTTCGCCACCAAGGTGGAGCGCGTCGCGTCGCGTTACGAGGTCTTCCAGGAGGAATTCTCCTCGGTGCTGCAGCGCCAGATCCACGCCGACGACGTCGCCTGAGCCCGCCGCCCCATGGCCACGCGTAACGTACATCGCCGTCACAAGCGCAAGCTGAAGTCCGAGATCAACGTCGTGCCGTACATCGACGTCATGCTCGTGCTGCTGATCATCTTCATGGTCACCACGCCGATGATGAACCTCGGCGTCGACATCCAGCTACCGCAGACCAACGCCAAGTCCCTGCAGGACAAGAAAGACCCGATCGTCGTTTCGGTGGACGAGGGTGGGCAGATCTACCTCACCGCGAACGGCACCAAGCGTGAGCCGGTCAGCGCCGACGAGTTCAAGAGCAAGATCACGGCGTTCCACGATGCCAATCCCGAGCTTCAGGTGCTCGTCGCCGGCGATCAGCGCGTGGGCTACGGCAAGGTTTACCAGATCCTCCCGATCCTCCAGGAAGCGGGCGTCTCCAAGATCGGCCTGATGAGCCAGCCGGAGTCGGGCGCGCAGAATGGAAAACCGTAACGGTACGCCGCGCGCGGTCGTCCTCGCCGCGCTCCTGCACATCGGTATCGTGGCCTTCCTTGGCCTCGCGATCATCCCGTGCTCGGACTACGAAAAGTGGGCCGACGCCATCGGCTTGCCCGCCGACTGGAATCCGCTGAAGTGTCCGGCGCCCATCCAGTTGCCGGGTCAGATCATCGAAGCGACCCTGATCGGTCCGACGGGCGCGCCGCCTCCCAAGCACACGCAGAAGCCGGTGCCCAACACCGTGCCGCCACCGCCCGCGCAGCCCACGCCGACGCCGCCGCAGCCGGAGAAGCCCAAGGTCGAGACGCTGCCGCCTCCGCCCAAGACGCCGGCCCTGAAAGACCAGGAGAAGGTAGTCGACGACGCCGTGCAGAAGGCCGAGGATGCGAAGCGCCTGCAGGAAGAGCAGCAGCGTCAGCGTCAGGCCGAGCTGGATGCGCAGCAGGAAGAGAAGAAGAAAGAAAAGCAGAAGCAGATCGACGAGATCTTCAAGCAGCTCGATGCCGCCAAGTCGCAGACCAAGCAGGCCGACAGCAAGAAGAAGCAAGCCGAGCAGCAGCTGAAGGATCTGGCCAACGCCAAGGACGACGGCCGGGAGAATCTTCCCCCTGCCGACAAGGTTCAGACCGGCCAGAACGGCAAGGACAACAGCAAGCAGGCTCTGTACATCGCCGCCATCCAGAACGCGGTGACGCCGAACTGGCTGCGCCCGGACAATATGCCGGACGCGCCTTGCGCGGTGCATATCACCCAGATTCCGGGTGGGCAGGTGCTCAGCGCGAAGGCCGATGCCAGCTGTCCTTACGACGCGGCGGGCAAGGCCTCGATCGAGAACGCGGTGCTGCGCGCCCAGCCGTTGCCCTATCAGGGCTTCGAGGACGTCTTCCAGCGCAACCTCACCTTCACGTTCAGGCCGCAATGATGTGTCGCGCCCCGACCCGGCTGCGCCGGGCGGGGCGGTTCATATTCGGGTCACGCTGGCCGCTTCCAGCGCGCTAACATGCCGTCGCCGTCCCCCAACCCCAGGTCGCAATGAATCCGCCCATGCGCAGAATGCTTTCCCGCCTCGCCATCCTCCTGGTTGCCCTGACCGCCTTCGTGGCCGGTCCGGCCGCTGCCCAGTCCCTCAATGTGGACATCGTCGGCGGCCTGAAGACGGCTACCCCGATTGCCGTGGTGCCGTTCGCCCAGGCTGGCGGTGCGCCGCTTCCGACCGACGTCGCCGACGTCATTCGCGCGGATTTCAACCGCTCCGGCAAGTTCCGCTCGCTGGACAAGGCCGACATCGTCGAGACGCCGTCTCAGGGCTCGGACATCAAGTTCGCCACCTGGCGTCTGCTCAAGCAGGATTTCCTCACGATCGGCCGCATCAGCGACGCCGGCGGCGGCAACCTGAAGATCGATTACGAGCTGTGGGACGTGAACAAGCAGCAGAGCCTGCTGGCCCAGTCGTTCACCGCGCCGGCGGGTGACCTGCGTGGCGTCGCCCACCAGATCGCCGACCAGATCTATGAAAAGATCACCGGTGTCCGAGGCGCCTTCTGGACCCGCATCGCCTACATCACCGCCGTGGGCGTGGGTAACAACGCGACCTACTCGCTGATCGTAGCCGACTCGGACGGTTTCAATCCGCAGGTCGTCGCCCGTTCGCGTGAGTCGCTGCTCTCGCCGGCCTGGTCGCCGGACGGCAGCAAGATCGCCTACGTCTCCTTCGAGAGTGGCAATTCGGCGGTCTATATCCAGAACATCAATACGGGCTCGCGCAGCCTGATCGCCTCGCACCCGCGCGGCATCAACAGCGCTCCCGCCTGGTCGCCCGATGGCAGCAAGCTGGCGGTGAGCCTGTCCTACGTGGGTAACCCCGAGATCTTCGTTATCGACGTGGCCAGCCGCACCGAAACGCGGGTGACCAACAACTTCGCGATCGACACCGAGCCGACCTTCACCCCGGACGGCCAGAGCATCCTCTTCACCTCGGATCGCTCGGGTAAGCCCCAGATCTACCAGATGTCCGCCGCCGGCGGCGCGGCCACCCGCGTGACCTTCCAGGGTGGCTTCAACGCCAGCGCTTCCGTCAGCTATGACGGTAAGCAGATTGCGATGGTGCAGGGCAACGGGAACGTGTATCGTATCGCCATCATGGACCGCAGTCTGGGCGGGCAGGTGCGCTTCGTATCCCCGGGTAACGTGGACGATTCGCCCAGCTTCGCGCCCAACGCCAGCATGCTGCTTTACGCCGCATCGCAGGGTACGCGCGGCGTCCTGTATGCGGTTTCGGCAGATGGTGCCGTGCGTCAGCGCCTCGTCCTCTCGGACGGCGACGTGCGCGAACCGTCGTGGGGACCCTATCGACAGCGCTGATGCGGCGACCCTTCGGGGGCGCGGCGTCGGCAACGTCCAGGGAAGGGCGCGGATATTCCGCGCCTTTTCTGCGGACGACAATTAACCGGTAGCCGCTTCGCGGCGGTTATCGGAACGAAGACGCAGGGTGCGGGACAGCGCCCCGTCGGCGTAGATGTAAGTAGAAAAACAGCCGGACAACCGGCGGTGCCTGTCCCGAAACCGAAAACCGACTGTCGGAACTCAACTGTTTGAAGGAACGTCCCATGAATAAGACTGTTACCGTCACCCTGGCTGCCCTGCTCTGCGTGGGCGCGGCCGCTTGCTCCAAGAAGCAGGTCAAGCCGGTCGCTCCGACCGAATCGCAGCCGGTCACGCAGACCCAGGCTCCGACCAACGACGGCAAGTACCAGCCGTCCGACCTCGACACCGACGCTTGCCTGCGTCAGCGCGTTGTGTACTTCGACTTCGACAAGAACGACGTCAAGCCGGAGTTCCAGCAGATCATCGCTTGCCACGCCAAGTACCTGCAGGATCGTCCGCAGTCGGCCATGACCCTCGAGGGTAACACCGACGAGCGCGGCACCCGCGAATACAACCTCGGCCTCGGCGAGCGTCGCGGCAATGCCGTCTCCAGCGCTCTGCAGGCGGCTGGTGGTTCGGCTGGTCAGGTCAACGTCACGAGCTACGGCAAAGAGAAGCCGACCTGCCGTGAGCACAACGATGACTGCTGGGCCAAGAACCGTCGCGTTGAGATCGTCTACACCGCGAAGTAAGTAATGAAGAAGACTCTGGCTACCAGCTTTACGGCCAGGCTTGGCATGGCGGGCGCTCTTGCGTCCGCCATGCTTTTTGGTCTGCCCGCCACCGCACAGGACACGCGCCTCAGTCTCGCCGATCGCGTCGCGCGGCTCGAGCAGCAGTCGCAGGCCCAGGCCGGTTCGACCACACTGGTCAATCAGGTCAACGATCTCCAGCAGCAGGTGGCCCAGCTGCAGGGTCAGATCGAAGAACTGCAGCACCAGAACCAGCAACTCCAGGATTCCCAGAAGGCGCAGTACGCGGATGTCGATTCGCGTCTGGGTCGTATTGAAAAGGGTGGCGCCGCGCCTCAGGGCCAGCAGCCCGCCGCACCCGCCGCACCGCAGGCCTCCGCCGCGCCGCCTGCCGCCTCGCAGCAGGGTCCGGCCGCCCAAGCCGCTGCCGCGTCCGCGGCGCCGACGGCGGCGGGCGCCGCGTCCGCTCCCGCCAGCGGCGACCAGCAAGCCGCGTACGACGCGGCGTTCAAGTCACTTCGTGGTGGCGATTACGTCACCGCATCGCGTGGTTTTCGCGACTTCCTGATCAAGTATCCGGACAGCCCGCTCGCGCCCAACGCCTACTACTGGCTGGGTGAGTCGTACTACGTCACGATGAACTACCCGGTGGCGATCGAGGCGTTCCAGCGTCTGGTCAAGCAGTACCCGCAGAGCGACAAGGTCTCCGACGGCCTGCTCAAGGTCGGCTATTGCCAGATCGAGCTGAAGCAGCAGGACGCCGCCATCGCCACGCTCAAGCAGGTCACGGCGAAGTATCCCGGTTCCAAGGCCGCCGGCCTCGCACAGGAACGCCTGCGTCGTCTGCAGCGCCAGACGGCCAACTGATCCCATGAACGGCAGCACCGCAATCCCGGCGGACGTCTCGCCGGTCGCGCCCGTCGCGGAGCGGCTGCGGATCACCGAGATCTTCCACTCCGTCCAGGGTGAAGCCGATGCGATTGGCTGGCCCACGGTATTCGTGCGCCTGACCGGCTGCCCGTTGCGCTGCGTCTGGTGCGATACCGAGTATTCGTTCCACGGCGGCCAGTGGCACGACATCGATGCCATCGTCGCCGAAGTCGCCAGCTACGGGGCCCGCCACGTCTGCGTGACCGGGGGCGAGCCGCTGGCGCAGAAGCGCTGCCAAATCCTCTTGCGCAAGCTCTGCGACGCCGGGCACGACGTGTCGCTCGAGACCTCCGGTGCGCTCGATGTCTCCGCGGTCGATCCGCGCGTCCGTAAAGTCATGGACCTGAAGGCCCCTGACTCGGGCGAGAGCGCACGCAATCTCTGGTCCAACCTCGATCACCTGTTGCCGCACGACCAGATCAAGTTCGTGATCGCCAGCCGCGGCGACTTCGAGTGGTCGCGTGACGCGGTCCGGGAACACCACCTCGATAGCCGGGCGATGTGCCTGTTCTCGCCAGTGTGGGGCGAGGTGGAGCCGCGCGAGCTGGCCGAGTGGATCATCGCCGAACGCCTGCCGGTGCGTTTCCAGCTGCAGTTGCACAAGCTGCTCTGGAACGATGCGGCCGGCCACTGAAACGTCTTTAAAAAGGTACCGCCATGAACGCGTCGAACCCCTCCCGCAAAGCCGTGATCCTCGTCTCCGGCGGCATGGACTCCGCGGTGACCATCGCGATGGCGCGCGAGCAGGGATTCGACGTGTATGCGCTCAGCGTCGCCTATGGTCAGCGTCATAGCTCCGAGCTCGAGGCGTCGGAGCGGGTCTCGAAGATGCTCGGCGCGGTTACGCACAAGACGGTCCACGTGGACTTGCGCAGCATCGGCGGGTCGGCGCTGACGGCCGATATCGACGTGCCCGAAGATGGCGGTGAAGGTATCCCCGTCACCTATGTGCCCGCCCGCAACACCATCATGTTGTCGATCGCGCTGGGCTGGGCCGAAGTGCTCGGCTCGACGGACATTTTCTGCGGCGTCAACGCCGTCGACTATTCCGGTTATCCGGACTGCCGCCCGGCGTTCATCGAGTCGTTCGAGGCTCTGGCGAACGTCGCGACCAAGGCTGGCGTCGAAGGGGCGGGCATCCGCATCCATGCGCCGCTGATGCAGATGGGCAAGGGCGACATCGTCCGCGAAGGCATGCGTCTGGGTGTGGATTTCTCGGCCACGGTCAGCTGCTATCAGGCCGACGCCGAGGGCAGGGCGTGTGGTCACTGCGATGCATGCCGGCTGCGTGCCGAGGGCTTCGCCAAGGCTGGCGTGCCGGATCCTACGCACTACGTCTGAGTGCGGGGTTTTCGCCGCGAATGGTGGGTCGTGCCGGATTCGAACCGGCGACCTACGGATTAAAAGTCCGCTGCTCTACCAACTGAGCTAACGACCCATACGCGCGAAGCCGCCTAGTTTAGTCGGCGGGCAGGGCAGCGCACAACCCGCCTCGTGGGCTGGTTCAGGTCGTGGCGACGATCGCTTCCACGTCGCGGCCCGCGTCACGCCATGCGCCCAGGCCGCCGGTCAGTGGCCGGACGTTGCGGAAGCCGAGCTTGCTGAGCCGTTCGGCCACCTTCGCGGCGGAGACCTCGTTGGGGCACGAGCAGTAAATGACGACCGCGCTGTGCCGCGGCAGGGTGGCGATATCCGCGTCCGCGGTCGCGAAATCGAACAGGCGGGAGCCCGGGATCACGAACGGGTCGTCGCGTCGGCTGATGGCCGAGCGCACGTCGACGATCAGGGCGCCGGGTTCGCTGGCCAGCAGCAGCGACAGTTCGTCGACCGAAATCCGGGACTTGCGCAGCTGTTGCAGCAACAGGGAGCGTCGCGCGTAGCGAAAGCCGATCCACAAGACGATACCGATCGCGGCAACGGCCGCCATGCCCAGTCCGAACTCGCGGAGGAGTGCCAGAACGGCGTCGATCTGCCGGTAGAAAAGCATGCCTGCCGAGAGGCCGACGGCGATCCACAGGGAGGCGCCGAGCAGGTCGTAGAGCGTGAAGCGTACGAACCGGGTATCGCCCGCACCCGCGATAGGAATCGCCACGAGCGACAGCCCCGGGATGAACCGGGCGACCAGCAGCAGCTTGACGCCCCGCTTTTCGAAGAATCCGCTAGCGCGCCGCACGCAGGTGTCGGGCGAGAGGGAAATGCGGCAGAGGCCATCGAGCACGCGGTAGCCGAACCGGCGTCCGGTCAGAAACCACGCCGCGTCACCCAGGAAGGCACCGGCCAGCGCGGCGGCGAACGTCGCCATGATGAGTAGCGGATCGCGCGAGGCCACGAGGGTGCTGCCGACGACGATGAGCGTCGGCATCGCCGGTACGGGCAGCCCGATGGCGCCCGCGAATACGCCGAGAAAAGCGACCGTTGGCGCTGTGTCCGACCAGTTGATGCTCGCCACGCCCGCCACCCTCGAAAAAGGTCCTGATGCTCACGCAACGATACGCCGGTCGGGCGTCCGCGGACAGGTAGCGTGGCTCAGGACGCGGCGTGACGGATCAGGGCGGACACGACACCGCGAGATGCGGGTCCGATGGCTGCGTGGTCCAGCTCCACCCAGAACAAGGTGCCGCGTCCCGGGCTGGATCGCACGCCGATGTGGCCGCCGAGGGTATCGGCGATGCGGCGCGCCACGGCGAGGGCGAGTCCATAGCCCGGCTGGCCGGGGAGGCGCGTGAACTCCTCGAACAGGCGCGCCTGTTCCGCCGGCTCGACGCCCATGCCGTTATCCCGTACCTCCAGGCGAATGGCGTCACCACGACGTCGTATCGCCACCAGTACGCGACCATGCGGTGTGCTGAGTACCGCGCACGACACCAGGCGGTTGAGCAGCTCGACCAGCAGGGCCCCGTCGGCGTGGAAAGGCACCCGTCCGCCACGCCAGCGCACGTCGACGCCAAGTCGCATGGCATCCGCTTCGACATGGGAGCGGACCCGGACGAAGAGGTCGGCTGCCAGCACGGCCGTCGGCGCCGGCTCCACGGCGCCGGCGTCGAAGCGCGCCATCTCGAGCAGCCCGTCGAGCAGCTCGGTGAGTCGCGTCAGGCTGGTGCGCATCTGACCGAGCACCGCACGCTGGCGCAGGTCCTCTCCCGGTTGCATACCCGCGACAAACAGGGACAGCGCCTGTAACGGCTGTCGGAAGTGGTCGCCGATCTGCTCGACGAAACGTGTGTGTCGGGCGATGTCCTGCAGCCGCTGGCGAAGCGCGTCCGCCATGGCGGCCTCGTGCCGTGCGCGAAGCTCGACCAGTTCGTCCAGTAAAGTATCGATGGCCCGCACGGGGTCGTCCGGTGTGCCGGCGTGGGTGCCTCGCGGATGAAGCGCCTGTACCAGGCGTGCGCGCAGCCGATCGACCGGCTGAGCGACATCGTGTTCCACAGCGCGTCGCGCCAGGAAGAACACGCCGCAGACACCTGCGCCGAGCAGGAGACACATCAGGGTCGCGGCGGTGCGCCTTTCGCGCAATGCGGATGCATCGGACACCGTTTCCAGCTGCCCCGCGGCGGTGCTGAGGCGAACGTGAAGCCCATGGCGGTCCGGCGCATCGCGTCCGCTTGTGACGATCAGATCGGGTGCGTCGTCGCGATAGAGGATCGCGCGCTGCGTCGGCGCGCTGCGCGACAGCGCTCGGGTGAGCGCATCGCGAAGGGCGTCGTCGCCCATGACACCGTTGACCGAGCCCGCGAGCCTGACCGCCTGGATCCGCGCAACGGCGTGTGCCTCCGATCCCAGCGCTCGAAATTGCATCACCGCGAGAGTCGCCGTCATGGCCAGCGCGACGACCGTCATCGGCAGCAGCCCTTTGAGGACGAGCTGGCGGCGCAACGACACGATCCTTCCTGGCAGGTGCAGCGACGCGTTCATGGGTTGCCTTGTGGCACCGGATTCCATGACGAATCTATGAAACGCGTGTTCGCGACGCGATAGACAAGGGGGCTTAGTGCTTGCGGCCTAGGCCTTACGGTCTATCACTTGCCGCGCAACCTGGCCACGAGCGCGCCATGATCGGATTCGATCTTATGGAAACGCGTCTCGCGCGCGCCCTCGCTTACCCACTGCGCGCTGGTGGCCCGGCGTTTTTCCAGCGCGTATTCGATGTCGGCGAACGGTACGAGGTCAGCGTTTGTCGCCGGCGCGAAGCCGCTGATATCGTGGATCAGCTTCAGGTTGCCTTCCTCACGCGTGCCGTCTTTTCCTTTGCCATACGCCGTGATGAAACTCGCCACACGGTCGCGCAGCGATGCCGGCAGATCGTTGCGGATGACGATGACGGCATGCGGTATCAGGGAGGATTTCCAGATGATGCGCAGCCGCGCGTACTGATCGGGAAAATGTTGCTGGAAACGTTCCAGATCGGCCGTGTTGTTGGTCGCGACGTCGGCCTCGCCGTTGGCCACGGCCAGCGCGTTGTTCTGGTGGTTGTCGATATGCACGCTGGCGAAGAACGTGTCGGAATCGACGCCCCGCGCGGCGAAAAGCTGCGTTTCCGGAACGAGGTAACCCGAGGTCGATAAGGCCTCACCGCGCGCGAACCGCCACTTGCCCGGTCGTGAGAACAGCTGCTCCAGATTGCCGATGCGCGAATCGGATGCCACGATCAGTTCGGCGTAATAGCCCTTCGATCCGTCGCCGCGGGTGAGCCGGCCGATCACCTGCATGTTCTGCCGGGTCACCGCGTCGAGGGCCAGCCGCCCCGACAGAAAGGCGATGTCCACGCGCTGCTCGCTGATGGCCTGAGCGATGCCTTCGTACGTCGTTACGGAGACGGCGCGAACGGGCCGTCCCAGGGCTTTATGAAGGTCGTCGAGAACGGGCCGCCAGGCTTCCAGTGACTCGGCGGGGCCGCCGATGGGCAGGATGCCGAAGGTCAGCGGCGCATCGGGGTCGATATCGTTCCTGTCGCGAGGCGACGCAGGCGAAGGGGCGATCCACAGGGCGCACAGAAGCGACGCGGTCAGCCACCCGCGAGCCCAACGTCCTGCCGCGTTCCTCACGCCTGCCTGCATCGCGCCTGCCCCGCGTCCCACCCTGGAGCCGAGCCTACGCCGGACCCCGGTCGAAAAATGTGTCGGCCGTCAGTCGCCCAGATGCTGGGCGGCCACGAGGGCCTCCAGCCGGTTGCGCACGTGCAGTGCACGGAAGATGGCGGCCAGATGGATTTTTACCGTGCCCTCGCTGATGCCCAGCTCGCGGGCGATCAGCTTGTTCGGCCGTCCCTTCGCGAGCAGCTTGAGGACGTCGATCTGACGGTCCGTAAGGACGGTAGCCAGACGCTCCTTGGTGGTCAGTCCGTCGCTGCCGGTGCCCTGAAACGCGAAGGCGGGCACAGGCGTCGAAGCGGCCGCCTTCATCGCCTCCGGCGGTATGTAGATTCCCCCTCCCACGACGAGCCGGACCGCGCTGAGGATGACGTCGGGGGGTGAGGATTTCAGGATGTAACCCTGGACGCCCAGATCCAGCACGTGACGGATCGCGGCGGAATCTTCCGTGCCGGACAGCACGATCACGGCGCGCTTCTGCGCGGTATGGGTGCCGATGAGGTCAGCGGCATGCCGCCGTTCGTCTTCCGTGAGGTCGCTGCTCGCCCGGTCGCCGGCGGTGACCCGGTCGTCGGCATCGGCAAGCGTTTCGAGCGCCTCCTTGATGTGCTCGACGCCATTGGCGCCGGGCATGGCCATATCGATCAAGGCGAGATCGGGCAGCGGTTCACGAGCGAGTTGCGCCCGGAGCTGTGCCACGCTTTCGGCCTCGACGAACTCGACGTGGTCACCCAGCTCGCGAAGCTTCAGCTTCACCCCTTCGATGATCAGACGATGATCATCCGCGATCAAGACACGCATGCCACTCCTCCGCCCGCACTGCCACAGGCATCCCCGTTCCCCGGACCATAGCCCTCCGGCCGGTCGTCGGCAAGCAGGCCATCCGGCTCAGACGGGTGCATGATGGACAGCCCACGCGGAAACCATTACTTCGTGGAGGCGTTCAGGCGAAACCGGCTTGAACAGCACCTGCGTCGTGCTCGCATCGACGTTGCGCAGGAAGTCGCCCCGTGTCTCGCCGGTGATCAGCACGCGCGCGAAGGGAGGCGCATCGCCGGGACGTCGCCGGTAGTAGCGGTCGAGCAGGGCGATGACGTCCAGCCCGGTACCCTCGCGCAGGCGCAGGTCCGAGATGACGATGTCCGGCGGCTGCATCCACTGGTGCACCGCTTCCATGGCCTGCTGAGCATCCTCCGCCGTCATGACCTCGCAGCCCCAGCTGCCGAGCAGATAGCTGATGCCTGCCAGGATGCTGGGCTCGTCGTCGATCACGAGGACCCGCATGCCGGCGACGTCGCGTGTGGCGGCGGGCGCCTGCGCGGGCGTCTGGCGAGGCTCCAGGGTTCCGGCCTGAGTCTCGGGCAGGGTGATCGAGAACACGCTGCCCTTGCCTGGCTGGGAGCGCACGGATGCCTCGCTGCCAAGCAGTCCCGCAAGGCGCTGTACCGTCGAAAGCCCCAGACCGAGGCCCCGTCGCGTTCCTTCCGGCCGGCCGGTTTCGGGGCCGCTCTCCACACGATAGAACTCGTCGAAGATGTGCCGCAGATGCTCCTCGCCGATGCCGAGTCCGGTATCCCAGACGTCGACCCTCACCCTGCCGTCCAGCCGCTTGCGGGCGCCGACCAGCACTCCGCCACAGCGGGTGTAGCGCAAGGCGTTACTGACGAGGTTGTTGAGAATTCGCGCAAGCATCGTGCGGTCGCATCGCACCCACAGGCCCGTCGTACGGACGACGAGTCGCAGATCGTGCTGCTCGGCGACCATGCGGAAATTCACGCTGACCTCTTCGAAGACGTCATCGAGCGCGACATCGCGGATCACCGCGGGCATGGCACCGGTCTCGAGGCGGGACAGGTCCAGCAGTTCGCTGAACAGATGATCCAGCGCATCCACGCACTCCTGGATGTGCGCGATGCGGTTGAGTCTCAGCGGATCGTATTCATCCACCGCGAGGCCCGAGGAAAACAGGGTGAGGGCGTACAGGGGCTGGCGAAGGTCGTGGGAGGCGGCGGCCAGAAAGCGGGCCTTCGCCACGCTGGCAGCTTCCAGCGCCGCATTTTTTCGGGCCAGCTCTTCGGTGGCGGCCGCGATTTCCCGCTCCATACCGATCTGGGCGTGCAGCAGCTTCGACGCGGCGCCATTGAAGCCGCGCTGGAGATCGCCGATTTCGGTGTCGTCGGTGACCGGCACGACGACGGTGCGGTCGCCCAGCCCGAGCTGTCGCACGGCGATCGCCAGATTGCGCAGCGGCGCGCTCAGCCAGCGTGCGGTCGACCAGCCGATCATGACGGCGATGAACAGGCTGAGCGCCAGCCAGAGCAAGGCGTTTTGCATGCTGGCGCGCTGCGCGGCGATGGCGTCCTCGACGCTGACGTCCACCGTTACCGACCCGACCACCCGATGGGTCAGGGGATCGAGCACCTCGCGCGCCACGGTCAGGCTGTCGTCATCGCCGATCGTGCCGTTGACGCGGTCGGCGAGGATTTCGCCGTCACGGTCACTGATCCTGACACGCGATACCTGCGGGAGCTGGACGATGGACTGGGCGATGCGGGCGATTTCGCGGCGCTCACCGGTGCGCAGGGCATCCCCGGATACCGTGGCGGATTGCTGGGCGATGGCGTCCGCCGTCGAGCGGCCCATCTCGTGCAGGGTATCCATCTGATGCCGGGTCAGCAGCGTCACCAGCAGCAGGGCGCTGATCGCCGTGGGTACGAGCGCGACGCAGGTCAGGCGCTGCACGAGCGACGTGCGACGCCACACCTTTTCCAGCCATGACGAAGTCGACACGTCGCGCATGAACTCCCCCGGCGGGCCTCTCCCAGGCGCCGCGAGGCTACAGCCTAGCGCAGTTCCGCCGGCTCAGTCGCGGCGAAGGCGTGTCCGGACGGAGCGAGCCGCCAGCGGCAGCAGGCTGACGACCAGAAAGGCGCACAGCGGCACCAGGATGCGGGGGTCGATCAGACTGAAAGGCGCATCCCCGCCCAGGGTGGAGGCCAAGCCGGCACCGATCGCGCTCTCGATCACGAGGGACACGGTGCCGCCCAGCCAGGTGGCGGCGATGAACAGCCAGAGGGGGCAGCGAAGCCACGCCAGCACGACGGTCATGGCGCCCAGCGGCACGACGGGAACGAAGCGCAGGGCGAACGTGTAACTGACCGGACGCCGCGCATAGCCCTCGCGAACGCGCCGCGCCAGATCGGGCGGCTGGCGCCCTCCGTGACCGAAGGCATGCCGGCTGGCGGCATAGAGAAGCAGGGAGCCGGCCACCAGGGCCAGCGAAGACAGGGCACTGCCCTCGGCGATGCCGAAGAGCAGTCCGCCGGCCAGAACGATGACGATCGTACCGGGCACGCCGGTCGCGATGGCCAGCGTCAGCAGCACGGCATACGACACACGGGAGAGCACGGGATGGACGGCGATGCTCGCGCGTAGCATGCCTTCCTCCGCCAGCAGGTGACTGGGGTGAAGGCGGTCCAGTGCGCCACTGGCGAGCGCGATGACGCCCGCCAGCACCATCAGGGCGAGAGGCAGGGCGGCGCGCCAGCGTTTCACCGGGTGAGCATCCGGATCAGTAGGCGACGCCGGATTCGCCATAACGGCGCAGGACGTCGCGAGCTTCGTCGCGGCGGATGTCCCGGCGCACGGCGATGCCGCGGCGCTCCAGTTCACCGATCCAGTCGGCGGGCAGGGGGCCTTCGTCGAATGGCGTGAGTTCCTCGACGTCCGCGGATCGCGCGCCGATCAGCAAGACATCGACGCCCGCCCACACGGTGGCGCCGTAGCACTGGCAGCAGGGCTGCGAACTGGTGGCGAGCACGAAGCGTGAGCCGTCCTCGTTGAGGCGGAAACGCTGCATCCGCTGCTGAGCCGTCATGTACGCCATCATTTCCGCGTGTGCGACGGAGCAGCTATGCGGCACGACCCGGTTGACGCCGATGGAGACGATCCGGTCGTTGCCATCGAACACAGCGGCACCGAACGGGCCGCCGGTGGCGAGATCCACGTTACGCGACGACAGCTCGATGGCGAGGCCGACCTTGGCCTCGTCACCGGCGTACGTCATCGACGTGTCGACCGCTTCGTGGACCCAGGCGGGCAGGGTGAGATGGACCTGTGCGTACAGCATCAGGCCTGCTTCGCCCAGGAATCGCGCAGGGTGACGATGCGGTTGAATACCGGCGCGTCCTGCGTGTGGTCGTGCATATCGGCCACGAAGAAACCCAGTCGTTCGAACTGCACGCGGTCCTCCCGCGCGGCAGCGGCCGCGGCGGGTTCGACATAGGCATGCACGATCCGTCGCGAGTTCGGGTTGATATGGTCCTTGTACGTCTTGCCGTCGCTGTCGTCGTCCGGATCGGTAACATCGAACAGGCGGTCGTACAGACGCACCACGGCCGGGACGGCATCGCGTGCGCTCACCCAGTGGATCGTGCCCTTGACCTTGCGATCCGCGCCCGGCATGCCGGTGCGCGACTCGAGATCGAGCGTGCAGCGCAGTTCGGTGATGGTGCCGTCCGCGTCCTTGATCATCTCGTCGCAACGGACGATACCGACGCCGCGCAGGCGCACTTCGCCGTCGGGCTTCAGACGATGGAATCCCTTGGGCGGGACTTCAGCGAAATCCTCGCGCTCGATCCACAGCTCGCGCGAAAACGGCACGCTGCGGCTGCCGAACGATTCGTCCTTCGGATGATTCGGGAAGGTGAGCGACTCCGCATGCGCGGCATCGAGGTTAGTGATGACGAGCTTGACCGGATCGATCACGGCCAGGCGCCGCGCCGCGGTCACGTCGAGGTCTTCACGCACGGCGCCTTCGAGCACGCTCATGTCGATCGTGCTGTTCTGCTTGCTCACGCCGATGCGTTCCCAGAACAGGCGGATGCCGGCGGGCGTAAAGCCGCGGCGACGCACGCCCGCGATGGTCGGCAGGCGTGGATCGTCCCACCCGTCCACCAGATTTTCGGTCACCAGCGTGATCAGCTTGCGCTTGCTCATCACCGTGTAATTCAGATTGCCACGGGAGAACTCGATCTGGCGCGGCTTGCTCGGGCTCGTCGGCAGGCCGGCGTCGACCAGCGGCTGCCAGAGCGCCGCATCGTTGGCCAGATCGACGTGGTCGACGCACCAGTCGTAAAGCGGACGATGGTCTTCGAATTCCAGCGTGCACAGCGAATGCGTGATGCCTTCGAGCGCGTCCGACAAGGAATGCGCGAAGTCGTACATCGGGTAGATCGGCCAGGCGTCGCCGGTATTCTGATGGTGTACCTTGCGCACGCGGTAGAGCGCCGGGTCGCGCAGGTTGATGTTGCCCGAGGCCATGTCGATCTTCGCGCGCAGCGTCTTGCTGCCATCGGCGAATTCACCGGCGCGCATGCGCTGGAACAGATCGAGGTTTTCCTCGATGGAGCGGTCGCGGAACGGCGAGTTGCGGCCGGGCTCGGTGAGGGTGCCGCGGTATTCGCGCACCTCGTCCGCGGAAAGGTCGTCGACATAGGCGACTCCCTTGCGAATCAGCTTCAGCGCCGAACGGTAGAACACCTCGAAGTAGTCCGAGGCGTGACGCAGTTCGGCCCACTCGAAGCCGAGCCACCTGACGTCGCGCTGGATGGCCTCGACGTACTCGACGTCCTCCTTGGAGGGGTTGGTGTCGTCGAAGCGCAGGTTGCAGACGCCCGTGTAGTCGGTGGCGAGACCGAAGTTCAGGCAGATCGACTTCGCGTGACCCAGGTGCAGATAGCCATTGGGCTCCGGCGGGAAGCGCGTGCGGACAGCCGCGTGCTTGCCGGATGCCAGGTCGTCGCGAACGATCTGGCGGATGAAGTTCTGCTGCAGGACGGGCGTTTCGGTCGACATCGCTTAGGCTCGGAAAGAAGGGCGCGGCAAACGTCCGAGTTTACCTTTGTTGGGCCCGCGACGCTTGCCGTCGGGGCACGGCGCGGGGTAGCTTGGGCCCATGCGCATCGCTTACCACGCCGAGACCCTGATCGACGCCCACCTCGTGAAGGACGCGCTCGAGCACGCGGGTATCCCGGCGTTCATCGCGGGCGAGTTCCTCACCGGGGCGGTGGGTCAGCTCCCGGCGCGCGATTTCGTCGCCGTCATGGTGCCCGACGCGGCGACCGAGGCCGCCGGGAGCATCGTTCGCGCGATCGACAGGCAGCTCGTGGAAGCTCGCGCCAGCGTGGCCGCCGACGACGATCTCGACGACAGCGTTATCCTGCCGGCCTGAGCCGCCGCCCCCCTTCTTCAGGAAAGCTCCATGTCGTTCATTTCCCACCTCGTCCGGGACGTCCCGGATTTTCCGCGTCCCGGCATCATGTTCAAGGACATCACGCCGCTGCTGGCCGATGCCACCGCCTTCGCCGCATGCATCGACGCGCTCTGTGAACCCTGGCGTGGCCAGGGCATCGGCGCTGTCTGTGGCATCGAGTCGCGTGGCTTCATCTTCGGCGCCGCCATGGCCCGGGCACTGGATGCCGGATTTGTCCCCATCCGGAAAGCCGGCAAGCTGCCACCGCCGGTGGTGGGCCTCGACTACGGACTCGAGTACGGGATGGACCGCCTTGAGATCGGTACGCAGGCCTTGTCGCCGGGCGAGAGAGTCATCGTGGTGGACGACGTGCTGGCGACGGGTGGCACCCTGGAGGCCGCGC
Organism: Dyella sp. 333MFSha; assembly: GCF_900102405.1. NCBI lineage: Bacteria > Pseudomonadati > Pseudomonadota > Gammaproteobacteria > Lysobacterales > Rhodanobacteraceae > Dyella > Dyella sp. 333MFSha. Next base: position 180,708 of record NZ_FNBR01000002.1, on the reverse strand, counting down.
GTCGGCTGGTCGAACGGCTCGGCGCCGAAGTGCGGGGCGCCAGCGTCGTCATCGAGCTGGCAGGCCTGAACGGTCGGGCCAAATGGATAAGTGACGCTCCTTTGCATGCCCTGATCGGGTCCTGAGGACCGCGATCAGGGGCTCGCCGGCTTCTCTTCGCGCAGATCTTCGACGAGCACGATTTCGCAGCCGCCCGCGCCGGTGTCCTCGCGGGTCAGTGAGGTATTCCAGTGCCACCCATCGTCGCGATCGACGTCGACGAGGAAGCCTTCGAAGTGGACAACCTCGCCGGGGCGTACATCGCGCAGTTCCCGGGCGGCATTGTCGTTAGCCGGGATCATGTGCATGTTGGCGCTGGAATCCTCGATCTCGCGGCGCGGGATCGGGAAGTGGTCGGTGTACCAGAAGTAGAACCGGTTCGACTGCGAGATGCGGATCTTGTCCAGTACGGCATTGTCCGACATGCGCCCCCAGCCCAGGGCGAGGTCCGTAGGCGCGATGGGCGCGAGATCGTCCAGCTGGTAATCCTCGCGAGACAGGACGCGCCCGCTCATCGAGAATTTCGCGCGCGGCGTGAGCGTGAAGCGTCCGCGCTTGAGCAGGGTGCCCGAGCCCAGCGCTTCCTGATCGGGTATGTCGCCCGCGACGATGCCAGGGGCGTCATGCACGGGACGATGCCGCCACCAGGCATAGCCGCCCCAGCCACAGATGATCAGCAGAAGGACGAGCCAAACACGCATGCGGCGAAACCGTCAGAGAGATGGAGAGGCAACGGCCAGGCGGCCGTCCGGTTGACGCGCCCCCGTCCCTCGCGGATGAAAGAGGTCGGCGGGCAGGTCGCGGACGATCCCCGCCAGCGCTTCGAAGAACGGCGTCATGGCCGAACTCTTGCGCCACAGCATGGCGATCCGGCGGCTCGGCGCGGGGGCCTCGAAGGCGATCAGGTCGACGTTCGGCGACTGGGCGACGGGCGCCTGGACGGCCAGCGCCGGGAGCAGCGTGATGCCGACGTTGGCGGACACCATCTGGCGAAGCGTTTCCAGACTGGTCGCGCGGAAGCCGGTTTTCTCGCCCGCGCCCGCGAGGTGGCACACCTCCAGCGCCTGATCGCGCAGGCAATGCCCATCCTCCAGCAGCAGCAGGTTCTGATCGGAAAGATCGTCCATACGCAGGGCGACGCGCCCGGCCAGCGCATGCCCGCTGGGCACGGCAAGCACGAAGGGCTCCTCGAAAAGGAACTCGACGTGCAGGGAGTCGTCGTGGACGGGCAGGGCGAGTATCCCGGCGTCGAGGGTGCCCTCGCGCAGCATGTGCAGCACCTGCTCGGTCTTTTCCTCGCGCAGGAGAAGTTCGAGCCGCGGGAAACGCGCCCGTAGCTGAGGAATCACGTGCGGAAGCAGATAAGGACCCAGGGTGGGGAAGATGCCCAGGCGGATCGTGCCCGACTCCGGGTCGCGGGTTCGCTGGGCGATGGACTTGATCTCATCGATCTGCGACAGCACGCCGCGCGCGCGACGGGCGATCTCACCGCCGGTCTCCGTAAGCAGTACTTTTCGGGGGGTGCGCTCGACCAGCGCGACGCCCAGTTCGTCTTCGAGCTTGCGGATCTGAGTGGATAGCGTGGGCTGGCTGACAAAGCTAGCCTCCGCGGCCCGGCCAAAGTGGCGGTACTCGGCGAGGGCGACGAGATACTGAAGGTCTCGCAGATTCATAGCGGCGGGCTCAGGACGTTCTTAATAGCCGCAGCCTATCACATTGATGCCTACAATCGATTTGAGATATCTGTTCGGCCCCGCTAACCTTAGTGTTCAGTCGCGTCACCAAGCGCGCAATGACTTCAACCACCCTCAACGGAGAGTCGTAACATGCTGACCATTGGCGATAAGTTCCCCGAGTTCAACCTGCTGGCTGTCGACGGCGGCCCGCTTGCCAACAAGATCGAAGACGCGTTCACGACCATCTCGGACAAGTCGTACGAGGGCAAGTGGAAGCTCGTTTTCTTCTACCCGAAGGACTTCACCTTCGTCTGCCCGACCGAAATCAAGGGTTTCAGCGACCTGAACGAGAAGTTCGCCGACCGTGACTGCCAGATCCTGGCCGTGTCGACCGACTCCGAGTTCGTCCACCGCGCCTGGCGCATGGACCACGCCGACCTGAAGGACCTGACGTTCCCGATGCTGGCGGACATCAAGAAGGACCTGACTTCGGCCCTCGGCATCCTGACGGCGGACGGCGTTGCCCAGCGCGCCACGTTCCTTGTCGATCCGAACAACGAAATCCAGTTCGCCTACGTCACCGCCGGCTCGGTCGGCCGTAACCCGGACGAAGTGTTGCGCGTCCTCGACGCCCTGCAGACCGACGAACTGTGCGCCTGCAACTGGAAGTCCGGCGACGAGACCCTCAAGGTCGCCTGAAGCACCAAGCGTTGAAAGTCCCGCGCCGCTTCCCTCCCTCCCCCGCGCGGCGCGGGCACCCTGTGTAGGAGCGCACCTTGTGCGATGCGTGCTCGCGATGACCTCGGGTCGCGCGCATGGCGCGCTCCTACACGCTCTTTTCGTTACTTCCCGAATTCTTTGCGGCGTGCCTTCGGCGCGCCCCGCGTGAACCGGTGCCCGCGCTCCGAGCTATTCCGCGACCTATCCGCACGTCTTTCATTACGATCAGGAGCACACCGATGAGCATTGCCGATCTTCGCAGCCAGCTTCCCGAGTACGCCAAGGACCTCAAGCTCAATCTCGACTCCGTGTTGAGCGAAGCGGGCGCCCCGGGCCTCAATCTCGCCCAGATCTCCATGGTCGCCCTCGGCGCCGCGTTCTCGACGCGCTACAAGCCGCTGACCGAAGCCGTCGCGTCGTTCGCCGCCGAGCACGCGTCGGCCGAGCAGCTGACCGCCGCCAAGGGTTCGGCCGCGATCATGGGCATGAACAACATCTATTACCGCTTCCAGCATCTGGTCAGCCACCCGGAATACGCGACCATCCCGGCGAAGCTGCGCATGAACGTCATCGGTGCGTACAAGGGCGATGCGAAGAACGACTTCGAGCTCGTCTCGCTGGCGGTGTCGGCCGTCAACGGCTGCGGCATGTGCATCGATTCTCACGACAAGGTGCTGCGCGACGGTGGGGTTTCCGTTCAGGCGATTCAGAGCGCCGTGCGTATCGCGTCGGTGATTCACGCCGTGGGCGTGGTGCTCGAGCAGGCGGAAGCCGCCGGCTGATCCGAGGCGGACGACTGTGACCCCGAAAGGCCGCTTAACGCGGCCTTTTCTTTTCGCCAAGAGGGCACGCCGCCGGTTTCTGACGCGCCGCAGCGAGCGAGGGGTGCCTTCTGGCACTGTGTCGAAGGTCACCCCTGTTCCCAGGATGGGGGATTACCCACAGGGGAGTCCCACCCGCCATGCGTCGTCTCGTCCGCCCTCTCGTTCTCACCGCGCTTGCCGCCTGCTGTGGCGCTGCGCTCGCCGCCGGCACGGACGCCGCGCCGCCCACCGGCCATCTTCCCACCTGGGCCCAGCCTGAAAGCTACAAGCTCTCCTTCAAGGTCGACCCCAGGCAGGAAGACTATGCCGGTTCGTCGACCATCAGGATCAAGCTGACGCAGCCGTCGGACTTCGTCTGGCTGCACGGCAAGGAGCTGAAGGTCTCCAGGGTCACCGTCACCGACGCCGCCGGCAAGAAGCACACGGGCAAATACACCGTGGCCGCGGAGAAGGAAGGTGTCGCCCGTGTGGATCTCGGTGCGAAGCTCGAAGGCGAGATCACCCTCGCCATCGAATTCACCGCGCCGCTCAACAAGCAGTTGCAGGGTCTGTACAAGGTCTCGCACGAAGGTGTGCCGTACGCGATGACGCAGATGGAGCCGGTCTCCGCGCGCTACGCGTTCCCCGGTTTCGACGAGCCCTCGTTCAAGGTGCCGTTCGACATCAGCCTGACCATCCCCTCCGACGAACAGGGCGTCGCCAATACCGCCCAGATCAAGGAAGAAAAAGCCGGCGCCGGCTGGAAGACGCTGACCTTCTCCACCACCAAGCCGCTGCCGACGTACCTCGTCGCGTTCGCCGTCGGTCCGTGGGATGTGGTCAAGGGCCCGGACATCTCGCCGACCCAGTACCGCACCACCGCCACCCCGCTGCGCGGCATCGCCGCCAAAGGCGAGGGCCACCGCATGGAGCACGTGCTGGGCGAGACCAGCTCGATCATCCACACGCTCGAGGATTACTACGGTTTCGGCTACCCGTACGACAAGCTCGACCTGCTGGCCGCACCGGACTTCAGTGCGGGCGCGATGGAGAACGCCGGGCTGGTCACGTTCCGCGACTGGCTGCTGCTGATCGATCCGGATTCCGCCGCTCAGTACGTACGCGGTTCGTTCAACGTCAACGCGCACGAGCTGGCCCATCAGTGGACCGGCGACACCGTGACCATGGCCTGGTGGGACGACCTCTGGCTCAACGAGGCCTTCGCCACGTGGATGCAGCAGAAGGTCACGACCAAGGTGCACCCGGAATACCGCGCCGACCTCGATCGCGTGCGTGGTGCCGAGGGCGCGATGAACAACGACAGCCTGGTCAGCGCGCGAAAGATCCGTCAGCCGATCACCGGCAATGGCGACATCGAGACCGCGTTCGACGGTATCACCTACCAGAAGGGTGCGGCCGTACTCGGCATGTTCGAGGGTTATGTCACCGACCCGGTCTTCCAGAAGGGCATGCGTGCCTATATCCAGAAGCACAAGTTCGCCAACGCCACGGCCGACGATCTGATCGATGCCATCGCCGAGGCGGCCGGTCAGGGCGATGCGTTCAAGAAGGCCTTCCGTAGCTTCCTCGACCAGTCCGGCGTGCCGTATGTCACGACGGAAGTGAAGGTCGAAGGCGGCAAGACCGTGTTGCATCTGGCGCAGAGCCGTTACCTGCCGCTCGGCAGCACCGGCGACGCGAGCCGCGTCTGGGGCGTGCCGATGTGCGTCCGTTACGGCACCACGGGTGGTGCGAACAAGGTCAAGTGCGAACTGCTCGACCAGGCCACCGGCACGATGGTGCTCGATGGCGCGACGAAGAACACGTGGGTGCTGCCCAATGCCGACGGTCGCGGCTATTACCGCTTCGCCCAGAGCAAGGCCGATCTCGCCGCGCTGACCAAGGTAGTCGGTACGCTGAGCGACGCCGAGCAGCTGGCCTATGCGGATGCCGTCCGTGCGGCGTTCCAGCACGGCGATCTCGATGCCGGCGACGTCCTTGCCGCCATGAAGCCGCTGACCGCGTCGAAGACCCGCGAGGTGTTCACCGCACCGCTGATGACGTTCAGCTGGATCTTCAACAACGAAGCGTCGACGGATGCGCAGCGTGCGCATCTGCGCAAGTGGGCGATCGACGCCTATCTGCCCAAGGTGCAGAGCCTCGGCTTCCGCAAGAAGCCCGGCGAGCCCGACAACGACACGCTCACCCGTTCCGCGTTGGTCGGCTTCCTGGGCGACGACGACATCGCCGAGAAGTCGGTGCGTGCCGAACTGCTCAAGCAGGGCGATGCGGCTCTGAAGAGCAAGGACGGTCATCTCGATCTCGAAGCGGCCGATCCCGACCTGCTGGCCGATGCCCTCGGCGTGGCGGTGCAGGAGCGTGGCGCTCCCGCGATCGACGCGCTGATCGCCGAGATCCCGAAGACGTCGGACCCGGCCAAGCGCAATGCGATGCTGTCCGCGCTCGCGTCGACCAAGGATCCCGTGCTGGCCAACAAGGCACGTGACTTCTCGCTCGGCAAGGACGTCAAGGTCGGTGAGATGGCGTCCATCCTTCGTGGCGGTCGCGCCACGGAAGCGACCCGTAACGATCTGTGGAAGTGGTTCACCGCGAACTACGACAAGATCGTCGCCCGCACGGGCAGCTTCGCCGGCGGCAGGCTGCCGGAGATGGCAGCCGGTGGCAGCTGCTCGAAGGAGGAAGCCGACCGTCTGGACGCGTTCTTCAAGCCGCGTCTGGGGCAGGTCAGCGGCGCGGAGCGTGGTCTGGCGCAGACCAGCGAGCAGACGCTGCTCTGCGCGGCGTTGAAGGCCAAGCAGGACCCGAAGACGATCACGCGCTGATCGATCTTTGTCGGTGATGTATCGAAGGCCGGGCGAGCGATCGCCCGGCTTTTTTGTTGTCCGGGATGCCTCAGCGAATCTGGAAGCTCACGCGCACAGGCGCGCCGACGCCGTTCGGTATCACCATGTACTCGAAGTTCCCACCTTCCCGGCCACTCGCCTCCCAGGTACGACGGTAGCCGATGACGGTGCCGCGGCCGTTGCAGAGCGCCGTTCGTCCGTTGACCTTGCACAACGCATGCGTCTGAACCTCACGCAAGGGACTGCCCAGCAATCGCGCTTGAGCGTGTTTCCCGTAACCTATGTCATCCGTTCTGATGAGCATCGACGTTCCTCCGTGATCACGGGTGGTCGACGATCTCCCCGATGTGTCTTCGAAGCCTCCCTTACTCGAGGTGACGGACGATACGAAAGCGCGGGAGAGATTGTTTCCTTGTGCGAAGGCTTGCGTCGATAACATAAAAAAGGCTGCTGCAGCGAGCACGTCTGCTTTCATCGAGGATCTCCACGAATACCAGTTTCAGGGTCCTCATTGTTATGAACGACGCCGCGCATCACACATCAGGGACTAAGGATTCTTTCGTAGGGTGAGTCTCGATCGTCCTCGTCTTTTCCTGTCTTCGTCTTCTTCGTAAGCGAACAGATCGATCGTGCGAAAGGTTTCGTCTCTCTTGGCTGTTGATGGCTGGCAGCATTCCCGCGGTTTTGCTTTGCTTGGTCCTCTCTCAAAAGAGGACATCGGCATGCACGTCTCAGCGCCAGTAGCGAATTCGTATCTTTCGGCCACCCAGTCCATAGCGGTGCCCGCAAAATGTTCACCTCGGATCGTTGAGTCGCCATCGGCGCCCGGCAACGTCGCGCGCATCGATTTCTCACGCATCACGCCGCGGCAGCTTCAGGCCTACCTCGACGAAAACCTCAAAAATGGCACGATCGATATTGGCGATGCCTCCGCACTGGGAAGTTCGATCCCTGGGGAGTGGTATACCGAGCGGGCCGATTCGCCCATCGATCTTAAAGGGACGATCGAAGGCATCGCCAGCTTCGACCGTCGTAACGGCTACGATACGGCTGCGGTTTTCTATGAAGGGCTCGCAGCCCGCATGAGCCTGATGGAACAGGCGTCGGCACGCATCTCCGTGACGGTGTGATCTACGTCGGCGTGTTGGCCGCGTCATGCGCTAATCTTGCACCATGTCACAGCGGACCATCCCATCGCCACGTCCCATCTCGGCCACCGCTCGCGATGTCGCCGAAGCCGCCGGCGTGTCGATTTCCGCCGTCTCCCGGACGTTCACCCCAGGTGCCAGTGTCTCCGCCAGGACGCGCGAACGTGTGACCGAGGCGGCGACGCGACTGGGGTATCGCCCCAATCATTTAGCGCGCAGCCTTATGACCGGCCGCACCGAGCTGATCGGGCTGGTATCGAATCATTTCGCCAACCCGACCTTCATGGAGGTCTTCGACCTGTTCACCCGTGAGCTGCAGGCGAGGGGCCTTCGCCCGCTGCTGGCGAACCTCGGTGAGGACGAAGATGGCAGGGCAGCCATCGACATGGTGCGCCAGTACAACGTGGATGCCGTGCTGATTGCGACCTCCGCACCGCCAGCGGGCTTCGCGGCCTCATGTCGCGAGGCGGGGCTGCCCGTGCTGCATGTCTTCGGCCGGCCAGGGCGTTCGTCGCCCGTTCCGGTGGTGACGGTGGACAACGAGGCGGGCGGGCGGATGGTAGCGGAGACGATGCGCGAACGCGGCCTGGTCCGGCTGGCGTTTATCGGCGGCTCCGCGCACGATGCGTCGACGCTGGATCGCGGTAACGGTTTCGCGTCCGCGGCGGGAGGTCTTCTGCTGGAGAGCATCCATGCGGGCGACTACAGCCACGAGCACGGCCGCAAGGCGATGCACGCGTTGCTCGATGGAGGTGCGGCCATCGATGGGGTTTTCTGTGCGGACGACGTGCTGGCGCTTGGTGCCATCGACGCGTGTCGTGAGCGTGGCTTGAGCGTGCCGGAGGACATCAGCATCGTCGGGTTCGACGACATGCCGCTGGCGGCGTGGGCGTCCTATTCGTTGACCACGGTTCGACAGCCCATTCGCGACATGGTGCTGCACGCCATCGAACGCATCGTCGCCTGGATGGAAAACCCCGAGACGATCCCGCGCAGCAAACTATTTTCCTGCGAGCTCGTCCAACGGAACAGCCTCCGCAAGGCCGCCAAGCTGTAGAAGCGCGCCTGCGCGCGACCCCGGCAGCCGAGAACTCACCCCACATCGACCCACCGCCTCTCACGGTTCGACACCAGCGCCGCCGCGATCACCTTATCCACCTCATACCCATCGCGAAACGTCGGCCACACGGCATCGCCCGTCGCCACCGCCTGCAGAAAATCCCGCGCCTCGATCACGATCTGTTCGTTGTATCCGGTGCCGTGGCCGACGCCCTGATTGAAAGCCAGGTAATCCGGGTGCGCCGGTCCCATCAGCAGCTTCTGAAAGCCTCGGCGAGCCGGGTCACGCGAGGCGTCATACAGCCACAACGCGTTCTGGTCTTCCTGATCGAAGGCGATCGCACCGCGGGTACCGGTGATGCGATACGTGTAGCCCATCTTTCGTCCCGCGGCCATGCGACTGAAGCTGATGCTGCCGGTGGCTCCGTTGGCGAAGCGCAACAGCATCTGGCCAAGGTCATCGTTCTCCACGGCTTCGGGACCATGTGCTCCGGCCCGGGTCGGCTGGACGATGCGTGTGTCCGCCACCAGGCTGGCGATCGGACCGACGAGGCGCAGGCAGGCGTTGACGATATGCGTGGCGACATCGCCCAGGGCGCCGGCTTCGGTTCCCGTGGCGATGCGCGTGCGCCATGAGGCTGGCAGCGAGGGATCGTGCAGATAGTCCTCAACATGCTCGGCACTGATCTGAATGACATCGCCGATCTCGCCCGAAGCGACGATCTGCCGGGCGAGCTGACTGGCCGGCGTGCGGATGTAGTTGAAACCGACCATGTTCGCCAGGCCGGCCTTCTCGACCGCTTCGGTCATGGCGAGGGATTGCTCCGCACTGGCACCGAGTGGTTTCTCGCAGAAGATCGGTTTTCCCGCCGCGACACAGGCCATCACCATGTCGAGATGGGTGCGCGGTGGCGTGGCGATCACCACGGCATCCACCGCCGGATCGTCAACGAGTTCCCGCCAGTCGCCGGTGGATCGCCTCCACCCCCAGCGGGCGGCGTGTTCGGCGGCCCCCGCGGCGGTCGAGGTCGCCAGCATCTCGCAGATCGGTCGCAGCGTCGGTTCGAAAGTCGCCGCCACGCTGTGGAACGCCAGCGTGTGCGCTTTACCCATGTAACCGGCGCCGATCAATCCGATCCTCAGCTCGCTCATGGCATGGTCTTCCGGGGTTGGGAGAGACCGACTCTACGGATGCTGCAATGCAGTTTGCAAGCGCTTGCAAATCGGCCTAGCGTAGTACCGAGCCGGTACCTCGCCGGTCCTCCCACAACGCGCACCGCGCAGGAGTCCGCATGAATGCCTCCTTCCAGACCGATCGCCGACCGTCCATCGTTCCGCGCGTCTTCACCGAAGACACGCTGGATACGGGCCTCATCGTCAACGAACTGCTCGACGGCATCGGCGCGGTGACCTTGCGGGGGCTGTTCAGCGCTGACGAGATCGCCGAGGCCCGCGCTATCGTCATGCGCGAATCGAACGCGGATGACCGTGGCGGAAAGGTCACGCATTTTCAGGGCGATGCCGAGCGGGCGGGGCGGATCAATCTGCAGCGTCGCGTATGGAATCTGCTCGCGAAGGGCGAGATCTTCTCGCGGATGGCGGCGCATCCGGCGATCATGAAGGTCATGCGCGCCTTCATCGGCAGCGAGTTCATCATGGGCTCGATCGCGGCCAATCGCATTCTTCCCGGCGGCCCCGGGCAGGAGCCCCATATCGATTATCCGTACTGGGATTACCACTCGCCGCAGACGCATCCCGTGCGTCTCAACTCGACGTTTCCGCTGAACGCGCAGGCGACGATCATGCTCGATCCGTTCACCGAGGAGACCGGAGCGACCGCCTATGTACCGGGTTCGCAGCGTCAGCTGCATTACCCGGATGAGAGCGATCGTTTCTTCGACCGGTGCGAACGCATGCTCGGCGAGCCGGGCGATACGGTGATCTTCTTCGGCGCGGTGTGGCATTGCGCGATGCCCAACCGGAGCACTATCGACCGTACGGCGATCATCACGCAGTACCTGCCGAAGTTCATCAAGCCGATGGAGGACATCCCCGCAGCCTTGCCTGCCGAGTTCGTAGAGAACGCCAGCGCGGACGTCAGGCAGCTACTGGGACTGAATTATCCGTACCCGGAAGTGCTCGACGCGGCGCGCGGTGGAAATGCCGAAGGGCGGGATGTAATGAAGGCGCGCTGATAGCGGCGTCGTTGCGGCCTGTATCGCCGTCGGGATGGTTCCCATCCGAGCCGCTCCGATCGACGTCACTTCGCGTGATGCGGCGTCCGCACGCTGGCGGCAACCGGCGTCGCTGGCGACGGGCTCCCGACGAAATGCACGACATCATCCAGCACCGGCGGGGCTTTCTTCCCGCCGCGCAGCGCGAACAGAATGCCCATGTGCCCCATGTCGGGGTAGAGCTTCACCACTACCGATTCACCCTGGGCCTCGTAACGCCGCTGCAGGGAAAGCGCATTTGACGGCCGCACGGTCGAATCGTCCTGACCTTGCAGAAGCAAGGCGGGGGGCTCGTCGCCATCGACGAAATTCACCGGTTGCGAGCGCGCCTGTTCGGCCGGTGTATGGCCGAACATGTCGATGAAGTCGTCGTCCTTCAGCGGCAGGAAGTCGTACGGCCCGGCCAGCCCGATAAAGCCGGACAGATCCCGCGGCTTCATGCCGACCGCGCCAAGCCAGCGCGCATCCGCGGCCAGCAGCGCGGCGATGTGCCCGCCTGCGGAATGGCCCATCACGAAGACGCGCCCGGTGTCACCGCCATAGGTGCCGATGCGATCGTGCGTCCAGCGGACGGCCTTTGCCGCATCGCCGACGAACCCGTCCAGTTTTACCTTCGGCCACAGGCGATAGTCGGGTACCACGGTGACGATGCCCCGCGACGCCAGCGCCTCGCCCACCCAGCGGTACCACTGCCGCTTGCCGCTCTTCCAGCTGCCGCCGTAGAGGAACACCACCACGGGCGCGTTCTTCGCATCGACGGGGCCGTACACATCCAGCGCCAGCCCGTCCGACGGGTCGTAGACGATGTCGTGGTGCGCAACGACGCCGGTGGACGACTGGCGTGCATTGATCACACCGAACAGAGCGGACTGGCAGCCGGAAAGGAGCAGGGCGCCGAGAGAAACGAGGAAGAGTCGGGTCATGTAAGCACTCTACGGACCGCCCGTGAAAACGGATGCAGCGCCACGTCCGCCGTGCTTCCACACCGCTGTGATTCAGAACCCCGGTGATTCCATACCCCAGTGATTCCATACCCGGTGGGAGCCAGCCCGGCTGGCGATGCCCTCAGTGCGCCGCCGGATGCCGCCGGATAAAATCCACGGTGTCCGCCAGCACCGAAGCCGACCGCTGCCGCGGCCCGAGTGCCAGCAAGAGCCCCTCATGGCCCACGGCGGGATAGAGCTTCAGTTCGACGGGCTCCCCCTGCTGCCGGTAACGCCCCTCGAACGCGACGGCCTCCGCCGGCGAGACGATCGTATCCTTCTCCCCCTGCAGCAGAAGCGCGGGCGGCTCGTCACCATCCACGAAGTTGATCGGCTGCGAACGCGCCTGCTCGGCAGGCGTGTGTCCGAAGATGTCCGCGAACTCGGGTTCGTCGAAAGGAATGAAGTCATAGGTGCCGGCGACGCCGATGAACCCGGCGAGGTCGCGCGGGCGCATACCGACCGCACCAAGCCACTGCTTGTCGACAGCGAGCATCGCGGCAACCTGTCCGCCCGACGAATGACCCATCACGAACTCGTCGTGCGGATCGCCACCGAATTCCCCGGCGTGGTCGTGTGCCCAGCGCACGGCTTCCGCACCATCATGCAGAAAGCCATCCTGTCGCGCGGCCGGCCAGAGCCGGACGTCGGCAACGATTGTCACGATGCCGCGAGCGGCCAGTGCCTCGCCCACCCAGCGGAACCACTGGCGCTTCCCGCTCATCCAGCTGCCGCCGTAGAAGTAAACGACGACGGGCGCGTGGGTCGCCTGCGCCGGAGCGTAGACGTCCAGTGCGATATTCAGTGCGCGGTCGTAAACGAGATCGCGATGTGCCACGACGCCATCGGTGGACTGGCGAGCATTCATCGCGCCGAAGAACGCCGACTTGCAGCCGCCGAGGAGCACAACGAACAGAAGGATGAAGGCGCGAAGGGACATGAGCGGGATTGTAGCCGTGGGCGCCTTGCATAGGCCTTCCTGCGGTCCAGCGGCTAGAATCCGGACATGACCGATGTCCGCACGATCCTGCGCCAGGCCGCCGAGGCCCTTGGCGACCGACTCGAGGCCGAGCTGCTGCTAGCCCATGTGCTGGGGGTGAATCGCGCGTGGTTCTTTGCGCATGCCGATGACGAACTCGGCACCGACGCCACTGCGGCTTTCGGAGGGCTCGTGCGCCGACGTGCGGAAGGCGAGCCGGTCGCTTACATCACGGGCACGCGGGACTTCTGGTCGATGACCCTGGAGGTAGGGCCCGCCACGTTGATACCGAGGCCGGAAACCGAGCTTCTGGTGGAGCTCGTTCTGGAGCGACTGCCTGCGGGAGGACGCGTGCTCGACCTCGGTACGGGCAGCGGGGCGATCGCCCTCGCCGTGGCGAAGGAACGTCCCGATGCTTCGGTCACGGCCGTCGACTTCAGCGAGCCGGCGCTGGTTGTCGCTCGGCGAAACGCGGAGCGCCACGGTCTGCAGCGCGTACGCTTCGCTGCCAGCAACTGGTATTCCGCGGTGGTTGACGAGCGTTTCGACGTCATCGTCAGCAATCCTCCGTATATCGAGTCAAGCGACGCGCATCTCGGGCAGGGCGACCTGCGTTTCGAGCCGTCAAGCGCGCTCGCTTCCGGGGCGGACGGTCTCGACGACATCCGGCGCATCGCCTCCGGCGCATCCGCGCATCTCGTCGACGGTGGCTGGCTGCTCATGGAGCACGGCTGGAACCAGGGGCAGGCTGCTCGTTCCATTCTCGAGCGCACGGATCTCATGGACGTCTTCACCGCACAGGATCTGGAGGCGCGGGATCGCGTGAGCGGAGCGAGGTTGGCAGTCCGATGAGCCTGACGAGCGAAAACCTGCCCACGGTCTTTGCTCTTTATCACGTGCACTCGATCGGCCCAGGTGCCGGCGACGTCAAAGATCTGGGCATGCATGCGTCGCGTGCGAACGCCGAAGCGTCCGTCGCGGCTTACCTCGATTTGCCCGGTTTCAGGCGAACCCTCGATGGATTTCGCGTGATCGCTTACGCCATCGACGTGCTGCTCTGGCCCATGGGATTCGCCGTCGCGGACGGGTTGCCCGGGCTGCTCGCCCGCCACTCTCCGGAGGGTGCGGCGACGGAGCTGGCCGAGGTTCACGTGGTCTGGCATGAGTTCGAAGAGCCCGCGGAAATCGACCATGAGCGCGTGGTCGGCGTCTTCTCGACGCGCGCGCTTGCCGAAGAGGCGGTAGCCGCCAGCAGGCGACTCCCGGGTTTTGCCGACTATCCCGATGGCTTCATGACCGGAGCCGTTACGCTTGGAGAGCGTGGCTGGACCGAAGGATTCGCCACCGTCGACGGACGCGAACCTCCATCGCTTTCTTCATTGCTCGCCGGGTGCTCAGGTCGCATCACGCGGCATGGTGATCTCGCGCTTCTCGACGTGGCCGCCCTGTCCGACGTGCTTGTGGCGATGGGTGATATCGGTGTTCGTCCCCTTGGTATTAACGGATTCGTGTCCGGTGGACATGGGATCAATCCCGACCCTGATCAGACACTCGATCTTTCCGGCTGCGCGACGGTTCGCTGTTCGCTTGATGAAGCGCAGCGGTTCGTCGGGACGAGCGCGCGGGCCGATCGGCTTTATGAGCTGGTGACAGCGGATGCCGGGCGTCCACTACTTGTGCCCGAACGCGCGTTGCTCGTGCACGTGATCGGCAAGGCAGGCATGGCTGAACCCGAGGCCGCGTGGCTTGATGCGCTTCGTGTAACCGATCTCGCGAATGGTGGCCTGGGCGGGTTTCGTGTCGTGTTCCCGGAGCCGGGTGACTACACGCGAGCAGTAAGCGACTTTGCCTTCGACGATAGCGACGGCGTACAGGTGCAAGGGCGGTTGAACGTCGACGATGACGGCATGCCGTACGAGGTCGAGATGTCGCGAGTCGACTTGCTGCCTCTACAATCACTTCCCAAGGACTGGGCCGACGGCTGAGTTGCCGACGGCCCACGTGCGATGACTCAGCCCGCGCTGGCCACTTCCGTCGCCACGAACTGCGGAAACCGCGCAACGATCGCGCTGCGGATCTGCGGGAGGTCGAGCCCGGCCATCGTGAGGACTTCCTCGCGGCTCCCGTGCTCGAGATAAGCGTCCGGCAGCCCCAGATGCAGGATCGGCAACGTCACGCCATTGGCGGCCAGCAATTCGGCCACGCCCGCACCGGCACCACCGGCGATGGCATTGTCCTCGATGGTGACGAAAGCTTTGTGCGTCCGAGCCATCTCGAGGATCAGTTCCTCATCCAGTGGTTTCACGAAGCGCATGTTCACCAACGTGGCATCAGTCTCCGCGGCGATAACAGCGGCAGGTGCCAGCATCGTGCCGAAGGAAAGAATCGCCAGACCGTGGTGCCCGCGACGGCGCACTTCGGCCTTGCCGATCGGATACGTCTCCAGCGCCTCGACCATCTTCGCGCCCGGACCGGTACCGCGCGGATAGCGAATGGCGGCCGGGCCGTGGTACTGATAGCCCGTGCTCAGCATGATGCGGCATTCGTTCTCGTCGGCCGGCGCCATGATCACCATGTTCGGCAGGCAGCGCATGAACGACAGATCGAAACTGCCCGCGTGCGTGGCGCCGTCCGGACCGACCACACCCGCGCGGTCGACCGCGAAGGTGACATCGAGGTTCTGCAGGGCCACGTCGTGGATGGCCTGATCGTAGGCGCGCTGCAGGAACGAGGAATAGATCGCCACGACGGGCTTCGCACCCTCGACCGCCATGCCCGCGGCAAGCGTGACCGCATGCTGCTCGGCGATGGCCACGTCGAAATAACGCTGCGGGTATTCCTTCGAGAAACGCACCAGGCCGGAGCCTTCGCGCATCGCCGGGGTGATGCCGAGCAAGCGCTCGTCGGCGGCCGCCATGTCGCACAGCCAGTCGCCGAAGATATCGGTATAGGTCGGTTTGGCGGGCGCGCTCTTCTTGACAAGACCGGCCACCGGGTCGAACGGACCTACGGCGTGGTATTCGATCGGACCTTTTTCGGCAGGCTCGTAGCCCTTGCCCTTGGTCGTCATCACGTGGACGAGCTGCGGGCCGGGGAGGTCCTTGGCGGTCTCCAGGGCCTGGACCAGCTGCGCCATGTTGTGCCCGTCGATGGGACCCGTGTAGTGGAAGCCCAGTTCCTCGAACAGCGTCGACGGCACGAACATGCCCTTGGCGTGTTCTTCCCAGCGCTTGAAGAAACGGCCGAAGAACGACTCCCTCGGCATGGCCTTCTTGGCCCGCTCCCGCCAGGCGTTGAGCGTGCGGCTGGACATGGCGCGGGCCATCATCTTGGTCATCGCGCCGACGTTTTCGCTGATCGACATGCCATTGTCGTTGAGGATCACCAGCATGTTCGGCTCGACGTCGCCGCCGTGGTTCAGGGCCTCGAAGGCCATGCCGGCGGTCATCGCGCCGTCGCCGATGACGGCGACGACCTTGCGGTGGTCGCCTCGGCGCTGCAGAGCGATCGCCATACCCAGCGCGGCCGAAATGGACGTGGACGAATGCCCGACGCCGAAGGTGTCGTACTCGCTCTCCTCGCGGCGGGGGAAGGGAGCCAGGCCGTCCTTCTTCTTGATCGTGGTGATGCGGTCGCGGCGGCCGGTCAGGATCTTGTGCGGGTAGCACTGGTGACCCACATCCCAGACGAGGCGGTCTCGCGGGGTATCGAGCACGTGGTGCAGGGCGACCGTGAGCTCGACGACGCCCAGTCCCGCGCCGAAGTGACCGCCCGACGAGGCGACGGCCTCGATCAGGTACCGGCGCAGTTCGTCGGCGATCGCCGGAAGTTCGTCTTCCGGGAAACGCCGGAGATCCTCCGGCGAGTCGATCTGCGCCAGATAAGGGTAGCGGGAGAGGTCGTTCATCCGCCTATTGTTCGCCTACGGAGGGGCGGGGGCAAGGGACGACGTGTGAAACCTTACGGGCAAAGGCGGGCGGGATTCAGGCGGGGCGTCGATCCCGTGGCAGATGGCTGACCAGAAATTCCATCTGGTCGGCCAGGATATTGCGGTTGGAAAGGATCAGGTGCTCCACCCAGCTGGGCCGGTAGGGCACGGCCAGAAGCGGCATGCGAGCCTGCTGCGGGGTACGGTTGCTCTTGCGCAGATTGCAGGCCAGGCAGGCGCTGACCACGTTCTCCCACTCGTCCGCACCCTTCTTGGACAAGGGCAGCACGTGGTCGCGGGTGAGTTCGTGGCGGGTGTATTGGTGACCGCAGTAGAGACAGATGTGCCGGTCGCGGGCGAAGAGGGCCGTGTTGGTCAGCGCCGGCGCCGGATCGACGGCGTGTTCCCGGCAGTGGCCGGTGCTGGCCACGATGGGGTGAAGCTCGAGGCTGCTCTGCATGCCGAGCGCCCGGTTCATCCCGCCGTGGACGGTGAGGCAGGCGTCGCCCAGTGTCCAGGCCACCACGCCGCGGACATACAGGCAGACGGCGTCCTGCCAGCTGATCCAGTCCAGGATGCGGCCCGCCGCGTCGAGCGACAGCACGCGCGTCGTATGCAGCGCGCTTACCCTCGGCAGGTCCTCTTGGAGCACTTCCATCGTCATCGGGTCTCGTCCTTCACTAAAGCGAAAGAGCGTTCCAGCAAGCCGAACTCCGTGCGGATCGGGGGGCCGATCCCGCCTCCTGGGAGGCGTTCGCCCGAGCATAGCCCATTATTGCGACGGAATCGCGCACGCCCGGTACGGTTCTTGCGGGGCTGTAGCGGTCATGAAGCGCTGATATAGTGGGGGTTCGTTAACGCCTGCGCGGGTTTGGAAGGGGGGCCGGGGTGGCTTCCCAGGTCCGGCGGGTCCATGAGGGTTTCTCAGTGGCAGAAGTGCTTTTCTACGAGCGTCCGGTTCCCCTGAATCGCACGGCGCATCGCGATCTCCGTCTCAAGGCGGTGAACAACATCCGTTTCGCGGCCACGGCGCACTCCGTGCCCCTGACCGGCGTCGAGTTCGCGCCCGCCGCGCGTGACTTCCCGATCCTCTTCGCTGGCAACAGCATGGAAGAGGCCGGCCCGATGGCCCTCCTCGGCCTGCGTCAGGGCGAGAACCTGCTGGTCGGTGAGAACGGCTTCTGGGAACAGGGCATGTACATCCCGGCGTTCGTCCGCCGCTACCCGTTCGTGCTGGCCGAGAAGCCGGCCGGCACCGAGGGCGACGACTTCACCGTGTTCCTCGACGAGGCCTACGAAGGCTTCAACGAAACCGAAGGTGAGCGTCTGTTCAACGAAGACGGCACCGACGCGCCGGCGCTGACCAATGCCGTGAATTTCCTCGGCGAGTTCCAGGACCACGTCGCCCGTACGCAGTGGTTCATGGGCAAGCTCCGCGAGCACGACCTGCTCGAGCCGCGCACCATCACCCTGCAGAAGGAAGGCAAGGGCATCAACCTCAACGGCCTGTTCGTCATCAACGAAGAGAAGCTGCGCGCTCTCGACGAGAAGGTCGCCGGTGAATTCCTCCGCGAAGGCGCCTTCGGCTGGATCTACGCGCACCTGGTGTCGCTGGCCAACATCGACCGCATGGCCGCGCGTCTCGACACGCGCGAGCAGAAAGAAGTCACGACCCCCACGGTCTGATTGTCTGGCTCCATCAAAAAAAGGCCACCCGCGAGGGTGGCCTTTTTCGTTCCACCGCCTCGATCAGCGAACCGGCTTCGCCAGCCGTATCAGGTCCGTATCGAAGCCATGCTTCACATACATGTCGCGGGCCCGCTCGTTGCCGGGGAACACGGCCAGCGTTACAAACTGGCAGCGATGGTCCTTGGCCCAGGCGTAGGCGTGGTCGAGCAGGAAGGTACCGACGCCTTCGCCCTCGTGTTCTTTCGCCACCGCGATATCGGAGATATGGCAGTTGTCGCGATGCGTGAAGAAGTCCTTGGTTTTCTGAAGATGCACGAAGCCCACAGGGTCACCGTCTTCGTTCTCGGCGACGAAGATGTAGCTGTTGGACGGTTGTTCGTCGAGGTGTCTGACCAGGTCCGACTCGATGCCCTTGAGGCAATCGGTCTTGCTGCGCCCGTTGGGCAGCGGGAAGTCGACGAAACGGTGGAGCAGGCCAAGGATGAACTCGTCATCGTCGCTCTCGGCGAGACGGATCAGAAACGGAGAGTCGCTCATCGGGTCGGGCACCGTCGCGGTGGGAAGGCTGGCCAGAGCCTTTTCTACACCTTCGGGGGTGGCGGGGAAACCCCCGCCACCCTCCAGCGGGTTACAGCAGTTCCGGCAACGTCGCTACGCCCGCCTCGATCGCCGCCTTGTGGACGTGGATACGCGGCAGGATGCGGCTGAAATAGAACGTGGCCGTGTCGCGCTTGGCCTGCTTCGCATCGGCGGGGAGGTGTGAGCCCTCGGCGGCGAGCACGCTGCGTGCCCAGCAGTAAGCCAGGGTCACATAGCCCGACAGATAGAGATAATCCACCGCGGCCGCGCCCAGCTCCTCCGGGTTGGCCTGTGCGCTCTGGGCGATCGCCTGGGTCAGATCGCCCCAGGTCTTGGTCGCCACGGCGAGAGGCCCGATGAAAGCCTTGACGCTTTCCGTGGTCTGGTGCGCCTGGCAGAACGCCGAAATCTCACCGAGGAAATGCTTCAGACCGGCGCCCTGCAGCTGCATGACCTTGCGGCCGAGCAGGTCCAGCGCCTGGATCTGCGTGGTGCCTTCGTACAAGGTGATGATGCGCGCATCGCGGACGAACTGCTCCATGCCGTGCTCGGCGATATAGCCGTGACCGCCGAAGATCTGCAGGGCTTCCTTGGTGCATTCCTGCGCGGCTTCGGTGAGCAGGCCCTTGGCGATCGGAATCAGGAAGGACAGCAGTTCACCGGCTTCCTTGCGCGCCTGCGGATCCGCATCGCGCGACTCGATGTCGCTCTGCAGCGCGGCGTAGGCGGCGAGCACGCGGCCACCTTCGACGAAGGCACGCTGGGTCAGCAGCATGCGGCGCACGTCGGGATGCACGGTGAGCGGATCGGCCGGCTTGTCGGGCAGTTTCGCACCGGACAGCGCACGCATCTGCAGGCGCTCACGGGCGTAGTTGAGGCTGTTCTGCAGGGCGCGCTCGGACACTGCAAGACCCTGGATGCCGACGGCGAGCCGCGCGGCATTCATCATGGTGAACATCGCCACCAGACCCTTGTGCGCCGGACCGATCAGCCAGCCTTCGGCTTCGTCGAAGTTCATCACGCAGGTGGCCGAGCCCCGGATGCCCATCTTGTGTTCGATGGCGCCCGCGGCGACAGCGTTGCGCTCGCCCAGGCTGCCGTCTTTGCCTACCTTGAACTTCGGCACGACCAGCATCGAGATGCCCCGGCTGCCGGCCGGCGCGTCGGGAAGCCGCGCGAGCACGAGGTGGATGATGTTCTCGGCGAAATCGTGTTCGCCCGCGCTGATGAAGATCTTGGTGCCGGTAACGCGGTAGCTGCCGTCCTCGTTCGGCTCGGCGCGGGTCTTCAGCAGGCCCAGATCCGACCCGGCCTGCGGCTCGGTGAGACACATGGTGCCGGTCCAGCGGCCTTCGACAAGCGGTTTCAGGAAGGTTTCCTGCTGCCATGCGTCGCCGTGGTGCTCGAGGGCGTCGGTGGCGCCGTGCGAGAGCAGGGGGTAGATGCCCCAGGCCAGGTTGGCCGAGTCGATCATTTCCTTGGTCATTGCGCCCAGCACGGCGGGCAGGCCCTGGCCGCCGAACTTCTCTTGCGCGGTGAGACCGGCCCAGCCGCTTTCCGCGTACTGGCGGTAGGCTTCCTTGAAGCCTTTGGGCGTGGTGACCGACGCGGTGGCCTTGTCGTAATGGCAGCCTTCCTGGTCGCCGCTGGCATTCAGGGGCGCCAGCACCTGCTCGTTGAAGCGTGCGGCCTCGTCGAGCACGGCATCGAGCAAGTCGCGCGTGTGGCCCTCGCCGCCTTCCAGCCGGGCGAGCACGGCTTCGGCGCCGAGTACGTCGTAAAGCGCAAAGCGCATGTCGTCGAGGGGGGCTTTGTAGATCGTCATGGCGAATCCTGGCGTCGCGGCGGGCGCGGCTGGGTGAGGTCAGGGAGAGCGATAGGTATCGGGGATGCCGGGTACCGGCGACAGCCAGTTGCGTCCGTGCACCTCGAAGGTGCGGGGCTTCTTTTCCTGCTCCGGGAGGGCGGTGATCGTTCCTTCGATGGCATAGGGCAACGAGCCGGAGCTGCCTTTGGCGGCCAGTTCGGCCAGCGCTTTCGACATGTCCGGTGTCGGCAAAAGATCGATTTTCGCCACGTCGGCGGCGAACGACGGGATGTCCTGATCGACCTTCGCATCGAGCAACACCCCGGCGAGATTGCCCACCTGCAGGGTGCCCTGGAACGTCTCGAACGACATGCCGCCGTAACTGTTGTTACGGACGCGCAGGGTCAGGTGCCAGACGCCTCCCGGCCTGGCAGTGACTTCCTGCAAGGTCACCGACGGCGGAAAAACACTCTTTTTCGCGGGGCCGCAGGCGGCGAGCGTGGCCACGCCGAGAAGCAGCGCGATGCGTGCGAACGAGTTGCGGACGGTCGAGATCATTCCCTGGGCTTCCGGCATGGGTGCGTCGAACAGGTGTCGGATGGTAGCGCCGGGCATGCATGCGCGCGAGACGTGCGTTTGAAACGCGGTTCCCAAGCGGGGAGCGAGCAGGCATCATCAGCGATCATCATCCAAGACCATCGATTCTCCCTATGACCCGACGCATCGCCGCACGACGTTCGCCCATCCACGGAAACGGCGTCTTCGCCACCGCGCCCATCAAGGCCGGCGACGAGATCGTCGAATACAAGGGCGACATCATCACCCACGCCCAGGCCGACAAGAAGTACGGCGACGGTGGCGAGACAGGACACACCTTCCTCTTCACGCTTAACGAGAAGTTCATCGTGGACGGCAACAGCAACGGCAATACGGCGCGCTGGATCAACCATGGCTGCGATCCCAACTGCCAGGCCGTGGTTGAGGAAGCCGTGGAAGGCAAGCCGTCGAAGAAGGACCGCGTGCTGATCGAAGCCATCCGCGATATCGCGCCCGGCGAAGAGCTGACCTACGACTACGGCATCACGCTGGACATGCCGCATACGGCGCGCCTGAAGAAGATCTGGGCCTGCCTGTGCGGCTCGCCGAACTGCATCGGTACGATGCTCAAGCCGAAGCGCAAGGCCGCCTGATCCTTCTCTTCACGTTTGCTCACGGGGCGCCGACGCCTGCGCGACGCCCCGGTCATGCTCCGCCATTGATCCTCGGAATACACCCTTTCCGAGGAATCATCATCATGGCAAGCCAATCTCTCGACGGTCGTCGCATCGCAGTGATCGCCACCGACGGCTTCGAACAGTCCGAGCTGACCGAGCCGAAGCGCCTTCTCGAAGCCGCCGGCGCGACGGTGGACGTCATCTCTCCCGGCGATGCCACGCAGATCAAAGGCTGGGACAAGAAGGACTGGGGCAAGAGCGTCGATGTCGACGTACGGCTCGACGACGCCGACGCCGGTAAGTACGACGCACTGGTGCTTCCAGGTGGCGTGATCAATCCGGACAACCTGCGCACGGACGAGAAGGTGCTGGCCCTGGTCAAGGCGATCGCTGGCGCGGGCAAGCCTGTCGCCGCGATTTGTCATGGGCCGTGGACGCTGATCAACGCCGGGCTGGTAAAGGGCAAGAAGCTGACTTCATGGCCTTCGCTGAAGCAGGATCTGGTCAATGCGGGTGCGAACTGGGAAGACAGTCAGGTCGTGCAGGACGGCAACCTGATCACCAGCCGCAAGCCGGATGACATCCCGGCGTTTACGGATGCCTTGATCAAGGCTGTGGCGGCCTGATCCGGGAGCACTGCCAGGGCCGGCTTCCAAAGCCTGCCCTGGCGGGAGCCGGCTCCGCTGGCGATCGACCCGCCTCGGCCTGAGGTCCCCGGGATCAGTCCTCGTCCACCCGCGGCCTCCACTGCTCCGCCAGCTTTCGCTGAATGGCCAATGGTGCCGTGTCGTAATGACTGAACGCCACGGCGAACCGCCCAAGTCCCCCGGTCGTCGACTTCAACTGTGTGGGATAGTCGGTGAGTTCCGCCAGGGGCACGCGCGCACGAATGAGCGTCTCGCCGCCCCGTAGCGCGTCGCTACCCATGATCTGTCCACGCTTGCCGGCTAGCCCACCCGTCACGTCGCCGACATAGCGGTCCGGGATCGACACCTCCAGATCCATCACCGGCTCCAGGACCTGTGGCCGTGCTCGTGAGGCGGCATCGAGAAAAGCCTTGTGCCCCGCGCTGATGAAGGCGACTTCCTTCGAGTCGACCGGGTGATACTTGCCGTCATATACGGTCACACGCAGGTCCTGCATCGGGTAGCCCGCCAACGCTCCGATTTCCAGCGCCTGACGCACACCTTTCTCGATCGCGGGGATGAACTGGTTCGGGATGACGCCGCCCCTGGTCTCATCCGCGAAGATAAGACCCATGCCGCGCTCCAGCGGCTCCACGCGCAGGAATACTTCAGCGAACTGTCCCGCGCCGCCCGTCTGTTTTTTGTGCCGATGATGGCCCTCGGCGCGCGCGCCGATGGTCTCGCGGTAGGCAATGCGCGGCGGGTGCGTAACGACATCGATGTCATATCGCGACTTCATCCGTTCGAGCATGAGTCTCAGGTGCAGGTCCGACAGACCTCGCACCACGGTCTCGTTCAGCTCCTTGTGATGTTCGACGCGGAAGCAGGGGTCTTCTTCCGCGAGCCTCGCCAGTGCCTGCGACAGTTTCTGTTCCTGCCCGGGATGTGCCGGTTCGATCGCCAGTCCGAACATGGGCGACGGGAAAGGTGCCGCATCGAGATGGATGCCCGCTTCGTCCGGGGCATCATGCAACACGGCGTCGAAGTGGATGTCCTCGACCTTCGCCACCGCGGCAATGTCACCGGGCAGGGCTTCGTCCACTTCGACATGTTCACGCCCCTTCAGGCGGAAGAGATGCGCCACCTTGAACGGCTTGCGTCCGTCGTCGACGAGCAGTTGCGAATCCCGGCGCACCGTTCCCTGCCAGACGCGAAAAACGCCGAGCTTGCCGACGAAGGGATCGTTGATGATCTTGAACACGTCGGCGACCACATGGCCTCCGGCATCGGCGGCCACCTCGAAACGCGTGCCGGCGTCGTCATGGAAGGGGGGAGGATTCGTTTCACCGGGACAGGGCAGAATACGCTCCACGATCTCCAGCAGTTCACTCACGCCGATACCGTCGCGTGCGCCGGTGAATACGATGGGCACCAGATGACCGTCGCGGAGACAGTGCTCGAACGCGTTGCGCATTTCCGTAGTGCTCAACGCCGACTCGCCCGCGTCGAGATAGTGCGCCATCACGTCGTCGTCGATCTCGACCACCTGATCGATGATGCGCTGGTGTGCCTCTCCGGGGGACGAGAAATCCGTATCTCCCGTCGTCTGGAAAAAGGCATCACGCACGGTGTGTCCCTGCGATGCGGGGAGGTTGAGGGGAAGGCATTCGTTCCCGAATTCGTTACGCAGATCGTCCACCAGCAGAGCGAGGTCCGCGCCCTCGACGTCGATGCGATTGACCACGATGATGCGTGCGAGCCGGCGCTCCTTCGCGTAACTCATCATGGCGCGCGTGCCGTGTTCGATGCCGTTGGCCGCGTTGACGACGATCGCTACCGTGTCGGCGGCGGCGAGCGCCGCGAGTGCCGGGCCTCGAAAGTCGGCATAGCCGGGGGTGTCCAGCAGATGGATGCGATAGCCGTTGCGCTCGATGGAGGCGATCGAGGCATCGATTGAATGCCCGCGCGCTTTCTCCATCGGATCGGTGTCGGAAACGGTACTGCCTCGCTCCACGCTGCCCATGGCGGTCAATGCGCCGCCGGCGTGGAGCATGGCTTCGAACAGGGTGGTCTTGCCGGCGCCGGCGTGTCCGGCGAGGGCGAGGCTGCGGATGCGTTCCGTGGATTGGGACACGATGCGACCCTCCTTCAGTGACACGAAGGATCCCCCCCAGACCGCTAGCCTTCTCCTCCCGGGATGAAGAATCAAGGGGAATCTTCCGGGCGCCGCGCGGTCTCAAGCCCGGGCTTACGTTGCACTCAGCAGTACCCCGCTAACATTTGCGACTTTTCATCGAGCCCAAGGGATATTTCCCCGCGTGCAATACCCCGGCAAGGCGCCACCGCCGTTCGTCGACACCCACCGGCTCGAGCCGGAGGCGTCGTCGCGCCTGCATGGGCTGGTGCCGCTGGACCCGGAGACGCTCGCCGTCCTCAGGGCTATGCGACGGCAGCCGCCGCCGCGGAACCGGGTGCGTTTCATCCTGGCGCTTGCCGCGGTCCTGGTCTTCCACGTCCTGCTGATTCTGGTCATCCGCTACGAGATGGAGCCGCGGGTCCAGGTCGGCTTCTTCGTCCCCCAGGACAAGGCTGACGTACTCGAGGTGCGCTTCATCGAGCCGACCGCGCCGGCGCCCGCGGTCGAGGCACCTCCGCCGCCGCCGGTAAACGAACCGCCGCCGAAAGTCCGCTCACCGGAGGCTACCCGTCCCGAACCGCCGCCGCCGAAAAAGAAGCCGGAGGCGCCGACGCCGGCCGACACTGCGCCCGCCGTGACGTCTGCCGATGCGCGGCCCCCGCCTAACCTGTTCGGCACCGACGGCTCGATTGCCCTGCCGAAGACCGGTGCGAACCCGGCGGGCTCGGACTACACGCCCCCCCGGCCGACCGATAACACAAGCGTGATGTCGCACAAGACCACGGTCACGTACACGCAGACCCGCTTCGAGAAGGACTGGGCACCGCGCGACGAGAACGTGGTCAGTCAGGGCATGCGCCGCGTCATCGAGAAGACCACGGTGAAGAAGACCATCGATCTCGGTCATGGCACGCGGGTGAACTGCTCCACGGTCTTGTTCGTGCTGCCGGTGGGCTGTGGCGGCGAGGACCCCTCGAAGGCCGCGCATAAGGACGGAGACACACGCCTGAACATGGCTAATGCACCGCTGGTAAAGGATCTGCCGGGCGCGCCGCCTCAGCGCACGGAAGCCGAATGCATCGCCGCGTACCGTGCCGACGAGCGGGTCAAGGAGGGCTGCCCGACCGACACGCCGCTGAAGGCGATGGATCAGGAAAACGCCGAGCGCGCACGCCGCACGGGTAACTGACGCCTGCGACGCACGCCACGATTGTGCGGCGCGGCGTCAGCGTGGACACTAGCGCCCGATGCCGAACACTCTGCCCCCGGACAGCGAGCGACCCGACGCCGCCACATCGCTGCCCGTCTCGCCGCGCGAGGCGGCGATGCACGCGCTTGTCTACCGTCGTCTGCTGCGTGAGAGTCCGCGGGCGAGCGGCCGCCGGATCGCAGGCTGGGTCGGCACGCTGGTCATCCATCTGTTGTTTCTGTTCGGGATGATCCTGGGGCCGGCGTATGACGTTCTCCCGCCACCGCCCGAACCGGAGCACCCGGACGCCCTGCAGGTGCGCCTCATCGACAAGCCGCCACCGCCGAAGCCACCCGTGCGCGGCACGCCGTCGACGGCCGCCGTGGCCAAGGTCAAATACACCACGAAGTGGTCCACCGCAGCCAGCCGCGCGGCCCAGGGTTCGCACGCGGCCGCCGTGGCGGCGGCGAAAACGCCATCGCGCCCTGCCGTGGCGGTGCCAGCCGCACAAGCCCCCAGGGTGAAGGCCGCTGCGAAGCCCGCGGCGCCACCGCCGAGCGTGGCGGCGGTGGCGGATCGCCCTGTGGTTCAGCCCAAGGCGCCGCCACCGCAGCCCGAGCTGGAGAAGGTCCCGGTTCCCACTCAGACACCGCCCGATCTGGCGATGGATACGCCCAAGCCCCAGGTCGTGCCCCCGACATTCCAGCCGGAACCCGTGCGTCCGCCGCAAGCGGAAGGCCTCGCGCCGATGCCTCCGCCGGCCTCGCTGGCGATTCCGCCGACGCCAGCGTCGCAGATGACCGTTACGCCGACGCCGCCCACGATCACCTCCGAAAGGACGGCGCCCGTTCCCAAAACGTCGATGACGCTGGCGACGGTGCCGCGTCCGGACGTGGAGGAAAGCGCCGCACCGCCGACGCCACAGGACGCGCCCTTGCCCGAGGTCGCTCCCGAGCCGGTGGCGCCGCCGAAGCCCGACCTGGCGATGGATACGCGCCCCGTTCCGCCGAAGGTATCCGTGCAGCCCGTGACCGCGCCGCCGGTCGAGGCCGATGCCGATCTCGAGGCCGTACCGCTCCCGGACGCGGCCGCCAGACCGACGGTGTCGGCACCCGTCGCTACGGTGGACCGCCCGGCGGTGCAGGCGCCGGCGGTGTCGCCGGGTGAGATGCAGCGTCCGGTGGCCGGCGCCGAGACGGCGCCATCGGCGCCTGGTCAGGCCCCGGGCGACACGGCCGCCGGTGAATCGACGGCACAGGCGGCCGCCAGCCAGGGCAAGCAGGGTGACAACAAGGCGGCCGAGCCCGTGCAAGGCCAGTCGGCGGGTAAGGCATCCCCCGGCGACGCCAACGTCGCCGGCTCGAACACTCCTGGCGCGAACCAGGAGTCCGGCAAGCCGGGCGCGGCCAGGGGCGCGGACGAAGGCGACCGCGTCACCGGCGCCAACGGCACGTCGGATCGCAGCGACGGGGTCGCTGGCGGGCAGGGCGTAAAAGCGGGGCAGGTCGGCGCGTACACCGAGCTGAGGCCACGCGGAAACGTTCTGCCGCAGAACGGCGCGCGCGTGCATATCGACTACAAGGCGACCCGTTTCGACGGCGCCTGGACGCCCAAGGGCGAATCGTCCGTCGATACGGCCGTGCGTCATGGTGTCGAGGCGACGACGGTGAAGTTCGCGGTGCCGCTCCCTCGCGGCATCCGCCTCAATTGCACGGCGGGTCCGGGTAACGCCGGCAGCAAGGCGGCGGGCAATCCGGGAATGAATGCGATCTCCCTGCTGACGCTGGGCTGCAGCGGCGGCGACGGTCCGCCCAAGCCGGCCAGTCAGGACGCCGTGGCGAAGACCCAGACCATGGCGCCGGCGAAGCCGCTGGCGGAGAACCTGCCGCCCGCGAACAGCTCCACCGTCGCCGCCGCACCGGTCGCACTGGATAACACCGCGCTCTGCACGACGGCGCGCATCACGGGCGGGCCCTTGCCACCCGGTTGCGAGGGGTCGATCAAGATCAACGTGCCCGCGCCGTCGGCGAATTCCGGCTCGTGGGTACCCGCGAGCGATCAGTTCAAGTAGGCAGACGGCGAATTTCGGTGCCCGCGACCATGTCGTGGATCGCACGGCGCCGATGATCGAACCAGGCGGGGCTCAGCAGGATCGCCCAGCCGATGACCGGCGCCCACAGGGCCGCCTTCAGCGACGTCAGCGGAAAAATCAGCACGAGCGCGAGCGGAAGCGCCGCGATGACGAGGCGCACGGATCCGCGCTTCCAGCTCGCTCGCTCGCCCCTGGCATCCGTGACACGGATGCGCCACGGCCGCATGCCGAGCGTCTGTCCGCCGCGCACCCACGACAGCAGAAAATAAGCGCCCACCACGAGGCCCTGTAGCGGCTGATACCACCAGGTCAGCATCCGCCCGTGCTCGTCGAACAGCTTCCCGCCGGTGACCATCTGCGCGAGCAGGCCCACCACCATCACGATGGCGACGACCGCGAGCACGTCGTAGACGATCGCCGCGAAGCGGCGCCATGCGGGAGCGGGCGAAGTCGGAGTCATGCGATTCCACGGCGTTGGCGACGCGGCATTGTAGACGGGTCCAGGCATGCGAAGATTTGCGCATGCCCACGGATACCCAGCCTCAGACGGCCGCCGAACTCGCCGCCGACGATACGCGCCTGATCGCCCGCTTCATCGAGCGCGTCTGGTCGGAAGACGGTCTCGCCGAGCGCACGCTCGAAGCCTACAAACGCGACCTTGAGGGGCTGGCGCGCTGGCTCGGCACGCGGGGAAAGGGGCTGGCCACGGCCGGTCGCGACGATCTGTCCGCGTATCACGGGAGCCAGCCCGTCGCCGTGCGCAGCATGGCGCGGCGACAGTCGGCCTTTCGCCGGTTTTACGCGCAGCTGGCGCGCGACGACGGTGCGCGAGAGGATCCGACCTTGCTGATGCAGCGCCCGCGCATGCCGCGTGGCCTGCCCAAGGCGCTTGCCGAGCGGGAGATCGAGTCGCTGATTGTCGCACCGGACAGCGGCACTCCGCTGGGCCAACGTGACCGCGCGATGCTCGAATTGATGTACTCCTCCGGCTTGCGGGTGTCGGAACTGGTCGATCTGCCACTGGCGGGTCTGAACACGCGGCAGGGCGTACTGCGGGTCACCGGCAAGGGGGGCAAGGACCGGCTCGTGCCCGTGGGAGAGGAGGCGCTGGCGCATGTGGAAACCTACCTGCGCGAGGCGCGTCCCCTGCTGGCGAAAGGGCACGGCCAGCCGGCGGCGTTGTTCCTTTCGAAGCGGGGCGGAGCGATGACCCGGCAGATGTTCTGGACCCTCGTCAAACGTTATGCCGTGCAAGTAGGCATTCCATCGAAACGGGTATCCCCGCACGTCCTGCGTCACTCCTTCGCTACGCATCTTCTCAATCACGGCGCCGACCTGCGTGCCCTGCAGATGCTGCTCGGTCACAGCTCGCTGAGCACCACACAGATCTATACCCTGGTGGCTAAGGAAGGTCTCAAGCGCCTTCACGCCCAGCACCACCCGCGCGGCTGACGCCCATGCCACAATCGGGGGAACCGAAAGCGGCGAACGTGTTCCAACGCTCTCCCGCATCCCCCCGGTGACAGATGGAGTCGTACCGATGTTGAAAAAATTCCTCCCGGCGCTGGTGGCTGGCGCTTTCGCCATGGGCGCCCACGCCGCCGACGATACGAAAGCCGTCCGCGACGCGGTCGAGGCGCTTGGCCCGGGCATTACGGTGGATAGGATCTCCGCCGCGCCGATGCCGGGTTTCTATCAGGTCGTGGCCTCGGGCCGCATGGTTTATGTCAGCGCCGATGGCCGTTACATGATCAACGGCAACCTGATCGACCTGAAGTCGAAGACCGATCTCAGCGCCGCCAGCTGGGCCGCCACACGCAAGGTCGAGCTCGCCAAGGTGCCGGCCTCGCAGCGCCTCATCTACGCGCCCGCCAATCCCAGGCACACCGTCACCGTCTTCACCGACGTCGACTGCGGTTTCTGCCGCCAGCTGCACTCGCAGATCGCCGAGTACAACAAGCAGGGTATCGCGGTGGAATACGTGTTCTGGCCGCGCGAGGGCGTGAAGACCACGGCGGGCAACGACACCCCCTCGTATACCAAGGCCGTCTCGGTCTGGTGCGCCGCCGACCGCAAGAGCGCCTTCAACGCGGCGATGAGCGGCGCGACCCCCAAGGCCGCCACCTGCGCCAATCCGGTGAAGGACGAGTTCGAGCTGGGCGAGCGTCTGGGCGTGAACGGCACCCCGACCATCGTTACCGAGAACGGCGACGTCGTAGGTGGCTATGTCACCCCGGCTCAGCTGCTGAAGGCCCTTCAGGCCCCGGCCGGCACCATCCGCGGCGGCTGATCCAGCCGGTCGCCGGCAACATCGGGCCCGCCCCGATGTTGCCGCGCAACATCATGTAGAATGGGCGTTTTCCTTCAGCGCCTATACCTCCCCGCATGATCGCACTCGACGGGCAGAGCGCCCTCTCTCCATTTCGCCTGGAACGACTGAACGCCCACCTGGATGCCCTGCATCACGGAACGCGGGTTCAGGCCGCCTGGTTCACGTACTTCGTGGACGGCTCCGCCGCGCCGGAGGGTGAGGCGCGTGCGCGTCTGCTCGCCGTGCTCGAGGCGAAGACCACGGCCCCCGAAAACGCGACGTTCTGGGTCGTGCCGCGGCTGGGCACCATTTCCCCCTGGTCGAGCAAGGCCACCGACATCCTTCACGGCGCGGGTTTCGACGTGCGCCGTGTGGAGCGTGGCACCGCGTGGCAGGTCACCGGCATGCCGGCGGCCGGCGATCCGGCCTACGCCTCGGTGATGGCCGCGTTCTGCGACCCGATGGTGCAGTCGCCGCTGATCCGTCTGGATGACGCCGCCGGCCTGTTCCTGGCGGGCGAGCCGGGTCCTCTGGGTCATGTGGAACTGGGCAGCGACGCCAGCGCGGCGCTGGCCGCCGCCAACAAGGAACTGGGCCTGGCCCTGGCCGACGACGAAATCGCGTACCTGGCGGATCGTTACGCCGAGATGGGTCGTCCGCCGACCGACGCCGAGCTGATGATGTTCGCCCAGGCGAACTCCGAGCACTGCCGGCACAAGGTGTTCAACGCCAGCTGGACGCTGGACGGCAAACCGCAGGACATCTCGCTGTTCGGCATGATCAAGAACACGCACCAGAAGTCGCCCGCGCACACCTTGTCCGCGTACCACGACAACGCGGCGGTGATCGAAGGCTATGAAGGCCAGCGCCTGTTCGTCGATCCCGCCGACGGCGTGTTCCGCACGGTGGCGGAATCCGCGCCGTACGCCATCAAGGTGGAAACGCACAACCATCCGACGGCGATCGCCCCCTGGCCGGGCGCAGCCACCGGTGCCGGTGGCGAGATCCGCGACGAGGGTGCCACGGGCCGCGGTGGCAAGCCGAAGGCCGGCCTCACCGGGTTCTCGGTATCGCACCTGCGTATTCCGGGCTTGCCGCGCCCGTGGGAAAAAGATCGTCCGCTGCCGCCGCGCATGGCCTCGGCGTTTGAAATCATGCGTGACGGTCCGCTCGGCGCCGCCGCGTTCAACAACGAATTCGGTCGTCCCGCGCTGGGCGGCTACTTCCGCACCTTCGAGCAGGAAACCGGCGAGAAGGGCGTCCGTCGTGGTTACGACAAGCCGATCATGATCGCCGGCGGCCTTGCCGCCATCCGTCCCGACCACGTGCAGAAGCGTGCCGTCCGTCCGGGCGACAAGGTCATTGTGCTCGGTGGCCCCGCGATGCTGATCGGGCTGGGCGGCGGTGCCGCCTCGTCGGTCTCGTCGGGTACCTCCAGCGCGGAGCTCGATTTCGCCTCCGTGCAGCGCGATAACCCGGAAATGGAGCGTCGCTGCCAGCAGGTCATCGACGCCTGCTGGGCGCGCGGCGACCACAACCCCATCGTCAGCATCCACGACGTCGGCGCGGGCGGTGTGTCCAACGCCATCCCCGAAATCCTCAACGACGCCGGCGTCGGTGGCATCATCGACCTGTCGAAGCTGCCTTGCGACGATCCGACGCTCTCGCCCATGCAGGTGTGGAGCAACGAATCGCAGGAGCGCTACGTACTCGCCATCGGGCCGGACGAACTCCCCGAGTTCGAAGCGTACTGCGCGCGCGAGCGCTGCCCGTACGCGGTCGTCGGCGATGCGACGGAAGAAGCCCGCCTGATCGTTCGCGACACGCGTCGCGACATCACCGTTATCGATCTCGGCATGGATGTGCTGTTCGGCAAGCCGCCGCGCATGCACCGCGATGCCGTGACGGTAAAACCGCGCGTCGACCTGGTCGCCGACCTCTCCGGCATGGGCATGGATGAAGCGCTGCTGCGCGTGCTTCGTCTGCCCGCCGTCGGGAGCAAGAGCTTCCTCATCACCATCGGCGATCGCACCGTCGGCGGCCTCAACGCGCGCGACCCGATGGTCGGCCCGTGGCAGGTGCCGGTGGCCGATGTGGCCGTCACCATGACGGACTTCGACGGCTACACGGGTGAAGCGATGGCGATGGCGGAACGTGCTCCCGTCGCGCTTCTGTCCAGCGCCGACGCGGCGCGCATGGCCGTGGGTGAAGCGATCACCAATCTCGCCGCCGCCTCCATGAAGCTGGACGAAGTGCGCCTGTCCGCCAACTGGATGGCCGCGGTCAATCACCCTGGCGAAGACGCCGCGTTGTTCGACGCGGTCAAGGCGGTCGGCATGGAACTGTGCCCGGCGCTGGATATCTCGGTGCCGGTCGGCAAGGACTCCCTGTCCATGCAGACCGTGTGGACCGACGAGGCCGGCAAGGCGCAGAAGACCGTCTCGCCCGTCTCGCTCGTCATTACCGGCTTCGCCCGCGTCGACGACGTGCGCCGCACGCTCACGCCGCAGCTCAAACTCGATCGTGGCGATACGGAGCTCTGGCTCATCGATCTGGGAGCCGGTCGCGATCGCCTCGGCGGCTCCGCGCTCACCCAGGTATTCAATCGTGGCGGCGGTGTGCCGCCGGATCTGGATGACCCGAAGCGCCTGCGCGCCATGTTCGAGCTCATCCAGGAAGCCAATCGCTCCGGCCTGCTGCTCGCGTATCACGATCGCGCGGACGGCGGTGCCATCGTCACGCTCCTCGAAATGGCGTTCGCGGGTCATTGCGGCCTCGAAATCCGTCTCGACGGCTGGGCCGAAGCCACGCTTCGCGCACTCTTCAACGAAGAGCTCGGTGCCGTGGTGCAGGTGGCTTCGGCCAATCGCGAAGCCTTCGAAGCCTTGCTGGTGAAGTACGGCCTCGCGAGCATGACCCACATGGTCGGCCGGCCGAAGGAAAAGCTTGGCATCAAGCTGCACCTGAACGGGGAAACCGCGTTCAAGTGGAACTGGACCGAGCTGTTCCGTGCCTGGAACGAAACCAGTCACGCCATGCAGCGTCTGCGCGACAACCCGCACAGCGCCGGCCAGGAAAGCGAGTGGCGCCTCGACGATGCCGATCCGGGCATCTCGCCGAAGCTCACGTTCGACCCTGCCGACGACATCGCCGCGCCGTACATTCAGTCCGGCAAGCGCCCGCGCGTGGCGATCCTGCGCGAGCAGGGCGTGAACGGCCAGGTGGAAATGGCCGCCGCGTTCGATCGTGCCGGCTTCGACGCGGTCGATGTGCACATGACCGATCTCGTTTCCGGTCGTCATCATCTGAAGGACTTCGTGGGCCTCGCGGCCTGCGGTGGATTCTCCTACGGTGACGTCCTGGGAGCCGGCCGCGGCTGGGCTACCTCGATCCTCTACAACGACGCGCTGCGCGAGCAGTTCGCCCGGTTCTTCGAAGACGGCAGCAAGTTCGCGCTGGGCGTGTGCAATGGCTGCCAGATGCTTTCGCAGCTGAAGGACATCATTCCCGACGCGAAGCACTGGCCGCAGTTCCTGCGCAATCAGTCGGAGCAGTACGAAGCCCGCGTGGCCACGCTCGAGATCCTCGACACGTCGAGCGTCTTCTTCCGTGGCATGGCGGGTTCGCGCATTCCGGTCGCGGTCGCGCACGGCGAAGGCCGTGTGTACTTCCCGAACGTCTGCAGCCCCTCTAAGAGCCACGGCGCCGCACGTTTCGTCGACAACCGCGGCAGGCCGACCGAGAGCTACCCGCTCAATCCCAACGGGTCGCCGGGCGGTCTCGCCGCGTTCACCGCCGCCGACGGTCGCGTCACGATCATGATGCCGCATCCGGAGCGTGTGTTCCGTAGCGCGCAGCTGAGCTGGCATCCGGAAAACTGGGGCGAAGATTCCCCGTGGATGCGCATGTTCCGCAACGCGCGGGCCTGGGTCGGCTGATTCTCCGGAGAAGACGGTGAATACACCCGGCCTCACGAGCGTTGTCGTCGTCCTTGCGGACAGCGGCCCGTTCACCCGCGAGTGCGTGGATCACGCGCTCGCCAGTGACGTGCCCGTCGAAGTCATCGTCGTCGATAACGGCTCGGCCGATGGCGTTCCCGAGTCGCTGGACCGCGCCTATGCGGGCGACGACCGGGTGCGGGTCGTTTACAACCGCGCCAATCTCGGCTTCGGCCCCGCCGTGAACCGCGGTGCGGCGCAGGCGCGCGGGGAACGTCTGCTCATCCTCAATCCCGACTGCCTCGTCGAGCCGGACACCATCGCGCGGATGTCCGCACATATCGATGTCCACACCGGCATCGTCGGCGCGGTCGTATGCGACAACGAGGGTCATCCCGACCCGGCATCGCGCCGCCGCGATCCGTTGCTGGCTCGCGCGCTGCGTACCAAGCTTGGACTGGCCGGTGACGCGGGTATCGATATTCAGGGGCCCATTCCCAGTGGCGCGGAAGAGGTCGAGATCGTCTCCGGCGCCATCATGCTCATCCCGCGTCAGGTGTTCGACCGCCTGGCGGGTTTCGACGAAACCTACTTCCTCCACTGCGAGGATATGGATCTCTGTCGCCGTGCGCGCGACGCCGGATACCGGGTCGTCCTCTCCGGCGACGTGCGTGTCCTGCACGGGAAGGGCGGATCCAGCCGTCATCGTCCCGTTTTCGTCAGCCGCCACAAGCATCGCAGCATGTACCTCTGGTTTCGCCGGCACGATCCCTCCGCGCGTAACCCGTTCGTGCGCTGGGCGGTCTGGCTCGGCATCTGGAGCCATTTCCTGCTGAAGATCCCCGGCCAGCTGATGCGCAAGCCGCGATGAGCGCGCGGAAAGGCGGTGGTCTCGCCACCATCGGGCTGCTATCGGTCACGGCGATCTGGGGATCCACTTTCGTCCTGATCAAGGACGTCGTCGGTCGTATGGCCGTGGTCGATTTTCTTGCCGTGCGCTTCTTTCTCGCCGCCATCGTGATGCTCGTGCTCTTCGCGCGGCCGGTCTGGCGTCTTGGCCGTGCGGAGCGCAGGCGTGGCCTCGCACTCGGCGTGCTCTACGGGTTCGCGCAGTGGCTGCAGACGGAAGGCCTTGCGCTGACCTCGCCCAGTGTCAGTGGCTTCGTTACCGGCATGTATGTCGTGCTTACACCGATTCTGGCGCTCGTGCTGTTCCGCCAACGTATGCCGCTGAGTACATGGCTGGCCGTCGTGCTGGCGACCGCGGGCCTCGGGGTTCTGGCCCTGAACGGCTTCCAGATCGATATCGGTGTGCTGCTGACCCTCGCGTCCGCGGCCCTGTACGCGCTGCACATCGTTGGACTGGGCCATTGGTCGAAACCGGGCGATGCCTTCGGCATGTCGGCCGTCCAGATGGTCGGTATCGCCGCCGTGTGTCTGCTTGCGACGTTGCCCCACCATGGCCCGTCGTTGCCGCCGGACGGCAAGGCCTGGATTGCCGTGCTGTACATGGCGCTGGTCGCGGGCGCCTTTGCGATGCTGGTCCAGACCTGGGCACAGGCGCACATGCCGGCGACCCGCGCCGCGATCGTGATGACGACCGAGCCGGTGTTCGCGGCGGGATTCGCCGTGCTGCTTGGCGTCGACGCGCTTACGACGCGCATGGTCGCTGGCGGAACGATGGTGCTTGCCGCGATGTATCTGGTGGAGCTGGCGCCACGCTTCCGCCGGCGTCGGCCGGCGGAAGCGTTGCATCACGACGTCGGATAGCGGTTACTTCGTGGTCGTGAACTTGTAGGTCATCGTGTTCTTGTAGGTCTTGCCCGGCTCCAGGCGCGCGGAGCCGAAGTCAGGATGGTTCGGGGTATCGGGGAAGATCTGCGGCTCGAGCGCGAAGGCATCGCCCTGACGATAGATACCGCCCGATTTGCCCGACGACGTCGCGTCGAGGAAATTACCCGAATAGAACTGCAGGCCCGGCTGTGCGGACCACAGCGACAGCACGCGTCCGCTCTTCGGATCCGTCACCCGCGCCACCTCGCGCGGCTGCGCGGCTTCCTTCCGTGAGATCACCCAGTTGTGGTCGTAGCCCCGGCCAAAGACCAGCTGCTGTTCTTTCGAGTCGCGGATGTCCTTGCCGATCGGCTTGGCCTTGCGGAAATCGAAATCGGTTCCCGCCACGTTGCGCACTTCGCCCAGCGGAATCGCCGTCGCGTCGGTGGGCAGATAGGCATCGCCCGCGATCATCAGTACCTGGTCCATGACGCTGCCGCTGCCTTCACCGCTGAGGTTCCAGTAGGTGTGGTTGGTGATGTTGACGATGGTCGGCGCGTCCGTCGTCGCGGTGTATTCGATGGTCAGCTCGTTCTTGTCATCCAGCGAGTACTTCGCCGTGGCGGTGAGCTTGCCGGGGTAACCCTGGTCGCCATCGGGACTGACGTAGGTCAGCGTGACGCTGGGGGTGGCGCCGGATTCGACCTTGTCGACGGTCCAGATGACCTTGTCGAAGCCGACCTTGCCGCCGTGGAGGGAGTTCGGGCCATTGTTCACCGGCACCGAGTACTGCTTTCCATCGAGCGTGAACTTGCCCCTGGCGATACGGTTGGCATACCGGCCAACGGTGTTGCCGAAGTACTGCGGATTGTCGAAAGTGCCCTTCAGGTCGGGGTAGCCGAGGACGATGTCACCCGGTTTACCGTTGCGATCCGGCACATCGAGTGCATAGAGCGCGGCCCCGAGCGACAAGACTTTCGCGGTCATCCCCTTGCCGTTGGTGAGGGTGACCACGGTGACGTCCTTGCCATCCGGCGTCGTGCCGAAAGAGGCCCTGGAAGCTTCGCCGGCGGTTGCCGCGGCGGAAGTTGCCAGGAGGATCGCCGAGACCAGTGCGCTTACCGGTTTCATCACAACTCGACTCCTTTGGGTGGGTAGTCCTGCGACCAGATCATATTTGTCCGACAAGTGACAAGTTGCGCTGCATCATCGCGTAACGCCGTTACGTCGCTAGGATGGGCGGGTCGTTGCGGAAAAGGCATGGTGTGATGGCTGGGAAGGCGGGCGGGGCGAAGAATCTGCATGCGAGAGTGACCGAGGACATCGGCGAATCCATCGTCAGCGGCGTCTTCGCGCCGGGCGATGCCTTGCCCGGGGAAGCCGTGCTCGCCGAGCAGATGGCGGTCAGCCGGACCGTGCTGCGCGAGGCGCTGAAGGTCCTGGCCTCGAAAGGCCTGATCGAGACACGCCAGAAGACCGGTATGCGCGTGCGCGAGCCGAAATTCTGGAAGCACCTCGATGCCGACGTGCTGGGCTGGCGCTGCGCGTCCATGCCGACGGAAGACTTTGTCGAGAAGCTGGTCGAGATGCGCGAGATCATCGAGCCCGCCGCCGTCATGGCCGCGGCGCGGCGACGCGAGCCGGAGCAGCTTGCCGTCATCGCCGCGGCACTGAAGGGTATGGAGGATGCCGCCGATCTCGATGCCTGGGCCGCGGCGGACCTGCGCTTCCACGAGGCGGTGCTGGCCGCGACGAATAACGAACTGCTGAGCGCCTTGTTTTCGGTGATCGAGACGGCGCTGGCGACCTTCTTCGTGATGTCCGCGCGCACAGCGAAGCATTTCAAATACTCGCTGCCGCAGCATCGGGCGGTGTACGAAGCCATTCGTCGACGTCGTCCGAATGAGGCCGCCGTGGCCGTGCGTGCCCTGATCGCCGATTCGCGGGCGAACATGCGTAAGGGGCGGAAGAAGTAAGGGTGGCCGCTTCGCGCCGCGTGCCCGGCGGCAATCGTCTTCGATTTTCAGAATAGTTCCATATCCATGGACGCTTGACCTGCTTAGTCTGCCTCATTCGGTTCGCCCGTCGGTGCAAGGAGGCAGAAATGTATGAATCTCGTTTTTCAGTCGGGTTTCGCGAGGTGTCGCCATGAGCTCGCTACCCGTAGCCGCCAAGGGCGACACGACCACCGGCGGCGGGGAAGTCCTCCAGGGGACCCCTTGCGCGTTCCTGCGCGGAGGTGTCCTCGCCGCCTATCTCGGCGCGGCTGTGCGATGCGATGTTCATGGCATGACCGTGATCGCGGAAGCGACGGCCAGAATTACTGGCGGTGACAACCGACTGGCCCGCGATGGCGACAGGCTGGCATGCGGGCATCTGATCGTCGTCCGAGAACCTCATGGCGTGTTCTCAGATCATTGGCTCGAAAACAATGACGATCCGTCCTCTCCCTCTCCCTCTCAGGCTCAGCGCAGAAGAGTCGAAAACTCGGGGGAAGGGCCACGCTCCCGTCGGATCACCCCTGCCTGGCGGTCGATCGGGCGTCTTAGATGAAGCGTATTCCCTCGTAGTCCGTTTTTGCGACACCGAAGGACGCCCCCACGCTTTGCCGCGATGCCTGAAGCAGATAGCCGGAGATCGCGCCTTGTCAGCTGCCGTGGACACCGCGGGCGTCTCACGGCGGGTCACGTATGGAGGCCCCGCTGTCATCGACGTGGCCCACTCCATTCCATTGGTCGAGGTCGCCTGATATGTCCCTCAACAGTTTCTCCGACGCCCTCGATGGTGCCCCTCAAGATGCGCTGGTGAGTCCCCAGCACCTGGATCTTCGGCTCAAGCCGGCCACCGACACCTCGCCCGTGGACATTGTGATCCCTACGATGAAGTTAACGGCCATCCCGGGCGCGATGCGAAAGATGGGATGGGAGGTGGCGGCCTCGCTTATGGATCGTTGGTTTGCTTCTCCGGCATGGGAGATGCCTTCGTACTGGAAAGATCCCGGCAGCCAGCCGCCGGGGAATATCGCGCTACCTCGAGCGACCCAGAT
The DNA here is from genome assembly GCF_900102405.1 of Dyella sp. 333MFSha. Classification (NCBI taxonomy): domain Bacteria; kingdom Pseudomonadati; phylum Pseudomonadota; class Gammaproteobacteria; order Lysobacterales; family Rhodanobacteraceae; genus Dyella; species Dyella sp. 333MFSha. The sequence goes on along the minus strand of NZ_FNBR01000002.1, from coordinate 141,874 downwards.
CCCAGCGGCACACGTAGATAACCGCATCGTCACGATGGATTGGGCGATGACGTTTCCAAGATGCCAGGCAGCTTGCAGGCAGTTGCTCGAAAAGGTGAGCAACCCAGCCGCAGTAAATCGTCTTCGGCGAGTGCTCAAGGATGCTCGGTGGGACGGTGTTAGCCGGTTTTCATTGGGTCGGGTTGATTACGATGCAAGAGAGATAGATGAGACCTGCCAGGTCAACATGGTGACCCTGGGGACAATGGGCGACACACTCGACGACATGTATGGTGCTCTCGGCGTTGCGACGGTAAAGATTGGAGTTGTTGGCGAGGCGATGCTGGATACCATAACCGGCCGCCAGATTTTCACGGTGCAGAAGGTCGGGATATACATTCGCGACTACTACGATTTCAATGGCTTTTAGTTTCTTGGGACGTGGACTGAGAGCGGCGTCCTATCAAAGGGGCAGATGCTCGCGAATGCGTTTATGGATGCACAGGTCTACGCTTGGCAGGGCGATGGCATCGGGACAGTTTTTAATAGCGACTTTGCCGAATACCGCAAGCGGTACGGCAGAGGGGGCGACTTTGTGATCTATTCCGATGTGCTCTGGATCAGCTATAGCTACGCAATCGACCTCAGTGATCCGACGTGAAGACCGCTCTAGCCTTTGTGTCAACGGCAGCACTCGGCTCACTCTCGCTCTATCAAGTATCGGAGTGGTGGCAGGTCGCGTTGGCTACCCCTCTCTACTCGGCGACGAGTCCGGATACTTGCCTACGACTGGAAGCATATTCTCCGTACTGGGTGCTACCGGGAAACCTTCATCGACAGCCTCATCCCGATCCCGAGTCAGAGGTTCCTTTCCTGCTGCCGTGGAGGTCTCCGGTGTTCTTTCGACTCTACGAGATGTCGTCTAACCGTTTGCTCGGAGAGTCCGTTGTTTTCGAGAAGGAGCGCCTTACGCCCTGGATGAGTTGGGGCGACTGGCGTGTGCCTGGTATGAGAACTGTGTCGGTGGATGGCTTTACAGTCGCGACCACGGACCGGTGCGCAAGTGAGGAAGCTCGTCTGACCATTTCCCGTTTTGATCAAAGGGTGGGCGAGTTCGCTGCCATTCCTCCTTGACGATCCACGGGGACAGAATTTGAGACCGGCCTGGCTTTTAACTTTCGGTCAAAGGCGCATTTGAGGTGAGGTGGTTCCTCCGTACAGGAAGGATCGTTTCGATATCGCTTCTTTCTCTTCACGGAGTATCGCAGTGGTGGGAGCGGGCGTTCGCAACGCATGACTACTCGGCATTGAGTCCGGATGGCTGCCTGAGACTGGAGGGATTTACGCCTTACTGGATTCTTCCGTCGATGTTCCACAATGCGCCCGACCCCGGCGCCGAATCACAATCTGTATTTCCCTACGCCTTCTTTGGTCCCACGTGGGATTCTCCGGTGTTCTTCCGTCTCTTTGACGCTGGGTCCGGCAGCTTTCTTGGTGAGTCCATGATCTTCGACAGGGAGTCCTTCTCGTCTTCAATGAACTGGGGGCTGTGGAGAGATCCGGGCAAACGAAGCGTGACGGTGGGTGGCGTCGAAGTCGGAACGACCGAAAGGTGTGCTGGCGACGACGCCCGGCTCACCATCCGGCGCTTCGTCCGGAGAGAGGGAGAATTTGCTGCTGGTGACGTGGGCGTCAGCAACAACGCCCACCCGTCCCTCGATACCGCGCTTCCTGCCTCTCACGGAAAAACTGCGAGTAAGTAGGAATATCGCGTTCGGGGTGATGCTCGCGCAGGTGTTTCACATACACGTCGTAATCCGGCACGCCGCAGCAGAGGCGGGCGGTCTGGACCGCCCACTTCCATAGCGAGCGCGGCGCGGTCGGTGTATTCGTGTCCATGGCGGCCTCCTCAGTTCGCCACGCTCGACAGCGCGACATAGGGTTCTTCCTGCGCGGTCGGGCGGTTGGCCTTCCACGCGCGGACGATCGCACGCAGCGAGAAGAACAGCATGGTCAGCACCAGCAGCATGAACAGCGCGGTGAGGATCATGTCCACGCGGTTATTGGTGATGATGCGCTGCATTTCATCAGCGGTCTTCGCGGGTGCGAGCAGCTTGCCGGACGCGGCGGCGTCGGCGTACTTCTGCATGGCAGCCGTGAAGCTGATCTTCGCGTCGAACAGCTTCTGCCAGCCGGCGGTGAGCGTGCAGATCACCAGCCAGGCGGCGGGAACCGCGGGCACCAGCACATAGCGCTCGCGCTTCAGCTTCACCGTCACCACCGTTGCGAGCATCAGCGCGATCGCGGCCAGCATCTGGTTGGCGATGCCGAACAGCGGCCACAGCGTATTGATACCGCCGAGGGGGTCCACGGCGCCCTGATAGAGGAAGTAACCCCAGAGGCCGACGCAGATCACGGTGGCGACGACATTGCCCAGCCAGGAATCGGTCCGCTTGAGCGGCGCCCAGGCCATGCCGGCCAGTTCCTGGATCATGAAGCGGCCTACACGCGTGCCGGCATCGACGGTGGTGAGGATGAACAGCGCTTCGAACAGAATCGCGTAGTGGTACCAGAGCGCCATCATGCCTTCGCCGGGCATGATTCCGTGCAGCAGCTGGGCCATGCCTACGGCTAGGGTTGGCGCGCCGCCAGCGCGGCCGAGGATGGTGCTTTCACCGATGTTGCGTGCCGTGTCCGTCAGCTCGGCGGGAGTCACCGTGAAGCCCCAGCCGCTGATGGCCTGAGCGGCCGCTTCAGCGGTGGTGCCGACCAGGGCACCGGGGGAGTTCATGGCGAAGTACACCCCCGGGTGCAGCGACGACGCGGCGATCAGGGCCATGATGGCGACGAAGGCCTCCATCAGCATGCCGCCGTAGCCGACCATACGGGCCTCGCCCTCATTGGCCAGCAGCTTGGGCGTGGTACCCGACGCGATGATCGAGTGCCAGCCCGATACCGCTCCACAGGCGATCGTGATGAACAGGAATGGGAACAGGTTGCCGGCGAAGACGGGCCCGGAGCCGTCGATGAACTTGGTGACCGCCGGCATCTGCAGGGTCGGTGCGGCCAGGAAGATCGCGAGGGCGAGCAGGGCGATCGTGCCGATCTTGAGGAAGGTCGACAGGTAGTCGCGCGGTGCCAGCAGCAGCCAGACGGGCAGGACGGAGGCGAAGAAGCCGTACCCGATCAGCCACCAGGCCAGCGCCCTGGCGTCGTAGTCGAACAGGTTCGCCAGGGCCGGCGTATCGGCCACCGTCTTGCCGTACCAGATGGACGCCAGCAGCAGAACGAGGCCGATGATCGATACCTCGAGAATGCGTCCGGGTCGGACGTACCTCAGATAGAGACCCATCAGCAGGGCGATGGGGATGGTTGCCGCGACGGTGAACGTGCCCCAGGGGCTGTGCGTCAGTGCCTTGACCACGACCAGTGCGAGCACCGCCAGCACGATCATCATCAGGACCAGTACGCCGACCATGGCGATGACGCCGGGCACTTCACCCAGCTCGGCACGAAGCATGTGGCCGAGGGAGCGGCCATCGCGACGCAGGGACAGTCCGAGGATCATGAAATCCTGGACGGCGCCGGCGAAGACAACGCCGACCAGAATCCAGAGCGTGCCCGGCAGATAGCCCATCTGAGCCGCGAGAACGGGACCGACGAGGGGACCGGCGCCGGCGATAGCGGCGAAGTGGTGCCCGAAGACCACCCACTTGTCGGTGGGGACATAGTCCAGCCCGTCATTGCGCAGCACCGACGGTGTCGCGCGGCTCGGGTCGAGCTGAAGCACCTTGTCGGCGATCAGGCGGCTGTAAAAACGGTAGCCGATCAGGAAAACGGCGATGGAAGCCGTCACCAGCCAGATCGCGTTGATAGGCTCGCCGCGTCGCAGGGCGACGACGCCGAGGCACCATGCGCCGACGATGGCGATGGCGGCCCACAGGATTTTCCCCGCGGGACTGGGTTTGGGAATGGCGCTTTGCATCGTTTGGGTGCTCCCCTTGCGGATGTGACAAGGGTCGTCCTGCCCGGGATGGGGGTCAATGTCCCAGGAGCGGTTCACGCATTAGCCATTGGTCGTATGGCTCCGTACCCGGGCGCGTGCTGCGGTGCGGCGACGGGAGGCTTGAGCCCGGCGCCGTCCGCCGCCATGCTTGAGGCAATCCAACTCCCCGGGCACGACCATGATCCGCGACATTCTCAAGATGGGTGACGAGCGCCTGCTGCGCGTGGCACCGCCGGTGCCCGATGCGATGATCGGTTCGCCCGAACTGGACGCGCTGATCCACGACATGTTCGACACGATGCATGACGCAGGCGGCGTTGGCCTTGCCGCGCCGCAGATCGGCGTGGACCTGCAGCTGGTGATCTTCGGCTTCGATTCGAGCGAGCGCTATCCGGACGCGCCGCCGGTTCCGCAGACGATCCTGCTCAATCCGGTGATTACGCCCTTGTCCCAGAATATGGAGGAAGGCTGGGAAGGCTGCCTTTCGGTTCCCGGCCTGCGCGGGGCGGTGAATCGCTATTCGCTGATTCGCTATCAGGGCGTGGACCCCGGCGGGGCGCCGATCGATCGTACCGCCGAAGGCTTTCATGCCCGCGTGGTGCAGCATGAGTGTGATCATCTCATCGGTCGGCTGTATCCGTCGAGGATCACCGACTTTACGAAATTCGGCTTCACCGAGGTGCTTTTCCCCGGCGTGGACATTGGTGACGACTGAAGGCGCTTTGCTTCGAGATTCGCCGTATAGACGCCTATACGGCGAAATTACTTAAGTAATTTCTTGCCGGGATCCTGCTTGATACGGTTCCGGGCCTCGCAGGACATGGCACGGCTGCCGAAGCTGCGGCGATTATTCCGCTTCCGCGAGCGCCTCGACTATCACCAGCAACGCCTTGCGACGCTCCTTCGGAAGCCGGCTTACAAGACCGACAAGGCGTAGCTGCTCACGCGAATCCGCGCGGTAGAGAGCCGGACTCTCGCGCACGCCGGTGGCGCCATTGGGGGAGCCGCGACCTGTCGCAAGCCATTCAAAGTTCACGCCAAATCGGGTCGCCATATCGATCTGGCGCTCGAGTTCGGGAAGGCCAAGATCGCTCAGCCACTTGCGTGCCGTCTCACGGCTGACATCGAAAAGATCGGCCAGCTGCGTGATGCGGCCGCGGCCTTTCTTCACGCCAGCCATGTCCAGCGCGACATGCAGGCGTTGGGAAAAACCTCGGTTCATAGGTGGCATGACAACTCCGGTAGAACGCGGTGGCGCCTTAAGCCCGGTATTGTTGGATAGCGTGCAGCGCGAGCGTAAGCCTTTTGCAGTTGCCAAGTCGTGCAATTTGCGACTGCCTTTTGTTTTGCTTAGTGCTCGCGGTGCAAGTTGACCAACTTTCTCAAGTCATCAGCGGCGCGATGTGCTACGTCCGCAAAGTCCGGACCGCCGCTAGCGTAAAGGATGGCGCGCGAGGAAGAAATCATCAGTCCCGTGCCATCGACGGTCTTTCCTTGCCTGAGAACCGCTTCCACGTCACCGCCCTGTGCTCCGATGCCCGGAACGAGGAGCGGCATGTCACCCACCGCCAAACGCACCCTGCCAAGCTCTTCCGGCCACGTCGCACCGGTCACGAGGGCGCAATTGCCGTTTGTGTTCCATTCGCGGGCGATCGTTTCGGCGACGCGTATGTAAAGCGGCTGTCCGCCGCAATCGAGTGCCTGAAAATCTTTCCCGCCCGGATTGGACGTGCGGCAAAGCAGGATCACGCCTTTGTCCGCGCGTTCGAGAAACGGGGCGATCGAGTCGTGACCGAGGTATGGATTGAGCGTTACCGCATCGGCGTCGTAACGGTCGAAAGCCTCGGCGGCATAGTGTTTCGCCGTCGATCCGATGTCGCCACGCTTGGCGTCGAGAATGACGGGGATGCCTGGCTGGGTCGCATGGATATGCGCGATGACGCGCTCCAGCGCATCCTCCGCGCGCTGCGCGGCGAAATGAGCGATCTGCGGCTTATAGGCGCAGACCAGGCCTGCCGTCGCATCGACGATGGCGCGGCAGAACTCGAAAATGCCTTCGTTGCCGGACAGCCCGGCCGGCAGACGACCCGGTTCCGGGTCGAGGCCCACGCAGAGCAATGAATCGTTGCGACGCCAGGCGTCCTTCAGTGCGGTCATGAAGTTCATGGATGGCTTCGCTCGTTGGATGGAAAGGGTGGTGCGTAAAATTACTTAGGTAATTTCGTAAGCCGCTTCCGGTAGGAGCGCGCCCTGCGCGCGAAAGGCACTCTCGCGACGGGCCTTTCGCGCGCAGGGCGCGCTCCTACACAGGGTGACGACTTCGTCAGACCAGTTTCTTGTATTTGACGCGCTTCGGGCCGGCGTCATCACCGAAGCGACGCTTCTTGTCGGCTTCGTATTCGTTGTAGTTGCCCGGGAAGAACTCGACGTGCGAGTCGCCTTCGAACGCGATGATGTGTGTGGCGATGCGATCGAGGAACCAGCGGTCATGCGAGATGACCACGGCGCAGCCCGGGAACTCGAGCAGGGCGTCTTCGAGCGCGCGCAGGGTTTCCACGTCGAGATCGTTGGACGGCTCATCGAGCAGCAGCACGTTGCCACCCTGGAGCAGCGTCTTGGCCATGTGCAGGCGGCCACGCTCACCACCCGACAGCTGACCGACGATCTTCTGCTGGTCGGTGCCCTTGAAGTTGAAGCGACCGATGTACGAGCGTGACTGGATTTCGAAGTTGCCGATGGTGAGGATGTCCGAGCCGCCCGACACTTCCTGCCACACGTTGTTTTTCGGATCCAGGGCGTCGCGCGACTGGTCGACGTAGGCGAGCTTGACCGTGTGGCCATGCTTGACCTCGCCCGAGTCCGGCTTTTCCAGGTTCATGATCATCTTCATGAGCGTGGACTTACCGGCGCCGTTCGGGCCGATGATGCCGACGATGGCGCCCGGCGGGATCTTGAACGACAGGTCTTCGATGAGCATGCGGTCGCCGAACGACTTGGTGACGTTCTTGAACTCGATGACCTCCTGACCCAGGCGCTCACCGGGCGGAATGAAGATTTCGTTCGTCTCGTTACGGCGCTGGTACTCGACCGAGTTCAGTTCCTCGAAGCGGTTGATACGCGCCTTGCCCTTGGACTGACGTCCCTTGGCTGCCGTGCGGATCCAGTCGAGTTCCTTCTGCAGGGCCTTCTGACGCGACTTCTCCTGGTTGGCTTCCTGCTTCAGGCGCTCGCCCTTCTGCTCGAGCCATTCGGTGTAGTTGCCCTTCCAGGGGATGCCGCGACCGCGATCGAGTTCGAGGATCCACTCGGCGGCGTTGTCGAGGAAGTAGCGGTCATGGGTGACCGCGACCACGGTGCCCGGGTAATCGTGCAGGAAGGTTTCGAGCCAGTCGACCGACTCGGCGTCGAGATGGTTGGTGGGCTCGTCGAGCAGAAGCATGTCCGGCTTGGACAGAAGCAGGCGGCACAGGGCGACGCGGCGCTTCTCGCCGCCGGAGAGGGGGCCGACGAGGGCATCCCAGGGCGGCAGGCGCAGCGCGTCGGCGGCCACTTCGAGCTGGCGCTCGAGCGCATGCGCATCGTTGGCGGCGAGGATGCCTTCGAGGGCCTCCTGCTCCTTGGCGAGCTTGTCGAAGTCGGCGCCTTCTTCCGCGTAGGCCGCGTAGACCTCTTCGAGGCGCTTCTGGGCGTCCAGGACCTCGGAGACGCCTTCTTCGACCACTTCGCGTACGGTCTTGTTCGGGTCGAGGTCCGGCTCCTGCGCGAGATAGCCGATTTTCGTACCCGGATTGGCGCGGGCCTCACCCTGGAAGTCCTTGTCGACGCCGGCCATGATCCGCAGCACCGTCGACTTGCCCGAGCCGTTGATACCAAGCAGGCCGATCTTGGCGCCAGGGAAGAAGGACAGGGAAATGTCCTTGATGATGTGGCGTTTCGGGGGGACGATCTTGCTCACCCCATTCATGGTGTAGATGTATTGCATGCGGCCTCCGGAAGGCGCGGCCGCCTGCCCTCCGAGGTGGAGGGGGCGTCGACGCGCGGGTACAAACTCCCATTATAGCGGGTCGCGGGAGGTGCCAGTGACGCCCCGGGCGGGTCTGCGACCGGTTCCGGGAGCAGGGCGGATATTCCCGTAGGCCAGCCGCCCGGCGGTTGTCCGTGGACCCACCGCGGCGGTCCGAGGCCGGTAACCTTCCTCTCCCCGGCGGGTCTTCCGCCCTCATTCAAGGACTGAATGCATGTTTCTCCCCGTCTTTCGTTCCGGCCCGTGCCTGCTGGCGGCTCTCCTCCTCGCCACGCCGTGTGCGTTCGCGCACGGGCCGGAACATCCGCTCCCGCCCGCCGTGCCCGCCGACGATCCGGTGAGTGGCTTCGTCGAGGCATTCGATAAAGCGGTGGCTGCCGGGCTGCCCGCCGACATCGCCGTGCCGGGCGACGTCCACCGCCCGCGCCGCGACGTCGCGGCGGCGCAGCTCGTCGTGCAGGATGCTCTGAATATCGAGGTGGACATTCCGGGGATGCCGGCCGGGCGCATGTATCGCGGTCTGTTCGGCGGGCGGGAGGCGGCGATCACCCGGATCGGCACTCAGGTAGATATCAGCGTGCCCGTCCGGGACGGCGTCGATGTCACGGGCTATACCGCAGGGAGTCCGGATGTGCTGCGGGAGCGTGTACGGAACCCCGACGCTCCCGCGGCCGGACGCCGTCCCGTCCCCCGGCCGCGTGACGAGTCGCACGTCATGCCGGGGTGGCCGTTCGACATGGACCCGCCGTTATCGTCCGAGCCGGCATCGCTGGGGCGCGGCGTCCGCGCCATCGAGGATCCGCTGGCCTATTCCCCTCATTTCTTCGTTCTGATTCACGACGATCTCGACGCCAGACCGCTGCATATCCATTCCGTGTTCGCCGCCTGGTGGCTTACGGAACTCGCGCGCAAGATTCTGCCGGCGGAGAACATCCGCATGTCCTACCGCTATCGGATACCCGGCGTCACCGACATGCCTTACGGCTACCCCGAGGCGCTGGACAACTGGCACGAGACCGTCAAGGCCTACGCCGAACTTTACGGCCTGGCCCATGGCAAGACCTACAAACACAAATACCTGCTCATGAGCCGCGACCGCCCGATGACGGATGCGTTCGGGGTGGCCTTCGAGGGCGGCAACGAGGCCATGGCGTCCACCGAAGGCCGGGTCAACATCGTGGCCCACGAGTTCGGTCACACCCTGGGCGCCGAGCACGGACTGGCCGAGCGACGTTACGAAGGCTGGTGGTGGTGCGTGACCAACATGGCGACAGGTACCGACGATCTCATCGGCGACTGCCACCGCTTTTCGTACGACAACGCCCGGCGCATCCGTTCATATCTCCGGCACGGTCCCGACCCGGAGGTGCTGGCCGAACGCAGCTTCTCCATGATCCTGAACTGAGCCGGTCAGGGTTCCAGGGCGCGCCTCACGTAGGCGCGAATCTGGTCGTCGTTGCGCCCGGAGTAGTAGCGGCAGCTGACGAAGCCGATGGTGTAGTCCTTCATGTTGGTCACGCACCAGCGGGTCTCGGCGTATTCGTGGCGCGCATCCAGCAGGTGACCGAATTCATGAGCCACGATGTGACGCGGCCCCCAGCCTGTGGCCATGGCCACCCCTCGCATGGCTTCGGACTCCCCGTACGTGCCTTCCTGCCTCCATCGGGTCGGTCTGTCACCGACGAAAAGCATGTATTTGGTCAGTCGATCGGGTCGTTCGCCCCGCGCCTCCGCGTACTTCCGCGCGTTGACCAGTAGCTCCCGATAGAGCGCCTCCGGCTTTGCATTCATGTAATCGAGATCGGTGATACCCGGTACGTTGGCCTGCAGGATGACCTTGATCGCGACGCCGGGCCGCACCGCCGTTTCCATATCCTTGATCCACCAGCCCAGGTACCAGTGATGGAACTTCGCATAGTCGGGCTCACCCGCGCGGTCGTGCAGGAAGATCCAGAAGCGCAACGCATCGGGCCCCGCCGGGTCGTCGTTCTCCGGCGGCGTCGGCGAGCGGTTCGCAAGGGCGGCGGCTCGCCGGGAACGCGCCAGCTTGCCTTCCGCGGGCTCGTCGACGGAAATACTCAGCGTCTCGCCAGTCCGGGAGAACACGGCGTCCTGGCCGGCGACGTTACCCGTATACAACGTGGCGTGATTGCCGTCCGGGAGCACCACGTCGGTGTTGAGGCGCCGGGCCACCAGCACCCGGCGGGCGGTCTGGCCGTCTTCGACCGGGAGGGAGAACGCCTGCGGGAGGCCGGCCGACACGTGCTTGTCGAAGGTGGTGACCCGGGCATCGGCGGTTGTGGCGCCCGCGTGCCACGCGGTGGCGAAGAGAATCAGGCTGACGGCGAGTCGGCCGGAGCAAGGCAGGTGCATCGATGCAGAATCCATTCTGTGTGGGGAAATGCGCACATAGCGCGGACAAACCTTACTTTGCGAGCGAAGGCGCACAGAGTCGGCGCCCGCCCCGGAGTCGGGCGGGGCGTGGCCCCGGCGATACGTAGGTGCGGGTCCCAATTGCCTTGAGACGGGGCGGCAGTGGCCGCAAATCGCCGCTACCGCTACACTTTCGGTCTTGTTTCCCCACCTGCCCCATGAGGTCGAGATGTTCCCGAAGGATGCAACGATCGCTGGCTATGACGACGAACTCGCCAGGGCCATCGCCGACGAGACCCGTCGCCAGGAAGATCACGTCGAGCTGATCGCCTCCGAGAACTATGCCAGCCCGCGCGTCATGGAGGCCCAGGGCTCGTCGCTGACCAACAAGTATGCCGAGGGGTATCCCGGTAAGCGCTACTACGGCGGCTGCGAATACGTGGACATCGCCGAGAAGCTGGCCATCGAGCGTCTGAAGAAGCTCTTCGGGGCGGACTACGCCAACGTGCAGCCGCATTCCGGCTCGCAGGCCAATCAGGCCGTGTACTTCGCGCTGCTGCAGCCGGGTGACACGATTCTCGGCATGAGCCTCGCCCACGGCGGTCACCTGACCCACGGCGCCAAGGTCAATTTCTCCGGCAAGATCTTCAACGCCGTGCAGTACGGCATCGACCCATCGTCGGGCCTGGTCGACTACGACGAGATCGAAAAGCTCGCCGTCGAGCATAAGCCGAAGATGATCGTCGCCGGTTTCTCGGCCTATTCGCAGATCATGGACTGGGCGCGTTTCCGCGCGATCGCCGACAAGGTCGGTGCGTACCTGTTCGTCGACATGGCGCACATCGCCGGCCTCGTCGCCACGGGGCACTATCCGAGCCCGATCGACCATGCCCACGTCGTGACGTCCACCACGCACAAGACCCTTCGCGGTCCGCGCGGCGGCATCATCGTGGCGAAGGGTCTCGGCGAGGAGCTCGAGAAGAAGCTCCAGTCGATCGTGTTCCCGGGTATCCAGGGCGGTCCGCTGATGCACGTCATCGCGGCCAAGGCCGTGGCCTTCAAGGAAGCGCTCGAGCCCGAGTTCAAGGCGTACCAGGGTCAGGTCGTGAAGAACGCCAAGGCCATGGCGAAGACGCTGATCGAGCGTGGCTACAAGGTGGTCTCCGGCGGTACCGAGAACCACCTGATGCTGGTCGACCTGATCGGCCGCGATGTCACCGGCAAGGACGCGGAAGCGGCCCTCGGCAAGGCGCACATCACGGTCAACAAGAATGCCGTACCTAACGACCCGCGCTCGCCGTTCGTCACCTCGGGCCTGCGCGTCGGTACGCCGGCGATCACCACCCGTGGCTATCTGGAAGCGGACACCATCGAGCTGACCCAGTGGATCTGCGACGTGCTGGACGCGCCTGGCGACGAGGCGGTCATCGCCTCGGTCCGCGAGAAGGTCACGGCGCAGTGCGCCAGGTTCCCGGTTTACGGCTGATCGATGCATTGTCCGTTCTGCCAGCATGAAGACACCCGCGTCATCGACTCCCGCCTCACCGAAGACGGGAGCACGGTGCGTCGCCGGCGCGAGTGTCCTCAGTGCGGCGAGCGGTTCAATACGTTCGAAACGGCGGAACTGAAGCTCCCGGCGATCGTCAAATCCGGCGATCGTCGCGAGCCGTTCGACGAACACAAGCTGCGCGTCAGCTTCGAGAGAGCGCTGCAGAAGCGGCCTGTCGCCAGCGATGCGGTGGATACCGCGGTGCGTGCGGTCATCAACGATCTGCGTCGGCTCGGCGAGCGCGAAGTCCCGTCGCGCCAGGTCGGCGAACTCGTGATGCGTGAGCTCAAACCCCTCGATCAGGTGGCCTACGTGCGCTTCGCGTCGGTCTATCGCCGGTTCGAGGACGTCCACGCGTTCCGCGAGGAAATCGAAAAGCTCGAGCGCGATCTGCCCTCGGTCGAAGGCCTGCAATTGCCGCTGCTGGATGCGGCCAGGCGCGGGCGCAAGAGCTGAGGATGTCGCGGCCGTTCTTCCCCGCCGTGGATCACGTCCACATGGCGCACGCGCTTCGGCTCGCCGGGCACGGGCTTGCCACCACCCAGCCGAATCCTCGCGTGGGCTGCGTCATCGCACGTGGCGACACCGTGCTCGGCACGGGCTGGCACCCGCGTGCCGGCGAGCCGCATGCGGAAATCTTCGCCCTGCACGAAGCCGGTGAGTCGGCACGTGGCGCGACGGCTTACGTGACCCTCGAGCCGTGCGCACATCACGGCCGCACGCCACCGTGCGCCGACGCGCTGATCGCCGCGGGTGTCGGTCGTGTGGTCATCGCGCACGAGGATCCCTTCGACAAGGTCGACGGCGAAGGCATCGAAAAACTGCGTGCGGCGGGCATCGGCGTGCAGGTCGGTCTGATGCGTGACGCCGCGCACGAACTCAACATCGGGTTTTTCAGCCGGATTCAGCGCGGTCGGCCGTGGGTGCGCGTCAAACTCGCCATGAGCCTCGACGGTCGCACGGCGCTCGCCGACGGCTCGTCGAAATGGATCACGGGCGAAGCGGCGCGCGCGGATGTGCAGCGCTGGCGCGCGCGCTCCTCGGCGATTCTGTCCGCCAGCGGCACCGTCCTCGCCGACGACCCGCAACTCACCGTCCGCCTGCCGGAAGGCCAGCCCTTCGTGCCTCCGCTGCGGGCCATCATCGATACCTCATTGCGTACGCCCGCCGGTGCGCGCGTGCTCGACGGGTCGGCGCCGACGGTTCTGTTCCATGCCGCGGATGCGGCGATTCCCGCGCATCTCGCCGACGTGCAGCGCGCGCCCCTGCGTCGCGAAGCGTCGGGAGGCCTCGACCTGCGCACCGTGCTCCACTGGCTGGCGCTGCGTGACGTCAACGAGGTTCATGTGGAGGCGGGGCCGGTGCTTTGCGGTGCCTTGTTCGCCGCCGGGCTTGCCGACGAACTGCTCGTTTACGTCGCGCCGATCCTGCTGGGTCACACCGGGCGACCGATGCTCCACCTTCCGCCGCTCGACGACATGGCGTCGCGCTGGCGCCTGACCACGGTGGATCGTCGCCAGGTCGGTGACGACACGCGACTGCAGTTGCGCCCGACGTCATGACGTACGCGCGTGTTCGCTGGGGCATCATCGGCTGCGGCGCGGTGACCGAGGTGAAGAGCGGCCCCGCGTTCCAGAAAGTCCCCGATTCCTCGCTGGTCGCGGTGATGCGTCGCGATGGCGACAAGGCGCGCGATTATGCGCAGCGCCACGCTGTTCCTCGCTGGTATGACGACGCCGCGGCGCTCGTCGCCGATCCCGACGTCGACGCGGTTTACGTGGCGACACCGCCGTCGAGTCATCGCGACTATGCGTTGATGGCGATCGCGGCGGGCAAGCCGGTGTACGTCGAGAAGCCGATGGCGATCGATCGCACCGAATGCGACGCGATCATCGACGCGGGCAGGGCGGCCGGCGTACCGGTGTTCGTGGCCTACTACCGCCGCGCCCTTCCGCGCTTCCGGCGTATCGCCGGGCTGCTGCGTGAAGGCGCCATCGGCACGCCTCGGCTGGTCAATGTGGTCCTGCACCATCCGCTCGAAGCGCGCTACCGCGATCCCGACAATCTGCCGTGGACGGTGCGTCCTGAAATTTCCGGGGGTGGCGTGTTCGTCGATATCGGCTGCCATACGCTGGACATCCTCGACTTCCTGCTCGGCCCCATCGTCGACGCGCGGGGCATGGCCACGAATCAGGCGAACGCTTATGCCGCGGAAGACACCGTCGCCATGGCGTTCCGTTTCGACAGCGGGGTGCTCGGCACGGGCGTGTGGAATTTCTGTGCCGATCGCCGCGAGGACCGCGTCGAGATCGTCGGCGACCGCGGTCGCCTGATCTTCGCCACCTTCGGCGACGGGCCGGTCGTGCTCGAGTCGGACGGGCGCCGCGAAGACATCCACATCGACAATCCCGAACACATCCAGCAGCCACTGATCGCGTCGATCGTGGCGGAGCTGACGGGGAAGGGCGTCTGCCCGTCCACCGCGGAGAGCGGCGCGCGCACCAGCTGGGTCATGGATCAGGTGCTCCGACCCGCTCGCGGCTGATCCGGCCCGGCGGAAGCTTGTATTCGCTGCGTTCGATGCCCATCTCGCTCAGGGCGAGGGATGGCGGCATGCTATTCTCTCGCCTCCACAGCGTCTTCAGGGCGGGGCGAAACTCCCCACCGGCGGTAGGTTTCCGTAAGGAAACGAGCCCGCGAGCGCTCCCGGTGTCATGCCGGGAGGTCAGCAGATCCGGTTCGATGCCGGAGCCGACGGTTACAGTCCGGATGAAAGAAGACGGCGGTCGCACGTTCCCCAGGGAGCGAGCGGCGCCATGCGCCTTGGGGCGTTTTTCGCTCACCACCGCGGGAAACGTTTCATGAAAAACCGACTCTCCATCGCCGCCTCCATCCACGGAGGTCGCTGACATGTTCACCGGCATCATCCAGGCCGTCGGCCGCATCGCGCGGCTGGAGCCGCGTGGCGGTGACGTCCGTCTCGTCGTCGATACCGCTTCCCTCGACATGTCCGATGTCGCCCTCGGCGACAGCATCGCCGTGTCCGGCGTGTGCCTCACCGTGATCGAGTTCGACGCGAAGCACTTTGCCGCCGACGTCTCCAACGAGACCCTCGCACACACCACGCTGGGCCAGCACAAGGCCGGCGACCCGGTGAACCTCGAGAAGGCGCTGCGCCTGGCCGACCGCCTCGGCGGTCACCTGGTCTCCGGTCACGTGGATGGCGCCGGCAAGGTCGTCTCCGTCGTCCCGGACGGGCGTTCTCAGCGCTGGACCTTCGAAGTGCCGGCCGACCTCGCTCGCTACATCGCGCACAAGGGTTCGGTTTGCATCGACGGCACCAGCCTCACGGTGAATGAAGTGAGCGGTCACCGTTTCGGGGTGAACCTCATCCCCCATACCGTCGAACATACGGCGTTCTCGGATCGCCGTCCCGGCGACGCCGTGAACATCGAGGTCGACGTGGTCGCCCGTTACGTCGAGCGCCTCCTCGCCAGTGGCGATGCCCCGCGCCTCGACGAGGCCTTCCTGAAACAGCACGGTTTCGCCTGAGGAATCCCGGCATGTCTTTTCATACCATTCCCGAGATCCTCGAGGATCTTCGTCAGGGGCGCATGGTCGTCATCCTCGACGACGAAGACCGTGAGAACGAAGGCGATATCGTGATGGCCGCCGAGAAGGTCCGTCCCGAGGACGTCAACTTCATGGTCCGCGAGGCCCGTGGGCTGCTCTGCCTCACCCTCACGGAGCGGCATACCCGCCAGCTGGGCCTGAAGCCGATGGTCAGCGACAACACGTCGCCGTACCACACCAACTTCACCGTCTCGATCGAGGCCGCGGAAGGCGTCACCACCGGCATCTCGGCCCAGGATCGCGCGCACACGATCCGCGTGGCCGCCGCGAAGGATGCCAAACCGGCGGACATCACCATGCCCGGCCACATCTTTCCGCTCACGGCACAGGCCGGTGGCGTCCTGAGCCGCGCCGGCCACACCGAAGCGGGTTGCGATCTCGCCGCGCTGGCCGGACTCGAGCCATCGTCGGTGCTGATCGAGATCCTCCACGACGACGGTTCGATGGCGCGCCGTCCCGAGCTGGAGATCTTCGCCGCGAAGCATGGGCTGAAGATCGGCACCATCGCCGACCTCATCCGCTACCGCCTGGAAACCGAGAAGACGGTCGAGCGTGTGCACGAAGAAGATGTCGACACGGAGTTCGGTGCTTTCCGCCTGGTCGCTTTCCGCGATGCGATTCGTGACGGTCTGCACTTCGCGCTGGTGCGCGGCGACGTCGCCGATGGCGAGCCGGTGCTGACCCGGGTCCATGTCCGCAACACCTTGTCGGATGTGCTTCACCTGAAGCGGGACGACCTCGGCCAGACGGTCACCGATGCCTTGCGTCGCATTGACGAGGCGGACCGTGGCGTCCTCGTGGTCCTTTCCGGTGGCGATACGGCCGAATCCTTGCTCGGCCGGCTCAAGCGGGACGTCGCGCCGACGCCCGCCCCCGGGGACGATCAGGAATGGCGACAGCTGGGCCTCGGTGCGCAGATCCTGGCGGACCTGGGGGTCAGACAACTGCGTGTCATGGGGACCCCGCGTCGCTTCGTCGGCATCGCGGGTTTCGGGCTCGAGGTGGTGGAACAGGCAGGCTGAGCCCGGCGGGTTGCCATCCCGCCGCCTACCCCTTATTGCTAGGCAGTCCCTGGCAGATCACGCAGACTCCATGCCCCAGACCTACGACATCCGTCTCATCGCCCCGTCCGGCTACCCGCAATCCGCTGAAGCCATGCAGCGAGGCATCGCCCGCCTCGAGGCCGCAGGCCATCGGGTGAGTGGTCTGGAGGTTCTCTCGCGACGCGAACTCCGGTTCGCGGGCAGCGACGCCCAGCGCGCCGCGGACATCAACGCGCTCGCCGATCCGTCGCGGGAGCTGCCGGATATCGCGCTTGCCATCCGTGGCGGCTACGGTGCGCATCCCATCCTTCCCCTGCTCGACTACGACGGCCTGGCAAGGCGGCTGCGCGACGCACCCATCGCCCTGGTGGGGCAGAGCGATTTCACCGCCGTGCAATGCGCTCTCTATGCGAAGTCCGGCCTGATCACGCTCGGGGGCCCCATGCTCGGCGGCGATTTCGGGGCGTTGCATCTCGACGAACTGACCTGGAAAAGCTTCTGGCAGACGCTCTCCTCGGCGGAGGGCTCGGCGACGTGGGCCGCGCCGGCAACCGTCGACCTCGCCGTCGAAGGTCCGGTCTGGGGCGGCAACCTGGCGATGCTCGCCGGCCTGGTGGGTACGCCTTACTTTCCCGCCATCGAAGGCGGCATTCTGGTGGTCGAGGATCTAGCCGAGCCGCCTTATCGCGTGGAGCGCATGCTTTATCAGCTGCTCCATGCCGGTGTCCTGCGTCGACAGGCCGCCCTGGTGATGGGCGACTTCATCAACTACCGCGTGACCGAATACGACAACGGCTATGACGTCGATGTCGCCTTCGACCGGATCGCCGCCGCCAGCGGCGTACCAGTGGTGCGCGGCCTGCCTTTCGGCCATGGGCCGAGCAAGTTCACCCTGCCTTTCGGCGCCCCGGCACGTCTTCGCGTCGACGCCGGTGAGGCCGCTCTCACGTTTACCGGCCACCCCCGGCCGAAAACCCCGTAAAATACCCGGCCGCGCGGCGGCCGATCCGCCACAGGACAACCGAACATGAAGATCATCGAAGGCGATTTCGCCACCCCCAAGGGCCGTTTCGCCATCGTCGCGGGCCGTTTCAACAGCTTCGTCGTCGAGCCGCTGATCCAGGGCGCGCGTGACACCCTCGTTCGTCATGGCGTGAATGATGATGCGATCGACCTCATCCGCGTTCCTGGCGCCTGGGAAATCGCTCAGGCCGCCTATAAGGTAGCCGGCGCCGGCAACTACGCCGCGGTGATCGGCCTGGGCGCGGTCATCCGCGGTTCCACGCCGCACTTCGACTACGTGGCCGGCGAAGCCGCCAAGGGTCTCGGTCAGGCCGCCTACGCGTCCGGCGTACCCGTGTCGTTCGGTGTGCTGACCACCGACAGCATCGAGCAGGCTATCGAGCGCGCCGGCACCAAGGCCGGAAACAAGGGCAGCGACGCGGCCATGGTTGCGATCGAAATGGCCAACCTCTACACGAAGCTGGGTAAATGAACACTCCTCCTCACGGTATCGACCTCGCCGCGCGTTCGCGCGCCCGCCGCCGCGCGCTGCAGGCGCTGTATGCCTGGCAGGTGGGTGGCTCGAAAATGGGTAGCGTGATCGAGCAGTTCCGCCACGAGCAGGACATGGTCGTCGCCGATCTCGAATACTTCGAGGACATCCTGCGCGGCGTCGAGAAGCACGTGAAGGAACTGGACGACGGCATCAAGCCCTTCGTCGACCGTGAGGTGTCGCAGATCGATCCCATCGAGCTGTCGGCCCTGCGCATGGGCGCGTACGAGCTGAAATACCGCCCGGACGTGCCGTATCGCGTGGTGATCAACGAGGCCGTGGAAGCCACCAAGCGGTTCGGCGCCGATCACGGCCACAGCTATGTGAACGGTGTTCTCGACAAACTCGCGACGCACTGGCGTACGGCCGAGAAGCGATCCTGAGCGGACCGCGAATCCTCGCGGGACAAGGAACCTGCATGGAATTCGACCTGATCGATCGTATCCGTCGTCACACGAGCGTCCATCGCGACGATGTGGTGACCGGCATCGGTGACGATGCCGCCGTGGTGGCGGTACCGGCCGGACGTGAGCTCGCGATCGCCGTGGACACCCTCGTCGAGGGTGTCCACTTTCCCGTCGGCACGTCCGCATCCGATATCGGCTGGAAAGCGCTGGCGGTCAATCTGTCGGATCTGGCGGCCATGGGTGCCACGCCTGCGTGGGCGCTGCTCGCGCTGACGACGCCCGATGGCGATGAAGCCTTTTTCGACGGCCTCGCGCAGGGTTTCGCCGAACTGGCGACGCCTTATCGGCTCGCCCTGATCGGTGGCGACACCACGCGCGGCCCGCTTACCGTCACCGTTGCCGTGCATGGCTTTACCGCACCGGGCGAGGCGCTGCTCCGGTCGGGCGCGCGCGTCGGCGACGTGGTGATGGTCACCGGGACGCTCGGTGACGCCGCCGCGGGTCTGCGTTGCCTCGATGAAGCCGACACGGCGCCTTACGCCGCCATGATCGAGCGACTGAATCGCCCTGTGCCGCGTGTCGCGGCAGGGCAGGCGCTGCGTGGCGTGGCAACGGCGTGCATCGACGTCTCGGACGGCCTGGTCGCCGACCTTGGCCACATCTGCACGGCGAGCAACGTGGGCGCGTCCATCGATGCCGCGCTGCTGCCCCGATCGTCGGCGCTGCTGACGCACTTCGCCGAGGCCGACGCACAGGATTTCGCTCTGAGCGGTGGCGACGACTACGAGCTGTGTTTCACCGTACCAGCCGACAAGGCGGCCGAAGTCGGCGCCGTGCTGTCGCGGCTGGGTTGTGGCGCGACACGCATCGGCCGCATCGTCGATGGTGCCGGCGTGCGCGTGGTCGATGCGGCAGGTGAAACCCTCATGCCCGCTCGCAGCGGCTGGAATCACTTCGCGGCATGAGCACGAAGTACGTCCTCGATCCTGCCGATCGTCGTCGCCTGCTGGCCTCGCCGTGGGGCTGGATCGCCTGCGGCTTCGGCTCCGGACTGACGCCGAAGGCGCAGGGGACGTTCGGGTCGCTGGCGGCGATCGTTCCGTGGCTGTTGCTGCGGGAGCTGTCCGTGCCGGCCTGGCTCGTCATCATCGCCCTGTCGTTCGTGCTGGGCGTATGGGCCTGCGAAGTCGCCGGGCGCCTTCTTGGCGTGGCCGATCATCGCAGCCTCGTCTGGGATGAATTCGTCGGGCAATGGATCGCCTTGCTGCCTGCGCTGCTTGCACCGTGGTGGGCCGTGGCTGCCGGATTCCTCCTGTTCCGTCTGTTCGACGTGTGGAAACCCTGGCCGATCGCCTGGTTCGACCGCCGCGTGAAAGGCGGCTTCGGTGTCATGCTCGATGACGTTATCGCCGGTATCTTCGCCGGTGTCGTGCTGTTGTCGATCCTTCACTTCGTTCGCTAGGAACTCGCCATGGAATACCGTCGCCTCGGTTCGACCGGTCTCAAGGTTTCGGCGCTGTCGTACGGCGCGTGGGTCACGTTCGGTCGCCAGGTCGGCCGGTCGGAAGCGCGTGAGCTGATCGCGCTGGCCTACGACCATGGCGTGAATTTCTTCGATAACGCCGAGACGTACAACGCGGGCGATGCCGAGCGCCTGATGGGCGACGTGATCGCCGACCTGCGTCTGCCGCGCGACGCGTACACGGTGTCGAGCAAGGTGTTCTTCGGCGCGGTGAAAGATCCGAAGCCGACGCAGCGCGGCCTCTCGCGCAAGCACGTGTTCGACGCCTGTCATCAGGCGCTCGATCGTCTGCGCGTCGATTACCTCGACCTGTATTTCTGCCACCGCGCCGATCCGGATACGCCGATCCTCGAGACGGTGCTGGCGATGGACACGCTGGTCCGGCAGGGCAAGGTCATGTACTGGGGCACCAGCGAATGGGCCGCCAGCGAGATCGAGGAAGCGCACCGGCTTGCGCGCGAACATCATCTTATCGCGCCGTCGATGGAGCAGCCGCAGTACAACCTGTTGCATCGCGAGCGCTTCGAGCAGGAGTACGCACCGCTGTACGAGCGCTACGGCATGGGTACCACGATCTGGTCGCCACTGGCGTCGGGGCTGCTCACGGGCAAGTACAACGACGGTATCCCTGACGACTCACGCATGGGCCATGCCGACTACGCATGGCTGCGTGAGTCGCTGCTCGGTAACGACGGCGCGCGGCTTGAAACGGTGCGCTCGCTCGCCCCGATTGCCGCTGATCTCGGCATTCCGCTGGCGCGGTTGTCGCTCGCCTGGTGTCTGAAAAACCCGAACGTTTCGACCGTGATCCTCGGTGCAAGCCGCACCTCTCAGCTCGAAGAAAACCTGAAGGCGCTGGACGCTTTGAAGTTGCTCGACGATGGGGTCATGCGCCGTATCGAAGCCGAGCTGTCGCGCTGAGGCGGGGGAGTCGCCGGCTGACATTCTTGTCGCTAGGTCCTCCTACGGCCTTCGCCTTCGTGCGGAAGCGCTCCAAGAACGCCAGCCGGCGACTCCCCATCCAGCGTTACGGTGCAGTGGGGTGCGAGCAGAGCGCTCTTTGCTTTCCTGCCCGCAATCGCAGGAGTCGGAGGGTGCTGTTGGGTGTCGTTCTCGGAGCGCTTCCGCACGTAGGCGACGGCCGAAGGAGGACTTAGCGACGAGAATGGCACCCAACAGTACCCATTCGTCAGCGCGTGCTGTGCAACGCCGAGGCCGCGCCCGTCACGGCGATAATGCTCAAATGTCGCCGTAAAGCGCCTGCAAGGCTGCGATCGCCGCCAGACCCGCTGTTTCCGTCCGCAGAATCCGTGGTCCCAGCTTCAGTCCCGCAAATCCATGCGCCGCCAGCGCCACACGATCCCTGTCTCCGAACCCGCCTTCGGGGCCAATAGCCAACATCGCCGCACCCGTCAGTCCGAGTTCGCCGGCGCGCTTCGTTCCTTCGGGCAGTAGCGCGAGCCGCATCGGGCCGCCTTCGCCCAGCGAGGCAAGCCAGGTCGCCATCGGTACGGCGGCTTCCACCTGCGGCACCCGGGCGCGTCCCGACTGCTCGCATGCGCTGGCGGCGACCGCGCGCCAGTGGAGCAGGCGTTTCTCGGAGCGCGCCGCGTCCAGCTTCACTTCGGAACGCTCGGTCAGGATCGGCACGATGCGGGCGATGCCCAGTTCGGTGGCCTTCTGCACGATCAGGTCCATTTTCTCGCCGCGCGCCACGCCCTGTGCCAGGGTGAGAGACAGCGGGGATTCGTTCTGGAGCTGCCGCCCTTCGCCCACGCTCGCCACCACTTCGCGTTTGCCCACGCTGGTCAGCGTGGCATCGAACTCCGTGTCGTCGTGGCCCGAAAACAGCACGACCGGCGCGCCGGCCTCCATACGCAGGACGCGGGCGACGTGCTCGCCCGCCTGGGCGGGCAGCGTGATGTCAACTCCGCTGGTCAGCGGCATGTCGACATGGATGCGGATGGTGCGCATGGTGGGGCCTTCTGTCACGGAACATGCATTGTAGCCAGCGATGCGGACGGCTATCGTCGTCCCATCGACGAAGGAGCCGCGTAATGCCGATCGCCTGGTACTTCGATTTCGTCTCCATGTTCAGCTGGCTGCAGTGGCCGGCGGTGCGCGAACTGGCTCAGGAGCGGGAGGTCGTGCTGCGGCCGATCCTGTTCGGCGGCCTGCTGAAGCAGATGGGGCAGCGCGGCCCGGCGGAGATCCCGCGCAAGCGCGAGTTCACCTATCGGTATGCGCTGTGGCGGGCACGGCAGGCGAACGTGCCGCTGAAGTTTCCCCCGACCCATCCGTTCAATCCGCTGCCGGCGCTGCGCCTGTGTGTTGCCGCTGGGTCGACGCCCGAGGCCGTCGGCGCCATCTTCGAGTGGATATGGGTGCATGGCCGTGCGGCGGATACGCCCGAGACGATCCAGCCACTGGCGACGTCGCTGGGCGTCGGCGACGTCAGCGCCGCGCTCTCCGCGCCCGACGTCAAAGCCGCCCTGCAGGCGAATTTCGAACAGGCGATGCGCGACCAGGTCTACGGTGTGCCGACGCTGGCGATCGGCAACGAGCTGTTCTGGGGCGCGGATGCGCATGCGTTTGCGATGGATTACCTCGCTCATCCCGAGCTGTTCGATGACAGTGAGATGACGCGTCTTGGCGATCTGCCGATCGGGCTGTCGCGGATCCGATAAGGCCGTCGCAAAGTCGAAGCTGGCGACCGGTCAAGAAAAACGGATTTTTCAGAATTTTCGCGTATTACGGCGCATGGCCTGAAACCTAGGCTTCACTTGCGGCCGTCGAATGGCGTGACGTCATTCGGCACCTGCATCGTGAATCTACGGAGTCGGGCAGATGATGAGAAGAAGAAATCGCACTAAAGCAGGCTTGTGGATGCTTGCTGCGCTCAGCGTGGCAGCGGGGGCGGAATTGCCAGGCGCGGCAAGGGCAGATGACCAGAATCAGGTTTCGGTGTCGTCGATGAGCATCGATGCCCGCCGTGACGTCGAGCGTCGCGTCGACGAGGTCGCTAATCGCATCGCGAACTCGAAGTCTTTCTTTGAGGAAGATCATCTCCCCATCCATATCAAATCCCAATTTGATCCGGTGGGCCAGTCGCTTCTCATGGAAGTGGATGAAAGGTTCGGCCCGGTTTCCGGCTACGTGGAAATGGAAAATCTCCAGTCGGAAATTGCCAATGAGATCTGGCCGATGCTGGAGAATATCCGTGGATTCCAGGGGCTTGATTGGCGCTACGGTGGGAAAGACTTGTACTTCTGGTTCCCTGGCGACAGGCGTGAACCCGAAAAATCGAAACGAACAAAGCCCACTAGCCGGAACGGTCTCGGGTCAGTCTTGATCAACGATGGACATGGTTACTACTACCACCATGGCTTTCACGACTGGCGATTCCAGCGAGAACCGGCGAATGGAATTATCGAGGACCGGGTCACTTCAGAGATTGCTACCCCACTATGGGCGTGGCTGAGCATGGACGGCGTGGCTGTGAAAAGTAGCCGGGAGTCGTCTTTCGGGAATCACGAGCCGAGCGGCAAACCTCTTTATCTGATGGCCGCTCGTTACCTTCTTGAGCGGTCCCTTCCGGAGAGACCGGATATCTGGCATTCGTTGCCCGATGATGTGAGCGACTTGCGGGAGTATAGGGAAGACATTCGAAGTCGGCCGCTGTTCGCAAATGCGCTTGGCGTAGACGCCATGATAAGCATTCACACCAATGCTTCGGACAACACCAGTGTACGGGGTACAAGGGTCTTCTCTCAGCCCGGTCGCCCCGAGTCGGCTGAATTT
Organism: Dyella sp. 333MFSha; assembly: GCF_900102405.1. Classification (NCBI taxonomy): domain Bacteria; kingdom Pseudomonadati; phylum Pseudomonadota; class Gammaproteobacteria; order Lysobacterales; family Rhodanobacteraceae; genus Dyella; species Dyella sp. 333MFSha. Next base: position 117,982 of record NZ_FNBR01000002.1, on the reverse strand, counting down.
GCATCCATGGCTCTCTGCTACATGCGTGAACATATCCATGCGAGCAAAGCTTATGAGGATTTTGCGGTCGCACCGAATCCCCAGTTTTCCGACAAGGGTGAGAATCGCTTGGCCGATATGCCGGCGATTATCGTTGAGCTCGGTTTCCATACAAACGCCGAGGACGCCGCGGCATTGAAAGATCCGCTTTTCGTCGGAAGCGCGATGCGCGGTTTGGCCAAGGCCTATCGTCTCTTCCGTAACGGTGAACGTTGCGAGGAGTTCGCCGTTCGGGTCCCAGACAAAGCAGAGAGCATAGTGGGTGACGTAACCAAAATTCCCATTACCTGGACCGGGCATCCCGATTATCCGATGAGCGTCAGTGCGGAGCGAGGATGGGCTATGGTGCCCGAAGCCCCGGCTGAGCAGCGCGTCGACCTTGGTTATCAGTGTCTTGACGATGACGTAGGGCGGTCTCCGTTCGCACTGAAAGTCGTAGGAAGAGACTTTGCTGGCATAGAGACGAAACCAGCGGAAATCATCATGACCTGTCTGCCCAGGCCTGAGATAGGCGTTGCTCAGCGATAGACAACCGTGCGGGGAAAAGGCGGCAGCGTAGAGCTACGACTCGACGGCGTGATGAGTTGCCGTACCCGGCAGTTCGTCACGCCACAGCCTTTCCGATTCCCGCGATCGCCGTATCCACCATGAAGTCGATCTCGCCCTCCGTAATGCAATACGGCGGCATGAAGTAAACGATGTTGCCTAGCGGCCGCAGCAATGCTCCGTTCTCCAGTCCGTGGCGATACACCCGCAGGCCACGTCGGTCGGCGGCCGGGAACGGCGTACGCGAGGCTTTGTCGGCGACCAGTTCGATCGCCGCGATCATGCCGGTCTGACGCACCTGCGCCACATGAGGATGATCCACCAGCGGAGCGATGCGCATAGCCATGTGAGCTGCAAGCACGCGATTGCGCTCCAGCACCGGATCGTCACGGAAGATCTTGAGCGTCGCGGTCGCGGCGCGGCAGGCCAAAGGATTGCCGGTATAGCTGTGCGAATGCAGGAAGGCCTTGCCCGCCGCATATTCCGCATAGAACGCCTGATACACGTCGTTCGTCGTGACCACGGCGGACAACGGCAAGAACCCGCCGGTCAATCCCTTCGACAGGCACATGAAATCCGGTGACACGACTGCCTGCTCGCAGGCAAACAACGTGCCGGTACGGCCAAAACCCACGGCGATTTCGTCTGCGATGAAGTGCACGTTGAACTCGTCGCACAGGGCGCGTAACCCGGTGAGATACGAGGGGTCATACATGCGCATGCCGCCGGCGCACTGGACCAGCGGCTCGACGATCACGGCACAGGTTTCGTGCGCGTGGCGTTCGAGGATCGTGCGCATCTCGCCGAGACGCCGGGTGGCTATCTCCCGGGGAGTCTCGCCTGGCTCACCTTCAAACGTATCCGCGGAGGGTGCCAGTTCCGGCGTGAGCAGCAGGGGCGCATACGTCTTGCGGTAAAGCGCCACGTCGCTCACCGACAGGGCACCCAGCGTCTCACCGTGGTAGCTGCCGGTAAGGGCGATGAAGCGGGTCTTCTCGCCGTGGCCCTGGTTCAGCCAGTAATGGAAACTCATCTTCAGGGCGACTTCGATGGCGGCGGAGCCGTTGTCGGCGAGGAATACCCGGTCGAGGCCCTTTGGCGTGATCCGGACCAGTTCCTCGGCCAGTTCCACGGCGGGCTCGTGGGTGAAGCCGGCGAAGATCACGTGCTCCAGCCGGTCGAGCTGGTCCTTCAGTGCCCCGGCGATGCGCGGCTCGGCGTGGCCGAACAGATTGGTCCACCAGGAACTGACGGCATCGAGGTAGCGTTTCCCGTCCGCGCCCACCAGCCATGCCCCTTCGCCGCGTACGACGGGTACCATGGGCAGGGTTTCGTGGTCGTGCATCTGGGTGCACGGGTGCCAGAGGACGGAGAGATCGCGTGCGATAAGGGTGTCGGTCATCCGCCCATGATCGCCCCCGGTCCTTCGTGGCTCAAGTGAGGATGTTGAGGTGATGGTTTGAAATGGCTTCGCCGGGTCGCCCTGATCGTTGTCGTACTGCTGCTGGTCTCGGGCCTGCTGTACTGGTTCCTGCCCGCCAGTCTGGCCGTGCCGTTCGCCGCGTCCCGCGCGAAAGGGCTGGTGCTGGACGATCTCTCGGGCACCTTGTGGGATGGGCGGGCAGGGCGTGTCACGGGCCGTGACGGCCGCGAACTGGGCAGCGCCACGTGGCGCCTCGGTCGGGACGCCATCCTCGGCCGCATTCATCTCGATCTTCATCTCGAGGGGCGCGCCGGCCGCTTCGACGGCCATCTCGAACGGACCGATCCCGATGCCATGCACTGGACCGGCATCGACTTCCGGCTTGACGCCGCAGCGCTGGCCGGCCCGGCTCTGCCACCCGAACTGATCCCGATGGGCGTCGTCGACGGCCAGATCCCGCGCGCCGACCTGCAGGGTAACTGGCCTGTCGCGCTCGACGCCGATATCCACTGGCGCGCCGCGGCCATACGCACGCCGGAGGGCTACGTCGCCCTGGGAGGTCTCGCCCTGAAGGCGGCCAGCGTCGGCGGCGTGCTTCGCGCCACGCTCGCGGACGACGGCAAGGGCTCGCTGGCGGTCGACGCCGCGCTCGCCGCGTCGCCGCTGGGCTGGCGTCTGGACGGCAAGCTGGTCCCGCGGGTCGCGGACAGTGCGCTGTCGCACCTCATCGCACGTTTCGGCCCCATCGGGCGCAACGGCTCCGTCAATCTGCAACGCAAGGCCGGGTTAGCGCCCGCGAACACGCCATGACCGACACCCTCGACAAGGCGCTTGCCGCCGCCCGTGACGCCGCCGGCGCCGCCGCGGAGATCATCCTTCACTACTGGCGCTCGGGCGTCGACGTGATCGTCAAGGGCGACGACACGCCCGTGACCGTCGCCGACCGCGAGGCCGAGCTGGCCATCCGTGCGATCCTCTCGAAGGCATTGCCGGAGGCCGGTATCTACGGCGAGGAGTACGGCGCCGACGACACGACGCGTGACTACCTGTGGCTGGTCGATCCGCTGGACGGCACGAAGAGCTTCGTCCGCCGCACACCGTTCTTCTCCACGCAGATCGCGCTGATGCACCGGGGCGAGCTGGTGCTCGGCGTCTCCTCCGCCCCCGTGTATGACGAGCGGATGTGGGCCGTACGCGGACGCGGGGCCTTCCTCGACGGTGAGCCGGTGCGCGTGGCCGCCACCGAGGCCATGTCCCAGGCCTCGATCTCCACCGGTAACGTAAAAACGTTGACGAGCGATGCCCGCTGGGATGCGCTGGGCGCGATGATCCGCGACAGCAACCGCATCCGCGGCTACGGCGATTTCTGCCATTACCACCTGCTGGCACGCGGTGGCCTCGATCTGGTGGTCGAGTCCGACGTCAACATTCTGGATATCGCCGCGCTGGCCGTGATCGTCAGCGAAGCCGGTGGCGTCTTCACCGACCTGTCCGGCGCCGCGCCTGGCCTGGAGACGCGCAGCGTACTGGCCGGTACCCCCGCGATCCACGCCGAGGCGCTCGCCCGGCTTACCGGGGCTACAATCGACCGATGAACAAACGCCCGACGATCCTCGCGACGCGCGACGCGTCCAGCAGCTACTTCCGCCATGCGGAAGAAGTCGACCTCGAATTCTCCAACGGAGAACGCCGCACGTTCCAACGGCTGAAGAGCGGCGGTCACGGCGCCGTGCTCATCGTTCCGATGCGGGATGCGGACACCGTGCTGCTGGTGCGCGAATACAGCGTCGGCGTCGAGCGCTACGAGCTCGGCGCACCGAAAGGCCGCATGGATGCCGGCGAAACCGCGGAAGAGGGCGCGAACCGGGAGCTGAAGGAGGAAGTCGGCTTCGGTGCGCGCAAGCTCACCTTCCTCGGCACGCTGTCGCTGTCGCCGGCGTATATGACCCACCAGATCCACATCGTGCTGGCCGAGGATCTGTACCCGGAACGCCTCGCGGGTGACGAGCCCGAGGAACTGGAAGTCCTGCCATGGCGCATGGATAACCTCCACGAGCTCATCGCGCGCGACGACGTGACCGACGGGCGTTCCATCGCCGCACTCTTCATGGCCCGCGAGTTCCTCGCCGGGCGCTATACGCCGGCATGAGCGGCGCGCACGCCGCATGGCTCGACCCGGTCTGCGCGATCGCGCGCGACGCGGCCGAGGCCATCCTCGCCATCTACGCGCAGGATTTCGAAGTCGTCTGCAAGGACGACAATTCACCGGTGACCGCCGCCGACCTCGCCGCGCAGCGTGTCATCGCGGAAGGCCTGCGGAAGCTCGCGCCGGGCGTGCCGGTGATTTCCGAAGAGGCGCTCGCCGCGCCCTGGGCGGAGCGTCGCACCTGGCGCCGTTACTGGCTGGTCGACCCACTCGACGGTACGCGTGAGTTCGTGAAGCGCAACGGCGAGTTCACCGTGAACATCGCACTGATCGAGGACCATCGCTCGGTACTGGGTGTCGTGCTGGCGCCCGTCACGGGCGATCTCTACGCCGCGGTGGCTGGCGGCGGCGCGTGGCGCCAGCGCACGGTCGATGCACCACGCGAAGCCATTCGCACGCGATCCGCCGACAGTCTGCTGATGGTCACAGGTAGTCGCTCTTACGGCACGGGCGGTCGCACGATGACCTTGCTCGAACGCCTCGGTAAGCACGAGACCTTTGCGCTGGGCTCGTCGCTCAAGTTTTGTGTGATCGCGCGCGGTGAAGCGGACATCTATCTGCGCCTGGGTGCCACGTCCGAGTGGGACACCGCGGCGGCTCAATGCGTGCTCGAAGAAGCGGGCGGCGCGGTGCTCGATCTGGCGGGTCGTCCGTTCCGGTACAACACGCGCGACTCGTTGATCAACCCCGAATTCATTGCCTGCGGCGACACCGGCGTCGACTGGACCGCGCGGCTGATCGACCCGGAGAATCCCGCGTGACACGACCGGTCGACGACCTCATCGCGATCATGGCGCGCTTGCGCGATCCGGAGAACGGTTGCCCCTGGGATGTGAAACAGAACTTCGCCACGATCGCGCCGTACACGATCGAGGAAGCGTACGAAGTCGCCGACGCGATCGATCGCAACGACATGCGCGATCTTCGTGATGAACTGGGCGACCTTCTCCTTCAGGTGGTCTTTCATTCGCGCATGGCGGAAGAGGCCGGGCACTTCGCATTCGGCGATGTGGTCGACGCGATCTGCGACAAGATGGTGCGCCGCCATCCGCACGTGTTCGAGGATGTGACGCACGCGAATGACACGGCACGTTCGCGTGACTGGGATCGTCTGAAGGCTGAAGAGCGTAAGGCGCGTGGCGTGGAAGACACCAGTGCGCTGGCCGGTATTTCTCCCGGACTGCCGGAGTGGCAGCGTGCGGTGAAACTTCAGAAGCGCGCGGCTAACGTCGGCTTCGACTGGCCGGATCACACGCCGGTGCTGGACAAGATGGCGGAAGAGATCGAGGAGGTCCGCCACGAGTTCGATAACGGTGCGGACGAGGACCGGCTGGCCGATGAGATCGGCGACGTGCTGTTTGTCGCGGCGAATCTGGCACGGCATGCGAAGGTCGACGTATCGCGCGCGTTGCGTGGGGCGAATGCGAAATTCGAGCGACGTTTTCGCGGGATGGAAGCGATGGCCGCGGCCGAAGGGCGTAAGTTGTCGTCGTATTCGCTGGAGGAGCAGGAAGCGCTCTGGGTTCGCGTCAAGCGCGACACCGCCATGTAGGAGCGCGCCTCGCGCGCGAACCCAGAACATCGCGCGCAAGGCGCGCTCCTACAGGCAAGAAACGGGGCCTTGCGACCCCGTCGTGTCTTATTTGCCGTCAGCCGACTTCGAAGCGGCCCGTGCCTGCATGCGCTGCCTGAAGGCTTCCATGTCCTGATGACGCTTCTGGTCCTGCGCGAGGTTCTCGTCAAGGCTCTTGCGCAGTGTCGCGATCGCGGCATCGACGTTCTGCGGCTGCATCTGCGCACGTGCCAGGTGACGGTACGCATAGTCACGCACGCGCGGATTCTGCGACTTGGCGAGTACCTCGTTGTACAGCGCCGGCAGTTCCTTCTGGCGACCGGTGGTCACATAAAGGCGCTCGAGCGAACGAAGGTCGCCGATTACACCACCGTCTTCCGGACCGCCATGGCCATGCTGGCCCCAGCCGCCACGCTCGCCGCGGCCGTGCCCATGATCGCCACCGTGGCCCCATTTCGGACCGTCGGGACCCTGCGGGCCCGGGCCACGCTGCGGGCCGCCGGTCTGGGCGGACGAGGTTGCCGGAGCGGCGGGGGTCCTGGGAGCGGCATCCTGCGCATACGCGAAGGCAGCCGAGCCGGCGAGGAGGAGGGAAGCGGCACTGGCGAGAAGGGTCTTGCGTTGCATAGGTTATCTCCCGGTTGGACTTGCACGGTGAAAAACGTGCTGCCGCGCGACCGGTTGACCAACCCGTTGTGATCCAGTCAGCATTCCGTGCAGGCAGCTTGCAACCTTTTCCGTCCGGCCGGCATCCATCACCGGTACACCGAATCACTCCGGAGGGTTTTCCCCATGCGGCACCTGATCTTCGCGTCACTCCTGCTTCTTCCCGCCATCGCTCTTGCCGATGACGTGCCTTCCTGCCAATTTCACGCGGACCGCAACCTCGATCTCGATCTGTCGGGCGTGCGTTCCGTACGTTTCATCGTGAACGCTTACGACCTCTCGGTCGAAGGTGGCGCGGCCGCTGGCAAGGGAACCATCCGTGGCAAGGCGTGCGGTTCGAGCCAGGAACTGGCCGATAACCTCGTCGTGACCCAGGAAAAGCGCGGCGATACGCTCGTGGTCGAACTCACCACCAAGCGCAAGGGCTGGTCAGGCGGCTGGGGCAGCAATTACAGCTATCTCAAGGTCAATGCGAGCATCCCCGCGACGCTGCCGGTGACGGTCGAGGGTGGCTCGGGCGATGCGAAGGTGCGCGGCGTCGCTTCGGTGGAGAGTACGGCGGGTTCCGGCGATATCGAGGTCTACGACGTGAAGGGTGCCGTCAAGGCACGCATCGGTTCGGGTGACTTCACCAGCGACGGCACCGGTCCGATCGAGGTCGACTCCGTCGGCTCGGGTGACTTCAAGGCTCGCCATGTCCATGGCGACGTTCGCATCGGCACCGTCGGGTCGGGCGACGCCAAACTGGTCGATGTCGACGGCAACGTTGAAGTCGGCACCATCGGTTCGGGCGACCTCGAGGTCGACGGCGTGAAAGGCAACCTCACCGTCCGGACCAAGGGCAGCGGAGACATCGAACAGCACGGCGTGAGCGGCAAGGTCGACGTCCCGAATTCGGACCGCTGAGTCCACACGTTCCGGCGACATCGTCTGACGATATGATCCCGCCCTCACCGGCGGGATTTTTTCAGATGGCGTGGCTACCCGAATCGTTGCGCAACCTTCGCCGCGATGTACTTTTTCTCGTACTGCTGGCCGTGGCCGTGGTCTTCGCGGTGGCGAAACCGGCGCATCTGAAGGCGTGGCCTGGCCTGGTCGACTGGCCGACGATCGCGACCCTCTCCGGGTTGCTGGTTCTGACCAAGGCCGTCGAGAACAGCGGTGCGCTCAACGTCGCGGGGCGCTGGCTGATCGATCGTACTTCCACACGCCGCATTGCCGCGCTGGGGCTGATCGCGCTCACCGCGCTGTTGTCGATGCTGCTGACCAACGACGTGTCGCTGTTCGTCATGGTTCCGCTGACGCTGAGCATGTGTCGCATCGCACGCATGCCCGCGACGCGTCTGGTCATCTTCGAGGCGCTTGCGGTCAACGCGGGCTCGATGCTCACGCCGATCGGCAATCCGCAGAACCTGTTCCTGTGGCAGCAGTGGAACAACGGATTCGGTGGCTTCGTGTGGGCGATGCTGCCTCTGGTCGCAATCGTACTGGTCCTGCTGCTCGGCCTGACCGCGGTCGCATTCCCCTCCACGGCGCTCGAAGTTCACGAAGACACGGACGATCGTGTCGATCGCGGCATGCTCATCGTTGCCGCGGCGCTCTACGTTCCCTTTCTGGTGCTGGCCGATCTGCACCACGAAATCTGGGCCCTGGCGGGCGTGCTCGTCGTGTTTCTCGCGTACCGACGCCGCATCGTCGCCGCGATCGACTGGGGCCTGCTGCTTACCTTCGTACTCATGTTCATCGACCTGCGCATGCTCGCGGGGCTCGAAGCGATCAGGTCGTTTATCGGCGGGTTGGGGCTGGACACGCCGCTGCATCTCTATGCGACGGGCGCGCTGGCGTCGCAGGTGGTCAGCAACGTGCCGGCGGCGATCCTGCTGGCGGAGTATTCGCATGACTGGCGCACCATCGCGTTCGGGGTGAACGTGGGCGGCTTCGGTTTCGTGCTGGGGTCGCTGGCCAACCTGATCGCGTTGCGGCTGCTGGGGGAGCGCAAGGCATGGGGCACGTTCCACGTATGGTCGGTGCCGTTCTTCGTGGTGGTCGGCCTGATCGGCTGGGCGTTGTTGTAGGAGTCGCGCGCGGAGCGCCCTCAGACCTTACGGTTGCCCTTGGCGCCCGTGTTGCTGTTGCCTCTGTCATGCGCCTTGATGAAATCGCGCACGTCCGGGTAAACGATGTCGCGCCAGCGACGACCGCTGAAGATGCCGTAATGACCGGCGCCTTCCACCGTGATGTGCTTCTTGCGCTTCTTCGCGATGCCCTTGCAAAGGCTGTGCGCGACCTCGGTCTGACCGGGGCCGGAGATGTCGTCGAGTTCACCTTCGATGGTGAGCAGGGCGGTGTCCTTGATTTTGGCCGGCTGCACCAGTTCGCCGTGGATCTCCCACGTGCCCTTGGGCAGGCGGTGCTCCTGGAACACCGTCTCGATCGTGTCGAGGTAGTACTCGGCCGGCATGTCGAGCACGGCGTTGTATTCGTCGTAGAACTTGCGATGCTGCTCGGCGTCGTCGAGGTCGCCCTTGCGCAGGTTCTCGTAGAAGTCCCAGTGCGACATGACGTGGCGGCTCGGGTTCATGGCCAGGAAGCCCGCGTGCTGCAGAAAACCCGGGTAGACCTCGCGGCCGGCACCGGGATACTGGTACGGCACCTTGTGGATCAGCTGGTTGCGAAACCACGACAGCGGCCGCGTGGTGGCCAGGTTGTCGACACTGGTGGGACTCTTGCGCGTGTCGATCGGGCCGCCCATGAGGGTGAGCGTGGCGGGCGTCGCCTCACCGCGCGCAGCCATCAGCGAGACGGCGGCGAGCACCGGCACGGTCGGCTGGCAGACCGAGACGACGTGCGCGCGGTGCACGCCGACGTGACGGATGAATTCCTCGACGTAGGCGACATAGTCCGCCAGCGAGAACGAGCCTTCGTCCAGCGGGATCATGCGTGCGTCGACCCAGTCGGTGATGTACACCTTGTGGTCGCGTAGCAGGGTGCGCACGGTGTCGCGCAGCAGGGTCGAGTGATGGCCAGACAACGGAGCCACGACCAGCACCGCCGGATCGTTCTTCATCTTGTCGACGGTCGACTGATCGTCGGAAAAGCGTTTGAAACGCTTCAGTGTGCAGAACGGCTTGGCCAGCGCCACCTGCTCGACGATGGCGACGTCGTGCCCGTGCGCGTGCACACTGTGGATATCGAATTCAGGCTTTTCGTAAGCCTTGCCCAGGCGGAACATGAGCTCGTACCCCGCCGCGGCGCGATCGGCGCCGGGCATGCGGGCAAACGGGCTGGCAACGTCGCCAAACATCTTCGCGCTCGCCTCGGCCCAGTAGGTCAGAGGGCTGAGCATCGAGCGTTGCCATTCGTGCATGAGATAGAGCATGCAGGTTCCGGAAGGGGCGGGGAGGGTGGCGCATCATAACCAGTTGCGCCGCGCCATATGTAAAGCCCCTGTTTTTGCTCGATTTAAACGGCGGCCTTGCGGCAGACCAGCAGGACCTCGTCCACGCCCGGGCCCGGCTCGAAGCCCGGCCTGAAGTCCAGGGCCTTCTGGAAACGCACCCCGAGCGGCATGAACACGCGGTTGTACCACCACATGGCGCGGGCGCGCTGGTGGGTCAGGTACCACTGGCCGAGGTCGAGCAGCTTCGAGGATTTGGGCTGCATGCCGTAGACGGCGCTGCGCTCGATGGTGAATCCGTGGCGGGCGAGCAGGTCGCGGATGGCGTCCGGCTCGTAGCGGCGGTAATGCCCGACGAAATCGTCGAAAGCGGTCCAGGCGTCGGGATGCAGCGGCACGGAAATCAGCAGGCGGGCACCCGGCTCGGCGACACGCGCGAGTTCACCGAGCGCGCCTTCATCGTCCACCACGTGCTCGAGGATGTCGAAAGCGCAGACGAAATCGAAGCTGGCGTCGCGGAACGGCAGGGCGCCGATCATGGCGTTGGCGACCCTGGCACCGTTGCGGCCGAGCTCCGCCAGCGCGGGAACGCTGAGATCGACGAACTGGGTGCCCTCGAGCGGCAGGCGCGGACGCAGGCCCGGCGCGACTTCGAGGCGGCGCGACGTCTGGGCCGCCAGTTCGGAAACCAGCGGCCAGGTATTGAAGCGCTTCGGTGAAAACAGCTTCGCTTCGGACCACAGCGCGTCATAGAAACGCTTATTGCTGCCGATCAGGTCGGCGTCGGTCCGCGAGGCCGTCGAGCCCGAGGTGACTGATGCAGTGGACATACGTTACCTCGGGCGGGACGGAACATCAGCGCAGGCGGGAAAGCTCACGCAACAGGGGCAGGCGGCGGACGCGAACCGCGGTGGCGCGGAACACGGCGTTGGCGAGCGCGGGTGCCGCCGAGGGTACACCGATGACGCTGGCGCCGGTGGGTTCGGCCGTGGAGGGCACGATCACCGTTTCGACTTCGTAGGGCAGCGGCTGCGTCGCCGAGACCGGGTAGTCGCGGAATCCCGTCTGCTGCACCTTGCCGTCCTTCACCGTGATGGCGAGGTTGAGGGCGGTCGAAAGGGCGTCCATGGTGGCGCCCTGCAACTGCGCTTCCAGGCCCAGCGGGTTGATCGCCCGGCCCACATCCGCGACGCAGACCGCGCGGCGGATATCGATGCCGTCCGCCGTGGGCGCCACTTCGATGGCGTGCGCCACGTAGGCGCCGAATACGTACGAGCAGGCGATGCCGAGGCCGTTTTCGCTGCGCAGCCAGCGGCTCCAGTCGATCTTCTCGGCAGCCAGCTTCAGCACGTTGGCGAGGCGGGCCGTGTCGAGGGGGCCGCCACGGCCGTTGTAAGGCAACTGGCGTCCCTCGCCGAGCATGGCGAGCCGGAAATCGAGCGGGTTCAGCTTCAGCGAATGGGCGATCTCGTCGATGAAGCTTTCCGTGGCGAACGCGGGTGTGACATGCGGCGAGCCGCGCCATTCACCGCGTGCCAGCTGCGATTCCAGGGGGTACCAGTCGCTGCGGAAGTTCGGTACCAGTCCGGCGGGAAGCGCGTCGGGGACCAGCTCGGACTGCCACAGGCGGCTGTCCGGCGTGGCGCGGCCGACCAGCATCGACGGGCTGGCCATGCGCTGGTGCCAGCCCACGATCGCTTTCTTGCGGTCGATGGACGCGTTCAGTCGATGCACCGCCAGGGGACGGTAATAGTCGTGTGCGAGATCGTCGTCACGGGTCCACAGCAGCTTGATCGGCCGGTTGCGAACGGTGTCGGCCTTCTTCGCCAGAGCGACGGCGACAGCCTCTGCGATGTAATCCTGCTCAAGACGACGGCCAAAGCCGCCGCCACCGCGGGGCACCTGGATATCGATCTGTTCCGGCTTGAATCCGGTCATGCGCTGCACGACGGCGTAGGCCGCGCGCGGAGACTGGGTAGCCGCGATCACCGTGATGCTGGTGTCGGCATCCAGGCGAACCACACAGTTCGGTGTCTCCGCCGTGGCATGGGCGATCCAGGGCTGGAAATAGGTGGCTTCGAGCGCGCGCGCGGCCTTCTTGCGCGCGGCGGCGACGTCGCCGTCGTTGCGAACGGTGGAAGGCTCCGCCGCCCCGGCCTCGTCGCCAAACAGCTCCAGCGCCTTCTGCTCGAGCGTGTAGGCGGAAGGTTCGACGCTGGGGCCCTGCTTCCAGGTGGCCTTCAATGCGGCACGACCGGCGAGGGCGCTCCAGGTATCCGTGGCGAGCACGGCTATCGAGGGCACCTGCACGGCGGTGCCGGCAAGCTGGCCCTGTTCGGGTGTGATGTCGATGACGTCGTAGACGCCGGCAATCTTCCCGGCCGCTTCGCGATCGGCGGTATCCAGCGAGCCGCCCGGGTAGGGGCAGCGCGCGAGCACGGCGACCACGGCGTCGCCGATACTATCGTCACCGGCATAACGAAGCTGTCCGGTCACCGCCGCGCGGGCGTCCACGTCACCGGCAGGCTGACCGATCAGGCGGTAGGCGTCGGTGGCCTTCAGCGGCGGCGCCGTCGACGGCGCATCGATCGAGGCAGCGGCCGATGCGAGATCGGCATAAGAAAGACGACGCCCATCGCTCGCGATGACGACGCCGTTCTCCGTGTGCAGCTGGTCGGCAGGCAGGCCGAGGCGACGCGCGGCCGCCTGCAGGATCAGCCAGCGACCGAGGGCGCCTGCCTGGCGCAGGTCGGCCCAGGCGGCGGGAATGCTCGTCGCGTCGCCGCTGCGCTGCCGGCCATAGGTGAATCTGGGTTCGCCGTTGCCAGCCTGGATGCCAAGCCCGAGTGGCTCGACGATGACACGCGACCAGTCGGCATCGAGTTCTTCGGCGATGATGCGCGCCAGCGACGTCGCGGTGCCTTCGCCGTTGTCCGGATCGCGCACGCCGATGTAGATGCGACCATCGGCTGCGACGCGCAGGTACGAGCCGACCTGGGCCCAGGCGTCGCCCAGCAGGCCGACCGGCGGCGGTCGGTCGAGGGCTTCGGCGCTGCCGATACCGATGACCAGTGCCCCCGCGGTGCCCGCGGCGTACTTGAGAAAGCGGCGGCGGGAGAGTCGGACTTCGCCACTCATGCCTTGCCGTCCTTCATGTTGCCCGCGGCGCGTTTGATCGCCTTGCGGATGCGGCCATAGCTTCCGCAGCGGCAGAGGTTGCCTATCTTGTCGATGTCGGCGTCCGACGGGTTTTTCTGCCGCGAGAGCAGCTCCACCGCCGCCATGATCTGGCCGGGCTGGCAGAAGCCGCACATGATCGCGTCCTCGTCGATCCACGCCTGCTGTACCGGATGCAGCTTGCCGTCGGCGCCGGCCAGACCTTCGACCGTGGTGACACGCTTGCCGGTGAGCTTCTCCATCGGCGTCTGACACGAGGCCACGGCCTTACCGTCGACGATGACCGTGCAGAAGCCGCAATCACCCTGATCGCAGCCGTATTTGGCGCCGGTCAGGCGCAGGACGTCGCGCAGGTACCAGAGCAGGGGCATGGTCTTGTCGCCCGAGTGCCGGTACCGCTTGTCGTTGATGATGAGGTCGATGCCTTCGCGTACGGGCTTGGGCGCCGGTTGCGAGGCGTCCTGTCGGGTCGGAACGGGTACGGGAGACGTCGGGCCTTGCTGTGCCATCTGCTTTCCTCAGCTGAACCGGTTCATTGTGGCATCCGTGCCCATGATCAGCGAGCCACTTTACTGAACAGATGTCGCCAGACCGCATACACAGGCAGTCCGGCGAGCACCACGAGGCACACCACGCCGGCGCTCAGCGGCTTGTCCCAGGCGTAGGCGACGACCACCGCGATCACGGTGCCGAGGAAAATCATCGGCAGCAACGGATACGCCGGCGTGGCGAACGCCGGCCGGCTGCCGCCGTGGCGGCGATACCAGAACAGCGTGGCGATGGTCACGGCGTACGCGACCCAGTCGCCGAACGCCGCGAAATCCAGCAACTGCCCGTAATTGGCCGACAGGACCAGCACGATGGCCCACGCCGCGAGCGCCATCAGGGCGATGTTGGGCGTGCGGTAACGCGGATGCAGCCGCGCTACGCTGGAGAAGAACAGGCCATCCTCGCCCATCACCTGGAGCACGCGGGCGCCCGCCACGAGGGTGATGTTGCAGAAACCCAGTGTGGAAACGGCGATGCCGATCGCGATGACTTTGGCGCCGGCCGCACCGAACACACGGCTCATGACGTCGGCGGCGGGTGCCTGGCTGGCGGCGAGGCCATCGTGACCCAGCACGGCCATATAAGCGTAGTTGGTGAGCACGTAGGCGGCGATGACCACCAGCATGCCCAGTACCAGCGCGCGTGGCAGCGTCCGCTGCGGGTCACGTACTTCGCCCGCGAGATTGTTGAGGTAGCTGAAGCCGGAAAAGGCGAACAGCACCGGCAGCAGGGCGCCGGCGAGGCTGCCGCTCGTCGGCGCGACGCCCGGTGCCAGTGCATGAGTGGTGCCGACGCCGGCGAAGGCCAGGCCGGTCACCACCAGGGCGGCGATGGCGAGCAGCTTCAGGATGGCGAAGAGATTCTGTACCTGGGCGCCGAAGCGGATCCCGAAAAGATTCAGCCCGGTCACGAAAATCAGCGCGCCCACGGCCAGCGGCTTGACCAGGTCGGGCGACAGACCGAACACCGACGTGGCGTAGCTGCCGAAGATCGTCGCCACCGCGGCGCTGCTTCCGCTGTAGATCACCAGCAGCATGGTCCAGCCGAACAGGAAGCCGGCCAGACGGCCGAACGCCTCACGCAGGTAGACGTAGCTGCCGCCCGCTTCCGGGCGCCGGGCGCCGAGTTCGGCGTAGCAGAGGCAGCCGATCAGGGTCAGCAGGCCCCCGCCCACCCACAACGCCAGCAGTACCCAGCCCGAGGACGTGCGTTGCGCGACGATGCCCGGGTTGAGAAAGATGCCGCCCCCGATGATGCCGCCGACGACGATGAGTGCGGCATCCATGAGGGTGAGACGGCGGGCGTAGCCGGGATTTTCCATGAGACGTGGGTCGTGATCGGGATAAAGGACGGAGAATAGCCCAGATTGCGTTTTCTCCGTTGCGGCGCAACACTTCGGGGGATAGTCAGCCCTGGCTGACCGCTTCTTTCCCCAGCCAACAAAAGAGTCCCGTGAGCGAAAACGCAAACGCGCCGTTGCCTCTCAACGCGCCCTGGATCGTCATGAAGTTCGGCGGCACTTCGGTGGCCACCGCCGCACGCTGGCGCAATATCCTCGAGCTGGCCGCCAGCCGCCGCGCCGAAGGCGCGCGCGTGCTGATCGTGGTCTCGGCCCTGTCCGGCATTACGGACGGCCTGAAACAGCTTTGCACGCACACGGAATCGAAACGCCGCTCGGACGCGGCCGCCGCCCTGGCCGATCGCCACCACGCCCTGCTCGCCGAAATGTCGCTCGCCATGCCGGAGACGCTCGGCGCGCGCCTGGCCGATCTGGCCGGTCTTGCCGACAGCGGTGCCGGCGAGCTCGGTGAACTGGCCTGGCAGGCCCGTGTTCAGGCGCATGGCGAGCTGATGTCCAGCGCGCTCGGTGCGGCATTCCTCAGCGCGAACGGTCTGCCCACCACGTGGGTGGACGCGCGCGAGTGCCTGCATTCGGTGGCCTTGCCAAACCAGAACGAGCGGACCCGCCTGCTCTCGGCGATGGTCGAGCCGCATCACGATGCCGCCCTGACGGCCTCGCTGGCCGCGCGCGGCGAGGTCTTCATCACCCAGGGCTTCATCGCCTGCGACGAGGATGGCCGCACGGTGCTGCTCGGTCGCGGCGGTTCGGATACGTCGGCGGCTTATTTCGGGGCGCTGCTGGCGGCATCCCGCGTGGAGATCTGGACCGACGTGGCGGGCATGTTCAGTGCCAACCCGCGCCAGGTCGCCGGCGCGCGCCTGCTCCAGCGCCTGGACTACGAAGAAGCCCAGGAAATCGCCTCCACCGGCGCCAAGGTGCTGCACCCGCGCTGCCTGTCTCCGCTGCGCGAGCCCCGCGTGCCGCTGCTGATCAAGGACACCAACCGGCCCGAGCTGGAAGGCACTTTCATCGGTCCCGAGATCCGCGAACACGCACCCAGCATCAAGGCGATCAGCGCGCGAAAGGGCATCACGCTGGTCTCGATGGAGTCGGTGGGCATGTGGCAGCAGGTCGGCTTCCTGGCCGACGTGTTCGATGCCTTTCGCCGGCATGGTCTCTCCGTCGATCTGATCGGCTCGGCGGAAACCAATGTCACGGTGTCGCTCGACCCGACCGAGAACCTGCTCGATTCCGACGCCATCGCCGCGCTTGCCGCGGATCTGGCGCGCGTCTGCAGAGTGAAGGTGATCGCGCCGTGCGCGGCGATCACGCTGGTCGGCCGCGGCATGCGCTCGATGCTGCACAAGCTGTCGGGTGTGCTGGCCGAGTTCGGCCAGCTTCGCGTCCACCTGATCTCGCAGTCGTCCAACAACCTCAACCTGACCTTCGTCGTCGACGAGGACGTGGTGGACGACATGCTGCCGCGTCTGCACGAACTCCTGATCGGTGCGGGCGCCCTGCGCACGGACGACAGCGTGGTGTTCGGGCCGTCGTGGCAGGCCTTGTACGGTGCGGGCGAACAGGTGCTGCCGGCCGCCGCATGGTGGCAGGGCGAGCGCGTGAAGCTCGTCGACCTCGCGAAAGAGCGCACGCCGCGCTACGTCTATCATCTGCCGACCGTGCGTGCGCAGGCACGCCGGGTGAAATCGCTGCAGGCGGTGGACCGCGCGCATTACGCGGTCAAGGCCAATACGCATCCGGGCATCCTCAAGGTGCTGGCGGAAGAAGGCTTTGCCTTCGAGTGCGTCTCGCCGGGCGAGCTCGCCACCGTCTCGGCGGCGGTGCCCGAGAGCACGCCGCTGCTGTTCACTCCGAACTTCGCCGCGCGTCGCGATTTCGAAGCCGCGTTGCGGACGCGCGCGACCATCACCATCGACGCGCTGTATCCGATCGAGCACTGGAGCGATCTGTTCGCCGGTCGCGAGATCATTCTGCGCGTGGACCTCGGTCGCGGGCTGGGGCACCACGACAAGGTGAAAACGGGCGGTACCGGCAGCAAGTTCGGTGTGCCGATCGAGCAGATCGACCGTTTCCTGCGTCTGGCCGATGCCGCGGGCGCACGGGTGATCGGCCTGCATGCGCATCTGGGCTCGGGCATTCTCGATGCCGCGCACTGGGGCGAGGTCTACTCGCAGCTGGCGGCACTCGCGGAGCGTATCGGCACCATCACCGTGCTGAACATCGGCGGAGGCCTGGGCGTGCCGTCGCATCCGGGCGAGACCGCGCTCGACATGCCGGCGCTCGATCGCGTGCTGACCTCGGTACGTCAGGCCTATCCGCAGTTCCAGTTGTGGATGGAGCCCGGCCGCTATCTGGTGGCCGATGCCGGCGTGCTGCTGGCGCGTGTCACGCAGGAAAAGGAGAAGGGCGCCAACGTGCGTTACCTCGGTCTCGACACGGGCATGAACAGCCTGATCCGTCCCGCGCTCTACGATGCCTGGCACGAGATCGTGAACCTCACGCGCCACGGTGAAGCGGCGACCACGATGTACCAGGTGGTCGGCCCCATCTGCGAGTCCGGTGACATCCTCGGTTCGGACCGGCGCCTGCCGGAATCGAAAGAGGACGATGTGATCCTCGTGGCGCAGGGCGGCGCATACGGTGCCGTCATGTCGTCGCGCTACAACCTTCGTGACGAAGCCGACGAGGTGCTGCTGCCGTGACCGCCAACCTCACCGATCCACGCGGAAGCGAGCGCTTCCGCTTCGTCCGTCACACCTTCGTCGATGGTGTCGCCGAGCTGGTCTACGCCTTCGACGACGGCCTCGAGCTGATCGAGCGCGTTACGTTTCCGGGGGCGCCGGCGGTCCCGCCGGAGCGCGAGGCGGCGTTCGCGTCGGCACTCCGTCTGCTGCATATCGTCGCCGGTGTCAGCTACTACAAGGCGGGCATCCCGCCGTCGATCGTGATCGAAGGCGAGCCGCTCGACGAAGAGACGGCGACGCTTGCCGATGCGCTGTATCTGCATGGTCTGGCCGAGTTCGCCTATCGCAACCGGCTGGATCTGCGTGGGCGTATCGCGTTTCCGTTCGAAAGTCGCGATCGCGTCGCGGCCCCCGCGATCGGTTTGCCGGCACGCTCGTTGCTGCCGATCGGTGGCGGCAAGGATTCCGTGGTCGCCGTCGAGGCCGTGAAGTCGATCGGTGGTGACGCGACGGCGGCGTGGGTCGGCAATTCGCCGCTCATCGCCGAATGTGCGGCGCGAACCGGTCTGTCGACGCTGAACATTTCGCGCGAGCTGGCGCCGGGTCTGTTCGAACTGAACCGCCTGGGCGCGTGGAACGGGCATATCCCCGTGACGGCGATCAACTCGGCCATTCTGACGCTGGCGGCTCTGTTGTACGGCTACGACTCCATCGTATTCGCCAATGAACGTTCGGCATCGGTCGCCACGCTGGAATACGAAGGCCAGGAAGTGAATCACCAGTGGAGCAAGGGCTTCGGTTTCGAGAAGACCTTCCACGACTACCTGCATTCGCATGTCGCCGCCGATCTCGACTACTGCTCGCTCCTGCGACCGTGGTCGGAGCTCGCGGTGACCAGCGCATTCGCGCGCCTTGGCGCGGCGTATTTCGATGCGTTCTCCAGCTGCAACCGGAACTTCCGTATCCTCGGCCCCAAGCCGGCGGATCGCTGGTGCGGTCAGTGCCCGAAATGCCATTTCGTGTTTCTCGCGCTCGCGCCGTTCATGGCCAAACCGCGGCTGGTATCGATCTTCGGGCGCAACCTGCTCGACGACGACTCGCTGGCCGACGCGTTCGACGCGTTGCTCGAATACAAGAACCACAAGCCGTTCGAGTGCGTGGGCGAGGGCGCCGAAGCGCGCGCCGCGCTCGCGTCGCTGGCGGAGCGTCCGGAGTGGCGCGAAGACGCGCTGGTGTCGCGTTTCCGTCGCGAGATTCTTCCGCAACTCGACTCGTCCGAGCTCGCACTCGAGCCCTGGCTGAAGCCGGGTGCGTCGCACCTCGTGCCATCGCGTCTGCTCGGAGCGCTGGATGCGCTGGGCTGATCTCGAGGGGCGCCGCGTCGCCGTCTGGGGTTTCGGTCGCGAAGGGCGTGCGGCCCTCGACGCGCTGGCCCGGCATCTGCCGGGTCAGCTGGTCGATGTCTACTGTTCGTCCGACGAGGCGGCCGCGGCACGTGCTTCGTTTCCATGGGCGCACGTACATGACGTGGCCCCCGATGCCGATGCGCTCGCGTCGTACGACATCGTCATCAAGTCCCCCGGTATCTCCGCGTACAAGCCCGAACTGCTCGATGCGCAGGCGCGCGGCACGCGTTTTACATCGGGCACCGCGCTCTGGTTCGCCGCCCATGTGACGGCGAAGACCATAGCGGTGACGGGTACCAAGGGCAAAAGCACCACATCCGCTTTGATCGCGCATCTTGCGCGTTCGTTGGGTGCGCGCACGGCACTGGCCGGCAACATCGGCTTGCCAATGCTCGAGCTCGATGGCGAGAGCGCCGATCTGTGGGTGATCGAACTGTCGAGTTTCCAGACCGGCGAAGCGTTTGGTGTCGGGCTTGGCGTCGTCACCAGTCTCTACGAAGAACACCTCGACTGGCACGGCTCGCGCGAGCGTTACGTCAGCGACAAACTGAAGTTGCTGGCGTCATCCGCGCAGGTGCTGGTCAACGCGATGCAGCCTGCGTTGATGGCGCGAGCGGCGGGCCATCCCGGTCTGCATACGTTTGGCGACGAGGCACACTGGCATGTCGCCGACGGCTGGATTCGGCGTGGAAGCGAAAACGTGATCGGGGCGTCCGCCGTGTCCGCGCCGGGTCTTCACAACGCGGTCAACGCGTGTGCCGCCCTTGCCGCACTGGAGATCGCCGGCCTCGATGCGCGTGCCGCCGCGCCTGCGTTGTCCACCTTTGTGCCTCTGCCGCATCGGTTGCAGCCGCTGGGCGAGATCCATGGCCTGCGCTGGATCAACGATTCGATCAGCACGACGCCGCTGGCGAGTCTTGCCGCGCTCGAAAGCGTGGGAGCGGAACGTGTCGCGCTGATCGTCGGCGGGCACGATCGCGGTCTCGACTGGACGCCGTTTGTGGAAGCGATGCGCCTGGATGCGCCTGAGGCGATCGTGTGCCAGGGTGCCAGCGGTTCGCGTATCGCGGATGCGCTGGAGGCGGCGGGTGTCGCGAATGTTTATCGGGCAGCGGATCTCGCCGCCGCCGTCGGTGCCGCGCGTAACGCCCTGAGCGGCGAGGGCGTCGTCGTGCTGTCGCCGGGTGCGCCGAGCTTCGACCAGTTCAGGGATTATGCGGAGCGTGGCAAACGCTTTGCCGAGCTGGCGGGGTTTGAAGCCGGCGCGGCCCGTATTCAGGGGCTGGGCGTCAGCTGACGCCGTCGCCGACAGGCTGACGTGAGCCGCGGCGCATCAGGCCTCGACAGCCCCGAGTAAGGTCCCCACCACCGCCGCCAGTGCCGCATACAGCTCCGGCGGCACGTCGTCGCGCAGCCGCACGGCCGCCAGCAAGGTAGCGATCTGCGGATCCAGTTGCGGTGCGAGCCCCAGCGCCTGCGCGCGCTCCAGCATGTTTTTCACGCTGTCGGCGTCGACACGCTGGGTTTTCCCATTGCTGGTCGGCGTCGCGAGCCGCAGCGTGACACTGCGGCGCGGGGAGGGCAGGGACGGATTCATGCGCGGGCTTCGAGGAGGACCGCGCTATACGCGCTGGTCGGCACGGGCAGGCCGTGCATGCAGGAGAAATGATCGAGCTGCAGGCCGCTTTTCTCGAGCACGCGCCGCAGCGAGACGAATTCGGTTTCCAGGCGCGACACGGTGTCGGCCTGTTGTACCCACAGGCGCACCGACACGCGCGGTATGCGCAGCTGGATCTCACCCTGTACGGCGCCCAGCGCGGGCGGGTCGATGGCGAATCCGACCGTCCACAGGCCATCCGGCTCGCCAGGGCCTGGCTTGCCTTCCTCGATCCGCAACTGGAGCACGTCGTAACCGCGCGCGTTCGCCAGCGGCACTTCGATCATCCATAGTCCGGCCTGCGGCTGGGATTCCAGCTGACCGATCTCGACACGGGACAGTGCGGCACGTGTGTCGGTCCGTAACTGGCCGACCAGCGCGTCGACGTCGTCTTCGGTGATGGCGAATTCCGCCACGCGAGGCTGGGCAATCAGTGCGCGCTGGGCGAGCGGCGGGGGTGTGTCACCAAGCTGGCGCGGAAGTCCGGGGCCGGTGCTGACGCCCGATGCGCTTCGCGTCGGCGGAAGATCGGCCAGCGTGCGGCGGAGCGCCATCAATGCCGCCTTGAAATCGTCGGCCGCCGGGGTCTCTTTCGTCGGCTCGGCGAGATGGGATTCGAGGAAGCTGCCGCTCTTGGCGATGGCTTCCTTCATGCCCATCGGCGTGCTGACGTCATCGGGTCCGCTGATCGAAGCCTCGAGCGTGGCGAGTGCGGCTCGCAGGGGTGCCGGCAGCGAGCGGGCCACCGGGCTGCGCGCCAGTGAGGCCAGTGCGCCGAGCAGCGGCGCGTAACCATTCTGCAGCGGCAGCCGTTCGCGCAGTCCCTGCATCGTGACGCCTTCCTCGGGGTGGGCGATGAGGACTTCGAGCTGGGGCTGAGCGCCCTGGGTCAGGACGCGCACCTGAAACTGCTGGGGAAGCTGGGTGCCCGTGGTGTCGGCCTCCACCGTGATACCGCCGATGTCCAGCAGCAGCTTGCCGATGTCGTTCTGCCCCATGACGCGTGCCGTCAGCAGCGTACCCACCCGCCAGGCATCAACGGCCGCGGTGGTGCCCGCTGCCGCGCCGGCCCATAGCTGGGCGGCGATACTGGTCGGCTGGATGATCAAAGGGCAGGTCCTCCGAGGGCCTGGGCGGACCCCGGTCTGGGCTCGCTCCTGTGGCATAGGAATCGGCGGAAACGTGCGGAACTTTAGGTTGGCGCTTGCCGACACCTGTACGCGTAAACGGCGAGCGCGGTGGGCCGCCGCCCCGGCAAGGTAATGCTCTCCGTCCGCGCAGCGCCCGACCTGCAGGTCCGAAGGGCCGACTCCCGGTACACTACGCGGATGACCCAGCTTCCCTTCGAACTCCTCGCCACCGATGGCGCGGCCCGGCGTGGCCGTCTCCGATTCGGCCGCGGCACCGTCGAAACCCCGGCCTTCATGCCGGTGGGCACCTACGGCTCCGTGAAAGCCATGACCCCGCGCGATGTCCTCGACACCGGCGCGGAGATCATCCTCGGCAATACCTTTCACCTGTTTCTGCGGCCTGGCCTCGAGATCGTCGGCGAATTCGGCGGGCTGCATAAGTTCATCGGCTGGAACAAGCCGATCCTCACCGATTCGGGTGGTTTCCAGGTCTTCTCGCTGGCGCACAAGCGCAAGATCACCGAAGAGGGGGTGACCTTCGCCTCCCCGGTGGATGGGTCGAAGGTGTTCCTCTCGCCCGAGGAGTCGATGCGGATCCAGAAGGTGCTGGACTCCGACGTCGCGATGATTTTCGACGAATGCACGCCGTATCCGGCGACCGAAAAGGTCGCCTCTGACTCGATGGAGCTCAGCCTGCGCTGGGCCGAGCGTTCCCGCCAGTCTTTCGACCACCTGAAAAACCCCAACGCGCTGTTCGGCATCGTCCAGGGCAGTACGTACGAAAAGCTGCGCCACCGTTCGGCGGAGCGGCTGGTGGAGATCGGCTTCGACGGTTACGCCGTGGGTGGTCTGGCCGTCGGCGAGCCGGAGGCGGAGCGCAATCACACGCTCGACCTGACCCTGCCGATGCTGCCAAAGGATCGCCCCCGTTATCTGATGGGGGTGGGACGCCCCGAAGACATTGTCGAGGCCGTCCGTCGCGGCATCGACATGTTCGATTGCGTGATGCCTACGCGCAACGCGCGCAACGGGTTCCTCTTCACGTATGAAGGCACGTTGCGCATCCGGAACGCGAAGTTCGCTACCGATACCCGCGTGATCGAAGAAGGTTGCGACTGCTACGCCTGCGCCAACGGCTTCTCGCGCGCCTACCTGCGACATCTCGATCGCTGCAACGAGATCCTGGCCAGCCAGCTGGCGACGATGCACAACCTGCGGCACTACCAGCGCTTGATGGCCGGGCTGCGAGGCGCGATCGAGACGGGTACCCTCGACGACTTCGTTACCGCCTTCTATGCGGCCCGCCAAAAGGCCGTCGTCGACGGCTGACCGGGCTTGAGGGCGCTGTCCGGCGCCCCCAGAAGCCTTGACGAGTCCGGTACATAAGCACCGGGGCGCGTGGCATAATCCACGATCTTTTTACGTGAGCAGCCGCTTTTCCTTGGCTGTTCCATGACTTGCGAGATATCCGATGAGCCTTCCGACGTTCGCCGCCATTGCCCAGGCCACTGCCCCCGCTGCCGCACCCCAGGGCGCTCTGAGCTTCTCGCCGCTGATCATGATGGCGGTGCTGTTCGGCATCTTCTATTTCATGATGATCCGCCCGCAGATGAAGCGTCAGAAGGAGCACCGCAACCTGCTCTCGGCGCTGAGCAAGGGCGACGAGGTCGTGATGAGCGGCGGCATGGCCGGCCGTATCGAAGACGTGGGTGAGGCCTTCGTCCGTGTCGAGATCGCTCCGGGCACCGTCGTCCAGGTCCAGAAGAGCTCGATCACCCAGGTGCTGCCGAAGGGCAGCCTCAAGAAGTCCTGAGCTTCATCTCATCGCGTCAGCTGCGGCCGGCACCCGGCCGCCTCCACGGAATGTAAGGCATGAGTGATTTTCCACGCTGGAAATACGCGCTGGTTGTGATCGTATTGCTGTTCGGCATCGTCTACGCGCTGCCGAACGTCTATACGCCGCAGCCCGCCGTGCAGATCTCGGGTAACCACGGCAGCGCCGTCGACGCCACGCTGAAGACCAAGGTCGAGAGCATTCTTGCCACGGCCCACGTTCCGGCAGCGAGCGTCGACGTGACGTCGTCCGAGAAAGGCAGCCGCCTGCTGGCGCGGTTCGCCAGTGCCGACGCGCAGGCGAAGGCGTCCGACGCGCTTCGCGGCGCGCTCGGTGACGACTACACGGTCGCGCTCAACCTCGCCTCGACCGTGCCGTCGTGGCTGCGCTCGATCAACGCGTACTCGATGCCGCTGGGCCTCGATCTGCAGGGCGGTGTGCACTTCCTGATGGAAGTCGACCAGAACGCCGTGATCGACGGTCAGGAAACCCGCTACGCGGACGACGTCCGCTCGCTGCTGCGTGACAGGAAGATCTCGTACGACTCGGTGGCGCGCAATCCGCGCGGTCAGGGCATCGGCATCATCCTGCGCAGCGACGCCGATCGCCAGGCCGCCGCGTCGCTCATCGCTACCGAGTTCACCGATCTGACGGTTTCCGATGGTCCGTCCACGGGCAACCGCTTCACGCTCAATGCCGTGGTCAAGCCGGCCAAGCTGCGCGAGCTCGCTCAGAGCGCCATCACCCAGAACGTCACCACGCTGCGCCAGCGTGTGAACGAACTGGGCGTGTCCGAGCCGCTGATCCAGCAGCAGGGCCAGAGCCAGATCATCGTCGAGCTGGCCGGCGTGCAGGACACGGCCGAGGCCAAGCGTCTGATCGGCGCGACCGCCACCCTGGAATACCGCGCCGGCCTGTACACCCCGCAGCAGGCCATGGATGCCGCCCGCAGTGGCAGCGTGCCGCCCGACGCCAAGCTGTATTACGGCCGCGATCGTCGCCCGTACCTGCTCAGCAAGACCGTCATCGCCACGGGCGATCAGCTGACCTCGGCCGTCTCGGGTCGCGACCAGCAGAACGGCACGCCGAACGTCAGCGTCACGCTGAACAGCGCCGCCGCCCGCAAGATGCAGGACTTCACCAACGGTAACGTCGGCAAGCCGATGGCCGTGCTGTACATCACGCGTACCAACGACATCAAGATGGTCGACGGCAAGGAAGTGAAGACGCCGAAGACGACCGAGGAAGTCATCAACTACGCGAACATCAGCTCGCCGTTCGGCAAGCAGTTCTCGACCAACGGCCTGCCCAGCGACGCCGAAGCCTCCGATCTCGCCCTGCTGCTGCGCGGCGGTTCGCTCGCGGCACCGGTCGACATCGTCGGCGAAAGCGTCATCGGTCCCAGCCTCGGCGCGGACAACATCGACCGCGGTTTCAAGGCGGTGATGCTCGGCCTCGGCCTCGTGCTGATCGCCGCGGCCATCTACTACAAGCTGTTCGGCATCGTCGCGGACATCGCCCTGTTCTTCAACCTCGTCCTGCTCGTCGCGGTGATGTCGCTGATCCACGTGACGCTGACGATGCCCGGCATCGCCGGTATCGTGCTGACGCTGGGTATGGCGATCGATGCCAACGTGCTGATCTGCGAACGTATCCGCGAGGAACTCCGCAACGGCTCGTCGCCGCTCGCGGCTATCCGCACCGGTTACGACAAGGCGTGGGCGACGATTCTCGACGCCAACGTGACCCACTTGCTCGCCGCGCTCGGTCTGATGACCATGGGTTCGGGTCCGATCAAGGGCTTCGGTGTCACGCTCTTCATCGGTATCCTGACCTCGATGTTCACGTCGGTGACGGTGACCCATGCCATCACGGCGCTGATCCACGGCGGCCGCAAGCTCAAGACCCTGTCGGTCTGACGGGAGGACGCCATGGAAATCTTCAATCACAACTCGAACTTCAACTTCCTCGGTCTGCGCAAGTACAGCATCGGCCTCGCCGTGCTGCTTATGCTGGGCTCGATCGGCCTGATCCTGACCAAGGGTTTCAACTACGGCCAGGACTTCCTGGGCGGCGTCTCGGTCATCGTCGACTACGCGCAGCCGATCGAGGTCAACGAGGTCCGCGCCACGCTCGAAAAGGCCGGCATCGAAAACCCGCTGGTGCAGTCGGTCGGCGGCACGCGCGAGTTCAACGTGCGCATGTTGCCCAAGGACGACAAGGGCTCGGTCACGCTGGTCGGTGAGGAGGCGGCAACCAAGGTCTCCTCAGACATCATCGCCGCCCTGAAGACCACCCGCCCCGATGTGACGATGAAGAGCAAGTCCTTCGTCGGCCCGCAGGTGGGTGAGGAGCTCCGCAGCGACGGTATCGTCGCCGTCGCCTTCGTCATCATCGGCATTATGGGTTACCTGTGGATCCGCTTCGAGAAGCGCTTCGCCATCGCCGCGCTCGCCACCGAAGTCCACGACGTTCTCGTGACCCTGGGTATCTTCGCGCTGACCCAGCGTGAGTTCGACCTGACGGTGCTCGCCTCAGTGCTGGCGGTGGTCGGTTACTCGATCAACGATAAGGTCGTCGTCTTCGACCGTGTCCGCGAGCTGTTCCGCTCCAGCCGTAACGCCACGCCGGAAGAAGTGCTCAACCGTTCGATCAACAGCACGCTGTCGC
This sequence comes from Dyella sp. 333MFSha, assembly GCF_900102405.1. Classification (NCBI taxonomy): domain Bacteria; kingdom Pseudomonadati; phylum Pseudomonadota; class Gammaproteobacteria; order Lysobacterales; family Rhodanobacteraceae; genus Dyella; species Dyella sp. 333MFSha. The sequence goes on along the minus strand of NZ_FNBR01000002.1, from coordinate 91,662 downwards.
GAACGATCATCACCTCGCTGTTCACCGGCATCACCATGGCCGCGCTGTTCTTCATCGGCGGTCCCGTCGTCCATGCCTTCGCGATCACCATGCTGATCGGTATCGTGGTCGGCACGCTGTCCTCGATCTTCGTCGCCAGCCCGATCCTTCTCTGGCTCGGCGTGTCGAAGCAGGACCTGATGCCCGTCAGCAAGGAAGACCCGGAACTGGCGCGCCGCCCGTAAGGCTGCTTCGTTCCGCTTCGGAAACCCGGGGGCTTCGGTCGCCGGGTTTTTTTTTGCCCTTGTAAATTGTGAGGGCTCGGCTGGCGCCATCGCGTTTGGCTTTGTCGCGGCGTGCGGTGTTGTCGGTAAGAGCCGGCGGAGGTGACCCTCGAGGCCACGCCTGCGGCGACCCCTCAGGGAAGGGCCGCTACCGCGGCCGTATGCTTATTGCCCTACGGGCGGGGTCGGGCTTCGCCTGGGGGTTTTCGAGTCGGCTGTCCCTGCCTCCCCGAAAACGGCCGGTCATCCCTGACCGGCCCCGCCTGCGCGGCCTCGTCCAGTCGAAGCCCTCGCCTGCGGCTACCGGCCTCGAGGGTCACCCCCGCCGTCTCTTTGGTGTACCGAGGTGGGTTGGTGGTCGAGCGGGGTGTGGCTTCTTCGCTTCGTTGGCTTTTCGCGCGCAGGGCGCGCTCCTACAGGCCGCCATGTATCCCCCCATTGCGGTCGCCGTGCGGTAGGAGCGAACCCTGTTCGCGAACCCTCACCCCGGCTAAGGCGAACGAGGCCATCCGAAACAGGCAGGCGAGCGGTCCCAGCCAACGAAGCGAACCGCCGCTCGACCCCACGCAACCTCAGTCCCCCAAAGAGCCGGCGGGTGCCACCCTCGCGTCCGGTAGCCGCAGGCGAGGGCTTCGACTGGGAGAGGCCCGCAGGGGGCCGGTCAGGGATGACCGGCCGTTTTCGGGGAGGCAGGGACAGCCGACTCGAAAACCCCCAGTCGGAGCCCGACCCGGCCGAAGGCCATTGATACACGGCCGCGGTAGCGGCCCTCCTTGAGGGGTCGCCGCAGGCGTGGACGCGAGGGTGGCACCCGCCGGCTCTTGAACGCGACATCACACGCCGCGGCAAGCCAAACGCGATGGCGAAGCCGAGCCCCCCAAAAAGACGACCACAAAAAAAGGCCCGCCACCGGCGAGCCCTCAGTTTTCACCCCATCCCTGAGATCAGAAGTCGTCCCTGTCCTCGGTGGCGCCTTCGGCATCGTTCGCAAGCGTGACGACGACGTAAGCGGAGCCCACGAGGGAAGCACAGAGCCATGCGTAAACCATCTGGATAGCCGTGCGCGGGATCGCGGCGGCGACCATGGGCGCGAGTGCCAGGCCGGCGATGCCGGCAATAGCGAGTACGGCCGCGACGGCCCACGCAAGGCGCCGCGACGGCGACGTGGTGGTGGTGAGATTCATTCGGTACTGCCCCTGTTCCCCTGTTTCGCGCCCTTCGTGAAGTCTATGTGAGGACGCTTGATGTAGGAAATACCCTACAAAATTCCGCAAGGCAAGTGACTTTTTCTGAACAATCGGTGGGATTTGCTGAGGGTTTCGATGCAAGAGAACCGGCAACCCTCCGGCTACGTTAGACTTTCCGCCCCATCGAGGTCACGGTACATGGCACAGCGCGAATTCCCCGGCTTTACCCTGAAGAGCAGTGCGATCCGTGAAGGCTCGCGCTACACGGCCCTGATCGCTTCCCATCCGGCGGACGGCAGCTTCCCGTCGTACTTCGCGGTCTACGAGAATCGCAGCTTCCGCGACGAAGACAGTGCCGCTGAGGCGGCGGAGAAGGCCCTCGGCCTGGTGCTGGGCGTGGACGACGACGGCGCGCCTGCGTTTGCCGAAGGCGAGACCGGCTTCGACGACGACCGGACGGACGACGCGGACGACTGATTCGCCGGCCCGCACCCGCACGGTCTGACCGCTCCCGCTGTCGATTCGCTTGACACGCCCCGGCGCCGCGGTGCGTCATAGGGGCGGCGGGGCAATGTGATCAGGGGATAACGAGCGGGCCATGACAAGCGAAGACGGGCTGTACAGGCAATTCGTCGAGGCGTCCGCCGACTGCATGAAGGAACTGGATCGGCACGGCGTGATCCGCTTTATCGCCGGCATGGGCAGCTCGGCGCTGACATCCGAGGAGCCGGAGCGCCTGATCGGCACGCGCTGGGTCGATCTGTGGCCGCCGGAAGCGCACGCGATGGTCACCCGGGTACTCGACCGCGCCCTGTCCGGCGAGCGCGTCGACTTCGTCGCGCCACGGCCGTCGGCGACCGGGGCGTCGCGCTGGTGGGAAGTGATGGTCGCCGGGGTCGTGGCCGACGACCGGCTCGACCATCTGGTCGTAATCAGTCGGGACGTGACCGAGAGGGTCGAACTGCAGGCCGCGATCGAGTCCATCAACGAACTGCTTCAGGACCGTCTCAACGAGACAGTCGCCCGCTCGGCCACCGCGTCGAGCCGGTATGGCTCACTGCTGGAGCGATTCGAGTCCGAGCACGGAGCGCGCCGCGACGCCGAAAACCGGCTCGCCGGCGTGAGCGAGCAACTCGCGATGGCGACCCACGCGCGCGACCTCGCCGAGGCGAGCGCTCGTCAGGCGCAGAAACAGCAGGCGGTCGGCCAGCTGGTCAGCGGCATCGCGCACGACTTCAACAACATGCTGCAGACGGTGATCGTCAGTCTTTCAGGACTGGAGGACGATGCCGCCGAACTGCAACCCAGGCACCGCCGCATGCTGACCTACGCGATGGAGGGTGCGCGTCATGCGACGGCGCTCACGCGTCGTCTGCTCGCCTTCGCACGCAACCACCCCTACCAGGCGGAACCGGTCGATATCGGTGTCCTGGTGGAGGGTTTTGCGGACTTCGCCCGCCATGCCCTTGGCGGCCGGGTCGGCATCGAGGTGCTTCGCCAGCCGGCACCACTGCCCGCGTTGCTCGACCGGCAGGGGCTGGAGCAGGCTCTGATGAATGTGTGCCTCAACGCCCGGGACGCCATGGAGGGCTTCGGCACCGTGGTCATCGAAGTGGGCGAGCGACGGGGCGACCCGGTATCTGCCAGCGCGATGCGCGATAGCGAAACCCTGCGTCAGGTCTTCATCACCGTGGCCGATACAGGGGGAGGGATGTCGGAGGAAGTCCGGCATCGCCTGTTCGAGCCGTATTTTACGACGAAGCCCGGTGGCTCAGGCCTGGGCCTGGCGCAGGTATACGGCACGGTGGCGCAGGCCGGCGGCGGGGTGGAGATCGAGAGCGACGCCGGCATCGGTACGCGCATTCGGCTGGTCTTTCCGCACTACGCCGGACTACTCGAATCCGGCGGGTAAAACGTGCAGTAATTGTGACGGAATTCCTCAACTATCGGCCGGTCCGGCCGATACGCACAGGGTTAGGAGGAAGCAAGTCATGCTGGTCATTATCGGGTCCATCGTCGTCCTCGTCTCCGTACTGGGCGGCTACGTTCTTTCACACGGCTCGATCGGTGCGCTCTGGCAGCCGTACGAACTGCTCATCATCTTCGGCGGCGCCATTGGCGCCTTCATCAGCGCCAACTCGATGGACATCGTCAAGGGCTCGGTCCGTGACGGCATCGCGCTGCTCAAGGGCCCGAAGTACCGCCGTCAGGACTATGTCGATCTGCTGTCGCTGCTCTACGACATCTTCATCAAGATGCGTAAGGAAGGGCAGCTCGGCATGGAAGCGCATATCGAGGATCCGGCGAACAGTTCGCTGTTCTCGGCGTATCCGCGTCTCATCGCGGAACATCACCTCATCGACTTCATCACCGACTGCCTGCGCCTCATCGTCGGCGGCAGCATGGATCCGCACGAGCTCGAGCAACTGCTCGACGTCGAGCTGGAGACGCATCATCACGAAGCGGCCGCTCCGGCGCATGCCGTGCAGAAAATGGCCGATGCGCTGCCTGGCTTCGGTATCGTGGCGGCGGTGCTCGGCATCGTCATCACCATGAAGTCGATCGACGGCGACGCGGCGGTTATCGGTGAGCACATCGCCGGCGCGTTGGTGGGCACCTTCCTCGGCATCCTGCTGTGCTATGGCTTCATCGGTCCCCTGGCGGCGGCGATGGAAGCGCGCGTCAACACCGATGGCAAGGCGTTCGAGTGCGTCAAGGTGGCGCTGCTTGCCAACCTTCGCGGTTACAACCCGATGGTCTCGGTGGAGTTCGCCCGCAAGTCGCTGCAGTCCGGCACCCGTCCGACCTTCCAGGATCTGGAAGCGCACCTGAAGGCCGCACGGTAAGTCCCGATGAGCGAGTTGAAGCAGGTCATCATTGTCCGCAAGAAAAAGGCGGGCGGCCACGGCCACCACGGTGGAGCGTGGAAGGTCGCGTACGCGGACTTCGTGACCGCGATGATGGCCTTCTTCCTCGTGATGTGGCTCGTCGGTGCGGGGACGAAACAGCAGCGCGCCGCCATCTCGGAATACTTCAAGAATCCGAGCATGACGGCGGGGCAGTCCACCATGGCGCCGTCGGGCAAGATGGGGCCCGGCGGTGCCAGCACCAGCATGATCAAGCTCGGTGGCGCGATGGACCTGCCCAAGGGGCCGGGTGACCAGCAGGCATTCGCCAGGCCGGCCACCGCCGCCGACGCCGAGAAGCTGGCGAAGGCGCAGGAAAAGCGCCGCCTCGAACAGCTGATGAAGGACCTCAACGAGGCGATCGCCAGGAGTCAGGCGATGGCCCCGTACAAGGATCAGCTGCTGCTCGATATCACGTCGGAAGGCCTGCGCATTCAGATCGTCGACAAACAGAATCGCCCGATGTTCGACACGGGCAGCGGTGCGCTGAAACCGTACACCGTGCAGATCCTGCACGAACTGGCCGGCTTCGTGAACCAGGTGCCGAACCAGATCAGCATCTCCGGCCACACGGATAATTCGCCTTACGTGCGCGCGAGTCAGGCTTACGGTAACTGGGAGCTTTCGGCCGACCGTGCCAATGCCGCGCGTCGCACGCTCACGGATGGCGGTATGCAGGCGGACAAGGTGGCGCGTGTCGTCGGCCTCGCGGCATCCGTGCCGTTCGACAAGAACGATCCGTCCTCGCCGATCAACCGACGCATCAGCATCGTGGTCATGACGCACGACGCGGCCAGGGCCGCGCTGTCGCCTGAGGTCGCATCGGTGCCGCCAGCCACACTGCCGCAGGCGGCGACGCTGCACTCGGCCGAGGAAGAGCACACCGCCGGCGGTGCCGCCGCCGCGGCGCCGCCGGCACCGCAGGCAGCGGTCGCGGGCAACGTCGCGCCTGCGCCTGCGGCGGCGCCGGCTGCGCCAGGCGGTTGACCGGGTGCCTTCGGGACGAAACCGAAGTCACTTGCAACAGTCATCTTCCCCGGTCAGTATCGGAGACGTGACAGGGGGGAGGAGTTGCAGTGGAAAACCAGAGCAAGTTCCGAGTGGTTGCGAAAGCGGTGAAACACAATGGTATCGGCGGTGAGCAGGTCTATCGCGCGAGCTACCGGATTCTCGATCACGTCGGTGAAGAAATAGAAGCCAATACCGGCACGCATGACTTCGTCGATATCACCAGCGCCTTCAATCAGGCGTTCGCGATGGGTCACGAGCGATTGCGTGAACTGAACACCGTCACCGTTCAATAACGTCGTCCGCGACGAAGAGGGTGGCGATAGCCCTCTTCGTTCGCCGGCATCGTCGGTCGGTCAACGTAGCGTGCGCAGTTCGTCGAGTTGCGCCGGTGTACCGACATTTCGCCAAAATCCCTCGAATTTTTCGCCAGAAAGGCGTCCCTGTGCGATCGCGCGCCGATACATCGGAAGCAGTTTGAACCTGCCCGGTGTCTCGTGTTCGACGATCTCCCGCCGGTAGACACCTACGTTACCGAACGTCAGGCGCTGCGCCGACGCGGGCGCGTCATCGCCATATAGACGTCCATCCCCGAGCGCGAAATCGCCCGCCGGATGGAAGTCCGGGTTGGGCACCATCACCAGATGCGCGACGCCTTCCGGTTCGGCCGGCAATGCCGCGTAGTCGATATCGCTCCAGATATCCGCACTGACGACGATAAACGGCGCGGTGCCGAGTAAGGGCAGCGCTTTGAGCATGCCGCCGCCCGTCTCCAGCGGCGTCGGGCCTTCATACGAATAGCGAAGCCGCACGCCCCACCGCGAACCGTCGCCGAGTGCCTCGGGGAATCGATCCGCCAGATGGGAGGTGTTGATCACGATGTAGCGGACATCCGCCGCCGCCAGCTTCTCGATATGGTGCACGATCAGCGGCTTGCCATGTACGTCGAGCAGGGGCTTCGGCGTGTGATCGGTCAGTGGCCGCATGCGCTCGCCGAGCCCGGCGGCGAGGATGAGTGCATGCCTCACGCGGGATTCGCCTGACGCAGGTCACGTCCGCCGATCTTCGCTTCGATCAGGTCCGCAAGGGGAGCGACATCCGCATGTCGGCGTGCGGTGTCGAGCACGTAGCGCAGGACGCGGGGAAGGTCGTCGAGATAGCCCGGTTTGCCATCGCGGTAGCAGAGGCGGCAGAACAGGCCCAGGATCTTGATGTGGCGCTGCAGTCCGGCGAGATCGAACCAGCGGCGGAAACGATCGGTGTCGACGGTCTCATCGAGCAGGCGCGCATCGAGCAGACGAAGGCGGTACGCCTCGACCCAGCCCTCCACGCGTTCGTTGTCCCAGACGATGTAGGCATCGCGCAGCAGCGATGCCAGGTCGTAGGTGATCGGCCCGGACATGGCGCCCTGAAAATCGATAATGCCGGGCGAGCGTTCCGTGGTGACCAGCAGGTTACGGCTGTGATAGTCCCGATGCATGAACGCACGAGGCTGTTCGGCCAGCGTGCGCAGGATCGCGGTGAAGGCTCCCTCGACGACGTCCCATTCCTCACAGGCCAGCGTGACGCCCAGGTGCCGTTCGAGCAGCCACGTCGGCATGATTTCCATTTCCATCGTCTGCCATGCGTGATCGAACGACGGCAGTCCCGATGTATCGACATGCGACTGCATGCGGAGCAGTGCGTCCAGCGCATCCCCGTAGAGCGCGTCGACGGTCGCGTCGCCGAGTTCGGGCAGATACGTACGCGTGCCGAGATCTTCGATCAGCAGGAAGCCTTGCCCGAGGTCCGCGACCATCACCGTGGGCACGTGCAGGCCCGCGTCGGCAAGACGTTTACCGATCTCCACCCATGGTGCGGGGTTCTCTTTGTCCGGTGGAGAATCCATCACGATCACCGGTTGTCCGTCGACGTAACCGCGCCAGTAGCTGCGAAAGCTGGCATCGGCGGAAGCGGGTTCGAGCACGAGCGTGGCTTGGCCGGTAGCGTGGCGCGCCCACGTAAGGCGGGCTGCGGAACGGTCATCGGAGACGGTCATGGATGATCTTTGCAGTGGACTGTGCGGGCAGCTTAGAGCCTTTGTGCAGACGTGTCATTGCACCGGATTGGTGCGTGACGTTTGACCAGTTGTTGTGCGTCGCAACATGTGGTTATTCTGCGTGAACGGGGTTCCTGCTCGGGGGTGAAACTTGATGGAAGGCGACTGTCGGCCGACGTCCATGACGCGGCGAGATCTCTTGCGAATGATCGGTGTGGCCGGGGGCGGCGCACTGATGTACCAGTCCATGACTCAGCTGGGTTTTGCGAAGGAATCGCCGTATCGGCGACCCTCGCCACTGCAGGGTTCGGGTAAGGGGACGGTGCTGATTCTCGGTGCCGGACTCGCGGGCCTGGTGGCGGCATACGAGCTGGGCAAGGCGGGCTACAAGGTTCAGGTGCTCGAGTACAACGCACGTGCGGGTGGCCGCAACTGGACGATCCGCGGCGGTGATGTCTACACCGAACTGGGTGGCCATACGCAGACCTGCGGGTTCGACAAGGACCAGTACTTCAATCCCGGTCCCTGGCGCATTCCCTACCATCACCATGGCGTGCTCGACTACTGCCGACAGTTCGGCGTTGCGCTCGAACCATTCGTGCAGGTGAATCACAACGCTTATCTGCACAGTACGAAAGCCTACGGCGGCAAGCCGCAACGGCTGCGCGAAGTCCAGGCCGACCTGCACGGCGGCATCGCCGAGCTGCTTGCCAAGGCGACCGGGAAAGGGCGCCTGGACGACATGGTAACGAAGGAGGATCGCGAGATCCTGCTCGAGGCCATGCGTGAGTTCGGCGGCCTCGACAAGGACTTTCGCTACGTCGCGGGCCGCGCGAGCAGCGAGCATCGCGGTTATGCGAAGCACGCCGGTGGTGGTGTCGACGGCAAGCCTGAGTTTTCGACACCCAATGGCCTCTCCGAAGTGCTTCAGGCAAAGCTCTGGGCCGGTCTGGGGATGAATGCGCAGTACGAATACCAGACGACGATGATGCAGCCGGTCGGCGGCATGGATGCGATCGGCAAGGCCTTTACGCAGCGCGTCGGCGAGCACATCGAGTACAACGCCAGGGTCACCGCCATCGCTCAGGACGAGCACGGCGTCACCGTGACCTACGAGGATGCGCGAAAGCCCGGTCAGCCCCGTCAGGCGAAAGCGGACTGGTGCGTGTGCACGATTCCTCTGTCGATCCTCAGTCAGATTCCCGTGCAGGTATCGCCGGCCAAGGCCGCCGCCATCTCGGCCGTGCCGTACTGGTCGTCGTCGAAGATCGGTCTGCAGTTCGATCGTCGATTCTGGGAAGAGGACGAGGCGATCTACGGCGGCATCAGTGTCACCGACACGCCGATCGGCATGATTTCCTATCCGAGCCATGGCATCGGCACGAAGAAGGGCGTGCTGCTCGGCTCGTATACGTTCGCGATGGAGGCCTTTGAATTCACCGCGCTCGATCCCGCCGCGCGTATCCGCAAGGCCGTCGAGTACGGCTCGCAGATCCATCCGCAGTACAAGACGTCATTCGAGAACGGCATGTCGGTCGCCTGGCACCGGGTGCCGTTCACGCTCGGCTGCTTCGGCGGCTGGACCGACGCGACGCGCGAAAAGCACTTCGCCGATCTCTGTTCGCTCGACGGTCGCATCGTGCTTGCCGGTGAGCACGCGTCCTATCTTCCTGCATGGCAGGAGGGCGCGATCCTGTCGTCGCTCTCGGCCATCGATCAGCTGCATCGCAAGGCGATGGCGGGAGGTCGCGCATGAGAGGCTTCGCTCTGGCCACCGCCGTCGCGGCCTTGTTGTCCGCCGGTATCGCGCAGGCAGCGCAGACCACCGATGCCGATTTTCTCGATGCGAAAGACATCTCGCACGTCACCGGTCAGCAGATCTTCACGCACATCTGCCAGGGCTGCCACATGCCCGACGGCAAGGGCGCGGTCGGTGCCGGGCACTACCCGGCACTGGCTGACAATCCGAAACTCGCCGCCGCCGCGTATCCCACCGTCATGGTCGTGAACGGGCGAGGTGGCATGCCCGCGTTCGGGAGGCAGCTGTCGGACGCCCAGGTCGCCGACGTGGTCAACTACGTGCGCACGCACTTCGGCAATCACTACGCCGATACCCTTAAGCCGGAAGACGTGAAGCCATTCCGTCCACCCGCCGACAACTCCGAGGAAGACTGACGCATGACCAAGACAAGCCGTCTCCTGCCGATCCTGGCCCTTCTTGCCACGACGCCCGCTTTCGCCGCCGACGTGGTCCGGCACAAGATCCCCAACAGCACCTTTCCGATTTCGGCCGCCGTGGAGATCCCGGCGGGCAAGACGCTGGTCTTCCTCAGCGGCGCGGTGGCGCCGGTCGCCGACGCGAGCGCGCCCAAGGACAGCCCGCAGGCCTATGGCGACACCAAGACGCAGACGGTGGGCGTGCTGACCTCGATCGAGAAGCAGCTCAAGGGCATGGGCCTGACCATGGGCGACGTGGTCAAGATGCAGGCGTTCCTGGTCGGTGACCCGGCCAAGGGCGGCAAGATGGACTTCACCGGTTTCATGGCGGGCTACACGCAGTTCTTCGGCACGGCGGCCCAGCCCAACCTGCCGTCGCGTTCGGCGGTGCAGGTGGCGGCCCTCGCCAACCCCAGTTTCCTTGTCGAAATCGAGGTCACCGCCGTTCGTCCGTGACGCACCTGACGGGGCGGTGGTACTAAGCCGCCGCTCCGCCGTGTACGCTTCGTTTCTTTTGGAAGCCCGGGCGCCTCATGGCTCTTACTCCTGATCCGCGGATCGGCATCATCGGTCTCGGTTACGTTGGACTGCCGCTTGCCGTCGAATTCGGCCGGCACTTCGATACCCTCGGTTTCGACATCGCACCGGCACGCCTCGCCGAGCTGCGCGCTGGCCACGACCACACCCTGGAAGTCACCGGCGAAGCGCTGAGCGCCGCCGCGCGCCTCCGCTACACCGGTGACGTGACCGATCTAGCCGACCGCAACGTCTATATCGTCACCGTGCCCACGCCGATCGACGAGGCGCAGCGGCCGGACCTCGAGCCGCTGGAGAAAGCCTGCCGCATGCTCGGTGGAGTGCTCACGCGGGGCGACCTGGTCATCTTCGAATCCACCGTCTATCCGGGTACGACCGAAGAGATCTGCGTGCCGATTCTCGAAGCGGGCTCCGGACTGGTCTTCAACGTGGACTTCCACTGCGGCTACAGCCCCGAGCGCATCAATCCCGGCGACCACGCCCGCCGTGTGGTGGATATCCGCAAGCTCACCTCGGGCTCGACGCCCGATGCCGCCGACCGCGTGGATGCGCTGTACCGCACGATCATCACCGCCGGTACGCACAAGACCTCATCGGTACGCATCGCGGAAGCGGCCAAGGTGATCGAGAACGTACAGCGCGACGTCAACATCGCGCTGGTCAACGAACTGGCCCTGATCTTCAACCGTCTTGGGATCGACACGGGTGAGGTGCTCGAGGCGGCCGGAACGAAGTGGAACTTCCTGCCGTTCCGTCCGGGTCTGGTGGGCGGGCATTGCATCGGTGTCGACCCGTATTACCTCACGCACAAGGCGGAGGTCACGGGATATCACCCGGAACTGATCCTCGCCGCGCGGCGGATCAACAGCCGCATGGGCACATACGTGGCCGACCGCGTCATCCGCCTGATGAGCGAGCGGCGCCTGCACATTGTCGATGCACGCGTGCTGGTGCTCGGGTTCGCCTTCAAGGAAAACTGCCCGGACCTGCGCAATACGCGGGTGATCGACATCGTTCGCGATCTGGAGCAGTCGATGGCCCGGGTCGATGTCTACGATCCGTGGGTCGATAACGAAGAGTGCGCCCGCGAATACGGCGTGCGTACGATCGAGGCAATTGAAGAGGGCGTCTACGATGCGGTCATCGTCGCCGTGGCGCATGACGAGTTCCGTGCGTTCGGTCCGGAGAAGATTCGCGCGTTCGGTAAGGCGGGTGCGGTGGTGTACGACGTGAAGTCCGTGCTGCCTCAGAACAGCGTCGACGGGCGCCTGTGAGTGAGCGAAAGAACTTGCGGTTCTTCGCTTCGCATCAACCTTGCTGAATGCCGTCATGGCAGTTTTTACGAACGTATTGACTCGCTCAGCCGGAACGGCGACGTTGTGTTCCCGCCCACTGGAACAGGAACGCAACATGACGCTCACCACCGGAAGCACCAACCGCAAGGGTTCGCGGGCCCTCGGCATTCTCGTGATGGCTGCCGCCTTCATGGCGCCTCTGGCCGCCAACGCTTATGACCATCATCCGGTTCCGCCGCATCGCCCGGTGCATCATCGCCACCAGGTCTGCAAGCCGGTACGCGTGTACGATCATCATCACCACTATCACACCGAGCGTCGCTGCCACTGGGTGAACTGATCGCTCACGGATGTGGAAATGGAAAGGCCAGGCGATTGCCTGGCCTTTCTTCATCCACCGGACGGACAGAACCGCTCAGGAGAGGTTGTAACCACGCTCCTCGTGCAGCGCGATGTCCAGGCCCACCTGTTCCTGTTCTTCATCCACACGCAGACCCATCGTCACGGCGATGCCCTTGAAGATGACATAGCTCAACACCGCGCTGTAGACGACGGTGAAGCCGACGCCCTTGCACTGGATCCAGAACTGGCCACCCAGGTCGGTGACCGTGCCGAAGCCACCCAGGACCGGCGCGGCCAGCGGACCGGTAAGCAGCGCACCGATGATGCCGGCGATGGCATGCACGCCGAATACGTCCAGCGAATCGTCGTAGCCGAACTTACGCTTCAGCCTGGTCGCACAGAAGAAACACACCACGCCGGCAACGAGACCGAGTACCAGCGCGCCACCCGGACCGCACGTACCGGCGGCGGGCGTGATGGCGACGAGGCCGGCCACGGCACCCGAGGCGATACCCAGCACGCTTGGACGGCGATGGGTCAGCCATTCGATCGCGGTCCAGCCGATCGCCGCGGCGGCGGTGGCGATCTGCGTCACCAGCATCGCCATGCCCGCGCTGCCGTTAGCCGCGACAGCCGAGCCGGCGTTGAAGCCGAACCAGCCCAGCCAGAGCATGCTCGCGCCGATCAGGGTGTAGCCGAGGTTGTGCGGCGGCATGGGCGTGTTCGGGTAACCGCGACGCTTGCCGATCACCAGGCAGCCGACGAGACCGGCGATACCCGCGTTGATGTGGACCACCGTGCCACCGGCGAAGTCGAGCACGCCGAGGTCGCCGAGGAACGAACCGGGGCCACCCCAGACCATGTGCGCGACCGGCAGATAGACCAGCGTGAACCACAGGGCGGTGAAGACCAGTAGCGCGGAGAACTTCATGCGCTCGGCGATGGCGCCGACGATGAGCGCGGGCGTGATGATCGCGAATGTCATCTGGAACATCACGAAAACCCCTTCGGGGATCGTGAGGTACAGACTGTCCGGCTTGAGCCCCGCCAGCATCGCGTGGCCGAAGCCACCGATGAACGAGTGGATGTTCGTGGAGCCCGCCGCCATGCCCGTGTTGTCGAAGGCCACGGAGTAGCCATAGACGACCCAGAGCACGGTGACCAGCGCGGTGATGGCGAAGCACTGCATCAGAACTGAGAGCAGGTTCTTCGCACGGACCATGCCGCCGTAGAACAGGGCGAGGCCGGGGATGGTCATCAGCAGCACCAGCATCGTAGCCGTGAGCATCCAGGCGGTATCGCCGGAGTCGAGCTTCGCCGGTGCGGCGGCCTGCGCAAAGGCCAGGCCGGGAAGAAGGAGAGCGCTCGCGGCGAGCGCGCGTGGGAGCTTAAAGCGCATCGCCGTCGACCTCCTGCGTGCGGATACGGATGGCCTGCTCGAGGTCGATGACGAAGATCTTGCCGTCGCCGATCTTTCCCGTGCGTGCCGCGGTGCTGATGGCCTCGACGGCGCGCTCGAGCTGCTCGTCGGTGACGGCGATCTCGATCTTCAGCTTGGGCAGGAAGTCCACGACGTACTCGGCGCCGCGGTAGAGTTCGGTGTGGCCGTGCTGGCGGCCGAAGCCTTTGACCTCCGTGACGGTCATGCCCTGTACGCCGACCTCGGCGAGCGCTTCGCGGACGTCGTCCAGCGTAAACGGCTTGATGATGGCGTTGATCCACTTCATGTGCCGCGGTTCCCCTTTGGTTTGGCTGGGGAGAGCAGAGCAGGATGCGTGCCAGCTTCGATGGGACCGCCAACCCATTGGGCCGCAGCCCATTCAGTCACATCGGAGGTCGCACCCCGAGACGATTTGCCTCAGAAAGGGGAAGTATTTTGCACCATATGGGTGCCTTGTGGCGCACGCTTTCCGACGACTGGAAGCTCACGTCGTTGCCGACGCCGCGGAATTCGTCGGCCACCGTATTCACCAGTTCCGACAGATTGAACCGCGTGGACGGCTCATGCTCACTGTCGTCGCGGAAGAAGTTGAGCGATGTATCCACCATCGTCTGCATTTCGTCGACATCGCGGAACAGCTTGCGCTGTTGTTCTTCATCTAAGCCGCTCCGCGTTGCATCGAGGGCCGGAAAACAGTACCATTTTGGTCCGGTATTGACTGTGCCCCTTCCCCCATGCTCCGTGTCAGCCGATTGACCGACTACGCGACGGTGGTGATGACTTGCATCGCCGCCCATCCTGCCGACGTTCTGAGCACCGCTCAGATCGCGGAGGAGGCGCGCCTGGAGTTGCCCACGGTGTCCAAGCTGCTCAAGCTGCTGGGACACGCCGGGCTGGTGGAATCGTTTCGCGGCGTCAACGGCGGCTACCGTCTGGCGCGGCCGGCCGAGGCGATCAGCCTGGCCGACATCGTCGAAGCGATGGAAGGGCCGATCGGGATGACGGAGTGCAGCGTGGCCCATGGCCAGTGCGAACGTCAGTCCCAGTGCGGCGTCAGCGACAGCTGGCGCTCCGTTTCCGGGGCGATCGGTGGCGTGCTGCGCGCCCTGACCCTGGCCCAGATGCTGGCCGACCGCTCCATGGCGTCGGCGAAGAACGCGACCACCGTCGCGCAGGCGAACGCATGAACGAGAGTGAGAACATGACACGCGACGTGGCAGACCCCGTGCGCGACAACGCCGAAGTCGTGGAGGCGCTCAACCGCCGCTACGAAGCCGGTTTCGTCACCGATATCGAATCCGACAGCCTCCCGCCGGGCCTGAGCGAGGACATCGTCCGTCAGCTCTCCGCGATCAAGGGCGAACCGGAGTGGATGACCGAGTGGCGGCTGTCCGCTTACCGGCACTGGCTGACCATGCCCGAGCCGGAATGGGCCAAGCTCGACATCGCGCCGATCGACTACCAATCGGTCAGCTACTACTCGGCGCCCAAGGCGGGCCCCAGGTCGCTCGACGAAGTGGATCCGAAGTTGCTCGAGACCTACGAGAAGCTCGGCGTCCCGTTGCATGAGCGGGCGAAGCTCGCCGGCGTGGCCGTGGATGCGGTCTTCGATTCCGTATCGGTCGGCACCACCTTCCGCAAGGAACTGGCCGAAGCCGGTGTGATCTTCTGCTCGATGTCCGAAGCCATCCGCGAACACGGCGACCTGGTGCGCCAATACCTGGGCAGCGTGGTGCCGACGGCCGACAACTATTTCGCGGCGCTCAATTCCGCGGTGTTCTCCGACGGCAGTTTCGTCTTCATTCCCAGGGGCGTGCGTTGCCCCATGGAGCTGTCGACGTACTTCCGCATCAACGCGATCAACACCGGGCAGTTCGAGCGCACGCTGATCGTGGTCGAGGACGACGCCTATGTCTCGTACCTCGAAGGTTGTACCGCGCCCATGCGCGACGAGAACCAGCTGCATGCGGCGGTGGTCGAACTGGTCGCGCTCGAGCGCGCGCAGATCAAGTACTCCACCGTGCAGAACTGGTATCCCGGCGACGAGAACGGCGTGGGCGGTATCTACAACTTCGTGACCAAGCGCGGCGATTGCCGCGGCGCGGATTCCAAGATTTCCTGGACCCAGGTGGAAACCGGCTCGGCGATCACCTGGAAGTACCCGAGCTGCGTGCTGCGCGGCGACCGTTCGGTGGGCGAGTTCTACTC
Source organism: Dyella sp. 333MFSha (assembly GCF_900102405.1). NCBI lineage: Bacteria > Pseudomonadati > Pseudomonadota > Gammaproteobacteria > Lysobacterales > Rhodanobacteraceae > Dyella > Dyella sp. 333MFSha. Next base: position 76,220 of record NZ_FNBR01000002.1, on the reverse strand, counting down.
GGTGGCGCTGACGCACCATCGCCAGCAGGCCGATACCGGTACCAAGATGATTCACATCGGCAAAGGTACCAAGTCGAAGATCGTCGCCAAGGGCATCAGTGCGGGCCGCAGTTCCAACAGCTACCGCGGCCTCGTAAAGATCGAGAAAGGTGCCGACGGCGCGCGCAATTACACGCAGTGCGATTCCCTGCTGATCGGCAAGCAGTGCGGCGCGCACACTTTTCCGTACATGGAAGTGAAGAATCCCTCGGCCATCGTCGAGCACGAGGCCACCACCTCGAAGATTTCGGACGACCAGCTGTTCTACTGCCTGTCGCGCGGGATCGGCGAAGAAGATGCCGTGTCGATGATCGTCGACGGCTTCTGCAAGCAGGTCTTCCGCGAACTGCCGATGGAATTCGCCGTGGAAGCCAAAAAGCTGCTCGAGGTTTCCCTCGAAGGCGCGGTGGGCTGACGATGGGCATCGCCGGTTCCGCTCCGGGCCTGACCGATCTGCGCGCGCTGCTCGCCGCGCTGGATCCGGATATCGACCCGATTCCCAAGCGCTTCCTTCACGTCTCGCACGAGAAGGCGCGCGAGCGCATGGCCGACGCCCTGATGATGTTCCGCGAAGCCGAAGGCACCACGCTGATCGTCGATGTCGACGAGGACAGCGCGGGCAACGAACGCATGCTCTGGGCCCGGATCACGCTGCGCGTGCAGTCCAGCCTCACCGCGGTCGGCATGATGGCCGCCGTATCCGCCGCGCTGGCAAAGCGCGGCATTCCCTGCAACCCGGTTTCCGCGTTCCTGCACGATCATATCTTCGTGCCCTGGGAACGCCGCGACGATGCGCTCGATGCGCTCTCGCACCTCACGCCCTGATGGACAGCCACGCCATGCACATGCTCAAGATCGACAACCTCCATGCCCGCGTCGAAGGCAAGGAGATCCTCAAAGGCCTTTCGCTCGAGGTGAAGCCCGGCGAAGTGCACGCCATCATGGGTCCGAACGGTGCGGGCAAATCCACGCTCGGCAACGTGCTGGCCGGCCGCGAAGGTTACGAAGTGACCGCAGGCTCGGTGCTGTTCAACGGTGTCGACCTCCTGGCGCTGGAGCCGGAAGAGCGCGCCGCGACCGGTGTGTTCCTGGCGTTCCAGTATCCCGTCGAGATCCCGGGTGTGAACAACACTTACTTCCTGCGTGCCGCGCTCAATGCGCAGCGGAAGTTCCGGGGTGAGGATGAGCTGGATTCGATGCGCTTCCTCAAGCTGGTGCGCGAGAAGCTGAAGGTGATGCAGATCTCCGACGAACTGCTCCACCGCGCGGTCAACGAAGGCTTCTCCGGTGGCGAGAAGAAGCGCAACGAGATCTTCCAGATGGCCGTGCTCGAGCCGAAGCTGGCGATTCTCGACGAAACGGATTCGGGTCTCGACATCGACGCGCTCAAGCAGGTCGCCGAAGGCGTCAATGCGCTGCGTTCGCCGGATCGCTCCTTCCTCGTCGTGACGCACTACCAGCGCCTGCTCGACTACATCGAGCCGGACTTCGTGCACGTGCTGGCCGGTGGCCGCATCGTCGAGAGTGGCGACAAGAACCTCGCGCTGAAGCTGGAAGAGCAGGGCTACGCCTGGCTCGCCGACACGCATCCGGAATTGCGCAAGGTCGACCTGACCGGAGCGCCGGCATGACCCAGGCGCCGTCCCCGTTCGTGCGGGCGGCACTAGATGCCGCCAGCGCGCTGCCTGAGAGCGGCATCGCGTGGCTCGACGCCGCGCGCCGCGACAACCTGCAGGCGTTCGCCGAAGCCGGTCTGCCGGAAGGGCGCAACGAGGCCTGGAAGTACACTCCGTTGCGTGCGCTTTCGCAGCGTGCGTTCGCCGTCGCCGACGCGGCGTTGGCGCGCGACGTCGCCATCAATGCGGCGTCGTTTGCGCTGCCGGGTGTCGACAGTGCGCGCATCGTCTTCGTCGACGGCGTCTTCCGTGCCGACCTGTCCGCTCTGGACCGCGTTGACGGTGTATCGCTCGCGCCGCTGGCGGCCGCCCTAAAGGAGCAGCCGGAACCGCTTCGCTTCGCGCTGGCCAGCCGTTACCGCCGTGGTGCGGCCGACGCATTCGCGCATCTGAATGCCGCATTCGCCACCGATGGCGTGGTGCTGCGGATCGCCGACGGCATCGACGTGGCGAAACCGCTGCATATCGTCCATGTTTGCAGTGGCGGTCAGCCCGACACGGCCTGGCACGTTCGCGTGCTGGTGGAGGCAGGGAAGGGTTCCCGGGCCGACATCGTCGAGCAGTTCGTCTCGGCGGGTGAAGCGAATCAGCTCGGCACCGTCGTCGCCGACTACGTCGTTCGTGAGGGTGCGCGGCTCGGTGTGGTGCTGCTGCAGGCGGCGTCGACGGCGACCACGCTCGTACGTCGCGGTCACGTCCGTCTTGAAGCGAACGCGAGCGCAACCGTCCATGCGCTGGAAGTGGGTGGTGCTCTGGTGCGTCATGAACTCACGGCCGAACTGGCGGGCGACCACGCACGCTTCGATTCGCGCGGTGTGTTCGCACTCGACGGTCGCCAGCATATCGATACTCAGCTGGAAGTCCGTCATAACGCACGCGATACGGCGTCGGACGCCCTGTGGCGCGGTATCGCCAACGGTCGCTCGCGCGGCGTATTCCGCGGTGCCATCGTCGTCGCCGAAGGCGCAGACGGCAGCGATGCCTCGCTCAGCAACAAGAACCTCCTGCTCTCGGGCTCGGCCGAGATCGACACCAAGCCGGAGCTCGAGATCTACGCCGACGAGGTCAAGGCCGCGCATGGCGCGACCATCGGTCAGCTCGACGAGCGCTCGCTTTTCTATCTCCGTTCGCGCGGTATCCCGCTCGCCCAGGCGCGCAGCCTGCTGACGCTGGCTTTCTGCCGCGCGGCACTGGAATCGCTGCCGAACGAGGCCCTGCGCGAACACCTCGGCGACCTGCTGGTGGCGCATCTGCCGACCGGTCCGTCCGCCGGCTAACGAAGTACGGAGCCAGCCATGAACGCCAAGCCCGAGTCAGCCATTCTGCCGCTCGACGTCGAGCGCATCCGCGCCGACTTCCCGCTGCTGTCGCGCACCGTCCACGGCAAGCCGCTGATCTATTTCGACAACGCCAACACCGGGCAGAAGCCGGTGTCGGTGATCGAGGCGGTCGATCGTCACTATCGCGAGCACAACGCCAATGTGTCGCGCTCCGTGCACGCCCTGGGCGAGGAAGCCACGGCGTCTTACGAGGCGGCACGCGACGCACTCGCACGTTTCATCAATGCGCCGTCGCGCGACGAAGTCATCCTGACCTCGGGCACCACGCAGGCGATCAACCTGGTGGCGTACAGCTACGCCATGCCGCGCATGAAGCCGGGCGACGCCATCGTCACCACGGTGATGGAGCATCACGCCAACATCGTGCCGTGGCAGCTGGTCGCCGAGCGCACCGGGGCGACGGTGAAGGCCGCGCCGATCGATGCCAGCGGCGAGCTCATCCTCGAGAAGTTTTTCGACCTGCTCACCCCCGAGGTGAAGCTGGCCTGCGTCACCCATGTGTCCAACGTGCTGGGCACGGTCAATCCGATCCGCGAGATCGCCCGTGAATGTCGTAAGCGCGGCATCCCGCTGCTGGTCGACGGCTCGCAGGCGGCACCGCATCGTCCGATCGACGTGCAGGCGCTGGGCTGCGATTTCTACGCGGTTACCGGCCACAAGATGCTGGCGCCCACCGGCACCGGCGCGCTGTGGGCGAAGCGCGAGCACCTGATGGCGATGCCGCCGTTTTTCGGCGGTGGCGAGATGATCCGCGAGGTGCGCTTCGAAGGCACGGTGTTCGCCGACCCGCCGCACCGCTTCGAAGCGGGCACGCCGAATATCGCGGGCTTTGCCGGCGTGGCGGCAGCTATCGAGTACATCGAGAACATCGGCTTCGACCGTCTGAAGGCCTATGAGCAGGACTTGCTGGCCTATGCCGTCGACGCACTGGAAACCGTGCCAGGCGTGCGGATCTTCGGCAACGCGAAGGAAAAGGAACCGGTCATCTCCTTCCTGATCGAAGGGGCGCATGCCAACGACATGGCGACGTTGCTCGATCTGCAGGGTGTCGCCGTGCGCTCAGGTCACCACTGCGCTCACCCACTGATGCACTTCTTCGGCGTGCCGGCCACGTTGCGTGCGTCGCTGGCTTTCTACAACACGAAGGCGGAAGTGGATGGCTTTATCGAGGCGATCGCCAGGGTCCGCAAGCTCCTGATGTAGGAGCGCGCCCCGCGCGCGATTACAATCCCGCGATGATCTCCCATACCTTCCGCACCGCCACCCCCGCCGACGCGGCCCTGATCGCCTCGCTGGTCGAGTCCGCCTATCGCGGCGAAGCCAGCCGCGCGGGGTGGACCACCGAAGCCGATTTCCTTCACGGCCGCCGTACGGACGTGACCGAGATCGAGGCGCTGCTCACCGGTTCCAACGGCCGCTTCGTGCTGTTCGAGCGCGCTGAGCAGGTCCTTGCCTCCTGCTACATCGAGCGCCAGGGCCCGGTCTGCTATTTCGGCATGTTCTCGGTGCACCCGCCGGCGCAGGGCACCGGCATCGGCCGTCTGGTCATCGAAGAAGTCGAGCATTTCGCCCGCGACGAATGGGCCAGTGAGCGGATCGAAATGACCGTGATCGACATCCGTGCCGAGCTCATCGCCTGGTACGAGCGACGTGGCTACGTGCGTACCGGCAAGACCAGGCCCTTCCCCTATGGCGACGAGCGCTTCGGCCTCCCGCAGCGCGACGACCTCCGTTTCGAATACCTGGTGAAGGAGCTTCGCGCATGAACGGCTGGGTACGCGTCGGCTCCCGCTCCGAGCTGTTGCCGGGTGAACACAAGGTCGTCTGGGACGGCGATACGGCCATCGCCGTGTACAACATCGACGGCCAGCTCTATGCCATCGAGGACGTATGTACGCACGACGGCGGGGAGCTCGCCGGCGGCCCCGTCATCGGCTTCGAGGTCGAATGCATTCGCCATGGAGCCCGTTTCGACGTGCGCACCGGCGAGGTGACCTGCCCGCCGGCGTACGAGCCGGTCACCGTCTTCCCGGTCACGGAAGCCGACGAAGCCATCTGGACCCGCGACGACCGCTGAGCGAGACGCGTAAGGGCAAACCAAAAAGACTATGGCGCGCAACGCTTTCCGGCCCTAAGCTTCCGCCCTGCGTCACCGATCATGCGGGGGGTCCATGTCACTCAACGAACGTCGGCGTGCCGCGATCGCGTTCGCGCTCCTGTTCGTTCTGTACCAGGGCGCTGAAGGCATCGGCGCGCGCCTGCTCGGCAGCTTACCGGTCCAGGCCGCCTTCACGGTGGGCGTGGTGCTGGCGGCGTGGCCGCTCGGCCGCTGGCTGGGGTTCCGCGGATATGACGCGTATGCGCTGGAATGGCGCCGGACCGCACCGGTGCTCCTGGTCGGTGGACTGGCGTTGGCGCTGCTCACCAAGTACCTCGCCGTCTGTGTCGGCATGGCGCTGAACGTCTATGCGGCCAGGGCACCGCAGGCGCCCGCCGTAGCCGCCGTGTCGTTCCTGTCATCGATTCCCTGGGCGCTCGTGGCGACGTTCGTGCCGGCGCTGGCTGGCGACATCCTCACCCGCGGGTTTCTGTTCCGTGCGCTGCGTATGGCGTGGACGCCGTGGGTTTTCGTCCTTGCATCCACGCTGCTGCAGACGCTCAATCACCTGTACACCCTCGATCAGGGGCCGGTCGAATGGCTGCGTCTGATCTGTTTCGGTCTGGCCTATGCGATGGCCGTGGCCCGCACGGGCTCGCTCTGGCTCGCGGTCGGCGTGCACTGGGGCTGGAATCTTGCCTATGTGCTGGTGGGCGACATCCTGCCGTACGAGACGTTGGCACCGGGCTGGTCGGCACTCCTTTCCGCAGGCGCGCACCTGGTCATGTTCGGTGTGTTGTTCGCCATCCCGACACAGATCGAGCGCGAAGATTTCAACGCGGATCCGGCATGAGCCTGAAGGCTCAGAAGTGATACACGAACGCCAGCGTTTCGGTGACCTGACGAGGCGATCCGTACGACTTCACCAGCGGACTCGCCGCCGCATCGCCAAATAGCCGTCCATACGATATCGCCAGTGCGAAACCCGTCTGTTTCGACGTCGGAATGAAGGCGTCGTACTCCAGGTTGGCCGACTGCCCGCCGGCCCCGGGACGCCACGATCGCGTGCCGATGCCGGCCGCTTCGGAGGGCGTGACACCGAAGAATCGTCGCATCGCCGGCCCGTTCATGCCTTCGACCTGCAGTTCGACCGAGTGCTGGATGTACCAGACATCCGGTAGCTGGTAGTCGGCATACAGCGCGACATAAGCGCCGGCACCATCGGTGTCGTGCGCGACATGCCCGCCGACGCTGAAGTGTTTGTCGAACGCGTATTCGAGGTATCCGCCGCCCTGGAATCGCGGGGACAGCGAGGCGACCTTACCGCCGAGCGGACCGAGATCGTCATGCGTACGTCCCCATAGCCAGTTCCCATAGATCCCGGCATGCCAGTGCTCGCCGGCCAGCAGATCGATGGTCAGGCCATCGGCGGTCGAAAGCTCGCCCTTGCCAGGCAAATCGATGTCGATGTACGGAATCGGCTGGTTGCGTCGGTCTTTTGAGCCCATCCACGCGGGCATGCGCTGAACGCCCGCGCCGAAGGCGTAGGTCGGGCCGTCGTCGTCCTGCGCATGCGCGGAAGCGGCCGCCAGCAACGTGACGAGGAGGGTGAGACAGATTCGACGCATGGGGGAATGCCGTTCCGCGGTGGACGTGCGCAGGGTATCGGCCGACACCTTACGGCATGCTTTGCGCCCGGGAAAGGGCTTCGAAAGGATGTGCGATTAGCCTGCGCTGCAACCTGATCACCGGCCCATCCACGTGTCGAGCCCTTCCTCCTGGAACATCCTCTGTGACTTCGACGGAACGATTGCCGTCGAGGACGTGATCGACTCCCTACTGGACCGGTACGGCCGTCCGGGCTGGGAGATTCTCGAACGCGACTGGCGCGCCGGCGTCATCGGATCCGCTGTTTGTATGGCGGGGCAGGTCGCGCTGCTCGACATGAGTCGTGACGAGCTCGCCCGTCATCTGAACGGTCTTCACATCGACCATGGCTTCGCGTCCTTCGTGAGGGCCACCATCGAGTACGGCGTTCCGATGGAAATCGTCAGCGACGGCCTGGACCATGCGATCCACGCGATCCTGGCCAATCACGGCATCGACACGCTGCCGACCGTCGCCAACCATCTGCTGCAGAGCGGTCCGCGCGACTGGAGCCTCACCTCGCCGTTCAGCGTTTCCGGTTGCCGTGCGGGTACCTGCAAGTGCGCACGCGTCGAAGCGGCGAATGCACGTGGCGGCAAGACTTTGCTCATCGGCGACGGCGCATCCGACTTCTGCGCCGCCGATCGCGTCGACTTCGTCTTTGCCAAGAATCGCCTGATCGAACACTGCCGCGCCGCCGGTATCCCGTATGCGCCTATCGCCAGTTTCGACGAGGCGCGCGAACTGCTTCCCGAACTGCTTGCCGGCCGTCTGCCGGCACAGACCGTCATTCCCCTTCACGCGACGAGCTCCCAGGAACTGCCTGCATGAACATCCTTTCCAAGAACCCGCAGCTCGTCATCGACGACGCGACCCTGCTGGCCGACGAAGCGAAGTACTGCTCGTTCGGTGACACCGTGCACTACGTGGATCCGCCGAAGATCTTCCGTCACGCGGAAGGCAGCTACATCTACGACAGCGAGAACATTCCGTTCCTCGATCTGCAGATGTGGTATTCGGCCGTCAACTTCGGCTACGGCAACAAGCGCCTGAACGACACACTGAAGGCGCAGATCGACCTGCTGCCGCAGGTGGCCAGCCAGTACCTCCACCAGGGCAAGATCGAGCTCGCCAAGACCATCGCCGTCGACGCCAGGCAGAAATTCGGGCTCGACGGTCGTTGCCACTTCAACGTGGGTGGCGCGCAGGCGGTCGAAGACTCGCTGAAGCTCGTGCGTAACGCGCGCGGCGGCAAGAGCCTGATGTTCGCCTTCGAAGGCGGTTACCACGGTCGCACGCTCGGCGCTTCGTCGATCACCTCCAGCTACCGGTACCGTCGTCGCTTCGGTCACTTCGGCGAGCGCGCGCAGTTCATCCCGTTCCCGTACCCGTTCCGTCGCCCGAAGGGCATGACGCCGGAAGAATATTCCGATGCGTGCGTACGCCAGTTCGAGCGCCTGTTCGAAACCGAATACAACGGCGTGTGGGATCCGAAGGTGGGCGAGGCCGAATACGCCGCGTTCTACGTCGAGCCGATCCAGGGCACCGGCGGTTACGTCATCCCGCCGAAGAACTTCTTCATCGATCTGAAGAAAGTGCTCGACAAGTACGGCATCCTGATGGTCGTCGACGAAATCCAGATGGGTTTCTGGCGCACGGGCAAGCTGTGGTCGATCGAGCATTTCGGCGTCAACCCCGACGTGCTGGTCTTCGGCAAGGCGCTGACCAACGGCCTCAATCCGCTGTCCGGCATCTGGGCGCGCGAAGAGCTGATCAACCCCGAGATCTTCCCGCCGGGCTCGACGCACTCGACGTTCAACTCCAACCCGCTCGGTACCGCGCTGGGTCTGGAAGTGATCAAGATGGGCTATGAGCTCGACTACGGTACCCGCGTCGCCGAGAAGGGCAAGCACTTCCTAGACGGCCTGCGCGACCTGCAGAAGCGTCACAAGGAGATCGGCGACGTCGACGGCCTCGGCCTCGCACTGCGCGCCGAGATCTGCACGGACGACGGTTTCACGCCGAACAAGGCGCTGCTCGACCGCATGGTCGACATCGGCCTAGCCGGCGGTCTCACTCACGAAGGCAAGAAGATCGGTCTCGTGCTCGATGTCGGTGGCTGGTACAAGAACGTAATCACGTTCGCCCCGTCGCTCGACATCAGCCACGAAGAAATCGACCTCGCTATCGCGTTGCTCGACCAGTGCCTCACGCTGGCCAAGCGCGGCTGATACCCGGCAGCCACGCGATGGCGTTCGTGAACCAGCTCGAGCCGGATGCCTTGCTCGGGCATTTTGAACGCCATCCACCGCACGGGTTCACCCCGACCCGTGCGGTGGATGGTTCGCCACTTTTCGTGGCTCCGTTCGACCTGCTGACCACCGCCGACGACGAGCTTCGCCGGCGTGTGGCCAGTTTTCCGTTTCAGTCGCTGCTGAAGCGTCTGCTGACGCCGCGTACCTGCTTTGCGGGTACGACGGTCTCCGAATATTCGCTGTTCGATGCATGCAACGACCCTGCCGCGGTGGCCGCATCGTGGGCGCGCTCGTTCGGTGCCAGCCATCCGCTGCTGATCGTGAAGGACCTCGCGGTGGATTCGCCGCTGACCAGCGTGCGCGATCGTGCCTGGACCGCGCGCTTCGTCGATGCCGCGCGCGATCGCGGTTACATCATCGTCGAGGGGCAGGCGCTGGCCTATGTGCCCATCGACTTCGGCTCGGTCGACGAATACCTCGGCCGGCTCTCCGCGTCGCGGCGAAAGAATCTCCGTCGCAAGCTTCGTTCGCGCGACAAACTCGACATCGCTGTGATCCCCACCGGCGATGCCTTCGCTTCGGACGAGATCGTCGACGGGTACTATGCGCTGTTCGAAAACGTCCACGCGCAGAGCGAAGTCCACTTCGACAAGCTGTCACGCGATTTCTTTGCCGCCGTGCTGCGCGATCCGGGCGGGCAGGTGTTCACCTACCGCGTCGACGGCCGGCTCATCGGCTGGAACCTCTGCTACGAACACGATGGCAAGTTGCTCGACAAGTACGTAGGCTTCGCGTACCCCCAGGCGCGTGAGTTCGATCTGTACTTCGTCAGCTGGTTCGTCAATCTCGAATTCGCCTTGGCGCGCGGCCTCCGGTTCTATGTCGCCGGCTGGACGGATCCCGCGGTCAAGGCGTCGTTGGGTGCGCGTTTCCACCTGACCCGGCATGCCGTGTACATCCGTCATCCGCTGCTGCGCGCCGTGCTTCGGCGTTTCGCCCATCGTTTCGAATCCGACAGCGTATGGGAGGCCTCCGATGCGGACGCCCATCGTACTTGACCTCGATGGGTCGGTCGGCGCATTGCCGGGTCGCCTCGTGCTTCCGCTGAGGGAGTGGGAAGAGCCGATCCGCTTTGGCTGTTCGGTATCCAGCCTTCGTCGCTTCTCAGCCGACCTGGTGGAAACCCTCCCGCGTGAGCACGGCACGGTCTTCATGGGCAGCGGCGATTTCCATCATCTGACCTGGCCGCTGGTCGAGCGCGTCCCCGGTAAGGAAAGTTTTCAGGTCGTCGTGCTCGACAACCATCCGGACAACATGCGTTTTCCGTTCGGTGTCCACTGCGGATCCTGGGTACGCCGCGTCGCGATGATGCGGCGGGTCAGCCATGTCCATGTGATCGGCATCACGTCGGGCGATATCGGACGCGGACATGCCTGGGAGAACTACCTCGGGCCACTGCGTGCCGGCAAGCTGACGTACTGGTCGACGGGCGTGGACACCAGCTGGGCGCTGAAGCTCGGGCTCGGTGCGCGTTTTCGTTCATTCCTTACCAGCGAAGGCATGGTCGACGCGTTCGTAAAAATGCAGGCGAGCAGCAGCGAGCCTGTGTATCTGTCGATCGACAAGGATGCGTATGCGCCCGATGTCGCCATGACGAACTGGGACCAGGGCACGCTCAGCGAAGCGGGAGGCGAGGCCATCATCCGGGTGGTGCGCGGGCGCGTCATAGCCAGCGACGTGACCGGCGAGATCTCGCGCTATCGGTACCGGAGCTGGTGGAAGCGCACGCTCAGCGCCATGGATGGTCAGGATGAAATCGACGCCGGAAGGCTGGCGGTGTGGCAGGCGCAGCAGCATGCGTTGAATCTGAGGATCCTTGCAGCGATGTGTCCCTCGTTCTCACCGGCATGATCGCTTGCAAAGGATTTCCTCGATTCCGATACGCGTTTTCGTAAGCAGGGTGCGAGCGACATTGGTGCATTCGTCGGCGGTAGTTTCCTCAATGGGATCGCCCGAGTAGTCACTCAGATTTCGTTTCTTGCGGAATGCATCGAGAAGAACGATGAGGCTGCTGTCAGTGTCAAGCGTCTTTCCGAGAGACTGAATGGCCGTTTGGTGATGTCCCGGCTGGCTATGGGCAGTTCGATACCCGTTTGCCGCAAGCGCTGCGATCGCACACTGCATGAATGCCTTGTAGGCGACATCGAAGCGTGTGTCCGCGCAGATCTGAGGGTTCACGGCATCGACAAGATTGCGCTCAGCCGCGATTAAAAGTCGGTTTATGGCGTCCCTGTCAGAGTGAACAGGGACGAGTCTCCCTATGACCACCAGGTTGTCCAAGGTCATCGTCGCTACCTGTTATGAAAATCTTCGGTTGGGCGATGACGTCCTGAATGAATGCATCGCGTAACGAGAGCTTCCGCGTGTACTCGTCACGGCTGTAGAGGCAGGGATTGATTTCGCGCTGGAGGCTTGCCTGATAGGGATGAAGGGCAACGAGGAGTTCGGAGAACGCGAGCTGGCCGATGACAAACAGATCGACGTCGCTGGTCAAGGTCGCGGTGCCTTTGGCCATAGACCCATACACGAATGCTGTGTCGACTCGTTCCTCAAGTGGCAGCAATGCCTCGCGCAATACACCACACAGTCCGGATGTTTTGCGAAAAATCGAAGCGAGTTCGTTGAAAATCGGAAACGCCCGGTTCGCTTGATAACGCACCTGGTTTCCGACGAGCGTCCTTGTGATCAGACCGGCCGATGCAAGGCTGGCGAGCTCCCTGTGCAGGGAGCCCGCGTGCGCCCCTGTCCGGCGCGCGAGGTCTCGCACGTGGACGTCGCAATCGGGGTTTAGCAGGAGCCAACCGAGCGCTTTCTGGCGCTGGCCGTCGAACAGGGCATTGAGTGCGGCATTCATGTAGCCAATGGTGCTACGAATGTAGCGGGAGTGGCTACATCTCGGCAGTCATTCGGTCCGAAGAGGCGCCAGCACGTATCGAGCGCGCCGGCTGCGAATGAGTTGGATAGTTCATTGCGGAGCGGGGCGGGCGACGACGGTGACGACGTCCAGTGCGACTTCGAGAGAGTTGATTTTCCGGCACAGGTGATTACCAACGGCCGATCAGGTGCTGCACGAGCAGGCTGGTGAGCGCCACGGCGGCCCAGACACCGAGTCCGAGAAGGATCGGGCGGGGGCCGGTGGATGCCATGCGACGCAGGTCGGCCGACAGGCCGATGGCGGTGAGGGCGACCACGATCAGGCATTCCGCGATGAAGTGGATCACCGGCAGGGCGACCTCGGGAACGAGACCCGCGGTGCGGATACCCGAGGCGACCAGAAACCAGAGAATGAACCAGGGAAAGATCTTCGCGAGACTGAAGTCGCTGGCGCCCGAGCGTTTCTGACGCCACGCCACGATGAGGGCGATGCCGAGACTGATGGGGATGATCAGGGTGGCGCGTGTGAGCTTGACGATGGTGGCGTAGTCGCCAGCCGCATGACTGAAGCTGTAGCCGGCGGCGACGACCGACGAGGTGTCGTTGATCGCGGTGCCTGCCCAGAGGCCGAAGCCCAGATCCGTCAGGCCCAGCAGATGGCCCAGCAGGGGGAAGAGCAGCACGGCGACCAGGTTGAACAGGAAGATCGTCGAGATGGCGAAGGCGGTGTCGTGTTCGTCCGGCTTGATGATCGGCACCACGGCGGCAATGGCGGAGCCGCCGCAGATCGCGGTGCCGATGCCGATCAGTACCTGAAGCTTGTCATGGACATGCAACATGCGACCGAGCAGCCACGCCGAGAGGCCTGCCACGGCGACGGTGGCCAACGTCACCGAGAGCGATTCCAGACCGGTATGGGCGACCTGGGTCAGGCTCAGGCCGAAGCCCAGCGCGATGATCGACCACTGCAGTACCTGCTTCGAGGCGAAGCGGATGCCCGGCTGGAAGCGCGCCGCCGGCGGCGCAAAATGGCGGACCAGGATGCCGAGCACGATGCCGAAGACGGCGCCGCCGATGAGCGGTACGGCGCGGCCGAGCGCGAAGGCCACGGCCGCCACCGCGAGGGCGAGCAGGAAACCGGGAAGACGTGAAGGGGCGATGGGCGAAGCGACGACGGAGGACATGGCGGGGTTCCTGGCAATGTCCCTATTGTCCTGATCGACCACGTATAAGCATATTGAAAATCCCTTATCGGGTGTATAAGTCGAACTTATGCATGCCGTCAGCCCTCGTCAACTAGAGATTTTCGTCGCCATCGCCACCACCGGAAGTGTCCGCGCGGCGAGCGAACGACTGTTCCTCAGTCAACCGGCCGCGAGCATGGCCCTCGCCGAACTGGAGCGGCAGCTCGGTGCCGAACTGTTCGCTCGCGAGCGGGGGCGGTTGCGGATCAACGACCGCGGGCGCGAGCTGCTGCCGCTGGCGCAGGAACTGATCGAGCGGCATGCCGAGTTCGGTCGCAGGGCCGCCGGTGAACCGGCCGAGCTTGCCGGGGAAATTCGTGTCGGCGCCAGCAATACCGTCGGCAATTACCTGGTGGGCGATCTGCTGGGGACGTTCGCGTCCGCGCATCCGGGCGTTTCCTTGCGCCTGGGTGTCGCCAATACGGCGCGAATCGCCCAGGGCGTGCTCGACCATGACTTCGATATTGGTTGCGTCGAGGGGCCGGTGACGCACCCGTCGATCGAATCGCGCCCGTGGCGCGACGACCGGCTGGTGGTCTGCGCACGGCCGGATCACGTACTGGCCGGAAAGAAGCGATTGCGCCGCGAGGATTTCGCCGGCGAACGCTGGGTGCTGCGCGAGCGAGGCTCGGCGACGCGGGCGCTGAGCGAGCGGGCGTTGGCCGAGTTGCCCGAAGGAAGAACCGTGCTGGAACTCGATCAGTCCGAGTCGATCAAGCAGGCGGTGATCGCCGGGCTGGGTATCGCGTGTCTCCCGGAGGTGGCGATCGGGGACGCGAGGGCGACGGGGCGGCTGGTGGTTCTGCCAACCCCTTTCCTGGATCTCAGGCGGGTGTTGTCGGTGTTGTCGCACCGGCAGCGGTATCGCGGGGCGGTGCTGGAAGCGTTTCTGGCCGGGCTGGGCCGATAAAAGCATCGCCAGCGAGGTTTGCTCCCGCCATGAGAGCGGGAGCCAGCCTGCCGGCGATACGGTCAGGCCAGAACGCAGCGGTTCTTGCCGCTGCGCTTCGCCTCATACATCGCCCCATCGGCAATCGCCACGATCTCGTCGTACGCCATGCCGTGATGGAACATCGTTACACCGATGCTGGCGCCAACGCGGGCGGGTACGCGAATATCCCCGATCGTCAGCGTATAGGGTTCAGCCACGGCATCGCAGAGTGCCTGGCAGCGCGTCAGCGCACCCGCGGCGTCCGCCGTATCGTGCAGCAGCACGGCGAACTCGTCGCCGCCCAGGCGGGCCACCGTATCCGTACCACGCGTGCGGGCGTCGATGCGCAGCGCGATCGCCTTGAGCAGCTCGTCGCCGGCGGCGTGTCCGCTGGCGTCATTGACGCCCTTGAATCCATCGATGTCGATATAGGCCAGCGCGAAGGTCGCGCCGCCCCCGTTACCGAGCGTGATGGCGCCTTCGAGGCGTTCGCGGAACAACAACCGGTTCGGCAGCCCGGTAAGCGCATCATGCGTCGCCTGATGGCGAACCAGCTGCTCCATCCGCGTGCGTTCGGCCACCTCGTTGGTCAGCTGCTCGTTTCGCGTCGACAGTTCGTCGAGCGCACTCTGTAGCAAGGCGCGGGCGCGATACAGCTCGAGGAAGATCTTCACCTTCGACTGCAGGATGACGTCGTTGATCGGCTTGGCGATGTAATCGACCGCGCCGGCCGTATAGCCCTTGATGCGGTTGACGTCGTCGGCGTAGGCGGCGGTCACGAAGATGATCGGCGTCTCGTTCAGGTGGTCGTTTTCCGAGATGAATTCCGCCACCTCGAAGCCGTCCATCTCGGGCATGTTGACGTCGAGCAGCACCAGTGCGAACTGGTGATCGAGACACAGCGCAAGCGCCTCGTTGCCACTGGATGCTTCGAAAATGTCGGCATCGGCACGGGCCAGCAAGCGGCGCATGGCGACGAGGTTGGCGGGCGTGTCGTCGACGACGAGGATCTTGGGTCGGATCGGATTCATGTCAGGCATAGTTCGTTGAGTCGCGCGGCGATGGCGTCGAGGGGCAGGCAGGCGTCCGCTCCCGCGCGTTCGAGGCCGGTCAATGGCATCACCTTCGCTTCGGCGGTCTGGGGATCCTGAATCACGGCATAGCCACCGGCGTGGCGTACGGCGACGAGGCCGTTGGCGCCGTCCGAGTTGGCGCCGGTCATCAGCACGGCGACGAGGGCATCGTGCCAGGCATCCGCGGCGGTTTCGAAAAGTACGTCGATCGACGGCCGTGCATAGGCGACCTTGGCGTCGATGCTCAGGGAGAAGTGCAGGTTCGGTTCGATCAGCAGGTGGTAGCCGGCGGGAGCGACGTGGATCACGCCCGGATCGACGGGCGCGCGCTCCTGGGCTTCGACGACCGGCAGCGGGCTGACTCGCGCCAGCAATTCGACCAGAAGCGATACGTCGGCCGAGCCGGTATGGCAGCAGATGACGACAGGCACGGCGAGCCGTCTGTCCAGTCCGGGGAGGACACGTTGCAGCGCCGACAGGCCACCGGCGCTGCAACCCATCACGATCGCCTGATGCGTGCTCATCGCGTCAGCGGCCTCGCACCGGAACCGCCCACCTGGTAAACGCGCAGCGCGTTGTCGACGTCCGAGAAGCCCGCCGCCGCGGGCGAGAAATCGATGTTCTCCCGGGTGCCGAGGCAGAGAAAACCGCCGCGCACGAGACTGTCGCGGAACAAGCCCAGCGTGCGGTCCTGCAAGGTGTTGGTGAAGTAGATCAGGACGTTGCGACAAAGGATCAGATGCGCCTCGCAGAACACCTCGTCCGTCACCAGGTTGTGATTGAAGAAGGTGACGTTGCGGCGCAGGCGGGTGTCCAGCTTGATGAAGTCGTAGCGCGCGCTGTAGTAGTCGCTGAGCGAGCGCTGCCCGCCGCCTTCGAGATAGTTACGGGACCAGTCCCGCGCTTCGCGGGTCGCGTAGATGCCTTCGCCCGCGATCGCCAGCGCCGCGTCGTTGAAATCCGTGGCATAGATGCGCGAGCGCTCGTAGAGTCCGGCTTCCTCGAGCAGGATGGCCAGCGAATAGACCTCCTGTCCATGCGCGCAGCCGGCCTGCCAGATGTTGATCTCGGGATAGGAGGCCAGTACCGGGAAGACCTTGTCGCGCAGGACGCGAAAGACCGCGGGGTCCCGGAACATTTCCGACACCGGGACCGACAGACCTTCGATGATCCTGGCGACGAAGCCCGGCTCGTGCAGCAAGCGCCGGGTAAGCTCGCTGACGCTGCCCGCATCGTGCGTGCGCACGAGCTGCTGCACCCGCCGCTTGAGCGAGGCGGGCGCGTATTCACTGAAATCGTGCCCGTGGCGCAGCTG
This sequence comes from Dyella sp. 333MFSha, assembly GCF_900102405.1. Classification (NCBI taxonomy): domain Bacteria; kingdom Pseudomonadati; phylum Pseudomonadota; class Gammaproteobacteria; order Lysobacterales; family Rhodanobacteraceae; genus Dyella; species Dyella sp. 333MFSha. Next base: position 59,668 of record NZ_FNBR01000002.1, on the reverse strand, counting down.
CATCGCGCGCACGAACAACTGGATTTCGATGTCTTCGATATCCATATCAGCCGCGCTGCGGCAGCCACACGCGAATCAGCGAGAGCAGGCGGTCCACGTCGATCGGCTTGGACAGGTAATCGTTGGCCCCCGCCTCCAGGCACTTTTCACGATCGCCGCGCATGGCCTTCGCGGTCAACGCGATGATCGGCACCTTCGCGACCGCCGGCTTCGCGCGGATCGCGCGCATGGTCTCGTAGCCGTCCATCACCGGCATCATGATGTCCATCAGCACGAGTTCGATGTCCGCGTCCTTGTCCAGGGTGTCGAGTGCTTTCTGGCCATCCTGTGCCATCACGACGTCGACGCCCTTCGCCCGGAGCACCTTGGACAGGGCGAACAGATTGCGCATGTCGTCGTCCACCAGCAGCAGGCGACGGCCGCGGAGGTCCGCCTCGTCCATGCCGCCGGCAGGAGTGATCGCTTCGTCGCGCGCGCCGCCGCCATGACGGATCGAGTGCAGGAACAGGCTCACTTCGTCGAGCAGGCGGTCTGGCGAGCGGGCGCCCTTGACCACGATGCTGTCGGTGTACTGGCGGATCTTCATGCTTTCCTCGCGACTGAGGTCGCGACCCGAATAGACCACCACCGGCGGCGTATGACCACCGCGCGCGAGCCGCTCGAGGAACTCGATGCCCGACATGCCAGGCAGGCCGAGGTCGAGCACGATGCAGTCGTACGGCGTATCGCCGGTCATGGCGAGCGCTTCCTCGCCGGAGGAAGCTTCGTCGATGACGACCGAGTCGTCCTTCAGCAGCGTGCGCACGGCGGCGCGCGCGCTGGCATCGTCGTCCACGACCAGCAGGTGGCGCGTGCGTCCTTCCGCGAAATGCAGCAGGCGCTCGAAAGCGTCCGAGATGGATTCGCGGCTGACCGGCTTGGTCAGGAATCCCACCGCACCCAGCTCGAGGCCGCGGGTGGAATCGTCCGTGGCCGAGATGAAGTGCACGGGGATGTGCCGCGTGGCGGCATCGCCCTTGAGGCGCTCGATCACCGTCCAGCCGTCCATGCCCGGCAGCATCACGTCGAGCAGGATGCCGGTGGGGCGGTAACGATTGGCCAGGGCCAGGCCGGTCTCGCCATCCGCTGCCGCCAGCACACGGTGGCCCTTGCGATGAATCATGTCCGCCAGAATGCGCGCGAAGGCCGGGTCGTCCTCGACGACGAGAATGATCGTATCGCCCGGATTGAGCGAGCCGCGGTCGTCATCGATGCTGTCCACGAGCAGGCCGGGCGACAGCGGGAGCGTCGCCTCGGCAGCCGCCTGCTGGAGCGGGATCGGCTCCGCGATCGAATCGCTCTCGGGCGCCGTCTCCGGCAGGAAAATGGTGAAGGTACTGCCCTTGCCGGGTTCGCTGACGAGGGTGATGTCGCCGCCCAGGAGCATCGCGATGCGCCGGGAGATGGCGAGGCCCAGGCCGGTGCCGCCGTACTGGCGGCTGGTGCTGGCGTCGACCTGCTCGAAAGCGTGGAACACACGCTGGAACTTGTCGGCCGGGATGCCGATGCCCGAGTCGATGACGGCGATCGCGATGGTGTGAGCCGGATCGAGACCGTCCGGCAGCGCCGCCCCGGCGGCGGGCCGAGAGATGCGCAGGGCCACGGTGCCGCTGGAGGTGAACTTGAACGCGTTGCTGAGCAGGTTGTTGGCGACCTGTTCGAGCTTGGCGCCATCGGTGCGGATGGACACGGGAAGCCCGGGGGCGACGGTCACCTCGAAGCCGAGCTTCTTCTCCTGCGCGACATGGTTGAACGTCCGGCTCAGGGTGCGTGAGAGATCGGCCAGCGGGAACGTATCGACCATCAGTTCCATCTTGCCGGCCTCGACCTTGGACAGGTCGAGGATGTCGTTGATCAGCCGGAGCAGGTTGGAGCCCGCGTCGTGGATGATCCGGGCCGACTCGACCTGCTCGCCGGTGAGGTTTTCTTCGTCGTTGTCGGCAAGACTGCGCGAGAGGATCAGCAGGCTGTTCAGCGGCGTACGCAGCTCGTGCGACATGTTCGCCAGGAACTCGGACTTGTACTGGCTGGCGCGCGCGAGCTCTTCGGCCTTTTCCTGGGTTTCGTTCTGCAGGGCTTGCAGCGAGTCCTTCTGCTGGTTGAGGGTGAGGCTCTTCTCTCGCAGTTCCTCGTTCGACGCATGCAGTTCTTCCGTCTGCACGCGCAGTTCTTCCTCGGAGGCGACCAGCCGCTGCGACTGCTCCTGCAGCTCGTTCGTCCGGTTCTTGAGTTCTTCGTTGGTCGAACGCAGGTCCTCCTGCTGCGAGCGCAGCGCTTCTTCCGAGGCGCGCAGTTCGTCGGCCTGGCTCTGCGTCTGCTCGAGCAGCGTGCTCGTGCGCAGCGCTCGCGAGAGATTTTCCAGCGACAGGGCGACGATCGGCATCAGTTCGTCGAGCAGGCGTTCCTGGACCGACGACAGGTGATCGAAGCTGGCGATCTCGAGGACGCCGAGCAACGTGTCGCGTGAGAGCACGGGCACCAGGATCACGCTGCGCGGCGACGCTTCGCCGGTGCCCGAGTGGATGCGCGTGTAATCGTCCGGCACGTCCTGCAGCACGATGGGCCGGCGCTCGATGGCGGCCTGGCCGACAAGGCCCTCGCCAAGAGCATAGGACGTGGTGACGTGGCGTCGCTGGCGGAAGCCGTAGCTGCCCAGCATCTCCAGCGTCGAGGTTTCTTCCCGCAATACGTAGAACACCCCGACGCCCGCCTTGAGGGTGGGAACCAACTCGGAGAGCAGCGTGTCGGCGAACTCGCGGTAGGTCGTCGCGCCCTGCAGGCGGTTCGATACCGCGGTGACGGTCGACTTCAGCCAGTTCTGCCCCGCCGTTTCGATCGCCATCTCCTTGAACACCTGGAGCGCACGGGCGATCTCGCCGATCTCGTCGCGGCGGCTCAGTTGGCGAACCTCGATGGTGTGGTCATGACCGGCCAGTCGCGTCATCAGCTCGGTCATCCGCACGATGGGCCGGGTGATCAGCTGGGAGGTCATGACGATCACGGCGATGCCGAACAGAAGGCACACCACCAGCGAGATGACATCGATGTACTGGGTTGCCGCGAGTACGTGGTCCAGGGCCCTGGTCCGCTCCTCCAGCAAAACCCGCTCGCTGGCCGACATCTCGTCGATCAGCTTGCGAATGTCGCTCATCAGCACCGTGCGATGGTCGAGGTAGTCGTGACGAACGCGGTCCCGGGCGAACGACGCCTCGGGGGTGGCCGCGTTGCCGATGGCGCGCATCGGCTCCAGTCCCCCTTTGGTGACCTCCGTCTTCCACCGGTCGAGCATTTCCTGGGCACGGTCCAGACGCGCCTGCTGCAGCGGGTTGTCGACCGTCAGCTGGCGGATCTGCGCGATGTCCTGGGTTATCTTGCGGTCGGCCCGGTCGAAGTCGGCCCACTCGGTTTCCGCCTGGTTGAGCAGGTAACCACGCGCCGCCACCTGGCGGGCCTGCGCGTCGTCGCTCGTATTGGCCAGGGTCAGCAGGACGACGTAGGTATGTGTCGACCACGCCCGCGTGTCGTTCTCCCGGTAAAGCGACACCAGGTTGGCGACACAGGCCGCCACGAAAAGGGCGAGAAGGGCGCCGATGGCGAAGACGATCTTGCGCTGAAGGGGCTGGTCGGCCAGCCAGTTGCGCTTCTTTTCGTGAGAGGACATGCGAAGACCGGTAGTGGGACAAGGGTGCCGCGTCTGGCCCGTTCAGGTACTACACCCAAACCGGGCCGGGCTTCCATGGCGTCATACTGATTATCGGCGATACGTCACACGACTGGAGCCTGCGGGACGCGACGCCACGGCGGTGGGACCAGTGTGCCGCGGCGGATCGCCACGGCGAGACATACGGCCGTCGCCATCGAGCAGATGCAAAGGGCCGCGACGGAGGCCTCGGCGCCGAACGCGCCGCCGGTGAGCCATTCGGGCCCCTGCATATGGGAGGCCAGCAGGCCGTGCTGTTCGAAGCCGGACACCGGAATGCCGTAGAACGGCCCCTGGGCCATGTTCCAGGCGGCGTGGACGCCCATGCAGAGCCAGAGGGAGCGGGTCACGTTGTAGAGCAGCCCGAACAGGAGCCCGGCTTCCAGCGCAATGGCGATGGCGCTCCAGGCGGTGGCGCCGGGGTTCCAGATGTGCACGCCGCCGAAGAAGGCCGCGGAGATGATCAGCGAAGCCCAGGTCCCCAGGCCTTCTTCGACGATGCGGAAAAGCACGCCGCGGCTGATGATTTCCTCTCCCACGCCGGCACCGACTCCCGTGACCAGGATGGGACCGAGCCAGGCCACGTCGTGGTTGACGCCGTCGACGACGAAGACGCCCAGGGCATAGAGGGCTCCCACGACCAGCGAAAACAACGCCGCGCCGCCGATCAGGCCGAGGGCCAGATGCGGTATTGCCTTGCGTGGCGCGAGCTCGTCGATCCGCCGTCGCTCGATCGTCCGCACCAGCAGCCAGTAGGCGATCACGATGGGCAGCAGCCGGAAGGCCTCGATCAGGGGTGTGACCTGATCGAATGGCAGGCTGCCCCGGGGCAGACCGATGCCGTTGTAGATGCGGCCGGCGATGAAGCCCAGTGCGCTGAGCGTCACCGCGAAAACGAGAATGCGACCGACCGGTGAGCGCAGGAGGCGCAACGGCAGCGAGGGGCGGTTGACGGCAGTGGGCGGCGCGGACATGAACAGTATCCTGATGGGCTTGCGGGCAGAGTCTACGCAGGCATGATGGTGCTCCGATACAAGATCGTCCCGTGCCACATCGGCTATCTTCCCACGAGGGCATACGGCCCCAACCCCCTGGAATCCGCTGCATGGCCATACCGTCAGAAAACGATCCGTCGAGCCCGATGAACCGTCGTGAGCAGACCTTCCCCCACCTTAGCGAAGAGATGGCGGCGCGGCTGGTCAGGTACGGAGTGGAAGAGACGGTCCCGGCCGGTACGCTGCTGTTCGAGCGTGGGCAGCGGCGCGTGGATTATTTCTTCGTGCTGGAGGGCAGTATCGAGGTCTACGACTTCCACGAGAACGGCGCGCCCAACATCTTCGTCGTCCACGGTCCGAACCAGTTCACCGGTGAGGTCGACCTCTTCAGCGAGCGCCAGGTGATGGTCAATGGCCGGACGGCCGTCGATACGCGTCTTGTCCGGCTCAATCCCCTGCAGTTCCGTAAGCTGGTGTCCGGTGAGCCGGATATCGGCGAAATCATCATGCGTGCCTTCATCCTGCGCCGCGTGGGTCTCATTCAGAGCGGGCAGGGCGGCGTGATCCTGGCAGGCTCCGCCCACGCGGCGGACACGGTGCGCCTGCGCAGCTTCCTGATTCGCAATGGCTACCCGTACCGCTTGCTGGACACGGATATCGACGAAGACGCGCGCCACCTGATCGACGGGTTCGGCCTCGATCCGGAGGAGTGTCCGGTCGTCATCCTGCCCGATCGAACGGTACTCAAGTGCCCGACGACTTCCCAGCTGGCCGACGAACTGGGCATCTCCATCCTGCTCGATACCGATCACGTGCACGACGTCGCGGTCATCGGCGCCGGGCCCGCGGGACTCGCCGCGGCCGTGTACGCCGCGTCGGAGGGACTGGACACGCTGGTGCTGGAATCGCTGGCGCCGGGTGGTCAGGCCGGCACCAGCTCGAAGATCGAAAACTACCTCGGCTTTCCCACCGGCATTTCGGGGCAGGCCCTGGCCGGCCGCGCCCAGGTACAGGCCATGAAGTTCGGTGCGCACATGGCCATCGCGCGTGAAGTGCAGGGCCTGGACTGCTCGGCGCACCCGTTCCGTCTCAAGCTCGACAACGGCACCGTCGTCACGGCGAAGTCCGTGGTCATCGCGACGGGTGCACGCTATCGCAAGCTCGATCACGTCGACTACGAGCGCTTCGAGGGCCAGGGCATTCACTACGCGGCGACGGCGATGGAAGCGACGCTGTGCGCCGGCGAGGAAGTGGTGATCGTCGGCGGCGGCAACAGCGCGGGTCAGGCGGCGGTTTTCCTCGCGCGCACCGTGGCGCACGTACATATCCTCGTGCGTGGCAGCGGACTCGCCGCGACCATGTCGGATTACCTGGTGCAGCGTATCGACCAGTCGCCGCGCATTACGCTGCATACGCACTGCAAGGTGGATCACCTCGATGGCGATGCCTATCTGCGTGAGGTGGGCTGGATCTGCAACGACGGCACACAGACGCGCAAGAAGATCGGTGCGCTCTTCGTGATGATCGGCGCGGAGCCGAATACAGCCTGGCTGGACGGCTGCCTGGATCTGGATCGAAAGGGTTTCGTGCTTACCGGCCGCGATGCCGATGGTTACGCGACGCCTTCGCCGTTCGCGACGACCCTGCGCGGCGTGTTCGCGGTGGGCGATGTGCGGTCGGGATCGATCAAGCGTGTGGCTTCCGGGGTGGGGGAGGGGTCGGTCGTGGTGCAGGCGATTCACCGGTATCTGCATCCGTCGCCGGTCTGAGGCTGGATGAAGGCACGCCTCCTTTTCGCGCCATAAAAAAAGTCCGGCCAGGCCGGACTTTTTTATTGAGCCTAAGCGTTATTGAGCCTCAGACGTCGACCGACGCCGCATGCTCGCGCGTCGCCGAGAACCGGACTCCCGGCCAGCGCTCCTGTGCCAGCTGCAGATTGACTCGCGTCGGGGCGAGGTAAACCAGCTCGCCCGCCGCATCGATTGCCAGGTTACCCGCGTTCTTCTCGCGGAATTCCTCGAGCTTCTTCGCGTCGTCGCAATGGATCCAGCGCGCCGTCGCCACGCCGACCTGCTCGAAACTCGAGTCGACGTTGTACTCGTCCTTCAGACGATAAGCGACCACATCGAACTGCAGCACGCCGACCGCGCCGAGAATCAGGTCGTTCGACATCAGCGGGCGGAAGAACTGCGTCGCGCCTTCTTCCGACAGCTGCGCGAGACCCTTCTGCAGCGCTTTCATCTTCATCGGGTCACGCAGACGCGCACGACGGAAGAGCTCCGGCGCGAAGTTCGGGATGCCGGTGAACGACAGTGGCTCCCCTTCGGTGAAGGTATCGCCGATGGTGATCGTGCCGTGGTTATGCAGGCCAATAACATCGCCCGGGTACGCCCGCTCCACGATTTCGCGATCGGACGCCATGAAGGTGAGCGCGTTGGCGATGCGCACTTCCTTGCCGGTACGCGTCTGCTGCATTTTCATGCCGGCGGTGTAGGTGCCCGAGCAGACACGCATGAAAGCGACTCGGTCACGATGCGCCGGGTCCATGTTCGCCTGGATCTTGAAAACGAAGCCGGTGAGCTTCTCTTCTTCCGGCTTGACTTCACGCGTCAGCGTCTCGCGGCTGCGCGGCGAGGGTGCGTGCTCGACGAAGAAGTCGAGCAGCAGTTGTACGCCGAAGTTGTTGACCGCCGAGCCGAAGAACACCGGTGTCTGTTTACCGGCGAGGTAGGCGTCGATGTCGAAGGGATTCGATGCGCCGAGAACCAGTTCGAGCTCTTCGCGCAGTTCGTCGAGCGCGGCCTGTCCGATCATCGTGGCGAGTGCGGGATCGTCCAGGCCCTTGAAGATCGTCGAGTCCTGGCGGGTGAAGTTCTTGCCCGGCTCGAACACGTGCACTTCGTCGAGCACCACGTGGTAAACGCCCTTCAGGCGGGAACCCATGCCGATCGGCCAGGTCACCGGCGCGCAGGCGATCCCGAGTACGGATTCGACTTCGTCGAGCAGTTCGATCGGCGAGCGGCCTTCACGGTCGAGCTTGTTGATGAACGTCATGATCGGCGTGTCGCGCAGGCGACAGACTTCCATGAGCTTGATCGTGCGCTCCTCGACGCCCTTGGCGCAGTCGATCACCATCAGCGCCGAGTCGACCGCCGTGAGCACGCGGTAGGTGTCCTCGGAGAAGTCCGCGTGGCCGGGGGTGTCCAGCAGGTTGACGATGGCGTCGTCGTAGGGGAACTGCATGACCGACGAGGTCACCGAAATGCCGCGCTCCTTTTCCAGCGCCATCCAGTCGGACGTCGCATGGCGGGCGGCCTTGCGGCTTTTCACCGAGCCGGCCATCTGGATCGCGCCGCCGAACAGCAGGATCTTCTCGGTCAGGGTCGTTTTGCCCGCGTCGGGGTGGCTGACGATGGCAAAACTGCGCCGCCGGCGGGTTTCGGTGAGGTGTGAGGACATGGGCAAGGTCGCTGTGAAGGCTAACCCCCTATTCTAGCAGGGGTTAGGAGGCTTGGCTGAGGCAGCCCGACGCCTCTCCCCACTGGTGACCCGGCCCGTCTGGGCGTCAGAGCGATGCCATCGGCCCGCGCCCGATGGGGTCCGGCCTTTCCGGAGACGTTCTCCCCACGTCCACGATCCCACAGCCTCTGACCCGTGCCGTCGCCATCCGCTATGCGCTTGCAGTCCGGAGCCCGCAGCCCGCCTGTGCCAACGGTTTCCCCGATGATTCGCACATCTCACACGTTCGGACATCTGGACATCTGGACGTCTAAACGGCTGTTGACACGTTTTGGATCGAGGCGTATCGTCGGTTTCACTCATCGAGACCGGCTGAGGGACAGGCCCTTTGAAGCCGGGGCAACCTGCGGATTTCCGCGACGGTGCCAACTCCTGCGGGTCGTGCTTCCGCACGTCAGCCGATAGATGGGATGTCCGTTGCGGGCACGCATTCGCGTAGCCGTGGCCGGCAATCCGCATACCGGTGTTCCCGCAGGGCTCGATCCCGAACGCAGGAATCTGGATATGTCAGCCGAGCCCTTCACCGTGATTTCCCTCCCCGAAACGGCCTGTGTTGCCGCGCCGCGTTGCGCCGCCGACCTCACCGAGCAGCGTGGCGTGCGCCGCGTCTCCTTCGTCCCGAAGTACGGCAGCGAAACGGTCAATGTGGACGTCCGTTACCTGTGGTGCGGCGCGCCTCATGCGCCGACGGTGATCGTGCAGGGCGGCATCTCGGCCGACCGGGACGTCTGTGCCGGACGCGACCGCGCCACTGGCTGGTGGCAGGAGCTGGTGGGGCAGGGCGCCGCGATCGACCTCGCCGAATGCCGCGTGCTGTCGATCGACTGGCTCGTCCCGGGCGACCTGGGCGACGACGTGGCCTCGGTCTCCAGCGAGGATCAGGCATCCGCGCTGGCCGCGCTGGTGGACGAACTGGGCATCGGTCGCGTTCAGGCCTTCGTGGGCTCCTCATACGGCGCGATGACCGGCCTGGCCTTCGCGGCCGCCCATCCGGACAAGCTGCGTTCGCTGGTACTGCTCGCCGGCGCGCACCGTCCGCACCCGCTGTCCACGGCGCAGCGCTCCGTGCAGCGCGGCATCGTCCGCCTCGGCATCGAGTCCGGACGGGTGGATGAAGCGCTCGCCCTGGCCCGTCAGCTGGCGATGACGACGTACCGCGGCAGCGAGGAATTCTCGCGCCGTTTCGCCGCCGGCCCCGAACTGCGCGACGGCCGCTTCCACTTCCCCGTGGAGGATTACCTGGAGCATGCCGGCCGTCGCTTCGTCGAACGTTTCGACCCGTCGCGTTTTCTCGCCCTTTCCGAGTCCATCGACCTGCATGACATCTCGCCGGAACGGGTTTCCGCACCGACGACGCTGGTCGGCTTCCCTTCCGATCGCCTCGTTCCGCTGTCGGACCTGTGCGAACTGCAGCGCCGTCTCGGCGGCACCGCCACCCTCGAAGTCGTGGACTCGCCGTACGGTCACGACGCCTTCCTCAAAGAAACCGTGCAGCTCGCTCCCGTGCTGCGTCACGCACTCAACGACTGTCGCGGAGACCGCTGAATCATGACCACCCACGAATCCCGTCTGTGTACCCGCGCCGTCCGCGCCGGCATCGAATCCGACACTCAGCACGGCGCCGTCGTGCCGCCGCTGCACCTGTCGACCAACTATGCGTTCGAGGGCTTCGGCCGCAAGCGCGCCTATGACTACTCACGCAGCGGCAATCCCACCCGCGACCTGCTCGGTGAAGCACTGACGGAGCTGGAAGAGGGGGCGGGCGCGGTCGTCACCGGCAGTGGGATGTCCGCCGTGGCGCTGGCGCTGGAACTCGTACCCTCCGGTGCTCTGGTGCTTGCCGCGCACGATTGCTACGGCGGCACCTGGCGCCTGCTCGATGCCTGGGCGAAGAAGGGGCGCTTCCGTGTGCGTTTCGTCGACTTCACCGATCCGACCGCGCTTGCGGATGGCCTCGCGGAGAAGCCGGCACTGGTCTGGGTGGAAACGCCGTCCAACCCTCTGCTGCGTATCACCGACGTGCGTCACGTCGCGCAGGCCGCGCATGCCGTCGGCGCACTCGTCGTCGTCGATAACACCTTCCTCTCGCCCGCCCTGCAGCAGCCGTTGACACTCGGCGCCGACATCGTCGTTCACTCGACCACCAAGTACATCAACGGACATAGCGACGTGGTCGGCGGTGCGGTGATCGCCGCGGACCAGGCGGTCGCCGAGCAGCTGAAGTGGTGGGGCAACTGCAACGGGCTCACGGGGTCGCCGTTCGACAGCTTCCTCACGCTGCGTGGTGTGCGGACGCTGGCCGTACGCCTTCGTGCCCACGAAGAAAATGCTCGCCGTATCGCCGACCGCCTCGACGCACACGACGCCGTGTCGCGTGTGTTCTATCCCGGTCTCGCGTCGCACCCCGGCCACGCGCTGGCGCAGCGCCAGCAGAAAGGTTTCGGCGCGATGCTCAGCTTCGAGATCGCCGGCGGTACCGACGCGATCGAAGCCTTCGTCGATGGCCTGCGCTATTTCTCGCTGGCGGAGTCGCTGGGTGGCGTCGAGAGCCTGGTCGCTCATCCCGCCTCCATGACGCACGCGTCGATGGCGCCGGAAGCGCGCAAGGTCGCCGGTATTTCCGACAGCCTGCTGCGTCTCTCGGTCGGCATCGAAGATGGTGACGACCTGCTGGCGGATCTCGAAGCCGCGCTGGCGCGCGCGGCGGCGGTGGCGTCGGTCACCTCGAAACGCAAGGTCGGCGCGTGAGCGCCGTGGTCGCCGCTCCCCTCGTGGACACGGCGCCGCGCACGGCGGTCGTCCTGCTCGGCACCGGCGTGGTGGGGCGTGCCTTGCTGACCCTGCTCGCGACACCGGCGGCGCGTTCCCTGCGCCTCGTTGGCGCCGCGAACTCGAAGCGTCAGCACACGCATGCTGACGGCCTGGTCCCTGCCGATGTCGCGGCGTTTCTCGCCAGGGGCAGGGATGGTCGCGAAAACGCGCCACTTCTGGCCGCGCTCGACGCCACGGGCGCCGAACGCAAGGTGGTCATCGACGCGACGGCGTGTTCGATCGAGGCCAGCCGCCACGCCGAGTGGCTGGCGGCGGGTTACCACGTCGTCACCGCCAACAAGGCGCTGGCCGGGGGCCATCTGTCCGGTTGGCGTGCGCTTCAGGGCGCAACCGCGAACGGCAGCGTTTATGGCGACGCCGCGACGGTGGGCGCCGGTCTTCCGGTGCTGTCCACGCTAAGGCGCCTGCGCAACTGCGGCGACAGCCTGCTGACACTGGAAGGCGTATTTTCCGGTTCGCTGTCCTGGCTGTTCAACCAGTACGACGGCAGCCGCCCTTTTTCGGCGTTGTTGTCGGACGCGCGGCGGCTGGGCTTTACCGAGCCCGACCCCCGCTCGGACCTTTCGGGCGAGGATGTCGCGCGCAAGCTGCTGATCATCGCGCGCAACGCGGGATTCGCATTGGGTACGGAAGAAGTGGAGGTTGAGAGCCTCGTGCCCGAGGCGCTTCGCGATCTCGATACCGCCACGTTCCTCGAACGGCTCGGCGAGCTCGATGAACCGCTGCGCATCCGGCACGAGCAGGCGAAAGCCAACGGCAAGGTGCTGCGCTACCTGGCACGCCTCAACCAGCGCGGCCGGGCTCGTGTAGGCCTCGTGGAAGTGGGCCCGGAGCATCCCGCGTCCCGCCTGTCCGGCACCGACAACCAGTTCGCGCTGACGACAACGCGCTATCACGCGACGCCTCTGGTGATCCAGGGTCCGGGCGCCGGCCCCGAAATCACGGCGCAGGCGCTGCTGGGCGATGTGCTGGCACTTTAATCCCGTCGGATCGTTTTTCTCCGCCCGGTAGTCGGGATCAAAAAAAACGCCCCGAGGGGCGTTTTTTCGTTACCGGCGACCGGTGACTGCTTCGGCCTCATCCGCGCTGGGCGGAAGGACGGGGCCGCCGCCGGAGTCCTCGTCATGGTGGAAGCGCGCGGCCTCGACCATCGGGGTGCGCCAGCCGGAGGCGACGCCCCAGAAGTAGAAGATCACACCGATGACGGCGACCACGGCCAGGTCGTAGCCGTAGGGGATGAAGTCGCGGCCGCCGAAGGTCTTGCTGCCCGCCCAGGACACCAGCGCCAGGACCGGCAGGTAGACGATGAGCCACCAGGCACCCCTGAGGTGGCGGCTGAAATCTTCCCAGCCCGATTTGGCGGTGTAGTAGAAGTAGATCGGCAGGGCCACGACCATCAGCAGGATGATCTCGCCGGTGAGCGGCCACTTGGCCCAGTACAGCAGCTCGGTCGCGAAGATGAAGGCCAGCGCGGCGAGGATGGGCAGGCCGGCGATGCGCAGCGGACGCTTCAGTTCCGGCGCGGTGCGGCGCAGGGTCATGACGCTGACCGGACCGGTGAGGTACGAAATGATCGTCGACACCGAGATCACCGCGGCCAGGGTGCCCCAGCCGCGGAAGAAGAACAGGAAGATGAAGCTCACGACGAGGTTGAGCCACATCGCCGGGCGCGGGATACCGAAGCGCGGGTTGATATGGCCGAAGATCTTCGGCAGCTGACCGTTGCGCTCCATCGCGTAGATCATGCGTGCGGTGGTGGCGGTGTACGTGGCGCCGGTGCCGCTGGGGCTGACGAACGCATCGGCGTACAGCAGGATCGCCATCCAGTTGATCATCAGCGCCGTGGCGAGCTGGGCGAACGGCGAAGCGTATTCCAGACCCGCCCAGCCCTTGCCGAGCTGATCGGGCGGTACCGCGCCGATGAAGGCGACCTGCAACAGCACGTAGACCACGGTGGCCAGGAGGATCGAGCCGATCACCGCGAACGGCACACTGCGGCCGGGATTGCGCGCTTCACCCGCCAGATTCACGGGGCTCTGGAAACCGTTGAAGCTGAAGACGATGCCGGAGATGGCCACGGCGGTCAGGATCGAGGAGATGTCGATCGCGTGAGTGCCGCCATGCGCGCCGATGTCGAAGTTGCCGGGGTTGTAGCTCGTGGCGATCAGCGCGATACCGGTCGCGGCCGGAACGACGAGCTTGAATACCGTGATCGCCGTGTTGCTCTTGGCGAACAGCTTCACGCTCCAGAAGTTGAGGAAGAAGTAGACCATCACCAGCACCGCGGCGATCGCCAGGCCAGGCGGTGTCAGCTCACCGTGACCGGCGGTGACCACGTACAGGCCCTTGGTCCACTGCGCCCATTCCCAGGGCCATGACGCCATGTACTGGACCGAGGCCTCGGCTTCGACCGGGATGACCGAGACGATGGCGATCCAGTTGGCCCAGCCGGCGATGAAGCCGACCAGCGAGCCGTGCGAGTAGTGGCCGTAGCGAACCATACCGCCGGATTCGGGGAACATCGCACCCAGTTCCGCGTAGGTCAGGGCGATGAAGAGAATGATGACGGCGCCGATGATCCAGGCGTAGACGGCGCCAGGGCCGGCGAGCTGGGCGGCGTGCCAGGCGCCGAAGAGCCAGCCCGAGCCGATGATCGAGCCCAGGCCGGTGAGCATCAGGGCGAAGGCGCCGACATCGCGGCGGATATGGTGATGTGACATACAGACTCCGGTCGGACGGGGCGGCGAGAATCCACCCCGGGGCGGCACAAGGGCCGGATAATGACAGCCCGGGCCGCAACTGTCAGCCATCGTTCCCCTACGTACACGGGGCGCCGCATCGATATACACTGGCCGACGCGGTAGGGCTAAAGGGGTTCGGATGCGTTCGAAGGTGGTCGCCAGCGGCATGTTGTTCTTTGCCTTGACGGTATGTGGCATTGCCGCAGCCGATGAGGCGTGGACCGACAAAGGCCGGCTGATCGATTCCGAGTCCTACGACCGCACCGCCAAGGGTTTTTACTTCACGCTGTACCCCGGTGAAGACCCGGTGGAGTCCGTGCGGCGCTGCGCCATGACCATGCGCGAACTGGGTCATCTGGCGTCGGTGTCGTGCTTTGCGTACACGAGCAAACAGCGCTTCGATACGCGCCGCGGAAAATTGAGAATTTGCTACACCGCCGTCGCCAACTGGTGGGGCGAGGACGAGCCGGTGAGAGTCGAAACGGTCGACCGGCTGCCGCGGGATTGTCCGGTTCGCTAGGGACTTTCCCGCTTCATCGCTTTGTTGGCTTTTCGCGCGCGGGGCGCGCTCCTACCTGGGCCGCGTCAGCATTCGATGACGTTGACGGCCAGACCGCCGCGCGATGTTTCCTTGTATTTGTCCTTCATGTCGCGCCCCGTGTCGCGCATGGTCGCGATGACCTTGTCCAGCGAAACGTGGTGCTTGCCGTCGCTCTTGAGCGCCATGCGGCTGGCGTTGATCGCCTTCACCGCACCCATGGCGTTGCGCTCGATGCAGGGAATCTGGACGAGGCCACCGATCGGGTCGCAGGTCAGGCCCAGGTTGTGCTCCATGCCGATCTCCGCGGCATTCTCGACCTGGGTCACGCTGCCGCCCAGCGCGGCCGTCAGACCGCCGGCCGCCATGGAACAGGCCACGCCCACTTCGCCCTGGCAGCCCACTTCGGCGCCGGAAATCGACGCGTTTTCCTTGTAGAGGATGCCGATGGCGCCCGCGGTGAGCAGGAACTGGATGACGCCGTCTTCGGATGCGTTGGGGCAGAAGTGGCGGTAGTAATGCAGCACCGCCGGGACGATGCCCGCGGCGCCATTCGTCGGTGCCGTCACCACGCTGCCGCCGGCCGCATTTTCTTCGTTCACCGCCAGTGCGTACAGGTTGACCCAGTCGAGGATGGTGAGCGGATCGCGCAGCGCGGCTTCCGGCTGCGCTCGGAGCTCGGCGGCCATGGCGGGGGCGCGGCGATTGACCTTCAGACCGCCCGGAAGCACGCCGGGCGAACGCAGGCCGCGGGAGACGCAGTCCTGCATGGCCTTCCAGATGGTCAGCAGGCCCGCGCGGGTCTCCGCCTCGGGACGCCAGATGCCCTCGTTGCGCATGACCAGCTGGGCGATCGTGAGGTTGTGTTCCTTGCACAGCGAGAGCAGCTGGTCGCCCGTGGAATAGGCGAACGGTTGCTCACTGGTGTCGGCGACGATGCGGTCTTCCGCGGCTTCGTCCGGATTGACCACGAAACCGCCACCGACCGAGTAGTAGTCGCGTGTGGCCAGTTCGTTGCCGTCCGCATCGTAGGCCGAGAAGCGCATGCCGTTGGTGTGGAACGGCAGTTTCTGCCGCTTGTTGAAGACCAGGTCGACCTTTTCGTCGAAGGGGATCTCGTGGCGGCCGAGGATCCGTATGCGCCGGGTTCCGCGGATGCGCTCGAGGGTCGCCGGGATGGTGTCCGGATCGACGCGATCGGGCCACTCGCCCTCGAAACCGAGCAAGACCGCCTTATCGGTGCCGTGACCGCGTCCGGTCATGGCCAGCGAGCCGAACAGCTCGCAACGCACGCGCGCTACGCGCTCCAGTACGCCCTTTTCCTCCAGCCAGTGTTCGGCGAAACGCGCACCGGCGCGCATGGGGCCCACCGTGTGCGAGGAGGACGGGCCGATGCCGATCTTGAAAAGGTCGAAAACGCTGACTGCCATGGCTGGGGAAGGTTGGCTATGGGGATAGCCGGTTATTCTACGCCGCGACGCCCCTGGCCCCATACACCCGCGCATGTCCGACTTCACCTTGTTCCAGCGAGATGACTGCCACCTCTGCGATCAGGCGCTGGAGGTGTTGGCGCAGGCGCGGTTGCCGGATTTTTCGTCGGTGTGGATCGATGAGGATGAGGCGCTGGAGAGCAGGTATGGGACGCGTGTGCCCGTATTGCGCCGGGGCGACGGGATGGAGCTGGACTGGCCGTTCGATGTGGCGCGAGTCAGGGCCTTCGCGGGTTGAATCGCCAGCGGGGCTGGCTCCTACCGGTGCAGGCGCCTGAGAATTTCCTCGCGCGCCTCACGCAGGATGGAATCGCGGTCGAGTCCGGCCACGATATCCGCGACGGCGCGCTTCGCCCCGTGCTCACCCCATGATTTCCCCGCGATGAGGTAATGCTCAGCCGCCCGGCCGATCAGCACCGTCGCGTACCAGCCGAGCGCGCCCTGCGCCGCGGCGGTGACCACGATGGACACGCCGCCGCTGAGGCCCTTGAGTGCCGAGGCGACCAGCTGCATGCCCCAGACGGCCCCCATGAGTGCGGCCAGCTGCACCGAAATGGTCGCGACGAGTTTTCCGGATTCGCTCCGGGTCAGCGGCAGGCCGTAGACCCGGCCGAGCTGCACGACCATGGCCGCGTCCAGGCCGCCCGCCAGCAGCAGGTCGGCCACCGGCACCGGATTCAGGGCCACGGCCACCGCCTTGGCGACGCAATACTGGCGGATGACCCCGGACGCGACGTCACGACGCGTCGCGGCGACGCGCTCGCTGATCTGGTCGGTGAGCCGCCCGGCGAACAGCCCGGCGTTGATCGCCGAGAGCGTCTTGCCTTCCCGTTCGGCGATGGCCAGCAAGCGTGATTTCAACGCCGTGACATCGGGCGGGCGCCGCTCGGACGACAGTCGCTCGTGGCCGCTGGCGTCGAGTTCCACGACCGACCGGGGGGACGGCTGGGCCGCCACGGCGATCACGTCCTCACGCCGGACCAGTGTGGCAGTGTGCTGGCGCAGTCTCTCCAGCAGGCCGTCGCGCTCGTCGTCGCTGTAGCGATCGACCTTGTTCAGTGCGACCAGCAGCGGACGACGGGTGGTCGCGAGCGTGCGCAAGGCATCCCGTTCGTCCCGGGTGAGGTCACCGTCGGCAACGAAGACGATGAGGTCGCTGACCTCGGCGACTTCAAAGGCGAGTTTCTCGCGCGCCTCGCCGCCCAGCTCGTTGATGCCGGGCGTGTCGATGAGAACGAGTCCCGCATTGGCGGCCTCGTCGAGGCGGGCCGCGTCGGCTTCCGTCGTCGTACCGTGCAGCACGCCGACGGTGAACGCCTCGCGGCCAAGCAATGCGTTGCCCAGCGCCGACTTTCCCGCGGACACGCGGCCGAACACGGCGACATGCAGTTCGTCGCGTTCCAGACGATCCAGCATGCTTTCGATGCGGCGGAAGTCCGCCGCCATCGCATCGCGCACGCTTGATGGAATCGACGGATCGTCGAGCAGTCCGCGCAGGCTCGCCGCGACGGCGCCGCCGCGCTCGTCCGTCGCCGCAGCGCGAGGCACGCCGCGCCGGAAACGGTCGGAGAGACCGCGCAGGCGATCGCGGAAGCTACCCACCGTCGCCTTACTTCGGCAACAGGTTGAGCGAACCGTTGACCAGTACCTCGTCGGCGATGGTCGAGGTGTCCTTGTAATCGCCGCTGCCCACGCCGAAGTCCAGGCGCTTCAGGGTACCGGTGACGGAAAGACGTGCGCCGCCGGCGTTGGGCGAGAACACGACCTTCAGTGCGACCGGCTTCGTCACGCCGTGCAGCGTCAGGTTGCCGTTGGCGATGACGTTGCCCTTGGCGTCCTTGCTGAAGCCTGTCGTGACGTAGTGCGCCGTGGCGAACTTCTTGACGTCCAGGAAATCGGACCCCGGCAGCGCGTTGTCGCGGTCGCTGTCGCCTGTCTTCGCCGTGGCGGTATCGACGGTCACGTCGAATTTCGACGCGGCGAGATTCGCGGCGTCGTAGCTGATCGCCGCATCGAACTTGCCGAACGTGCCGTCGAACTGCTGGCCCTGGAACTTGCCGCTGAAACCGAGCGTGCTGCCGGGGCCGACCTTGTAATCCGCGGCGGACGCGGCGAACGGCAGGGCCAGCGCGACGGTGAGGGCGGACAGGCGGCGGATCATCGGGTTCATGGCGTATCTCCGGGAGGGGTAGAGGTGTTCCGCTTTGCACGGCCGAACGGCAGCATGCGGCGGAGTGTGTCGTCGCGGTCGATGAGGTGGTGCTTGAGCGCTCCGCCGACATGGGCGACGAGCACGGCCAGCAGGAACCAGAACAACCAGACGTGGACGGTGCCGAGCGTGTCGGACAGTCCGGGATTCTTTTCCACCAGCGCCGGCAGGTTGAACTGCTTGAAGTACTGCAACGGAAAACCGTGCGCCGAATTGAACGCCCAGCCCGACAGCGGGATGGCGACGATGAGCAGGTAGAGCAAGCCATGTACCGCATGCGCGGCGATCTTCTGCCAGTGCGGTGCCGGCTCATCGGGTGGGCGACGGTCCACCGCGCGCCACATCAGGCGGAGCAGGAACAACGCCAGCACGGTGAGTCCGATCGACTTGTGCAGGGCGAACATGTTGATCTTCTGCATCGACGGCTTCAGGCCGTCCATCCAGAGGGCGAACGCGCCGTTGCCGAGGATCAGCAGCGCCATGACCCAGTGAAAGGTCTTGGCGACGGTGCTCCAACGGGAGGTGTCACTGCGCAGGGGCATCGGGGGTTTCCTTGTCGGAGCGGGTCTGGGCGTCGCCGCCACGGATGGCTTCGATCTCGAGCCATACACTGACGTCGTTGCCGATGGAATTCTTGTTCGAAGTCATTCCGTACGCCGCGCGATCGAGCGTCACGGTGGACGAGAAGCCGGCCACGGTATGCAAGCCGTAAATGGTCTTGCCGATACGGTTCACCCGGAACGGAAGGTCGAGGGGCAGCGTCTTGCCACGCAGGGTGAGCTTGCCGTGGACGGTGCCTTCGTCGTCGGATTTCTTTTCGACCGAGTCACTGACGTAATGCGCGGTTTTCGCGCGGTCGCTGTCGAGCAGTGACGCACCACGTACCGCTTTGTTCCACTCGGCGTCGCCCATGTCGACGGAGGCGAGATCGATGGTCGCGTCGACCGAGGACTTCGACCAGTCGTCCGGATCGAAGCGCACGGTGCCCTCGGTGACTTTCAGTCGGCCAAAGGATCGCGAGAAGCCGTTGTGCTCGACGTTGAACACGACCTGGCTGTGCACCGGATCGATCCGGTAAGCCGTGGTTGCGCCATGCGCATACAGGGGCGCGATCGCGAAGAGGACAGCTGGCAGGAAGCGGGCGTTTCGCATGAGGGGAGCCGGTTCCGGACGAGGGCCGCGCCGCGGCCGATACGAGGCAGTGTGGCCGAGCGGGCGTCGCTTGTCAGCCCGCCCTTCGCGAACGCATCGTTCACTTAACGATCCCGCAAGGCGTCGCCGGTGAGTTCGGCCAGCCGGCGGAGCCGCGAGCCGCTGGCGTCGCCGAGCAACTCACGCATGCGCTCGCCCGCATCGGCCTGGTCGAGGGTATGGCGTTCGGCAAGCGTGGCGGCCAGCGCACGGCCGAGGCTGTCGAAGATCAGGGCATAGGCGAAGGCGTGCAGCACGCCACCACCCAGCGTTCCCAGCCCCGGAAACGCCTTGAGCGCGTTTCCGGCCACCGCAAGCACGATCGATGTGCCGGTTCGCAAGGTCATGCGGGCCTGTCGCAGGAGATTGTCGACGTCGACGTCGGTGACGTTGACGCCGTACAGGTCCGCCAGGGCCCGCACGAGGCTTGCGGCCAGGGCGCCCTGAATCACGAGGTCGGTGCCGGGTGCGACGGCGGCCATCGCGCCCACGATGGCGCGTCGCGCGTAGCGCGCGACGATACGATCGGCTTCCGCGGCTCGGTGGGCTTTTTCGTACTCACCGGTACGTTCGTGGACACTTGCGAGCACCGCGTTTTCGCGAAGCGCCTCGAGGCCCTGCGCACCCGGCGCGACAAGCCGCGCAATGGCGTCCACGAGGGCATCGACGTCAGGCTTGCGTCGGCGTGTGACGTCCTCGGTCGTGCCATCGGCGAGACGGCGGGTGAAGCGCTCCTCGCCTCCCGCACTGATCGCGACGACGGCGTCGGGAATTCCGGTCGTCTGGCTGCGCACCTGCCGCACGATGCGCTCACGGTCTTCCGGCGACCACTGGTCCGCCTTGTTGATCGCAAGCACCAGCGGCTTGCCGAAGTCGCCCAGCCAGCGCAGTTCGTCGCCCTGCGTGCGCGTGAGGTCGCCGGCGCAGACGTACACGACGGCGTGCGCACGCAACGCCTCGTCGCGTGCCATGCGTTCGCGTGCGTCGCCGTCCGCTTCGGCCGAACCGGGGACGTCCGCGAGCGTCCATTCCCCACCGCGAGGCATGGCCCCCTCGAAGTGCGTCACCTCACGTGTCGTGCCGCCGCGCACGTCGCTGTCCGGGCGCGCGTCCGGTATCAGCGCGGCGATGAGCGACGACTTGCCCGTGGATATCTCGCCGAAGACCGCGACGTAGAGTTTCTCGCTGGCGCGACGCCGGTCGAGTTCGCCGAGTTCGCTGCGAATTTCCTCAACCTCGGAGCCGGATTCACGAAGCGTCTGCAGGCGCGCTTCCAGCGATGCACGGTCCGGTGCGACCACCGGTCCACGAGGTCTGCGGGGACGCAGCCACCAGAAGCCGACCGCGATGCCGCCGCCCGCGAGGATCGCGATGGCGATGCCCAGCAGCCAACGCATGCCCTCCGGCAAACCCATGAAACGCTGGGCCAGCGCCAGTCCGCGGTCGATCGCCGCCAGCAGCAACCAGGCGAGGGCGGCGAAGCCGATGGCGGCGATGAGGAGGCGCAGGCGGCGTGACATGCGGCCATTCTACGGGCAAGCGCAGCGGTTCATGCCTACAGTCCGTCGGGACGTCAAGTCGTGCGGAGAGCTTCAGCCGCATGCCATGATCGGGTTCGAACCAGGAACCCGGCGTATGCACCACACGCTCTTCGCGAGATGGATTCTCGTGGCCACGATCCTCATGGGCGTGGCCATTCCCACATCGGCAGCCCTCACGACGGCGCCGATCCCCACCCCCCAGTTCCGCAGTTACGGCTTGCACGAGGGCTTGCCCAGCAGCAAGGTGCAGGCCGTGGTGCAGGATGCGCGCGGATTCATCTGGGTGGCCACCGCCGCCGGGTTGTCGCGGTTCGACGGCGTGGAATTCACCGTCCCGCGCATCGGGCCTCGCCGGGAACACGCGATGCCGACGGGCGGCTTGTCGGTGCTCTTCGTCGACCGTGACGACAGGATCTGGATGGGCGGAGCCGAGACGGGTCTGGGCCGCTACGATCCCGACACCGGCGTCTTCGTGCAGTGGCGCGACGGGTTGACCAGCGACGACGTCCGCGCCATCGCGCAGACGCCCGATGGCGCTATCTGGGTCGGTTCGGCGAAAGGTCTCGATCGCATGCGCGCCGACGGAAGCGCCCCGGAGCGGGTGGGCGACCTCCGGCGCGGCGCGGTCAACGCATTGCATGTCGCCGACGACGGGCGCCTGTGGATTGGCGCAGATACCGGCCTGTTCGTGGCGGACAGCGACGGCAGGGTGTCGCCACGCGCGTTCACGGACGGCAGCCCGGTGCGCGTGCAGGGTATCGGGGGCGGCCCGGCGGAACTGCGGATCGCCACCGATCGCGGCCTGTTTCGTCTGACCGCCGACGCGCGTCCCGTGCGCGAACGCCGTGTCGCCGCAGGCAGGGTGTTCGGCACCCTGGCCGACAGTCACGGCATTCTCTGGATCGCGTCGGCGCAGGGTCTCTCGATGCTCGACCGTTTCGACCGGATGCATGACGTGGCTGGTTCCTGGACCGCCGCAGGCGGTCTCCCTGGCCGTACCGTGCGCGGCATGCTGGAGGATCGGGAGCACGGCCTCTGGTTCGCGCTGAGCGATGGCGGACTGGCGTATCTGGGTCCTTCGTGGGACGACTTCACCCGTTTTTCCCATGTCGCCACCGACCCGCACACCTTCCCCGGCCGCACGGTGACCGCGGTCGCGGCGCGCGAAGGGGGAGGCCTGTGGGTGGGCGGCTTGCGTGGGTGGATCCGTGGGTTCGATCCGGCGACCGGGCACACTTCGCCCGGCTTTGAACTCGGTGCGCCGCGCATCCAGTCGCTGCTCGCGCTGCCGGGGCAGCGGCTGCTGATCGGTACCGTGGACGGTCTCACCGTCGGCCGCGGACGAACCGCCCAGCCCGTTCTGCGCAGCACGATCGACCGCCCGGTCACGACCATGGCTTCCGGGCCGGGCGGTGACGTCTTCGTCGCCGCACTGGATGCCGGCCTGTTCCGGGTCGATGCCGACCTCGGCCATGCAGCGCGCGTTCGCTTCGCCGAGACGCCGAGGGGCTGGGCCGATACGCGCCAGATCGAAATGGTCGACGGCGATCTCTGGCAGGCGAGCCTGGCCGGCCTGGCCAGGCAGGACCGCGCGACGGGAGAGATGCGTTTCATCGAAGGCGTCGCGCGCGGGAGGATCAACGCGTTCGAACCGGACGGCGACGGCTTCTGGGTGGTCCGGCCCGACGCGCTCGAGCGGTTCCACTGGCAGGGCGCGAGCGCCGTACGCGACAGACACATCGGTGGCGCCGAAGGCTTCCCCTCCACCGAGATCCTCAACCTGCGTCGTGACCGTGGCGGACGGCTCTGGTTGTACGGTCAGACAGGCGTGTGGCGTTTCGACCCCGAGCATGGCCGCTTCCGCTCGTTCGGCATGGCCGACGGCCTTGCCAGCGGGGAGTTCACTCACGCCACCACGGTGCTGCTCGACGACGGCAGCATGTATGGCGGGACGCTCGCCGGCCTCGTCGGGTTTCGTCCCGACGCGCAGCGCGATCACGTCCGCCGCCCGACCATCACCGTGCTGGGCGCGACGGTGTCGCGTCATGGTCGACGTGAAGTCCTGCCCATCGAAAACGGCACGCTGAACCTGGCGTGGGACGATCGCGAGCCGCGTCTCTCCGCGCGCGTCCTCTCGTTCGTCCACCCGGATCGCAACCACGTCAGGTTCGAGGTTCGCCGCGACGATGACGCCTCGCCCGTTCGGGTGGCCAGCGACGGGGAGCGCGTTTTCGAGGGCTTGCCGGCAGGCAGGTATGCCATGTCGATCACGGGCGCCGGCCGTGACGAACTCAGCCCGGCGCTCCCCGCCGCCTTTGTCGTGGTGATGGAAGCGCCGCCATGGCAGCGCTGGTGGGCTTGGGTCGGATACGCGCTGCTCGCGACGGCCGCGGTCGTCGCGGTGCTGCGCGGGACCCGGAGGCGTGTGCGTCAGGCGATGCGCATGCGGCTTGCCGAACATCAGCGACGCATGGCCGAGGAGGCGAGCGCGGCGAAGACGGAATTCATGGCGACCCTGGGTCATGAAATACGCACTCCCATGACCGGCGTGCTCGGCATGGCCGAGCTGCTGGCGCGTACGCCGCTCGATGACGCGCAGCGCGGCTATGTCGATGCGGTGCGGCGCTCGGGCGACACGTTGTTGCGTCTGGTCAACGATGCGCTCGACATCGCCCGCATCGAATCGCGGCGACTGGTGCTCGAGTCGGACTGCGTGTCCATGCGATCGGTCGCGGACGAGGTGGTGGCCCTCGCCGCGACGAGAGCGCGTGAGAAAGGACTCGCACTGACCGTCAGTGTGGACGCCGCCGTGCCCGCGACGCTGCGCGGCGACGCGGTCCGCCTGCGTCAGGTACTGCAGAATCTGGTGAACAACGCGGTGAAGTTCACGGAGGCGGGCGGGGTATCCGTCGCGCTGTCCGCATGCGCCGGCTCGCTCATCATGACGGTGTCCGACACCGGGCCGGGCATGTCGGCTGAACTTCGCGCCCGGCTCTATTCCCGGTTCGAGCAGGGTGCCTCCCCGCGGCGCGCGGAAGGATCGGGACTCGGCCTCGCCATCTGCCAGGAGCTGGTCGCGCTGATGGATGGATCGATCAAGGTGGCGAGCGAACCGGGCTGCGGCACCCGTTTCACGGTGAGCCTGCCGATGCAGCCGTGCGCCTGTGCGGGTCACACCTGCATGCCCGCGCCTTCGTCGGTTGGCACGCCGGGCGGATGGCGCGTGCTGCTCGTCGAGGACGACCCCGTGGTTTCGGAAGTGATCGCGAACCTGCTCCGGGCGCGCGGCCATGTGGTCGCCGCGGTGAGCGATGGCCTCGCCGCGATGAGCGAATTGTCGGCCGGCCGCTACGACGTCCTTCTGCTCGATCTCGACCTCCCGCTGGTCGATGGCTTTCAGATCGCCCGGATGGTCCGCCGCATCGAGGCGATGGCGAGCCTGCCGATCGTCGCCGTGACGGCACGTTCGGCGGGGGACGAGGTCAGCGCGATACGCGAGGCGGGCATGGATGCGCTGCTACGCAAACCCATGAGTGGCGATGAGATGGACGTTGTGCTCGAGCGCGTGTGCAGGACGCCGCTCGCCGCGGCGTCCTGAGGCATCGTGCGCTAGCCGAATCGTCTGAAATAGGCGAGGGCGCCTGCGACCAGCAGCGTCGTCGGTAACAGGTTGGCCAGCAGTGGCGGCATGCCGTAGACGGTGCCGAAGTTGACCATCGCACCCTGCAGGAAGTACCAGCCGATCGCGAGGATGATGCCGATGAAGAGGCGCTTGCCGAGGCCACCGGAACGCAGCGAGCCGAAGGCGAACGGCATGGCGCACAACACCAGCACCAGCGTGTTGAGGGCGAACAGCGCGCGACCCCAGAACGCGACGGCGTACACGCCCGAGTTCTGGCCGTTGTTGTCGAGGTAGCGGATGTTGCGCCGCAGATCGGCCATGGACAGGTACTCGGGGTGGATCACCGACTGCTCCAGCACATGCGGATTCAGGCGCGAGGCCCAGGTCTGCGTGTCCTGGTTGGTCGAGTGCGTACCCTGGTCGTCGAGCGTCGTCGTGCGGACCTTGCTCATGATCCACTTGTTGCCGTCATGCGTGGCGCTGTCGCCATGCGAGAAGACCGACAGCTGCCCGTCCGGCGTGAAGCTGTAGACGCGCACGTCGACGAGTTTCACGGTGGTGCGGTCACCGTCCTGCACGGCGATAGCCGACTTGGCGTTGATGATCCTGCCGCCGTCGCGCGCCCACAGGCCGCTGCTGGTCGAGCCGAGATTGCTCGAGCGCATGCGTACCTGGATGGCCTGCGCATGCTGGTCGCCGTAGGGGGCGGCGGTTTCGCCCATCACCACGACGGCGAGAGTCAGCACGGCGATGA
Organism: Dyella sp. 333MFSha; assembly: GCF_900102405.1. Lineage (NCBI taxonomy): Bacteria > Pseudomonadati > Pseudomonadota > Gammaproteobacteria > Lysobacterales > Rhodanobacteraceae > Dyella > Dyella sp. 333MFSha. The sequence continues at coordinate 34,497 of NZ_FNBR01000002.1, read as the reverse complement.
CGCCCGCCGCCGATCCCGCGATACGCAGCTTGGACATGCCGGCCGCGCGGAGGGCGGTCAGCTCGCCGGTGGCGGCCAGTCCGCCCAGGCCGAGCAGGCCGCCGATCAGTGCGGCGTTGCTGAACATCTGATACAGCCGGCGCGGCAGCGTCAGCATGATGTAGGCGATGGCGTCGTACAGCGAGAAGCCGTTCTTGCCGATGTTGCCCAGCTGGCGCACGAACTGCAGCAGCGAATCGAAACCCGCCAGTACCAGCCAGACCAGCAGCAGCGTGCCGAGCACGCTCATGGCGATCAGGCGGTCGGCGCGCTTGACGGTGAGGGTGGCCATTACGCGGCTCCCTTAACGCGACGCGGCGTGTTCTGCTTCCAGAAGTACCAGGCGGCCACACCGAATACGACCACGTGCAGGATCCACACGGGCACGGAAGTGTGCAGGTGGCCCTTGATGATCTGGGCGCGGGCGATCAGCTGCCAGATGACGTAAAGGAAGTAGGTGAGCACGGCGATCAGCAGGCGGCCGTAGCGGGCGTCGCGCGGGGCCTGCTTCGACATCGGCAGCACCATCATCATCAGGACGAGGGTGCTGACCGGCGCGGCGAAGCGGGAGACGATCTCGCCGAGGGCGTCCGGCGTGCCGGCCTTGATCAGCTGCGACATGGTGGATTCGTGAGCGGGATCGGTGTCCTCGTCGTCGTCGACGATGGACGACAGCGAGGCGTCGTTACGCTCGTATTTCATGCGGCGCCAGTTGTCGGCCGCCAGCGGCACCTCGAACTGCCAGCCGTCGTACAGGGCGAGGAAACGGTTCTGGCCGTCGCTCTCCTGGTACATGCGGCCGCTCTTGGCGCTGACCACACGGACCTGCGGGTTGCCGTCGCTGTCGGTGCGGTCGGTGGCCAGGAAGGTCTTGCCCAGTACCGTGCCGTCACGGCTCAGGGTGTCGACGAAGATGATGCCGCCCTTGCCGGGCAGTTCGGTGAAGCGGCCGGCGTCGAGGCCGGCGGCGATCACGGACTTGTTCGCCGCCGCGATGACCTGGTCGGCGGTGCGTGCCGACAGCGGCCCCAGCCAGAGCGAGACCAGGCCGACCACGATGGTGGCGACGACCGCCAGCAGGGTGACCGGGCGCAGCATGCCGCGCGGACCCATGCCGGACGAGGCCAGGACGTGCATCTCGCTCTCGCGGTACATGCGCCCCAGGGCTATCAGGGTGCCCAGGAAGGCGGACATCGGCAGCAGCGTGGAGAGCAGGTCCACCATCTGCAGGCCGAGCACCTCGAACATGACGGAGGGCTGGATGCTGCCGTTGGCGACCTTCTGCAGGACGTTGGCAAAGGCGCCGCCGGAGAAGATGACGAGCAGGACCACGGCCGTCGCAATGACACCGTAGGCAAGTTCGCGCAGGAAATAGCGGTCGAGGATGCTGAGCATTTGGTAGAATTGGCGGTTCGTGCCGCGTCAGTCCTGGCCGGCAAACCACAAGTCTAGCCTGTCCGGGCCCCGGCGGGCTTTTGCAGGACCATCAGATATGTCAGTTCAGTTCAGCCTCGGTTCCAGCGCTCCCGAATCGACCGCCACCCCGGTCGCGGTCGTCGGTGTCTACGAGAACGGTGTCCTGACCAGCGCCGCGGCGCGGATCGACACCGCCGGTCAGGGCGCCATCAAACGCCTGGTCGAGGCTGGCGACATCACCGGCAAGGTCGGCAACCTCGTCACGCTGCTGCACCCGGCCGGTGTCGCCGCCGCCCGCGTGCTGGTGGTGGGCCTGGGCGCCCAGAAGACGTTCGACGCCGCCCGCTACCAGCGCGTCACCCTGGAAGCCGCCCGCGCCGTCGGTCGCCTGCCGGTCACCGAGGCCACCAGCTGGCTGCCCGAAATCGACGTGCCGGGTCGCGACGCCGCCTGGCGCGTCCGTGTCGCCGCCCTGGCCACCGACCATGCCGCCTACCGCTATACCGCCACCGTCAAGCCGCGCGACAAGGCGCTGCCGGAGCTCGGCACGGTGAACCTGGTCGGTCCGGCCGATGGCGAGAACGGCCTGGCCGAAGCCCGCGCGATCGCCGAAGGCGTTCGCTACGCCAAGGAGCTGGCCAACCTGCCGCCCAACATCTGCAACCCGGTCTACATCGCGGATCAGGCCAGGGCGTTCGCCGAGGCTCATGAAGGCGTCACCTTCGAGGCCCTCGACCGGGCCGATATGGAACGCGAAGGCTTCGGCTCGCTGCTGGCCGTTGCCCGCGGCTCGGCCAATCAGCCGCGCCTGATCATCCTGCAGTGGAACGGCGGCAAGGACGGCGACAAGCCGTACGCCTTCGTCGGCAAGGGCATCACCTTCGACACCGGTGGCATCAGCCTCAAGCCGGGTCCGGGCATGGAAGAAATGAAGTTCGACATGGGCGGCGCCGCCGGCGTGCTCGGCGCCTTCGTCGCCGCCGTGAAGCTCAAGCTCGCGGTCAACCTCGTCTGCGTCGTCCCGGCCGTCGAAAACATGCCGGACGGTGACAGCTATCGCCCGGGCGACGTGCTGACCAGCCTCGCCGGCATCACCATCGAAGTGCTCAACACGGATGCCGAGGGTCGCCTGATCCTCTGCGACGCGCTGACCTACACCGGCAAGCGCTTCGACCCGCACACCATGATCGATGCCGCCACCCTCACCGGCGCCTGCGTCGTCGCGCTGGGCAAGCACGCCAGCGGTCTGATGACCAAGGACGAGTCGCTCTCGGCCGAGCTGCTCGCCGCGGGTGAGTCCACCCTCGACCGCGCCTGGCGCCTGCCGCTCTGGGACGATTACCAGAGCCAGCTCGAGTCGGGCTTCGCCGACGTGGCGAACATCGGCGGCAAGTACGCCGGCGCGATCACGGCGGGCTGCTTCCTGGCGCGCTTCACCGAAGGCCGTCGCTGGGCGCACCTCGACATCGCCGGCACCGCGTGGGACGAAGGCCGCAAGGGCATGGCCACCGGCCGTCCCGTGCCGCTGCTGACCCAGTGGCTGCTCGACCGCGTCGCGTCGGCCGGCTGATCCCGCCACGATGCCGCGCGCCGACTTCTACCTGATCGACAAGCCGCGCTTCCGCGAGGATCCCCTGCTGCTGGTCTGCGAACTCGCCAAGCGCGCGTTCGGCGCCCAGCAGCCGACCCTGATCCTCACGCGGGACTTCGAACAGGCTGAGGCGATCGACGAATACCTCTGGGCTTTCGACGAGGATGCCTTCATCCCCCATCAGCTCGCGGGGGATGACGACGACGCCAACACGGCGGTGCTGATTGTGCCGCCGGGCGTCGAGGCCGCGGACCGGCCGATGGTGATCAACCTGCGCGATGTCTGCGCCCCGGGGCACTTCGACCGCGTGCTGGAAGTCGTGGCGGCGGATCCCGCCGAGCGCGAGGGGTCGCGGGCACGGTGGTCGGAATACAAGAAAGCCGGGTTTGAAGTGAACAAACACGACATGTAAAAAAACAAACCCGCCGGATGGCGGGTTTTTTTTTCGGTGACGTCTCATGTAGGAGCGCGCCCTGCGCGCGAAAAGCCTACAAGGCGGTAATGGGGTGCCCCCTCATCGGGGTACCGCTTCATCGCTTCGTTGGCTTTTCGCGCGCAGGGCGCGCTCCTACCCAGCTGGGCGCTACGCGCCCAGCTTCTTCGCCTGCTCGCGCATCGCATCCGCCTGGCGCGTCCAGTCAGCAATGCGCTGGCGCTCCTGCTCGACCACTTCAGCCGGTGCGTTGGCGACGAAGTTGGCGTTGCTCAGCTTGCCTTCGCATTTGCGCACTTCACCCTGGATGCGGGCGATTTCCTTCGCGAGGCGTGCCTTCTCGGCGCCGACGTCGATCAGCCCCTCCAGCGGAATCAACGCACGCATGCCACCGATCACGGCGGCAGCGGCGGCAGGCTCTTCGCCTTCGACCCACACCGGCGTTTCGACGCGACCGAGGAACGCGATCTGCGCGGCGAACTTGGCCGCACGTGCACGATCGGCCGCGTCGCCGTCGGCGAACAGCAGCGGAATGACTTTGCCCGGCGCGATGTTCATCTCGGCGCGGATACGACGCACGCCGGTCAGCACGTCCTTGACCCATTCGATCTCGGCGGTCGCGGCGTCGTCGCCTTCGACGTCCGCGGCTTCCGGGTAGGGGCGCAGCATGATCGTTTCGCCGTCGATGCCAAGCAGCGGGCGCACGTTCTGCCAGATCTCTTCGGTGACGAAGGGAATCAGCGGATGCAGCGCACGCAGCAGCGTCTCCAGAACGTGCACCAGGGTGTAGCGGGTGGATGCGATGGCGGCTTCGTCGTTGCCGTTCAATGCGGGCTTGGACAACTCGAGGAACCAGTCGCAGAACTCGTTCCAGGTGAACTCGTACAGCGCCTGCGAAGCGAGGTCGAAGCGATAGGCCGCGAGCTGTTCCTTGACCGTGCCCAGCGTGTCGCGCAGGCGGGTGAGGATCCAGCGTTCGGCTTCGGTCGTGGGCTTGACCGGTGCGATGCGCGCTTCTTCGCCGAGGTTCATCAGCACGAAGCGCGACGCGTTCCAGAGCTTGTTGACGAAGGCCTTGTAGCCGCCGGCACGCTCCAGGTCGAACTTGATGTCGCGACCGTGCGTCGCCAGCGAGGCGAAGGTGAAGCGCAGCGCATCCGCACCGAACGCGGGAATGCCGTCGCCGAATTCCTTGCGCGTCGACTTCTCGATCTTCTCCGCCATCTTCGGCTGCATCAGGCCGCGCGTGCGCTTGGCCAGCAGGTCGTCGAGGCTGATGCCGTCGATGATGTCGAGCGGATCGAGTACGTTGCCCTTGGACTTGGACATCTTCTGGCCGTCCTTGTCGCGGATCAGGCCCGTGACGTAGACGTCCTTGAACGGGACTTCGCCCGTGAAGTGGTCGGTCAGCATGATCATGCGGGCAACCCAGAAGAAGATGATGTCGAAGCCGGTGACCAGCACGCTCGACGGCAGGTAACGGTCGAAACCGAGTTCGGCCTGGCGCTCCGGGTTCGGCCAGCCCAACGTGGAGTGGCTCCAGAGGCCGGACGAGAACCAGGTTTCCAGCACGTCGTCGTCGCGGCGCAGTGCACCCTCGTAGCCCTGCGAAACCGCCTTGGCGGAGGCTTCAGCCTCGTCGCGCGCGACGATCACGCTGCCGTTGTCGGTGTACCAGGCCGGGATGCGATGGCCCCAGGTCAGCTGGCGGCTGATGCACCAGTCCTGGATGTTGCCAAGCCAGTGGCGGTACGTGCTGATCCAGTTCTCGGGCACGAACTTCACGTGTCCGTGCTCGACCAGTTCGAGGCCGCGCGCCGCCAGCGTGTCCATCTTCACGAACCACTGCCACGTGAGATACGGCTCGATGACCTGGCCGCTGCGATCGCCGCGCGGCACCTGCAGCTTGTGCTTCTTCGTCTCGACCAGCAGCTCGGCCGCTTCGAGATCGGCGAGCACCGCCTTGCGCGCGACATAGCGGTCCAGTCCGCGATACTTCTCCGGCGCGGCGTCGTTGATCTTCGCCTCGTCGGTGAGGATGTTGATCATCGGCAGGTTGTGGCGCAGCCCGATGGCATAGTCGTTGAAGTCGTGCGCCGGGGTGATCTTCACGCAACCTGTGCCGAAGTCCTTCTCGACGTAGTCGTCGGCGATGATCGGAATCTGCCGGTCGGACAGCGGCAGGCTGAGCATCTTGCCGATGAGATGCGCGTAGCGCTCGTCTTCCGGATGCACGGCCACGGCCACGTCGCCCAGCATCGTCTCCGGACGTGTGGTGGCGACGATCAGTTCACCCGAGTCGTCGGCCAGCGGGTAGCGGATCGACCACATCGAACCGTCTTCTTCCTCGCTGACCACTTCGAGGTCGGAAATCGCGGTCTTCAGCACCGGATCCCAGTTGACCAGCTTCTGCCCACGGTAGATCAGACCTTCTTCCGACAGGCGGACGAAGGTCTCGATCACGGCCTCGGACATGCCCTCGTCCATGGTGAAACGCTCGCGCGACCAGTCGCCCGAGACGCCCAGTCGGCGCATCTGACGGCCGATGATGTCGCCCGATTCCGCCTTCCACTCCCAGATGCGGGCGATGAACGACTCGCGGTCGAAATCCGCGCGCTGCTTGCCTTCGGCATTGAGCTGGCGGGTGACCACCATCTCGGTGGCGATGCCCGCATGGTCGGTACCCAGCTGCCACAGCGTGTCGAAGCCACGCATGCGGTGGTAGCGCACCAGCGTGTCCATGATGGTGTGCTGGAAGGCATGGCCCATGTGCAGGGTGCCCGTGACGTTGGGCGGCGGCAGCATGATCGTGTACGGCGTGCCCTTGCCCGACGGCTTGAAATAGCCGTTGGCCTCCCACTGGGCGTACCACTTCGACTCGATCTGGCTGGGCTCGAAACTCTTGTCCATGCGTGGGCTCTCGGATCGCGCCGTGAAGGGGCGCTCTTTGGAAGACGAAAAGACGGCCATTGTAGGCGATACTTGCCGGATGACTGAACCTGAAGTGGCCGCGATCCTCGGCGCCGAAGGGCCTTTCGCCCGTGAAGTACCGGGATTCGCCCCGCGCGAGGCCCAGCAGCGCATGGCGGAGGCCGTGGCCGAAGCCATCGCCGAGCGCGACATCCTGATCGCCGAGGCCGGCACCGGCACCGGCAAAACGTTCGCCTACCTCGTTCCCGCCTTGATGTCGGGGCGCAAGGTGATCGTTTCCACCGGCACCAAGGCGCTGCAGGACCAGCTGTTCTTCCGTGACCTGCCGCGCGTGCACGCTGTGCTGGGCAGCCGGGCCAGAACCAGCCTGCTGAAAGGCCGGGCCAACTATCTGTGCCTGTACCGGCTGGACCAGTCCGTCCGCGAGGGCAACCCGGACCGGCAGCTGGCCTCCCAGCTCTCGGCGATCCGTGCCTGGTCGGCCCGCACCCGCCGTGGCGATCGTATGGAGATGGTCGATATCCCGGAAGATTCGCCGGTCTGGCCGCGGGTCACCTCCACGCCGGAAAACTGCCTTGGCGCGGAGTGTGCGTTCTTCGATGACTGCCATGTGGTGAAAGCCCGCCGCGATGCGATGGAAGCCGACATCGTGGTGGTCAACCATCACCTGCTCATGGCCGATCTGGCGCTGAAGCAGGAAGGCTTCGGTGAAATCCTGCCCGGTGCCGACGCCTTCATTCTCGACGAGGCGCACCAAATCCCCGAATTGGCCGGCCAGTTCTTCTCGCAAAGCGTCAGCGCACGGCAGATGACCGACCTGGCCCACGACGCGCTGGCCGAAGCGCAGGGGGTCACCGGCGCGACCAGTCAGCTGCTGGAACCGGTCGAAGTGGTGCAGGACCTGGTCAGGAGGCTGCGCCTTGCCATGGACTCGCTGCCGCCGAAGGGGCCTTTCGGCGCCCTGGATCGCGACAGCACCGTCCACGATCTACTGACCGAATTGCGCGATGTCATGGCCGCGCTTTCCGATCTGCTCGGTTCGCTGGGGGAGCGCTCGCGCGGCCTGGCCAATGCCTTCGAACGCGCGCAGATGCTCAGCCTGCGGCTCGACCGCATCGCGGAGGAACACTCGGCCAGCGACGTGCGCTGGTACGAAACCTTCCCGCGCGGCTTCGCGTTGCACGCGACGCCGCTGGACCTCGCTTCGCCGCTGCGCGCCATGCGCATGGCGACGGATGCCGCGTGGATCCACACCTCGGCGACGCTGTCGATCGCGGGCGACTTCGGTCATTTCGCCCGCCAGCTGGGTATCGAGGATCCGCAGACGCTGCACGTCGAGAGTCCCTTCGATTACAAGCGCCAGGCGCTGGCCTATCTGCCGAAGGATCTGCCGGATCCCTCCGCGCGCGACTTCACCGACAAGGTGATCGCGGCGATCCGTCCCGTGCTGGACGCGTCGGACGGCCGCGCGTTCCTGTTGTTCACCTCGCACCGCGCCCTGCGGCGCGCCGCCGAGTTGCTGGAAGGGCGCGTGCCCTGGCCGCTGTTCGTGCAGGGCAGCGCGCCGCGCCATCGCCTGCTGGAAGAATTCCGCGCCAGCGGTCGTGGCGTACTGCTCGGCGCGGCAAGCTTCTGGGAAGGCGTGGACGTGGCCGGCGAAGCATTGAGCGTCGTGGTCATCGACAAGCTGCCGTTCGCGATGCCGGACGATCCCGTCCTGCAGGCTCGACTCGAGGCGCTCGAGGAAGCGGGCATCAATCCGTTCATGGGCTGGCAGGTGCCGACGGCGGTGATCGCGCTGAAGCAGGGCGCGGGGCGGTTGATCCGCGACGTGAACGATCGTGGCGTCCTGGTGCTTTGCGATCCGCGCCTCAGCACGAAGGGCTACGGCCGACTTTTCCTCGCCAGCTTGCCGCCGATGCCGCGTACGCGTGAGCTGTCGGATGTGACGGCATTTTTCGCTCAGGGCGAATTGGCCGGTTGAGCCTGGCCGGGCTCGGCTTGCGCCATCGCGTTTGGCTTTGTCGCGGCGTGTTGTGTCGCGTTGGAGAGTCGGCGGGGGTGACCCTCGCGGCCACGCCTGCGGCGACCCCTCAAGGAAAGGCGGCTACCGCCGCCGTATACCAATGGCCTTCGGCCGGGTCGGGCTTCGCCTGGGGGTTTTCGAGTCGGCTGTCCCTGCCTCCCCGAAAACGGCCGGTCATCCATGACCGGCCCCCTGCGGGCCTCTTCCAGTCGAAGCCCTCGCCTGCGGCTACCGGCCGCGAGGGTCACCCCCGCCGTCTCTTTGGTGTACCGAGGTGGGTTGGTGGTCGAGCGGTGTGTGGCTTCTTCGCTTCGTTGGCTTTTCGCGCGCAGGGCGCGCTCCTACAGGCCGCCATGTATGCCCCCATTGCGGTCGCCGTGCGGTAGGAGCGAACCCTGTTCGCGAACCCTCAGCCCCACTAGGGCGAACGAGGCCATCCGAAACAGGCAGGCGAGCGGTCCCAGCCAACGACGCGACACCACACGCCGCGGCAAAACAAAGGCGATGGCGCAAGCCGAGCCCGCAACGACCAGCCTCAACACCCCGCGCAGCATTTCGCCAGAACTCGCCCCGTCGAAGCCACACGCCAGACGGTGGGTCACCCCACGCGGAGCCCACCATCGCCCTCACTATCGACGAGGGAGACCCCCGATGTTCCGCTGGACGCAGACGATTACCGCCAAGGTGCTTGGCATCGGGCTACTGGCCCTGCTCATGTTGATCCCACTGACCCAGGCCGACGGCCTCGTTCGCGAGCGGCAGTCGATGCGCGACACCGCGTCGGCACGCGTCGCCGATGGATGGGGCGGTGAGCAGACTATCGGCGGCCTCGTGCTCGCCGTCCCCACGCGCAGCGAAACCCACGATGCGGACGGCAAGCTGGTCGCCAGCCATGACGGCACCGAAATCGTACTGGCGGACGATCAGAGCACCGTCGCCGACCTCAGCGTCGAAAAGCGCCGGTTCGGCATGTACGAAGTACCTGTGTACACCGGCGACGTCACGTTGCGCGGTCGTATCCTGCCCGAAGACATCCGTCGTTTCGCCGCGGACAGCGGTTCGACCTGGTTTCCCGGCAAAGCGGAGCTGCGTCTGCTGATCGCCGATACGCGCGGCCTGCAGCACATTACCTCGGTCACCGTCGACGGCAAGCCCGTGCGCCTGGCGTCGTCGACGGCACGCATGGGGCCATATACGGTGTTGTCCACACCCGTCGCCGTCGACCCGGCCCGCGACACGCCGCTGGACTATGTGATGACCCTGCGCATTGCGGGCACCGAATCGTTTTCCGCGTTGCCGCTGGCCCGCAACAACAGCGTGCGGGTCCGTTCGCCGTGGCCCGATCCGAGCTTTACCGGCGCCCTGCTACCGGGAACGCGCAGCGTCACCGCCAATGGCTTCGACGCGTCGTGGCAGGTGCTGGATCTCAATCGCGCCTACGGGCAGCACTGGAGTGCCGACGACAAGGATGTCGCGGGGCGGCTCGAGTCGTCGGCGTTCGGCGTGAAGCTTTACCAGCCTGGCGGGGTATACCAGCAGAACGACCGTGCCGGTAAATACGGTCTGCTGTTCATCGCGCTGACCTTCGTCGCCTTCTTCCTGTTCGAAGTACTCAAGGGCCTGCGCCTGCATCCCGTGCAGTACCTGCTGGTGGGCGCCGCCATGACGAGCTTTTACGTCCTGCTGCTGGCTCTTTCCGAGCAGATCGGCTTCGGGCCGGCCTACGCGGTGGCGGCGGGCGCGGTGGTGTCGATCGTGGGCGGTTACGCCGTGGCGGCGCTGCGCGCCCGACGGGCCGGGTTCACCCTCGGCGGCGTCCTCGCGCTGGTTTACGCCATACTGTACGGCCTGATCGGCGCCGAGCAGTACGCGCTGCTGATCGGCGCGGTCGTGCTCGTGGCGGTGGTCGGGCTGCTGATGTACCTGACCCGCCGGATCGACTGGTACGCCCAGGGAACACCGTTCAACTCCACGCCGGATACGCCATGAACTTCCTCGCCATCGAAACCTCCACGGAAGCCTGCTCGGTCGCCCTCGTCCACGGCGACGAGGTGATCGAGCGCAGCGAGATCGCGCCGCGCAGGCACGCGGAACTCGTTCTGCCGATGGCCGACGAGCTGCTCGCCGAAGCGGGCCTGAAGCGCGAGGCGCTCGATGGCATCGCCGTCGGCCGTGGCCCCGGTGCGTTCACCGGGGTGCGCCTGGGCGTATCGCTGGCACAGGGCATGGCGATGGCGCTGGATGTTCCGGTCGTCACCGTGTCGTCGTTGCAGGCGCTCGCACTGGAAGCGCCGGAAGACGATGCGGCCATTCTGTCTGTCATCGACGCGCGCATGGGCGAAATTTATGTCGCGGCGTGGCGTCGCGAGAACGATGGCAGCGTGAGCCTGATGGATCGTGAGCGTGTGGACACGGCGGCCGCGCTGGTGTTGCCTGACGCATCCGCATGGCACGTCGTCGGTACGGGCTGGGCGACATACGAAGCCGTGCTGCGCGAGCGGATCAAGGCACCGATCCGCTCGGCGGACGGTGCGTTGTTCCCGCAGGCGCGGCATGTTGCGGAAGTCGCGGCGCGCATGTTCCGTGACGGTCAGGCCGTCGCGCCGGAGCTGGCCCTGCCGGTCTATCTGCGGGACAAGGTGGCGCTGACCCTGGTGGAGCAGGGGCGGGCCTGAGGCTCGCCGGATCGTCAGCGCGAAACGATCACCGCCTCGATCACCGCACACACGTGCTCGAAGCACGCGTCGTCCAGCCACAGACTGTTGGTGATCGTCAGCGTGCGCGCGGCGAAATCGCGGGCGTTCGGTACATCGTCGCCGCCCGGCATGGCCTCGAGGTATTCGTAGTCGGGCAGGGCGTGGACGAACATGCGCGCCACGCCATGCCGTGATGACCACAGGCGTTTCAGCACCGCGTCGCGCATGGCTTCGTCGGGCAAACGAAGCATCAGATAGGGCCACGTTCCGCCCTCGTCGGTGAAGACGTGGACGCCGGGAATCGATGCCAGCGCGGGCACACGTGCGGCGGCCTGCGCGCGCGTGGCCTCGATAAACCCGGACAAACGTCCGAACGCGCGCGCGCCCACCGCGCGCCTCCATCGCCCCACGCGGTGCAACGGAAAGTCAGCGCTGAAATCCTCGCCCGCCGCACCGATCAGGTCGCCGCGCCGCAGCGCGCGCCGCAACGAATTGCCGTAGGCGAAGCCAAGTCCCGACGGTCGGTACAACGCAGCGTAGCCCGCGAGTTCGAGCGAGCGACGGATTTCCCACCCCGGATGCCAGCGCACCACGCGGTGCGAGGCGCGGCGAAAGCGCTCGCGCCAGACGTCGTCCTGGGCCACCAGCAGACCGCCCTCGAAGATCGACAGGCCCTTGCCTGCCGCGAGACTGTAGAAACCGATGTCGCCAAGGGTTCCTGCAAAGCGACCGTCGATGCGCGCACCGAGTGCCTGCGCCGCGTCTTCGATGGTCAGCGCGCCAGCGGAGTGCGCGATGGCATTCGCGCTGGCGACATCGGCGGTTCGTCCGCCCAGATGAGTCGGTACGACCGCCAGTGTCTGCGGACCGCAGGCGTCTTCGAGTCGTTGCGGATCCATGTCGAAGCTGCCAGGCAGCAGATCCACCAGTCGCGGCAGGAGTCCGGCGCGGCGGATGGCCAGCGGCACCAGCGGGCAGGTAAAAGCGGGGATGGCGACTTCGCGCCGCGAGCGGGCGTATTCGGAAAGCGCCGTCAGTGCGACGGTCAGCGCGGCGGTGCCGGAACACTCCAGCTGCGTTTCTTCCACACCGAGCCACGACGCGGTGAGCGCGGTGAGCGGCGCGCGGACATCGCCACCCAGGTCGGCGATGCCCAGCGGCAGGCCGGCCGTGGGCGGCGATTCGGGCTCAGGCCGGAACCACATCGCTCACCGTCTCATCGCCGCGTTCGGCGAAGGCGAGGCAGACGATGCCGGCGACGATCGCGGCGGCACCGAGGATCTGGGTGAGCGTCACCGGCTCGGCGAAGACCCACCAGGAGAGGAGCATCACGCTCACCACTTCGAGATGGGAGGCGGCGAAGGCGGGACCGATGGGTGCGTGCTTGAGCAGGCTCATCCAGGTGAGGAAGGCGCCGATGTAACCGACGATGGCGCCGTAGATCCATGGATGCGAAAACACGCGCGCCAGCCACGCCGTGCTCATTTCCACCGGCAGCGCATGCGTGCCGGCGATCTTGAAACAGACGAGGTTGAGCGTGTCGAACGCGAGCAGCAGACCGAAGCCGATGAGGTAGAAACGCTTCACGAGCCGGCTCCCACGATGGCGACGCCCGCGGCGACGAGCAGGATGCCGGTGACGCGCAGCGGGCTGAGGCGTTCCCTGAACAGGAAACGCCCGGCGATCATGATCGCCACGATATTGATCGAGCCGAGCAGCACGCCTTCGGACAGCGGCACCAGCGACAGGAAGGCGATCCAGACCAGAAACTCGGCGACATAACAGCCGATGCCGGTCCAGATCCAGGGCCGCGCCAGCATGTACTTCCAGCGGGCGAGACCATCGCCTGCACGCTCGTCGCCGGCGGCGGCTTTGAACGCAAGCTGGCCGCCCGTGTCGAGCACGACATTGGCGATCCACAGCGCGAGCACCAGCCCGTGCATCGATCAGGCCGCCATGCGTGTGGGGCGCGCGTCGCGGGCGATGCGGCCGAAGAAGTCGGCCGTCCGCTCGATCAGCATGCGGCGTTCGCGGTCGATCGTGATCATGTGGTAGCTGTCGCCCAGCAGCAGCATTTCGATCGGGCCGCGTACGCGGCGCGCGACCATGTCCGCATTGGCGACGCTGGCCACATCGTCGTCGGTGGCGTGCGCGACGAAGCATGGCGCGACGACATCGGGCAGGCGACGGCGCACGTCGCGCGCCAGCTTCACCATTTCGGCCAGCGCGTGCCACGGGTTGCCAGGCAGGCCGGCAGCGGCGCTGTCCCCGGAGAACATCGCCTGGCTGATCTGCGCGCGGAGCCGCTCGTCGCGGATGCCGAAAGGCGGCTGCTCGATGAAGCTGCGATGACGGCCGATGCCGAGACGCTTGAACAGCGGCAGCAGGAACGACAGCTTGCCGGTCCAGCCGATGGACCAGCCGTCATAACGGAAGGTGGCACCGAACACGCCGACGCCGTCGACCCAGCCGGGCTGCACGGCCGCCAGACGCAGCGCGAGTACGGCACCCATGGACAGCCCGGCGACGAACAGGCGGTCGACCCGGCCGCGAAGCTCCTCGGCGGCGGCTTCGACGCTGGCGTACCAGTCCTCCCACGAGGTGGCGACCAGGTCTTCTTCCGTGCCGCAGTGACCGGCGAGGCGAACACCGACGACCGTGAAGCCGGCGCGGTTGAGTCCCTTGCCGACCATGCGCATCTCGGCCGGCGTACCGGTGAGGCCGTGGATCAGCAGGACGCCGTCGCGACCGCCTTCGAACTGGAATTCCGTCGGGTGGCTCACGCCGGACCTCACTGACTGGTTTCTGATGGAGGCATGGTGCCGCCGCGTGGTTTCAGCCGGCTTTCTGGTCTGGCTGAAGGGGGAAACGCAGCTCCACACGAAGGCCGCCGGCCGTCGCATGCAGGAAGATGACCCGTGCCGCATGCCGTTCGGCGATGCTTTCGACGATGGCCAGGCCGAGACCGGTGCCGTCCTCGTCCACCCCGGGCACGCGAAAGAACCGCTCGCCCAGCTGGGTGAGGAAGACGTCCTCCACGCCGGGACCATCGTCCTCCACGGCCAGTACGGCATCGCCGCCATCGCAGGCGACCGAGACGGTGACGCTGTGACCGCGCCCGGCGTAGTGGAAAGCGTTGTCGATCAGGTTGTCGATGACCTCCTGGACCTGCAGCGCGTCGCCTCGCACGAGGCAGGGCGTCTCCAGTCCTTCGTAGCCCAGATCCATGCCCAGTGCCAGAGCCTGGTGTACGCGCATGGCGACCGCCTCGGGCACGACGGTCGACAGATCGATCACCGCCATCCCGTCGTGATCCGGAAGATCGGGCGACTGCGTACGGGTCAGCGCCAGCAGCTGCGCCGAGGTGCGGGCGGCGCGCGCGGCGAGGCGGTGCACGTGGCGCAGGGCTTCCTCGCGCTGGGTGGGGTCGACGATGCCCTCGTAGCGCTCGACGTGGAGCTGGATGCCAGCCAGTGGCGTCCGCAACTGGTGCGCGGCATCCGCGATGAAGCGCTCCTGCAGACCCAGCATGTTGCGCATGCGTGCGAAGAGGTCGTCGATGGTGCGGGTCAGCGGCAGGATCTCCACCGGCACGTCTTCCTCGCCGATGGGTCCCAGATCGTGGCCGCGGCGACTCAGTCTCGCCGTCAGCGGCTCGAGCACGCCCAGACCGTGGCTCACGCCGAACCAGACCAGCGACAGCACGGCGACGATCAGCAGCGCTTCGATCGGCAGGGTGAGCAGCAGGATCTCGCGGGCCCGGGCATGCCGGTCGCGCAGGTTCTCGGCCACCGTGATGGTCAGCACGTCGCCGTCTTCGTGGTGATTGGGCACGCGCATGATCGCGCCGCGCAGCGGGCGATGGCCCAGCGAGGTGTCGTAAAGCAAGGGTGGCGAGTCCGTAGCGACGGGCTCGCCTGGCCCGGCGAGCTCGGCGTTGCCGATCATGCGCCCGTGCCGGTCGCTGACCACCGTGTAGTAATTGCGACCGTCAGGGTCGTATTCGAGCAGGAAGCGGGCCTGTGCCGTGAGTTCGCCGCGCAGTGCATCGTTGCCGATCATCTCAGACAGCGTCAGCGCCGAGTCGGAGAGATCGGAATCGTGTACGCGGTTGGAATAGGCCAACGCGGCGAAGTAGACGACCACGGCGTCCAGCAGCAGCACGCCGAGCACCGGGACGAGCAGGAAGGTCAGCAGGCGCCGACGCAGGCTCGGTCGGGCGGAGCGCTGCGCCGCGTGGCGCCGTTCAGGCATCCGCGGCTTCTTCGAGCAGGTAGCCCAGTCCGCGGATGGTGCGGACGTTGGTGCCCGAACCCTGCAACTTGCGGCGCAGGCGGTGCAAGGCGATGTCCAGGCCGTTGTCGGTCAGGTCCTCGTCCCAGTTGCACAGGGCTTCCACCAGCTGCGCGCGGCTGGTCACCTTGTCCGCACGTGAGGCGAGGGCTTCGATCAGGCCGAACTCGCGCGCCGTGAGGTCAAGCGGCGTGTCGTCGATCCAGGCGCGATGGCCGGGGATGTCCAGACGCAGACGACCGATGCGGAATTCCGGCGCACCCTGACTGGTCCGGCGACGGAGCAGGGCGCGGACGCGGGCGTCGAACTCGGCCAGTGCGAACGGTTTCACGAGGTAATCGTCGGCGCCCAGGTCGAGCACGCGCACGCGCTCTTTCAGGCCCTCGCGTGCGGTCACCACGAGCACGGGAAGACTGGCGCCACGCTTGCGGGCACGCGCCAGCACGTCACTGCCGTCGAGCAGCGGCAGGCCGAGGTCGAGTACCAGCAGGTCATAGTCGTGGTCGCGCAACGCGTGGTCGGCGCTGGCACCGTCGGTTACGTGGTCTACAGCGTGGCCACCCTGTTCGAGGGAGGCACGCACGGCCGCGGCGATGGCGGCGTCGTCTTCGGCTAGGAGGATGCGCATGGTGGACAAGGATACGCTCCGGAGTGGTTCGGGCGCATGTTGTCGCGGCAGGCTTTCGGATCGCTTTCCTGGCTCAATTGCGAACGATTCGCATTGTGGTTTACCATCCCGGGCTGCTATCGGCGTTTCAGGGGCGATCCACCACATGCGCGATACCGTCGACCGGCAAAGCCGCGCGTTCTGGCTCAAGCACCTGCATCGCTGGCACTGGATCAGCTCCGCGATCTCGCTGGTCGTGCTCCTGCTCTTTTCGGTCACCGGGATCACGCTCAACCATGCCGGCGCGATCGAAGCATCGCCCCGGGTGGTGCGACACACGGCGACCTTGCCGCCCGGACTGATGGCGAAACTGGTCGACCCCGGTCGCAGGTCGGCACCGGTGGCGCCCGCGGTGGCCGCCTTTGTCGAATCGAAGACGGGCGTGCGCATCGACGGTCGCGACGGCGACTGGAGCGAGGACGAAGTCGAGGTCGCGCTGCCGCGTCCCGGTGGCGACGGCTGGGTGAGCATCGACCGGGAGACCGGCGAGGTGCAGTCCGAAACCACCGATCGCGGCTGGCTGGCGTATGCCAACGACCTGCACAAGGGCCGCAACACCGGGCCGGTCTGGAGCTGGCTCATCGATATTTTCGCGCTGGCCTGTGTCGTCTTCGCGCTGACCGGCCTGCTCCTGCTCAAGTTGCATGCGGGTCAGCGCCGCATGACCTGGCCGATGGTCGCCCTTGGCTTCGTCCTTCCCGTGGTCATCGCTCTCCTTTTCATTCACTGACGGAATTTCGTATGCGTCGCTTATTGCCGTTCGCCTTCTGCCTCACCGTCGCCGCGCCGGCCTTCGCCGCCGACATGAACCTGACGGTGGAGATCCCTGAGCTCAAGGTCGCCGAATACCACCGGCCTTATGTCGCCGTGTGGATCGAGCGCGAGGACCACACGGTCGCCGCCAATCTCGCCGTCTGGTACGACGTCAGGAAGAAGGACGGCGAAGGCACCAAGTGGCTGAAGGACATGCGCCAGTGGTGGCGCCGTACCGGCCGCGATCAGACCATGCCGATCGACGGCGTATCCGGTGCGACGCGCCCGGCGGGCCAGCACCAGCTGCGCTTCACCGACGGCAAGCCGCCGCTGGGCACGCTCGCCCCGGGACACTACGAAATCGTCGTGGAAGCCGCGCGCGAAGTCGGCGGTCACGAAACCCAGCGCATCGCATTCGACTGGCCCGCGAAGGCCAGCACGCATCTGTCCGCGAAGGGCAGCGCCGAACTCGGTCAGATCAACCTCGACCTCAACCCGTAACGGAGTTACCCGATGATGAAGCACGCATTCGTTCGCGCCGCGCTCGGTGCCGCCCTGGCTCTCGCTCTTCCGATGGCCGCCCAGGCGCACAAGATGTGGATGGTGCCGTCCGCCACGGTGGTTTCCGGTGACGACGCCTGGGTCACCGTCGATGCCGCCGTCTCCAACGACTTGTACTACCCCGATCATTTCCCGGCACAGCTCGACCAGCTGGTCATTACCGCACCGGATGGCAGCACCGTGCAGGCGGAGAACGAAAACAAGGGCAAGTACCGCAGCACGTTCGATCTGGCCGTGCCGCAGAAGGGCACGTATCGCATCGCGCTGGTCAACCAGGGTGTGTTCGCGACGTACGAACTGGACGGCCAGAAAAAGCGCTGGCGTGGCAACGCCGCTGACCTCAAGGCGGGCCTGCCCGCGAACGCGAAGAACGTCGAAGTCAACGAAATGGCCTCGCGTGTCGAGACCTTCGTGACCCAGGGTTCGCCGAGCACGGGCGCGCTGAAGCCGACGGGCAAGGGCATGGAACTGGTCCCGGTGACCGCGCCCAACGATCTCGTGTCCGGTGAAAAAGCGACCTTCCAGTTGCTGGTGGACGGTAAGCCGGCCGCGGATGTAAAGGTCGTCGCCATCGACGGTGCGACGCGCTATCGCAATGCGCAGGATGAGATGGATACGACGACGGACAAGGACGGGAAGTTCTCGTTTACCTGGCCCGCCGCCGGGATGTACTGGGTGAATGCTTCGGCCGAGGACAAGAAGACCTCGACGAAGGAAGCGAAACAGCGTCGCCTGGGCTATACGGCGACTCTCGAGGTGTTGCCGCAGTGATCCGGGCGGTCGCCCGCAGGGCGGGTGCCCGACGGGCGTTTGTCGTCCCGGCCGTTTTAGTGCTGCTGGCGCTGATGGTCTCGCCCGGGGCGGGCGCGAAGGATGTGCGCCGCTTCGAAGGCGACACGATGGGGACGACCTGGTCGGTGAATGCCGTGTTGCCCGATGGCGCGGACGATCGCGCCATCGAGGCGGGCATCCAGGCCGAGGTGGATCGCGTCGTCGCGCAGATGAGTACGTACGAGCACGACTCCGACCTCAGCCGGTTCAACCGCGCACCGGCGGGCACGTGGCAGACGTTGCCGCCGGAGTTCTACGGCGTGCTGCGCTACGCGCTCGGACTGGCGAAGGATTCCGGTGGCGCGTACGACCCGACGGTGGGCCCGCTGGTGAACCTGTGGGGATTCGGCCCGGACAAACGCCCCCGCGAGGCGCCGACCGCCGCGGAGATCGCGGCAGCGCGGGCGCGCGTCGGATGGGACCGCATCCGTCTCGATGATGCGGGCCATCGCGCGTGGCAGCCGGGTGGCGTCTACGTGGATCTGTCGTCGGTGGCCAAGGGCTTCGGCGTCGATCAGGTGGCGCTTTTTCTCGATGCATCCGGAGTCGCGGCCTATCTGGTCGAGGTCGGCGGGGAGTTGCGCGCGCACGGCCGCAAACCCGACGGTACGCCCTGGCACGTCGGCATTGAGCGTCCGGGCGCGGCTTCCGGCGCGCTCGATTCGCCGGACGAGGTCGAGCGGATCGTTTCGCTGACCGATCGTGCGATCGCCACCTCGGGCGATTACCGCCATTACTTCGAAACGGGCGGCAAGTTCTACTCGCACCACATCGATCCGCGCACGGGCTTTCCCGTGGCGCATCGTATCGCCTCGGTCAGCATCATCGCGGACGACTGCATGCATGCTGATTCGCTGGGCACCACGATGACCGTGCTGGGGCCGCACGAAGGCATGGCGTACGCCAGGCGCCACGACATCGCCGTGCTCTTCATCCTCTACGGCGAGGATGGAAAATTCATCGAGCGGATGTCGCCGGGTTTTTCGAAGGCGCTGCATCCGTGACGAAGCGGGACCGATTCTTGCGGAGTGCCGCGTGAGGATGCCGGTCGGACAGATCGCGATCGGTATCGCGCTGGCCGCCGTGGCCACGTGGTTCGCGACCCTGCACGATTTCACCGGCACGCAGGCGTCGGACTGGCCGCGCACGGGGCTCGCTTCCGCGATCGTCGTCGGGTGGGCGGCCCTCACCGTGGCGCTGAACCGGCGACGAGCTCCCGTCGCTGTCGACACCGGTTCGGACACCATCCACGTCGTGTACGCCACGCAGACCGGCTATGCGGCCGAGCTCGCGAACCTCACGGCGGCCACCTTGCGTCACGGCGGCGATGCCGTGGCCTTGCAGTCGATCGACACACTGACCCCGGCGACGTTGCTGGGGGCGAAACGCATGCTTTTCATCGCCAGCACGACGGGCGAGGGCGACGCGCCCGATCCCGCCACGGGTTTCCGCCGGGACGTCATGGCCGGTGCGCTGGCTCTGCAAGGCCTGTCGTATGGCTTGCTGGCCCTGGGCGACCACGATTACGAGGACTTCTGCGCCTTCGGGCACGACCTTGATCGCTGGTTGCGCGGCAGTGGCGCCGTACCGGCTTTCGATCTTGTCGAAGTGGATAACGGCGATCCGGGCGCGCTGCGTCACTGGCAACACCACGTCGCCGGGTGGGCCGGTTCACCCGAGGCGCCCGACTGGGTGCGTCCGGCTTATCAGTCGTGGCGGCTGGTCGAACGCCGGTTGCTCAATCCCGGCAGTGCCGGCGGCCCATGCTTCCATATCGCCCTGGCACCGGTGGACGCGGCGCATCTGCGTTGGGATGCGGGCGACGTGGTCGAAATCGGACCGCGTCGTGGGCGCGATGATGAACAGGTACATCCTCACCGCGAGTATTCCATCGCCTCGCTGCCCTCCGATAAAACGCTGCATCTGGTGGTCCGTCAGCAGCGGGATGCGACGGGGTCGCTGGGACTCGGCTCCGGCTGGCTGACCGCACTTGCCGATATCGGTGACGCGGTCGATCTGCGCGTTCGCCGTAACGAAGGCTTCCATGCGCCGGGCGACGACCGTCCGATGCTGCTGATTGGCAACGGCACCGGGATCGCGGGTTTGCGGGCCTTGCTGAAAGAACGTGTGGCACGCGGACACGTGCGCAACTGGCTGATCTTCGGAGAGCGGCACGCCGGCGTCGATCGCCTCCATGTGGATGAGCTGGAGCGATGGCGAGAGGACGGCCGGGTGGAACGGCTGGACCTGGTCTGGTCGCGCGAGACGCAGGGCCCGCGTTACGTACAGGACCGTCTGCGTGCCGCGGCCGATGACGTGCGCAGCTACGTCGACGACGGCGCCGCGATCTATGTCTGCGGCAGTCTCGCGGGGATGGCTCCCGGTGTGGATGCGGCCTTGCGGGGCATCCTCGGCGAGCGGGCCGTCGACGACATGCTCGCCGACGGCCGATATCGCCGCGATGTCTACTGACGCTCAGACCACGCGCAGCGTCACGACGCCTTCTTTGTAGCTTTCAAAACGCAGCGCGGTCAGGTCGGCGATCCACTCGACGTCTTCCGCGATTTCTTCCGGATGATCGCCTGCGATAGCGATCACGCGCGAGCCCGCCGCCCGTCCCGCATCGATGCCCGCTTTCGCGTCTTCGAAGACCAGGCAGTCCTCAGGCGCCGCACCCATGCGTTTTGCGCCGAGCAGGTAGCCCTCGGGATGCGGCTTGCCGTCGGTGACGATTTCACCGGTGACCATGAGCGGCGGCGGCACGATCCCGGCCGCGGCCAGACGCCCGGTGGCCAGGGTGGTGTCGGCCGAGGTCACGATGGTCCACGTTTCCTGAGGCAGCGCGGCGAGCAGTTCGAGCGCGCCCGGAATCGGCACGATCCCTTCGACGTCGTTCACTTCCTCGTTGTACAGGCGCTCGTACGCGGCATTCACGTCCACACCCGGCGGGGCGAAACGGCGCACCGAATCCAGCATGCGCACGCCGTGCAGACGGGGGAGGACGTAATGCCAGTCCAGACCGTTCTCGTCACACCAGCGTTTCCAGATCTTCTCGACGAGGACGCGTGAGTCGATCAGCGTGCCGTCCATGTCGAAGAGCAACGCGCGGGTCTGGATGACCGTGTCCGATTCAAGTCGCATGATGCCTCCGGTAGGGGAAATTCCTTCACCATACCGGAGGTGTGCGGATACGTCAGCGTGCGGCCTGGGCGGCGTGGTTGCGGATCGCATCGGCCAGGATGGTGCTCACTTCCTCGGAGGCCTTGCGCGATGCGTCGGCCTGCCTGCGGCCCCATTCGGCCATCGTCTTGCCTTGCAGCGCGCGCTGCTGCCCTATCTGCGCCATCTGCCGGGCGATGGCGGCCTGCTCGCGGCCGATGGCGTCGTTACCGGCCACATAGGCGGCTTCATCGCGCGGACCGGTCGACGTCATCTGTTTCGAGATCAGCTCACTCTGTTTCGCGCTCAGCTTCGCCATCTGCTCGCTGAGCACTTCCTGCTTCCGGTCCAGTCCAGCCTGCTGGTCCGCCATGATCGCGGCCATGTCGGCGGGCTTTGACGGCGCCGCGTAGGCCTGTTGAATGCGTTTCACGTACGCGGGGTCGCGGATCACCCAGGCCTGCCTGCCTTGACGGAACCATACAAAGTCCTTGCCGACATCCCGGTAAGCGGCCTCCGCGCGCTGGAAATCGCTGCTGCTGCCACTGGCGACGTGAATGTCGTTGGAGAAGTAGAAGAAGCCGTTGGTGGGCTCACCATGAACGTCTTCCGACCATACCGCCGGCACCGGCGGGGCTGGCGGTACCGGCGGTACCGAGGCCTGAACGGGCGCGACAGGTGCCACGGGCGGGACAGGTGCCACGGGCGCGACCAGCGACGTGGCGGACATCGGTGCGGGCGCAGCCGCTGGCGCGGGTGTGGCGGCGGGTGCCGGCGCCGGTGGCGTGGGCGGTGGCGGCATGTAGAAGCGCGACACCGTCGTCTTGCTCTGGTCCGCCGCCACCACGCGCCACGGGAACACACCCACGGCGGCGATCGCGGCGACGAGGCACCAGGTCAGCACACGGGGATGACTATCGTTGGCCTGAGCGAGCATGAGCAGTCTCCTCTTCAGCGAATGAAAGGTGGGCGAGGCACCGGGCAGCGCGTGATGCGGAGGCGGAGTCACGCCGAGCCGCAGCAGCAGGCGGCCGTACGTTTTCGTGATCGTGCCGCCCCGCGATACGACCAGCGCGTCGCACGCGGCTTCACGGCAAAGGGCGTACTCGCGTACGGCGAAGTGAACCACGGGGTGGAAGAAGAACAGGGCGCGGGCGATCGCGGGGATCCAGCCGAGCATCAGATCGCCACGGCGCACGTGCGCGAGTTCGTGCATCAGCGCGAGATCGAGATCTTCGTCGCTGAGGCGTACCTCGAGCGGCAGGAGGATGGTCGGGTGCCACAGGCCGACGACCTGAGGCGAATCCACTTCGGGCGATACCGCGAGTCGGGGTGACCGGTGAAGGCCCGTCTCGCGGGCGCGACGGGCGCAAAGCGTTTCGATGCGGACGTCGTCGTGAGGCATCGCGCGATGCACCACCCCCGCCAGCCTGCGCCAGCGCAGGCTGGCGACAGCGGCTTGAACCGCGACGGCTAGCAGCCAGATGAACAGCAACGTGGCCGTCCACGAGACGGTGCCATCGCCGGCGGGCATCGTATCCATGGCGCCGGGCAGGGTGAGCGGCGCGATGGTCGTCACGGGCTCGACGGGGGCGATCGTCGCCGCGGGCAACAGCGGGAGGCCGAGCAGCGTCGGCGACACGATGCCTGCGATCAGCTGGGCGCCGAGCAACCACCACAAGGTCGCCTTCGCCGAGGCCGACATCGTGGGAACGAGGCGGCACACGGCGTACACCACGCCGGCCAGCAGCACGGCCTGCACCGAGGCATGGACGAGGCGCGAGAGCAGCGTATCGAAGAGAGCCTCCATGTCAGCGCCCCTTGCGTCGCGACTGCAGGGTATCGACGAGCGCTTCGAGTTCCGCCAGTTCGCTGTCGCTGACCTGGCCGCGTTCGGACATCCAGGCGACGAAGGGCGACACCGAACCCTGCAGCGTCTTCTCGACGAAGCGGGCCACGGCGCCGGTCATCACTTCTCCGCTGCCGTTGGTCACGCTGTAACGGTACATGCCGTCGACGTGCCGGCGCGTGAGATACCCCTTCGCACGCAGGCGTTCCATCATCGTCAGCACCGTGGAGCGAGCCAGGCCACGGCTCTCCCCGAAGGCGGCACACACCTCCGCGACCGACGATTTCGGTGTTTCCTCGATGTGCTGGAGAAGGGCGAGTTCCTGATCGCCCACGGTCTTGTTGCGCATGCCACCGCTCCTGACTACAGATGTAATCAGCCTGCGCCTGACGACACGTGTAGTCAAGCATGACCTTCGGCACGGACCCATGAAAAAAGCCTCCGCCGTTAGGGCGGAGGCTTTCGGGTACCTCGTCGGTCGCGAAGGCGAAGGCCTCCGCGAGAGATCAGGCGGCCGCGTCCTTGAGCTTCTTGAGCGGACGGACCTTGACCTTGACCGAGGCGGGCTTGGCGGCGAACCAGCGCTCTTCACCCGTGAACGGGTCCTTACCCTTGCGCTTCGGCTTGGCCGCAACGGCGACGGAGGTGATCTTCAGCAGGCCGGGCAGCGTGAACGTGCCAGCGCCCTTCTTGTGAACCGACGCGTTGATCGCGCCTTCGAGCGAGGCCAGAACAGCCTTGACGCTCTTGCTGTCGACGCCGCTCTGCTCGACGATGTGCGAGACGAGCGTGGACTTCGAAAGCGGATCCTTGATCGGCTTGAGAGCAGCCGGGGCCTTAGCAGCCTTCACGGCGGCCTTGGCGGGAGCCTTGGCAGCCTTCTTCGCCGCCGTTTTTTTGGTCGTGGCCATGGTTATCCTTGTCACTTGAATCGAATGAGGCGGCCTTTCCGGCCGGTGCCCAGCGGGCGACTCACTCTAGCGTTGCTTTCGTCCGCTGAAAATAGGGTCCGCGAAGTTTTTTTGCATTTCGAGCCCTTTTTTTCAGGTTCCGTGTGACGCAGTGCGGAAAATCCCCCGTCAGGAGGATGTCTCCGCCATGCCTGCTAGAACCTTGTCCAGCGTCAGCGGATAGTCGCGGATGCGCACGCCGCACGCGTTGTACACCGCATTGGCGATGCAAGCGCCCGCTCCCGAGATACCGACCTCGCCGAGTCCCTTGATCTTCAGGGGATTGGCCTTGTCATCCAGTTCAGGCAGGAAGATCGCCTCCATCGGGCCGATGTCCGCGTTGACCGGCACGTGGTATTCCGCGAGATCGTGATTGACGAAAGCGCCGTGACGCGGATCGAGCACGATCTCCTCGGACAGTGCGGAGCCGACGCCGAAGATCATGCCCCCCAATGCCTGCGACCGCGCGGTTTTCGCATTGAGTATGCGGCCGGCGGCAAACACGCCGAGCATGCGGCGCAGACGGATCTCGCCCGTATCCATGTCGACGCCCACTTCGGCGAAGAAGGCGCCGTATGAGTTCTGGTTGTACTTATTGTTGTTACTGCCGGGCTCGATGCCGCCATCGGCGGACAGGCCGTCGACGCCCGCAATGGCCGAATAGCTCACGCGCTTGTCGCCATGGGAGACGTGTCCGTCTTCGAAGCGTGCATGCGTGGGATCGATGCCTGCCGACTGGCAAAGCCGGGTGCGGAGCTGCATGCACGCGTCATACAGACCTGACCCGGCGCTGGCGGCGCCGAATGAACCGCCTGACCCGGGCGTCTCGGGAAAATCCGAGTCGCCGAGCAAAATGGTGACGCGCTCCATCGGCAAGCCGAGCAGGTCCGCGGCGATCTGCGTGAATACCGTATATGAGCCCGTGCCGATATCCGTCATGGCCATCCGGGCGGTGAGCTGACCGGTGCCATCCAGATGGACGTGCGCTTTCGACGCCTGAAGCATGTTTCCGCGTACGGCGGACGACATGCCCATGCCGATCAGCCAGCGTCCGTCACGGACCTGCCCGGGTTTGGCGATGCGTTTATCCCAGCCGAAACGACGCGCGCCTTCGCGCATGCATTCGACGACCTGGCGAGACGAAAACGGCACGCCGAGTTCGGGATCCACGGCGGGCTCATTGCGAACGCGCAGTTCGATCGGGTCGATGTCCAGCGCGACAGCCAGCTCATCCATGGCGCCTTCGAGCGCGAGGAGGCCGACCGCCTCGCCCGGCGCGCGCATCGAAATGGCGGGCGGCAGGTCCAGATCGATCTGGCGGTGCGTATTCCGCCGGTGCTCGCCCGCATAGCGGGAACGCGTGCCGAGCACCGTCGGTTCGAATTCATCGTTGCCGGGCTCGTTACCCGACCATGCTTCATGCGCCTCGGCAAGAATATGGCCCTGCGCATCCGTGCCCAGGCGAACGCGCTGCACGGTGTTGGTACGGTGCCCTACGACGTGAAATAGCTGCTGGCGGGTGAGGGCAAGCTTGACCTTGCGGCCCGTGGCCCTGGCGGCCAGCGCGGCCAGCACGGCGTCGGGCTGTACATCGAGCTTGCTACCGAAGCCGCCACCGATATAAGCGGAGAGAAGCCTGACCTTTTCGGGCTCGATACCAAGCGTGGCCGCGAGCGCCTTGCGCCCTGGCGTAGGCATCTGGTTCGACGTCTGGACAACCAGCCGGTCGCCGTCCCAGCTGGCGATCGTGGCGTGCGGCTCCATCGCGGCATGGAACTGGAACGGCGTGGTGTACGTCACGTCCAGCTGGTGAGGCGACTTTGCGTAGGCGGCATCGAAGTCGCCCTTGCTGGTATCGGCTTTCGCGAAGGACAGATCCTCCGGCTTGCGCGCACCGTCGATACCGGCCACGAGATCGAAGCGTCCAGGCTTCCCGTCGTATTCCGGCCGGATCAGTCCGGCGGCATGGCGCGCCTGTTCATAAGACTTTGCAACGACCAGCGCGACGGGTTGGCCGTAGTGCCTGATCTCATCGCCGACGAGCTGAGGAATGGCCTCGTCCGACGACGTGTCCTGCGGCGGTACGTTCTTCGCGGTGATCACGTGGATGACGCCCGGCGCACGCTCGACCGCCGACGTATCCATCCGGATAACGCGTCCGAGCGCGATCGTCGCGAGCACGGGGAACGCGTACGCCACATCGCCGACGCCACCGTGTTCCGCGGCGTAGGCAGCCTTGCCCTGGACCTTCAGCGGACCATCCACGCGGTCGACCGGCTTGCCGGTGAAGCCGCCCGGGTTATCGTCCAGCGGCGTGTGCCCCACCACCGTGTCCATGCGAATCGTCATGCGTCGGTCCTCCCGCTGGCTTCGACCAGCACCGCACCCAGGGTGCGGCGGGCAAGCACTGGTTTGAAATCGTTGTGCCCCTGACCACGCGCATCGGCCAGCGCGTTCTCCGCGAGGGTGCGCAGCGACACTTCGTCGCTGCCGACACCCGCGGCGGCGCGCTCGAGCTCATCGTCGCGCCATGGCATGGGGCCGACGCCGCCAAAGGCGATGCGAGCGTCGGCAATCCGGCCATCCTCGAAATTCACGATGGCCGCTACCGAGATCAGTGCGAACGCGTACGACGCGCGATCGCGCACCTTGCGATACACCTGCCGTCCCGGCGGCGGAGGGGGCAGGGTGACGTGCGTGATCAGCTCACCGTCCGCCAGCACGTTTTCCACCTGAGGCGTGTCGCCGGGCAGGCGATAGAACTCGCCGATCGGAATTTCACGCACATTGCCATCGGCGGCTACCGTGTGAATCACGGCGTCCAGCACGCGCATCGCCACCGCCATATCGGACGGATGGGTCGCGATGCATGAGTCACTCGCGCCGACGATGGCGTGGATGCGGTTGTACCCGCCGATAGCTGCGCAGCCGCTGCCGGGATGGCGCTTGTTGCACGGCATGGCGGTGTCATAGAAGTAGTAGCAGCGGGTACGTTGCAGCAGATTGCCGCCCGTCGTGGCCTTGTTGCGCAGCTGCCCCGACGCACCGGCGAGCAAGGCACGCGACAGGACGGGATAGCGTTCGCGCACGCGGGGATCGGCGGCCAGGTCGCTGTTGCGCACCAGCGTGCCGATGCGCAGGCCGCCGTCCGCGGTTTCTTCGATAGCGTCGAGACCGAGACGGTTGATGTCGATCAGATGCTCGGGCGTCTCCACTTCCAGCTTCATCAGATCGAGCAGGTTTGTGCCGCCGGCGATGAAGCGCGTGCGGCGATGGGCCGCCGCGGACGAGGCGGCATCGGTCGGCGTGGTCGCGCGTGCGTAGGTGAACTGTTTCATGCGTCGGTCTCCGCGGCGTCGGCAATTGCGGCGACGATGTTGGGATACGCACTGCAGCGACAGAGGTTGCCGCTCATGCGTTCACGAATCTCTTCGTCGGTCAGAGTAGGCGAGCCGGCGACGTCCGTGGTGACCACGCTGGGCCATCCGGCGCGCACTTCCTCGAGCATGCCGGTGGCGGAGCAGAGCTGTCCCGGCGTGCAATAGCCGCACTGGAACCCATCGTGCCGGACGAAGGCAGCCTGCAGCGGACTAAGCACATCGCCCGTGGCCAGGCCTTCGACGGTGGTGATCGAGTCGCCGTCGTGCATCACCGCCAGGGTCAGGCAGGCATTGATCCGACGGCCTTCGACCAGCACCGTGCATGCGCCGCACTGGCCGTGATCGCAGCCCTTCTTCGAGCCGGTGAGTCCGAGATGTTCGCGCAGCGCATCGAGGAGGGTCACCCTGGGGTCGAGGTCGAGCACGTGAGTCGTGCCATTGATCCGCAGGTGGGCCTGGACCGTGTCGATACCGTCGACGCGTTCGGAAGTGTGGTTCATGACGCCGCTGGCTTCTGCGCCGTGGCGCGCCGCGTCGATGGACGAGGTGTTGGTCTTCGGCTGCATGCCGCTGTCTCCGTGGGTGGGCGACGAATATGCGTCGCTGCCTGGGTGAAGCCACGGTTTTATCGCTCGTGCCGTGAACGGCGCGCGGCGGAACGCGCCGTTGGGGTTCCCATGCTCTTTACATGTCGACGCGGTCAGTCGCGATCGAGAAGCCCGGTAGCGATGGCGCGTGCGACATCGTCTTCGGTATCCACGTCGACAGCGAGTGCGTCGGCGCGGATCGCGAGCGGCGCCTCATCCGACCAAAGGGCGCGAAAACCGGTGTCGCCGCGGAGGTGCGTGGCGCGCGCCAGCGTGGCCGCACGCAGCACGGCGGGTACGCCCAGGGTCTCGCCGTACGCGGTCACCGTATCGCGCGCGCCGTCGTGTGCGGCGAGCAGCCTGACGAGATGTGCTTCGTCGAGCGCCAGCTGATCCACGACCACGACGAGCACCGGGTCGTGGCGTCCGGCGAGCGCGTCGGCCGCTAGTCGGAGTGACGATGCCATGCCCGTGGCCCAGTCCGGATTGAATACGGCCATGGCGCCGTTCAGCTGGCCGCACAGGCGTTCGGCATAAGCGCCGAGCACGGCAATCGTCTTGCCCGGGCCGGTGGCCTCGACCAGACGCGATACGCGGGCGATGAGGCTTTCGCCGTCGAGGGTCAGAAGCTGTTTCGGTCGCCCCAGCCGCTGGCTGCCGCCCGCTGCCAGGATGACGGCATCGTGGCCGCCGATCACGATGCCCGCGCGCGATCGCGCTGGCAGACCTGAGCGAGGATGGACAGGGCGATGCCGTGCGGGGTTTGTGCGCCGATGGGCAGGCCTGCGGGAAGATGCAGCCGGGTCAGATCGTCGTCGTCCACACCGTCGTTCTTTAGTCGCTCGACGCGAGTGCCGATCTTGTTGCGGCTGCCAAGGATACCGACGGCGAACGCCGGGGAGCGCAGCGCATGCCTGGCGACCGCGTGGTCGATCTCGGCGTCGTGGCTGAGCGAGTACACGGCGGTGCGTTCGTCGAGGACGAGTTCGCCCAGCGACGCCGCCAGGCTGCGCGAGTCGTAGCCGGTCAACGCGATGCCGGGCGGCGGTTCGGCCGGCCCATGCGGCCGCAACAGGACGACTTCCACGCCCATTGTCGGCGCGAGCTGGGCAACGGCGAGCGTCACCGGGTCGCCGCCGACGGCGACGAGGCGCAGGGGCGGCATATGGACGCAGGCGTAATGACGATCGTCGGGCGCAATGTGGCCTTCCACGATTTTCCACGCGCCGCTGTCGCGGTCCGTCATCACCGTCACGGTACGCCGCTCGCGGCGGGCCACGCCCAGCGTGTTGGCGTAAGCCGACGGTTCGCGCAGCTCCCTGACGAAGATGCCGATGCGCCCGCCGCAGGTGAGCTGGATATCCAGGACCGGACTGCCGACACCGTAATCCAGCAGGCGCGGGCGCCCCTCGGCCAATACCATCGCGGCCTCGCTGGCGACGGCGGCCTCGACGCATCCACCGGAGACATAGCCCGCGACGCGTCCGTCCGCAGCGATCAGCATTTCGCTATATAGCGGCCGCGGGGATGGGCCGTCGGTGGAGACCAGCGTCGCGAGGGCGACCCGGCCGGCATGGGCGAAGTCGCGCAGCGAAGGCAGCAGGTCGGCGATCAGGGCGTAGTCGGGCCAGGCTGGCCAGACCGGCGCGGCGGATGGGTTCAAGGCGTTCATCGCGGAAGTCTGGCACGATTGCGTGTGAAGGGCCCGGCGCGGCCGCATACGTCCCGCTTACGCCCATTGTGCTTTCCTGAGCCGATATGTCCCCACTCATCGATCGTCACGGCCGTACCAAACGCAAGCTGCGGATCTCGCTGACCGACCGCTGCAATTTCCGCTGCACTTACTGTATGCCCGAGCACCCCGACTGGTTGCCCCGAAGCAGCCTGCTCGACCGGGGCGAGGTGGTGCGCCTTGCGGGATTGTTCGTCGACAGCGGCATCGATCAGATCCGTCTGACCGGCGGTGAACCGCTGTTGCGCCGCGACCTGCTCGAGTGTGTCCGGGAGATCGGCGCCCTGCGCGAACGCGGCCTGCGCCGCCTGTCGATGACCACGAACGCCTCGCGCATCGCACCGAAGGCGCGTGAACTCGTGGCCGCCGGCATCGACGATTTCAACGTGAGCCTGGATGCAATCGACCCGGACACGTTCCGTCGGCTTACCCTGCGAGAGATCGCACCGGTGCTGGACGGTATCGACGCACTGACCGACGCCGGCGCCAACATAAAGCTCAACGCGGTCGTCATCCGCGGAGACAACGAAAAGGACATCGTGCCGCTGCTGGAGTGGGCGATGGCTCGCGGCATTCCCTTGCGGTACATCGAATACATGCCGCTGGATGCCCCGGGACACTGGAAACGCGATGCCGTGGTGTCCGAGGCGGACATGCTGGCCGCGATCGGCGTCAGCCATCGCGTCGAGCACCAGCCCCGGAGCAGCGATCCGGCGACACCGTACCTCGTCGACGGGCATTACCCGTTAGGCATCATCTCCACCGTTTCCAACCCCTTCTGCTCCACCTGCGATCGCCTGCGCCTCACGGCGACGGGCGAGTTGTTCACCTGCCTGTTCTCGCCACTCGGTACACCGCTGGGTGCGCGCATGCGCGAAGGCGTCTCTGACGAAGTTCTGGGTGAGCAGGTGCGCCGCGCCGTCTGGCTCAAGGATGCGGGCTACGCCGCACGGCCGGGGCCCGTGGACCGGCCGGTGACCATGCATGCGATGGGTGGGTAGGTAAGTCATTCTTCCGGATCTGTCATGAAACAAGTCGTTTTCGAACTCTTCGCCAACCTCGAGCGTCTGGCCGGCCAGCATGAGTGCGTCATCGAGGTCACCGACGATGTCGGCACGGTGGGCGACGCGGTGGCGCGCCTGGCATCGGCGCGTCCCGAGCTTGCGGGACCGCTGGATCGCTGCGCCTGCGTGTCGGGCGACACCATCGTCCGCCGTGCGGACGCCTTGCCGGCCGACGGCCGGATCGCCCTGTTGCCGCCGGTCGCGGGAGGCTGAGTCATGAACCGTGACGTTCTCTCGCATCTTCCCGTGGCGGTCGAACCCTTGCTCGAACTCGAGGCGCACCCCGAATGCGGTGGCCTCGCGCTGTTCGTCGGGACGGTCCGCGATCACCACGAAGGCCGTTCCGTCAGGCACCTGGCGTATACAGCGCACGAGCCGCTCGCCGCGAAGATCATCCGTGAGGTGGAGCAGGCGACCCGCGAGCGCTACGGCGTGCCGTATGTGCGTATCGTCCACCGGCTCGGCGATCTGTCGATAGGCGATATCGCCATCGTCTGTGTCGTGCGGGCCCCTCATCGCGCCGAAGCCTTCGACGCGTGCCGCTATGCGGTCGATGCGGTAAAGCATGGCGCGCCCATCTGGAAAGAAGAGTTCTACACGGACGGAAGCAGTGCCTTCGTGGAAGGTTGTTGCATCCGCGACGACCTCGACGAAGAGACGCCCCGTTCGCATCACCACCATTCGCATACGAGCCACGGATGAAAGACGTCAGCCAGAAACCCGACTCCCTGCGTATCGCGCGCGCCACCGCCACGCTTCACGCGCCGGCGGCATGTATCGACCTGTTGCGCACGGGCGAAACCGAGAAAGGCGACCCGCTGAAAACCGCGCGGGTCGCCGGCATCCTCGCCGCGAAGCGCACGGATGAACTGATTCCGCTGTGCCACCCGCTGCCGATCCATCGCGCGGACGTGCACTACGAACTGTCGGACACCAGTGTCCGCATCGTGGCCGAGGTGCAGACCATCGGCCCGACCGGTGTCGAGATGGAAGCGCTGACCGCGGCCAGCCTGGCCGCCCTGACCATCTACGACATGCTCAAGCCTTATGCGGAGCCCGAAGAGCTGCACATCGAGGATTGCCGGCTCGAGCGCAAGGTCGGCGGCAAGTCACATTACCGCCGCGCGCTGCTGACGTCCCGGAGCGCCGCCGTTGTCGTGCTTTCCGACACGGTGGCCAGCGGCGCGAAGGCGGACACGGCTGGCGCCTACGTGCGCGACGCCCTGATCCGCGCGAACTTCGATCCGGTGGAATACGCGGTCATCGCCGACGACGCGGCCGTGCTGGGCGATCTGCTGCGTTCGCTGGTCGCCGCCGGCACGGCGCTGGTGGTCACCGTCGGTGGCACCGGCCTGAGTCCGCGCGATATCACGGTGGACACCGTCAAGCCGATGCTCGATATCGAGATCCCCGGCATCATGGAAACGGCGCGAGCCTTCGGCCAGCAACGCATGCCGTTCGCCATGCTGTCGCGCGGCGTCGCGGGTTACGTCGGTGAATCGCTGGTGCTGACCTTCCCGGGCAGCCGGGGGGGTGCCAGCGAGTCCCTGGCGGCGACCTTGCCCGGCATCGTGCATCTCCTCGAAACCGGCCGTACCGGCGGAAAGCACGCGGGCGGTTACGGGGAGCCGCACTGATGGCTCTCCTGCCTCTTGGGGAAACCTTCGGGCACTACCGTCGGCACGTGGAGCGACTGCCGACGCATCATGTCGCACTCGAACTCGCGCTGGGCGCGGTGCTTGCGGAGTCCGCCATCGCGCGCATCGCCCTGCCTCGCTTCACGCAGAGTGCGGTGGACGGCTACGCGTTGCGCACCGTCGACGGGCAGGCTGAGCGTTCACTGGTCGGCACGTCGGCCGCGGGCGATCCCGCCGATGTCGTCGTCGGGTCGGGTCAGGCCGTCCGCATCCTTACCGGAGGCGTGCTCCCGCAAGGCGCCGACGCCGTGGCGCGGCAGGAGATCGTCCAGCGTACCGGCTCCGGCATCGCACTCACGGAGGCGGTGCGCGTGGGTGAGGCCATTCGCCACGAGGGTGAGGAACTCGCGGCGGGTGCGACCATCGCCGAGGCGGGGCAGCGTGTCACCGCCGGCCTCATCGCGGCGCTGGCCATGGCCGGCGTGGAGACGGTGGAGGTCTATCGTCGCCCACGCGTCGCCGTCCTGGTGACGGGCGATGAAGTGGTGCGCGCCGGCGAGCCGCTCGGCCCTGGCCTGGTGTATGACGCGAACGGTCCGTTGCTTCGTGCGTGGTTCGTCGAGCACGGGTACGGTGAGCCGGTGGTCGCTTACGTGCGCGACGACGAGGCGGCGCTGGAAGAAGCCATGAGTGCCGCGCTGGACAGCGCCGATCTCGTGGTGACCAGCGGTGGTGTCTCCGTCGGCGACCGCGACTTCGTACCAGCGGTGGCCGACCGTCTGGGGGTGCGCAAGGTGTTCTGGAAGGTCGCGCAGAAGCCCGGCAAGCCGCTCTGGTTCGGCACGCGTGAGGGAAGAGCGCTGCTGGGTATGCCGGGCAACCCGGCGGCCGTGCTGGTGTGCCTGTCGGTGCATGCACGCGCCGTGCTGGCGCAGCTCGAGGGCGAGGCCGTCGATCAGCCGGCGTGGCGGCAGGGTCGGCTCGGGGCGCCTGTCGAGGCCGATGGAGAGCGCGATCGCCTCGTCCGGATGCGTCTGGACATGAGAGACGGCGTGGCGTCGCTCGACGTCTTGCCGCGACAGGAGTCGCACATGCTCAGCAATCTGGCGTCCGCGCACGCGCTGGTGTGGTTACCGTCACGCTCGGAGGCGTTCGTCGCGGGCGAGCGCGTGGCGTGGATCCCGTTGTGACCTGATGCGACAAGGGCCCGGTATGACCGGGCCCTTCGTTCTTACCAGGCCTTCACGTCCGACACGACGACCGTGTAGTCGGTCATGTCCGGCGAGTAGCGGAAGAGGCGGCCGAGGTCGAAATCGACGCTCTTGCCCGGCTCGATATTGGACGTGCCTGCCGGCCAGCCCTGCTTGCTGGCGACGACCTTGCCCGAGGCATCCTTCGCGTCGATGCGGATCTGCGCGGCGGCGGCTTCGGCGCACTTGTTGACCAGGTTGCCCTTCATGCTGAAGCGCGGCTGGCCCGAACCCTGCTGGAGCTTGACGCCGAAACCTTCGACGGCGAAGTCCTTGGCGGCACAGGCGGCGTGGGCGGACAACGGGGCTGCGACGAACAGCGCGACGGCGATGGCGATCTTCTTCATGGGTGACATTACCTGTCGATAGGGGAAAGGCTGCGCCGCTCGTGAGAGAGGGCGTTAGCTGACGTATCGGCAGGTCGCATGGGGACTTTAGGCGAAATATGACAGGGGTTTTTTTGGCTCGGCTTGCGCCATCGCGTTTGGCTTTGTCGCGGTGTGTCGTGTCGTGTTGGAGAGACGGCGGGGGTGACCCTCGCGGCCACGCCTTCGGCGACCCCTCAGGGAAGGGCCGCTACCGCGGCCGTATTTCAATGGCCTTCGGCCGGGTCGGGCTTCGCCTGGGGGTTTTCGAGTCGGCTGTCCCTGCC
>NZ_FNBR01000013.1:0-4561 GCF_900102405.1 Dyella sp. 333MFSha | reverse complement strand
ACAGTCTCGGTGGCCTGACGCCTGCCGAATTCAGGCAGCAGAACGATCCGGCCGCCTCGGGTTATGGTTGGAACTAATTAACGGGGAGTCGACACCATCGCCTGCTGATCCTGATCAGAAAGCTGCGAGTCCATGTTACCGAACGACGAATACGACGCAAACTGCCCCAGCGTGCCCTGGAAAAATGCTGCGGCCATCGGTGGCGCCATGACAATCAGCGTCGACAACAGAAGGCCTGCGCCTCCTGCTGCAAGGCCACGCTGTTGATACCGTCTGTGCTGCCGATATTGTCGAACGTCGCGAGGTACTTTAGCGCGCTTACGAGCACGACGGTCAGGAGGTGCGAGTGAGCTCGCGGTGTCTATGCCGCATACCAACTATCTCCCAATAGTACCTTGGCCTGCTCAAAGAGCAGGCGGATTGATGGGATAGGACCTAAACCAACGACGAAGGCCAAGGTGGCCTTATTTAGTAGCAGCGCGTCGGCTGTGGCGACGTTCTCCATTTGGGCGAGGTCGTCGTATGGACTGGAACGGGCTGGTACGGTCTGCCGTTTGGTTTACTGCTCGATACGGCGCGCGAGGTACCTTGGCGGCATTCCATCACGAAAAGCGGATTGGTATGACCGTGCGTTAAGCGCCCATATCAGTTCACTCGAACGGCATATGTACACACGTTGTACAGGACGCGGCAGTGGCTCTTTCCGCATCGGTTTAGTACCCGAGCGGTCGCCTCAGTAGCGTCGGCGGCGGTGGCGCTGCTAATCACACTGCTGCCCGGTTCCTGAGCGACCGCTGCGCATTGGTTAACGAAGCTGACGACTATTGTGCAGTGGCCGCTGCTGCCACCTGATTCGACGCATCGCTGCGTCGCAACCTTTAGCGCTTCGCTCTTTGAGGTGCCGTCGATGTCGCCACCAGCAGCTCCATTCATACGATCTATCGCGATAGCTCCCCATCGATCCTCCCAGATAGCTGGCGGCGCGGGTGGCGCAACAGCTCCGGTCTCGCCCGGTTGACCGTACGGTGATCCGGGAGCACTCGGAGGTACACATCCTGGATTGCCGGCCCCCGGAATTCCCGGGGCACACTGTCCAAAACTTAGCGGGGAGTAAGCGATCATAAGAATCGCAAATAACCTAAGAGATGTCATGAACGGAATGATCCATCACAATTTGGCGAACGATATTTAATAGAGTCGGCTTGCGCAACCTGTGAGCTGTTTCCCAGATTATTTCCGATATTCAGATTCTGCGCTGCATTCGCACGATATCCACTGGAGTCACCCCCTCCGTCGCCCGAAGTGCGCACAGACGGCATATACCCGGACCCCCGACATGCATCCTACCCTGAGCTATCGCCTGCTGATCCTGCCCCCCCCGGAGCTGGGATCCGACGTTACCGAACGACGAATACGACGCAAACTGCCCCAGCGTGCCCTGGAAGAACGCGGCGGCCATCGGTGGCGGCATGACAAGCAGTGTCGACAAAAAGAGACCGACGCCGCCCTGCTGCAGTAATTCGACGATAGTGATCCGACCTGGATCTCAGGCTTTTAGCGTACGGGGTGGGGGACACTGCACTTGCTATAGATCACGTGGCAAGTCGTTCCTGATTTGCAACCATCCAATGCGCGGCGCTCCGCCCGTTCCTGGGTCGCACCAGTGTTACCGTTTATTGCACCGCCACCAGCCTCCTGGACCATGGCGGCGCACTGATTATTAAAAGTCGCCAACACTTTACAGTTGCTTCCACCGTTCCTCCGGCACATATCCAGTGCGATACGTTCTGCTTCGCTCTTCGTATCCCGGTCCTCTACCGTTCCACCTCTGTTTTCTGCGTCCATAGCTATCGCGCCCCAACCGCCAACCCAGTGCACGGCAGGCGGGGCGTTAACGACCGGCGCGTCTCCAGCTTGATGGTAAGGAGAACCCGTTGCTGTTGGAGGCATGCACCCTGGATTGCCGGCGCCGGGAATTCCGGCTCCGCATTGTGCCCTTGCTGCCAGAGGTGATAGCAGTACGACTAACAGCGCGGCTCGGCAACCGTTGGAAATCATTCCATGTCCCATCTGATGTTTTCTTCCGTTGACCGTTGAGATCCACTGAACGCGGACGGGCAGTGCGCACTGACTGTAAGGAAATCTGCATGTCCGCTCGTCCCCACATATTGTCACGACTCGCGATTCCGCACGAGATCTTGTAGCTGCTGTCGCGCTGCTGAAGATACCCTTGGCTAACTGCGTGATAGCGGCACACTGGCTGTAATACGTGAGTACGACCTCGCAATGAGTTCCGCCTTGCTCCTCACATTGTAAAAGCGCCCTCCGGCACAAGATATGCGGGAAGCATACTGCGACCATGCCAAGGCCCGTAAGCAAGATAAACGAGGGTGATTATGAAGTTTTTCTTGCCAGCTCGCGATTCGTCGTGCGGTACGTAGTTGACTCTGATGCGGCCAACTTCTTGCAACCTTTTGACGGACGAGGCGCGGCGGACACTGCGAGGCGTTAGTCGACTCTCTCAGCGAGGCTGCAGGCACTGTAGACGATTTGGCACGAAGCCGTATCTCCACACTCTTCCTTGGCAGCAGCCTTGGCGACTTCAAGGCTCGGACCGCTAGCACTTCCCATCACTCCTCCCGTGGATCGCTGAGCGACGGCGGCACATTGATTGCGATACGCGACGGAAATGGCGCAGGCCTGCCCTCGGTTCTCGCGGCATTGGTCCAAGGCCTCACGCTTTGCCTCGGCCTGCGTCTTCATGCCTGTCGATACCCCGGCGCTTCCAGTGCTGGCATCCAGGGCCACGGCGCCCCAGCGTTCTGACCATCGCGCTGTGGGAGGTGGAGAGCTAGACGAGGACGAACTGGCATCTCCCTGTTGGCCGTAAGGGGAGCCAGGTTGCGTCGGAGGAATGCATCCCGGGTTCCCGGCGCTCGGAATGCCGGGAGCGCACTGCGCCCAGACAGCATTGCTGGCAAATAGAGTGATTGTCAGTAGCAGGATTTTCGTAAGTGTCACTCGACCTCGCCTCGCCCGGTTGGAGCTCTCTGAGTAGGTGTAGTGTCCGCAAGCGCTTTGTTAAGAGATGACATTGCCCTAAAGGCTTGCAGGACCATGCTGCTGATGCCGTCGGTGTTGCCGATGCTGGCGAAGGCTCTCGTTCTGAAACACTGAAGCCACGCGCGGGCGCGCTGCCGGAGACTTGCTTCGGTTTGCGTGCTCGTCAGTAGAATCCTTGGCCCGGGCTTTCTGCTTGGGGATGAGTGATGCTGCGCCATGCCAGCAATCGCTACTGCACGCGAACAGGCAGGCTGCACGAAGAGTAGTACGAATGGCAGTTATCTTGACCAGAACGCAAGCACTCTTTCATCGCGCGCTTCGTTGCCTCGGTTTCGCTCGGTGCGGATTCGATCTTTGTGCCGCCGCTGCCAGCAACCAATGCAATGCATTGATTTCTAACGGTTCCCATACTTTTGCATGTTTCATCTCCGTCAAGGCGGCAGTCCGCGATAGCAGCATCTATCGCCTCGCGCTCTGTTTTCTTTCCGCTTGAGCCACCAGCGATTTGCCCTGAGTCGGTAACTGCCAACGCACCCCATCGATCCTCCCAGCGCTCGCTTGGGCCGGATCGTGGCGACTGCTGGGTACTTCCGGGGATGGGCACGCATGTCTGCCATCCTTGCCCCGACTGGGGATATTGGCCTGGAGGACAGCCACCCTCGGCATGTGAGTAGCCAGACGCACATATGAGCAAGAAAATGGCGGCCATAGCCTTCGTCATCGATCTTTCCATGTGTTATGGGATTGCATTTATGCCCTCGACGTCTTCACGTCATCGTTTTAGCGACGGCCCCAACGGTTGTGTTGCACGCCCCCCATGCATCGTGGCCTGCATTTGCTGATTAGGGTTTCCTGCTCCGACGCTGTTAATTGGGGTGGAGGCGTAGACCGGTGCGCCCGGCGGCTGCCCCTGAGGCCCCGGTCGACTACCCGCACCCTGGAACACCGGC
Source organism: Dyella sp. 333MFSha (assembly GCF_900102405.1). Classification (NCBI taxonomy): domain Bacteria; kingdom Pseudomonadati; phylum Pseudomonadota; class Gammaproteobacteria; order Lysobacterales; family Rhodanobacteraceae; genus Dyella; species Dyella sp. 333MFSha. The sequence goes on along the minus strand of NZ_FNBR01000013.1, from coordinate 548 downwards.
TGATTCCCCATCAACGTGCTCAGTCCACGCTAGACCCAGAACGTGATGCTTACCGGTAGGGCCCATTCCCTGATTATGCGGTTCTCGAGCGATCGGTCTCCTCGTTCAGGACAATCCTTGGATCTTAGGATATGTCATGATCGCTGGACGGGTAAGCTGCAGGCCGAGTAATACACACGACAGTTCGTGTCGCCGTTATTGCAACTATGCTTGGCCTTATTCTCAGCCTCTTCCTTTGTGCCGCCGGATCCGGTGGTGAGTAGCGAGTCTCCGACTACCATCGCAACGCAGCCATTACCGTATGAGATTGCGACAGTGCAGTTGGTGCCGCCTTTCGATTTGCAATCGTCCAAGGCGAGTAGTTCCGCCGCTTTCATTGTGTCCGCGTTAATCGATGTTCCGAGAACGCCCTTCCCTGAATCGGTGGCAATCGCTTGCCAGCGCGAATGCCAATGTCGACTCCCCGTTAATTAGTTCCAACCATAACCCGAGGCGGCCGGATCGTTCTGCTGCCTGAATTCGGCAGGCGTCAGGCCACCGAGACTGTC
>NZ_FNBR01000011.1:0-16018 GCF_900102405.1 Dyella sp. 333MFSha | reverse complement strand
ATCGTGATGCCGCGTGCCTTCTCTTCCGGCGCCGCATCGATCGAACCGTAGTCCTTGAACTCGCCACCGAAACGCTCGGCGCCGATCTTGGTCAGCGCGGCGGTCAGCGTGGTCTTGCCGTGGTCGACGTGACCGATGGTGCCGACGTTGACGTGCGGCTTCTTACGCTCGAACTTACCCTTTGCCATGACTCTGAAACCTCTGAAAAATCGTTAAAAGTTTTTATGAAGAAGTCCGATCAGGACTTCTTCATGACCTCGTCGGCGACATTCTTCGGCGCCGGCTCGTAATGATCGAATTCCATCGTGAACGTCGCACGACCCTGGGTCTGCGAGCGCAGCGAGGTCGCGTAGCCGAACATTTCGCCGAGCGGAATCATCGCGTTGACGGTCTTACCCGACGGCGTCTCTTCCTGACCGGTCAGCATGCCACGACGGCGGCTGATGTCGCCCATGACGTCACCGACGTAGTCTTCGGGCGTCACGACCTCGACCTTCATGATCGGCTCGAGCAGAACCGGCTTCGCCTTGGCAAAGCCCTGCTTGAACGCCATCGATGCGGCGAGCTTGAACGCCATTTCCGACGAGTCGACGTCATGGTACGAACCGAAGACCAGCTTCACCTTGACGTTGACGACCGGGAAGCCCGCGAGCGGACCGCTGGTGATCGTCTCACGGAGGCCCTTCTCGACCGAGGGAATGAATTCCTTCGGGATCACGCCGCCGGTGATGTCGTTGATGAACAGGAAGTCGTCCTTGATGACCAGCTTCGGATCGGCGCGGTCGGCATCGGTGATCGGCGACAGCTCGATCACGACGTGACCGTACTGACCCTTACCACCGGACTGCTTGGCGTGCTTGTAGTCCGACTTGACGTCCGAATCCTGAATCGTCTCGCGGTAAGCGACCTGCGGCTTGCCGACGTTGGCTTCGACGTTGAACTCGCGACGCATGCGGTCCACCAGGATGTCCAGGTGAAGCTCGCCCATGCCCGAGATGATCGTCTGGCCCGACTCTTCGTCCGTCTTGACGCGGAAAGACGGATCTTCCGCAGCCAGACGGCCGAGGGCGATACCCATCTTTTCCTGGTCCGACTTGGTCTTCGGCTCGACCGCCATCGAGATCACCGGCTCCGGGAACGTCATGCGCTCCAGAGTGATGACGTGATCCTGCGCGCACAGCGTGTCACCGGTCGTGACGTCCTTCAGGCCGACCGCGGCGGCGATGTCGCCCGCGCGGACTTCCTTCAGTTCGTGACGCTCGTTGGCGTGCATCTGCAGAATGCGGCCGATGCGCTCCTTCTTCGACTTGACCGGGTTATACACCTGGTCACCGGCGTTCAGCGTGCCCGAATAGACACGGAAGAACGTCAGCGCGCCGACGAACGGGTCGGTCATGATCTTGAACGCGAGCGCCGAGAACGGAGCGTCGTCCTTGGCCGGACGGGTATCCGGCTTCTCGTCCTCGTCGATGCCTTCGACCGGCGGACGGTCGAGCGGCGACGGGAGCAGATTGACGACCGCGTCGAGCATCGCCTGGACGCCCTTGTTCTTGAACGCCGTGCCGCAGAACACCGGGATGATCTCGCTCTTGAGCGTGCGCAGGCGCAGGCCCTCGATGATCTCTTCCTCGGTCAGCTCTTCGCCGCCCAGGTACTTGTCCATCATCTCTTCCGTGGCCTCGGCCGCGGCTTCGATCATGGCGGTACGGGCCGACTCGGCCTTTCCCTGGAGGTTCGCCGGGATGTCCTGGTACTCGAACTTCATGCCCTGGGACTCCATGTCCCAGATGATCGACTTCATCTTGAGGAGGTCGACGACGCCCTCGAAGCCATCTTCGGCACCGATCGGGACTTGCATCTCGACCGGGTTGGCGCCGAGACGAGCCTTCAGCTGGTCGACGACCTTGTAGAAGTTCGCGCCGGTGCGGTCCATCTTGTTGACGAACGCAAGGCGCGGCACCTTGTACCGGTTGGCCTGACGCCAGACGGTTTCGGACTGCGGCTGCACGCCACCCACGGCGCAGAGCACGAACACCGCACCGTCGAGGACGCGGAGCGAGCGCTCCACTTCGATGGTGAAGTCGACGTGTCCCGGGGTGTCGATGATGTTGAAGCGGTGCTCGGGCAGCGAACGATCCATGCCCTTCCAGAATGCCGTGGTGGCAGCGGAAGTGATGGTGATGCCGCGCTCCTGCTCCTGCTCCATCCAGTCCATCGTAGCGGCACCGTCGTGCACCTCGCCAATCTTATGACTGACACCGGTGTAGAACAGGATGCGCTCCGTGGTCGTGGTCTTGCCGGCGTCGATGTGAGCCATGATGCCGAAGTTGCGGTAGCGCTCGATGGGCGTAGTGCGTGCCACGGTCTTTCCTCAATCTGGAGCTGTAATTACCAGCGGTAATGCGAGAAGGCCTTGTTGGCCTCCGCCATGCGGTGCGTTTCTTCGCGCTTTTTGACGGCGCCGCCACGGGATTCCGAGGCTTCGAGCAGTTCAGCGGCCAGCTTGCGCGGCATGGACGTCTCGCCGCGCTTGCGCGCCGCGTCGATCACCCAGCGCATGGCAAGCGCCATACGACGGCCCGGACGGACTTCGACCGGCACCTGGTACGTAGCACCACCGACACGACGCGACTTGACTTCGACGGCCGGGGCGATATTGCCCAGAGCCTTCTCGACAAGCTGCACCGGCTCGGCGTGCTTTTCGCCGATGTGCTGCAGGGCGCCGTACACGATGGATTCGGCGACGGACTTCTTGCCGGACTTCATCACCATATTGATGAAGCGGGCGATCAGCTGGCTTCCGTGCTTCGGGTCCGGGAGGACCACACGGGCGGGATGGGAACCTTTACGCGACATAATTCTTGTCCTTTACTCAGCTCTTCGGGCGCTTGGCGCCGTACTTCGAGCGCGACTTGCGACGCTTGGTCACGCCGGCGCAGTCGAGACTGCCGCGAACCGTGTGATAACGCACACCGGGGAGATCCTTGACGCGACCGCCACGGATCAGGACCACCGAGTGCTCCTGGAGGTTGTGACCTTCGCCACCGATGTAGCTGATGACTTCGAAACCGTTGGTCAGGCGCACCTTGGCAACCTTACGCAGCGCCGAGTTCGGCTTCTTCGGGGTGGTCGTATACACGCGCGTGCAGACGCCGCGGCGCTGCGGGCTGCTCTGCAGGGCCGGCGAGGCGCTCTTGTACGCCTTCGGGCTGCGGGATTTGCGCACCAACTGGTTGACTGTCGTCATGCGAAGCTATTCCTGAGAAACATAAAGGCAGACCGAAAGATCGGCCCGCCATAAAAACGTTGTTGACGTGCGCCGCCCGCGAAGCGAACTGGCGCCCATCGTCCTTGAATCCGAACACGAGGCGCGTCCCTGCGCCTCATTTCGTATGTACAAGCAAAACCCGCGATACGGGCCTTACTCAGCGCTATCGTTGGACCCGGCAGCGGATTCAGCGAACGTGACGGTCGATGCCGAACCCGAGAGGGTTTCGAGCTCCGAAGCCGTCAGACCGCCCTGGCTACGACGCGAAGCGTGGTATGCCAGACCCGTACCTGCAGGGATTAGCCGCCCAACAATAACATTTTCTTTCAGGCCCCGCAACGTATCCCGGGTACCGCGAACCGCTGCCTCGGTGAGGACGCGGGTGGTCTCCTGGAACGATGCCGCCGAGATGAACGACTCGGTGGCCAGCGATGCCTTGGTGATGCCCAGCAGGACCGATTCGAAGCCGGCGCGACGCTCACCACGAGCCTCCGCGCGGTCATTCTCTTCATTGATCCGGACGCGCTCCACCTGCTCACCGCGCAGGTAGGTGCTGTCACCCGCCTCGGTGATCTCGACCTTACGCAGCATCTGGCGAATGATCGCTTCGATGTGCTTGTCGTTGATCTTCACGCCCTGCAGGCGGTAGACGTCCTGAATTTCCTTGACCAGGTACGAAGCCAGCGGCTCCACACCCAGCAGGCGCAGGATGTCGTGCGGATTCGGCTCGCCGTCGACGACGGTTTCGCCCTTCTCCACGTGCTCGCCTTCGAAGACGATGACCTGACGCCACTTCGGAATCAGCTCTTCGTGCTCGTTGCCGTCCACGTCCTTGATGATCAGACGCTGCTTGCCCTTGGTGTCCTTGCCGAAGCTGACGATACCGGAGCGCTCCGCGAGGATCGCCGGCTCCTTCGGCTTGCGGGCTTCGAACAGATCGGCGACGCGCGGCAGACCACCGGTGATGTCGCGGGTCTTCGAGGTCTCCTGCGGGATACGAGCGACAACGTCGCCCACGCCCACTTCGGTACCGTTCTGGATCGACACGATCGCGCCGGCCGGCAGGAAGTACTGAGCCGCGATGTCCGTGCCCGGCAGCTTGAGCTCGCGGCCCTTGCTGTCTTCCAGGCGAACGATCGGGCGCAGATCCTTGGCCTGCGTACCGCGACGCTTCGGATCGGTGACCACCGCCGACTCGAGACCGGTGAGTTCATCGGTCTGCGACTGCACGGTGATGCCGTCGATGAAGTCGATGAAGCGCACCACGCCCGCCACTTCCGTGACGATCGGGTGGGTGTGCGGATCCCAGTTGGCGACGGTCTGACCGGACTTGACCGGGTCGCCGTCCTTCACCGAAATCGTCGCACCGTAAGGCACCTTGTAGCGCTCACGCTCGCGACCGTTGGCATCGATGACGCTCACTTCGCCCGAACGCGAGACGGCGACCAGGTGACCCTGGTTGTGCTCGACCGACTTCAGGTTGTTGAACTTCAGCGCGCCGGTGGTACGAACCGTGACGTTATCGACCGCTGCCGCACGAGACGCCGCACCACCGATGTGGAACGTACGCATCGTCAGCTGGGTACCCGGCTCACCGATCGACTGAGCGGCGACCACACCCACGGCCTCACCCATGTTGACCAGGTGACCACGGGCCAGATCGCGGCCGTAGCAGAGGGCGCAGACACCGTGGCTCGCACGGCAGGTGATCGGCGAACGGACCTTGATCAGCTGCACCGAAGCCTTGTCGAGCTTGTCGACCAGATACTCGTCGAGCAGCGTGTCGCGGGTCACGATGGCCTGGTCGTCGTCGCCGGGGGCGTAGACGTCCTCGACCACCACGCGACCCAGCACGCGCTCGCGCAACGGCTCGACCACGTCACCGCCTTCGACGATCGGGGACATCATGACGCCGTCTTCCGTGCCGCAATCGTGCTCGGTGATGACGACGTCCTGCGCCACGTCGACGAGACGACGGGTCAGGTAACCGGAGTTGGCGGTCTTCAGCGCGGTATCCGCGAGGCCCTTACGAGCACCGTGGGTCGAGTTGAAGTACTGCAGCACGTTCAGGCCTTCGCGGAAGTTCGCCTTGATGGGCGTCTCGATGATCGAGCCATCCGGACGGGCCATCAGGCCACGCATACCCGCCAGCTGACGAATCTGCGCCGCACTACCACGCGCACCGGAGTCCGCCATGATGTACAGCGAGTTCATCGACTTCTGGTTGACCGTCTTGCCTTCCGGGTCCTGGACCTTCTCGGTACCGATACCGTCGATCATCGCCTTGGCGACGAGTTCGTTGGTGCGGGACCAGATGTCGACGACCTTGTTGTAACGCTCGCCGGCGGTCACGAGACCCGACTGGTACTGCTCCTGGATCTCGACGACTTCCTTCTCGGCTTCCTCGAGGATGCCCTTCTTCTCAGCCGGGATCTTCATGTCGTCGATACCGATGGAGATACCGGCACGCGTCGCGAAACGGAAGCCGGTGTACATCAGCTTGTCGGCGAACACGACCGATTCCTTCAGACCGAGCAGACGGTAGCTCTGGTTGATCAGGCGCGAGATGTTCTTCTTGGTCAGCTCGGTGTTGACCAGCGCGAACGGGAGGCCGTCCGGGATGATCTCCATGAGCAGCGCGCGGCCCACCGTCGTGTCGACGATGGCGGTACGCGACGAGGTCGCACCCTCCGAGTCCTGCTCGGTGATGTGAACGCGGACCTTGACCTTGGCGTGCAGCTCGACGGCGCGGTTGTCGTACGCACGACGCACTTCGCCGACGTTCGCGAACACCATGCCGGCGCCCTTCGCGTTGATCAGCTCGCGTGTCATGTAGTACAGACCGAGCACGACGTCCTGCGACGGCACGATGATCGGCTCGCCGTTGGCGGGCGACAGGATGTTGTTCGACGACATCATCAGGGCGCGCGCTTCGAGCTGTGCCTCGATCGACAGCGGCACGTGGACGGCCATCTGGTCACCGTCGAAGTCGGCGTTGAACGCCGTGCAGACGAGCGGATGCAGCTGGATCGCCTTGCCTTCGATGAGGACCGGCTCGAACGCCTGGATGCCCAGACGATGCAGGGTCGGAGCGCGGTTGAGCATGACCGGATGTTCGCGGATCACGTCTTCCAGGATGTCCCAGACCTGTGCCTCTTCGCGCTCGACGAGCTTCTTCGCGGCCTTGATGGTCGTGGCTTCGCCGCGAGCCTGCAGCTTGGCGAAGATGAAGGGCTTGAACAGCTCGAGCGCCATCTTCTTCGGCAGACCGCACTGGTGCAGACGCAGCGTCGGGCCGACCACGATGACCGAACGGCCCGAGTAGTCGACGCGCTTGCCGAGCAGGTTCTGACGGAAGCGACCCTGCTTGCCCTTGATCATGTCGGCGAGCGACTTCAGCGCGCGCTTGTTCGTGCCGGTGATGGCACGACCGCGACGGCCGTTATCGAGCAGCGCATCGACCGACTCCTGCAGCATGCGCTTCTCGTTGCGGACGATGATGTCCGGCGCGGCGAGTTCGAGCAGACGCTTGAGGCGGTTGTTGCGGTTGATCACACGACGGTAGAGGTCGTTCAGATCGGAGGTGGCGAAACGACCGCCGTCCAGCGGGACGAGCGGACGCAGATCGGGCGGCAGCACCGGCAGGACGGTCATGACCATCCATTCCGGCTTGTTGCCCGACTCGAGGAACGCCTCGATCAGCTTCACGCGCTTGGTGAGGCGCTTGAGCTTGGTCTCGGAATTGGTCGAAGAGATCTCTTCCTTGAGGCGAATGACTTCGCCCGGCAGGTCGAGACTCTTGAGCAGCTCGTAGACGGCCTCGGCACCCATGCGGGCATCGAACTCGTCGCCGTGCTCTTCGGTCGCTTCCAGGTACTGGTCTTCGCTGAGCAGCTGGCCGCGCTCGAGCGCGGTCAGGCCTGGATCGATAACCACGAAGGCTTCGAAGTACAGGATGCGCTCGATGTCACGCAGCGTCATGTCCAGCATGAGGCCGATGCGCGACGGCAGCGACTTCAGGAACCAGATGTGCGCGGTCGGGCTGGCCAGCTCGATGTGGCCCATGCGCTCGCGACGGACCTTGGCCAGGGTGACCTCGGTACCGCACTTTTCGCAGACCACGCCGCGGTGCTTCATGCGCTTGTACTTGCCGCACAGGCACTCGTAGTCCTTGATCGGACCGAAGATGGCGGCGCAGAACAGACCGTCACGCTCAGGCTTGAACGTGCGGTAGTTGATGGTTTCCGGCTTCTTCACTTCGCCGTACGACCACGAACGGATCAGCTCCGGCGAAGCCAGAGCGATCTTGATCGCGTCGAAGTCCAGCGTCTGTCGCTGCTGGTTGAACAGATTGAGCAGGTCTTTCATGCGTAATCTCCGGTAGCCGCGACGATCACTTGATCTCTTCCAGCTCGATATCGATAGCGAGCGAACGGATTTCCTTCACGAGCACGTTGAAGGATTCCGGCATACCCGCGGACATCTCGTGGTTGCCGTCGACAATGTTCTTGTACATCTGGTTGCGGCCCTGCACGTCATCCGACTTCACGGTCAGCATTTCCTGCAGGGTGTACGCGGCGCCGTAGGCCTCGAGCGCCCAGACTTCCATTTCGCCGAAGCGCTGGCCACCGAACTGCGCCTTGCCGCCCAGCGGCTGCTGGGTAACGAGCGAGTACGGGCCCGTCGAACGCGCGTGCATCTTGTCGTCGACGAGGTGGTTCAGCTTCAGCATGTGCATGTAGCCCACGGTGACCGGGCGATCGAATGCCTCGCCGGTACGACCGTCGAAGAGCACCGTCTGACCGGATTCCGGCAGGCCGGCGAGCTTCAGCATGTGCTTGATCTCGGTTTCTTCCGCGCCGTCGAAGACCGGGGTGGCCATCGGGACGCCATCGCGCAGGTTGTCGGCGAGCTGGATGATCTCGGCGTCCGTCATCGACTTGAGGTCGACGTGGCGCACCGCACCTTCCGCACCGGCATTGCCGTGGTTGTAGACCTCGTCGAGGAACTCGCGCAGCTTCGCCGGCTTCTCGTTGGCTTCGATCATGGCCGAGATCTTGTGGCCCAGGCCCTTGGCGGCCCAGCCCAGATGGACCTCGAGAATCTGACCGATGTTCATACGCGAAGGCACGCCCAGCGGGTTCAGGCAGATGTCGACCGGACGGCCGTCGGCGGAGAACGGCATGTCTTCGACCGGAACGATCATCGACACGACACCCTTGTTGCCGTGGCGGCCTGCCATCTTGTCGCCCGGCTGGATGCGGCGCTTAACGGCGAGGTACACCTTGACCATCTTGAGCACGCCCGGAGCGAGGTCGTCGCCCTGGGTGATCTTGCCCTGCTTCTCCTTGAAGCGCTTGTCGAAGGCCTCGCGGTGACGCTTGACCTGGTCGGCCGCGCGCTCGAGGAACTCCGAGACTTCCTCTTCCTTGACGTTGATCTTGAACCAGTCGTCTTTCTTCAGCGTATCGAGGTAGGCGTCGTCGATGACGGTGCCGCGCTTGAGACCGCCCGGACCGCTCATCGCGGACTTGCCGACGAGCTGCGCACGCATACGTGCGTAGATGGCGCCTTCGAGGATGCGGAACTGATCGTCCAGATCCTTGCGGATCCGCTTCAGTTCGGTCTCTTCGATCTGCTTGGCGCGCTTGTCCTTCTCGATACCGTCGCGGGTGAAGACCTGCACGTCGATGACATTGCCGTCCATGCCCGGGGGCACGCGCAGCGAGCTGTCCTTAACGTCCGACGCCTTCTCGCCGAAGATGGCGCGGAGGAGCTTCTCTTCCGGCGTCAGCTGGCTCTCGCCCTTGGGCGTGACCTTGCCGACGAGGATGTCGCCCGCCTTCACTTCCGCACCGATGTACACGATGCCGGATTCGTCCAGACGAGCCAGCGCCTGCTCACCCACGTTCGGGATGTCGGCGGTGATTTCCTCGGCACCCAGCTTGGTGTCACGGGCGATGCAGGTCATTTCCTCGATGTGGATCGAGGTGTAACGATCTTCCTGGACCACGCGCTCGGAGATGAGGATCGAGTCTTCGAAGTTGTAGCCGTTCCACGGCATGAACGCGACGAGCATGTTCTGGCCGAGCGCGAGCTCACCGAGGTCGGTCGAGGAACCGTCCGCCAGGGTGTCGCCCACCGCCACGATGTCACCGACGTTCACCAGCGGACGCTGATTGAGGTTGGTGTTCTGGTTGGAGCGGGTGTACTTGGTCAGCGTATAGATATCGACGCCGGCGTCGTTCTCGTCCACTTCCGCTTCGTTGACGCGCACGACGATACGGGCGGCATCGACCTGGTCGATGACACCGCCGCGCTTGGCGGACACGGTAACGCCCGAGTCACGCGCCACGGCGCGCTCGATACCCGTGCCGACGAGCGGCTTCTGGCTGCGCAGGGTCGGAACGGCCTGGCGCTGCATGTTGGCGCCCATCAGAGCGCGGTTCGCGTCATCGTGCTCGAGGAACGGCACGAGTGCCGCCGCGACCGACACCGTCTGCATGGGCGAAACGTCCATGTAGTTGATCTCGGCCGACGGACGCAGCTCCGACTCACCGCGGAAGCGGCAGGAGACGAAGTCTTCGAGGAACTTGCCTTCCTTCGACAGCGGCGAGTTCGCCTGCGCGATGACGTGGTCGCCCTCTTCGATGGCGGAGAGGTAATCGACCTTGTCGGTGACCTTGCCGTTCTCGACCTTGCGGTACGGCGTCTCGAGGAAGCCGTAAGCGTTGGTGCGGGCATACACGGCCAGCGAGTTGATCAGGCCGATGTTCGGACCTTCCGGCGTTTCGATGGTGCAGACACGGCCGTAATGGGTCGGGTGAACGTCGCGGACTTCGAAGCCGGCGCGCTCACGGGTCAGGCCGCCTGGTCCGAGCGCCGACACGCGGCGCTTGTGGGTCACTTCGGACAGCGGGTTGTTCTGATCCATGAACTGCGAGAGCTGCGACGAACCGAAGAACTCCTTCACCGCCGCCGCGACCGGCTTGGCGTTGATCAGTTCCTGCGGAGTCAGGCCTTCGGATTCAGCCAGCGACAGACGCTCGCGAACCGCGCGCTCGACACGGACGAGACCGATGCGGAAGGTGTTTTCCGCCATTTCGCCGACCGAACGCACGCGACGGTTACCGAGATGGTCGATATCGTCGACCGTGCCGGTGCCGTTGCGAATGTCGATCAGGACGCGCAGGACGTCGAGGATGTCGGAGGTCTCGCCCTGCTCGGCGACCAGACGCTGCGACTCTTCTTCCTTGCGCTCGGAGAAGTACTTGTGATCGTAGAGCACGCCCGGACCGATGACGTCCTTGCGGCCGACACGGCGATTGAACTTCATGCGGCCGACGCCCGAAAGGTCGTAACGGTCGAAGGTGAAGAACAGATTGAAGAACAGATTTTGCGCGGCATCCTTGGTCGGCGGCTCGCCCGGACGCATCATCCGGTAGATTTCGACCAGGGCCTCGAGCTGCGTGCGCGTGTTGTCGATGCGCAGCGTGTTCGAGATGTACGCACCACGATCGAGATCGTTGACGTACAGCGTCGGCACGGTTTCGATACCGCCCTTGCGGAACTTCTCGAGGTGCTCGAGGGTGAGCTCGTCGTTGGCCGCGGCGATGATCTCGCCCGTGTCCTTGTCGATCATGTCGATCGCGACGATACGGCCGACCGGGTAGTCGTCCGGCACTTCGAGCGTGGTGATCTTCTCGCTGGCCAGCTGACGGACGTGGCGCGCGGTGATGCGCTTGCCGGCCTCGACCAGCACCTTGCCGTCGACCAGCAGGTCGAACGAGAGGGTCTCACCGCGCAGGCGCTCGGCGACGAGATCGAGCGTGACGCCGCCCTTCTTGCCCAGGTGGAACACGTTGTGCTCGAAGAAGATGTCGAGCATCTCTTCGTTGCCGTAACCGAGCGCGCGCAGGAGCACCGTCACCGGCAGCTTGCGGCGACGATCGATACGGGTGAACAGCGCGTCCTTCGGGTCGAACTCGAAGTCGAGCCACGAGCCACGGTAAGGAATGACGCGAGCCGAGAACAGCAGCTTGCCCGAGCTGTGCGTCTTGCCGCGGTCGTGATCGAAGAACACGCCCGGCGAACGATGCAGCTGCGAGACGATGACGCGCTCGGTGCCGTTGATGATGAAGGTGCCGGTGTCGGTCATGAGCGGGATCTCGCCCATGTAGACCTCCTGCTCCTTGACGTACTTCACGGCCTTCTTGGAAGCCGGGCTGTCCTTGTCGTAGATCACCAGGCGGACCGTCGTGCGCAGCGGCGCACCGAACGTCATGCCACGGTTGCGGCATTCACGTTCATCAAACGCGGGTTCGCCGAGCCTGTAGTCGACGTACTCGAGCGCGGCATTGCCGGAATAGCTGGAAATCGGGAACACCGACTTCAGGGCGGCGTGGAGGCCCTTCTCTTCGCGCTGCTTGGAGCTCAGCTGCTCCTGCAGGAATTCCTTGTACGAGTCAGTCTGGATGGTCAGCAGGTTGGGCACGCCCAGCACGGGCGGGCGCTTGCCGAAGTCCTTACGGATGCGCTTCTTCTCGGTAAACGAGTAGGTCATGGTAGGTACCGCCTCGACTCAGTAATGGGTCAATCAAAAATCGGATGGATCGAAAATCGGAGATCGAGATTCGTACCGCAGGGCATCGCTGCCCTCGACTCCCGATGTCCCATTTCCGACAGGGACAGCGTGGAACATGACGCGTGACGCTTCGAACAGGCCGCTGAACGGCCAAAGCCCGGGGGCTTACGCCCCCAGGCTCACTTGACGCTATGTCGAACTACTGGCGCGCAAGGCGCCGATTACTTGAGTTCGACCGTGGCGCCGGCAGCTTCCAGATCCTTCTTGAACTTGGCAGCGTCGTCCTTCGAAGCGGCTTCCTTCACGACGCCACCGGCTTCGGTCAGGTCCTTCGCTTCCTTCAGGCCGAGGCCGGTGATGGCGCGGACAGCCTTGATGACGTCGACCTTCTTGTCGCCGGCGGACTTGAGGATCACGTCGAACTCGGTCTGCTCTTCAGCGGCCGGGCCGGCAGCGGCCGGGCCAGCGGCGGCAACCGGAGCGGCAGCCGAGACGCCAAAGGTGTCTTCGATCGACTTAACCAGTTCCATGATTTCCATCAGGGACTTGGCCTTGATGGCTTCGACGATCTGTTCGGTGGTCAGGGTGGACATTGTTTCTTACCTTTAAATGGTTTCGATGAGAAAAGTCGGCGAACTTAGGCGGGTTCGGCTTCGGTCGGGGCGTCGGCGGCGACTTCGCCACCACCCTGCTGATCGGCCACTGCCTTGACGGCGCGTGCGAACATCGCAGCCGGTTCGGACAGGACGCGGGCCAGCATGGCAAGCGCTTCCTGGCGGGTCGGCAGCGACGCGAGAACGTCGACGTGCGCCGGGGGAAGCAGCTTGCCTTCCACCGAAACGACCTTCGGGATGAGCTTGTCGTTAGACTTTGCGAATTCCTTGATCACGCGCCCGGCAGCGCCGGGTTCTTCGAGCGAGAACGCATAAAGCAGCGGACCGACGAGAGCGTCCTGGACGACCTCGAACTCGGTTCCGGCGACAGCGCGGGCGGCAAGCGTGTTCTTGACAACTTTCAAGAAAACGCCCGACTCGCGTGCCTTCTTACGCATCGCGGTCATCTGAGAGACCGTGGTGCCTGCGTACTCGACAGCGACCAAGGAGTGAGCCTTAGCGGCGATTTCTGCCAGCTCTGCGACTACTTCTTGCTTCTGGGACAGATTGAGAGCCATTGCACTCCTCCAATTGAACTCCGCTCACGACTCCTGCCGTTTGCGGTCCTGGGCGACATCGTCCTGACGTCGGGGACACGACGTGTCCCGGGTGGTGGCCTTTCCCCATTCGAAACGAATACGGAAGGGGCTACACCATCTACGCAGGCCGGACACCGCGAGGTACCCGATTAAGCGAACCCGCTAACGACGACGGCGTTTCCATGCCAACACGAGCTCCCTGCTCGTCGCCGTCGCGCGCTGAACGCGCCTACGGTCTTTGACGGCTACCGCGGACTTGCGCCCCCGGCTGCCCTCAAAAACGTTCCCCCGCCGGCGAACCGGCGGAGGCCGTAAAACCGATTACTTGGCCGAGGTGTTCACGGTCGAGGTATCGACCGGCACGCCCACGCCCATGGTGCTCGACAGCGCGACCTTCTGGATGTACTGACCCTTGGCTGCGGAAGGCTTGGCCTTCAGCAGGTCGGCGATCAGGGCATTCAGGTTGTCGGCCAGCTGGGCGGCTTCGAAGCTCGCCTTGCCGATGGTGGCGTGGATGATGCCACCCTTGTCGTTACGGAACTTGACCTGGCCGGCCTTGGCGTTCTTGACGGCCGTGGCGACGTCGGCGGTGACCGAGCCGTCCTTCGGGTTCGGCATCAGGCCACGGGGACCGAGGACCTGACCGAGCTTACCGACGACGCGCATCGCGTCCGGCGTAGCAATGACGCGGCCGTAGTTCAGATCGCCAGCGGCCATCTTCTCGGCGAGGTCGTCCATACCGACAGCGTCGGCGCCGGCGGCGAGAGCGGCGTCAGCCTTCTCACCCGGCGGCACGAACACGGCCACGCGAACGGTCTTGCCGGTGCCGTGCGGCAGCAGCGAGGAACCGCGAACGCCCTGGTCGGACTTCTTCGCGTCGATGCCGAGACGGACCGAGACGTCGACCGACTCGCCGAACTTGGCCTTGGCGTTGTCCTTGACGATCTTCAGCGCTTCGTCGAGACCATAGGTCTTGCCGGGCTGGACAGCGGCCGATGCGGCCTTCATACGCTTCGTGAGCTTTGCCATGACTTAACCCTCCACCACCAGACCCATGGAACGCGCGCTGCCGGCGATCGTACGCACGGCAGCTTCGAGATCAGCAGCCGTGAGATCCGGCTCCTTCTGCTTCGCGATTTCCTCGAGCTGGGCGCGGGTGACCTTACCGACCTTGTCGGTGTTCGGCTTCTGCGAACCCTTGGCCACGCCCGTGATCTTCTTGAGAAGGATCGAGGCCGGCGGGGTCTTCGTGATGAAGGTGAAGGTACGGTCCGAATAGGCCGTGATCACGACCGGGATCGGGAGACCCGGCTCGAGCTTCTGCGTGGCGGCATTGAATGCCTTGCAGAACTCCATGATGTTCAGACCGCGCTGACCGAGGGCCGGACCCACCGGCGGCGACGGGTTAGCCTGACCGGCCTTGACCTGCAACTTGATGTAACCAATGACTTTCTTTGCCATTTAACTTTCCTCGCGAGTGCTGACGCCTTGCGGCTCCTCGCTGTTGACCTTCCGTGGTGGTGAGGGGATTCGCACCTGCGAACCCCTGAAACGCGGACACGCCGAAGCGCAAGGCTCCAGCGTGGACCGGGCATTATAGACGTCCGACCCGGGCTAAGCAACCCGATGCCGAATGGGCGGGAGCGATCCCGCCAGGAGGCCCTTAGGCCTTCTCCACCTGGCCGAATTCGAGCTCGACCGGGGTAGAACGACCGAAAATGAGCACCGCGACGCGCAGGCGGCTCTTTTCGTAGTTGACTTCTTCGACGACGCCATTGAAGTCGTTGAACGGACCTTCGGTGACACGAACCATCTCGCCCGGCTCGAAGAGAACCTTCGGACGGGGCTTCTCGACACCCTCGCGCACGCGACTGAGAATAGCGTCAGCCTCGGTATCGCGGATCGGGTGCGGACGGTCGGCGGTGCCGCCGATGAAACCCATGACCTTCGGGGTTTCCTTGACCAGATGCCAGCATTCGTCGTCGATGCGCGGCACCTTGCCGCTCGTATCGGTTTCGATCTGGACCAGAACATAACCCGGGAAGAACTTGCGCTCGCTGCGACGCTTCTGGCCACCGCGCATCTCGATGACTTCCTCGGTCGGAACCAGGATCTCACCGAACTTCTCTTCCATACCTTCGCGCACGACGCGCTCGGTCAGGGCCTTGCGAACCTGCTGTTCGAAACCCGAATAGGCGTGAACCACGTACCAGCGCTTGCTCATGCCTTACCTCAATGTCCGAGCTTAAGCAGCCAATCGAGCACGATGGTTTTAAGCAACCAGTCGATCAGCCCCATCAGCAGCGAGAGAATGATGACGACCACGATGATGATGCCGGTGGTCTTCAACGTTTCGTCGCGCGACGGCCAGACGACCTTGCGCAACTCGAACTGCGATTCGGAGATGAAACCACGCAGCTTGCGGCCGGGCACCGTAAAGGCACCGATCGCCATGGCGGCGACGACCGCCGCGATAACGCCGACGACGCGTGCGAAGGACGGCACGCTCGGGTTATCGCTGAAATAGTAGAAACCGACGATGCCGGCGACGAGCACCACCAGCGCGAGCGCCAGCTTGCCGAAATCGGCCGGGCCCATACTCTTGGCTTGTTCTGCCTTGGTGTTCATGCGCGCTTGGCCTGGTGCCTGACGGACGTAGCGAGCGAAACCGCCTGCTTGCGCCCGGCGTCAACCGCCGTCGTTCCTCGAAAAGTGGCACGCCAGGAGGGACTCGAACCCCCAACCTGCGGTTTTGGAGACCGCTGCTCTGCCAATTGAGCTACTGGCGTACAAATGAAACCGTTGAACCGCGGGGCGGGCAGTCAAAGACCGACCCGCCCCGCGACCGGGTGCCGACCCCGAGGGGCCGGCATCACTTATCTTACTTGTTGATCTTGGCGACGACGCCGGCGCCGACGGTACGACCGCCTTCGCGGATCGCGAAGCGCAGGCCTTCGTCCATGGCGATCGGGAA
>NZ_FNBR01000012.1:0-2500 GCF_900102405.1 Dyella sp. 333MFSha | reverse complement strand
ACATGTAAACGAGTGACAAGCGTCTTGGTTCAAACCGAACCGAGATAAGTGTTAAGGCGAAACGAAGTGGCTGGATGTATGTGGCCCCGAGGCGACTTGGGGTTATATGGTCAAGCGACTAAGCGTATACGGTGGATGCCTTGGCAGTCAGAGGCGATGAAGGACGTGGCAGCCTGCGAAAAGTGTCGGGGAGCTGGCAACAAGCTTTGATCCGGCAATGTCCGAATGGGGAAACCCACCGCTTAGGCGGTATCGTGCAGTGAATACATAGCTGTACGAAGCGAACCCGGGGAACTGAAATATCTAAGTACCCGGAGGAAAAGAAATCAACCGAGATTCCGTCAGTAGCGACGAGCGAACGCGGACTAGCCCAAAAGTGTCGTACATTCTAGTCGAACAGCGTGGAAAAGCTGGCCGTAGACGGTGATAGCCCGGTAGACGAAAGGGTGCATGGCATGAAATTGAGTAAGGCGGGGCACGTGAAACCTTGTCTGAACATGGGGGGACCATCCTCCAAGGCTAAATACTCCTGACTGACCGATAGCGAACTAGTACCGTGAGGGAAAGGCGAAAAGAACCCCGGAGAGGGGAGTGAAATAGACCCTGAAACCGTATACGTACAAGCAGTGGAAGCCCGCAAGGGTGACTGCGTACCTTTTGTATAATGGGTCAGCGACTTACTGTCAGTGGCAAGCTTAACCGTATAGGGGAGGCGAAGGGAAACCGAGTCTGAATAGGGCGAATAGTCTCTGGCAGTAGACCCGAAACCGAGTGATCTATCCTTGACCAGGTTGAAGGTGCGGTAACACGCACTGGAGGACCGAACCCACATCTGTTGCAATAGATGGGGATGAGTTGAGGATCGGAGTGAAAGGCTAAACAAACTCGGAGATAGCTGGTTCTCCTCGAAAGCTATTTAGGTAGCGCCTCGTGCGAACACTGTTGGGGGTAGAGCACTGTTATGGCTAGGGGG
Source organism: Dyella sp. 333MFSha (assembly GCF_900102405.1). Lineage (NCBI taxonomy): Bacteria > Pseudomonadati > Pseudomonadota > Gammaproteobacteria > Lysobacterales > Rhodanobacteraceae > Dyella > Dyella sp. 333MFSha. Next base: position 1,527 of record NZ_FNBR01000012.1, on the reverse strand, counting down.
TCATTGAGACTTACCAACCCATGGCAAACTCCGAATACCAACACGTGATACACGGGAGACACACGGCGGGTGCTAACGTCCGTCGTGAAAAGGGAAACAACCCAGACCCGCAGCTAAGGTCCCAAAGTCATAGCTAAGTGGAAAACGATGTGGAAAGGCATAGACAGCCAGGAGGTTGGCTTAGAAGCAGCCACCCTTTAAAGAAAGCGTAATAGCTCACTGGTCGAGTCGGTCTGCGCGGAAGATTTAACGGGGCTAAGCTATGCACCGAAGCTCGGGGTGTACGGATTTTGATCCGTACGCGGTAGAGGAGCGTTCCGTAGGCCTGTGAAGGTGGATTGTAAAGTCTGCTGGAGGTATCGGAAGTGCGAATGCTGACATGAGTAACGATAAGGGGGGTGAAAAGCCTCCCCGCCGAAAGCCCAAGGTTTCCTCGCGCAACGTTCATCGGCGCAGGGTGAGTCGGCCCCTAAGGCGAGGCAGAAATGCGTAGTCGATGGGAAGCAGGTTAATATTCCTGCACTTTTCTACAGTGCGATGTGGGGACGGAGAAGGTTAGGTCTACCAGGCGTTGGTTGTCCTGGGGAAAGGCGGTAGGCATGTTTCTTAGGCAAATCCGGGATTCTTTATGCCGAGCACCGAGACGAGTCCTTTGGGACGAAGTGACTGACACCACGCTTCCAGGAAAAGCCACTAAGCTTCAGCTGTAGAAAAACCGTACCGTAAACCGACACAGGTAGGCAGGGTGAGAATCCCAAGGCGCTTGAGAGAACTCGGGTGAAGGAACTAGGCAAAATGGCACCGTAACTTCGGGAGAAGGTGCGCCTCTTGGTGTGGTCACGTGCGTGACTGAGCATCGAGGGGTCGCAGTAACCTGGCCGCTGCGACTGTTTATCAAAAACACAGCACTCTGCAAACACGAAAGTGGACGTATAGGGTGTGACGCCTGCCCGGTGCTGGAAGGTTAATTGATGGGGTCAGCCGCAAGGCGAAGCTCTTGATCGAAGCCCCAGTAAACGGCGGCCGTAACTATAACGGTCCTAAGGTAGCGAAATTCCTTGTCGGGTAAGTTCCGACCTGCACGAATGGCGTAACGACAGCGGCGCTGTCTCCACCCGAGACTCAGTGAAATTGAAATCGCTGTGAAGATGCAGCGTTCCCGCGGCAAGACGGAAAGACCCCGTGAACCTTTACTATAGCTTTACATTGAACGTTGAGTTCTTCTGTGTAGGATAGGTGGGAGGCTATGAAACCAGGACGCTAGTTCTGGTGGAGCCATCCTTGAAATACCACCCTGAAGTGCTTGACGTTCTAACCTAGGTCCGTAATCCGGATCGGGGACCATGTATGGTGGGTAGTTTGACTGGGGCGGTCTCCTCCCAAAGAGTAACGGAGGAGCACGAAGGTACGCTCAGCGCGGTCGGACATCGCGCACTGTGTGCAAAGGCATAAGCGTGCTTGACTGCGAGATCGACGGATCAAGCAGGTACGAAAGTAGGTCTTAGTGATCCGGTGGTTCTGTATGGA